>JQIT01000003.1 GCA_000830255.1 Sulfuricurvum sp. PC08-66 | reverse complement strand
AGTTACATAATGTGTATCAGAATAAAAACCGTTACGTGTAAATTCTATTCTATATAAAAGAACTTGAAATGCAAGAATAATTAGTGTCATTACTATTAACATATACTTTAAAAATCTATACATTCATTTGTTTCCAATCCTATATATTGCGTGATAAAAATACGTCAAAGCATTATCATTTTTGCATCTCATCAAGCGTTTTTACAAACTTTTTGAATTTTGTTTGAGCGTTCTCTTTTGTAGACCATACTTCGATATTGTCTCTATCAAATGGATTTTGTTGGGCTACCCAAACTGCTTGTTGGAGACTTTGTTCATCATTCCAGTGATAATAGGCTGCCAATCTGTCCTTGATACAATCCGTAGGCGTCAGCAATCTAAGTACACCCGCTTCGGTCTCAATGTGTGCAATTTCGCTCACAGGAGCATCACCGACCCCCAATGGCCCTGATGGAAACTCTACAAAAAGATGCGTCTCTTGATGCACAAAATAACGACTCTTCTCTTTGAATCCCAGTCTCTCCATCACGCTTTTTATCTTTTTGAACTGCGTATTGTATTGATTTATCAAATCCAAATCATAGGAGGTATATTCACCTCGACTGTAAATCTCTACACATGAACCGCCTGAAAGTACCACAGAAATATCCTGCGCAAGGAGTGCATCGCATAAATATCCCCCCAATTCCATCATACTCATCTCTTTTATCGATTTCACAAAGGCTTCTCGGGTCTACGTGGACGCATGCGCTGTAGGGTGAATTTAGCTTGCATCTGAGGCTCATAGAATTGTCGTGCCTTTTCCAAAAGTGCCGTTAGCTCTCCCAAAAAAGCGTAGCGAGGATTAAAGAAGTAGCGCCGAGTTTTGCCAGACATTTTGCTCAAAAAGACTCCACCCTGCTCTAATTTCTCTAACTGATTTTGGATAGAAGGAAGTGGTACATCAAAAAATCGTGCAATCTCTCTAGCATACCCCTCTTCAAAAACAAGTATATATTGCAAGACCCATTCACGGTTTATCGTCCCCAAAAGCGGCTCTAACATTCTCCCCTCCATTGCTATAATTTTTATATCATATGACACAAAAATTATATCAAAGTATCACCATTTTTTGCATCACATCGTCGAATACCTCTTTCACGCCTTCTCCTCTAGGTGCTCTTTGAGGGTGCGTGCGCCGATTTGACCAATACCACATATCGATTCGAACGCTTGTGAGAGTTCTTGCTCTTTTATGTCTGTAGTTGCTTTTGATAACATATACTACCTTTGTGCATAAATAGAGGATTATACTGCTTTGTAGGGAAAGGGTACGGGGCTTGTATGATTATTTAGGATTCAATCCAAGATTGAGATTCTTCATGCCAAAAAAAGAGCCATGGAGCATAACTAAAAAAATAACCATACATACCAATATCGATATTTTCTTTTGGATATTCCAGCACTTCTTTCATCCAATTATTAGAGTCAATTTTAAAATTTTCTTGTACCTCTTTAATTTTCTCATTAGTACTATAAGTAAATATTTCTTCACTCTTTGTGAAGCCTTTTTCCAAATATGCAATCGTATCTTCAATACTTGTAGATTCATCCCACGCATACGACTTGCCAAAAGGGGATGCTTTTCTTCCGAACTTTATCTTTTTTTGTTCCATACTGTACGCTACTAACTCTAAAAAAAGTTGTCTACGTTGCAAAAAGTCCCATTTAAAAAACTTTTCGCCATATATATCGCATATATACCATGTTCCATCGAAAGCGAATCCATACACAAATTTACATATTCTTCTATAACTAACCTTCTCAAAAAATTGTTCCAACAATGCATATTTTTTGATTTCTTTGTAACTCATTTTACTCGACCACAATCAGACTTACACTCTCTTTGATGATATTTCAGCCCTTCTTCATTTAAATCAAAAATTACATTTCTATAAATCACACCATTTATTGACAAGTTATCAAATATTAAAGAGTTGTACTTCATCTCTTCAAATTTTTTTAATGCAAACTCATTTTTTATATCTGATATTTTTATTGGTGCATTGTAGGTGTCATAATCGAAAATAAAAGTCAATGCAGGCAGAGCTTCAATAAAAGTATTTTTGTTACTAATTAATATGTATGGCATATATTCACCATCTCCACTGAACTTTATAAAAATATCAACTTCTTTATCATTATTCAAATCAATAAAATTTATCTCGGGATATCCCTGATAATCTGCCTCTATATATTTATTAAACAATTTATTATTTTTGCCATCGAAAATTTCTATCCATATCTTATAGCCATCTAATTTTTTAAACTTCACAAGCAAATTCGAGTTTTTGTAAAAATACTCTTTTTTTATTTCTTGTGCAAATAATTGATTCGTGAACAATAACAAAAAAATGAAACTTACTATTTTTTTCATTTCCACTTTGCCTTTATTCCTATAGTTGCTTTTGATAACATATACTACCTTTGTGCATAGATGGAGGTATTATACTGCTTTGCAGGGAAAGAGTATGGGGCTTGCGTAGATTAAATTGTCTCACTACGCCTAATCTTATGGCATTGCTAGATACAAAGAATCTGTACGAAATTACAATATTTTTACTCTATAGCATATTTATCAATCAATTCATTATTATAAAAAGTTGAAAAATATATATTTGAATTTTTAGTATCAACTTCATATCTAAATAGTTTATCATCCTTAATATCGAAAACATTGCTCACAAACAGTTGTTTTTCTAAAATATAAAATGAATCAATTTCTTTTGATAAAACAAGATTATAGTATGTGTGAGAAAAAGTGCCATAAATTCTATTTTTTACATAATATTTATCATTTCTTATTTCGTATTTACCAACAATTTTAGTAGTATTTATCTTTTCTTCAATCATCGAATATCCTATAGAAATTATTCCTCTTGAATAAAATATGCCAACAATTACTAGCACAAAAACTGAACCTACCATGATATTAAATAATCTATTTTTGTATACAAACAAGCTAATCAAAAAAAGCAACGTAAAAAATATGATAAAAAATATCCAATAAATATCAATGCTATCATTCAAAAAAGAGAGATTGCTATACATAAAAAATATTGTAATCAATAGTAGCACTACATATGTGCTTTGAAGCAACAATGCAATCTTCATTTCCATCTTGCCTTTATGGCTCATTGCGCGTTTCACACTCCATCACCACCCCCAGCGAATCTGTGTTTTGCAGGGGTGTGAGGATACGGGCGCTCTCGATACAGAGCATGTGCATCTGCTCGCCTTGCTTCATGTCGTCGAGCTTTTTCCACGGGTTCCACACCACTACGTCACTTGCCTCTTGGTGCGCGATGTGCAGGGTGCGTTGAGGGGTTTGGAGTTGCGTGGTGCTGTGTGCATGCGGGTAGATTCTGTCGATTTCGCCCTCGATGACCAGCGTAGTGGGCGCGTCACTGCAAAATGTATTGCCTTGGAGGGCATCGTAATAGTCACTGCCTAATCCTGTAATCGTGGCACTTCGCACATCCTCCACCGCCACATAGGTGTGCAGTGCCGCGGTCGTAGCGACCAACGTATCGACATAGAGCGTCAGTGCTAGGCGTTGCGAAAGCACCATCTCCAGACGCAAGGTAAAGGGATAATCCCACACCGCGCGCGTCGTCTCGTCATCGCTCAATTGCCACACGAGTCTCACCTCCAAAGGTGTCTCGATACGCTCCACAAGCGTCCACACCATCGTCCTAGCAAAACCGTGTGCAGGCATACGCACTCGCCCGAACCACGGCCAGCAGATGGGGATACCTCCACGAAAAGGTTTGCCCGCGACAAAGGTCTCTAGCGATGCAGACCACAAAAAGGGCGCGCCACCACGCGGTGTAAAGGCGATGATTTGCGCTCCTTGGGGCAAGATGTGCGCCTCAAAGAGGGGGTGTATTATGTGCAGAGGCTCCATGCTACGTGCCTTTAGAGTTTACGTTTCAAATAGACCACGCCCAACGGTGGTAGCGTGAGCGTGAGGGTATAGGGACGTGCGAAGGTGACCTCACGGGTGGTGGCAATCGGGTGTGGATTGGTGATGTCCCACCCTTGGAATTGGGCGTATTGGGAGTTGAATATCTCGACATATTCGCCCTCCCACGGCACGCCCATGCGATAGCCACTGCGTGTCACATCGGCGAAATTGCACACCACGACGATGGACTCTTCAGGCACGTCGCTTTTGCGCAAAAAGGCGATGGTGTTACCGCGATAATCCAAATCATCTATCCACTCAAACCCTTCGCGCTTGTGGTCAAACCAATGCAGTGCGCGCTCTTTGCGGTAGAGATGATTGAGCTTCGATAACATCTGTCGAAGCCCCTCGTGACGCGCTTCGCCCAAGAGGTGCCAATCCAAACTCGCGTCGAAATTCCACTCTGCATACTGCCCAAATTCGCCCCCCATAAAGAGCAATTTTTTGCCTGGGTGCGCCATCATATAGGCAAAAAGCGCGCGTAGATGGGCGAATTTTTGGTTGGTATCCCCAGGCATTTTGCGAATGAGAGAGCCTTTCATATGGACCACCTCATCGTGACTCAAAGGCAACATAAACTGCTCATCAAACCCATACCACATACTAAAAGTGAGCTGGTGGTGGTGATGCTGTCGATGGATGGGGTCGCGGCTCATATATTTGAGTGTATCGTGCATCCACCCCATGTTCCATTTCTGACCAAAGCCCAAGCCCCCTGCATCGACGCGCCCCGTCACCATCGGCCACGCCGTAGACTCCTCGGCAATCATCAAAATATCGTTGTAAGCACCATAGAGCGTGGTATTGAGCTGTTTGAGAAAGGCGACCGCTTCGAGGTTTTCGTTGCTTCCGTGGGCGTTGGGTACCCATTCACCCTCTGTTCTAGCGTAGTTGAGGTAGAGCATTGACGCTACGGCATCGACACGAATACCATCGATGTGGTATTTTTCGAGCCAAAACATCGCGGAGCTGATCAAAAAGGCGCGTACTTCGTTGCGTCCATAGTTGAAGACCGCACTGCCCCACTCAGGGTGAAACCCTTGACGCGGATCGGCATGCTCATAGAGTGCCGTACCGTCAAAATTGACCAACCCGTGCATATCGACGGTGAAGTGCGAAGGCACCCAGTCCAATATCACGCCGATACCGTTTTGGTGAAGGGTATCGATGAGATACATCAAATCTTGCGGTTCACCGAAGCGTGCCGTAGGGGCAAAATAGCCCACCGCTTGATACCCCCACGACCCTCGAAAAGGAAACTCTGTGAGCGGCATAAACTCCACATGCGTATACCCCATCTCGACCAGATAGGGCACCAGCTCTTGGGCAAGCTCTCGATAGGTCAAGTAGCGATTATCCTCCTCGACCTTGCGTCGCCATGAGCCTACATGCATCTCGTAGACGCTGATGGGCGCAGTATGGGCGTTGTGCTTGGCGCGCTTAGCCATCCATGCGCTGTCACTCCACGCATACCCCTCGATGGACCACAGACGTGACGCTGAAGCAGAGGGCTTTTCGCTGAAATTTCCAAAAGGGTCAGTCTTGTCATGTACGATGTCGTGAAACTGCGACTCGATACGGTATTTGTAGGTGAGTCCTTGGGGCAGATGGGCGATGAAGCCCTCCCAAATACCCGAGGCATCCTCACGGCGTTTGAGGGGATGAGTAGCGGGGTCATAATCATTGAAATCACCGCGTACACTTACATAGCGCGCATTGGGCGCCCACACCGCGAAATAAAATCCCGCCTCCCCTTGGCGCGTCATCGCGTGAGAGCCTAGTTTTTCGTAGAGCTTGGTGTGCGTGCCTTGGGCGAAGAGATAGATATCCATCTCGCCCAAACGTGTCACGTCGTAGTAGATAGGGTAGTGCATGGTGACTCCTTTTTAGGTGTGGTGTCGATGTGCGACGATACGCTCATAAAGCGCGGTGTACTCTAGTGCCGCCTTGTGCCAATCGAAGCGTGCCGCCATTGCGCGCTTTTGCATAGCCGTGAAGTGGTCAGGGTGGTTCACATAGGTATCGATAGCCCACGCCACCGTACCTGTGAGGGCTTGCCACGAAGCATCCCAAAACTTGAACCCGTTCCCCTCTCCCGTAGCTGGGTTGTAGTTCTCCACGGTATCGTCTAGTCCGCCCGTAGCGCGCACGATAGGGAGTGTACCGTAGCGTAGAGAGTAGATTTGATTGAGTCCGCACGGCTCAAAAAGCGAAGGCATCAAGAACATATCGCTCCCCGCCTCGATACGGTGCGCAAGGTCATCTCGATACCCAATATAACAGCGAAATTTATCCCCAAAACGCGCCGCCACATCGCTCAAAAAGTGCTCTGCCCACGTCTCGCCTGCACCAAGCACGACGATTTGCACCTCCATATGAAGCAATCCATGTAGACTTTGCGCCAATAGCTCGATGCCCTTTTGGTGCGCCAATCGACCCACCATCCCAATGAGTGGCACATCGGCGCGCACGCTTAGACCGAACTCCTCTTGAAGCGCCTTTTTGGAGGCGGCTTTTGCCTCTAAGGTATCGATGTCATAAGGCGTTGCGATATGCTTATCAACCGCAGGATTCCATTGCGTATAGTCGACACCATTGAGAATACCGTGGAGTTTGTAGCTGTAGCGCTGTAGCAACCCCTCTAGTCCCCAACCATACTCGCTTGTCTGAATTTCGCGCGCATATTTGGGGCTGACCGTGGTGATGACATCGGCGTGGACGATGCCGCCTTTGAGCCAATTGATACCGCCAAACTCCTCTAGCTCATCGGCGTTGAAGTGGCTCCACCCCACGTCTAGCACGTTCATCGCCCCTTCGTAAAATTTGCCTTGGTGTTGCATGTTGTGGATGGTGAGCATCGCGCCTGCATGGGCGAAATCGCTATCAAATGCATAGGTGGTATTAAGGAGTATCGGCAACGTCGCGGTGTGCCAATCATTAGCGTGTACGACGTGCGGATGGAAGCGCAATTTTTTTGCCAACTGCATCACCGCCTTGGCAAAAAAGATAAAGCGATTGTCGTTATCGATGTAAGAAAATCCCCCCTCATCGTACAATCCCTTGCGCCCGAAATACCCCTCGTGCTCGATAAAATAGACAGGCACTTCACCCATGCGACCCTCATAGACCCCCGCCCATTGTGTCCCCATGATGCCCATCTCGACACCTAGCGCGCCCTCCATGAGGGTGAGTTTGTAGCGCTCTCTATCGACGCCCCAATAGCGTGGCATCACCACGCGCACATCGTGTCCTAGGGCTTTGAGTGCCTTGGGCAGTGCCCCTGCGACATCGGCTAGCCCTCCCGTCTTGGCGTAGGGCTCGACCTCCGCAGCGGCGAACAAAATATTAAACATCAGCAACTCCTCCCATGAGTAATTTCGCCCCTTTGAGCGGGGCATCTTCGAGACGGTCTCGTACAATTTGTAGATTTTTACGTGCGGGGTGCAGGGCGTAGTTTTTGAGCTTGTCATGAAGCACATCGACCAAGAAACCGTTGGCATCGATAATACCGCCCCCTACGACCAAAAGCTTGGGATTACCCAAGGTCACCAGTGTCCCTGCCGCATGCAACAGTGCCTCTTCGAAGCGCACATAGCGTGGGTCATTAGCCTCTCTCCACGCCGCCAAATCAATAGCATCGTCGCGCTTTTCGTAGGACTGCCATTTGGCTAGACCTGAGCCAGAGGCGTACAACTCTACGCAATTACTACGCCCACACCCACACACCAAAGGTGAGGTGAGATAGGGAATATGCCCCAACTCAAAGGCGATATTTTCGACGCCACGCACGACATGATTGGCATCCATGAGCGCGCCACCTAACCCCGTACCCACCATCATCACACCGATGTGGGGGTTGCGATGGTAGGCGGCTTGCGCCAAAAGAGCGCATTTGAGGTCATTGTCGATGTGCAACGGTATTTTGTAGCGCTTCTCAACCGCCTCTTGGATATGAGGCTCATCCACAGCAATATTGGGGGCGCTCACGATGACGCCATTGTGAATTTGCCCAGCATAGGCTATAGCGATACGATTGATAGTTTTGTGTTGCGTCAACAGTGCATCGATAGCACGAAGCAGTGGGGTCAAATGTGTCGAAAAACGGTGCTCATGCCGCCCATCATCCCCCTCTACGAGCGCACGAATATGGGTACCGCCCACATCCATCGTCAAAATATTAGCCACGGTGCGCCTCCTTTATAAGCCTATCGAGGAGCTTTTGGTAGCGTTTGGCGCTTTGCTTCCACGAAAAGTCGAGTGAGAGATTGTGCATCGATAGGCGCTCATAAAAGACACGGTCATTGTAAAGAGTCATGGCTCTCTCATGTGCCGCCACAAGGGCATCAGCCGTGGGTGTATCGAACACTACGCCGACCCCTTTAGGCAGTGTCGCATCGAAGTGTGTCACCTCTTGGACGCTGTCGATAAGCCCTCCCACACCATGCACGATAGGCAGTGCGCCGTGATGCATCGCGATGAGCTGATTGAGTCCGCACGGCTCAAAAAGCGACGGCATGAGCAAAAAATCGGCGACGCTATAGAGCGCTCGTGAGAGCTTTTCGTTGAAGCCTACTTGGACAAAAAGGGTAGGAAATTGAGGTGCCAACGCTTCTAATGCTTGGGCGTAGCGCATATCGCCCTCGCCCAATATGGCAATCGCGCAAGGCGTTTGAAGCATCCGTGGCAGTGCCTCTATAAGCATATCCAGCCCCTTTTGGTGGGCAAAGCGCGCGATAAAAACGACCAATGGCAGTTGAGGATTTTTGCACCCTAGACGCGCCATCCACTCGATTTTGGCACTCTTTTTGTCGCTTTGGCGTGGATACTCTACTGTATCGATGCCGTTTTGGATACCTTCGATTTTGTGCGCATGGTGCGCCAAAAACCCCTCTAGCCCTGCCCCAAAGTGAGGCGTCAAAATCTCTTGGGCGTAGCGCTGGCTCACGGTGACGACATGCGTCGCGGTCAAAATACCCGCTTTGAGGTAGCTCATACGCCCCCAAAACTCTATCCCATCGGCATTGAGATAACCTGCACCAATACCCACATCGTGCGCTTGAGAGAGGGGGAAATTGCCTTGATAGGCAAGATTGTGCACCATAAAAAGCGATGGTATCGAGGAGGCGCGCTCTTGCAACAGCAGTGGCACCAAGCCCGTCTGCCAATCGCTACACACCACCACGTCAAAACCGCCCTGCTCCAAACGTGCCACGATGGCATGGTCAAAAAGCCCAAAACGCACCGCATTATCCTCATAATCGTGGCTGGGTTCGCCATACAAATGGGGTCGGTCGCACAAAGCGGCTTCGTGGACAAAAAGCACCTCGATACCCTCGTAGATGGTGCTGTGCCATGTGAAGGAGCGCTCCAATCCATTCATACGTAGATGCAAACTCTCACCCTCTTGGATATGCCAATGCGCCCTATCGACAGAGGCGTAAAGTGGCAGGACGATGGTCACCTCAAAATGTGCCTGCAACGCCTTGGGCAGTCCCATAGCGACATCCGCAAGACCGCCCGTCTTGGCAAAAGGGAAGACTTCACTTGCCGCAAAAAGGAGACGTCGTTTAGCCATCGGCTCTCTCGGTGTTTGCCAAAATTTTGGCGGCAAGCTCTGGTGCGACGGGGTTGATGATGATGCCCGTAGCCGCCTCAAACCCTCCGTGTCGATAGAGGCGCGGCATGATACGCAACGCAAAACGGCATACCTCATCGGGCGAGAGCATCGCTATTTCGGTGTTGTTGGGCTGTAGAGGTGGCGTGGTAATAGAGAGATTGAAATCAAAAATGCCCAACTCCCCACGTAGGCGCTCCAACGCCAACGCCAAAAGCGAAGCAATCTGCTCCATCGCGCCTTGGGAGAGAGTGTCGATTTGTCCTACATTGCGTCGTGCGGCTATCATCACCTCGAAGGGATAGGCGCTAGCATAGGGGCAAAAAAGCAAAAAATTCTCATTGCTTGCGATGATACGCTTTTGCTCCTCTAGCTCATTGGCGACGATAGTGTCCAAAAGCGCCTCGCCCGTGACACGATGGTGCTCGATGTAGCGCGCGAATCGATGTCTGTCGTGCGGCGGTACGAAGGGCAATCCAATAAGCTGTGTATGCAGATGCATTTGGGTTGCGCCTGCGTGAATGCCCTCGTTTTTGAAAAGCGCGATATAGGCAATACGTCTATCGTGACGCAAATCTGCCACACGGGCGCGCATCGTCTCTAGCCACGCTACAAGTTCCTGTGTCGTTAATTGTGTCATCGAGGTGACATGACGAGGCGTATCGATAATGATCTCATGCGCCCCAAACCCCTCCCAATGCTCAAAAGCGCCATAGTGGTGACGGTGTGGGGTCTCAATTTGCAAAGCACGGTAGAGGTTGGGCACGACACGTGTGCGCCACCCTTTTTCATTGGGGTAGCTACCCTCTTTGCGTAGGGCAAAAATTTCGCGCGGGGTCAACGCCTCGTTGCCTTCGCAAAAGGGGCACTTTTTGCCTCCCAAGCCCTCTCTGTCACCCATATCGATACCGCAATCGGGTCGATGAAGGCGCTCAGGGGCGATGATGACATGCGTATCGTGCAGACGGTCGTAGCGAATCTCAGACATCGACTATCTCCAATCGCCCTTCGAGTGCCAAATCACCCTCCCACGCAAAAACCATCACAATCGTAATGCCCTGTATCGTCACATCGAACCCCTGCTCGCTTTGCGAGAGGGTATCCAAGGGCACCACCAAAAGTCTAAAATCTCTATCACAGCTAAGTGTAATACGTCGTCCCAAATGCCCATCGACGATGACCAGCTCTCGCATAGACTCAAACGCCATTTTGCCGCTGTAGGCAAGATCATTGAGGGTAAGTTTGGTGTAGTCACTGAAATGCAAATTGTGCTCGATAGCATACGAAAGCGCTTTGGGTGCTTCACTGCGCAATGCAATGGCAAAATCTACACCATTGGCAAAGGGGAAAAATTGCTTTTGCAGACGTGTAGGGTGACGCACCTCATCGTAGATACCGCCATCGCGCACGAAGCGTATCGAGGTAGCATCGTAGGAGGCTTCGAAAGGTTGATTGGCAAAATCGCCCCATTCACGGTAGGAGGCTTCGTACAACGAAAGCGCCGTCAAACTCTCATCGACGATATGGTCGATAAAGGCGTGTTTGAGGTGCCAATCGTAGTGCAACATCGCACGTAATGCAGGGTCGATGGCTGCGGCGGCGTTGTGAATCGTATCGATACCCTCCTCTTTTTGTACGCTCTCTTCATGTGCTTTTGGGGCATCGAAGAGATAGTGATGGTACGCCTCTTTGCGGCGCGTGAGGGTGTTTTGGTAGTTGAATCGATGCTTTTTGTCGTCCAATTCTACGAGTTGTCCTCCAAGCGCACTCTCCCAACGCAGGATGAAATTTTGGGTGACTGCTTTGATTTTGGCGTAGCCGTCGCGCTCATTGGAGTCCTCTAGGATAGCGGTCGTTTTGCCATAGCGAATCGTCTCTGCCTCGATGAGGAAGGCATAGGCGTTGTCGCGAAGATTGGGCAGATACAATCCCCCAAAGACCCCATGCCACAATGCATCGTTGGTTTGGAGCTTGTAAAGTGCCTCATCGAAGGCAGGCTTGTTCACACCCAAACGTGCATGCGAAAGTTCTAGCATACGTTTGTGGATGCGGTTGGATTCGCTGTATTTGACGAGGAAATTTTTCCAAACTCCCCCCTTGAGGAATTTCACCCCAACGCGCTCAAACTCCTCGTGCGGCATCGCATTTTTGAGCCCTTCCAGACGTAGGGCATCCTCAGCATTGAGGCTCCATTGTCCCATCTCATAGTAGGAGACGTTGGGCAAATAAGCCACACCACGCGGTTTGTGCGCTTTGTAATACTCCCCAAAGTGCATCGGCGTAATGGCCTCATCTGCCAAAACGCCTTGGATAAAGGCCTCCAACCACCCCTTGGCGTAGACCCATTCGTGCGTTCCAGGCCACATTCCAAACTTCTCTGCATCGTCGAAAATAATCGCCGCTGAATCTTCTAGGCGGTGGTACGCCTTGATACGCTCTATCGCAGTAGAGACTTTCAAAAAGGGCAAGGCGTAGCGCAAACTTTTGCTAATGGGGAAGAGTCCCATATCGACACCCCCCTCTTCGGTGAGGTAGTAGCCATCAAGTGTGCTAGGCTCAAACCCTGCACACATAAAATGGTAATCATCGATGACGCTGTAGCGCACCCCAGCTTGTGCGGCATCGGGGATGACACTGCTCTCCCATACGCGCTCGGTTAGCCACATGCCTTGGGGGGTTTGACCACTTTGGGCAGTCAAGGCGTGCGAGAGTTTGGTGATTTGCGCCACCCTATCGACACTTGGGATAGTTGAGAGGATGGGTTCATAGTAGCCAGCGGTGAAAAACTCTATGGTTCCTTGACGTGCCATCTGCATCATCGTCGAGTGTAGTGCAGGGTGTTTGGCGGCGATTTGCTCTAGTAGCCAACCGCTACAATGCACGGCAAATTTGAAGCTAGGATAGCGACTAGCCACCTCAAAAAAGGGGGCGTAACACACTTTCACAGCGTGGTCGATAACCCAATCGAAGTTATCGACGGGTTGATGCATATGGATTCCAAAGAGTAGTGCTGTTTTCATGCTTTGCCTTTTTGTATTAGCCTAAATAAACCAATTGTCCTCATACGTATCATCCAAATCGATGTTCAGCGCGCCAAAACCTGGCAAAATTTGGACAATTTTGGACGCCTCGATAATCTCAAAACGGATACGAAACTTTCGTACACTCCCAAAAAGGGTCAAATCCAACGCCATCTCGATACGCTCTTGGCAGACCAAAAACACCCCCTGCTCTTGGTACAACGCCTCAATGGGGACTCTCCACTGCGCATCACTCTCTTCGGCGTAGATGTGCAACATCGCACCCTTGGCTAGCAAATCGCCAATCTCTCCCTCGAAAGCGACGTAGAGCTTCGCATCGTCATAGCCATAATTGATTTTGACGATGGGTCCACGCGCTTTGTCCATCGTCGAGAAGAGCTTGCTCTCATCGATACGCCCACTGTCAAGCCACTCAAAAAAGGTGCTACGTCGCCCATCGATATGGGGTGATATGGCTGTTTTGGGTTTGTACATGAAAGAGGCACTGCTTTTGTGCGCGATGATAGGCGTAAACAAATCCGAGGGCGGCACCATCTCCAAGAGTCGATAAATAGCAATCAAATGCCCCCGAAAAAGAGCATCGAACTCCACCCCAAACTCTGTAGAGTGGTCATCGCCATACCACCAAAACCAGTCACTGCATTGGGATGCCAAAAAGTGAAACCGTACGCGCGCTTGCGTCGTCTCATCGACAGCGCCGCTCTCTAGGCGATGTGCCACATCTCGCTTGGCTTGGTATATCATCTCCCACGCACGGTTTTTTTCAGGGTGCCCTGACCATGTGGCGAAATTACCCCCTATCCAGCTCCCTGTTGCCAAGTGCGCCAAAGGGGTAGCCTTTTGCGCTTGGGTGACCTGCTCCATGGTGACAGTGTGTACGGTTTGACTGCGAGAGAGTGCGCCATACAGCGCCTCGAAAAAATCCAAACCATTATTGGGATAGAACTCCCACGCATTTTCACCGTCCAATATCACAAAGAGCGTCGCACTCTCCTCGACACTGCGTGCCAAAGGGGCAATGGTGTGCATGAAGTGCTCTGCCGCTTCGTGCGGTTTTTTGAATCGATAGGCAAAACCAATAAGGTCGCTAATGGCGTGGTCGCGAAACCCTATCGTGACACCCTCATAGCTGTAGGGTCGATAGAGCACCTCACGGTTGCCATGCCCCAACGAACCAAAGAGTATCGCCTCATCGGTCGCCACCCACGAGATACCCTGCGCGCGGTACATGCGTAGACTCTCCTCATCCACTGCACCCTCAGCAGGCCACATGCCTGAAGGTTTGCGCCCAAAGGTAGCCTCATAGAGTGTAATAGCACGCGCAATTTGCTCTTGAGCATCTTCGCGCATCGAGAGCGGATTGGCAGGCAATACCGCATGCGTGTTGGCACGTTTGGCATTTTGCATATCGAGCAACAGTGGCAAAATAGGGTGATTGTAGGGCGTAGTCGAGACGCTAATATGCCCCTCGTTTTGCAAGGCGGCATAGTAGGGCAAAATCGTAGCCACAAACGCTACAAGCGCATCGAGCAGGAGTGTTTTGTCCTCTTGGGTGTAGTGCTTGCCTTGGGCGATGAGACGTGTCACGGTGGGGAGATGTTGTCGCGCATAATTGCCACACCACGCCAACATAAAGAGTATTTGCAAATCAATCAATGAAGCATCATCGAACTGCTCTTGGGGGTGCAAAAGAGCGTAATGGGGAAGCGGTCGCACCATCGTATCAAACTGTGTCGAGCGACACATTTTGATCATCCATTCACGCCCACTCGGCTCCAATTGCGTAGGGTGTTTGCTCCACAGTCCCAAAAAATAGTCATTTTCCAAAGGTGCCTTATAAAGCTCTAGTTGCTCGATAAGGGGTGCAGTGATATTAAACGTCGCCTTGAGATGGGGGTGCTTGCGTAGCAACCACGGCATCTCATAGTAATCTTTGATAGCGTGCAAAAAGACCCACGGCATCATCATAATACCATTGGCATTGCGATAATCGGGCTGATGCATATGCCATACAAACGCTAAGTGTAGCGAGGAGTGCGTCATCAGTTTGCTGACCACTCTGCGATTTTTTCGCGGTAGCTTCGCACAATCGCCTCGCCTCTGGCGTGGTCGCACGCTTGGACGTAGAGATTGAGGTGCTCGCCGTATTGGTCGGGAATCATCAGCACCCAATCGCACTCATCGAGCCAAATTTTGACCCCGTCCAGCGTGGAGGAGTTTTTGCCTTTGGCATCTTCGAGGAACATGCGCATCATTTTGCCCTTCAAGCTTTGGGTGCAGGGCACTTGGAGCGTCACATAAAAATAGTGCGGCAATTGGGCGACCACTTCAGAGAGTTTGAGCCCTGAAATCATCACCAACTCCAAGATTTTCAAGCTTGCATACATCGAGTCACGGTGCGTAGCGAACTCGGTAAAGGCGAAGTTCCCCTCGCCCGTAGCGATAAGGTCATACTCTTTGAGCTTGGAGGCTTTGAAGTTGGCATAGACCCCACGCTCAATATCGAGATTTTCAAAGACCGCAATATCGGTCGCCCACGTAGGCAAGAATACTCTTCTGCGTAGATTGTGGCTTTTGGCTTGGGCATTTAAGAGCCACAACACTGCATTCAACGCGGTTTGCTTATCGAGCAATACGCCCTCATCGGTGAAGATATCCAAGCGCTGACCGTAGGGGTAGAGCATGAAACCTGCATCGAGTTTGAGCGCTTTGATAACCGCTCCCATATCCATATGCGATTGGCGCTCTAACGTCGCGATATTGGCCAATCGATGTACATCGGGGTAGGCATTGAAGATGATATTATCGACACCCAAATCGTTGAGAATATCGGGGAAAATCTCCGATGCCATTCCGTGCATCACATCGACGGCGATGCGGCAATTGAGACAGCGGAAAATATGCGCTTGCAACAGTTTCTCGATACCTGTTTTGTAAAATTGGTACTCTCTGTCGTGGTCAAGCTCATGAATTTCACCGATTTGCGAATAGTCCACACGGCGGAAATTCTCTTTGAAAAAGGCTTTTTCGACCTTTTTGGCGATGTCGCTGTTGATACGCAACGCTTCATCGTTGTAGAAGGTAATCACCGTCGAGGTAGGGTCATCTATCTTTTGACGGAAATGTACCCCCGCGCTGTATTTTTCGTGCGCAGAGAGTGAACAGCGTAGTACCGCTGAAGGGATGCCGTTGTAGTCTACAACATTGACCCCAGAGGAGAGGATACCTCCCAAAAAGGCGCGTTTGAGCATACGCGAATTTTTGTGATAATCTCTAGAGATAAGCACCGTAGCCCCCACAGGCAGTTGCGCCCCAAAGGCTTCAGCGAGTTTCGTCACCATCTCGCACGAGAGCTCGACGTTGGATTGCCCCATGACCATGCCGTGTTCAAAAATAGAGTTTTTGTACTTACTACCCAAGATGAGATTGCCACTCACAATCGAAGCATCTTCGATAACCTTGTAAGGCCATACGGTGATATCTTTTTCGATGGTGACCAGTTGCCCTATTTCGCACCCTTGCGCCAAAATCAGACCCGCTTTGGCGGTGAGATTTTTGCCTATGGTGTTGTCGCTACAGATGACACACCCATCCATTTGGGCATTTTTGCCCACCTTGATACGGTGCCACAAAACAGAGTTGCGAATTTTCGCCTTTTCATCGATAACCACCTCATCACCTATGACGGTGTTGATGAGTTTGGAATTTTTGCCTACGGTGACATTGCGACCCATGACCACGGTGCCTACGATTTCGACACTCTTATCGAGCTTGGTACCTTTGGGCGCATAGAGCACGCCATCAGGATAGTCGTAGCGCGTCCCGCCAAAATCAAAGACCAAGCGGTTGGACATAATATCCTCGTAGACCTCTCGATAGCTCTCAGGATTGCCTACATCGCGCCAATACCCTTGGGCATAGTGCGCCATGAGCGGAACGTTTTGGCGCATAAGCAGTGGGAAGAGCTGCTTACCAAAGTCGAAATTTTCCCGCACAGGGATATAGTCCAAAATTTCAGGCTCCAATATATAGATACCTGTGTTGATAGTGTCGCTAAAGACCTCGCCCCAACTTGGCTTCTCCAAGAACTTTTCGATGCGTCCTTTATCGTTGGCAATGACCACACCAAATTCGAGTGGATTATCGACGCTAGTGAGGGTGATGGAGAGTTTGGATTGGGCCGCTTGGTGGTGTGCAACAATCGCAGCAAAATCAAAATCGGTCACCAAATCGCCGCTAATAATGATGAAGTTTTCATCGCCTATGTGGCTTTGCGCCAATTTCACCGCCCCTGCCGTACCGTAGTCATCGTCAGGCAAAACGTAGGTGATATTGATACCCCACTCGCTTCCATCTTTGAAGTAGTCGCGAATAATATCGGGCTTGAAATAGAGCAGAATAATAAACTCGGTGATACCAATATCACGCAATTTCATCATCACATGTTCCATCATGGGGCGATTGACTATAGGCAACATTGGTTTGGGTAGTGAGTGGGTCAAGGGCTGGATTCGGGTCCCAAATCCTCCTGCCATGACGACAGCTTTCATCGACTCTCCTTGGGAAAAATGGGGCTACATTTTAGAGTATAGTACCGCGCAGTAGCCAAGGCGCTTAAAAAGGAGACGCGCGATAAAAGAGCTAAAGCGCAAGTAGCGAATTGTGACTCAAAAAGGGAGAGGGAACGAGCGAGCAGCTCTCATCTGTAGCCCATAACGTGTTGTTGATTTTGTATCCAAATTCGTAATTTTCGCCCGCTTTGAGGATTTTGGTGATGGAGAATTCTCCGCTTTTTTTGGGCTTCATCGCTTCTGGTACCCACTCGTTCCATGCACCACACACATCAACACTCTCGACACCTGCGGAGGGCTCATAGGTGAATGTCACCCACACTTTTTGACCATTTTGTTTTGTCGTAACCATGTGCTTTTCCTTCGATTTTTTGATTGGGAGACATTCTACGTCTCTATGATTACACACAGGTTGCAATGCTTGTGTGTGCACGCCTACATAACGATTCATTATACCCCAACACCGCAACCGCACAGACAACGCAATGTTACATTCTCTTCACACTTTGTACAAAAATTGCACTAGAGATACATTTTTATCACTATTTGGTTACAATTTCAAACTTTACAAAAAGTTATACAAAAATCATCAAAGGTTTGTTTTATGAAAGAGCTTTCGTTCGATACCAACGAACCCATCGTCTCCAAGACCGACACTAAAGGTCGTATCACCTATGGCAATGAACTCTTCTTGCGTTTGGCAGGCTACACCGAAACCGAACTTTTGGGAGCACCGCACAACATCATCCGTCATCCCGACATGCCCCGTATAGTCTTCAAACTGCTTTGGGACACCGTACAAGCGGGTCGTGAAATCTACGCCTACGTCATCAACCGCGCCAAAAACGGCGACTACTATTGGGTACTCGCCAATGTCACGCCCTCCTTCGATGCCAAGGGAAATATCGTAGGCTACTACTCGGTACGCCGCCGCCCAACACCCCATGCGCTATCGGTGATACAGCCCTTCTATCGAGAGCTTTTAGCCGCAGAAAAACGTGGTGGCATGGAGGCTTCCGCGCAACTTTTCGAGCAAACTATCTCACAAAAAGGGGGGCGCTATGACCAATTCATCCTTTCTCTCCAAGCTTAGAATCTCTATTTGGCTCTTCGTCGCACTCTTTCTCATCGACCATATCGTAGGGTTTGTCTTGCACGGCTTTTCGCTGGTCGAGGGAGTTTTTTTGGGACTCTATATCGCGATGGCGGTCGCCGTATCGGGCTATGTCAAGGGGGTCAAAACCTGTATCGATAAATCCCTACAGGTTCTCAATGATGCCATCTCAGGCAATTTAGAGAGCCGCGCTACCCACATCATCGATGGCGGTGAAGCGGGCAATGTATGTCGCGGTATCAACAACCTCATCGATCAGATGGAGACCTTTATGCGTGAGATGCGCACCTCTATCGAGTACGCGGGGCGTTATGAATTTTTTCGTCGCTTCAACACCCAAGGTCTCAACAGTGCCTTCACCTTCGCAGGTAACCGTATCAATGACTCTATCGACATCATGCAAGACAACCGTGCCGCACAGCTACGCACCCAACTCAATGCCGATTTGAGCACCGTCAACAAAAACAACGAACAGCTCCAAACGCTCCAAAAGAGCTTCAAAGACAACACTGACAAGCTAGAGACCATCTCTGCAAGCGTACGTGAAGCCAACGAAATGTCCCAAGCGCGTGCCGATGAAGCCCTCGCAGTGGGTGAAAAGCTCAATGGTCTCAATAGCCTTCTGGACAATAACGCCAACGCGACACAGATGCTCGAAGAGCGTGCACGCGAGATTAGCACCGTGGTCAATCTCATCAGCGATATCTCTGATCAGACCAATCTCCTCGCCCTCAATGCCGCTATCGAGGCGGCACGTGCAGGCGAACACGGTCGAGGCTTTGCCGTCGTAGCCGATGAAGTGCGAAAACTTGCAGAGCGTACCCAAAAAGCGACAGGCGAAATCAAAGCGACCGTGCAAATCCTCCAACAAGAGAGCATGGAGATCTCAAGCAGTTCACACCAAATGCGCGATGTTCTTGGGGAGTTTAGCACCCTCATGCACACCTTCGGTGAGAGTATGCAGATGATGCAAGCGACCAATTCAGCGGTCGATACCCAAATCAGAACGATTCAAAATCGCATCTTTGTCAATCTTATTATGATTGACCATATTCTCTTCAAAACCAATGCCTACACCTCTATCAATCTAGGGCGCAAAATCGCCGAATTTGGGGATCACCACCACTGTCGATTGGGCAAATGGTACGAAACAGATGGACGTAAACTCTTCGGTACTTCACCGCACTACAAAGCGATGGACAAACCGCACGCGACGGTACACCACAACATCATCGATGCGATTCGATGTATCGAAGGCGAAGATACCTGCGTCGTCAATAGCAACAAAATTTTGCGCGATTTTGAGGAGATGGAGAGAGCTTCTGCTGAACTCTTCAGACTCGCTGAGGCGATGATAGAGTAGCGCTAGAGATAGCTGTAGCACACAATATGCATGTCATAATGGTCTACATCTTTTTCTAGAGGAGTTACCATGTCTATAAGTGTCGTAGGTCTACCCAAAGAGATAAAAACCGATGAGTTTCGTGTCGCGCTCACCCCTAGTGGCGTAGCCTCGATAGCAGCACTGGGTGTGCGTGTCGTGGTCCAAAAGGGCGCTGGCATAGGCAGTGGCTT
This sequence comes from Sulfuricurvum sp. PC08-66, assembly GCA_000830255.1. Lineage (GTDB taxonomy): Bacteria > Campylobacterota > Campylobacteria > Campylobacterales > Sulfurimonadaceae > PC08-66. Next base: position 287,739 of record JQIT01000003.1, on the reverse strand, counting down.
TGAGGATAGCGCCTATATCGATGCAGGGGCTAACATGGTCGATACCATCGATAGTGTCTACGCCCAAAGCGACCTCATCATCAAGGTCAAAGAGCCTATTCAGGCAGAATACACCCTACTTAAACCGCACCAAACCCTCTTCACCTACCTACATTTGGCGGCGGACAAACCGCTCACGCAACTCTTGCTTGACAAAAAAATCACCGCTTTTGCCTACGAAACCCTCACACTCAATGGTCGATTGCCACTACTAGAGCCTATGAGTGAAGTAGCAGGCAAAATGTCCACGCTTATGGGTGCAGTGCATTTGGGGCGCTATCAAGGGGGAAGCGGTCGATTGCTCGGGGGTGTCGTGGGCGTAGAGCGCAATCACCTGCTCGTACTTGGCGGAGGCGTTGCAGGGATGAATGCCGCGATGGTAGGCGCGGGCATGGGTGCTAATGTCACCATATTAGAACTCAACAAAGAGCGCCTCAACTATCTCGCAGCATACATGCCAGCCAATGTCACGGTACGCTACAGCTCTCATGAAACGCTTTTTGCACTCCTGCCAAGTGCTGATGTGGTCATCGGTACGGTACTCATCGCGGGTGAAAAAGCACCCAAACTCATCACGCGCGATATGCTACGCTTCTTGCAAAAAGGCTCTGTGCTTGTGGATGTCTCTATCGACCAAGGGGGATGTTTTGAGACTTCACACCCTACGACGCACACCCATCCCACCTACGAAGTCGATGGCATTGTGCACTATTGTGTAGCCAATATGCCTGGAGCCTATCCACGCACCTCGACCTTGGCACTTACAAGTGCAACACTCCCCTATATTCGCACCCTCATTCAAAAAGGCGTAGAGGAGGTACTACAGATGCCTACCTTTGCAAGCGCACTCAATTGCTATGAGGGACGTGTAACCAATGAGGGTGTCAAAAAAGCGTTGGGGGTTTAGAGTTAGAGTTTTTTGTATTGAGAAAAAAGGGAGAAAAAGAGGGGACTTCCCAAGCCAGAAGGGGGACTTGGGAAGGAAGAAACTACTACTTAAGTGCAGTAGTGTTATTGCCTTCAGCACCTTTCCAGATGTTAGCAATTGTTGCGCCAGTAGTACCTGAACCATTTGTATCAATAGCAAATGTATTAAGATTTACATTGGTTGGCCAGTATTGTGCAGCTGTGTGCGTTGTGTTAGAGTCTTTTGTGTTTCCAGTTGCATAGATATTCGATGTATCACCCAAAGCTGCATTCCAGAAAGAGACATTGCCTTCGAGTTTTGTAGCGTTTGTATCAAAAGTATCTGTTGTACGGTGTGTAACAACAGCGTATTTTTTGTCACCCGATGAAGTAGCAGCTGTAGAAACTTTTTTCACCAACACGTTGTTGAAAATTCCGCCAGCGTCGTTTTTCAAGTACAAACCACCTGCTTTAGCTTCGATAGTTGCATTTACGATACGTGGGTATGTAGCATTAGTTTCGTCAGTGTGAAAGCTGTTGCTATCATTACCAAACTCCATACCTGAAGAGTCAAAAGTAGTAGCATCTACCAAGTTTTGTACAACATAAGCATTGGTAACTGTACCGTTGTAACCAAGGTCAGTATCGATAGAGTCATCTTTTGCATTGTAAACATAGATACCATTTACGTTTACAGTACCGCCCCACATTTCCACACCGTCATCCGCACCACCGATGATTGCGATGTTCTCGATAGTTGTTCCACTACCAACACCTGCAAGGCTAAGACCGTTAAGCTCTTTATCTGTCTCTACTTCAAAACCAGTATGTTTGATAACAACATATTTGAGTGAACCACTTGATTGGTTATCGTCTGTATGTGTAGCACTTCCGTAAGACTCTGTACTCGCTTCGTATGTTTTTGCACCTGCATTGGTATAGGCACCACCAAGAAGTGTCAAACCACCCCACTCGCCAACACGATCGTCACCTGACTCACCTTTGACATCAAGCAATGATGTAAATACAATGGGTTTTGCCAAAGTACCGTTAGCATCGATTTTTGAACCTTTGTCAATCAACAAGAAAGATTTAGCTGTACAACCCGCGATTTTTGTACCTGCAGGGATAGTAAGTTTTGAGCTGCTTGTTACGACTACTTTGCCGTCCAAACCGTATACTTTTGTAGCATCCAACGTTTTGTCAGCAGTAATTGTTGAAGCAAGAACTTCATCAACATAGTTGCTGTCACAGTTTGATGTTGCTGCTGTAGTTGTAGGATTACATCCAGAGACGAACAGCGCAGCTGCTGCTAGTGCGCTTAGGGCGATTGTTGAACTTTTTACCATTGTATTGCTCCTTGAAAAGTTTCGCAGATAGTACAAGGAGTTGGTTACCGCTTGTTTACAAAAAGGTTACCGTTTGGTTACAAAAAGAGTATCAAAAGCTTCCGCTCAACGAAAGCGAATAGGATTGTCCAGGCTTATAAGTGCGAGCGATGTTTTCACCCTTGGTAATGACCACTTCGCTATCAAGAAGATTGCTTGCTTTTGCTTTGAGGGTCAAATCTTCCAAACCTAATAGGCTTACTTTCGTACTGCCAGCAATATCAAGCTTTCGGAAAGGCTGCTCATATTCATCCGCATTCCCATAGGTTCCAAGGGCATAGATACGTTTTCCAATTTCATTATAAAGCAACAATAAACTACTGCCGCCATCTACCGCGTCATATCCAAACTGCATATTAACGACATAGGGGGATTGTCCCTGCATCGGACGCTCGGTCGAGGTGAGATTACTCAAAAACTCATCATTTGCTACATAATTGAGCTTGACTTGCGAGTAGATATAGCTGTAGTTGGTACCAAAAACCATATTCTCCATCCAATCACCCAAAAAGCCAAACCGTTTGCGCAAATCAAACTCTAGCCCATAGCTGCTTGCACTGATTGCATTACGAAAAGAGACGAGCTGTGTACTTGAACCGCTTTGAATATCGAGCACATTAATTGTCTCGATAGGATTTTCAAACTCTTTTGCAAAGAGCGAGAGTGCGATACTCTCCTCTGCAGACAAGAACCACTCCACTTTTGCGTCATAGTTGGTAATGGCCGTAGATTTCAAATCAGGATTACCGAAAATAATATTTCCTGTAATAGGGTCTTTGAAACGATTAGGACTAAATTCCCGAAAGTCGGGGCGACTCAAGGTCACCGAATAGCCACCGCGAAGTTGCACGGCATCACCGAGTCGATAAGTCAGCGCTACAGCAGGCAAGAGATTGCTACTCTCCAAAGGGGTGTAGGGTTTCTTTGTTGCAGTATCGATAAGCTGTTGCGTAGAACTCTCTTGACGCACCCCTGCAATAACATCAAAAGCAGGCGTGACAGATAAAAATTGCTTTAGATAAAAAGCGAGCTGATTTTCTGTGGCGCTGTATGCATCATCCTCGCGAAAGTTGGTTGAAAATGCGATGTCGCTACTAGAAGCATTTGCACTAGAAAAGAGCGTATCGATAGCAGAACTGTCTGTCTGATCCCCTAAAAAATGCTCCATTTTGAATCGACGATTGTCTGCGGTACGCGATTTGTTATAGATAAAGAGTCCCGCTTGCGTGTAATTTTCTACATCATTAAAAAGATAGGGGAGTTTAAAATCTGCTCGATAGTTAAAAACATTGTCAATCAAATCGGAGTACAAATACCACGTTTTTTGGTCAAGATAGGTTTGTCCACTTAAATAATTACGGGCATATTCGATGGTTCCAGGCTCTTTTCGCAATGCCATGCCATACTCTGCTGCAGCTTCGATAATGAGATTATCCCACACTCCATCGACATTTTGTGCTGTACCTAGCTCATACTCCATGTTGAGCTGATTCATAAAAATAGTCTGTCGTATATACTCTAAATAGGTGTAATCGTAATCGACGGTTGTTCCTGAATTGTCAGTTTTTCCCGTAGTGGTTGACTCTTTTTCCTCCTCTATCCAAAGCATCGAATATTTTAGTTTGAGCATGTCACCCACATCAAGCCCAATGCTTACCAATCCACCATACTTTTGCGCCACTTCATACACTTCACGCGTTGATGTCGCCTCCAGTAGCTCGCCTACGCCATCACTGTAAACATATTTATTAAAAGCGACCGTATCGCTACTGGGTGTCGTTCCATAAAAAAATGAGCCTAAATAGCCCAATTTCCATCCATTTGCTAGCGTATAGGAGTCACCCACACCTGCTGAAAATTTATACCCAGGTAGCAACATAGCGTTTTGTGTATTGTATTGACGATAATCCGCCATCGTTTTTGTCATGGCAGTGTTAAAGGCAATCTCTTTGAAATTCGCGCTGGCGTCTATAACAGATTGAGGTATGCCAATTTTATTGTCTGGATTGGTGATAATCGTGCTACCTATATCGCTCTCAAAAGAGAGTGAGACTCCTGCATTGAGCTTAAACCCTTCGTCTGATAAGTTTTTACTGCGAATAAGTACCGCACCACCCCCAAAACTTCCTGGGATATCTGACGCGTACGATTTTTGAATTTTGATACTGCTAATAACCGACGTAGGGAAGATATCGAGTGGTACGACACGCTTGGTAGGTTCTGGACTAGGAATATACATATCGTTGAGCAAGATGGTCGAGTATCTGTCCCCCAATCCTCGAATGAAGACATATTTGCCGCCTACGATGGTGATACCACTGACACGTTTGAGTGCGGCAGCGGCACTGCTGTCACCTGTTTTGCTAAATTGCGCGCTTCCCAAAACATTGCCCATGCTATCACTGTTTTTTTGTTCGGACAAATCAGCGGCAATCGTCCCCTCCACATGCGGTACAAGTACCACAAACTCCTCCATCTCTAGTCCTGCGGGGCTAAGTTCGATAGATTTTTCGGTGCGAGTATCGCCTACGATAGTTACCGTGAGGGTTTGTGCGGAGAATTTGTCATGGATGATAGAGAGGGTGTGATTGCCCTCGGTAAGTTCGAGGGTGAAGCTACCGTTGGCATCTGAAATGGCAGTCATCGAGGAGCCTTTGACAAAGACCTTTGCCTTTTCGATGGGCTTTTGGTCTTCCATATTGACCAATACCCCTGCCAAAATTCCCGATGTGAGGTTGGCTTCGACGACTTGACTCACATTGGCATCGACGGCACCTGCAGGGGTCTCTGCCTCGATACGTGCTACTTCCCCCGTCGCAGTAAGCGCCACGATAAGCTCCGTATTTTGACCTGCCGCAATAGCGAAGGGCTGTTTGGCGTGTGCGATAAGGCGCTCACCCTCGTAGGCATTGATGACGGCGCGATGTGCACCCTCTTCGAGACGTACATAAATAGCTCCGTCTGCATCGGTGGTGTGCGTGAGGTTGTCATCGATAAGCACCGTAGCACCGCTTTGGGGCATACCATCACGGAAAATAAAGAGTGTTAATTCACCCATGCCTGCCAAGAGCATCTGCCCGAACAAAATAGCTGCAAAGAGGTATCGCATCATTCACACTCCCACGGGGTCTCTTGGCATTTTTGAATGCTTTTGCGCAGCTCGATAGCCTTGCGGAACAAATCAGAGCGGGTCAACTGCGCCAAATGGCTCTCACACGCACCGTATTCACCTGTCTGGAAGAGGGTAAAGGCAAGTGCGTAGCGAATATCCTCATTCTCGATGAGTCCCACGCGACCTAGCGACTGCTCCATTGCCGCGGCGATTTCATAGTCGCCAAATTCGAGCAAAATTGCCAAGCGTTGTTGGAGCTTCTCTTTTTGGTCGAGGATTTGGGCATTGAAATAGAGCGCGCGATAGAGCGCCTTGGCACGTCGATAGAGTTCGCCTGCCTCCTTGATATATTTGCTCTCATAGATGGAGGCTTGGTCAAAGAGATCCGCCGCCGCATGGAGCTTGCCCTCATCGATATAGAGGTGCGCTAGCATCACCATCGCATCGGCGTCTTTGGGGTAGGCAAGCTTTGCCTCCTCCATGAGTCCAATTGCCAATGCACGTTGTTTGGCTTTTTTGAGCAAACTTGCGATGGCGATATAGGCCTTGGCATTTTTCTCACGTGCGATATAGCCTTGGGCGTAAGGCATCGCCTCTTGGAAGAGTCCCCAATGCGCCAAATAGAAAAAAGTTTGTCGATAGAGTGTACTATCCTCATCGAAGCGTGCCATACCCTCGCGCAACACATCGATAGCATTTTGCGCCTGCTCTAGCTCGAAATAGCACTGCGCTTTGAGTCCGAAAAGTCCCGCTTTGGTCTTGGCAATTTCGCCTGCTGTATCGAGAGCCTCGATAGCTTTGGCATACTCTTTGAGGCTGAAATGGGACTGTGCGATGTAGATATAGAGTGTTTTATCCTCTTGACCTTGTGCAATTGCCTTGTAAAAATAGGTAATCGACTCCTCAAAGCGCGAAAGCTTGGTCGAGAGCAACCCATGCAAGGTATAAAAACGCGCCATATCGACCTTGGTATCGTTGGTATCGACCTCGCTTAGGGCTTGTTCGGCTCTGTCGTAGTAACCATCGCGCATGAGCAGTGCCGCAAGAGAGAGAAAATCTACCTTCTCCTCTTTGGTCTTGGCAGACAACGGTACGAGAGCTAGCCCAAGCACCAAAAAAAGCATCATTAAGGGTCGCATCATTTTTCCTAGTTAAGCGTAAAACGCACTTTTTGTTTTGCCCATACTTTGACCGCTTTGCCTTGGTACATGGCAGGTTTGAAGACCCACGAGACGATGCCAGCTTGCGCTACGTCGTCAAAAGTCCCCTCGGGAATCGACTCTAGGACTTTGACCGCGGTGACGCGCCCCTCTTCATCGATGAGCAAATTCATCACCACGTGCCCCTCTACACCCAATTCGCGTGCCTTTTTGGGGTACTCCATCGCGGTGCGCGTAGCTGGTTTGGGTGCGACATCGACCGTATCTGCGGTCATGACGACATTGCTCGTATCGCCCAAGAGTCCATCGTCCATACTAGAGTCCATACCAAAACCGCCTAGACCCATATCTACCCCTGCTAGATTGGAGCCTAGCGAAGGAGGAGCCGCTTTGGGTGTAGCTTTTGGCTTCGCCTCTGGTGGCTTGGGCTTGGGTGGCGGTGGAGGTGGTGGCGGTGGAGGCGGTGCCACTTGGAATGATGTGACTGGCTTTTTAGCTTCAGGCTTGGGCAGTGAGCTAAACTCATTCATGATAAGCGCAAATGCCAATACCGCCATGCCTCCAATGAACATCCATAGGAGTGCCTTGAGACGATTATCTCGATAAATAATGCTGTTTTTGTTTTTGGGTGGCACGTGCTATCACCCTGCTTCACGTTGGGTAGCTACACCCACATCTTTGGCGCCTGCCAATCGACACTGGTCGACCACCTCGACAAGCGTGTCCGCTTTGACGTTTTCATCGCTGACCACCAAGACCGATTTTTCGTCGCTTAGGCGCATCATGTCACGCAATTTGCCCTGAATCGCCCATACTTTGATAGGCTGACCGTCCAGATAAATATCACTAAATTTATCGATGTAGACGCGCACGACTTTAGTGCTTGACTTGCTCGCACTGCTTGCACCTGGACGGTTAAGTTCGAGTTGCATATCTTTGGTGAAGGTGGAGCTGACCATAAAAAATATCAAAAGAATAAAAACCATATCGATGAGAGGCGATAGGTCGATATCCTCTACTTTTGTACTCTTCTTGCGAAATTTCATCTGTTATCCTTGAATGCCAATGCCAAATCTTTGATTTGTGTCAGTTCGTTGGTCAGGCGTAGCTCCTGTCTATCGAGCAAGCGCCCCAAAACCACCCCAGGTACTGCCACGACCAGACCAAACTGTGTCGTAAAGAGTGCCTGACTAATACCTCCTGCGATACCACCACTTTGCGAAAAGAGGTTCATCGTCGCCATACTGTCAAAAGTCTCTATCATCCCAATAACCGTCCCCAAAAGCCCAACCAAAGGGGCAATGACGACGATGGTACGTACAAGCACTTTGTATTTTTTCAGCGCGATTTCATACTCACCAAAGGCATCATCGAGCATCTTGCGCGCTAACTCTGGTTGAGCATTTTTGACGATATCCATCCCCAAAAGTACGGCGCTATCGATGACCCCTTTGGGCGCTTTGCACTCGCCTTTTTTACTTTTGCGAATGAGGTCACGCACGCTTTTGTTGCTCCCACGTCGCAATCGGTGATAGCGAAAACCCAATGCATACCACAGTACGAATATCGAAAAGAGCAGAGGCCACATGACCCATCCGCCATCATGGATATACTCCGCTAACTGTGTGATGAACTGCATTACGCTTTCTTTTTATTCAAATAGACGTTGGTGATATTAAGAGCCGCTTGCTCCATGCCATCTTTGATACGCTCTGCCCAACCGCTGAGCAAATTCCCCATAAGCAGTCCTGGGATTGCGACAATAAGACCTAGCTCCGTAGTAACAAGTGCCTCAGAGATACCGCCTGAGAGCATTTTTGGGTCGCCTGTACCAAACTCTGTAATGACATCGAAGGTCGAAATCATCCCCGTAACTGTCCCCAAAAGCCCAAGCAAGGGCGCCACAGCAGCGATAACCATAATAGCTTGACCAAAACGGTCGAGATAGTTGTTCTCATGCATTACCGATTCAGCGACCAAATCTTCGAGATGCTCGCGCTCTCTGTCGATGTTGCGAATCGTCGTTGCCAAAACTCTCGAAATGGCACCCTTGTTCTTTTTGCACACTTTGAGTGCTTGCTCTTGCCCCTCTTCTAGGAGTGCTTGAACGACCTCTGCGCGAATTTTTGCTGTATTAGAGTCTGCTTGTTTGAGGAAGAAAATACGTGCAAAAATAAGCAACATAGCAATAACACCAAGCGATACGATAACCCAACCTACTGCTCCACCGCTTTTGAGAATAACCATAAGCGTCTTCTCTTTGGGGGCCTCTATCTCTTTGTCACTGTTTTCGTAGAGGAACATCGCGAGTGTATCGACGGTTTCGCCTTTGTCCAGCGCGCGCGCACTGTTGGCGGCAGGCATTCCCCATGCTTTGAACTGCCCCTCACCTGCGGGTACAAGTGCTACTGCGTTATCCCCAGCAACACCGTAGGAGGCGATATTGCCCACTTTGATAATGGTTCCCTCTACTCTGGTACCATCCGCCAAGAAAAAGCTCCCTTGTGTTTTTGTCACACTGCCCAAGGTGGAGAGTTTTTGAGAAGCAAAAGCAAAAGCATCGCGCATCGTTTGTGCTTTGGAGGCTTTGGGGTCGATGACAAAGCCTAGCGGTTCGAGTGTCGTTTTGACCTGCATGAGAGTGCTATCGACGATTTGAGAGTTGTCAGAGACATCTTGCTCATCGCGCTCTGCTTTTGCCAACGATTGCGCTTTTTGGTCTACTGCGGTATCGAGACGAATAAGCTTGGCTTGGAGTGTATCGAGATTGCTTTGTGCCTTTTGCAATGCCTCTTTGTTATGTGCCTTCATCGTGCCTAGACGCTCTTCGAGGCTTCGTTTTTGCGCTTTGAGGAAAGTAAACTCTTTTTGATACGCAAGCTCAAGGTCGCTAGACTCCTGCGCATGACCCAAAAGCATCAATGAAACGATAATAAGTAGAAATTTTTTCATTGTGCAGCTCCTGTGTTGAGTGCATAGGGCAGTATGAAAAAGCCGCTACGAATCTGTTTTTTCATCGAATCAAAAAGTGTATCGACAAGCTCTTTGCGTTTGGACTCTACGATTTCCATCGGCATCCATGTGGCGCCTGATTTGGCAAAATAGCCCATCGTACCGTCGGTGGTTTTGAAAAACATCATCGTGTTTCCAATACGTACTACGTCTGCTAGGTACTCTTTGGAGCCGATAGTGATGTTTTGGCGGAAGAGTCCATTTTCACGGCTCATACGAAAATTGTCTTCGTAGATGCTCCATGCACGTCCCAACGCCTTTTCGGGTGTAGTGAGGTTTTGAGCGATGGAGCCTTGAATCTCATCGATTTGAGCGATGCGGTCTTTGATTTTGAAGGGCAATTCATTAGGTAAAACTGCTTTGAGTTGCTCTAGCCCTACTTTGGCTACCTCTTTGAGTGCGCTACTACCACTACTTTTTTGTGCGATTCGCTCTTTGATTTTGTCCAGTTGCGTCTCGATTTGTTTGATTTTGAGCTCTTGTCGTGCGATACTTGCCTCGATGTCAGTGCGTTGAACATTGAGCGACTTCATACGCGTCGAAAACTCCGATTTGGCATCATCGACTTGCGTGTGTAGCGTCTCTACCTCTGCACGCAAATCGATGAGTGATTGCGCCAAATTGGCAAGCTCTTGTGCACTTGCAGGTAGACCCAACAGTGCTACCAAAAGCGCTATTTTGGCGATAAAACGATAAGCCATAGCATACTCCCCCATTTTTAGTGGGGGGATTGTAGTGAAGAAAAATTACAGCAGGGTTACAAGTAGAAAGAGAAAAAATAGTTGCTATTATTGCCCCAAAAGATTACAGTGCGGTTACCATTGGGTTACAAGATGCAAAAGTGGTGCAAAAAGGATAAAAATTAGCGACGAAATAAAGACCTGCATCGTCACAGCTTGAGGTTTGCAGGCATAGAGTGAGGCAATATTGATATTGGCTACTGCCAAGGGCATGAGAAGCTCCATGAACAACATCGCACTCAAACGTGCATCGACACCAAACGGAAGCATAAAAAGCAGATAGCTTGCAGGCAAAAGGATGAATTTCATCCCCATCACCCATAGGCTCAAACGCCATGCGATAGGTTCGATTTTTGCCTCGTAGAGGTATATCCCAAAGAGCAAGAGCTGTATGACCATGCTGGCATAAGCACCCATCATGAGGGTCGCCTCGATAAGACCGTCTAGCCGTACTTGCAAAAGGTTGAGCACCACCGCAAGAAGTGCGAACCACAATATAGGAAGTTTGACGATGTTGAGAAGCGACTCTTTGACGCTAAAACTCCCCCGCGAATAAAAAAAGACGCCCAAGGTATAGACCACAAAGACATTCATCAAATTAATCAGCGTCATGTAGGGCACCGACTCGACTCCAAAAAGCGCGATACCCAAGGGAATACCCAAATTGCCAGTATTTCCAATCAACGCGGCTACGGTCGCAATCGAACGCTCTTTGGCATCGCTAAAAAGCCTTGGCACCACGACCAAAGCGATACCTACTGTCAAAACTATCGCGCCCATGTACAAGAGTGGTACCATCAAGAGCGTCATATCGAGCGGTCGTAGCATCAATCCCCACAACGTCAAAAAGGGCTGCAAAAAATAGACCGAGAGGAGATTGAGTGTTTTAGAGGAGATATCGTGGGTGAAATTTTTTTTGGACATGAAGCCCAGAAGAACAAAAATGTAAATCGAGAGGATAGCTAAGAGCGTTGCGCCCATAGAGAAGACTTTGTGAAGAGGTGGCTTTTGCCCCCGAAGGGTCAAAAGCAAAAGCGTCTTACAACGCTTTTTTGGCTTGTACTACGAGTTTGGAAAATGCAGAAGCATCGTTCATGGCCATATCAGCCAAAATTTTACGATCCAACTCAATACCCGATTTTTTCAATCCATTGATAAACTGTGAATAGCTAATGTCATTCAAACGGCACGCCGCATTGATACGAACGATCCAAAGACGACGGAAATCACGTTTTTTGCGTTTACGATCACGAAACGCATAAACAAGACTGCGTTCAACTTGCTCTTTTGCTTTTCTAAAAAGGCGACTTCTACCTTGGTAAAAGCCTTTGGCCATTTTTAGGATTTTTTTGTGTCTGCGTCGACGTACGACGCCTGTTTTTACTCTTGGCATTTTTTCTCCTTGACCTAGTTATACGAGATGTGTAGGTGTCGATATTACGAACTTGTCCATGATGACATTGCATCGATGGAGGGACTTCTATCTAGTGTTGGATGATTAGTTAATCATCGCCTTGATGTTTTTCTCATCGACGGCAGCTACGGTTTTAGGCGTATTGTGTGCACGACGAGTTTTGGCATCTTGTTTGGTCAAAATGTGGCTACGAAACGCTGTACCGCGTTTAACTTGACCATTTTTTTTGACTTTAAAACGCTTTACAGCGCTTTTTACAGACTTCATTTTTGGCATTTGTTATCCTTTCACAGTTTTATCAATGTAAAAATGGAGGCGAAGGATACCACAAAAGTGCGAAAAAACGACTTATTTTTTGGGAACCACTAGCAAATTGTAGTAGCGACCCTCAAATTTTTCCTCTTTGTCTTTGACAGCGATATCTTCGACCATCGGCCAAATGCGCTCCAAAACCTCTTTTGCAGCTTCTGGGTGTGCCATTTCGCGACCTTTTAGGAAGACACGAAAACGTACCTGCTTGCCTTCAGACAAAAACTCTCTGGCGTGTTTGACTTTGTAGCTGACGTCATTCTCTGCAATTTTGACCGAAAGTTTAATCTCTTTGATTTCGATTTTGACTTGGTTTTTGCGTTGCTCTTTGAGTTTTTTCTCTTGTTGATATTTGAACTTACCATAGTTCATTATCTTGACGACGGGAGGCTTGGCATCAGGAGCTATGAGCACCAAATCAAGACCCACTTTCTCTGCAAGGGCTAGCGCCTCATTGCTGGACATTATCCCAAGTTGGGAACCATCTTCGCTCGAACAGCGAACCTCGGGGAATCGTATCTCTTCGTTGAGAAGCGTATTGTCTTGTTTTTTACTCAAAAGTGTATCTCACTCATTTTTTCCTTGATTAATGTAATAAACGCATCCAGTGACATGTTGTACTGTGTGCGCTCCCGTCTATCCCGTACTGCGACGCTGTTATTGGCGACCTCTTCGTCACCCAATACGATAAGCATCGGTACTTTACTCTTTTCAGCGGTGCGGATGCGCTTGTTGAGAGAGTCGTTTTTGGCGTAAATCTCTGTATCGATACCCTCATCGATACAACGCGCCGCAATCGCTTTGGCATACGCGTGGTGGCTCTCCGCGATAGGTACAATCGCTACTTGCGTAGGAGCCACAAAAAGCGGAAATTCACCCGCGTAGTGTTCCGTCAATATACCAATAAATCGCTCAAATGAACCTAAAATGGCTCTGTGTATCATTACAGGCTGGATTTTGTTGTTCTCTTCACCTGTGTATTCCAGCGCAAATCGCTCTGGGAGGTTGAAATCGAGTTGCACCGTACCGCACTGCCACTCTCTACCAATCGCGTCGGTAATCTTGATATCGATTTTGGGACCATAAAAGGCACCGCCGCCCTCATCGACCTTGTAGACAAGACCGTTGCGTTCCATCGCGTTGCGTAGCGCTGTTGTCGCTTTTTCCCACACGGCATCCTCTCCTACAGCCTTTTCGGGGCGGGTAGAGAGCATCATGTTGTACTGGAATCCGAAACTTTTCATAATACGGTCGACGAAATCCATCACCTCCATCACTTGGCTCTCGATTTGGTCAGCAGTACAAAAGATATGTGCATCGTCTTGGGTAAATTCGCGCACACGGAAAAGCCCGTGCAATGCGCCTGTCATCTCATGACGATGTACGACGCCATATTCGAAATATTTGATAGGCAAATCGCGATACGAGCGCAAATCCTCTTCGTACATTTTGATATGACCTACACAGTTCATAGGTTTGACCCCAAACTCTAGCTCATCGATATGGGTGAAATACATATTTTCACCGTAGTTTTGGTAGTGACCTGAGACTTTCCACAGGTCACTTCGCAACATCTCTGGACCACGTACAGGTTCATAGCCACGTTTGCGGTGCGCCTTGTAAAGAAGTTGCTCTAGGCGTGAACGTAGTCTCGCACCCGCTGGCAACCATATAGGAAACCCTGCGCCCACCTCTTCACGGAAAGTGAAAAGTTTTAGCTCGTTTCCTAGTTTACGGTGGTCACGTTTCTCTGCCTCTTCCATCATGGTGATGTAGTTTACAAGGCTCTCTTTGTCTGCAAAAGCGATGCCGTAGATACGTGTGAGCATTTCGTTATTGCTATCGCCCCCTAGATAGGCGCCTGCAATTTTGGTGAGCTTGAAAAAGCGTACGAATTTGGTATTGGGCAAGTGAGGTCCACGGCACAAATCTTCAAATTCACCCTGTTTATACACTGTAAGCTTCTCATCGACGATACGACTCATGACCGCTTGCTTAAGGTGATCACCAGCAAATTTTGCCTCAACCTCTTTGCGTGGTAGCTCGATACGTACGATTTCATCTTTGTTTTTGGCAAGCTCTAGCATCGTTTTTTCGATACGTTTGAGGTCACCCTCACCAATTTCATGTTCGACTTTGAAATCGTAATAGAAACCCTCTTTTACCGTAGGTCCTACAAAAAATTTGGCTTCTGGGTAGAGTTTTTTGATGGCTTGTGCCATGAGGTGTGCAGTGGAGTGGCGGATAACCTCTAGAGCATCGGGGGAGTTGTCATAGTGGACACTCTCTCCCTCTATGCCAAGGGCATGGGCGGTTTGCAAATCGTAGATTTGCTCCCCTTTTTTGATAGCAATGGCGATGTTTTCCAACAAGGTCCCTTTGTGTTAAGCTTTTTGAGGCATTAAAAATGGGCGCATTGTACCAAACATCGTATCAATTTTTGTTTTGCCCTAAAATTTATAGGCTACATTGGCATAAAAATAGGTGCCTGGTTCATTAATGAGCATCACATCACCACTTGTAGAACTCAACAGCGTCAAATCTTTGTAGGTGTTCGAAACTTGATAGAGGCGATTGAAAATATTGTTGACCCCTAGCGCAATGTCGTACTGCTTGGCGAAAGTTTGTTTGTACTTGGCATTCCACACGGTGTAGCCTGCAAGCGCTTGCTCACCATTGTCTGCATCGTACCAGCGCCACTCATCGGCTGCAACCGCATCGATACGCACAAAGGCATCAGTCATGAAATTATAGGTGAGTGCAACATTGGCCTTGATAGGTGTAACATCTGCCAAATCGAGATCGGTTTGTCCTGCAAGCGGTGTCACTTTTTTGCCGCGTTGCATTGCAATAGCCGCATCGATTTCAACTGCCTTGGACAAATATTCGCCATGCAAGCTCGCCTCTCCGCCCAAAATCGTAGCATCGATATTGGTAAATTTATCCGTAGTCACAGCAGCACTAGCATTGTAGTAGATATAGTCGGTCAAATAGGAGTAGAAGAGCTTGCCTTTGAGCAACGTATCACCCAATGCCCAATCGCCACCTGCGTCGATTTCACTGTTTTTGGTCGCTTTAAGCGAGGCAGAACCCACACTCTGCATCGATTGAATAATATACAGCTCTCTAGCATCTGGTACGCGCAAACTATGACCTACCCCTACAAAAAGGCGCATCCCATCGATAGGCGCATAGTGCGCTACACCATTACCTGTCAAACCTCCATAGCTATTATTCCCATCGCTATTTGCCGCTGTAATAGCGTAGTCGTCATAACGCAACCCTGCATCGAGCTTGAAAGCACCCATCGGTAACGTCATCTTGGCAAAGAGCGCCAAATTGCGTGTTTGGGCATCACTGATACTTTTACCTTTTGAAGTTACAACACCTGTAGAGACATTGGTTTCAGAGTAGTTGCCATCCCATCGACGTTGACTCATATCGACACCCACGACCATCTGAACACTCCCCATATCGAAGCTATTTTTGAGCTTGGCACCGTATATCGTCGAAGTCAAATGTGCTGTTGTATATTTGGATGCGCCGCTGTTGCGGTATTGCGTCACCATGGGGTGGTCTACATTCGAGTAGTAGCCATCGAGGGCTAACTCTTTTGAAAATGAACCCATGTTTTTGAGTGCATAATTGGCAGTAACGATGTCTGAATTGTCCCATTTGGCATCCATAGGCGTGCTAGGATAGAGGACATCGGTGCTTCGATTGAGCATATAGGAGAGTTTGAGGGCTTGATTATCCGCTATATCCCACACTGCTTTACCCATAAACATGTTTTTGTCAAAGGCAAGTTTGCTAGCATCGGTATAGTTAACTGTCGATGCTACACCACGACTTGCCATTTGACCATTGAAGTTGTTCCCATTGCCATCGAGATACTGTCCGCTTTGCTCTTTGGAGGCGCTCAAAAGCACACGAATCGCTTCGGTACCACCACTGGCATTGGCGTATGCTTTCCAATACCCGAAGCTTCCCACATTGGCACCCACTTCACCTGCTAACTCTTTGGTAGGGTCTTGAGTTTTGACACTTACCACACCACTCAAAGTGCCTGCGTTTTGGACATCGAAAGGACCTTCGTTGATAAGGACGCTATCGACCGCATTGGTAATAACATGCGAAGTGGCAGGGTCCATACGATTGGGGCACGCGCCATAAATTTTGGCACCATCGATGAGGACATTGATGTTGTCACGCTTTTGACCACGCAATACGATGTCATTGGCGATGCCACTACGACGAATCATATTGACACTTGGGGTGTTTTTGTAGAGCTCTTCGGCGAGGTCTGCGCTTTTGGGGGCACTAGAGCGTACCTCATCGATGAGTATCGAATCTGTAGCACCTTGCACCTCCAAGGGAGCTAGTGTGGTTTGTTCTGCCATGAGAGGCGCAACAAGAAGTGCTGTAAGTATCGAAAGACGTATCATAAATTCTCCTTTTTGTTATGAATGGAGCGCCATTCTAAAAAGGAGGTGTTAATTTTGTGTTAATTGTTTATATTTAAGTCACAATTAAATATTAGAGTATTTTCTAACATTTTTTCGATATTATTGCACACCAAAAATTGAGGTGGAGTAGCTACGATACCTAATTACGACAATTTTGCGCTATAATCGAAGACTTTTACAAGGAGCGTCAGATGCGAAATACCCTTTTTCTCATTCTCTCTCTTATTGGACTTGTGGGTTGTACACAAAATATCTCCGACAAAAAATATGTCTCTCTTTATGACCCCTTTGGGGGTGATATTCGTATCGGCTACGACATGCTCCCCAATGGCACAGGTGTCGACCCACGCTCTGCTATTTCTATCACTTTCGCACGTAATCTCAATTTTAGCTCTGTAAATGAGACCAATTTTTTCTTCACGCGCTTAGATGACAACAACTCTTTTATCCCTTTTGAAGTGACACAAGAACCCGTCACGAGTAATTTCATCCAGCTCAAAATTCCTATGGTTTACGGCGCTTCCTATCGACTCACTATGGAAAGTTCCGTACTTTATGAGGACAATACCTCCATCGGTGGACCCTACACTTTTGAGTTTAACAGCTCAAACAGCAGTGATTTCACAGCTCCCACGCTCGTGCACTACCCAATAGACAGCGAAACTAACGTCTCTGTCCACAGCAGTATCAAGCTCCACTTTAGCGAAACGATTGACCGACTCCGTTTCAATCCCTATAGCATCGATGTAGAGTGTAATGGCACCTTTGTGACACTGCAAAACATTCGCTCAAGCGACGCACTGTTCATCGCCACGCCCAACATTCCACTGCCTCCAAGCACCACCTGTAACGTCGCTATCGATGGCGTATACGATTTATCGGGCAACTATTTACCACCCACCTCCTACAGCTTCACCACTGCACCTGCATGGCAGAGTGTTTTTCTCCACGAGGGCAACACCACAGAGTTCGCACCCATTGTCGATGATAGCAATCTTCTCTTTTACGACAACAGCGGCTACTTTTATATCTATTACATTACCGATCAGAACAGCATCAGTCAACGCATCATCAGTGCGACACCTAGCATTACTAGCCAAAGTGTATTAGAACGAAGCTATCCCGTGTTGGATATTGCCGCCAATGGCGCCTATCTCTATGCGCTTGAAACCAATGCTACAGGCGAAACGACACTCACACAGTACGACACAAGCTATCTTTCGACACAACTCTCTTCTGACAGTGCACGCAATTTCAAGACTATCGCCGTCAATGATACACGCGCATGTTTAACCACCCAAGATACAGCGCATGTTTATACCCTCAATGCAGGCTCCTTCAACACCAATTCCGATGAAGGCAATATCACCTTCCCTAATGTGAAACAGTGCTTCTTGGACGATATAACCGCCTATGTTTACAGCGACACCAACCTCTCTATGTATTATTTGGGTAGCACGCTCTCTCCGACCTACACTTCAAGTGTAGCGCTTAGCAATGTTGCCGATTTGCTTATCGAGCGCCATGCTACACCCTATCCTCAGCTTTTTATCACGCACGGCACTCAACTCTCGCAAATGTCCCATCCTAGCGACATCACAACGACACCTTCCTTTACTCTAGAGACCAATGTCACACTAGGAAGCATGGCAACCAATGGTAATTTCCTCTTCGTCGAAGTCAACGGAACCGCAAATATTTTGGTCTATGACATACGCAACGCGCAAAATAATGGTCCTCTCTATTACACCACCCTCACTACGGCTAGCCCCATAACAACATTAGGCGTCGCACGCATACCCAACAATGTTTTGCTAGACATCACCTATCTCGTCGTAGGACACGCCTCTACACCCAATCTCGAGCAAATCGATATTAGTGCTTTGAGCGGTTATTCCTCACGTACTTTTGGCGCTGTCGATACGCTCAATGCAAAGCGTAGCGCCGTTGCATTTTTATCGGACAATAGCTATTTCATCGCCAACGACACAGGCATTCACCTTATAGAGAGCAATACCTCTACGACGCTCAATGACTATCCACTTAGCCAAACCATCACATCACTTGCCTATCATAACTCTTCTTTCACTGGACGCACACAACTTGCCGCAGGAACAACCACGGGCGTACTCCTCTTCAACGTCGAAATGAATGGCACCTATCCTACTCTGGCACTAGATCAGAACCTTTCACTTGGCTATGTCACTCAAGTCAAAGTTTTCCCCTACTATGACTCGGGTGTCGATTTGCTTTTTATAGCTACTCTCGACAATGGGTTGTATATGTACGACCTCAACCAAACCTACAATGGCGCCATTAATTCTATTCTTGGCAATAGCTATCTTGCGATTACCGCAGGCTATGGACTCATCCATGAGAGAATTTTTGTCTCCACACTCGATGGACGCATCGAAGAGTATACGTTTAGCGCAACCGATTTGAACTACTCCAACGAATACAACGCATCTGCTGTGGCGTTGGATTTACACTTTGACGATAGTGGCGGTGCTCTTTTTGCGGCGATGGGCATGCAAGGCATTGGCTATTTTCAATGTCCCCCTGATATGCCCTGTACCTATGTACGCAACCTACCTACGACGGGCTATACGACAAACATCGTCACAGATGGGGACATCTACACCAACAGTACACGGCTTTTTGCAGCTGACCTCATAGGTGTGACAATGTATCCATTCAAGCCACATGACATGAATCATTACATTGAGTATTTCATGCCTATGCAGTTTACCTCTAGCAATTTGAACGTGATGAAACTAGGCTTCAATACACAATTTATCGACGAAGTTTTACTTATCAACAACGAAGGGATGTACACGCATATACAACATCCCACGCAATCTCTCCCTAAGATTGGAGCCATAATCCCATGAAAAATATACTCTTAACACTTCTCTTTTTACTCTTTTTGGTAGGGTGTGAAACACGCAATAGTTCACACCCTATCATCGCGGAGGTCAAGGCACAAACCGTTGGCAGTGATATCGACACCAACCGCACGCACTTAGTGGTCATTTTCAAGGAAGCTATGAATTTTGCCTCATTTGATATCAACTCTTTTAGTATCGTACGAGATGACAGTGGAACCATTCTGCCCTATACCATCTCTACGAGCGACTCTATTACCTATATGGTAGAGCTCCCTTTATTGGTATCTTCAAGTAGCTATACCATCACCGTGGGTGCGACACTTCAATATCTCGATGGTACGCCCATAGGAAACACCTACACTTATACTTTTACCACTCTAAGCGACTACAACGATTACTTACCTCCAGAAATTAATAACTCCTTTCCATTAGAGGGGGAGACCAATGTCTCAATTTTTGCTTCACTCAAATTTGCTTTCAATGAGCCTATCGATACGACGCGCCTAATAGAGGCTACTATCACGCTTCAAGACGACACTTATCAAGATATCAATTTCACCTACAAAGCCTCCGAAATGGCGCTCTTTGTTATCCCTGCACAGCCACTCCAAAGCGATACTAACTACACCCTTTCGATAAACTCTCTTTGTGATACAAACAGCAACTGCTATAACTACGCGCTTCATTTTTCCACCCAAAGCACCGCCGTGCCACTCAACACCCTCTCTACCTCCTATTTGGGAGATGCCGCTATTGCCAGTAGCAATTTCATCTTCTTTTTTGATTCTACTCCTTGGGCAAATGGCTATTATCTGCCTATGGAGCATGGATACCTGCGCTTTTATGAGAGCAATGGTTCCATGATGAGCTACACCCCTACCGAGACCAACACCACACTGCTTGATATAGATGTCAACTATTGGTATAACCCTGACAAAAATTTCACCCTCGAGAGCAACGGCACACACACTATGCTCTATCGAAATGGACACGCTACTGTTGTGGCAGGTGCAGAGTACAACTTCACACGTTTCGACATCGACGAAACCAAGGGGTGCTTCATCGCCGACACCAACCTCACTCTCGTCGAATTTTATACCGACTACAATATTTCAAACACACTCTATCGCGATACTTTCGTACGCAACAGCACCTTGCGTGACTGTGCAATCCACGACGAATTTTACGGTCAAGGGCTAGGTATCGCCTACAGTGACAGCGAACTTCTCTCTTTTGGCATCGAGACCAATATCTCAATCCGAAGTACTATTGCTCTACCCTCCATTACACATGTTGCTATGGCGCAGATGGACAACGCAGTCGCTGTTGCCTATGATAGCAATCGCATCGCGCTTTATGAGCTCAACACCTCTGCACTTGGCGCTTTGGCACTACGCTACGATGCCGCATATGAGCACAATGTGTCGCGTGTAGCCATTGGGGATGGTGTACTTTTCGCGCACGTAGCAGGTACCAATAGCATCGCGGCACTGCGCATGGATGAAGCAGGATTTCACACCCTAGGCACTATTGACACCAACGACACCATCCTTTCCATGCACTACCATTTCCTCGATACACATGGAACGCTCATCGTCGCACATCCGTGGGGTATCGCACGGTATGATGTCGATAGTGTCACCTCTTTTGCCTATCGCCACAATGATACCATACCAGCTTTTGGTGCACGTCAAAACGGACGGGTGCTCTTTGCATCAGACAACACCAACAATCTACTCTACAGTGTAGCCAACGGCATTGTCACTGTTCTTGACCTCTATGAACACAACACTACCTCTTTTGCTGTGCCTAGCGATGTAACAAGCATTGCAATCGTAAACAACTTTGAAGATACAACAATTGGCACCAAACTGCTACTTGCACGCGGCAATAACGGTATCGATATCTATCACATCGATTTTATGCGTAACCCTTTTTGGGATTTTTGGGTTGAATACAATAGCTCTATTGCAGTATCGGGGTACATCACAGATATGGATGCCGTCTTTGATACCTATTTACAATCGAGCGCTTACAATGTACTGGTGGGCACCTATTCCGATGGACTTCAATACTACAAGGCAACCGATTTCAATGCTACTCCCACTCTCATGTATGACAACAACAGCTCTAGCAACTACGTCGCTGTCGAACTAGATGGCTTTATAATTTATGCTTCTACCGCAGATAAACGTATCGAGCACTACGAATGGTTCAACAGCACTTTTACTCCTTTTTCCGACTATATCGAGACCGTTGATATTGCACTCGATTTGCAATCTACCTTTGAAGGGCTTTTTGCTGCATTGGGTACACATGGCGTGCTTGCATTGCAATGTCCCTCTACCAATAGCGGCAACTGCTCCTATTACGACACTTTTGCTACCTCAGGCTATGCGGTTGCCCTTGCACAATCGACTGAGTATATCGCTGGAAGTAGCTACAACTACACCCTTTTCATCGCAGATACCCTTGGCATAGGCTCTGTCAACTATCGAGAGGGCTTCTATAACAGCGAAGTCGATACATTACACTACTCCCCTTCTAAGCGTCCTGTGCGTGGTGTCGTAGCCCCTATTGGAGGAGTGAATATGGGAATTTTCACCAGCGATGGCAACGGTACCATCGATAACTACACCAAATATATACCAGCGAATGGAGGCTAATGTAATGATGCGTTTTTTGGGGATTCTCTTTTTTGCCACTTTGCTTAGTGCCGAGGTAATCGCACCCTTTGCTATTCGCTACTCCCAAAACACCAACGGCAACATCGCACTCATCGGTAATACCCTCATGAGTGCACCTACCAAACTGCACGTCGATGGCGAACCCCCTATCGACCTTGCCAACGATGCTATCGATATGGTCTACGTCAAAACCGACCCCAAAATGTCCAACAGCTCTAGCGCGACACTCGCACTCAAAAATGGCAGTGAAGTACTCTACGCGGCACTCTACTGGGGAGCTAGAAGCAACAGCAGCGATGCACGCAAAGGCACCATCACACTCAAAACCCCCGCAGGCAAGACCCACACCCTCAAAGCCGATGCCGTACACAGCGCCGCTATCAAAGGGTACTACGCCGCCGTCGCCAATGTCACAGGACATATTCAATCTACACCCAACGGTACCTACACCGTGGGCAACATCGACGCACTCACAGGTGCTGATGCTTTTGCTGGATGGTCGCTCGTAGTGGTCTATCGCAATGCCACGATGCCGCTACGCAGTATGACGCTCTTTGACGGGTATGCCATCATTCCTCCCACTGTCACCATCGATGTGACAGGTTTCAAATCTCCAAAAGATGGTGAATTTAGCACCTTTTTGAGTGCCATAGCCTTCGAGGGCGATGTCGCCGCAACGGGTGATAGCCTACAGCTCAACGGTACATCTGTCACCGATAGAGCCAACAGTGTGGATAATTTTTTCAACAGCCAAATCACCTTGGGCGGAGAGCCTTTCACTGCCAAAACCCCCAACTACCGCAACCAAATGGGTGTCGATATCAAACAAATCGATGTCACGGGTCTGGTCAAAAATGGCGATGAATCAGCGCAAATTACCTTCGCTACCGACAAGGACTACTACCAAGCCGTCGCCTTAGCCTTCGTAACCGACTATGCCACCGACCTCGCACACACGCAAAGTGTTAGCACCACCGCGCCCGTCAAGCATGGCAGCAGTGTCACGCTCACCTCGACACTCTACAACAACGCCCCACGTAGCGTCGCCCAACTAGGATTTGGGCACTCTCTGCCTGACGGTCTCACCTATATTCCTAATTCGATGCAACTAGATGGCAGAGCTTTGGAAGCCACCTACGAAAAAGGACGTATCCAAGCCTCCATACCCGCTATCGACGCCAACAGCAGTGTCACGCTCACTTACGATGTCCAAGTCGCTCTACCCGATACCGTACCTTTTGGGACGCGTATCGAGACGCAAGCAGAGTTAGCGTACGACATCGAAAACTTGGGTATTCGCATCAGTGTACCTAGTGACTACAACACCTCACACCCCGATGCACAAGCCACTCCTATTCTCGTCGAAGAGGCGCCCGACTCACTGGGACTTATCGAGCGCGAGGCTAGCTTCGCGCAAGTGACCCTAGAGCGTGGACGTACCCTCATGCTCACCTCGACCATCACCAACCCTGCCCCTTTTGATGCGGCAAATGTGCGCTCTACTATTGTGCTACCTAGTACACTTGGCTATGTCCCCAACAGCTTTATCGCCAATGGTCAAAAACGCGCCCATGCCCATACCGAGGGCAACATAAGCGTCGATTTGGGCTTTCTGCCCAAGGGCAAAAGCATGGCAATTGCCTACCAAGTCGAAGTCCTAGGCGAACCCAAAGAGTTGCAAACGCGTACCTATGATATTGCCAAAACCCTCACCTACACTATCCAAGGGGACAAAAAAGCGCATACCTCTACCTCTACCCAAACGGTACGTATCGGAGAGGATGTTCGCTACAAAACCGCCAAAACGCTCTACGGTGAGGGCAATTTCACCGAAGCCAAAGAGCTCTTCGATACGCTCTTTTTGGAGCACATGGGGTCTCTCGAACTCAATCACTACCTCGCCCAAAGCGCACACAAAGCCAAATCTTATGATGCCGCATTAGCCGCCTATGAGCGCGTACTTATCCTCGATGAGTACAACGGGGACTACAACCTCGATGTAGCGACACTCTACGTCGATACCCAAGGCTACACCGAAGCCAAAGCACTTTTGGATACCCTCAAAGAGCTCACCCCCGCCCAAGAGGCACGCAAAAATGTGCTCCTCCAACGCATCGACGATGCGCGACAACGTCACACCCTTGTCGCTGTGGTCAATGCCAATATTGGCTACGACACAAATGTCAATGCCAGCGCAGGTTCTACGGTACTTGCAGATTACTATAACGAATTAAACGCTACAGGCGCTGCCACTACCGACCCCATCGGAGACCTCTATACCACCGCTATGGCGATGCTCATCGATATCTATGACATCGGCGACAAAGATGGCTGGTATCTCCAAGGTATGGCAATGGGACTTTCCAAATTTTACCTCTCGCAAACCTCCTACAACTTACTTTTCGCAAAGCTCTCAGGTACAGTGGGACTTAAAGAGGGGGCGTGGAAATTGACCATGCCTATTGAGTTTGACCACATCGTCTTTGGAGGGAAAAATCTCATGGGAGTGCCTACACTGGGTGGTACTGTGAGCTACCAACAAGACAAAGTCTTCTCCTACGGCACAGGGGTCAAATACCAATACAAAAGCTACTACGAGACCACCGATCCTTCACGCAACGCACACACGGGTACTGGGCATCTGAATGTACGCTACAGCGATGCAGGACACACCATCACTGCCACCTACCAGATGCAACTCACTAAAGGCTCAAGCGCACAGTACGTGCGCAACTGGAGCAATGGACTCACCCTCTCCTACGCTACTACATTGCCGTGGGAGCAGATCAATGTCACAGCCAACCTCAAATTCCGCCATATCCTCTACGACGATGCAGTCTCTGACACCTCCGACGTCAAACGCACCGACGACCAAAGTGGCATTGCGCTTAGCGGCGTCAAGCAACTTTGGCAAGCCCTTGGTCTCAAAGCGACCTACATGTGGGACAACAGTACTTCCAACTATGCGCCCGTCAAATACCAAAAACACGCCATCGAAGTGGGCGTGAACTACACCTTTTAGGAGAGCACCATGCGACGAATACTCTTTTTACTACTACTCTTGAGCCTCGAAGCCTTCGCAGGCGTAGTGGGCAAGCTCACCTCGTTTGTCGGGGATGTTACCATTACACGTGAAGGCGCAGTAGTGCCCGTGGCCTTAGGCATGGAGATACACGAAAAAGATGCCGTTGCTACAGGCAAACGTGCCAAACTCCAAATCATTCTCAATGACCAGACTGTCATCACTCTAGGGCGCGATTCGGTACTAGAGGTCGCCTCCTACCTCTACGAAAAAGGCTCTACCGATGCGCACGCCAAACTCGAATACAAACAGGGCTTTTTCAAAACCATCACGGGACAAATAGGCAAGGTCGCCCCCAAAGAGTTCGAAATCAAAACCAAAAACTCCACCATCGGTATTCGTGGTACACGCCTAGAGAACTTCATCAATCCTCGCACCAACACCGAAGTACACGCTTGTACCCAAGGCTCCACTACCTTCACCGATGCCTCTGGGCAGACACGTGTCGTAGGCGCCAACCAAATGGTCGTCAACACTCCCAAAGGACTAGGTAAAGTTCTACCCTTCACCCCTGCTGCCAAAGCAAAACTCAACAGTGGCTTCGCAGGTGCCAAAAAAGAGGAGAAATCAGACCAACCTAAAGAGCAAGAGAAGAAAAAAGAGGAAGAGAAAAAATCAGACGACAAAAAGTCTGAGAGTGACAAAAAAACCACTGATGACAAAAAACAAGAGGATAGTGGCAAACAAGGCAACGCTGACAAAGCCGATGAGGACAAAAAATCTCAAGAGGAGCAAGCCCCTGCTGACGACAAAAAAGCGTCCGAAGGTGACGCACCTGCGCAAGAGGGCGATGCACAACCCGATGAACAGGGCGGCGACACTCCAAATGCTCCTGACGAACAAAGCACAGATGCGCCTGCCGATGAGCAAAGTGGCGAACTACCCGCTTCTGATATGCCCACCACGCCCGATGCCCCTGACGTAGAGGCTCCTGATGTCGATACCCCTGACATTGATTTCGAAGATGTAGATTTTGGCGTAGATGTCGATGCCATTTCACAAACCGTCTCACAAGAGACCCAACAACAAGCCACCGACCAAACCACGCAAGAAATTGTGCTGGATATTGTTGATAGTGTAGAAGAAGAGATAAAAGCCGCCATAGATCCTGTTGAGAGTGTCAATTTCGAGACGATACCCTCTACCACACCCACGTCGATTTATTCCATCGACCCACTCTAAGAAGGATAGGAAATGACACACTTCATCTCACACAAAGGAGAACAAATGCGCTACCTTCTTTCAGGTCTACTGTTGCTATTGCTAGCGGGATGTACAGCTCCCTCTGACGGTGGCACCAACGGCAGTACAGCGACTACCAATCCCAAATTCCCCACCGTGCGCATGGGGGAGACCATCATTGATGGTGCCACAGCGGTCTATCCTAATTCACGTATCGTGATGCTTTTTACCCAAGCTATCAATGATACAGACCTCAACGCCACCGTCAAACTCGTGCGTACCGATACCAATGCTTCGATGCCCCTCTCCTATGAGTGGATAGATGCAGACAAAAAGCTCAAACTCACCCCCGCCACCGTCATGGCAAGCAACAAACCCTACACTGTCATACTAGAATCTGATTTCACCTTTGCGGATGCTACGATTCTTGGAGAGCGCTTCACCTACGCATTCACTACAGGTGAGCTCAATGACACAACTGAGGCCAATATCACCATCCAAAACATCACCTCTGGCGACACCAATGTATCGCGACACGTTGCGTGGTCGATGCGCTTCAATGAATTCGTCGATTTGGACACGGCAACGCTAAACTTCACTGCCGCAAATGGCATCACCCCCACGCTCAAGGCGGGTACAGACGGTAAATCTGCGGTGATTATGACCAGCGGCTCTCTAAACCCAAGCGACACCGTCACTTTCACCCTCGAGAATGTCATGGATTTAGCAGGTAATGAAGCTAACTTTACCACGACCTTTACCACCCAAGCAGCCTTTCAAAGTGTCAACACTTATGCTACGACTTACAGTACAGGAATCGTGCATTTTGACTACGACAAGAGTAGTATAGTGCTAGAGCGTCACGACGGAACAAACCGCACACTTGACATCCTTGACTATGCCAAAGGTACACTCGAAGCCAACACTACAGATGTAAATATCTCCTACAGTGGAGGTTATGTTTGGTCAGGGCTTTATGACAGCACCCTTTTCCACATTGATGCCAACAAAACCGTCTTGTACGTAAGCAAAAATGGCATCGCACAAGCGCTTCCTTATCCCGTCTCACACGCTTATCTCGACAAAAGCCGCGCCTGCCTCGTCTCTGCCGATACCAATGCAACCTATCTACTGTATATAGGTACTTCAGAAAACAACTACACCCTCGATACCATCAATCCTATCGCTACACTCATCGACCAAGGCACTCCTAGTCGCTGTAATGTACTCGATGATCAATCGGTGCTCGTGACAACCACGACAGGACTACACGCCTATACCCCAAGCACCGACAGTTGGAGCCACAAAGTGTATACAGGTGGATTGGACAGAGTCAAGAAAGGCAATGGCTATATCGCTGCTTCTAGCGGTACCTCTGTAGTGCTCTTTTCAGAAGCGATGGATGAGCTAGCAACGCTAAATTTGGGCATCACACCCAAACGCTTGCGCATTCACGGTGCCTTTTTGTATGTACTGGGACAAAACAGCAACACAATCTATGTCGTCTCCCTCGAAAAACTGGGCGACGCGACACCTTCCCTCGCCAAAGTGGGAGAGTTTACAGGTACGAGTACCATTGAGCGTTTTGGCATTATCGATCACTATCTCGTAGCAAGCTACGCGACGACTGCGACAAGTACAACAGCTGTTGAGCTTTTTGATATTGGAGCCTACAGCGTGACGCCCTTCGTCGATGTTAAGCATACGTTGGGGAATATTTACAAACTTATCGAAGGCGACTACAACGCAAAATATTACATCACCGCAGGTGATAGTGTCACTTATTGGGATGCTAATGGCACGATACTCACCCACTATGTAGTACCCAATGGACCAGCTGTCAACGCAGTTCAGGAAAGTAGTGCATATGGGCCATTACTTGTTCTAGCAAAAGGTATTCATGGTATTGAAATATTACAAGGGGTTTCAGTCAACACAATTGACACAAACAGCACAGTTTTTTCTGTTCGAATATTTGCTTTTGTTGGAATGGATATGCAACCTATCAATCGTCTTTTTGTTGGCTCTACTGACAAAGGATTGCAAATTTTTGAAATGTCTGACATTAACGATTCGACACCCACTCTCCTAAAAGAGGACAACACCAATTTTACAGCTATCTACGACATGGATTTCATAGGATATTATAATTCTGAATTGGTTATGGCTATTGCTGATTATGGACAAAACGCAATTAAACTCATTAGATTTGACAGCAATTTCACTGACTATAACGTCACTGATAGTTTTACCACGCTTAGCCCTCCAAGAGCACTCTATGCAATGCAAAAGTATCCAGACTACAATGACAGCTACCTCTTTGCAGCACTTACCGCAGGTGGACAAATCATGCGTTTTGACATCGATGGTGATTCACTTGGCACAGTCAATACCCTATCTACCGCAGGCTATGCCATGAATGTTCATGCTGGTGTTGAGCGTTACAGCGATGGCAGTTTTGGGTACGTGGGATTGGCTAGTCACCTTACGGGTACTACGATTTTTCGTTTTAGTGAATCCGACCCTCAAATGAAAATTGATGGAGTAATTAACAATATAAAAAATGATGAATATGGGTCAGTTTTTCTAAAAGACCTCGCTTATGTATTTTATAACGATTATAACGTCTCTTATGAAACCATCAACGGCGCCATGAGCTTCTCCAAAAATGGCTCTCTACGTATCTATGGACACCAAGAGACACCCAAACCTAGCTATTACGACAACAACTACACCTATGTTGAAGTCAACACCACCACTGACCCTGTCCTAAGTACGATTTTTGAAACCGTCGAGACCAATGTGACCAATACCTATTCTATCGACCCCTTCTAAGGAGCAACCATGAAACGTCTACTACTTTTACTTATCGCCTTATGGATAGGAGGGTGTACTCAAACCAACCTCCACGACACACCTAACACTCCCAATCCCGATTTCCCAATTGTGCGCATGGGGCAAATCGATGGAGCGACCTCAGTCTACACCAACTCTATCATCCATTTGGTATTTACCAAGGCTCTTTACGATATACAAGAGTTCAATGCTTCAGTAGAACTCATACATCTAGATAGCAACACCTCTGTGTCACTGGACTACACGCTCGCAGTGGATGGTGTTACCCTCTCGCTCACACCAAGCAGTTTCAACTACGCGGCGCCCCAATACCTTGAAGCCAATGCTAGCTACTCGATAGTGCTTCGTACGGGACTTATGTTCGCTGATTACACCTCGCTCGGCCAAGAGTTCACCTACGAATTTCAAACGGGGGGCAATAGCGATAACAATGCCTCTATGGTAAAGGCGCAAAATATCGCCAACGGCGATGCCAACCTCTCGGTGCATGCAGCTTTTATAGTGCGCTACGACGAGATGCTCAATACGTTAGGCGCAACCTACACGCTCAACGGTGACAGCAATGTCACCTGCTCACTAGGCACCGATGGTCGCACACTCATGTGTATTCCCAATGCCCTACTCCCCTTCGATACCAATGTCACGCTGGAAATATTGGGACTCAAAGATATGGCAAATAATCCTACCAGCTTCAGTGTCACAGCCACTACGCAAAGTGCACCGTCGGTTGATGGTAACTACACCACCACCTATGCTACAGGCAAAGGGTGGGTCAATCCCAACACTGGCAAGGTCTATATCGCACGCTACGACGACCAAAACTACACCAACTTCCAAGCAACTTTGGATATCTATGGTATCCAAGAGGGTATCACTCCCCTAGAGTTCAACCTCTCCACCTCATCGTACGGTGCCATTGCGATGGGTGCATTCTATAACAATCACCTCTTTTTACTCGAGACGGACAAAATCATCGCGCACGATTTAGAGAGCAACTCTAGCTTTTTTATCTATCCCTATAGCGGTTATACAATGAAAATGGCAATGAATGCTGACCGTGCCTGCTTGATTAGTACCTATTCAAGTATCAGTTTTTACACCCTTGCATCCGAAAATAACTACGCAATGGGTATGAATGAGTCCATGGGTGCATTGGATACCGCCACATTTCGCAACTGTATCGTCACCCCAGAGCGCATCGCGTACGCTACTTCAAACAATGGCGTATACCGTTTTGATTTGACAGGTGCAAGCGCCATCGATACAAACATTCAACCTAGTGATACAGATGCTTTAGCCGTAGGCAGTGGCTATATTGCAGCAGCAGGTACTACTCAAATTTACCTCATCAATGAGGCAAACCCCTCAGGCTATACCCTCGTGGATGCAGGTGTGCCTGTAGCGCAGTTGGAGATTGTGAGCGGGTATCTCTTCGCGCTTGAAGCAAACAGCTCACGCATTCATCTATGGGATATCCAAAAAATCTACGAAAGCACCATCGAAACACGCGATGTCATCACCGCTGAGCACAATATCACCTCTTTTGCGCTCTACGACCACTACCTTGTGACCTTTGGCGATACCAACGAAACCAATGCCACAGCTAGCCAAATCATCGACATCGGTGCATATGTACAGAGCGTGCACAAAGATTATAGTGCAGGGCATACTATCAATAAATCACGCTCTTATCCCTACATGCAAAACAGCGTTGTAGTCGCAGGCAATAGCCTCTCCTTTTTCAATGACAAAGGAGAGCAGTACCTCACCCGCGACTACTCCTACTCTCCCCTCTACAATTTTAATCTCGTCAACGATAGCAATGGCTCCATCTATGCTCTTTTGGCACATGGTTCGGGAGGATTTAGCATCGCAGAAATTGGGCTAGATACCAGCGGTCTACCAGCTTCAGTGACACCAAAACTCTCTATGAATGCTTTTGCTACCGTACGCAGCGTCCTAGGAGGACGTATCGGTGTCAATTTCCATCTCTATGTGGGTACTACAGAAGGACTGCTCCACTACACCATCGATACCGTCAATTGGAATGCCACACTTTTGAGCAGCGACACTACCAATTTCGGTGCCATTTTTGATATGGTCTCCAACAACGGCACCAAAGTCTATGTAGCAGACTACTCCAATGCACGCATCACCGCTATGACACTGGGCAGCGATGGCAATTACACCCTCAATGAAAGTTTTACCTTCAGCGACGGTGTAGCGCCACGTAGCTTGCATATAGATTTGACAACGGGTCATCTCTTCGCCGCGCTAGGCGAGGGAGGTATCATCGCACTGCGCAACGACACCTTCAGCTATGGCTACACACAACTGCGCATGCCTGACTACATTATGGATGTCTCCACAGGCTTGCAAATAGATTATGAAAACAACACTAGCGCCTATTCGCTTTTGGCTACAGGGCTTAACAGCGTCTCTACCGTAAGCTTCGATGCCAATGACACCTATCTAGACACTCTCACCTACGAGGGTACACTCGACTATGCACGTGGTGGACTCTATGGGGGACAATATTTCGCACAATACGATGTCAACAGCAGTAGCTACACCATCAATGGAGCCATCGCCTTCAACCGCTACGGCTACACACGCTTCTATACACGTGCGCAAATGCCCTACTCGTTTGATGACCTCTTTTATGCCAACTCTCCGCTCTCTAACATAGAGTTCAACACCACCACCTCAACGACCCAACAAACTTACGAAACCTACTACGACCCCTTCTTCTAAAAGCGTAAAAACTCCAGCACAAAAGGCTGGGGTGCTTTTTCACACTGCATGACAACAAGCAGGGACTTCGTATCATTCCCCTCTGTCGCTTCATAGGCTCTCAACCACTCACAACTCTCCATGATTTTATCGAGTCGTATAAGATGCAATTGTGCATTGTCATAAGGCAACTTATACTCTTTCGCGCTCTCGCTACGCAAAAGGCGCTGGGTTTTGGGGTCGACGAACCATTTTACATAGGGTCGATTGATACCGTAGAGAGAGTTTTGGGTACGAAAAGCTAGCGCCATATGTTTGTCACCCTCGATGAGGATGGTTTCATTAGTATCGTCGGTAATTTGCAAAATATCGGCATAGAGTAGCTCGATAGCGCGGGTGTGGTCGACATGGCGTGCCGCTTGGGTGCGTAGCACACTCTCGCCAATGCGTACACTGTTGAGCGTATCGACCAAAAAAAGCACCACCAATCCCAAAAGCATAATCGCTACGAGTAGCTCCACGAGGGTAAAGGCGCGACGACTCATTGCGTCACCTTGAAGGTAAAAAGTCCGCTTTGAGAGGTGGGGCTTTTGACGACGATTTGCTCGATAGAGAGTCCTACTCCTTGTGTGGCTTGAGCAATATCTGCACTATTGACTTGGGTTTGTGTAGGGTCTGGAGTCTCATCCATGTACCCATCGAGAGAAATATAGGTGAACTCTTTTTGAGAGTAGCTGTATTTTTGCGCCTTGAGGGCTGTGACCACCTCATCGTGCGTGATGTTGTAGCGTGGAGAGAGAAATTCATAAAGCGTCATCTCTTTGCCATGCAGGTTCTCATTCCCCGTGACCAAGAAGGGCATGCTAGAGAGCTGCATCTGCCATGC
Organism: Sulfuricurvum sp. PC08-66; assembly: GCA_000830255.1. Lineage (GTDB taxonomy): Bacteria > Campylobacterota > Campylobacteria > Campylobacterales > Sulfurimonadaceae > PC08-66. Next base: position 254,879 of record JQIT01000003.1, on the reverse strand, counting down.
GATATGGTTGCTGCGCATCATGAAACTGCTTTGCGATTGACTTTGGAGTATCCCCCATCCTGCAAACGTGAGGATGATTACCGCTACAAGCACCTCTACAATCGTAAAGCCTCTCATTAGCGTAGCCTCACATTGTCAGGATTGAGCGCGGTGGCTAGCATCGCTGTTTGCGCCTCTTCTAGCGTGGCATAGCGTTTGGGTGCGCCAAAAAAGACAGGCATGTGATAAAACCCCTCTGGCGTTTGCACAATCGTATCAGCACCTGCGCCATTTTTCTCCATACGATAGGCAAAGCAGATATCGACCTCCTCACCCTCGAGTGCGAAACGCCCAAACTGTGCCACTTGCAACGCACCATAAAAATCCAACACATAGCTTTTTGTCGCAGGGGAGATACGCAGATGTTCGAACTCTAGGGTCTCAAAAGGGGGGTCGAAAAGCGCCTTGTCACATTTGTCACCTAGGAGATAAAAGGTACGTGTTACCCCCTTTTCACCGCGCATAAAGGCGGGCAAATTTTCGATAGTGAGTGTGGGAAGTGTCGCTTGTGCTTTGGGAGAGAGGAAATTGGCGCTCACCAGAGAGTAGACCACTCCCATAATAAGCACCACAAGGAGAAGCTCGATAAGGCTAAAGGCTCTAGCGTGGGCTACTTTTGTTTGCATTGGGCGTAGGTAATATCTGCATTTTCGCCCTCGCCGCCCTCTTTGCCATCGGCACCCAAACTTATCATATCGAGGGTGCTACCGTCGTTGATATAGATGTAGGGGCGTTTCCACGGGTCTTTGGGAAGTTGCCCCTCTTTGATATAGCCACTTGCGCGGTAATTGATATAGGTATCTGGGTCAGGATTGGATACAAGTGCCTCTAGACCCTCTTCGGTGCTTGGCAACACGCCATTGTCGAGCTGATAGCTGTCCAAAATATTGGAAAGCTGTTTCATCTGGACACAGACCAAATCTTTTTTGGCACCGCTGGCTTGCCCCATTAAATTGGGCAAAACCAAACTTGCCAACAACCCCAAAATGATAATAACAATCATAAGCTCGATAAGTGAAAAACCTCTGCGCATAACGCTTCCTTTATAATGGGTTGGCTAAAATTGGGGCATTCTATGCAAACTAGGCTTACATGACGATAAACAAAAAAGGCATAGCACTTCTCATCACAGTGGGCTTTATTGCACTTATCATGGCGGTGGTTTTGGGGACACTGACGCTGTTACAAGAGGATGGCGCGCAAACCCAAAAAATACGCGGTCTTGCCCAAACCCAACGCGTCATTGCCAATATCGATGGGGTCTTGGATGAGCTGACCCGAGAGATAAAAAAACCTAGCGATTTAGAGCTTTTTTTAGCCTCCGTACCCCCGACCATTCCCAGTGACGACGGGCGCTTCATCCTCGATATTGCCATTACCTCTCTTCACGACCGTATCAATCTCAATAGCATCGTCATCGATAGCAACAACAGCTATGACAATGGGCAAATAGGCGAGAAGTACCGAAGTTTTTTGACCGCAATGCTCGAAGAGCACGAGGTAAGAAACCCCGATTTTATGATAGCGCTACTGCTAGACACCCTCGATAGCGACGATGCAGAGTCGACCGCGATGGGTGAGCGCAAGCTCTATATGCCTACCTTTAGCGATGGAGGTATCGATACGATGGCGATTTTGGGGCAATTGGTCGATTACTACGCGCTAGAGCAAAAAGATGAGCGTATCTACGATGTGCCGTGGGAGAAATATTTTTATTTTGGACCCCATGAACCGACGCTATTGGACTGCAATACTTTTGAATCCTTCGATCTGACCAACCACGATGACAAATCAATTGCACGCTTTATCAATATGGAATCGAATGTTTTTTTTGAACCCCCTTATGAAAACAACTGTAGCGAAAAGAGTGAAGGTAATATTTCAGAAACAATAAACGGCTACAATATCGGACTATTTTCTAGCTCGGTTCCGCACTACTATTTGCAGGTAAATATCGCCTATGAGCTAGCAGGTCAAAAGGGCGCATTTAGCGCCCTATACGACCTCAAAACAAAAAGGTTACGTAATATTGTCATCGACTAATTCGCATCACATTACCCATTTTGTCCACGACAGCGCACCGCACTTGGAAGCACCCGCGCACATCGTACTCTCACCACGCTACTACTGGACTGCCTCTTCACAAATAGCGCTTCGCTCGATGGCACAAGCACGCAAAATTGCGCCGTCGCTTTTTGAGCACAAACTCCCACAGGGCAATTACACCTACGAGATACAAAAAAAGGGTGACACGGTACACTTTATCGCCTATGACAAAGAGGCGATTTTGGCGCAACTCTTAGCACTAGGGATGAAGCTAGAAAAAATCAAATCGCTTATTTTGGCGCAGTTTGCTTTTGCCCATATCGAAAGCGCCATTACTATCGATGAGAAACATCTGCTGGTGCCTATCGACGGTATGGTCACCCTCATCGATGCGCGCTACGTCGATGCCCCTGCTATGCCTATGGAGCAAGCCCTCGCCTCTGTCCCCCACAAACTCCCCTCCATCAGCGTAGGGCATATGTGGGGTATCGATATGGTGGCGTTGCGTCGACCTCTCATTACCTTTGGTGCGCTATCAAGTGCCGCACTCGTTCTCTTGGGTATCGACCTCTCGCACCAACATACATCGCTCCAAGAGAGCATCAACGCACTGCGCACCACCTACGCGCTACCCGCTACGCAACTGCAACAACAAAGCATCCAAGCACGCCTAGAGCGCATCCAAAAAGAGCAAAGCTTCCTGCGCGATACGCTCAATCGTATCACCAAAGAGCGTAGCCGTTTTGAGGGCAAACTCCTCTCTATCGATGCCACGCCTGCGCTCATCACACTCACCCTCCAAAACCCAGCGCCCGATGTGGCAGGGCTCTTTGCCAAAGCCTCGATACAAACAGCGGGTGAAACCACCCTCATCGAGGTGCGCCCATGAGCCGCATAATGATGGGCAGCATCGCTATTGCGGTGCTCTTTTTTGCCCTGCTTGTGAACGCCTTCTGGGGTATGTACAGCTCCGCACAAACCCTCGCCCAAGAGTATCCCCAGCTCTTGCAAAAGGCGCAAACGTTCCAACGCTTGCAACTGCAATGGGGTGATGCCAAGCACAAGCAAGCGCTCATCGACAAGCTCACCTCCATACAGCTACCCCACTCCTCTACTACCAAAGCCCAGAAAACGACCCTGCTTTTCAAAAATCTCCCCATGAGTACAGCAGACCGATTGGCACACGCCGTGTTGAGTGAAAATGCTACCTTGGCACATTTTGCCATGAAGCGTATCGAGGGCACCATCGAGATGGTCGTGGAGATAGAAAAATGATGCCAAAAAGCATTCGCATCGTAGCGTGGACACTTTTGGGACTCTTTTTGGTGGGTGCCTTTATCGACAAAGAGCGTGTGTGGTACACCATCGAAGCGGCACTAGCGCCCTATGAGGTAGTCATCGAGGGTCAAGAGGTATCGGGATTGGGTTGGGGCATGCACGTCGAAAACGCTCAACTCTATCTCTACGGCATGCACACCTCCACCATCGAATCGCTCTCGATACGCCCTTGGATACTTCACAACAGCGTCACGCTTTCGCATTTGACCATCCCTGAGGATCTCAAAATGGTCGAGGGTCTAGGTATCGATGAGGCACACATCACCCATATCGTGTGGAATCCTACCGTAGCACATATCGATGCGGTGGGGAGTTTTGGGAGCCTCCAAGGGGTCATCGACCTCAAAGAGCGCACGGTGAATCTCTCGATAGACCCCTCGAAGCTGATGCTCCAAAATCGCACGATAATGCCCTTCATCAAACGCACCAAGGAGGGCTACAGCTATGACGGGCGTTTCTAAGCATCGTGTGCTCGCTTTTGCATTGCGCTTGGCAAGCGTACTGCTCTTGGCAAAGGTGATTTCCTTGGGCGTGGGGCTATTTCTGGTCTTCCAAGATACGCACTATTTGCCTAACCAAAACAGTATCGCACGCCACTTTTTCAAATTCGACGACGCCTTTTTCACCCAAACAGCACCTGTCCTCTCCGAAGAGACCCAAAAGCTCATGAACTACTCCACGCTCGATACATGGCACCTCCAAGCCCTCTACAGCGAAGGCAAAAGCGGTTTCATTGTCGTGGTTATTCAGGGTGAGACCTTCTATATTGATCTAGGACAAACGCACGAGGGATACACGCTGGTTCGCATCCAAGAGCGTCAAGCACTTTTGACGAGAGAAGACGTAGAGTATGTATTGGCTATCGAAGAGGACAGTGCCGCCAACGACGCGATGCAAGCCCCTGCCGCTGCCCCCACTCCAAGTGCCCCTAGTACTGTCGATATGGCAGAGCTACAAAAGGGAATCGTACGACGTGGTGCCATCAACGAGTACATGGCGGACAATCAAAAAATTTGGCAAAACATCAAAATCATCCCCAAGAAAAACGGTGAACAAATCGAGGGCTTTTTGGTGCGCTTTGTCCAGCCCAACTCTGTTTTTGACGTCCTAGGACTCAAGGCCAACGATGTCATCGTCTCCGCCAACGGAATCAAACTCGACTCTATCGAAGCGGCACAGACGCTCTACAAACACATCAATGAAATCGAACATGTCGCCATCACCGTACAGCGAAACCAATCTTTGCAGGAGTTAATTTATGAAATCAAATAGTCGCTTTTGGGCAGTAGTGCTCGTTTTTGTCTTGGCAAGTGGCGCATGGGGCGCACCCAAAAAAGAGACCATCAACCTCAACTTCACCAATCTCAATATCTCTGACTTCATTACCATGGTCTCCAAAATCACCAAACAAAATATCCTCATCACCACACCCATCAGCGGCAAGGTCGATTTCATCTCAGATCACCCCATCGACAAAGAGCAGCTCTTCACCCTTTTGCAATCGATATTGGCATCCAAAGGATTCACCTTGGTGGAGCAAAACGGCTTTTTGACCACTGTGCGCGTAGGCGACGCCTCCAAGGAAGCCCCAGGGATGCAGGGCAATGAGCTAGGGCAAGTCCACACCCAAGTGATCCAAGTCGAGAGCGCCAACGCCAACAACCTCTCTGCACAACTGCGCTTCTTGCTCTCCAATCTGGGTAAATTGGTCGTCTCCAATGACAACAACGCCTTCATCATCACCGACTACCCGCGCAACACCGCCCTGATCAAAGAGCTGATTTTGCAACTCGACCAGAAAAAAGAGCAAGATATCCTCTTCATGCCGCTCAAACACGTCAAAGTGAGCACCATTTTCACAGAGTTTAGCAACATCGTCAACGCCATCTATGACCAAAAAATCATCCAACAAAAAGTCGACCTCTTCAAAAACGACGCCACCAACACCCTCATCATCATCGCCAAAAAGAGCCAAATCGAGCGACTCAAACCCTTCATCATGAAGCTCGACCAACCCGATGAGATTACGCGCCAAATGCTCAAACTCATCCCGCTCAAAAACGCCGATGCGACCGAAACGGTGGCTATTTTGAACGACATCATCACCAAAAAAACCTACCCCGAAAAGGCTGTCAAACCCTCTATTTCGGCAGACAAACAGCTCAATGCGCTCCTTTTTATCGCTTCAGCCGAAGAGGTCAAGGAGTTTGGAGCGCTTATCGATGAGCTAGACCGCGAACGCCAACAGGTCTACGTCAAAGCGCAGGTGCTTGAAATTTCAAAAAATAAATCGGATGAACTGGGTGTCAAATATGGGTTTGGTGGGTATGGGATACTTACTAACACATTATATGCACTCACTACCAGTTTGGGTGGAGCAGATTACACAAAAGAAGCAGTAACTGGCGGTGCAAATAAATATTTAAGTGTTGGTGTAAATTTACTATTGAACAACGGTGCTGGAAAAACTCTTTCTGAACCATCGGTGTTGTGTATCGACAACAAAGAGTCCTCTATCTACGTGGGTAAAACCCAATCGATTCAGACAGGCACCACCATCACGACTACCACTGGTGGCACTGTATCGAGCTTCACACGTGAAGATATTGGTCTCACGCTCAAAATTAAGCCTCGCATCGCCAACGACAATAAAGTAACCCTAGAAATTGAAACCAAGATGGAAGACGTCGATCAATCGAGTGCTAGTGCTCAATTACCAACAACAACAAAACGAGAAGTCAAAACTACAGCAATAGTAAGAGATGGAGAAAAAATAATAATCGGTGGACTCATTCGTGAATACTCATCCAAATCTGTCGATAAAGTGCCTTTATTAGGCGATATTCCACTTATTGGGTGGTTTTTTAGAAATGACAAAGTAATTGAAGACCAAATAAATTTAGTTGTAATCTTAACGCCTTACATTGTCAATAAAAGCTCTGATTTATCTGCTTTACGCGAAAAATTGGCACAGCTTGAACAAATAGAAGCTACTTTTGCAAAAGAGACAATGGCAAAACTCGAAGCCCAAGCCAAAGAAAAGCAAAAATGATAGCTATCCCCACGCTCGAACATCTCGATTTGACACCGCTCTCTATCGAGGGTATCGATGCCACGCAAGCGATGAAGCATCTATGTATTTTCACCACTATCGATGAGACCCCCTACGCTATTTTCCGCCCTGAGCATACAGCACAAGCGCTAGGGTTTTTGGCCAAAATCGACACGCCCCTCTCTCTGGCGTATCTGGACGACCACTCCTATGAGCGACTCTACCACCGCGCCCTAGAGATAAAAACCGAGAGCGAACTTGAAAACGTCCCCACCAACCAAGAGTCAGAGAGCGACGAAGAGATAGACCTTACGAGTTTCTTGAAAAACTCCAGCGATATTTTGACCAGTGAAGAGTCTGCACCTATTATCAAATTCGTCAATGCGCTCTTCTACCAAGCGGTCAAAAAGGGCGCCAGCGATATTCACATCGAGTCCTTAGAGTTCAACGGCGAGGTGCGTTTCCGTGTCGATGGCGTCATGGCGCGACACGCTCTCATCGACAAAAACATCGCTCCCCTCATCATCTCTCGTATCAAAATCATCTCCAACCTCGACATCTCCGAAAAGCGCATCCCCCAAGATGGTCGCACCCAAATCACCATCGCAGGCAAGAGTCTGGATATTCGCGTCTCGATACTGCCTAGCTATTATGGCGAGCGCGTCGTTATGCGGATTTTGATGCAAAGCAACTCTATCCCGACCCTCGAGGGATTGGGCTTTGAGAGTACGATGACGGCGAAATTTCGAGAGCTTTTGCGCTTTTCACACGGCATGATTTTGGTCACAGGACCCACAGGGAGCGGGAAATCGACCACGATGCACTCCTTTTTGCAGACCATTGCCAGCCCCGACAAAAACATCATGACCGCCGAAGACCCTGTAGAGTACAACGCCGAGAATATCACCCAAGTACAGGTCAACACCAAAGTGGGTCTGACCTTCGCTAGTGCGCTACGCTCCATGCTACGCCAAGACCCCGATGTCATCATGGTGGGTGAGATTCGCGACGCTGAAACCGCGCAAATCGCTATCCAAGCCGCCCTTACGGGACACCTCCTCATCTCGACCCTACACACCAACACCGCTACCGCGGCGATTACGCGACTTCTGGATATCGGTGTCGATAAATTCCTCATCTCCACGACGCTTCGCGGTGTATTGGCACAACGATTGGTACGCCGCCTGTGCGAACACTGCAAGGTCGAGGATGCCATCAGCGAAGAGTACGCCACGGCGTACCATCTCCCCCAAGGTGCGCAAATCTACAAGCCCAAAGGGTGCGCCAAATGCAACTACACAGGCTACGCAGGGCGTATTGCCGTAGGTGAGCTCTTCATCATGAATGACCGTATCAAACTGCTCATAAAAGATGAAGCCAGCGATGTCGAAATCCGCGCCGCCATGCGCGAAATGGGCATGGTCACCCTCGAGGAGTCTATCAAACGCCTCTTGCTAGAGCACCGCACCAGTCTCGAAGAGGCTATTCGTGTGGGCATAAAAGAGCACTGATATGGTTTTTGCCTACAAAGGAATCACACGAGAAGGCAAAAAGGTTTCCGACCGTATCGAAGCCCCCTCTCTGGAAGATGCCAAGCGTCGATTACAATCACGCGGCATCTATTACGAGAAGGTCTACGCCTCTTCCGAGTCGATTTTGGCGCGTATCGAGCGACTGCGCACACCGCAACTGCCTACCAAAATCCTCTCTAATTTTTCACGCAATCTCTCTATCTACCTCAAAGCAGGCATCCCTATCATCCAAGCGGTCAGACTCCTCAAAAACGACACCGACCATGCACGTCTGCGTGATTTTCTCATCGCTGTCGAGACGATGATAGCCGAAGGTCAGAGCTTCTATACGTCGCTCGAATCCCAAAAGGTGATCGTGCTACCTAGCTTCTTCAAGCAAAGCGTCAAGGTCGCCGAGGAGAACGGTCTACTAGAGCTAGTCCTCTTGGAGCTAGCCGATTTTCTCAAACAACAAGAGCGCATCGCCAAGCAAATCTCCAAGGCAATGACCTATCCGCTCTTCATCATCATCCTCGCCTCGCTCATGGTGGGTGTCATGCTCACCGTCATCGTCCCCAAAATCACCGAGATTTTCACCCAAATGGACAAAGCTCTGCCGCCGCTGACCCAATTCGTCATCGATGCAGGCGATTTCTTGGGCGGCAATTGGCTGTGGGTGCTTATCCTTTTGATTATCGCCATATCGAGCTTCTCCTATGCCAAGCGCACCTTCGCCCCTTTTGGGTACCGTGTCGATGCCTTTATGTTGCGTATGCCGCTCATTGGTCGCCTCATCAAGACCAGTGAATTGGCACGCTTTAGCTTCATCTCCTCGATGTTGCTACGCTCTGGCGTGCCCTTCGTGCACACGGCAAAACTCTCTGCCAATATCATCGATAGCGCCCCTATCAAAGCCAAAATCTCCCAAGCCGCCATCTATGTCGTCGAGGGCAAGAAATTTAGCCAGAGCTTGCACAAGGCGGGGTTTGACTTCGACCGTAGCTTCGTCCAAGCCATCGCGCTAGGCGAAGAGACCTCACAACTGCCCCAAATGCTCGAAAACCTCGCCCAACTCTACAATGAAGAGAACAAAGACAAAACCGACACCTTTTTGGGACTACTCGAACCGATGCTCATCGTCGTCGTAGGTATCATCATGGGTGTCATTGTCGCGGCGATGTTGTTGCCTATCTTCTCACTCAATGTGGGGGCGAGTTAAGGCGCTCAAGGAGCTAAAAATTTGGGAATGACTAGGCAATACCACTAAAGCTGTAAAATGTAATCGTGTGAACATCCAGCGAACATAAAATCACTCCATTCAAAAATAAGCATCACCCGATTACAATACCGAAAGAACACAAGGAGAAACGCATGGACAAAATCAAAAAAGCCCTAATGATATTTCTAGTGATAACTACAGTCTATGCGGAACGAACGCTAAAAACATTTAAGCATAGTACCTCCATTGCCCTCTCAAGCGACAATCGCTACATAGTTACAGGAAAATCGGATAACACTGCAAAACTTTTGGATAGAGAAAGTGGCGCGGAGCTAAAGACATTCGGTGGGTTATTTACAAAACATAATAAGGTAATCAACTCCATTGCCATTTCAAAAGACAATCGCTATATCGTAACAGGAAGTAGCGATAATACTGCCAAACTTTGGGATAGAGAGAGTGGTGAAGAGCTAAAAACCCTTGCAGGGCATAGTCACTATGTTATTTCCGTCACGCTCTCAAGCGACAACAGCTATGTCGTGACAGGAAGCACTGATAACACTGCAAAACTTTGGGATATAAAAAGCGGTAAAGCGCTACAAACTTTTAAAGGGCACAGTAATTCTGTCACCTGCGTTACCATTTCAAGCGATAATCGCTACATCGTCACGGGAAGTAGCGATAAAACCGCAAAACTTTGGGATGCAGAGAATAGCAAAGTGATTATGACTTTTACAGGGCATAGTAGTATTGTTAAATCTGTTGCTCTCTCCAATGACAATCGCTTCGTCTTAACAGGAAGCGACGATAAGACTGCTAGGCTTTGGGATAGTAAAAGTGGCAAAGTGCTAAAAGTCTTTAATGGACATAGTGGTTATGTTAGTTCTATTGCTTTTTCTAATGACAATCGATTTATCTTAACGGGAAGCAATGATGACACCGTAAAACTTTGGAATAGAGAGAGTGGCATAGAACTCAAAACCTTTGTATCAGGTACTAGCGGCGATATCACCTCTGTTGCTCTGTCAAAAAACAAACTTTATATAACAAAAAGAGATTTGAATATCGTAATGCTTTGGGAGACCAATCCCATAAGTGCAAGCGAACTGGATGGCTTAGCATTAAAAAGTAAAGCAATCAAGAATAACAAAAAAGTTTTTAACCATGAATACTCCCAAAAACCTTTTACTACAATCGCGAAAAGTATCCAATCTCAAATCGACGCCTATCTCACCCCGCGCTCACCCATGACTCTCATCATCCCTCCAGAAATAGCCAAACCTGCCCTTCCACCTGTTGCAACTCTCGTCAAGGACGAGTTTGAATCCAAGGCGGAGTTTGCATCTCGTGTTGAGCGTGTCATGGCAGAGCGAGCCAAAAGTATCGAAACACTCCAGTCACACTATCGTCACGATGTAGAGGCAAGAAACCAAGAGGTAGAGCGACTCAAAAAACTCTATGCGGAAGACTTAACCAAAATCGCCAAAGAGCAAGAAGCCAAAAAGCAAGCCATCCCCGAAAAGCTTAGAGAATTTAGTGCTATTGCATTGCAAAATGTCATGGGCGCACTTACCCTCAAAAAAGCAAACTACGATGCCGAGACAAAGGTGATGTACGTAGATATATCCGCCACAAATGCCAACTGGAGCAAAAAAGTAGCATTGCCTATCAGCGATAAAGCTGTCGCAAAATCACTCAAAGAGAATCTTGCAACTGCAGATGCTATTGCAGAGTTTGAGCTTGTGGATAATAACTTTGTCCTCAAATCGATAAAAATCAATGAAACAATCGCCACTCTCACCGATACTGACTTTCGCCCCGAAACGGTCAAAGTCGCTATCGAAGACAAAAAAATAGCATTTGACAGTAAATCTCAAGCCAAACTTACCCTCCAAAACCCCAACCTCGTCGACCGCTACCAAGTCCAAGCACTGGGCTACGGTGAATCCGCCAACGCAAAAGGGCAGAAATTTACCGACGACCTCGAGCCACTCATCGCCAAACTCAAACCCTCCAAAGAGGATAAAACCAAATGGCTCTTCGTCATCGGTATCGAGCAATACAATGAAACAGAACCGATACCCTACTCCAAGCGAAGTGCAGAGCTATTCACTCAACTTATGCAAAAACGACTTGGTATCACCAAGCGCAACACCGTCGCACTCATAGACAGCAAAGCAACAGCAGGAGCGATACAGGATAAGCTTGATTATCTCCTCACACAAGACATCAAAGTAGGCGATTCCATCTACTTTTACTACAACGGTCATGGGATGCCCGATGCTACCAATGAGGGTGAACCGTTTATGCTACCATCAGACAAAATACCTGATTACATTACCCGCGAGAAGGAGTTCAGTCTCCACAATATCTACAATCGTCTAAGCGCATCCAAGGCGGGTAAGGTAATTACGATAGTCGATAGCTGTTTTAGTGGTGCAAGCGATGGCAAAACTATCATCAAAGGGGTCGCCGCTCCACGTATCAAACCCAAAAAAGTAAGCTTCGATAAATCCAAAATGGTTGTGCTAACAGCAGGTCAAGGAACACAATACAGCAATATGTATGCGGAGAAAGGACATCGACTTTTTAGCTACTTTGTCATGAAAAGTATCGCAAGTGGCAAAAACAGCATCACCGATATATTCAAAGAGTCCAGCTTCAAGACAAGCGAAGCAAGTGATGCGCTAGGACCACTCAAAAAACAAGAGCCAACAATCGATGGGAATGCAAAGCTAGAGTTGTAACATAATCTTTGAAAACCACATGGCGCGATTACGCGAGGTTTATTAGTATCGCCTCTCAAGGAGCTAGAAATTTGGGAATGAACGCCCATATCTTTCAAACACTCGAAAAATCTCACGGCGCAAATATCGCAATCCAAAAAGTCGAAGAACTCAATCGCAACAGCAAAGCCTTTACCTTTCATCAGTAGTACTTTTTCCTCGATATGGGCGAGTTAAGGCGCCCTAGAAGCTGTAAATTTCGGAATAAAATGCTGGATATCTCGGAATGACTAGGCGATACCCCCTACGAGTATTGGTGTGAATTGCAAAAAATCGAAGTATAAAAAGATGATTTGTAGAAAATCATCCCTCTAAAAAAGATGATTTTTGCTAAAATGTCTTTCATGAACAAAAAAGCCCTCATCAAAGAACTCATTTCTGATTTTCACACTACTCCTTTGCGCGTGCAAAAGCGGCGTGAACTTCAACTGCCCTTGGAGTTGGACAAGATCATTGTCGTGACAGGCATGCGTCGCTCTGGCAAGACCTCTCTCCTGCTAGGCGCCATTCAAGAGCTACGCCAACGTCTCCCAAAAGAGAGCATTCTCTACCTCAATTTCGAAGATGAGCGACTCCACCTAGAGGCAAATGACCTCGATATCATCTTGCAAAGCTACCGCGAACTCTACCCCCATATAGAGCTGGATAAATGCTATTTTTTTTTCGATGAGATTCAAGAAATCGAGGGGTGGGAAAAATTTGTACGCCGTATCGATGAGAGCGTAAGTCGTCATCTCTTTGTGACAGGCTCCAATGCCAAGCTATTAGGCAGTGATATTGCAACAGCACTTCGCGGACGCTCACTACGGTATGAAGTGTTTCCTCTTTCGTTTGGGGAGTTTTTGGATTTTATGCAAATCCCACGCGACGCCAACAGCGCATCGGACAAGGCGCAACGCGCTACTGCTTTTACGCGCTATCTCCAAGAGGGTGGATTTCCTGAGTTGGTTTTCATTCCAGATGTGACTACACGACGCAAAATCCTCCAAGAGTATTTCGATGTGATGATTTTCAAAGACCTCATCGAACGCTATCATGAGTCGAATGTAGTCGCTTTGAAATATTTCCTCAAAAGAGTCATCGAGGGCGTGGGAAGCCCTCTCTCCATAGCCAAAATTCACAATGAAATGAAGAGCGCGGGCTTTCGTATCGCCAAAAACACCCTGCATGATTATCTCGAAATGGCGCAAGCGGTCTATTTTGGAGTGATTGCTTCTCGATATGACCCCTCTATCGTGCGCCGTGAACTCTCAGAGAAAAAAGTGTATGTCATTGACAACGGATTTTTGACTGCCCTCACCTATCGCTATTCGCAAGAGCAAGGCAAATTGCTCGAAAATCTCGTCGCCATAGAGCTACAACGTCGAGGCATTCCACTGCTTTTTGCCAAGGGTCAAAAAGAGTGCGATTTCATCGTCGAAAATGAGGGGGAATTAATACCACTACAAGTGAGCATCGATATGAGCTTTGCTCCCACCAAAGAGCGAGAGCTTGCGGGACTTTTGACGGCGGCGAAGTACGTCGCAGCTACACGTGGCATCATTGTCACACTTGAACAAGAGGAGGATTTCGACCTTGAAGGTATTCATGTAGAAATACTACCTGCATGGAAATTTTTACTCGAGGGGTTTTGACGAAGCACCATCAACACTTTTGACATCGTTGTCCAAAGCGTGCTTCTCTCCCCGCGCTAGATAGCCCTCATCTCCAATTTCCCCACTAACACTACCCTAACGCTTCTACTCTACACTTCTTCCATCAATACGAAGGATAGAAGATGAAAACACCCCTTATCACACTCTCGATAGTTGCATTTTTGTGGGTCGGTTGCGGCGATACAAGCGCACCGCAAACCTACACGGGACAGCTCGTGGACAGCTATATCCAAAACGCAAACTACACCTGCGCCGATGGCACCAAAGGCATCACCGATGCCAATGGAACCTTCTCGTGCCAAACTGCCCCTGTACAATTTCATCTCAACGCTCTCAAACTCGGCGAAATTGCTACGCTCCCCACAGATGGGCAAGTCTTCCCGCAAGAGCTTTTGGGTCTATCGCGCAACGACACCAACGACTCTCGCGTCATCGCAATGGCGCGTTTTTTGCAATCGTGCGACGATGACAACCGCTCTAGCAACGGTATACGCATTCGTGAGAGCATCAAAGAGGTATTTCAAACCTCGACAACCTTCGATGCCTCTGAGATTGAAAATTATGTGGCGCAAATCAATACACAATTAGAGACAAACATCACCCTCATCTCCACCGAAGCTGCAACAGCCCATTTGGAAGCTTCTGTGACGCTTGCCGCCTCGGTCAAAGCGCTCGATACGCTCCCCCCTGCAGTGGTCTCTGCGCTTTTGAGTCCCCAATCGCAACTCTCCCAAGAGGTGCTCGATGCGCTTGCCTACATGCTCAATGAAGAGCGCTTGGCTTACGATATTTACAACTATTTGTACGCCTATCACAACGACTCTACGCTCAAACAGCTCACCAATATCGCTACAAAATCGGAGAGTACACATATCCAAAGCGTTCAGCTATTGGTCAAAAAATATGCCCCCAATTACGATGCTTTTACCAACATCGACCTTACAGCGCTGGACTATGTCGATACCACGCTAGGAGAGATGAACGCTAGCACTTATGACATCAACGCGATTCAAACGCTCTACACCACGCTAGTAACCAAAGGCAAGATTTCCAGACGCGATGCACTCGAGGTGGGCTGTATGGTCGAAGTGACCGACATCAATGATCTCAATGAGGATATCAATCTCAGCAAAGCCTCCAATGCGGCGGATGTGACGACGGTTTTTGAATTTTTGCGAGATGCAAGCTATACGCACTATTGGGCGTTCGACAAGGCTCTTAAAGCGATGGGGGTAACGAATGGCTGTTGCGGTGCAGGTGAGAGCTATTGCCATCCTGAATACCCCAATGTCCCACAAGGGCAAGGCAAGCACTAAGCCCTTGCATCAAGCGTGATTGGCGCTCTCCACCTTCTCATTAATGACCTTGGCGCTGGGTACGACACTGGCGGATTTCTCTAGGTGGATGTCTTGGTCGTCGAAGAATATATCCGCGCCAAAGGCTTCAAGCACCTCGTATTTGTCACTGCCCCCAAGGAAAAATGCCTCATCGATGCGCACCCCCCAAAGATTGAGCGTCTTGATGACCCTCTCATGGCTAGGAGCACTTCGCGCGGTGACCAGTGCGGTGCGAATCGGAGAGGCTTTATCAGGGAATTTGCGCTGAATCGCAGAGAGCGTGAGCAAAAATTTGGCAAAAGGACCTTGCGAGAGAGGATTGTCACGGTTCTTTTTCTCATGCTCTAGGAAAGCTTCTAGCCCTTCGCGCTTGTATATCATCTCGCTCTCCTCACTGAAAAGCACTGCATCACCGTCAAAAGCGATGCGCACTTGGTCGCCTTTGGAGGTGTGCACATGCGGTATCGAGGGCAAAATCTTGGCAGCGGCGACCCCGTGCTCGATGGCACTCACCACATCTTGGGCGTCGGCACTCAAAAAGAGGTCGACTTTGAAAGCTTTGAGATAGCTACTGATGGCGTGTCCACTCGTCCACCCTGAGCGTACGATGTCCAGACCGTAGGCATTGACCGCATTGGTGATACGCAGGCTTGTCGCGGCATTGTTCTTGGAGAGGATGATGACTTCGACTTGCTTGTGCTCTTTGGGGAAGAGGGCATTGATTTTGAGCAGGTTCTCGATGAGACGAAAGCCCGTACCCTTTGCCAAAGGCGCATTTTCGACCTCGAGCTGATACTGATAGTAGGCATCGAGTCCCTTCTCTTCGAAGACGCGGTTCTCCTCCTCCAGATCAAAAAGGGCGCGTGAACTCACCGCCACTACCAGTTTGTCGCGCAAATCGTATGCCATCTGTGCACTCCTTTTCGTGTTTGAAGAATCATAGCACTATCATCGACACTTCAAAAGGCTAAAAAGATCCTCCTGCGTCAATGTCCGCCATGCGTTGGGCATAGATCTTCTCACTCTCTCGCTCCAAGAACTCAAAAGCCGCCTCCACAGACTCGATGGTGACCCCCTCGAGAGGAGGCATATTATCCAGCGCCTCTATGAGGTCATTGAGCCGCGCCTCTAGCTCAGGTGAAGGAGGTGGTAAATTGCCATACATACCCGTCGCCATAAGCTCATCGAGCGTAGGCACCGCCACTCCATCGACCATCAAACGATTTTTCTTTTGCATATTTTTCCTTGTCGAACGCTATTTTTGCACTGCGTAATGATAGTCATTATCTTCTTACGATATTCTGTAATATGACAGCAGAGAAGAAGATGCTACAAAAATACCGTGGTTTAGATGCTATACTATTTTGACAATTTGATTTGACAAAAGGATTTGCATGATAGAAGCGACATTAGCAGATATTCGAAAACCCGAAGTTTTGTACCGCTACGATGACGAAATCGTCCACATCGTCGATGGACGCAAAAAGGTAGAGGTGGGATTTTTCGTCCCTACCTCGATGGCGCAAGCGTTCCAAGCCTTCATCGATAGTGTCGAAAAGAGCAAAAAAAACGCGCTCCTGCAACGCATCGCAAAAGCGCAAAAAAACGACCCTATCGAAGAGGGAGGCGTAGCAGATGGAATTGTCTAAGCACGCTATTCATCTGGTCGATTTCAACCCTGCCAAAGGAGGCGAAATAGGCAAACTACGCCCCGCCATCCTCATGAGTGCCGATGAAGACAATGCCCTGCTCGCCACGGTCATAGTCATCCCCCTCTCTACCCACATCGAACCCGACGCACTCCCCTATCGCTTCACACTCATGCCACGCGAAAAACTAGAGCGCCCTAGCGATGCATGCATCAATGAGATACGCGCACTTTCGCGCTCACGCATCAAAGAAAAAATCGCAACCATCACACCTCAAGAAGCCAAAACTATCACGCAAGCGCTTTGTACTTTGGTGGGGTAAGTTGTAGAAATTATTGGGTTGGTTTAGACGACAAAAAAACAAGAGGCTATCGAAGGCTAATCTACAACAGTAGAAATTATTGGGTCGGTTTAGACACCGCGTCAAGCACCATGTGTGTATCGATCTACAACAGTAGAAATTATTGGGTCGGTTTAGACTGAAAATAACAGACAACATAACATGCCCATCTACAACAGTAGAAATTATTGAGTCGGTTTAGACAATTTTTTCTTCAAATCGCATCTTTATACATCTACAACAGTAGAAATTATTGGGTCAGTTTAGACCTTCTAATATCATTAATGCGCAGGAAAATCTACAACAGTAGAAATTATTGGGTCGGTTTAGACGAAATCTTTAAGGCGTACAATATCTATAATCTACAACAGTAGAAATTATTGGGTCGGTTTGATTATGCTTTATTATTTCATTTGAATTAGATTTTCTACACTTTTTAAAGCGATATGATACGCCCCATTATCATCTCCATTGTGGATATAGTGAATATTATTCTCACGCTCTTTAAGTTGAGAATCTGACCTAAAACCACACTCTTTACATACAAGGATATCATCTTTGTCTCTGTATACATTTGTCTTACTGCATACTGGACATTTTTTTGATGTAAATTTTGGATCAATAAAATGGACTACTCCAAATGGTTTGCTCTTATATTTCGTCTCCTCTAATCTCAAAATATTTCTATAGTTATCCGCACTTCTAAAGGCTGGGACAAAACGCAAAACAGTATTATCACTCTGTATTTTTTGTAGTTTTTTGAGTAGTTGCATCTCAAAAAACTGATAGGTTCCCAACCCTGCTAACATCTGGTTTTGCTGTTCTTTAAAATCAACATCTTCATCTTGGCTAGTCGATGGCAGATACCGTCCATCATACCCACTTTTTGCACCGCCATAGGCTCTACTTAAATCTTCTAGCGAAATATACGCTTTATAACTGTATTTAGCAAAAATATAATTCACTATGCCAATCATATTGGCTACGATACCCTGCTTGAGATTATCGGCAGCATCAAGTTCGATAATCTTATTTTTCTCTGTTTGATTATTGCCTCTAGCTATCACACCTTGTAAATCGCTTATCATCTCTCTCATGGTATTAATTGGCAAATCTGCATACTTTTGCCCCTCTCCAAAGGAAGAGATAAGCCCCTCAATTCTCTTTTTAAACTCTTCATCACTAGGCTCATTGTTGATTAAATCCAAAACATCTTGTTCATTGGTTTGCATTTTATGTTGGAGCTTTCTTATATATGACAACTGTTTGAGTTTGATTTTTTGTTTGTTCTCCTCTGTTGCCTCTTCATCAGGGGTGTCTCTGTTTTTTTTCACAAGCGTGAGGCTTTGGTCAACTAATACTTTCTTTCCCTCGATAGTTGTCTCAACTCGTAAATTGGATAGGTCAAGAATATGTCTAGTTTCTGCTTGAGTATGTTCCCAATGACTCTCGCTTCTCTTTTCTGCTCGGACAAACTCTTTTTTGTAAATCTCAAAGTCGCCTAAAATTTTGCCTCTTTTATCAAGGACGCACAGCGTGGCTAGTTGCTTCAAGCCTCTATCTATCCCGATAACTACATACTCTTTGTCCGATAGAGCATGATTTACTTTTTTATTAAATTCAGTAACATTTCTCTTTTGGACATCTTCATCATTAAAATTCTCTATCTGTTTTTTGAGATTGATAAATTCCCCGTTTTGAGGGACTATATGAGCGTTAAAGGCGCATACGAATTGTAATCTTCCATACCGTTTTTGTACTGGATACCCCTCTATAGGTGTTCTGTAAGAGACCGCAAACTCTGGATGTAGTCTAAACTCTTTTGAGCCTTCAAAAATATGGTTCCAATCTTTACTAAACTGGTTTTTATCCTTTCGCTCTTTTGAAGTAATATCTTGATTTATGATAGGCAACAATAAACACCCACCCTCTACAAGAGATGCTATCGATTGCTTTGAGATAGTATCGCTTTGGAGTAGATACGATTTTTGGTCAATCTCATGCTCGATATCTTCATAACTGTTACACTTCTCAAAATTCCATCCAAACTCTGCCCAGTTTTGGTTTTTTGCCATTGTAGAGTCGGTAAGACAATCTTTGACATATTCCACTAATACTTGCTCTCTTTTATAATTGTCCCAATTTTTTTCAATCTCATTCTTATTAAATCCTGTTTTTGAAGTATGAAAATCTGCATAGGGTGATATGGCACCTTTTTTTGTAGTATGGTTTTTGATAAGTTTAATCAATGTTTTAGAGGTTAAAGATTTGACTTGATAGGTGATAAATTCTGATGATTTATCTAGTTTGTTGAGTATAGTTGAGACATGATTTATTTGTTCGTGTTTCAATTCACTTGCAAGAAGATATCTATCTCTATTTTTATCCTCTATGATGATACCAAAATGGGTAATCTTGGTTATCTCATTTTTCTCTTTAAATTTGTCTCGTAACTCTGCAAATGTCTTGCCATAAGTTGAAGATATTTGCTTAAACTCATTGGTTAGTTTTGTATATGGGTTTTCGTAGTAGCTTTTGATTTTCCCATATTTATCTTTTTGAGACACTTCTTCTGCTTTAATTCGCCCTTTTAAGCCACCTCGAATAAAACCTAACTGTTGTTTGGCATCAGTATATTTTTTATGGTCATGACCGTCATTTATCCATGCCAAAATATCCTTCTTATAAGTCTCAAATTGCGAAATTTTATATGGCAATACTATATTTTCAAATGTATTATTTATCTTGCAAATGAACTCTTCTTGGTTACTCGGCAAATTGTTTTTATGCTCAAGCACGGCTAGATTTTTTCTAATATAAAGCAAATCCGCATAAAATTTAAAAACAGGCTCTTTACTCACTTCGCACCCATAGATAGAATTAAGATACTTTTCGCACATCTCTTGAGGAAAAGTGACAGTAGTATAAAGACTATTTGCCAACTGTTCCCAAGCATAATCAAATGCAACTTTTATTGGGTAATGGTTTAAATCAAATCCCTCTTGATTGTTCGCATAATCATGTGCAGGACTTCTTATTGCGCCAACGGCATCCAACACCTTTGCAACAGCGTCTTCATCCCAACCATTTGGCTCTGAAATATACTTTGCTAATTGGTGTTTGACCAAAAAAGGTATCGGTTTGTATTTAAAGCATTGTGTTCTCACTATGACCGATTGGTTTCTATCATTATAGGTGCTGAACTTATCAAGATTGGAAAAATATTCCTCAATTTGCTCAGAAGATTTACCTTTTAATGTTTCCACCAACCCTATAAGTTTTAATTCTCTTATTTTTGCATCAATATCATTTTTGAAAACATGC
Source organism: Sulfuricurvum sp. PC08-66 (assembly GCA_000830255.1). Lineage (GTDB taxonomy): Bacteria > Campylobacterota > Campylobacteria > Campylobacterales > Sulfurimonadaceae > PC08-66. The sequence continues at coordinate 234,583 of JQIT01000003.1, read as the reverse complement.
GGTTTTTGCTCTGCGGTATAGTGATTGAGTGTGACCTTTGCAAATGGTGTGTACCCTCCGTTTGTAGCAATAGCATCTTTTAGCTCACCTATCAATTCACTGAGTTGACTGTAATCATTAAGTGCAAACTCTATTAAATGGCTCTCCTCCCCATCCTCAAGTTTACTGATGTTGGGAAATGAAATAGCTCCGTTGGATAGTGGAATAACAATCTCATTTACAAGATTTGCAAGTACCATGAATGTTTTATTAAAATTGATAAGATTTGGTTTTGTATGTGCTTTGTCACTCTTTTCAAGAGCTCTTGTGTACTGATGGAGCTGTTGGCTAAAATCCTTTAAAAAACTCTTCTGACGAGTAATATTATCTTTCCAGTAATTTGTAATATAGCGTGATAATTTTGCACCTTGATACATACCACACAATGATGCAAGGGTAATCAGCTGACTATTTTGTTTGCCTGCATCAAATCTCGCTTTTCTACTTAGTTGACGATAAAAATCTTTGTATACTGCAATTTGGTCTGTTCGATAATAGATCTTTTCCCAAGCATTATGAAACTTTACAATCTCGCTATAACATCGCTCACATTTTTTGACTAACTCATTTTCATTTAGGCTTTCGGCTATTGTTGCGCTACTTTTCATATTTTCATACGATATATCAACAAACCCTTTCAGCTCTTCATGGGATTTGCATTTTTTTTCATCCTCTTTTAATGTGGCTCCGAAACGCAAGGTCTTTGAGAGTTGGTACTGGTTGGTGAAGGCATGTAACATCATCATTCCTATCGTTAAATTTGAACAATTGTAGCAGTTTCATTTAAGATTTTAAAAATATGTTTTTTACTGTTAATGTGACCATTTTCTGCCTGAAACCTACAACCGCACGAGAATAATAAATGCGACTGTGCTTTGACAAACTTCCGTATCTATGTATAATATTGGTAAATATACTTCCGTATTTATATAGGAGATAGCTAACTATGCTAAAAAATATACTCCAAGAACAAAATCCGCATTGGAACGGTGTATCGACCGCCTATGCCAAGCGAGAGAAGTTTGCGACGTTGGTGCGCTATCTACCGCTCAGACATATCATCACCATCACAGGTATTCGTCGATGCGGTAAAAGTACGCTGGCAAAAACAGCGATACATCACCTCATCGAGACCGGCACGAATCCCAAAAACATTCTCTTTGTCAATCTCGAACAGCCCTATTTTTTGGAATTCCGTCACGATGCCACCTATTTGGAGACGATTTATGAGGCATATCTCAAGCTCCTAGACCCCCAAGGCAAAATCTACGTCATCTTCGACGAGATACAGTTTTTTGAGAACTGGCAGGTCTATATCAAGAGCAAATACGAATCAAGCGATATCAAATTCATCCTCACAGGCTCGAACTCCTCGATGCTCTCCAACGATTTGGGTACATTGCTCACGGGTAGAAGTCTCAATATCCACCTCGATACCTTCTCTTTCGGGGAGTTTTTGGATTTTCAGGGCATCGATTACAGCGATGAGTTAGCACGTATGTGCAACAAAATTGCCACTGCTAGAGCCAAAGAGGAGTATCTACGCTGGGGCGGGTTTTATGAGGTTTTTACTGTCGATGATACCCTCACAAAAAAAGAGATACTTACTAGTTATGCGAAAAATATCCTCTACCGCGACATCGTTCCACGCTACGGGATTCGCAATAGCGAGAGTATCGAGAGGCTCTTTTTCTATCTCATTGGCAATGCATGCACGATACTCAACTACACCACACTAGCCTCTACCTTCGCACTGAGTGACAAAAGCGTCAAAGAGTATATTGGCTACTTCGAGGAGACATTTTTGGTAGCGCGTATCGATAGATTTCACACCAAACCCAAAGAGCGTATCAAATCGATGAAGAAAATCTACGTCAAAGACAACGGCTTTTTGCAGGTCGTGCCCAAATTTTCCGACAACTTGGGCGCGGCTCTGGAAAACAGTGTATTTAATCTCTTGTCGCAAAAACACACCTCACTCACCTATCTCAGAGAGAGCGTGGAAGTCGATTTTTATGCCGACCACACACTCTACCAAGTCTCATACGACATCCACGACGAGAAGACCAAAAAGAGAGAACTAAGCGCATTTGACGCTTTTAAAAAAGAGGGTGAAACGTGCAAACTCATCACCTACGAAACCGACGACCTCCTAGGAGAAGTCGAAGTGGTCAGTTTTGAGAGAGCAGCCCTCACAGGAGAGACGCATGGCAGTACACACCCTAGCACATGAATACTACGAATGGGGGGGCGATACGCTTATCCTCAATGTCCTTGGTACGCCGCTCTCCAAGCGTGATGCCATTGGCAAACCCAAAGGCAATCAGCTCAAAATCAGTGTCAAAGCCCAGCCCGAAGATGGCAAAGCGACCGACTACATGGTGCGCTTTTTGGCGGGGGAGTTTGGCGTATCGACCAAAGCCATCGAGGTGGTCTACGGACGTACTAGTATCCACAAGCAGCTACGCATCCACGCACCCCAAAAATTACCCTCACCCCTGCAAAAGCATCCCTAGCCCCTCCTCTTTTCTCTGTAGCCTTAATGTTTTTGTTTTTGTGTAGAATAGGCACCATCCCAACCCAAAGGTGCCACCATCGAAAAGCTCATCGTAGGGGAGTGTGAATATATTCATCTGCCCCAATTGAATCTCTATAATATCGATGCCAAAATCGACACGGGTGCAGATTCGTGCGCGATTCATTGCGATGAGATTCGACTGCTCGAGAACAACACCGTACAGTTTCGCCTGCTCGACCCCAAACATCCTAGCTATACCCAAGCACCCATTATCCTGCCCGTCTACAAAATCAAACGGGTCAAAAGCTCCAACGGCACGATGCAAGAGCGTATTTTTGTCCATGTAGCTATCACCCTCATGGGGCGCACTATCACCACACCGCTATCGCTAGCCAATCGTAACGTCATGAAGTACCCTATGCTTATTGGCAGGTCGTTTTTGCGCCACCACTTCATCGTCGATGTCTCACGCCAATACCTATCCCCTTTGCAAGGCAACTCTCAATGACCCTCTATATCCTCTCTCGCAATGCCAATCTCTACTCGACCCGACGCCTCGTCGAAGCTGCACATGCGCGTGGCTGGGAGTGCCGCGTCATCGACTATCTGCGTTGCAGTATCGAAATCCAAAAAAACTCTCTGCATATCAATTACAACGGTGAAAAGCTCCCTATTCCTGACGCTATCATCCCGCGTATTGGGGCGAGTCGTACCTTTTTTGGTACGGCGATGGTGCGGCATTTGGAGATGATGAATGTCTTTAGCGTGGCAGGGTCGCTGGCTATTTCACGCTCACGTGACAAACTGCGCAGTCTCCAAATCCTCTCCAAGCATGGTGTCGATATGCCCAAGACCGTCTTCGCCTCCAACAAATCCTCTGCCAAAGATATCATCAAGCTCAGCGGTGGTGCGCCCTTGGTACTCAAAATCCTCGAAGGCACCCAAGGCGTAGGCGTCGTACTTGCCGAGAGCCAAAAGGCGGCAAAATCGGTGCTGGATGCCTTCTATGGAATGAATGTCAATCTGCTCGTGCAAGAGTACATCGAGGAGGCAGGAGGCGCAGATATTCGTGCTATTGTCGTCGATGGTGAGGTGGTGGGCGCCATGAAACGTCAAGGTGCCGAAGGGGATTTTCGCTCCAATCTTCACCAAGGGGGCAGTAGCAGTGCCTACACCCTCAACCGCAAAGAGCGTGCTATGGCACTCTTGGCGGCAAAAGCGATGGGGCTTGGTGTGTGTGGCGTCGATATGATTCCTAGCAAGCGTGGTCCTTTGGTCATGGAGGTTAACTCCTCCCCAGGACTCAAAGGCATCGAAAAAGCGACAGGTATGGATATAGCGGGTAAAATCATGGAGTATATCGCCAAAAGCGTCCCTACATCCCCATCCCAACGCAAACGCCCCAAAGATAGCATCGGGGCATAAAGGAGTCATTATGAACTACATCTGGAGCAGTATCGCGATACTAATAGGATACCTCATCGCGCTTGGTCTCAAACGCCTTCTGCACACCATGTCCACCTCCAAAGAGCTAGATGCGAAGCGTCTTTTTTATATTCAAAAGGTCTTTGAACTCTTGCTTGTGTTGGCAGTTTTGATTGCTTTGGTCTTTATCTGGAGCGTCGATATCAAAGGCATTGCTGTTTTCGCCTCATCGATTTTCGCGGTCATTGGAGTGGCGCTCTTTGCGCAGTGGTCGATACTGAGCAACATCACCTCAAGCATCATCATCTTTTTCACCTTCCCTGCACGTATAGGCGACACGATTCGTATCGTCGATGGCGAGAACTCTATCGAGGGCATTATCATAGAGATTAGCCTCTTTCAAATCGAGCTACGCGATACCCAAAACAACACTCTGCTCTACCCCAACAATCTGCTCTTGCAAAAACCTGTCATCAAATTCGCTACGCCCAACGAAGCGCAAAATATCTAATCTTTTTGCCCTTTGTAGCGGGGCAATCGCACGGTAAACATCGCGCCATCCATAGAGTTGGCTGCGCGAATAATGCCCTCTTGTTCGGTGACGATACGTTTGGCGATGGAGAGTCCTACACCCATGCCGCTGTGCTCTTTGGTGGAGGTGAGTGGCTCAAAGAGCTTGGGTAGCATTTCACTCTTGATACCACCCGCATTGTCTTGAATCGTGACCGTAACTTCATCGCCAAATTCATCGATACAGATATCGATACGACGCTCATCGAAAGGTTTTTCGTGCCCAAAAGCATCCAGAGCATTGTTGAGTATCACTATCCACACCTGCTCGATTCGCTGACGCTGTACGTAGGCGAGATACCCCTCCTCCTCTTTGCGCGACATTTGCGGAGTGAAGAGTTCGCCGTTGAGATAGATAGGTGTGATATGTTTAGAGCGATTGTGCACCATGATGAGTGCAGTAATAAAGCTATTAAAAATATTGACCTTTTCACGTTCTTCACGTGATTGCCCTGCCATTTCACGCATCGATTCGATGATATTGGAGATGCGCACTACACCCTCTTGAATACTTTGCATATCCTCGATGAAACGCGTCTTCATCGAAGATGCTTGCATCTCTTCGATATCCATGCGCATCATTTCGATATTGCCTTTGATGTAGGTCAAGGGAGTGTTGATTTCGTGCGTAATACCCGCAGAGAGTTGTCCCAGTGCCGAAAATTTTTCATATTTTAGGCGCTCCTCTTCGTGACGTTTTTGCTCAATGAGGCGGTCGCGTAAAATATTTTCGACCTGCTTTTGCAAAAATTTCTCCTGCTCCTCATGTGCAGTGACATCGACGATAACACCGACAAGCCCACGAAACTCTCCATGAACGCGAATAGCTGCTTTGTGAAATTGTGCAATTATCTCTGAATCGCCTGCGTGCAGTGGAAGTTTACGCACCTCTTTGGGTTGGGTTTTGAGATGCTCATCTTGCTCATGAAGCGCTTTTATGATGTGAGGGTCACTGTAAATATGCTCTAGTTTATGCCCTAGAATCTCTTGTTGGGTAAAGCCCAACAAATTTTTGAACGCCTCATTGACTTGGGTAAAGGTAAAGTGCGCATCTTTGACAAAAATAGGCAAGGGAATAACATCGATAAGGGTATTGAGAAAATCGACACTGCTTTGCAGTTCGCTATTGAGCTCCTCGATGACCGCATTGACCTGTATGATTTGAGTGATATCGACCACTGTCCAGACCACTTTTTTGCTCTGCATCTCTTCAGCATCTTCATACTGCAAAGGCGTCCCCGATAGCTCTACCCAGACAGAACGACCATCTTTTTTGCGCATCTCATATTGAATATGTACGTGCGACGTTTGACGCAGTTGTGCACTGATATTTTGACGGTATTTGCGGTAATCCTCATGAGTTTTGTGCAGTTTTTCTAACGAAGCATTGATAAGCTCTTGTGCCTCATATCCAAAAATATTACACAAATAGGGATTGACGTCGCGAATGATATTGTTCTCATCGATGACCAAAAAGCCCACTGCACTGTTATTGAAATAGTTTTGCATCCTGTAGAGCGTGCGTTTGAGTTGGCGCTTCTCCTCCATCGAGTTGACGATGACGACGAAGCTCTTTTTGTCGGGCAAAAGTTGGAGTGAAAAATCCAAATGCACTTCACCGCCCATTTTGTGTTCACACACCTTGTGGACATTGTGCATAAAGCCTCTGCGTTTTGCCATCTGCAAAATATCACGTGCCTTTTGACGATACTCTGGCGTGGTCAACTCTACACAATTAGCACGCAAAAGCTCTTCGCGTTCATACCCTAGCAATGTGCAATAGGCATTATTGATTTTGTGGAAATTTCCCTCCAAATCGATGATACCTATACCACTGCTTGCGTACTCTACGATAGCCTCTAAGGTGGTCGATTCACGTCTGGCGTGGCGCAGTAATTTGGAGAGACGATTGCTGATGCTTTGACGCTGCTCTTGGGTGCGCAATACCCTGTAGATAACCCAACCCATGATCAAAACGAGAAGCGTCAACGCAACAGCAGTGATTTGTAGTAGCGATTTTGTTTTTTGGGCAAAGGCATCGTGCTCTTGGCTGTATTGCGCGAGAGGTAGCTCAAAAAAAGCGACAAAATGCGCCTCGAAATATCCAGCCAGCAGGTAAAGAATAAAAAGAAGAGTGCTAACTACACCTAAGCTGGCAAAAAACGCTTTGGTATAGCGTACAGACTCAAGAAAGGGCTTCACTGATTTTTTTGTCTAGTTGTGCCAAAGATTCAAAAGGTTTCATGATGTAATTAGTAGCGCCGTTGCGATGTGCTACAAGCACTTTGTCCAGCGTCGAATAGGCGGTCATCATAATGACTTTTACTTTGGGGTATTTTTCGACCAATTTGGGCAAAAGCTCTAGCCCGTTTATCTCGGGCATCATCACATCGAGAAAGACCACTTGCGTAGAGGGATCCAAACTGCTAAGCGCATTGAGCGGGTTGGAGAAGGTTTTGACTTCGTTTTTGTTTTCACGCGTCAAATAGCGCTCCATCATGCCCAAAATCTCTTTTTCGTCGTCGATAATTACTATTTTTGCCATCTTATTTTTTCCCTTCAAAAAGTGTTTTGGCGGCTGTTTTCATCACAATCGCCGATTTTTCTTCTACCATTTTTTCCAAATAGGTGAAGACTTCACTCGATGCCGCTTCGATATCACGTACCATCTGCTCTATCTCATCTTTGGAGCAGATTGCTTTACCTGAGGCACATTCGTTGGCCAATCGATTGGCTTGTTGGTGGACTTTGGCGTGCGGTGTTTCGAGCGCTTTGTAGGCAGGTACGGTGCTGAACTCTTGTTTGCCCACCCCTTCGTTGTACCATTTGCCTAAGCGGCATTGTGTATGGTCGGTTTGCTTGAATTGGTTCTCTTCCCCGAACAACAGCGCGTAGACATTGTGTTTGTAGATGACGTGGTCGATTTTGGCCAACGAGGAGAAGATTTTGTTGCTGATGTAATCGACTTCGAATACAGAACGAGAGGCGTTCTTCTCAAAGGAGATGATTTTGATACTAAGCTCATCGATACTCTCTTTGGTTGCGTGTACGATGGTGCTAATATTTTCGGTATTGGTTTCAGTATTATTTGCCTCTTGTTGCATCGCTTTGACTACAACAGAGATATCTTTGGTTGCGTTTTGAGTCTTTTCGGCGAGTTTTCTCACCTCATCGGCTACGACGGCAAACCCTCGACCGTGCTCACCTGCACGTGCAGCTTCGATAGCGGCATTGAGTGCCAATAGATTGGTCTGGTCTGCGATATCTTCGATAAGATTGATGACGTTAGAGATCTCAACGCTTCGCTCTTTGAGCATGCGTGCACCCTCTGTCATATCGCCCATGTGTTGAGAGAGTGTGTCCATATTGGAAGAGGATGAGTTGATGAGTGAGAGCCCTTCGCGCGACTCTATAGCAATAGCGGTTGATTCATCTTTCATGATTTTGAGCTCATCGAGCATTTGGGAATAGGTGCGTTGACTGTCATAAAGGGCATGGCTAATCGCTTTTTGATGCATCCCTAAAATATCGCTGTCTTTGGAGTTTTTGATATCTGTTTTGATAATAGAGTAGAGTGTTCTGCCCTCACCCAACGAGGTCGAAGCCACGCGTCCTGTACACCCTTGGACATTTATCGTATCTTTGCCGACTCGAAGCTCTTTGAGAAGCTCTGCTTCGTTTTTTATCATCTCGTTTGCCAATATATTTTGGGCAAGAATAGAGTGACCATTTTCGATGATAATATGCATCTCATCTTGAGAAAATTTAAAAGCCTCTTTGTAGAGCGCCAACTCTTTTTCAAGTGCGGCAATTTGTGCCTCTTGATTGCTGATTTGGGTCTCTAGTGCTTTGTTATTGGAAAAAAACATTCACGCTCCTCATTGAAATTTTTGTACGATTTTTTAAACTTACCATGTAACCCACTCTTGGGGGATAATATCCATGAACAGTATCATATTTGTTACCGTATGCGCAACTATGAGTGGCCAAATTGTACGCAAACGTATGAAAAGTATCATGGCAAAAAAGGCCCAAATAGCTACGCCTAATATATTGGTAATATCATTGGACCAGTGAATGGCGGTAAAAAGAAGCGTCGAGATTAACACTAAACTTTTTGCACTCAATTTATCTTTGTAGAGTGTATAAAAGTAGCTGTGAAAAAGAAGCTCTTCACTAAAAGCTACGAGTAAAAGCCCCACGCTCATATCGAACCAATAAAAGAGGGGGTTTTCTATCGTAGGAAAGGTGCTTCCTTCGTAGAAATTAAGCGTACTTAAATTGGCATCGATAACGAGAAAAAGGACAATGCCAAAGAGACCAAAACTCAATCCCCACACTGCCGCTTTTGCTGTACTAATATCATTGAAATAGAAAAATTGTCTATCTACAACATACTCTTTGTAGAGCCAAAAAAAGAGCCCCAGGGTAATGATACGCACAACATAATCGGTAATAAACCAGCTAATTTCCCAAGGGGTATAGAGGTAAATGAGATCATTTAATAGATATAAACTGACCAAAAACCAAAAAAAGCGTCGTTGCAGTTGCGCTTTTTTTTGCATAAAATTAAAACCTGCTACTATCGATTTCGATAATCGTGTGAACATTGCCGCGTGGATAAAAATCAGCTTTTAAACGCATCCATTTGGGGGAGAGTTTGGCGTAAAGCGTATCGAAAAACTCATTGGCGCTATCTTCGTGCGAAATGGCACGATTACGAAAACTGTTGACATAAAGCTTGACTGCTTTGAGTTCTACGACTGAAGCATTAGGGGTATATTCAAGTGTAAACGTAGCAAAATCAGGATAACCACTACGTGGGCAAAGACAGGTAAACTCTGGAAATTCTATGTGAATGATATAATTTTTGGCATGTTTATTGGGCCAAATTTCCAAATCTTGTGACACATCGAATGCTTCGATGGCGAGTTCACCATATTTTTTTTCATGCATGGTTAGACATCCAAATGTTTGACATCTTTGGCATGGGTTTCGATGTATTCACGACGAGGTTCTACATCATCACCCATGAAGAGGTTGAAGGTCTCATCTGCGACCATTGCATCTTCGATAGTGACACGTAGTAGGACACGATTTTCAGGGGTCATAGTGGTTTCCCACAACTGCTCTGGATTCATCTCACCCAACCCTTTGTAGCGTTGAATGTCGGCTCCCTTTTGTGCCTCTTTTTTGAGAGATTCTAGCACTTCGATAGGGTCTCTGCCCTCTAATTCCGTAATCTTGTAGCTTTGGATTTTGCGGAAGATATAGGAGGCTTCCGTATAGTGTGGTGTTGCAAAAAGGGTATCGTCGATGAAGAGCTCCTCTAGACCATCACCTGTTTGTACAAAGAGATGCAATGAATCAGGCATTACAATTGAGTTCAATATATTACAGCCAATATTTTCCAAGAAATTTTTGGTTGTTTCAAAAAGCGTTTGACCTGTTTGAGAGATAATGTCAGGATTTTCGATGTAATGACGAATGACATCGATAAGTGCGTAGCGTTTGCGTAGCGCATCGAGGCTAGAGCGATAGTGGTCTACCATTTTGAAATATTCAATTAAATCTTTACTACCTAAAGAGGCGACCTCCAAGGCAGGTACACCATTTTCGATAAGATAGTCGTTCATTTTGCGATCATCTTTGAAGTAAATCTCTTTTTTTCCTTTTTGAAATCGATAGAGTGGTGGTTGCGCCAAATAGAGATAACCATTGTCGATAATAGGGCGCAAATAGCGGAAGAAGAAGGTCAATAGAAGGGTTTGAATATGGCTACCATCGACGTCGGCATCGGTCATGACGATGATTTTGTGGTAGCGAAGTTTCTCTTCATTAAATTCATCGCCAATGCCACATCCAAGTGCTGTAATGAGATTGAGAATCTCATCGGATTTGAGTACTTTATCCAGACGCGCTTTTTCAACGTTGAGAATTTTCCCTTTGAGAGGCAAAATCGCTTGGAAAACACGGTCACGTCCTTGCTTAGCCGAACCGCCCGCAGAGTCACCTTCCACGAGATAGAGTTCTGATTCACTGGCATCACGATTTTGACAATCGGCCAATTTACCAGGCAATGTTCCAATACTCATAACATCTTTACGACGCGTAAGTTCACGCGCTTTTTTGGCAGCTTCTCGTCCACGTGCAGCCATAAGTGCTTTTTGGACTATCGCTTTAGCATCGATAGGGTTCTCTTCGAAAAATTTGGAGAGGACTTCATAAGTCGCTTTTTGGACTAAGGGACGAACATAGGTATTACCCAATTTGCCTTTGGTTTGACCCTCAAATTGAGGCTCTGGTACACGAGCAGAGACGATGAAAATAAGTCCCTCTTTGACATCATCGCCTGAGATAATGACATCTTTCTCTTTGGCAGCACTGTTGTTTTTGTTATAGGTAGAGATAACACGTGTCAATCCAGCGCGAAAGCCTGCTTCGTGTGTTCCGCCGTTGGGTGTGCGAATATTATTGACGAAGGAGTACCCTTTTTCATCGTAAGTCTCATTGTAAACAAGTGCAATATCGACTTCGATATCTTCAAGTTTTTCACTAAAGGAGATTACTTTACAAACAGGCTCTTTTTTGTTGATGTCAGCAACAAATTGTGCAATTCCCCCTTCGAAGTGATAACTCTCTTTTTTGCCAATACGTTCATCTTCAAAATGAAGAATGATTTTAGGATTGAGGTATGCCATCTCTTTGAAGCGTTTGGAGAGGGTTTCATAATCAAATTCGATGGTTTCAAAGATAGTCGGGTCTGGAAAAAATTCGATGTGTGTTCCATGTTTGCGGGTTGTACCTGTAACGCTAAGAACATTTTGAGGGATACCTTCAGCGAAATCTTGCTCGTGAATTTTACCGTCACGATGAATGGTCATATGAAGTTTGCTTGATAGGGCATTGACGACAGAGATACCAACCCCGTGAAGTCCTCCTGAGACCTTGTAGGTGTCTTTGTCAAATTTACCACCCGCATGCAACACGGTCAAAACAACGGTAGCAGCAGAGATACCTTCACTAGGGTGTATATCAGTTGGGATACCGCGACCGTTGTCGATGATAATTGCGGTACCTTGTTTGGTAAGTTTGATACTAATCTCATCACAATATCCCGCCATTGCTTCATCGATAGAGTTATCTACAACTTCGTAAATGAGGTGATGGAGTCCTTTGGGGCCTGTATCGCCGATATACATTCCAGGGCGTTTGCGAACTGCTTCGAGTCCTTTGAGGACTTTGATGTTATCTGCGCCGTATTCTTGACTCATTAGTGCTCCCAATAGGTGTGTTTCTCAAAATTAGTTTGAGGCCTATTTTAGCCAAAGAAAATGAAATGTTTACTAAAAGGCTCTACCCTAAAAGAGGGTAAAAAGAGAAGAGGAAGTTATATTACGATGGGCATGATGATGGTTTTGAGGGTGTCTGCTTCTACAACGAAAGGTTGATTGGATTCATTGAGTTTCATAAAAAAGTCACTGCTATCGATTTGACCAAAAAAGTCCAAAATATAGCGACTGTTGATAGCCAAAATAAAGGGAGCAGTCAATCCTGTGTCGAAAATCCACTCTGTTTGCGCGTCGTTGTTGTCATCGCTAAGGCTTTGGAAGACGACTCTATCGGAGTAAAAAGTTACTTTTATATCATTGGATACGGTCGTGATAAGTTTAATGGCTTCTACCATAGGTGCTTTTTGAAGCGTGAGAGTGTGTTTGGCTTGTGTAGGAATGATGCGTTGATAGTCAGGGAATTTACCATTTATGAGTTTGGTGAAAAACTGATAGTGTGCAGTTTGGATAATGAGATAGGTCTCATCGTAGTAAATTTCTATATTTTCCACGAAGAGTTTTTGAATCTCTACAATCGCTTTTTTGGGGATAATGAGTGCGAGCTCTTTTTCATTTTGACGTTGGATGCTTACTACGGCTAATCGACGTGTATCGGTTGCTACGAGGTTCATGCTCTCTTTTTTGATATCGATGAGCGCACCATTGAGCTCAAATTTGGGATTGTTATTGTCAATGGCTGGAGTGATTTTTTTGAGAGAGCGAATGAGTTGAGTGCTGTCAAGCTCAATTTTGGCTTTACCTTGGACAGAAACGAAAGTGGGGTATTCATTGGCATCGAAAGTGGGGAGTTTAAATTTAGCTGTTTTTTGTTTGACATGAAGCATATCCCCAATGAGTTCTAGGGTGATTTCATCCTCTTTGAGGATTTTGATAATGTCTAGGAGTTTTTTACCATTAGCTGTAAGAGCGCCTGGTTCTTGAATTTTGACAAATTCAGAGGCGATGGAGAGACCTATTTCGTGATCAGTAGCGCGAAGTTGTAGGCTATTTTGTTGCGTCTGAATAAAGATATGCGAAGTTATGAGTGCATTGTCGCGTTTTTCCAAAAAGGGTTGCAGATGTGTAAGCATCGATTCTAAAACATTTTTTGCAATAACAATGCGCATGAAATTCCTTTTGTATTTTAAAAATTATCGTCATCATAGTAAGGGGGGTGAATAAGTGAAAAAGCTATTCAAAGCCCCAAACGACGCATTTTGAGAGGTGATGAAAAATAGGCGTTCATCACCTTGTTCACATGGCGGGTATTATATCGACTTTTTTTTTCAAAAAATCAACTCTTAGAGAGAATCTTATTGCTAAGTTCATCGATGCGAAGTTTGAAGTTTGCATCCTCTTGAATGAGCTTTTGAATCGCTTTCATGGTATGACTGACTGATGTGTGGTCGTTGAGCCCATAGAATTTGGCCAACTCTGGCATGGTGTATTTGGTGAGGTTTCGCGTCAAATAGATGGCGACTCTACGGGCATAGACGATGTCTTGTTTGCGGCTCTTTGAACGAATATCGCTGGGCTTGATATGCAGCTCTTTGGAGACGATAGTGATAATATCTTCGGTGGTGATATGCTCTTGCGTCTCTTTGATGTGCTCTTTGAGAATATCTTTGGTGAACTCTAGCGTGAGCTCTTTGTCCATCATTTTGGAGTAGGCGTGCAGTTTGCTCAATATCCCTTCGATTTCACGCGCATTGGTGTCGATGACAGTGGCGATATACTCGATGACATTTTTTTGAAGCGAGACTTTATTGATGAGACACTTTTTCTTAATGATTTCGATTTTGGTCTCTAGTCCTGGGGGTTGAATATCCGCCTTGAGACCCCATTCGAAGCGTGAAATGAGCCTATCATCGATACCTACTATTTGTTTGGGGTCGCGGTCGGAGGTGAGAATGATTTGACTTTGATTGTTTTTGAGTGCTTCAAAAGTGTGAAAAAACTCCTCTTGGGTCTGGTGCTTGCCTGACAAAAACTGCACATCATCGATGAGTAGTAAATCTGCAAGACGGTATTTCTCATGGAAACGGTCCATCGTTTTGTTGCGTACTTGCTGGATAAAATCGTTGGTGAACTGCTCTGTAGTGACATAAATAACACGTTTGCCTTGGTCTTGGCAGTAGTTGCCTATGGCTTGCAATAGATGCGTTTTGCCCAGTCCCACGCCACCGTAGATGAAGAGAGGATTATAAATACGACCGGGTTCTTTGGCGACATTGAGTGCGGCAGTATAGGCAAATTCGTTGGAGCTTCCTTGGACGAAGTTGTCAAAGGTATAAGAAGGGTTGAGAAGCGATTGTGTGGCGGGTTTGTTGTTTTTGCTAGGAGTATCATTCTCTGGTTTGGAGCTTTTTTTGGCATGTGCCAAGGTTACCTCGACGGTGGGGCGCACCCCTGTTTGTAGCTCAAAAAGATGTGCCAAACGTGCACCGTACTTGGTTTTGATCCAGTTAGCCACCAAAATATTGGGGGCGTTGAAGGTGACCAAATCGCTTTTGGACTCTTCGACATTAAACTCTATTTGTTTGATGTAGCGCTCGTATTCGATTTGGGGTATCTCTTTTTTGAGCTGATGCAAAACTGTCGCGCCAATGTTCATACGTTTGCCTTTTGCAGGGTGAATAGAGGAATGTGAATAAGTTGAATAAGTCTATCTTTGTTCACGTAAAAATCGCCTAAAGCGGTTTAGGCAGTGAATAACTCACCCAGCAATACAAAACTGATTACGACCTGCGCTTTTGGCTTGGTACATCGCGGCATCGGCATCTGCTAAGCGCGTTTGGAGTCTATCCTCTTGGGTAAAGAGGGTCACGCCTACGGTAGCTGTACAAAGGTAAGTGAGGTCACCAAGCTCATAGGGGTGATTGAGGTGCAAAACGATTTGTGCCGCTTTTTTGGTAGCCTCTTGGTGCGCCTCCTCTTGGGTGTTGCTAGAAAGTGCCAAGAGCACGATGAACTCATCTCCACCGAAGCGTGCCACGACGTCGTGCTGGGTGACAAAATCTTGGAGTCGTTGCGCGACACTTTTGAGCAAAATATCGCCGTAGGCATGTTCGTAGGCATCATTGAGCGGTTTGAAATTGTCCAAATCGATAAAGAAGAGCGCCCCAAAAGGCTTGTGCAATGCGCGGTGCTCAAAAAAACTCTCATAGCGACGCGTAAATCCTCTGCGATTGAGTAGCTGTGTCAACAAATCCAGCTCTGAAAGGTGCTCCAAATTGGCTTCGTTGATACGTGCGGCACGCTCTGAAAAGAGGATAACCAGCAAAAGCGTGAAGAGGCTAAATCCAATATTTGAAGCACTTAGCATCCACAGTTGTGATTCATCGATATACCCCGTAGAGAGACGGAAAGGGGAGATGTCGAAAAACTCTGTGTAGATAAAAAGTGCAATATTGGCGAGATAAAAAAAGAGAATTGCACCCCACTCTGCAAGTGTGAAAAACATCACAGGAGCAATGGCAAAGAGGATAAAGTAGTAGTTCAATCCAAAATCTTGTTGATAGATAAAAAAGATAGAAAACGCTACAGAGGCTGAAATTGAGCTGCTCAAAAGCCATCGAGCACTGCGTAAAAAGCCCCATCGATTGAGCCACAAAACCAAGACAAAGAGTGGCAAAAAGGGCATTACGAAGAGAAAAAAGGCGAACCAGTCATAGCGAATCGAAGCAAAATAGATAGAGGTCAAGGAGATACAGAGGGAGATTATCGCCAAAAAGACGGCTACATTGACATTGAAAATTTTACGTTTTTGGGTGCTGTTGGTGGCGTAGCCCTCACCCCAATGAAGCCACGATAAAAAGGTAAGAAGCAAAGATTGAAACAAAAAAAAGCACCTTCTGAGAAATTGTGAGACAATTATAGTCTTAAAATGAAAAAATGATAAAAAAAGTACACGTTTTTGGAGTGGGTGGTTGAAGTTGCGTATTGAAGGGATTGGGTGATGGTGGAGTGTAGGGGGATCGAACCCCTGACCTCAACGCTGCCAGCGTTGCGCTCTCCCAGCTGAGCTAACACCCCAAGAAATGAGGTCGCAATTATAGCAAAGAATTTCAAAAAGCAATAGCGCCGCTAGCTTTTAGGATTTTTGAGTGCATCGAGCCACTCGGACATCTTTTTTTCGTATCCTACGGGGATGAAATCGACGAAATGTAACGGTTTAGCCAGATACTCTTGCGCTACCCAACCCCCAAAAGTGTGAGGGTATTTATAGGTTTTGGCGTGGGTGAGGATATGGCTGGGAATGGGCAAAATTTCACCCTCTTCGATGGCAGTAATGGCGGCATTGATAGCGTTGTAGGCGCTGTTGGATTTGGGAGAGCCGCACAGGTAGATGACCGCTTGGGCGAGGATAATACGCGCTTCTGGGTAGCCAATTTTGGCGACGCTTTGCATGGCGGAGGTGGCAAGCATCAGGGCTTGCGGGTTGGCATTGCCAATATCTTCACTGGCCAATATGACCAATCGACGTGCGATAAATTCGGGATTTTCACCCCCTACGATGAGGCGACCCAAGTAGTAGATGGCGGCGTTTTCGTCACTGCCACGGACGCTTTTGATGAGTGCGGATATGAGGTCGTAGTGGACGCTTTTTTCACTCGTGCCATCGGAAAGTGCGGTGGGACGAATCGAGTGCAAAAGTGCCTTGGTGACAGTAGTATCGATGGTAGAGGCAAACTCCAAGAGTTTGAGCAATGCCCTAGCATCGCCACCGCTAGAAGCCAATAGATACTCCATCGCCTCCTCATCGAGGGTGAGTCCCTCCATATCGATAGCGTGTTGTGCGACGGTGCGTAGAGAAGAGCTATCGAGAGATTTAAGCTCGAAAAGCAGTGAGCGTGAGCGCATCGCCGCCGTGACTGCATGGTAGGGATTTTCGGTGCTTGCCCCTATGAGCATGATGGCGTTACGCTCCATGTAGGGCAACAAAACCTCTTGTTGATTGGTGCTTAATCGATGCACCTCATCGATGAAGATGAGAGGCGCTACCAATGCACCTTGGTGGAGTTTGAAGACGTTGCGAAGCTCCTCGACCTTGAGTGAGGTGGCATTGAACTCATAAAAGGGTCGCGCTTGCAGTGTGGCAATCATACGCGCCAAGGAGGTCTTGCCCGTACCTGGAGGACCTGACAAAAAGATATGTGCCAACGCCCCCTTCTCGACCAATCGACGAAGCGGTGCATCGGGCGCGGTGAGGTGCGGCTGCCCAAAGAGGGTATCGAAGCTTTTGGGGCGCAAAAGGTGGCTGAAATCGGGCATAACTCTCCAAGGAAATAGCGATAGGGCGAGGATTATAGCATAGCACATCAAGTGCTTTGATTTTATGGCAAAATGAGTCATTCCATGTGAAAAAGGTGAACAAAATGGTCATCGAGGTAGACAATTGGGTCAAGTCTTACGGTACGTTTCGGGCAGTTGACGGGGTCGATTTGTCGATAAAGGAGGGGGAGCTTTTCGCTCTCTTGGGTCACAATGGCGCAGGCAAGACGACGCTTATATCGATGCTTAGCACACGCATTCGACCCACCTCTGGGCGTGCAACGGTGTTGGGCTACGATGTGGCTACACAAGGGCATCTTATACGTCAAAACATCGGTGTTTCACCACAAGAGTCTGCCGTGGCACCGCGTCTGAGTGTGCGTGAAAATATCGAGCTTATCGGTCGTATTTATGGCATACCGCCCGCACAACTGCAAGCGCGTAGTGATGCGCTCATTGCGCTTATGGGGTTGGAGGAGTCCAGCACGACACAAGCCCAAAAATTATCAGGGGGCATGGCGCGCAAGCTCAGTCTCATTATGGCGCTCATCAGTGAACCCAAGGTGCTTTTTTTGGATGAGCCTACGCTAGGACTAGACCCTCAAGCTCGCAGAGAGTTGTGGGATTACATCGCCAAACTCAAGGGCAAAACGACCATTCTTTTGACGACACACTACCTCGAAGAGGCGCAAGCCTTGGCAGATACTATTGCGATTTTACGCCACGGCAAGATTGTTGCGCAGGGTACAGCTGATGCACTTTTGAAACATTTGGAGACGCATGTGACCTTGGAGCTAGAGACGTTAGAGGTGGCGCCCCTAGAGCTTGTCACAGCACTGCAAAGTCTCGATATCGAGGTGATACAAAAAGAGCGTCGTATTACGCTTGGGGCAAAAGAGTTGGATGTTCAAAAGGTAGTAGATGTATGCCGCGAAAAAGCTCAACGTATCACGTGGCTCTCTATGCACAAAAATGCCTCTCTCGAAGAGGTCTATTTGCAATATACAAAGGAGCAATAATGCATTTTTGGGCATTGACACAACGCAACATGCGTGAGCTTTATCGTGATCCTATCTCTATGCTAATGGGTATTGGAATGCCTGTAGGGATGTTTTATCTCTTTGCCGCGATGGGCAATTCGATTCCTATCGAGGCATTTGCCCCGCGTACGTTGGTGACAGGGGTGATTGTTTTTAGTTTTGCCTTTTTGACAATGTCGTCGGGTATTTTGCTGGCAAAAGATCGTCAAAGCGCCCTACTGCATCGACTCTACAGTACGCCTATGACGGTAATGGATTTTGTGCTCTCCTATTTTCTCCCCTTTGTTCCTATGGCGCTTGTGCAGATTGTGACGACCTTCTTGGCGGCGATAAGTTTGGGCGTCCCTTTGACCGTGGGGATGGTCGAGACGCTTTTGGTTTTGTTGCCTATGGCAGTTGCGCTTATCGCTGTTGGAATCATCTTGGGCACGTTGCTACACGAGGGGCAAGTCTCTGCCGTAGGCTCTGTAGTCATTATTGCGGCTTCGCTTTTGAGTGGGGCATGGATGGATTTGGCGCAAGTGGGAGGTGTGCTCTACGCTATTGCGTCCTATCTCCCTTTTGCGCATAGCGTCGATGCGGCACGTGCAATGATGCGAGGAGAACCGCTACTTTTTAAGAGTCTATTGATGGTGTATGGCTATACGCTTATTTTTGTTTCGGCGGCGATATTCTTTTTTGCACGCTCAATTCGGCGCTAGATTTTTTTGCTTTGGGTGCGGGCTTTGTAGGGGCTTTTTTGCCCTCTTTTTTGGGTCTCTCCTCGGTCTCGACTACGGGTTTGGCGCGCTCTTTTTTTGCCTTTTCGAGCTGTTTGAGGTAACTGCGCAAATCGCTATATTCACGTCGTGTGAGGAAGCGCGTCTTGCCATTGGGCAGGGCATTGAGATGGAAAGGTCCGTAGGCTAGACGTTTGAGGTCGACCACTTCACGGTCAAAGGCTCCAAAAAAGCGGCGAAGTTCTCGATTTTGTCCCTCGATGATGGAGACCTTGAGTATCGAAAAGAGTGGCGTATCTTTGACGATTTGGTACCCTGCGAAGGGGGCGAAGGTCATCGATTGGATGCTGCTCTCTTCGTGTGCGCCTTGGGTGGCATCGGCGATATGAATCCCCTCTTGCATCGCTTGGAGCATCGCAGGGGTGATGGAGCCTTTGATTTTGATTTTGTAGACCCGCTCCCAATTGCTGGTCATGAGTGCATCGGCTATCACCGAGCTATCCGTAAGCAGCAGTACCCCTTCACTGGCAAAGTCCAGCCGTCCCACAGGAATGAAGTGGCGAAATTTTTTGTCCAAGGTATCGTAGATGGTTTTGCGACCCTTTTCGTCTTTCTTGGTGACGATTTCTCCGCGATTTTTGTTGTAGACAATGACGGTAAAAATCTCTGTAGGGCTAAGAATTTTGCCCTTGAGGGTGACGACATCCTCTTCTAGGACATCATAAGCAGGGTCGTTTTGGACGACATTGTTGACTTTGACAAAGCCAAGCTGTATGGTCTCGTCCGCTTCGCGACGTGAATAGGTGGAGTAGTGGGCGACATATTTATTGAGACGCATGGGTGATTCCTGCTTCGATGAGGGTGTGTAGGTGCAAAGCGCCTAGAAGTTGGTGCTGGTCGTTGACGACGGCTAGGAGTTGGATTTTGTGGGTTTCGATAAATTGTAGCGCCTCGATAGCCAACATATGGGTATTGTGGACGGTTTTGGGCGTTTTGTTGGCGATGGTGTAGACGCGCTCCTCTAGGTCAAAGGTGCTCTCTAAAAGTGCTCTACGAATATCGCCATCGGTGACGATACCCAAAAGTGTTTGGGACTCATCGACGATGAAGAGTGTCCCCAATCGACCCCCGCTCATGACGATAATCGCCTCTTTGATGGTGGCATTGGCGCGCACCATAGGGAGATGGTCGCGTTGCATGAGGCTATCGATAGTGACAAAAAGCGCTTTGCCCAGCGCGCCACCAGGGTGGAAAGAGGCGAAATCCTCTTTGGAGAAGCCTCTGGCTTCCATAAGCGCCACAGCTATGGCATCGCCAAGCGCTAATGTAAGCGTCGTAGAGGTCGTAGGCGCGATACCCAAGGGGCACGCCTCTTGGTCGATGGCGATATCGATGAAGATATCGCTGTGGCGTCCAAGTGTCGAGGTGCGACTGCGGCTCATGGCAATGAGAGGCAGACCGAAGCGTTTGAAATGGGGCAAAAGCGCATTAAGCTCTGGGCTCTCACCACTGTAGGAGATAGCCAAAACGACATCGCCCTTTTGCACTACGCCCAAATCCCCATGTAGCGCCTCCGTAGGGTGCAAAAAGAGGCTAGGTGTACCTGTGCTGGCGAAAGTTGCCGCCATTTTGGCACCAATGAGTCCCGATTTGCCCACGCCTGTGAGGATGAGTTTGCCTTTGGTAGCCAAAAGCAATTCGATAACCTTTAAGAGGCTCTCATCGAGGTGTTGCGCTTTTTTTTCAAGTGCGGTGGCTTCGATACGTAGTGTTTTGGCGATGGAGGTAAGTGAGGAGTTAGTTTCCATAATAATTTTTCACCCCTTTGAGTGTGCGCCCCATGTTGAGCAGAAGCATATCGGCGATGACCAATGCCGCCATGCTTTCGGCGACGACGCTACCGCGTGCGGCGACGAAAGGGTCGTGTCGCCCTTCGAGTTTGCAGGTGGTCGCTTCATGGTCTGTATTGATAGTCTGTTGCTCGATAAATATCGAAGGAGTGGGCTTGAAATAGACATAGATATCGATAGCTTCACCGTTGGATATTCCGCCTAGAATACCGCCTGCATGGTTGGTGGCAAAACCCTCAGGGGCAATAGCGTCATTGTTTTGGCTTCCGTGCAGTGTCGATGCGCGTGTGCCCTCCCCTATTTCGACGCCTTTGACAGCATTGATACCCATCATCGCATCTGCAAGCGCCGCATCGAGTCGATAGTAGAGCGGTTCGCCTAGCCCAATGGGGGCGTTTTGGATACGTACCAGTGCCGCACCACCTATGGAGTCATGATTTTTGCGTGCTTCGTCGATGAGGCTTTTTTGGTGCTCTTCGAGGGAGGCATCTAGGGCAAAAATTTCACTTTTTTGTGCGAAGGCAAAATCGATTTGGGTTGCTCTACTGCCTCCCACTTGGACGACACCACTCATAAACTTTATGCCCACTTCTTGGCAGAGCATTTTGGCAATTGCTCCTGCGGCGACACGTGCGGCTGTTTCACGGGCGCTACTGCGACCCCCGCCTCGATAGTCGCGTAGACCGTATTTGTGAAAATAGCCAAAGTCAGCGTGTCCAGGGCGAAAAATATCCTTGATAGCGCTGTAGTCACCGCTCTTTTGGTTGGTGTTGTAGATGACCATGGCGATGGGTGTACCTGTAGATACGCCTTCAAATACGCCAGAGAGGATTTCGACACGGTCCTCTTCCTTGCGTTGGGTGGTGTATTTGTTTTGCCCTGGGCGGCGTCTGTCTAGTTCTGCTTGGATAAAGGCTTCATCGATAGCCATGCCCGCAGGTACGCCATCGACGATACACCCAATTGCCTTGCCGTGTGACTCTCCGAAGGTCATAAAGGTGAAACGTTTGCCAAATTGGTTCATGCATACTCCTTGGGCAGCAAAATTTTGAGCGTGGTGAGTGCCGCATCTTGTTGCGCTTGCTTTTTGCTTTTGCCTTGGGCGCGGGCGTACTCTTTTGCTTCGATGAAGAGTCCTACGACGAAGGTTTTGTCGTGATCAGGACCACTAGCATCGAGCACGCGGTACTCTGGAAGTTCACCATAGTGCGCTTGGGTGTACTCTTGGAGGACAGTCTTGTAATCTTTGGAGAGTCCAAGCAAATCGACATTGGCATAGAGACTTTCTAAAAGCGCTAGCACGATACGCTTGACCGTCTCAAGCCCTACTTCCAAATATATTGCGCCCATTATCGCCTCAAATGCGTTGGCCAAGAGTGAGGGTTTGGTACGACCGTGATTGTTAATCTCTGCGTGGGAGAGATAGAGATAATCTCCCAAATGCAGTGCTATCGCCAAGCGGGTGAACCCCTCTTCGTTGACGATGCTTGCGCGTGCTTTGGAGAGGATGCCTTCGTTGGCATTAGGGTAGCTCATATAGAGGTACTCTGCGACGATGAGATCCAAAATCGCATCACCCAAAAACTCCAAACGCTCATTATTGTAGGGCTGTTTGTAGCTTTTGTGCGTCAGCGCTTCAATAAGGAGCTTTTCGTTGGCAAAAGTGTAACCCAATTGGGTCTGTAGAATTTGAAGGCTCATAGTGCTCCTTGTGGTTGGTTTTGCATCGATTGTGCGGCTTGACGAGCCAAGGTGTCACATCGTTCGTTTTCAGGATGACCGTTGTGCCCTTTGACCCATGAGGCTTTGATACGATGAGGACGAGCGACCTCGATATAGTCACGCCAGAGGTCAGGGTTTTTGACCTTGGCAAAATTGCGCGCTTGCCACCCTGCTAGCCACTCATTGATGCCTTTGACGACGTAGCTCGAATCGGAGATGATATGGACATCGCACGGCTCTTTGAGGGCGCGTAGTCCCTCGATAACGCCCAAAAGCTCCATGCGGTTATTGGTCGTATGCGCAAAGCCTCCTGAGAGTTCACGCACCGACTCTTTGTAGCGCAAAATAGTACCATATCCCCCAGGTCCGGGATTGCCCAAGGCTGACCCATCACTAAAAAGCGTAATAGGCTTCATGCTTATCCTTGGGTGCTAGGGTGGTGCGTAGTCGCATAGAGAGTGCTTGCATACAGCTAGGGCATCGATGATTTTCGAGAGGCGTGACACTGCTACAATTGTCGCAACTGTAAATAAAAGCGATATTGATACGTGCTTTGTAGGAGGGTGTCAAGGCATTTACCGTATCGATGGTGAAATTTCCTGTGGGTTGCGCCTCCTCATCGATAGCGCCTAAGGCACATAAAAGCGCGTGAAGCTTTGCATCTTTGGGAGCCACTTGACGCAGTTGCTCCTTGGGTAATCGATAGAGAACATCGATAAGCTGTAGGGCCACCTCCCCGTCTAGATGTTCCCACGTAATGGCAGGATTGTGACGCAACAAATAGCCAAAGATGGGGCGTAAAAGCGTAGGGTGTTGGCGCAGTGCCAAAAGTTTTGTGCTTTTTTCTTCTAGGGTGAGTTTGGGCGCATGGGCAGTTTTCAAAAATTTGAAATAGATACGCTCCAAAGCGACCTCTTCTTGCATCTCTTCGAGCGAATCGAGGATATCGATAGCATCGTCATAGCGTTGCAACCGCTCATAGATAAGTAGCAAATATTTGAGTGCCGCAGGTTCACGTGTGTGATAGCGCAAAAGCTCAACAAGGGCAATCTCGGAGCGTTTGTAAAGCCCCGCTTTGAAGTAGGCACGCGCAAGGAGCATCAACAAATCACGACGCTCTAGAGACTCTTTTTGTCCCTTGAGCAGTTCAAGTGTGATTTTGATTACCTCCTCATATGCGCCGCTGGTGAAGTAGGTTTGTGCCAAAAGCAACAGAGACTCTTTGGGGGTTTGTGGATTGAAAAGTAGAGGGTCTAGACCTTGGTTTTCAGTATTGATATAGAAGCGTTGCGTGAAGCTCTCGATGTGGTTGCTCTGCTCTTTGGTGGCATAGAGACTCCACAAATAAGTCAACAGTGCAATGATGAAAATAAACCCGACAAAGAGAATAAGCCCAAAAAGGGGGTCTTGGTACTCGATGATGAGTCCTTCCACAACAATCCTTCATATAATATAGGCAAAGATTATAACCAAGCCTCCTTTTATCCATAATAAAACAAATAAATAAGTTAAGTTATAGTTATGATAACCATAAGTTCAAGCAATGTTAAACTTCGCAGCGTTAGAATATGGCAATCGTGTGTTGTGCGCGTCGGTATGGGGTGTGCGACACGGATACTACAAAAATTTAAGGAGTTTGGTATGGCAAAAAATGCCCTTCCAGAAAAAACCGAGTATCGCATCAAGCGCTATTGGTTTTACGCATTTGTTACCCTCTTTGCAGTGGGTATTCCCTTTGTGACAATTGATGGCGCGCACTTCTTCTTGTTCAGTTTTGAGAGCAAATCTTTGCACCTCTTTTTCAACACCTTCAGCATGCAAGAGCTCTATTTGATGCCCTTTTTGCTCATCATGCTTTTCGTGGGTATTTTTGGTATTACGGTTTTTGGTGGGCGTATTTTTTGTGGTTGGGCATGTCCTCAGACCATCTTCCGTGTCATCTATCGTGACCTTATCGAGACCAAACTTTTGGGTCTACGCAAACGTATCAAAAACAAACAACAAGAGCCAGATATGTCCAAAATGGGCAACAAAATCAAAAAAGTTGTTGCCATTCTCTTGTGGGCAGTTTTGGCTTATATAGCGTCAGCTGACTTTTTGTGGTTCTTCGTAGCGCCTGAAAACTATTTCGCCTACCTCTCAAATATCAGTGAGCATACGGTGCTCTTTGGATTTCAAGCAAGCATTATGCTCTTTTTGATGTATGACGTCATCAAGCTCAAAGAGGATTTTTGTGTCTATGTTTGCCCCTATTCACGTATCCAATCGGTACTCTATGACGATGACACTATCATGGCTATCTACGACGAGACACGCGGCGGCAAAATCTACAATGAACACAAAGAGCAAATTGTCTTCAAACAAAAAGATTTGAGCGAACAAAATGAGTGTACAGCGTGTAATGCGTGTGTAACCGTATGTCCTACCCATATCGATATTCGTAAAGGGTTGCAACTTGAGTGTATCAACTGTCTAGAGTGTGTCGATGCATGTACCGATGTACAAGGCAAATTAGGTGCACCTAGCCTCGTAGAGTGGTCATCTATCAAAGAGACCGAGAAAAAAGCGGGCAAAACACACTATCTACGTCCCAAAATTATTGGCTATATGGTGATATTGGTGGGCTTGATGGTGGCACTGGTCATTGTAGGAAGCAAAAAAGAGTTTATGCTACTCAACATCACCAAAGAGTCTAGACCCTACAAAATCGAGATGCGTGATAGCACAAAAATAGTCTCTAATACCTACGAATTTTTGTTCGAAAATACGCAAGGTGATGCACATGAGTTCTATTTCGAAATCATAGCTCCAGAAGGTATTACTATCGCACGTCCTACTACGCCACTCAAAATAGCCGCAGGTGAAAAAGAGAAGGTAGCCGTCATACTTCAAACAGACAAAATGTTGGTCGATACAGAGGAGAAAACTACCTCTATCGAGGTGACACTACACGCCTTTGCCGTCGATGCCAAGGAGACAATCCTTATCGAGCGTAAAGCCATCTTCTTCTTCCCCGATTCTGTTACTTACAACAGCGTCAAATAGTCCAAGCCCTTTTGGGCTAGGATTCTCCTCTATTTTTCTAGCGCAAACTCTCTAGTGTTTTTAACTGCTGTTCGATTTTCTTGATATAGGTCAATGAAGTATTGTCATCGGGGTCATAGCGCAATACAGATTGGAAGAGCGCTTTTGCATGCTCAAAATCTTGACGCAAATAGAGCGCTTTTGCCTCTTCGATAAGTTGAGGCATTTGTGCTTTTTGGAGCGCTTTTGCCTTTGCTAGCACACTGCGTGCTTCCTCATGGTCAGACTCTTTGTCGAGCGCCTTTTCTGCAAGCGCAATCGCTTTTTCATACGCATTTGCAGATAGCTCTTTTTGGGCATCTTTGACCAATTTCTCAATCGCATATTTCTCGTCGATACGTGCCAAATATTTGGTGGCAGTAGGGTCATTAGTGTAGACAACACGAATGAGTTTGAATTTTGTTGCAGCTTGTAGGTAGGCTTGTTTATTGTAGAGTGTGACTGCCTCTTCGAGACTTTGGGTGTATTTGTTTTCGAGTGCTTTTTTGGCCTCGATGGCGACGCTACTGTCGTCTGAATAGGCAAGTAGATCTGTTAAAACAGCATTTATCTTCTTGATATCACTATCTTTTTGCAACACATTTTGTACTGCTTGCTCTTTGGCTTGAAGAAAAGCAATAATCTCAGGTTCTTTTTTGAGTTTTAAATAGAGCGGTTTGCCTTCGGGATGATGAGGATTGTTACGCATCATCATATTGAGCTGGCGGAGTGCTTGTGTTTTATCTTTGGTATAAAGCTCAAACCCTTTTTTATAAAAAAATTCACCGTTCTCATGCGCTTTTTCTGTGATTTCACGAATCTTTTTGGCGGGAATTACGGCTCTGTCTTCATAAAAATTGACCAGCTCATAGGAGCGTGCCGCTTCATAGTAGTAGCCCTCTTTGTAATACTCATCCCCTTTTGTGGAGTGGTGCTCTATCTCATTGAGGACATTTTGGTAAATCGTGCGCTTCTCTTGCGGCGTGAGAGGGGTCTTCGCAGCAGTCGTTTTGGGTGTTTGCATCCACATAGCACATCCACTGAAAAAGAAGAGACCCATCAACAGTAAAAAGGGGGTAATAACGCGTAACATCTTATGCCTCCTTGGGGGTAATAGAGATAATAGGCACAGGTTTGCTAAAGCCTTTCACGTTAATAGGAGCTTCGGGCTGTGCCTCAAAAGTGGTGTGAGCCATTTCATAGGTCTTCTCTTCGATAAGAATTTGACCTTTGTTGGCATTGGCACATAGACGCGCCGCGAGATTGACCACAGAGCCTATGGAGGTAAAATCCATACGGTCTTGAGAGCCAATATTGCCTACGATAACCTCTCCATGATTGATACCAATACCTACTTCACACGTTGTAGCGCCTTTGGCTTTGCGTAGTTGGTTGTGATGCAAAATTTGTTTTTGAATGGTTACAGCGGCACTTACCGCTCTTTCTACGCCCTCTTCACCTGCGAAAGATGCCATGATTTCATCCCCGACGTATTTATCGATATCACCGCCATACTCTTTGATAATTTGTGACTGCATGTCCAGATAGAAATTGATAATTTCCACAACCTCTTGAGGTCTTTTGGTCTCACTCATGGCGGTAAAACCACGAATATCGGTAAACAAAAAGGTCAAGGTTTGGTATTGACCGCCAAGGCTTAGTTGGCGTTTGGAATCCTCTTGAATCATGCTCATGGTCGAACTAGAGACAAATTTCTGCATCTTTTCGCGTTCACGTAGCCCCTCGACCATGCGATTAAATCGAAGCGCAAGCTCCTCTATCTCATCGTTGGTATGGATGTTCAAATCGATATGTAAATTACCGTTGGAGACTTGCGTCGCAGCATTGGCAATCGTCAAAATTGGGCGTGTGAAGCGTGTTCCTGCAAAATAGACGAGAATCATGCTCAGTACTACTACCCCTACCGCAATCCATGTCGATACGCTAATGATGCGCTCGATAACACCGCTAATGGCCGCTTTGTCATAGTGCAAAATCGCAACACCAAGTACGATGGGACGGTTTTGGAACATATAGAGTATAGGACGTACGAAGCGATAGGCTTGGTACTGTTTTTCATCTTGCGTATAGACGACACTGTCAAAAAAGAGCGTATCAGAAGTAATAGCGTTTAGTTTCTCGACTAAGCGAGCATCTTCTAGCAGTGCACCTTCGCTGTATTGACCAAAGCCTGCTTGATAAATAAAAGTTGAGAGATTTTGCTCTTTGGTTTTAGCATAGATGGAGATATCCAAGAATCCCTCGATACCCTCTTGGCGCATTTGGGTAATCATCTCTTCGAGGTTGAGTTGGTTTTCGTAGCTTCGTTCCAAAAGCGCATGAGAGGAGAAATCTGCAATACGTTCAATCGAGCTTGTAGCAACTTCTATAGCCTTTTTTTCCAAAACACCTGTCATCAAATCGATAGTGATAGAGCTAATGGCTATAACGGTGGTCACAATGAGCAAGACAGTAAACCCAACGAGCTTGAGTTTGAGTCCACCCTTGCGAAGCAACGTTTTGAGGGTATCCAGCGGTGCAATAGTCTTGTGTAATAGTTGCACAAAATTTCCTTGTGGGTAGAGTTTAACGCCGTAATATAGTTAATTTAATTGAGATTTAAATAAGTGCGAAAGAGTAGGTTAAAAACTTATTTTTACATTAATTATTATGATTAGATTGTGAAGATTAGGTTGAGGCTCTTCGTCGATAGCTCAGTGCCTCTAGGAGGTCGCTCTTTTGAATCTGGTCGTGTTTCTCGATATCGGCAATGGTACGTGCTACCTTGATGATTTTGTCGAGGCTACGTGCGGTGAGTCCATAGCGTTGCGATGCTTGCAAAAGCAGAGACTCTCCCTCTGCATCGATAGCGCAAAAACGCCCTACATCGTGTGCATTGAGATTGGCATTAGGTTCTCTTTGTCCGCGTGCTTGTCGCACCTCAAAAGCGCGTAAAACTGCCTCTTGCATCACCTGAGAGTTGGTCTCGCTTTTGTCTTGAGGGCGACTCTCTTGCATGGTGACGTAGAGGTCTATACGATCCAAAAAGGGGTCGCTAAGGCGATTGCGATAGCGCGTAATTTCAAGTTGCGTACATCGACACACTTGGGTGGTACTGAGCAGATTGCCGCATGGACAGGGATTCATCGCCGCTACAAACATGAAGTTGGTTTCGTAAGTGATTTTGGTATTGACGCGCGCAATATTGATGCGTCTATCTTCGAGAGGTTCGCGAAGTGCTTCTAGGATAGGTTTGCCAAAGTGTGGAAGTTCATCGAAAAAGAGTACGCCCAAATGCGCTAAACCTACCTCCCCAATACGTGATTTACTGCTACCACCCCCAAAAATTGAGGCCGCTGTTGCTGTGTGATGGGGTGAGCGAAAAGGACGCACAGCATCGAAGCGTGCACTTTTGCCCTCTAGGGCATGAAGCTTGGCTACGGTGAGTAGCTCTTCATGCGAGAGCGGTGCCATAATCGTAGGAATACGTTTGGCAATCATGCTTTTACCGCTTCCAGGGTTGCCCTCTAAAAGAAGGTTGTGATTGCCTGCTGCAGCGATGAGCGCGGCACGTTTGGCGACGTTTTGCCCTCGTACATCGGCGAAATCTTCGTGCGCATGTGTGGAGATTGGATGATAAAAATCGTTGCCGTGTAGCGTGTGTACTTTTGCCATGAGTTTACTAGGGGGTGTGGGTGCAATAGAAATGCGCTCTTCCAAGAAATCTATCGCCTCTTGTAGGTTCGATGCACCAAATATCGTAATACGCGGAATGACCGCCAAACTAGGTGCGATGGAGAGAGGTACCAAAATGCGAGCATTGGGATTTTGCATCGCATAGGAGAGAATGAGTGCGAACATTCCATCGGTGCTCTTGATACTACCATCGAGTCCTAGCTCTCCGAAAATTGCCCATCCACTCAAATCGACACTGCTTTTTTGCAGGGCAATCATCAGTGCAATAGGTAAATCGAAATGGGTGCCATCTTTTTGCAAATCTGAAGGAGAGAGATTGAGCGTGATGCGTAACGGAGGAAAACTGAAATTTATGAAATGCAGGGCAGATTTGACGCGCTCTTTGGATTCTTGGATAGCCGACGATGCCAATCCTACGATGGTGAAATTGGGTAGACCCTTGGTGAAGGAGGCCTCTACGCTGACATTAAAAGCGTGATGTGCTACAAGTGTGGCGGATTGTGAGTGTTTCATAAAGCAATAGTAGCAAAAAATCGAAGCGTTGAAGAAAATGTGGCAAATTGTTATGCGACCACCGAAGTGGAAGCAAAACAGCTGTTACATGATGAAAACAGTGGGGACGATAAGTGGGAATTTTTTCATTTTGCGATTGATGTGTTTGCGTACGACTTGGCGCAAATCGTTCTCCATCGCTTTGGGGTTTTCAAGCATTCCCTCTTTGACATTGGCGAGGAAGAGTTCGAGAACATCTTCGATTTCGTGTGCGAAGGCTTTGTCTTTTTTGTCAGGGACGAGTCCGAAGGTCGTCACGCGAGGTTTGGAAATCATTTTGCCATCAGCACGCCCTACTTGCGCGATAATCATTACGATACCCTCTTGCGCCATTTTTTGGCGGTCGATGACGATATCATCATCGATTTGGTGGTTGTTTTGGTTATCGATGTAGGTTTTGCCCGTTTTGACGGTGCGTACTTTGCGCATGTAGCGAGGAGTGAGTTCGACTTGGTCGCCATCAGACATGAGCAAAATATTGCGCTCTGGAATGCCACACAATTTTGCGGTTTGAGAGTGGCGATAGATGTGATTGTATTCACCGTGCACTGGCAAGAAGAATTTGGGATTGGTCAATCGAAGCATCAATTTTTGCTCTTCGATGCCTGCGTGTCCAGAGACGTGAATATCAGCCGTAGCAGGAGCCACTTGTGCGCCTGCACGTTGAAGGTAGTTGAGCATTTTGGAGATACTTGACTCATTACCTGGAATAGCGCGCGCAGAGAGGATAATCATATCGGTCTCTTTGATTTTGACATGGCGGTGTTCACCCAATGCCATACGGAAAAGCGCAGAGTTGGGTTCGCCTTGGCTTCCTGTGGTGACAATAAGCAGTTCATTGTCGTTGTAGCGATTGACTTCGTCTTGGTCGATGAAGATACCTTTGGGCAAATCAACATAGCCATACTGCACCGCCACTTCGATATTACGCTCCATCGAGCGACCGATGATACAAATTTTACGGTTGTATTTGAGTCCGTATTGGATGGCCTGCTCTACACGATGAATGTTGGAGGAGAAGGTGGACATAAAAATACGCCCCACGTGTTTGGAAAAGATTCTATCAAATGCGGGTGCGACGGTGAGTTCGCTAGGCGTATGGTTGATATTGTAGGAGTTGGTACTGTCGGACAAGAGACACACTACTCCTTTTTCGCCATAGTGCGCCAAACGGTGCAAATCAGCAGGGAATCCATCGACGGGAGTGTGGTCGATTTTGAAGTCACCCGTGTGAATGATGGTACCGATTTCGGTGGTGATAGCCAAACTTGAGTTGTCCAAAATAGAGTGCGTCATATGAATCCACTCGATTTCGAAATCGTTACCGATTTTGATCACTTTGCGCTTTTCGACTGGGTGGAAGAATTTTTTGAAGTCACTCATTTTGTGTTCGTCAAATTTATTGCCAATCATCGCCAATGGAAACGGCGTACCGTAGATAGGCATTTGCAACTCTTTGAAAAGGTAGGGCACTGCACCGATGTGGTCTTCGTGTGCGTGGGTGATGATAAAGGCGACAAGTTTTTCACGAATCTCATAGAGGTAAGTAAAGTCAGGCACCAAGATGTCGACACCGTGCATCTCTTCGTCAGGGAAGCTCATACCAATATCGATAATAATTGCCTCTTTTTGGGTCTCGATGACCATGATGTTTCCACCAATTTCGCCGAGTCCGCCTAGAGGCGTGATGCGTAGTTTACCCTTGGACTCTAGGTCGAGTTTGTGGTGAGGATTGAGTCTATCGAGGTGAATTTTGCGATTTTTCTCGACATACTCCATCAAGGCAGGGTCTACCTTGACATCGAAGCGTTTGCCACTTCTGCGGCGATTGCTGTTGCGGTCACCGCCCTGCTCCTCTTCACCCTCTGCGCGTGGTGTCTCTTCACTGTTTTGGGGACGTGGAGGACGTTGTTGACCATTTGGATTGTTGGGGTTGGGACGACGATTATTATTGTTGCGGTTGCGGTTGTTGTTGAAAGGGGGACGTTGACCACCTTCACGTGGTTCACGAGGCTCTCTAGGTTCACGCGGTTCGCGTGGCTCTCTGGGTGTCTCGACACGATTACCATCGACATCTGTCTCTTGGGGACGTTGGTTGCCGTTGTTGGGTCGGCGGCTGCGGTTGCCTCGGTAGGGATTTCTACGTTTGGGCTGGTTGCTTTCGTTGCTGTTGCTGTTCTCTTCCATACAACGCTCCTTTTAATTGAAAATAGAGTTGGTGAAACTGTTGTGTTGTTGTCTCATGTGGACGCACCGTTTGCGATAGATGAAGTGCTTCCAAAATCGAAAGAACGCTCTCTTTGGGGTAATGCTGTGAAAGATTTTTGGCCAGTGTTTTGCGAGGTTGAGCAAATGCGATGCGCAAAAAGTGCGAAAACGCCTCATCCTCCAAACTACTGTGCTTGGTAATCTTGAGCACTGCCGAATCGATTTTGGGTGGCGGGTTGAACGCCGAAGGTGGCACCAAAAGCACGCTTTTGGCCTCACCTACGGTTTGGGTCAGTACTGCAAGAGCACTAAACTCCTTGTCGCCCGCTTGTGCACTAAATTTATCTGCCACCTCTTTTTGCACCATGACCAAAAGGGAGCGACATTGTGGGTCGCTCAACGCTCTCAAGATAATCGTCGTCGCAATATAATAGGGCAGGTTCGCTACCAAATTATAAGGAGCATCGACAAGCGATTTTTGAGTGCCCTCTTGGCTCCATGCCTCCAAAACATCGCCACATCGAAGGGTGAGTTGCTTGGTGGATAGAGGTTGCTTAAAGGCGGTGGTAAGGTGTGTACAAAGCTCTCTGTCGACCTCAAAAGCGATCACAGGTCCCTGTTGTACCAAATATTTAGTTAAATCACCTAAGCCAGGTCCAATCTCGACGATGAGATTATCGTCTTTGGGCATCGCTTGGATGATTTGTGTCGTGATGGTCGTGTCGACCAAGAAGTTCTGACCGAAGGCTTTTTTTGCTTTGATTGTCTGCATTGTTGGGCAGGATAATACACTATGTTTCTTAAGAGACGGCTAAGTTTTTGGGGTAGCTTCGAGAGGGTATCGATAATGTTTCACATGAAACATCAACTGCCCAAAAGCACAAACGCCCTATAATAGAGTCATTACATTTTGGAGCCTCCTCATGCAAGAACTCTTTGCCAAACGCATCATTCCCTGCCTAGATGTGCATGATGGACGTGTCGTCAAAGGGGTCAATTTCGTAGGATTACGCGATGCGGGTGACCCTGTCGAGATTGCCAAGCGCTACAACGAAGAGGGGGCAGATGAGCTAACCTTCCTCGATATTGGCGCGAGTCACGAGGGTCGAGATACCATCGTCGATGTGGTCAAGCGCGTCGCCCAAGAGGTCTTCATTCCTCTGACAGTGGGTGGTGGTATTCGTAAACTTGAAGATATTTACAATCTTCTCAACGTAGGATGCGACAAAGTCTCCGTCAATTCTGCGGCTATCAAACGTCCAGAGCTTATCGATGAGGGCGCCAAACGTTTCGGGGCGCAATGTATCGTCACCGCTATCGATGTCAAACGCACAGGCGATAGATGGCATGTCTACCTCAACGGCGGGCGCGTCGATACAGGTCTGGATGCCATTGCATGGGCGAAGGAAGCGGTCGATAGAGGCAGTGGAGAGATACTGCTTACCTCGATGGATGCGGACGGCACCAAGGCGGGATTTGATTTGGAGATTACACGCGCTATTAGTGACGCGGTCAATGTCCCTGTCATTGCCAGTGGCGGTGCAGGTACGATGGAACATATGCGTGATGCCTTTACACTTGGCGGTGCCGATGCAGCATTGGCGGCGTCGATATTTCACTTTCGTGAGATAGAGATAAAAGCGCTCAAACACTACCTGCTCTCTCAAAATATTCCCGTACGAGTCTAATCGATGAGTCTCAAATTCAAGGTCATTTTTTCGGTCTCTGTTTTGTTGATGGGTATCTCCATCGTCTTGTCGGTGATGAACTATCGCACTTCTGTAGCGACCACGCAAACACAACTGCGTGAAACTGCCCTGCCCCTCTCTATCGATAATATTTATGGAGAGATTCAAAAAAATATTATCGAGCCAAACCTCGTCGCCTCGATGATGGCCAATGACACCTTCGTCAAAGCATGGATAGCAGAGGGTGAAAAAGAGCCCCAAAAAATAGCCACCTACTTGCATGCTATTCAAGAACGATACGGATTTTTGAGCACTTTTTTGGTCTCTGAAACATCGATGCACTACTACACGCCCAAGGGCGCTATCGATACCCTCAAGTCTACCAATCCAGAGAATCAGTGGTATTATCGATTCAAGGCAAAAGAGGTCGATTCGGAGATAAATCTTGACAGCAATCACCTGCTTGACAACAGCATGATAATGTTCATCAACAACAAAATCTACGATGCAAAAGGGTCGATGATGGGTGCAACAGGCGTAGCACTCAAAATCGCCTACCTCGAGGAGATGCTGCGCTATTTCCATGAGAAGTACCACTTCAATGTACTTATTCTCGATAGCCGTGGCAAGATACTTTTGCACAATGAAATGACACCCAATTATCAAACCCTCCTCTCTCCTGCACAACGTTCAGAAATCGAAGCCAAAATTTTCACGCAAACGCAAAAGGTGTTTGAATTTAAAAGCGGTTCCGATAGCTATCTCATGCACAGTAAATATATCGATGGGCTCGATTTTTACGTGGTGGTAGAGGCAAAACTCGACACCTTTATCCAAGAGACCAAGGCAAATTTTTACAAAGATATTATCCTTTCGATGGGGTTTGCTGTCCTGATTATTTTCATCATTTTTTATACCGTCAATATCTATCAGCGTCAATTAGAGTATTTGGTGCATCACGACACCTTGACGGGATTGGACAATCGTCGTACCTTCAATGAGGGCTTTGTAAACGCCCTGCAACTTTTCGAGAAGCAATCCAAACCCTTTGGGATGATTTTCATCGATATCGATGATTTCAAAAAAATCAATGATACCTTGGGGCATGTCGTAGGAGATAGCGTGCTTGCACGCGTGGCGCAGGTATTGACGCAATCGGTCCAAAAAGGGGACGCAGTAGCACGATGGGGCGGAGAAGAGTTCGCGATTTTGTGTCGTAATCATCCTATCGATGCTATTGGCGCAAGTGCAAAAGGTATCGCTGAGGCGATCAAATTGGATGCCAAACTGTGTGAAATAGCACAGGGTCGCGTGACGGTGAGTGTGGGCGTGACGGTAGTGCGTCAAGGCGATACCATGGATACGATGACCAGTCGCGTCGATGAGGCGCTCTACAGTGCCAAAAACAGCGGCAAAGACAGCGTAGTCTATCTATAGGAGCGGTGATGATAGTATGTGCAGGGAACAATGAGCTTTTTGAATTTGCAACGCCTATGGGCGTAGGCATGGTCGATATGGCGATGCATTTGACCCGCGCATGTATGCTCAATCCTCCTGAGTTTTTGCTCTTCGTAGGCAGTGCGGGTAGCTATGGTGGCTATGCCATCTTCGATGTGGTGCAATCAATGCAGGCGGCGCACATAGAGCTATCGTTCCTTGACCGTCACAGCTACACTCCTATCGATAATGTTATCAGCGCCGAGGCGAAGGGTGTTTCACATGAAACCATCGTCAACAGCTCCAACTACATCACCACCGATGCCTCCTACGGCACCAAAATGCAAGCGCTAGGTATCGGACTGGAGAACATGGAGTTTTTCGCCTTTTTGCGAGTGGCACAGGAGTTTGGTATCCCCGCTGGGGGCGTATTTGTCGTGACCAACTACACCAACGCCCAAGCGCATGAGGATTTCAAGCGTCACCACAAAGAGGCGCTCGATACGCTCTCACACTATCTTTATGAGCGAATGCCTCAGACTATTATGCAATCGGTGCGTGCATGAAGCCTTCGTTTTTTGACTACACCAAAGAGGCATTAGCCGCACGTATCACGCCAAGCTTTCGCGCCAAACAAATCTACAATTGGCTCTACGTACGCTACGCCCAAAGCGTCGATGAGATGGCAAACCTCCCCAAGCCGATGCGTGAAGCCTTGGCAAATGAGTACGACATGATGCCGTTGCGTATTCTCAAGCGCGAATACAGCAGTGACGGCACTATCAAATACCTCTTTGCGCTACGCGACGATAAGACCATCGAGACGGTGCTATTGCGCATGAAAGAGGAGCAAATCGACTGCAACGGCACACGCACGCAACACGCCAAATATACGGTGTGTGTCTCGACGCAAGTAGGGTGCAAAGTAGGGTGCAGTTTTTGTCTGACGGCAAAAGGGGGATTTGTACGCGATTTGAGCGCGGGTGAAATCGTCGCGCAGGTGGTTGCTATCAAAAAAGATAATGACATCGCGCCAGAGCGACGGCTCAATATCGTCTATATGGGCATGGGTGAGCCGCTGGATAATCTCTCTGCACTCTCCGATGCGATTACGATATTTGCAGACCCTGAAGGGTTGGCCATCTCACCCAAACGTCAAACGGTCTCTACGAGTGGTCTTAGCACCAAAATCGATGCGCTAGGCAAGCTCGATACGGGCGTGCATATCGCTATATCGCTACACGCGGTCGATGATGCATTGCGCACCGAACTTATCCCTATGAACAAAGCCTACAATATCGCCTCTATCATCGATGCCGTGCGACGTTTTCCCATCGATGCTAGAAAGCGCGTAATGTTTGAGTATCTGGTCATCAAGGACAAAAATGACGACATCGCTTCGGCGAAAAAATTGGTCAAGCTTCTTGCAGGCATCAAGGCCAAAGTCAATCTCATCTTCTTCAATCCCTACGAAGGTTCTCCCTATGAGCGTCCTAGTGTTGAGAGTGTCAAAGCCTTTGCCGATTATCTCATAGCTCATGGACTTTTGGCTACTATACGCGAATCCAAAGGCATCGATATCTCTGCCGCGTGCGGACAACTGCGCGAAAAAGAGATGCAGACACTCTAAAAATAGGAAAAAGTAATGATACTAGATTACATCATGATAGGTTTTTTGGTCATCGTCGTCACAATCGGAGTCGTATATATGATAAAAGTGGTCAAAAATGACCAAGCGCAAAAGTAAAGGATAATTTTTTTCACATTGTGAGTAACCGCGTGAAAAACTTTCAAAATT
Source organism: Sulfuricurvum sp. PC08-66 (assembly GCA_000830255.1). GTDB lineage: Bacteria > Campylobacterota > Campylobacteria > Campylobacterales > Sulfurimonadaceae > PC08-66. Next base: position 197,653 of record JQIT01000003.1, on the reverse strand, counting down.
CAAGAAAAATTTAGCAAATTTTTATTTTCGTTTTAGAAAGCACCAAAACCTCAATAGACCCTACCATGGCACTTGTTACATACCTCAAAAGCCCTAAAATAGGGCATTTCGCAAATTAACAAAAATTAAACCACCCCCGCTACAAGCCTCCTAAAAGGGGTCAAGAAAGTTATTCACATAAAAAACCGACTCACAGCCAATCACACGACAATTTTGTCGCGTAGAGTGCAAGAAATATGAGAAATATTTATAGTTGCTGTAACCGTCGTGTTACCACTGTGTAACAATCTAGATATCTTTGTGTATTAGCATGCAAAACTTAAATCAGTTCTATAAGAGGTTATGCCATGCTCAATATCGAAGCAGCCCTGCGAGGCAATTTGGTCAGTTTTTATGCCAAATATCCCGCCATTATTACCAAGCCCGTCACCCATTTCTTCAAGAAGCTCTTCCATGAAGAGGAGATTAACAGCTTTTTGATGCGCACCCCCGTCAAAAATCTCGCCTTTGTCAATCGCGTACTCGAAGAGAAAAATGTCTCTTACGAGGTCAAAAGCCGCGAAATAGAGAATATACCCGCAATAGGGCGCGTCATTGTCGTCTCCAATCATCCGCTGGGTGGTATGGATTCGTTCGTGATGCTCAAGCTCATTGGTGAAGCGCGTCAAGACCGCAAGGTCAAAATCATCGCGAATGAAATATTGATGCAAATCGATGCGACACGCGAACTGCTTATCCCTGTCAACAATATGGACGGCAAAGTCTCCAAAGATAGCCATCGACAAATCGTAGAGGCGCTGGAGAACGAAGAGGCGGTGATATTTTTCCCTGCAGGTGAGGTGAGCCGCGCAAGCATGACAGGTATCAAAGATGAGAAGTGGAAAAACGGCTTTTTGCGTATCGCGAAGCTGACCAAATCGCCTATCTTGCCTGTCTATATCGATGCCAAAAACTCTTGGCTTTTTTATTTTCTCTCGTGGATTTATCGACCGCTGGGCGGATTGCTCTTGGCGCATGAGATGGTCAAGCCCTCTTTCCGCGATATTGGTCTGACTATCGGTGAACTCATTCCCGTAGAGGCGTTTGACAATCGCTCGATGAGTCTACGTGAATATACCAAGCTCTTCAAAAAGCATCTCTATCGCATTAGTAAGCACAAAAGCCCCATTTTTATGACCCAAAAATGTATCGCTCATCCCCAACAGCGACAACTTCTCAAACAAGAGCTAAAAGAGGCGCGACGTTTGGGCAAAACCAGCGACGAAAAGAGCATCTATCTGCTCGAATACGACAAGTCTCCCTCGATGATGCAGGAGATTGGACGTCTGCGCGAATTTTCGTTTCGCAAAGTAGGCGAGGGCACAGGACAAAAGAGCGATATCGACACCTATGACCGCTACTACAAACACATCGTATTGTGGGACGAAGATGCACTAGAAATCGTAGGTGCTTACCGTATCGGTGAAGCCAAAATGATACGCCTAATGCACGGCAACAGAGGGCTTTATATGAACAAGCTCTGTACGATTCGATCTACGTTTGACGAGGTAGGTGATAACGCTATCGAGCTAGGTCGTAGCTTCGTACAGCCCAAATATTGGAGCAGTCGCGCACTTGACTATCTATGGCAAGGTATCGGGGCGTATCTGCGCGAACACCCTGAAGTGCGTTATATGTATGGACCCGTCTCTATCTCCAACAACTACCCCAAAGCGGCACGCGATGCTTTGGTCTATTTCTACCGCAACTATTTTGGGGCTACGACACACTATTTCCAAGCCTTTGAGTCCTATACGATTACGACGCAAATCGAGGATGAGTTATCGCTTATTTTCGATGGCAGTGACTATAAAAAAGATTTGATTACTCTCAAAGAGTATTTGAAAAACTTCGATGTAGCGATTCCTACGCTCTATAAACAGTACAGTGAATTGTGTGAAGTGGGTGGTGCAAGTTTCAGCGATTTTGGTATCGATGCCAATTTCGGAGAGTGCTTGGATGGCTATATCTTGGTCGATATCACCAAAATCAAGCCCAAAAAATATGAGCGTTACGTAGGTGGTGTCGTCGAAGAGAGTGCCAACGCCGCGTAACACTCTGCCTCAAAATCAGCTGTAGAAGCGATGTCAAAACGCGCTTCGTTGTAGTGAAAATAGAGCCTATTTGCGTGCAGTAGTAGACGCGACGCTTTGGTGTAGTGCAGACGCTCTTGCGGGCTAAGCTCACGCTCCAAAAAACGCGCCGCAATATCCAGCGGTATGCCATAGAGTGGGTCACCCACGATAGCGTGTCCTATGTGCGCTAAATGGACGCGTATTTGGTGCTGACGACCCGTCTTGGGATTGGCGCTCACCATTGTCATATTCAGATGGGGAAAATATTTCAGCGGTGCAATGTAGGTTTGGGATACTTTGCCCGCCGCATCGACACGCATCATCACCTTGACTATCGCCTCTTGGTCGGGGTGTCTATCGATAGGCTCATCGATGAGCATAGGTTCATCAATACGTCCACGCACCAGCGCCAAATACTCCTTCTTGATTTGGCGATGCTCAAAAGCCCCTTTGAGCGCAATCTCACTCTCTTTATGACAGCTCGCAAGTACCAATCCGCTTGTTTCTTGGTCGATACGGTGGGTGATATTGGCATTGGCACCCAGATGAAATTTAACCTCATCGATGAGCGAGTAGGGCGTGTGACGGTTGCTAGGGTGTACGAGAATGCCGCTAGGTTTTTCGAAGACGGCGAAATCGTCGTTGCGAAAAATAGGGGGATTGTTTTGGGTATCAGGGACAAAGCGCACGACTTTGAAACTGCCCTGCACTACGCCTGCGGTGTGCGTCATAGGCACCTCATCGACGAAGAGCCGTCCGCGTGCGATGAGACGTTGCGCCTCTTTTTGGGTGATATTAAAAGTGCGCATCAAGAAGAGAAAAGCTTTTTGTGGGGTATCGAGGGTGAAGTGTTCTACGACAAAGGGCACGGGCAAGCTCACTGTTTTAATGGGTGTTATTGTAGCATTAACTCCTAGCTAAAAGTGGGAGAGTTCGATGCGTAGAGGGTGGATGCATTTCATAGTGATTTTGAGCTTCGTTGTGAACGTGGCATGGGCTGTAGAAGATAGATTTTTGGCGCGATTGTCAGCTGATATGTATCTGCCCAACTACAACAGCTCCTACTACAATGCCCAAGGCTACAGCGTATCCGCACACCTTATCGAGGGTGTCCCTGTGATGCTACTCTCTTACGACACTATGACTATCGTCGCCATACGCGGTAGCTACTCCTTGGAGAATTGGCACACCAACGCCCAAAACCAAACCGCCCCTTTTGGGGCAATCGCAAATGCGCAAGTACATGCAGGGTATTTGCATATCGCCCAAGCGATTTTGCCCCATCTGCCCAAACATCACAGACTCATTATCACAGGGCATAGTCTAGGGGGTGGCGTGGGACTACTGCTTGGCGCATTGGCGTACCAAAGAGGTCAAGCGGTCGAGGTCGCAAGCTTCGGGATGCAAGCCGTAGGCAACAGTGCTTTTGTGGAGGGGATGAAGCGGCTTGAGCATCGACGCTATGTCCATATCCTCGACCCCGTGCCTACATGGGAGTCGCGCAATATCGAGGTGATACAGCACCTCTTGTCGGGGGTCGATACGGAGCAGATGGGAGCATTGGGCATGGCGCTGCAAACATTACAATCGATGCCTGCGAGTTTTGTGCATCATGGAACAGCACGCTATTTGGGACGTATCGACCCGCCCCAGCAAGATATATTGCCCTACGCATGGATGTTGCCAGCTTATTATCACTTGGCGCAAAATTATGCCAATGTGTTACAATGATTGTGACAATGTAAAGGGGTAACATGCTTCGTGAAGATTATTACGGCATTATGCACAGTGAGCTCTTCGCTCAAGGTCCTGTGGTGGTGTTTATTTGGCGCAACGATGCACAATGGAGCGTCGATGCGGTGTCAGGCAATGTCAAGCGCATTTTGGGGTATACGTGTGAGGATTTTGTAGAGGGTCGCGCTGTCTATGCCAAGCTAGTACACCCCGACGATTTGGCACGTGTCACCCAAGAGGTCATCGAGCACGGTGGCAAAACCTCACGCACTTTTGAGCATGCGCCCTATCGTTTACTGCATGGGGATGGGGAGTATCGATGGATCAAAGATACCACTGTCATTGTCCGTGGCGAGAGCGGTGCCATTACCCACTACGTAGGCTACATCATCGACAATACCCAAGAGGAGGAGACGCAATATCGTCTCGTCGAATCCACACAACGCCTCAATGAAGCCCAACGCATCGCCAAAGTAGGGAGCTGGAGCTTGGATTTGGTGCACAATCATCTGGAGTGGAGCGACGAAATCTTTCGTATCTTCGAGATAGATGCTACGAAATTTTTGCCTACCTATGAGGGCTTTTTGCACGCTATTCACCCCGACGATGTGAACAAGGTCAATGACGCTTTTGATACCTCTATCAAAGCACACAAACCCTACCACATCGAACATCGACTTCTCATGGCGGATGGACGCATCAAGTATGTCATCGAAAATGGGCGTACTTCCTACGATGAGGCAAGCAACGCTATCTTCACCCAAGGCACTATCCAAGATGTCACCCAATCGACGCGCCTGCAACAAGAGCTGGCCATTCACAACCGTGAACTCGAGACGATTTTGAGCACCACCAAAGATGGTATAGCTATTATCGATTTGGAGGGGAAATTTTTGTATGTGAATGCCGCTTATCGCTCGATGGTGGGCTACTCCACCCAAGAGCTACTCTCGATGAGCTGTACGCATTTAGAACCCGTCACACACGCACCCAAAGATACGCTACTGCGCCAAGAGGTGCTCTCCAAGCGCTCTATCGAAAATGTAGAAAAATCGTACCGCACCAAAACGGGAGAGCGCATCTATGTCAATCTCTCTATTGCGCTGATGCCCGATGAGGGTCGTATGCTTTTGGCGACCAAGGATATCACCCAAGCCAAACGTCTAGAGCGTGAGATGAAGGAGTATATGGGGCTGGTCGATGAGTATATCAACACCTCATCGACCGATTTGGAAGGCACTATTACCGCGGTCTCAAAAGCTTTTTGCCGCATGTCCAAATACACCCCCGAAGAGCTTATCGGGCACAATCACCGAATTGTACGCCACCCCGATATGGCACCTGAAATTTACGAGACGATGTGGCGACACCTCACCAACAACGAGACATGGGAGGGCGAGATGATGAACCTCGCCAAAGACGATACCGCCTATTGGGTACACGCTATCATCTCTCCTATCTACGACGACGAGGGGCGAAAAACGGGCTACACCTCTATCCGCCAAGACATCACCAACCGCAAGCGTGTCGAGGAGCTCTCTATCACCGACCGGCTCACGGGACTCTACAATCGACTCAAACTCGATGAGGTCTTCGCCTATGAGCTTACCCAAGCGCATCGTTATACCGTGCCACTCTCTATTATCTTGCTGGACATCGACCACTTCAAATCGGTCAACGATACGCACGGACACCAAATAGGCGATACGGTGCTCAAACAACTTGCACTTATTCTACGCAACGGCGGACGTGAGAGCGATACCGTGGGTCGATGGGGCGGTGAGGAGTTTTTGATTATCATGCCCCAAACCGACATCAAAGGAGCAAAACTGCGCGCTGAGAAGCTTCGATTGGCCGTTCAGGCATTCGATTTTGGTATCGTAGGGCGCGTGACCGTTTCGCTAGGTATCGCGCAATATGTGCACGACGATACCGAACACGCCCTTATCGAGCGTGCAGATAGAGCACTCTATGCGGCAAAAGCAGGGGGACGCAACCGCGTCAAAGGGGACTAAACTATCGATGTCGCCACTCTAGCGCGATAGCGTAGAGGACAGGGATAAGAATTAGGCTCAAAAGCGCAGAGGTGGCAACGCCGCCTATCATCGGTGCTGCGATACGTTGCATCACCTCACTGCCCACTTGGTGCGAGAGCATAATAGGTACAAGTCCCGCGATGATTGCCACGACGGTCATGAGTTTGGGACGTAGTCTGCTAGTGGCACCTGCGATAATCGCCTCCTGCCTTTGAGATGGTGTCGTAGCGTGCATCGTATCGAGACGCTCTTTGATGAATATCACCATCACGATAGCCGCTTGTGCCGCTACCCCCAAGAGTGCCAAAAATCCTACTACTACTGCGATACTCATCGCAAAATCTAGCCAATAGATGAGCAAAATGCCACCTGCCATCGCCACCCAAAGCGTCGATGCGATAATGAGCGTAGCCAAGCCGTCCAAAAGCGCCCAATAGATGAGCAAAAGCGTCAGCGCAACGACCAATCCAATCACCCAACGCATCTGCTTCCACGCGCTCTCTAGGTATTGACTCTGACCTGCGAAAGCCCAATAGGTGCCTTGGGGGAGGGTGATACTCTCTACTATCTCTTGGGCGGCTTGGACGTAGCTCTGGGCGGTGATGCCCTCGCGTGGCGTGATGTAGATGTAGCTTACACGTTTGCCCATTTCGGTTTTGATGATGGAGCTTTTGGTCTCATAATCGATACGTGCCAACGCCTCTAGCGGGACGAAACCACGGGCAGTTTGGAGGGGCAAAGCACGTATGGCTTCAATAGAGTCACGCTGATGCTCTTCGAGTCGCACGCTAATATCGTAGCGCTCGATACCGCTGTAGAGCTGGTCGATGGTGGCACCGCCAATGCCGTTGCGTACCATTTGGAGCACTGCCTCTTTGGTCGTGCCATAGGCGGCTACTGCTTTTTCATCGATGTCTAGTGTGAGGTAGTAGCCCGCTTGGGCTTGGTCGGCAAAGACCGATTGGGTCATCTCGAGTTGGCGTAGCTTCTCCTCTATTATCTTGGCGTAGTGCTCTAGCGTGGCACTCTCATCACCATAAAGTTTGATACCAATAGGAGTGCGTATACCGCTGAGCAACATATCAATGCGTCCACGAATAGGGTAGGTCCATGAGTTGACCAATCCTCCGATTTGCAACGCCTCTTCCATCGCATCACGCAGTTTTTGGGGTGTCATATTGGGTCGCCATTGGTCGCGGCTTTTGAGTGTGATGATGCTCTCTATCATCCCTAGCGGTGCAGGGTCGGTGGCGGTGTTAGCGCGTCCAGCCTTGCCAAAGACGTGCTCTACTTCAGGAAATTGCATCAAAATTTTGTTGGTTTGCTCCAAAAGCGCTTGGGCTTGGTCGATACCGATACCGTAAGGGGTGACGGGCATATACATGATGCTTTGCTCATCGAGCATCGGCATAAACTCCCATTTGAGGCTCTGATAGAGCGGTACCAACGCCAATAAAAATGCAATGGTGAGAGCCAAAACGCCATAGCGCCACGCCATAAGTCGACGTAACAGATGCCCATACCCACGTACAATTGCCGCGCCTATTTTGTGCGGTTTTTGCGCTACGGGTTTGACCAGCCACGCGATAAGCACAGGCACCAAGGTAATCGCCAAAAAGGCTCCCGTAATCATGGCAAAGCTCTTGGTAAAGGCTAAAGGGGCAAAGAGCGCACCCTCTTGACCGTTGAGAAAAAAGAGGGGCAAAAAGGAGAGTACCACCACCATCAAGGCAAAAAAGATAGGACGACCCACCTCTTGGGTCGCTTCGATGAGGAGTACGGTGCGCTCTTGGGGCGTAGGTACTCTACCCAAACGTAGAGTTGCTTCATGCAGTCTGGCGTGGCTGTTTTCGATGAGGACAATTGCCGCATCGACCATCGCACCAATAGCGATGGCAATACCGCCCAAGCTCATGATATTCGACCCCACCCCTGCGAGTTTCATCATCAAAAAGGTCACTCCCACCGTGAGGGGCAACACCACCAACACGATAAAAGCACTGGGCAGATGCCACAAAAAGAGCCCCACGACCAAGAGGACGATAATGCTCTCTTCGAGTAGTGTCGTAGAGAGTGTCGCAATCGCCGCATCGATAAGGGTAGAGCGGTCATAGACGCTTGTGAGGGTGATGTCGTCGCGCGTGAGGGTAGCAAGCTTGGCTTTGATAGCTTCGATAGTAGCGTAGGCGTTGGCATCGTAGCGCATCATGACGATGCCGCCGACGGTTTGCCCTTGGTCATCGAGATAGGCTGTGCCTCTGCGGCTTTGGGGCACACTCTCGACACGTCCTATATCGCCAAGCGTGAGAGGGATGCCTCCCTTTTGGGTGATGACGATGGCGCTTAAATCTTGGGGTGTTTGGGCGCGTCCTTTGGCTTGAATCATCCACTCAAACCCATTCTCTAGGAGAAGCTTGCCCCCTGTGTCGTTGTGGTTGGCTTTGAGTGCTTGCACCACCTGACCTATAGAGAGATTGTGCTCGATGAGGCGGTAGTTATCCAACGTAATTTGGTAGTTGGGGACGAATCCCCCTACGGTAGCCACGTCGCTCACGCCACTCACACTCAAAAGCGCATTGCGCAATGTGTACTCTTGGTAGGTGCGAAGCGCTTGGAGGGTTTGGGTGGTACTGCTAAGCGTATATTCATAGACCCAGCCCACGCCAGAGGCATCGGGTCCTAGTGCGACGGCTACCTCTTTGGGGAGTTTGGCGACGATGGCACTGAGGCTCTCTTGGACACGGCTACGCGCCCAATAGAGATCGGTTCCCTCCTCGAAGATGAGGTAGATGAGACCGTTTTCATAGCTCGAAAAACCGCGTGCCGTCTCCAAGCGTGGCAGGGTCAAGAGCTGTGAGACGACTGCATAGGTCGCCTGCTCCTCGACGATGTCGGCACTTTGCCCTGCCCAAGTCAGCTGTACGATGACTTGGGGCGGAGACAAATCGGGCAATACATCCAACGGTGTCTCCAAAATCGCCCACCACGAACCAAAAAACGCCAATACCGTCGCAAAAAGCACCACAAAAGGGTGACGAATCGAGCCGCGTATGAGCGAAGCAATCATGGGTAGAGACCGTTGATTTGGGCATCGGCATCACGCATGAAAAGGGCATGGGTGACGATAGCCGTATCGACATCGATACCCCCTAGCACCTCATAGTGTTGCGCATCAAAAGGGGCTAGTTCGATAGCGCGTGGTTCATATTCGCCCTCATATTCGCCTGCGACGAAGCAGTACCACTGCGCTTTTTTGTGAATGGCGGCACTGCGTGGGATGAGGAGTACCTCACGTTCTTTGGGTTTGGCTTCAAGCGTCACGAGCATTCCATCCAAGAGTGCGCTGTCGCTGTTATCCACAAGGAGACGCAGTGTCGCAATTGCCTCTTTGGGGTTGACGATAGGCAGGAGTTTGTCCAGTGTCGCGGTACGCTTGGTGCCGTTGGGTAGGGTGAGGGTGAAGGTGGAGAGCTTTTGGGCTTGGGCTAATTGCGAAGCAAAAATTGCCACATCGACATAGAGTCTACGTGTATCGACGATGCTAAAGAGCGTAGTACCCTTGGTGAAGGCGCTCCCTTCGTTGATGGTCTTGGCGTAGAGCGTGCCCGATTTGGGGGCGTAGAGGGTGGTATAGGCAGAGGCTTTGGAGCTTTTGGAGAGGGCGGTTATCTCTTTGGGGTCGATACCCAACAGATGAAGCTTCTCCAAACTGTTGGCTATCATGCTGTCATGCTTGCCATCTTGGAAATTCAAAGCATTGATGTAATCCTCTTTGGCTTGTAAAACATCAGGGCTGTAAATCAGTGCAAGCTTGTCGCCCTTTTTCACCTCGATGTAGCGCTCATTCGCCCATAACTGGGTGACAAAGCCACCAAAACGAGGCGCAATATCGATATGCTCCTGCTCCAACGTTTTGGCATAACCATAGAGGTGCATCGTAGGTGCCGCAAGAAGGCGTTGCGGTTTTTGGGTGGGCACACCAAAGCGCTGTTGGATGGACTCTCCCCACAGCAGCAGAGGCAAGAGCAGTAGCAGTAGGCGCATCTTAAAGCTCCTTATTCAATAGTGCCTCCAAAGAGGCTTTTTCGATATAAAACTGCGCCATGTGCTCGATACGCTCTTGGTTGAGGGTGAACTGTTGCTCTAGCAGTAGCAGATACTGCATCAAAGAGTCGCTGTTTTTGATACTAGCGCCTGCTAGTTCAATCATGTGTTGCAACGTAGGTAAACTCTCCTGCACCAACACCGCGTAGTTTTGGGCGTGCTCCTGCATGGCACTGTAGTAGCGCTCTAGCTGTGCTTGTTGGCTATTGGAGAGCGAAGTTTGGTTGGCTTGGGCGATGGCAATATCGAGGGTGCTTTGCTCGATAGCATCCTCTTGCGCACCATAGAGCGGGATTTTGGCACCCAATGCGACAGAGAGATAGTCACTAAAATTTTGGCGCTGGTTGTAGGAGGCTTGCACGAAGGGTTGCATTTGTGCTTGGGCTTGTGCCAAGGCGCGTTTGGCTTGGGCGCTTTGGGTCAGGGTCGCACTCTTTTGCAACTCTGGATTGTCACTCAGCGTCGGCTTAGGTATCATCACAGGGGCAGGCAAGGAGAGTTGCAGGGAGGATATCTCCATATTGGCATACGCTTTTAGCTCTGCCAAGAGGGGCGCGATACGATTGTGTAGCGCTATTTGGGAGCGTTTGAGATTATAGAGGGTGAGTTGTGAACGCATCATTGCCGCATGTGAAGCATTTTGCGAAGCGCTCGAGGCATCCAGTGCGATACGCTGGTCGATGATAGTGCTGTAGCTTTGGGTGAGTGCCAAAAGCGATTCCATCTTCCACAGCGTCACTGCTGTTTGTTTGATTTGGCGAATGAGTTGCAGCTCTTGGGAGGCGTATTCGTGCGAGGTGCGTCTCTGGTTCAGCGAGGCTAGTGCCTTTTGTGCCTCCAAAAGCCCCCATGCAGGGAGTGCTTGGGTGAGCGAGAGGGTTTGGGTCTGCATCGGTTCTGCGCCACGATTGAGAGGGTCATCGACAGGAATATCATTGAGTCCTATCGAGAGGGTAGGGTCACTCCAAAGCGTGGCTGTGCGTAGGGCTAGGGTCGATTTGTCGCGCGTGAGGGTTTGGGCTTTCAAGGCTGGATTGTGCGCTTTGGCGTGAGTGATAATCTCCTCCAAGGTCATACCCTGCAGTAATCCTGCAAGCCCTAGCGCAACAATAAGGCGATACATTAGAGATGGATAGCGGTTTTGAGGCGCACTTTTTTGCCCTCTTTGAGTGTGACAAAAATATGCAACTGCCACGTGCCACCCATCGAGAAGTTGACGACGCTTGTGAAGCTGCCTGCCTTGGGCATAGCGGTGACGACATCCTCCATGTAGGGCATACCAGGCATCTCAGGCATGAAGGCTTTGATACTTACCTCTTGGATATTTTGCGCATTGGCAAAGGCGAGGTGGAAGGTATTATTGCCTACGACCAAGGGTTGGGCGCTTGTGAGGGTAAGTGCGACACCTTGGGTAGAGAGTGATTTTTCGTAGGCGGCACCCCACATTGCGGAGAGCGCTAAGAGCAGAGTGAAAATGAGCTTGGACATGAAGACTCCTATATTGGGGGATGAAATGCCCAAAAGTATAAGAAAAAGAAATTAATGAATCTTACCCTTTTAGGAAGAGCATGACAACTCAAAATGGCGATATTCCAGTGGCGTAGGGTGGGCGTAGCGCTCCATGTCAGGGTGCGCATCGAAGGGGCGTTGGGCGAGGGCTTGGAGTTGCCACACGAGTGAGAAATCTCCTTGCGTAGCGGCATCGATAACCTCTTGGAGCATATAATTTTTGAGGATATATTTGGGATTGGTTTTTTGCATCGCCGCTAGGCGTTCTTGAGGTGGGCGAGATTCGAGCGTGAGGCGTACATCGTAGCTATCCATCCACGCACCCAACGCTTCGCGGTCGATGACAATCTCCATGAGTGCGCTTCTATCGCCCGCATAGTGGGACAATCGATACCAAAAGACGTTCCAATCGATGCGCTCTTTGTGCAAAATCCCCAAGAGCCATCGCACCAATGCGCCATCCTCTTCGTGCGCTATCTCCAAGCCCAGCTTGGCACGCATGACGGTCTCGTACATCGTGTGGAAGCGCGGCATGAAGCTTCGAGCGAGGGTCTGCCCACGGCTGTACTCTAGGAGTGGTGAGAGGGCAATGGCGAGTTTATCGATGTTCCACTGCGCCACCATAGGCTGATTGGCGTAGCTGTATCGACCCTCGGTATCGGTGTGATTGCAGACATAATTTTTGTCAAATCCATCCATAAAGGCGTAGGGTCCATAGTCGATGGTGTCACCTGCGATAGAGAAATTGTCGGTGTTCATCACCCCATGCACAAATCCCACTCCCTGCCACTGCGCTATCATGAGTGCCGTACGCTCGATAATGGCATCGAGCAGGGCGTAGTAGGGGTCGCTACTCTCTAATAGATGAGGGTAGCTCTCCTCTATGACTCTGCGAGCAAGAGTGCGCATCACCTCTGGGTGCCCATGTGCATTGAGGTACTCGAAACTACCAAAGCGAATCCAGCTACGAGCCGCACGCAACACAATCGCGCCTCTCTCGATGCTTTCACGGCGCACGGGATGGACAGAGCCTATGAGAGCCAGAGCATCGGTGCTAGCAATGCCCAGCCCTAGCATCGCTTGGGAGGCTAAGTATTCACGAATACTAGAGCGCAAGACTGCTTTGCCATCGCCATTGCGCGAGAAATAGGTACGACCAGCGCCTTTGATCTGTAGGTGTACGCCTCGATGCGTCCCTAGGTGTAGCGCTCTACCATCGCCTAGTTGAGGCACAAAATAGCCGAACTGATGCCCTGCATACGCCATTGCAATGCCTTGAGGTTTGATGGTGCCATTGCACAGCGCCACCATATGTGCCTCATCCCACGCTAGGTGCATCGACTCTAGGAGTTGAGGATTGTGTGCTATGTAGTGTGCCCCCTCGAGAGGTTCGATAAACGCCTCTCGATAGAGCACAGAGGGGAGCGTGAGATAGGTCGAGGATAAGTTTTGTGTAAGGTTCGATTTCATAAAGCCATTGTAAAATCAGCCAACTGTGAGCAGGGGCGTTGCCTCGTAAAAGCGCGGAAAGTTCAGCCCGCTTTTAGCTCAAGACGCTCAGCCAAGGAAGAGAACCTATGCGATGTTTCACCCTTTTTTTGCGAAGCGTACCCCTTTTGTTTGCGCTACAGCTTGGCGTATATGCCATGCCTGTGAGTGTAGGACATGCGCCTCTTTCGATGGATATTAGCTCACACGTAGAGATTGCCACAGATGAAGCAGGCACTTTTACTATCGATGCCGTGCGTCAAGGTGCACTCGATTTTGCGCCCAACCAAGCGGGCTTTCTCTATTTTCACTTCTCTCATACGCGCTACTGGCTCAAGCTCGATGTCATCAACACCACCCTCTCCCTCCAACCTTATGTATTGCATATTCCTACTTCGTGGCTCGACCGCGTTCAGCTCTACCATATCCGCCCCGACGGTACGATGACGACGCAACAAGCAGGTGACCACTATTTGCGACAAGCGCGTAGTATCGACCACAAAGATTTGCTCTTTGAAGTGCCACTCTCGAGCGGTGAGAACCGTATCTACGTTGCGTTGGAGAGCTTGGATGCGATGCAAGTGCCACTCTATTTGGTCGAGCAAGCGCTCTTTGCCAAACAAGACCGTGACACGATGCTGCTCTACGGATTTGTCTTTGGGGTTTTCGTCCTCATGGCACTCTACAATCTCTTCTATTTTCTCTATACACGTGACCGCCTCTACGGTATCTATGCGCTCTATATTCTCTTCTTTGGGATGATGACCTTTAGTGTGCAGGGCTTTGGATTGCACTATTTTTGGAGCGATGCGCTGTGGTTGAATGAGCGAAGCTACAACTTTTTCCTCATGGGGTATCTAGGCTTTATGGTCTACTTTGCCAATGAGTTTTTGCAGACCAAAAACAGCGCAATGCAGTGGAATAGAGTGTTGCGTTTTGCCGCGCTTTTTTATGGCGTCATGGCACTGCTCTCATGGATAGCTCCCTATGCCTTGATGATGGAGCTAGGGGTCTATTCCGCGGCACTTATCCCCTTCATCGTGGCGATGCCTGCACTTGTAGCATTGGGTAGCAGTAATATTTGGGCGCGCTTTTATATCATCGGATGGCTCCCTAATATTTCACTCTACACGGTGTGGGCGTTGGGCTTTTTTGGGTTTTTGCCCTATTCGCTCTTTGTGGCGCACGCCAATACGATAGGGGTGCTTATTGAGTTGTTGGTCTTTTCGTTTGCGATGGTCTATCGTATACAGTCGATTGTCCAAAGCAAAGAGCAACTCGAACACGATATTTTGATCGATGCTCTGACAGGTATCAAAAACCGCTACGCCTTCTCCAAAGAGTTCGCCCCACGTATCGAAGAGACCTTGCGCGTGCAGGGTGAACTCTATTTCGCTATCGTCGATGTGGATCACTTCAAACGCTACAACGATGCCTATGGTCACCCCAAAGGAGATGAGGTGCTACGTAGCGTTGCACAACTCCTAAAAAGCCATAGCAATCACGAAGGTGAAGCGGTCTATCGATTGGGTGGAGAGGAGTTTGGTATCGTGTGGAGTCAAGCCTACACCCCCTCTGCGCCAGCGCGTCTAGAGGCGTTGCGTCAAGGCATTATGGCGTTGGCTATCCCTTTTAAAGAGGTAGAGACGCATGTGCTTACAGCTTCCATCGGTATGGTACGTATCGACGGTAGGACGCTCTCAGCATCGATGCAAATCTACAAAAAAGCAGATGAAGCGCTCTATGAAGCAAAAGAATTAGGACGTAATCGTGTCGTCTATCGAGAGAGTATTGGATAAGAGAAGTAAAGAAGCGTAAAAAGAGTGAAAAGGTAGGAGTTTCCCCTCGCATAGAGGGGAGAAGATTTAGCCGCGGCTGTGGCGTTTGCGTTCGTTTTCAGTGAGGAAACGTTTGCGAATACGAATAGAGAGAGGAGTAATCTCCAAAAGCTCATCGTCTTCGATCCACTCTAAGGCTTTTTCGAGGTTCATATCGCGAGGTGGGACGAGTTTGATAGCTTCGTCTGCACCGCTTGAACGTACGTTCGATTGTGCTTTACCTTTGATAGGGTTGACGGAGAGGTCGTTTGAGCGGCTATGTTCGCCGATGATCATCCCCTCGTAGACTTTGGTTTGAGGCCCTACGAAGAGTGCCCCACGCTCTTGGAGAGAGAAGAGAGAGTAGGCAAGTGCTACACCGTTCTCCATAGAGATAAGCGCTCCGTATTGGCGAGACTCCACGCTACCGCTGTAAGGACGGAAATCCAAGAAAGAGTGGTTCATAACACCCTCGCCTTTGGTATCAGTGAGGAATTGTCCACGGAAACCGATAAGTCCACGTGCAGGAATTTCAAACTCGATACGTTGGAACCCTTCACCCATAGGTAGCATTGATTTCATCTCCGCTTTACGTTTGCCAAGGCGCTCGATAACAGTACCGCTGAACTCTTCAGGAGCATCGATGACGAGGTGTTCGAACGGTTCACATTTGACACCTTCGATCTCCTTGACGATGACCTCAGGACGACCGATACCGAACTCATACCCCTCACGGCGCATATTTTCTGCAAGAATCGTGATTTGAAGCTCACCACGACCAGAGACTTTGAATTTACCCTCGCCGATAGTTTCGTAGCGCATTGCGACGTTGGTTTTCATCTCTGCTTCGAGACGCTCACGTAGTTTGTTGCTGGTGACGTGTTTGCCCTCTTGACCTGCCAAAGGTGAATCATTGACTGAAAAGACGACGGTCAAGGTAGGCTCTTCGATGTGCAATGGGTCAAGTGGCATAGGTTTGCTAGGGTCACAGATGGTATCGCCCACATCGACAGTCTCGATACCCGCAATAGCGACGATATCGCCTGCCTCTGCGCTTTGGATTTCCATACGCGTAAGACCGTGAAATCCGATAAGTTTAGAGATTTTTCCTTTGACCATTTCGCCGTCCGCTTTGGCTAGCAAAATATTGTCACCTTTTTTGATAGTACCGTTGAAGATACGGCTGATACCGATTTTGCCCACGTAGTTGTCGTAGTCGAGGGTGAATACTTGCGCTTGTGCAGGATTGCCTGCGTCGCCTACAGGTTCAGGGACTTTGTTCAAAATCGTCTCGAAAATACACTCGAGATTGACATCTGGCTCTGACATATCCATTTTTGCCGTACCGTTACGTGCAGCGGCATAGATGATAGGGAAGTCGAGTTGGTCTTCGGTAGCGTCCATTGCGACGAAGAGGTCGAAGACCTCATTGACAACGCGCTCTGGATCCGCAGAGGGTTTGTCAATTTTATTGATAACGACGATAGGTTTTTTGCCTAGTGCCAACATCTTTTTGACGACGAATTTGGTTTGAGGCATGACACCTTCGTAGGCATCGACCAGTACCAAAACACCGTCGACCATTTTGAGTACGCGCTCTACCTCGCCCCCGAAGTCGGCGTGGCCTGGGGTGTCGATGATATTGATTTTGTAATCTTTATAGCGAATAGCGGTGTTTTTCGAAAGAATCGTAATACCGCGCTCACGCTCCAAATCGTTGCTGTCCATAGCGCGCTCATCGACGTGCTCATGGCTACTAAATGTACCTGATTGCTTGAGCAATCCATCAACAAGTGTCGTTTTGCCGTGGTCGACGTGGGCAATGACGGCGATGTTACGAATTTTTTGCATTGTAGTTCCTGTATGGTGCTCTGCAGAGAGCAAATTTTCGCGGATTATAGTGAATTGATGCTTTTGTTTTGTTTTAAGCTAATGATAGGTTTTTCTTGGGTAGTGGGTGCAATAGTTTAAGTCCAATGCGCTTATATTGCTACACCAAAGGAGTCCATGATGCTTTCCAAACGCCATTTTCTCACCCTCTTTGCCCTAGCGTTCACCACTTTATGGGGCAATACGCAACTGCCCAAACTCCTCACACGCCACGACGCGCGCAAGCGTATCGATGAGGGTTGGATGCACATGCACCAGAGTTTTCACTACTACGATTACGATTGGGTCGAGGATATGGGATACGGGACGTTGCGCGTCATCGACGACTTCGAGATGCTCTCGATGACGGGTACGCCCAAACACCCCCACAAAAATATGGAGATACTCTCGATTCTGCTAGAGGGAGAGATTTTTCACGAGGATACGATGGGCAATAGCGGACTGTTACGCGCAGGCGAGGTACAGCTCATGCGTGCAGGGCGCGGTATCGAACATGCCGAGACCAATCCCAGCCGTTTTCACAGCGCCAAAGGGCTGCAAATCTGGATAAGCCCTAGCCAACGCGATGGCGCACCCTCCTATGCATCGATGGCGCTTCTGCCCACGCTCTATGCCAATCGTCTCTATACGTTTGTCGCACCAGTGGCTAGTGATGGGGTGATGGTCATCGGTCAGGATGCCTATGTGTCACGCGGTGCCTTTGACGCGACGCGCACACTGCGCTACACGCGCCACAGCAGTGGCAATGGATTTTATATTTTCGTCATTGCGGGGCACATTGGCGTAGCAGGTGAGGTGCTAGACGCACGCGATGCGGTGGGGTTGTCAGGGCAGGAGAGCCTATCGATAGAAGCGCATGAGGGAAGTGATTTTTTGCTCCTAGAGATACCTATGGAGGGGAGGTTTTAATTATAGGAGTCCTAACTCTTCGGAGATGTCCTTGATGAGTTTGGAGAGAGGGCGTTTGTGTAAATCCTCTTTGAGATATACACCAAACAAATCTTGTTTTACCTCTTCTTCAGTTTTTTGGGTCAATTGCGCGAGTTCTTTGATACGACTATCGGGATAGTCTCGACGCTTTTGAATCATCTCGATGACTTTGTATTTATGATAATCGTATCTACCGTCGAGTTCCAAGACTTGGAGATAATGTTGGTATTTATCCGAAAAATCCTCTTTCAAAAAGAGTTCTATATCCGTCTCTTCATTAACAAATAAATTTGGATTTGACATAAAGGTTTTAAACTTTACTTTGTCATCAAAATCAAACTCTTGACTCGTCGGTGCTACTCCTGCGATTGACTGAGTGCCTTTAATCTTAGAATTACAAACATAACACGATGGGACTAGATTATACAAACTCAATGCCAAATAGGGATACTTACCCTTGTCAATGAAATGGTCTAATGTAAACCCATTTTTTGTTTTTTTAGACGTACTAAATTTATTGATAAACTCAATATTGCAAAAATAGCAGGTATGGACTTCAATATTGTCTTCAAAAAATTTGGCTATTTTTGGCTGAAGTTTTGAAATCTTTGCTTTTGATTTATCGTAATTGAAAACTTCTTTTACAACATTACTTTTACTAGAAAACTTTGAACCAACAGATTTTTTTATATCTTCTAATTTCTCAAAATCTCCACACACAATATCTTTTAGAGTATAGTCATTTAGCTTTGATTTGAGATAAGTATTGTAATACGATTCAAAAGAATCGCTTTTAATTCTTAACTTAGCGAATAAAGCATAGTAATCATCTGCCAAATTCTGTTGATAGGGAAGTTTAATCATTTTTCCAAACTTTCTAAATATGCTTTGACTCGTGCTATTTCAGCATTTTTTGCTTCATCTTTGCCAAGTAGGATTTTTTCTATCTCGACGAGATGATTTTTGATTACTTGTTTTAGATACTCTTCGCCAATAATGCTTTGAATATGCAAAAATTGTGTTTTTTTATTTTCGTATTGAGCTAGTAAATCAGTAAAATCTTTTGTCTCTTTTTCGACTTGCGTATGAAACTCGATAATTTCATTGATTTTACTTTTTGCAAACTCACCCATAAGTCCATCGCGCATAAAAAATCCATGAGAAAGCAGAGTGTGGATATTGGCACCAAAAGTTTGCATATTTTCAAAAGGATAAACTTGTTTGCCTTTTTCTAAGAAAATAACGTTTTCTTTTGGTAGGTCGGATAGGATGAACGGGGAATGTGTTGAGATAATAAGTTGTCTTTTGTAATCATTATTATTGAATATTTTGTTTAATAAAAGCATAAATTTCTTCTGCCAAAATGGATGCATATATAGCTCAATCTCATCTATTAAGAAAGTTAAATCATTTTTATTTTTACTGATAGCTAACAATTTGTCAATATAAAAAAGTAATGATAATTCACCTGAACTAAAGTAAAATATATTGCCATTTTTGTCTTGCGTTAAGATAAAATCAATGCTTCCTAAATTATTTATTATTTCATTATTTCGAGCAATTTTCTTTCTATTAGTATTAATTCTACTATTTGTCATGCGATTGATCTTTGATTGAATACTTTCATCATCAGATACATTTCCGTAAGGCATCTTGTAGACGGCTTCTATGTCCACATCATATTGCGTTTTTACTCGCTTCGGAAATTCAGGCAATAAACCGTTCTTCTCATCCTCATTCAGGTTGCTTTCTATTTCATTGTTTTCTTCTTTAAATTTTTGTTTTTCATATTCAATCATTGTATTTAATTCTTTAATTATTTCAAGAGCACTATGATTGTTAATATCTATGTAATAAATAGAATTGTTATTTATAATCTCAGCTTCACCAAATTCATTTATTTTTTCTTTAAAGAAATCAGAGAAATAATCTTTCACATTTGATTTTATTTTAAACTTAAAGTATTTAGGTTTTCCTTGAAAATTAAACGCTTTTTTTATGTATTCTTGATTTAATAATTCTGGAATTTTTGGAAGAATGTATAATGAAAATGATAAAAAATCAAATGATTTATTCTCATGATTATTTACATAGTTAAAAATGCTTGCTAGTAAACTTTTATCATTGATATTGTTGTAAAGTTTATCAATATTGCCAAGGAAAGATGATAAAGACATGTACGCAATATCTAGTCCTAAACTTATCGATGCTTTATTGTAATTAGTATCAAGCTTTTTTTCTTCTAAATTTGTATTTATGTTTTCATTTATATTTTTAGAATACAAAAAATTTTCTTCTTTTTCTCTCAGAATAAAAATAATTGTGTAATCACTAGAGAAAGGGCTGTCTAATTCACTTATTAATTCAAAAACACTACTCTTCCCACTTCCATTCTCACCGACAATCGCCGTGACATTAATATTTTTCCCAAAAAAGTTTTCAATGTGCTCTTTTGGTTGTATATCAAGATCCCCGCCAACAACTTTTCCATCCTTGTCAAGCGTTGGTTGAAAATCCACCAAAAATTTAGGACTGAAATTAAATCCCTGATGATGGATATTTTTATATTTTTCGACCCACAAATAGACTAATTCCATTGGCTTATTCCTCCACTACCCATACATAGACGGTGCCATCATCATCGATGAATTGCTCCTTGACGATGGTGGTATAGATTTTTTCATTGGCGCGTTGGGTGCTATGGGTGGAGAAATCAGAGTCGTTTCGTATCGCTTCGCTGGTGATGTGTAGGCGTTTTTGACGGGCAAGCTCTGCTTTGGCTTGCAAGAGCGCCATGCGCTCACTCGTGCCACTGCCTACAGCGCCATATTGTGGTGAGAGCACCCACTCTGGGAGGCTATCAGAGGCTATGAGTAGCGAGCTGTAGAGCACAATGAGTAGAGTTTTAATCACGCAGCATTCCTTCTTTGCGTAACATATTTATTAATGTGCATTTCCCTAATTCGCAGGCTTTTTGTGCATCATGTGTTGCCATTATTTGGTTACTTTGAAGGTAATATGCATACCCTCGATTGTAGTAGGCGGTGGCATAATTGGGGTCAATTCGGAGTGCCTTAGACCAGTTCTCAATCGCACGG
Organism: Sulfuricurvum sp. PC08-66; assembly: GCA_000830255.1. Classification (GTDB taxonomy): domain Bacteria; phylum Campylobacterota; class Campylobacteria; order Campylobacterales; family Sulfurimonadaceae; genus PC08-66. The sequence goes on along the minus strand of JQIT01000003.1, from coordinate 176,933 downwards.
TCATATTGTTTTAGATTGGCATACGCAACTCCTCGATTGTAGTAGGCATCGGCATAGTTAGGATCGATTTGGAGTGTCTGAGAGTAGTCGGCAATGGCACGGTCGTATTGTTTTAGATCGGCATACGTAATTCCTCGATTGTAGTAGGCGGTGGCATAATTGGGGTCAATTCGGATGGCTTTATCGTAGTCAGCGATGGCACGGTCGTATTGTTTCAGCTCGGCATACGCAAGTCCTCGATTGTTGTAGGCATCGGGAGAATTGGGATCGATTTGGATTGCCTTATCGTAGTCGGCAATGGCTCGGTCGTACTGTTTTAAATGAACATACGCATTCCCTCGACCAGAGTAGGCATTGGCATGATTAGGGTCGATTTGGATTCCCTGAGAGTAGTTAGCAATCGCACGGTCGTATTGTTTCAGCTCGGCATACGTAATTCCTCGATTGTAGTAGGCGGTGGCTAAGTTGGGATCGATTTGGATTGCCTTATCGTAGTCGGCAATGGCACGGTCGTATTGTTTCAGCTCGGCATACGTAATTCCTCGATTGTTGTAGGCATAGGCATAATTGGGGTCGATTTGGATTGCCTTATCGTAGTTGGCGATGGCACGGTCGTATTGTTTTAGATGGGCATACGCAAGTCCTCGATTGCTGTAGGCTTTGGCATAATTGGGGTCGATTTGGATTGCCTTATCGTAGTTGGCGATGGCACGGTCATATTGTTTGAGATTGGCGTACTCAAGCCCTCGATTGTTGTAGGCATCGGCAAGGCTTGGGTCAATTTGTATGGCTTTAGAGTAGTTGGCGATAGCTTCTTCCCATTGTTTTGCCATGGAAGCCTCATAACCTTTTTGGAACCACTCTATAGCTGTGGCACTCTCTTGCGCGGCTGCGAAGCCTGTTTTGACCGCCTCTTTTTGCGCTTCGGTTTTGGCTTGTTTGTTTTGTTTTTCGAGAGCTTCTAGCTTGGCGAGGAGTTCTTGATTTTGTTTTTGTAGCTCTTTGACCGTGGCTAGGCTATTTTCTGCATGCAGGATTTTGTCTATTTGCGCATCGAGAGTATCGGTATCGAGGGAGGCTTGTAGTGTGATGGCTAGACCGAAGCTAGCGCCCTCGGTGTAGGGCTTCTCCTCTAGGACGGTGCTTTTGAGGATAGTAGCAGAGATAGCGGTAATCTCATCATAGGTGATTTTGGCATTTTGCACGACGGTCGTGGTGCGGATATATTCACCTGCTTCACGTGCGATGTCTGCCTCGGCTTTTTTGATAGCGCTTAGGCGTGCATCATCGGGGGTTTGTGCTCCACCGAAGGTTTGTTTGACGGTCTTGGTGTAGGTCTTGATTTGAGCATCAGCCGTGAGCACCAAAAGCAACAGCAGTAGCAGTTTTTTCATGGGAAATCCTAGCGGTGAGTTTTTATGGGGTGAGTATAGTGAGGAGTCGCTTTTTATTGTATGAAGTGGAAGTTTGTGTTTTTCGTGGTGAAACTATCGATGATGCTATTGAAGGCAAAACTACCTCCATATCTCCAAGTCCTCCCATCCCTCTACAAGTCCCATTGCCTCTTTATCGACGTGAGGGTATTTTTGAAGCAGTTGTTTGACTTTATTCTTGAAATCGATTTCATCCTCACCGATGCGCGCCAAGATATACTCGATGACGCTGAGCGCGAAAAAAACTTTTTTTGTACTAGGGGAGAGGGGTGCAAATGTAGGATTGTTGCGAGGTACTTCAAACCCTACGCCCAAGGTCTTATTCCAAAGCCTGCTATGGTGCGCGCAGGCATTTCTCACACTTGAGAGGGCTTTGAACCATTTGACAAAAATCACCTTGTTGATGTTGCCCATTTTGGCTATGACTTTGTTTTGTTCGCTCTCTTGCAATAGCATGAAAAGTTTTGAAAGTGACCCAAAAGAGAGAATCTCGACCACACTCCAAATAGGCAAATCTGCCGCGTTGTATTTATCTTGAAAGTGCTTGATAAACACCTCTTTGGAACGCTCTTTTTCTTCGATGATGTCTTGGTGGAGTGCGTCAAACTCTTTTTGGTAGTTTGGGCGCAAAGTTTGGATGTCGAGATACCCAAATGCTCCATATTTTTGGGAGTGATAGTAGGCAATTTGAGTTCGCAGGTAAATCTCTATTGCCTCGATAGCCTCAAAAAGGATTTTTCTCAGTTCGGTATCGAAATAGTAAAGTTTGATGATGTTTTCAAAAGTAGTATTGGGCAGAAACAGATTTGTGTTTTGGGACTCTTTGGGGTATTGATAGGGCAAAAAATAGGCACTTAAGCGGTAGTAGTTGATATGTTCTAGTTTGGAAAGAGCGTAGGAGTGATTGGGGACGATGAGATGACGATTCAGTAATTTTTCAAGCTGTTCTTGGAAGCTCTTATGTTCTTTTGTATAGAGGTTGTTTTGGTTTTTTAACTCTTGAAGTTGTTCGTGAAGAGGACTCATGCAGAAAACCCCCTCTTTGGCACATTGTGAAGAGGTGGAGGAGGTGTGTTGGCGGTAGGATAGCGAGTGGTGCCTTTGGTTTTATTGAAATACGCAAGCACCATGATAAGCATCCTAGAAATGAATTTCAAATGCGGTGAGTATAGTGGGGAGTCGCTTTTTATTGTATGAAGTGGAAGTTTGTGTTTTTCGTGGTGGATGGGCGCGTGTATTTTGGACTTCTAATGATGCGCATATTTTTTGGTGAGCGTTTCTTTCAATGTGGCGACATGCTCGGCATAGTGCGCTTCATCTATAAAGCTAGAACTATCTGTTTTGTACTGAGCGATAGCTTTTTCTATGCGTGCCTCATACTCTTGGGAGGTGACAAATTCTCCTGCATTGACGCGCTCTAGTGCATTTTGAGCGCGTAGTCTGACCTCTTCGATGCTGTTGACGACGACACTTTGCGGGTAGTGGTTCTCGTAGTCATACTCTTCGATAATCTCGATTTTGTGCTCTTTTGCCAATGCATCGAGCATCGCCTTGAAATGAGGGAAAAAACTATCTTCTATGTTGAGGCTCAAGGTGTGCATAGATTCTCCTTGGGTGGGATGGGGGATTATAACATGCCAAGCGCCTCCATCGTCACCGCAATATCGACAGGGTTGGCGTGGTAGGGTGCGCTAGTGACGACAAAATCGACGCCTGTTTGGGCGATGGTGGCGATGTTTTGGAGGGTGACACCTCCTGTGGCACTGAGGAGCAGATGTGGAAATTGCGCTTTGAGTGCGACGCAAGTACGAAGCATTTCAGGGCTACTTTTCTCACACTGCAAAATATCCGCACCCCATTGCGCATAGCGTAGCGCTTCGTCGTAGGAGGCGGCTTCGATGGCGATTTTGTGCTCTAGGTGGGTGGTTTTGAGGCGCAAAAATGCCTCCTTTTGTGCCTCTAGCGTAGGCAAAAATGCCCAATGTTGCTCAAAAACCAGCACCGAATCAAAAAGCCCCAATCGATGAGGCAATCCTCCACCGCACACCACCGCCTCTAGCATCAGCTCTTTGGCGGCGGGGTAGTGTTTGCGCGTGGTAGCTATGGCGCAATGGTGTGGCGTGTGCGCACGTGCCGTATCGACCATCGCACGTGTGTAGGTGGCAATGCCGCTTTGGTACTCCAACATATTTTGGGCGCTTTTCCAGAGTGCATGGAGGGCTTGGGCGCTCCCTTCTATGAGCGCTATAGGTGCATCTGGCGCTAGGGTATCACCATCGTGTGCATAGAGGGCGTAGGTGACATCGCTAGCGCGCAACATCGCCTCGACATGCGCCATGCCACACAGCGTCATCGCTCCACGTGCGCGAAAGTGCATCCGTCCACGCTTCGCACCTATGCCCAATCCATGTGTGGTGCGGTCCAAAAAGCGTGTGTCATCGATGAGGTAGGGCATGAAAATCTCCTAGAGTTTGGTGAGTATGGGATTGAACGCTTTGCTTGACAAGAGGAGCTTGTCACCGATGCGCAAGTTTTCTATTTCGTGCTTTAGTGCGGTGACTTTGAGGATTTCATTGTGCGCCAACACCTCCACGATATACAAAATATCGCTTTTTTGTATCGAGAGCACTTCGCCTACGATTTTGAATTTGCCACTGATGTTTTGCCCTGCGAAGACTGCGCTGGGTGTGCCATCATCTGTGATAGCACCAAGGGCGATTTTCCAGACGCGGTTGGAGAGACGAAAGACCTCGCTCATGTCGTGACTCACCAATACCGAGGTAATCCCAAAGCGCTGATGCAGGGCGTGTAGCTCGTCTTGGAGTTTGAGACGCATGGCGTGGTCAAGTGCAGAGAGCGGTTCATCCAGCAGGAGCATTTTGGGACTACTCACCATGGCACGTGCGACGGCGACGCGTTGTTTTTGTCCACCGCTGAGGTGCGCTGGTTTCATCTGCGCTAGATTGGTTATCTCCATTATCGAGAGAATTTCCTCTACTTTTGCGCGTTCTTGAGGGTTTTTGAGGGCAAATTCGAGGTTTTGACGCACGCTCATGTGAGGGAAAAGCGCGTAGTCTTGGAAGACGAAGCCGACATTGCGCTTTTGGGGCGGGAGATTGATGTTTTTTTCGCTGTCAAACCATACCTCGCCATCGACCTCGATGCGACCACTCTTGGGGGTTTCTAGCCCTGCGATGATGCGCAATAGCGTCGTCTTGCCACTGCCACTTTTGCCAAAGAGCGTGAGAAAATCGCCATCGGTTATTTGACGCTCTACATGTAGTTCGATAGTGCCATCTGCGGTGTGTAGGGGCTTGGTAATGTTGATGGTTATCATTTGAACTCGCTCTTGACCATCGATTTGTTGACCGCGTAGACGAAAAGCAAAATTGCAAACGAGATGACGAAGAGTGTAAAGGCGTATTGGTTGGCTAGGTCATAATTGAGTGCCTCGACCTCGTCGTAGATGGCGATACTTGCCACGCGCGTCTCTCCAGCGATATTGCCCCCTATCATGAGCACCACGCCAAACTCTCCCACCGTGTGGGCAAAGGTGATGACCATACCTGTGAGCAGTGAGGGCTTGATATTGGGCAGGAGCACTTTCCAGAGCGTCTGCAAGGGCGTTTTGCCCAGTGTGTAGGCTGCCTCTTTGAGACTAGGAGGTAGCGCCGTAAAGCCGCTTTGGATAGGGTGCACCATAAAAGGGAGGCTGAAAATGACGCTCGCCACGATAAGCCCCTCGAAGCTAAAGACGAGCCGCAGGTCAAAGGTGCTATCGAGCCACGCCCCAAAAGCGTTTTTGGGGCTAAAGGCTAGAAGCAGATAAAAGCCCAATACCGACGGCGGAAGCACCAATGGCATCGATACGATAGCTTCGAGTGCGGGCTTGAGGCGTGAGCGCGTTTGCGAGAGATAGTAGCCTAGCGGTATGCCAATCGAGAGCAAAATCAGCGTCACAATGCCTGCTAGCTCAAAGGTGAGTAGCATCGTCTGGAAAAAGGAGGCTTCTAGCATAGGCGTAGGCTCACTTCGTTGGATTTGATGCACCACTGCACCTCTTGGTCGATAGCCAAATCGAGATACTCCCATGCGTCGCGCGTGACGATACTCGTGATGGTAGTATCGCCTGCGGTGATAGTGACACTGGCTAACAGTATTCCGATGTGGGCATCGACGATACGCCCTACAAAGGCGTTACGAGCGCTTAAGCGTGAATCGATGGAGGCTAGTAAAACCTCGTTCTCTTTGAAGAGTAGCTCGACGCTTGCGCCGATGCGTACAGTTGGGTCTACATCCAAGAGCATCGATTGGAGTTTCATCGTGCTATGCGAAGCGTAGACGATGCTAAGGGCATCGACGGTACGAACCGCATCGACGGTGGCGCGTAGGCTATTCATGGAGCCAAAAAGCCATACGTTTCGAAGATTTTTTTGCTTGCATCGCTACCTACAAAGGCGGCGAAATCGGAGGCTAATTTTTTGCCTTTGGCGTGTTTTGTCAAAACATACGCTTGTGCCAAGGGCGTGTAGAGCGCTGTATCTACAAGCACATAATGTGTAGCAGGCTTGGTTGATTTGATGAGTGAAAAGGCGACGAGACCCGCCTCTGCAGCGCCACTATCGACGAACTGTACGCTTTGCGCGATGTTGTCACCTAGGACGAGTTTGCTCTCGAGTGAAGTTTTGAGCTTGGCGGCTTCGAGGATGGAGAGTGCCGCTACGCCATAGGGTGCGACTTTGGGGTTGGCAATCGAGATATGTTTAACATTGGAGTCTACTAAGCCCTCTAAGCCTTTTTGCACTACTTGTGCATCACTGCTATAAAGCGCGATAACACCGTTGGCATAGACTTTGGGTGCCCCAAGTGCCATACCATCCGCGACGATTTTGGCAGGGTAGGTGGTATCTGCCGCCATGAAGAGGTCATACTCAAACCCGTTGGAGAATTGTGCATATGCTTTGCCTGTGGCAGAGAAGGTGATGAGAATCTCATCTGTTGGGTGCGCTTTTTTGTAAGCTCCTACGATATCGGTCATAGCGAGCTTGGTGCTGGAAGCCGCGAAGACTTTGATAGTCTCGGCATGGACAAAAGTGGTAAGTGACAAGAGGGCAACGAAGAGAATTTTTTTCATGATTTATACTCCTAATATGATAGAGCTTGCTTTGATAATAGCGGTGACGCTATCGCCTGTGGCGAGCGAGAGTTCGTTGAGGGCATCGAGCGTGATGCTTGCGGTGACGCTGTCATCGCCTACGGAGACGGTGAGTTCGGCATTGACGCTACCTTGGGTGAGGGCGACGATTTTGCCTGAGAGTTGGTTGCGTGCGCTGATTTTCATTGTGCTATCTTTGGCTATGAGGACGGCATTGGCTTTGAAAATAGCGATGACGTCACTGCCCTTTTTGAGGCTCAAGCGCTCTACGCTGTCGTTGGTGATGATAGATACGAGGCGTGTGCCACTGCGGGTTTGAAGGACGATTTCGCTGTTGACGGCACCGACTTTGATGTCTGTGACGCTACAGGCGAGCTGGTTGCGTGCGCTGAGTTTCATACTAATCCTTTGGATAGTTGCGAGGTTTTTGTCGAGGTTGGGTGAGGCGCCCAAGGTCTCGTTGAGGGAGGCTAGAAACTGCTGATGTTTTGCCGCTACGACGCGATAGGTGTGCAACACCTCTTTGCCGTAAGCGCTCAACATACTGCCTCCACCGCCACTGCCGCCTGTGGTGCCAATGACCAGAGGTTCGCCTGCGAGGTTATTCATAGCGTCGATGGCGTCCCATGCCGCTTTGTAACTCAATGGCACCTCTTTGGCTGCTTTGGAGAGTGAGCCATACTGCTCAATCAGCTCCAACAAGCGGATACGTTTTTCGAGCAAGACGGCTTTGTTGTCTTGGGTGAAACTAATTGCTGAATCGATTTTCATCGTGACTCCTTCGAAGGTCGGAAATTGTATCGCTATAAACCTTAAGTACATATCGATAAAGTGCTCAAAAATTAAGCAAAATTCCTAGTATATTCAAGTATATAACGACCCACATTTGCGCTATGCTTTTGACCGTTGTATATTTTGCTTTATATCGAAAAAACCATTTCAAAACCAAGGAGTTTAGGATGCAAGAAGATACTATCGAGGGGTTCCATTGCAATGTGCAAGCCCCTTTTGAAAAGGCGGGTGCAGAGATTCGTATGACCGATGCCAAGGTCGATTTCGTTTTCCCAGAGGTGCCTTTTCCCTCGAACAAAATTTTTGCCACGATGGGCGCCCAAGCTATCGAAGCGATGGTCGTACACCATCACACGCTACTGCGCAAGAGTGCCATTGGTGAACTCTTCCCGTCCGATGATGCAGTTTTTGCGCATGTGACCCATAAGACCGCCGAGTTTTTTATCGAGGCGTTGGGTGGAGCGCAAGATTTCAGCACCCAATATGGTCATCCTGCCCTTCGAGAGCGCCATTTTCGCTTTCTCATCGATGAAAAGGCGCGTGATATTTGGCTGATGCTCTACAAAAAGACGCTCAAAGATATCGCTTTTCCCACGCAACATTTAGAGGAGTTTTGGAACTGGATAGAGGCGCTATCGATACGTATGATCAATCGACGCACCACCTTCGAGACTCCCAAACGCTACCCATTTGCCTCTATCGCACACGAATTTACACCCAAAGGATAAAAGATGAAAAAATGGATTGCATTTATTGTATTACTAGCGTTGGCGCACGCTACGCCCTCGACGCAAACCCTCACCGATATGGCTCAACGAAGCGTGACGCTTCCCACTACACTAGAGCGCGTGTTTGGCTCTGCACCGCCTACGACCTATCTCATTGCACTTTTTGCACCGCAAACCTTGGTGGGGTTGAATACGCCACTGGATAATGGTGTCAATCTAGGCAGTCAAGTACTCCCTCCTGTGATGCGTACTTTGCCCCTGCTCAAAGGGTGGCACGGCACCACAAGTGGCGCAAATATCGAGAAGCTTTTGGAGGCCAAAACACAGCTCATCGTGGCGTGGAACAATCCCTTTCTCAACGGTGTCATCGAAAAAGCGACGAAAGGCACAGGCATAGAGGTGCTCTATATCGAGCCTGATGCTGTCACCAAACTGCCTCAAACCTTTACGCTGTTAGGAAGTGTGTTTGGGATGCCCAAGCGTGGCGATGAACTCTCACGCTACGCCACGATGGTCAATAGTCGATTGGCCTCTTTGCGCGCTTCCATCGACAAAAAACCGCGTATCTACTACGCACTAGGTGCCAATGGTTTGCAAAGCGAATGCGACAACTCTTTTCATGCGAGCTTCATCGAGGAGGTGGGTGCCAAAAACATTATCGAGTGCGCGCAAGGCAATCTTGTAGGGCTAGAGACTATCTCTTTTGAGACACTTTTGGTGGCGCAACCCGACGCGATTATTATCCAAGAGGGGAAATTTTATAAGAGTGTTCGTCAAGATCCCAAATGGCAAAAACTCAAAGCGGTCCAAAACAATCAACTCTTGTATGTCCCAAAAACGCCTATCAATTGGCTAGACCGTCCACCCTCTTTTATGCGATTGTTGGGGACACAGTGGCTAGCGCATAGACTCTATGGCAAAGCGTATGGGCACGATTTCGGCGTGGATGAGCGCTATTTCTTCCAACTCTTTTTTGGGTATGAGGGCGATGAGGCCTTCTTCGAGCGTATCAAAAATCCGCAATGAAAAATAGCCTCCTTTTTGTGATACTTTTGCTCCTTTTGGGGCTGTCGATGGTGGTCGCTTTGAGCGTAGGACAGTACCCTATCGAGAGTAGTATGTGGATAGCGTTTTTGCAGGGTGAAGCCTCTGATGTGATGCACACTATTGTCGTAGAGCTACGCTTGCCACGCATCTTGGCGGCGCTATTGGTAGGTGCGGCGTTGGCCATTTCAGGGAGCGCTTTTCAATCGATGTTTGTCAATCCTCTGGTTTCACCTTCGCTTTTGGGCGTGTTGGCAGGGGCTTCGTTTGGGGCGGCATTGGGAATTGTATGGGAGCAGAGCTGGTGGGGTGTGCAGTTTTTGACCTTTGTTTTTGGCGCTTTGGCGGTGCTTGTTGCGATGGGGATTGCCTCGATGTATCGGGGTGGATCGACGGTGTTGCTCTTGGTATTAGGCGGTATTGTCAGCAGTGCACTTTTTACCTCACTGCTTTCGATTGTCAAATATGCCGCTGACCCTTATACGCATCTGCCCTCGATAGTCTATTGGCTCATGGGCTCCTTTTCGATGGTAGAGTGGGATACGCTAGGGATGGTAGCTCTACCCATGGCGCTAGGTATGGTGACACTGGTCGTGCTAGGCAGCTATATCAATGTTCTTAGCATGGGAGACGAAGAGGCAAAAGCGCTAGGGGTCAATGTGACACGTGTACGCATCATCGCCATTGGTGCCGCGACGCTAATAAGCTCACTCACAGTAGTTGTAGCAGGGGTGATTGGGTGGGTAGGATTGGTCATACCGCATATCGCACGCATGATTGTGGGACCCAATAACAGAGTGCTTTTGCCTATGAGTGCACTCATGGGAGGACTCTATCTGCTCTGGATAGATACGGCGACACGTACGCTCTTTCGTGCAGAGGTGCCTATAGGTATTTTGACAGCGTTGGTAGGTATTCCTGTCTTTGTGCTACTGCTTCGCGAAGGCAAAAAGGGGTGGAACTGATGCTAAAAGCGCATACGATTGGGTACGCCTATGCCCACAAAAGGGTCTTGGACGGTGTCGATGTAGATCTTCACGCAGGAGAGGTGGTCTCGCTCTTGGGACCCAATGGCACTGGTAAATCGACGCTTCTGAAGATACTCATGGGATTGCTTGCCCCCCAAGAGGGGCATGTCACGTTTGAGGGAGATGCCATCGCCTCGATGTCGCCCAAGCTTCGTGCACGTCACATCGCCTATGTGCCACAACTGCATACAGGGGTTTTTGGGTATAGCGTCATCGATGTGGTACTTATGGGGCGCATCGCACAGCAAGGGCTTTTGGGTCGTTCCTCGTCCCAAGATTTGGAGATGGCACACAGCGCCTTGGCAAAGCTCGATATCACGCATCTCTCCCACCGTCCCTACACGGCACTCAGCGGTGGAGAGCGTCAAATGGTACTCATCGCGCGTGCTTTGGCGCAAGGTGCCAAGGTGGTCATCATGGATGAGCCTGTAGCAGGATTGGATTATGGAAATCAGTTGCGGCTTTTGGAGCGTATTGGGCAATTGGCACAAGAGGGGTATACCTTCTTGCAATCGACGCACTACCCAGAACACGCCATGATGGTCTCCACGCGCGTCATCATGCTCAAAGAGGGCAAAATCTACGCCAATGGCACACCCCAAGAGGTCATCACCGCGCAATCGATAAAAGCGCTTTACGGTGTCGATGTGGTGATGCATCGCTACAGCGACACGCTACAACTGCCTATTCCTAGGGGTTTTGCGTAGTGCTCCACAGCACGATGCCCTTCTCGGCGTAGGTGTGAAAGCAGACCAGAGACCCCGTCATATGCGCGTGCAAAATTGGCTCGATAATCGATTCATTGGCTTCGATGTCGTAGCGCTCAAGCTGGTCGATAGCGTAGTAGCGCGCATCGTTGAGGTGCATACGCTCCTCCCATTCGGTGGGGAAAAAGCTCAACGTATGCGCAATCTTCTTTTGGGTGAGTGCATCGCTAAAGCGGCGTGCAGAGCCTGTGTTGTCAGGATAGGGATGGTCGTGTGCCTCGAAAAGCTCCTTGACCAGAGTATTGGTTCGATAGGCACCCCATCCCACGTAGATACCCTGCTCTCTCACTGCTTCAATCATCGCGTCAATTTGTGCAAGGGTCGATACCGCAGGGGTCATCGAGGCTAGGACGATGTCAAAGCTTCGAGGGGTGGCTAGATGCGTCCATGGTTCGTGGGAGAGGGTGACACGGTGCGAGATCTCCATACGTGTAGCATCATCAGAGAATTTTTTGAGCATGAGTGCTGAGATATCGACACCCGTGACATTGGTGCCACGCAGTGCCAATGGAATACCCACCGTCCCCGTCCCGCATCCAATATCCAAGAGCGTTTTATCGGTGAAATCGACCCCTTGCGATTGACACCATGAGAGCATATGCTCTACATCTTTGCGCATCGAGGGGTCATCGAAGCTGGGGTAGCGTTTGGCCATAGAGTCCCAAAAGAGTTGCGGGTTTTGCATCGAATCTCCTTGTAGTTGCGCCCCCATTAGTAAACAAGGGCAAGTGACGCATAGAGACTCAGAGGCGCACCCATTTGGTAGTAGGTACTGTTACTGGTCACTAATGCATTGTCGGGTGTAATGATGGAGGCAATATAGCGCGTATTCAAGAGATTGTTGATGGCAAAACGCATTGTTGCCTCTTTGAAGCCGAGGGTGTTTTTGTGTGTATAGGCTACATCCATATCTGCTACGGTATAGGCAGGTACCGATTGGGTGTTTTGGATATCTCCGAAACGTGTGCCAACATAACGCACCGCAGGGGTAATGCTCAATCCACCAAGCGTATAGGTCATAGTGGCACTCCCTAGCCAGCGTGGTGAGTCGGGGACTTGATTGCCATTGACTGCGATGGTGGTGCTTGAGTTGGTCTGGATATCTTGGGTATAGAAGTAGCGATTATAGGCGGCGTTGAGCATGTAGGTGAGTGATTGCGCTATCTCTCCTTCGATGGCAAGTTCTGCACCATAGCTCATAGCATTGGCATTGTTGGTGGGGTAGGAGGCGTTGAGATCGGCATCATAGATGGTCGCTTGTTTGCCCGTGACCACGGTCATGTAGGCAGAGGGTTTGAGTGTGATGCCCGCGATTTCGAGGTGTGCACCCACGTCGAGATTGTCCGAGAGTTCGGGGTTTTGTTTGTCCCACAACGATTGCATGGTGATGCTTTTGCTTACAAAGGTACTTCGGCTGGTGAGATAGCTAGGGAAGAGATTGACATCGTAGCCGTAGGTGCGTGCGTAGCTTGCAAAGAGGTTTGCTTCGGGGGTGAGCGCATAGCTAGCGTGTGCATTGGGCAGGAGGATGTGGTAGTACTTCGCATCGACGCTTGAGTAGCTGTCAAGCGTGGTAGGCGTAGAGGCGTTGTTGTCCAAATCCAAATAGCTCTCAAGTCCTGAAAGTTTGAAATTGACGTAGCGCAAACCCGCTTCGTAGCGCAACGCAGCTACTGCGCCAGAGAGACCTACAAAAGGTGAGTGAAACTCATGGTGTGTGACACGGGTTTCGTTGATGATTTTGGAAAAGGTGGGTGTTCCTGATGCTACACTGTACATTTTGCGTAGTGTGGGAGGACCAGGAGGCAACTGCCAGTGTGCCCAATAGCCTACTTTGAGTTTCAATGCTTCCATGACAGTATGGTCATACTGTGCCAATGCCCCAAAAAGGTTGTGGTCGATGAGCCAGTTGACTACTTGTGTGGCGCTTGCGTTGGATTCGTTTTGGGCAAACCAGTAGTTGCCTTGGTCGACGAGAAAGTAGGGCTTGAGGCTGATGTGTGCAGCGTCAGAGAGTTTAAGATCGAAGTTTGCCATGAGAGCAGTGTCGTTAAACTCTTGGCGGTTGTAGTCATAGTAGCCGCCAATTTTGGTGTTGGTAGTGCTGTAGTCAGCGTTGTAGTTAGACTCAATAGCACTTGCTTGTGCATAGGTGAGTTGGTCGTAGTTATGGTGTTTGTCTTGGTTGTGCAGGGCAAAAAGCTCTATTTTGAGGGCATCGCTAGGAGTATAGGTCGCTCCTACCATAGCATTGAGACGAGTGTAATCGCCTTCCCCTTTCCATTTCTCTCCTTGCGTATAGGAGAGGGAGCCAAAAGCGGCTACGTCACCTATCTTGCCTGTGTCTACACGTACAAAGGTGCGTTGCGTCGCGAAACTTCCTGCCATGTGGGTAGCGGTGAGACCCAGCTCCTCTTTGGGGCGTAATACCGACATGTCGACCTTACCGATGAGGTTGGAAAAGCCTAACCCTTTTTCAACAGGCACGTACCCTTTGTAGAGGGTGAGATTGGCGATGTTCTCCATATCGTAGACGGTTTTACCACCCCCAGGGTTGCCGTTCATCGGCACGCCTTCAAAGAGCAAAATTCCCCCAGGTCCCGATTGGTTTTTGCTACGTATACGTATAGGGTCATGGAAAGAGCTTTCGTTGGAGCCAAAGGCATCGGCGGATTGGAAGCTCACCGAAGGTGAATAGGCAAGTGCGCCAAACGCAGAGGTGTTGGCAGGTTTGCCCCATTTTGCAAGAGCATTGGTGTCAAACATGAGACTTTTGAGACTCTTTTGGAGGGACTCCTCTTTGGCTTGGGTGCCATTGACATCGATGGGTGACATCTCTACGACATCTTGGGCGTGCAATTGACCCAAGAGTACAAATGCCAAAAGCGAGAGAGCACTTTTTTGCATATACATGATTGTTTCCTTTTTGTTAATTTGCAAAATTCTATCGCTATATACTTAAACTATATAGCGATTATATGCCTAAAAATTAAGCAAAATACGTAATTTACATAAGTATACAACGATCTTGCAATCTGCTACACTTGCGATTACGTTATTTATACATGTATATAACGAAATTCCAAGGAGCAAACAATGAAAAAAATTCTCTGGTCGCTTTTGCTTGCGACACTGGCGTACAGCTGGGAGATTAGTGTCGAGGGAGATGCCCTCCAAAAAAGCGTGACAATGGACGAAAAGGAGTTGCGTGCACTGCCACAAAAAGTGCTAGGTGAGGTCGCTATGGTGTGTAACAGCGGTGCCGTGCGCGACAAGGGTAGTGTATATAAAGGAGTACGTCTCATCGATGTGCTAGACAAAGCCGCCTACAAAGATGCCAACCCCAAAGCCAAAAAAGAGATAGTTGTGAGCGTCATAGGGGACGACGGATACGAAGCGCTCTTCACCTACCAAGAGCTCTACAACACTACCAACGGCGCAGAGGTGACCTTGGCGTATGAGAAAAATGGTACTGCCTACGACAAGGGTGCGTGGTACCTCATCTCTCCCAACGATATCAAGACAGGTGCTCGTCATGTATGGGATGTCAAACGTATCGTCGTAACCCCTTTGAGTTTCGCCACCCACGTGCGTAAGCCCAAAAAGGAGAGCAAATGAAAAAGTCACTCTTTTTGACCCTAGGAGCGATAGCTTCTACCGTGATGGCACAGGAGGCGTTTAGCCTTGGAGAGATTACGGTGACGGGTACACAAACCTATACGCAACCCTTTACCGATACGATTGACGCCGATGCTATTGCATTACGTAGTACGCCTACCCTTGCCGAAGCACTCGAAAAGGCTTCAGGTGTCACCTTTTATCGACAAGGGGGACGCGCTGAATCGAATATATTTATTCGTGGGTTTGATTCACGACGCATTGGGGTCTTTATCGATGGTGTGCCTGTTTATGTTCCTTATGATGGCAATATCGATTACAGCCGCTTTTTGACTGCCAATGTCGCCACTATCGACATCGCCAAAGGCTTTTCGCCTACGGCATTTGGTGCCAATACGATGGGCGGTGTCATCAATGTCGTCTCCAAAAAACCTACCAAAGCCCTCGAAGCAAACGCCTACGCCCAAACCAATCTAGACAGCGCAGGTGCCCTTGCCTCCTACGCCTATGGAGCGAGTATAGGGAGTCGATTACCCAATAATCTCTATACTCAAATGGCATTCAACGTTATCATGCGCGACCATTTTCGTCTGCCCGATAGCTTCGAGCCTATCTACTACAGCGGCAAAACGACCCAAGAGAAGGGGAACCGTGTCAACTCAGACACACAGGATATGCAAGCCAATTTCAAAGTGGGCTACCTTATGGACGAAGGCGAGGTGGCATTGGGCTACCACTACCAAACCGCTCAAAAATCGCAACCCCCTATTGTCGATTACCTAGGCGGACAGCTCAAATTTTGGGATTGGCCCCAATGGGACAAACAGAGTCTCTTTGTCGCAGGGGAGCACGCGCTCTTGGGCGGCAAGCTCAAAGCGACGCTCTATTGGGATAGCTTTGACAACAAACTCAATGGCTACAAAGACGCCAATTTGAGCATCATTGGTAGCAATGGCGATGGCAAAACAACCGCCAAAAGCAGTATGCAGTTCAAATCCAACTACCAAGAGTCTACCTACGGTGCGCGTGCACACTATACAGTAGGGTGGGGAGCGAGTACGACGACGCTCTCTGCCAACTACAAAACCGACAGTCACAAAGGGTATGACCTCAATATCACGACCGATGTGGCGAGCCTCAGCGATGCCTTTGAGGATACGACCCTCTCGATAGGCGTAGATGAGGAGTATCGTTTTGGGAACCATTTCGCATTGCTAGCAGGGGCGAGCTACGATGCGCGTCTTGCGGGCAAGGTAGTCTATGCCAATGCGAGCATGAGTGCCACGCCTGCTCCTGCATCTGCCCTCAATCCTCAAGCGGCACTCGTGGCAAACCTAGCAGAAGCGCATACGTTGCGTATTAGCTCTGCCCAAAAGAGCTATTTCCCTTCGATGAAAGATCGCTACTCCTATCGATTGGGAATGGGACTGCCCAATCCAGCGCTCCTACCAGAGAAAACGACACACAACGAGCTTAGCTACCACGGTAAGCTTTTTGAGGGCTTTTCGCTCAACGGTGCACTCTTTTATTCGGTGGTCGAAAATGCTATCGAATCGGTAGAGATCAACAGCACCGTCAAGCAAAACCAAAACATCGGTACTTTCGTGCATGCAGGTGCGGAGCTAGAGGCTGCGTGGGAGTGGGAGATGCTGCGTACGGGGGCAAATTTCAGTACCGTCACCATCACGTCAAACGATATCAACGCGCACCAAATAGGCATCCCGACCCAATCGGCAGATATCTATGCGCAAGTGACATGGGGCAACGTGGCAGTTGTGGGGAGTGCCTATGGACAGATGGGACACTATGGGCAGTTAGCAGACAGTAGCTATGTGCGCCTATCGGGGTTTGTTGTAGCTGATGCCAAAGTGGTCTATACGCCATTGGAAGCATTGACGGTGGAGGCAGGTATCAAAAATCTCACCGATGCGCTCTACTACTATGATGACAGCTATCCTGAAGCGGGACGTGAATACTTCGCACGCCTTGGCTACGTCTACTGATGCGTCGCGTACTTCTCATGGCACTTCTTGCGGGAAGTGTCGCTGTGGCGCAAGAGGCGTTGGTATTGCGTGCAGGGGTGATTGGTGGGATGGTCACAAGTGGCTTTTGGGAGGCACTTTCACATGATTTTAGGGCGCGAAGCGGTATCGCTATCGAGGTGGTAGCCTCTGGTCCCAAACACCCTATCGATGTGGTCGCGCGTCAAGAGTCCCTCGATATCGTGACGATGCACTCTAGTGATGTGATGGCGCACTTGGTGGGAGAGGGACTGTACGAGGGTCTGACTCCTTGGGTCAAAAACCGCCAAGCACTCTTGGGGCCCTCTAGCAATCCTGCAGGGCTTTTGCCCACTGATACCCTAGAGCAGGCGATGACCAAACTCGTAGCGACAAAAGCCCCTGTGCTCATAGGTGCAAGTGCAGGGAGTTTGGAGGTGTGGCACCGTATCGAGCAGTCGTTGGGTATCACACTGCATGAAGAGCAGCGACATTTTTCTGCCAAAACCCAAGGCTTTTTACGCGAAGCGCAAGCGCTCAATGCCTATGTGCTTTTCGGAGATATTCCCTTCGCACAACGCAAATTGGGTGCTTCGCCTTTGGTACGTTACGGGTACGATTCGCCTCTTTTGGAGCGCCCTTATGTGGCTATCATAGGCACTCAAAAGCGCATTGGCAAGGCGCGTTACGACGCGGCACGCCAATTTTTGGACTATCTTCGCTCTGTCCATGTCAAAGCTATTATAAACAGTTACCGTCAGCAAAACTCTCAAGAACAGATATTTTTTGCGTTTTAGAAGTAGCTTTGGAGCTACTGTAGCCCAAATGTGAACTTTTTTGGGTATAAATGTATCTACATATCTTTACGAGGAGATACATGTGAAAAAGGCGATAAATTTGCGTCTCGATGAGCTACTTTTGGCGGAGCTGGATTTGTACGCTTCCAAGCTTGAACGTACGCGCACCTTCTTGGTCGAAAAAGCGATCGTCGCTTATTTCGACAAACTCGAAGCGATGCTAGCCCTCCAAGAGGCGCAACACCCCACGACGTCTAAACCCCCTCTAACGTAGAGTCGGCTACAATCGAGACTCATTTTCCCTACAAAAAAGCAGTCATGACAATCCAAGAACGTATACTTCAAACCCTTCAAACTCGTCCCCTCATCATCGATGGTGCGATGGGTACCCAAATCCAAGCCGCCACCATCCCCGATGAAGCGTGGATAGACCCCACCGTAGGCAATATCGAGGGGTGCAATGAGCTACTCAATGTCACCGCTCCTGATATTTTGCGCACTATTTTTCGCCGCTATTTGGTCGCAGGAGCCGATTTGGTCACCACCAATACTTTTGGGGCGTTTGATTGGGTGCTGGAGGAATACGGTATTGGTCATCGTGCCTATGAATTGTCACGTGCAGGTGCCGCACTCGTGCGCGAAATGTGTGACAGTTTCGCTACCCCCGAACAACCGCGATATTGTCTAGGTTCTATAGGACCCGGTACGAAGCTCCCTAGTCTAGGGCATATCACCTACGATGCGATGTTTGCAGGGTATCGTGACAGCGCGCTGGGGCTTATCGATGGGGGTGTCGATGTATTTTTGCTAGAGACCTGCCAAGACCCCTTGCAAATCAAGGCGGCGTTGCATGCGTGTGAGGCGGCGAGTCAAGAGCGCAACGTCAAAATCCCCATCATGGTTTCGGTCACTATCGAGCTTGCAGGTACGATGCTTATCGGTACCGATGCCCAAACCATCGCCACCATCATGGAGCCGTTTGAGATTCTCTCCCTTGGATTTAATTGTGGCACGGGTCCTCAACAGTACGAAAAACATCTCAAAACGCTCAGCAGTGTATGGGGAAAACCTATCTCGATACACGCCAATGCAGGATTGCCCCAAAATCGTGGCGGACACACCTTTTATCCGATGGGACCCGATGAGTTTGCCAAATTGCAGTCGCATTTCCTCTCTTATGATGGGGTGAGTTTCCTAGGTGGATGTTGCGGTACGACGCCCCAACATATCAGAGCGTTGGTCGATGCGGTGGCAGGTGCCGTGCCCAAAAGCCCTACAGGTAGCCAACCCAAAGCATTAGCGTCGCTCTTTGGGACGGTGCCCTTGGTGCAAGACCCTGCCCCTTTGCTCATTGGTGAACGCAGTAATGCCACTGGCTCCAAGGCGTTTCGAGAGCTACTTTTGGCAGAGGATTATGAGGGGACATTGGGTGTCGCCCAAGAGCAAGTGCGCGCAGGGGCGCATATTTTGGACGTTTCGGTGGGCTTTGCAGGGCGCAATGAGACGCGTGATATGGATGAGGTAGCAGGACGCTACGCCCAAAAAATCGCACTGCCCCTCATGCCTGATAGCACCCAAATCGATGCTCTGGAGAGCGCACTCAAACGCATCGGTGGCAAAGCTATCATCAACTCGGTCAATCTCGAAGACGGCATCGAGAAGTTCGATGCAGTGTGTAGACTAGCGAAAAAATATGGTGCGTCGTTGGTGTGTCTGACCATCGATGAAGAGGGTATGGCAAAAACAGTAGAACGTAAAGTTGCTATTGCCCAGCGTATTTTGAAACTAGCACAAGAGCGTCACGGACTCGATCCCAGAGATTTGGTTTTTGACCTCTTGACTTTCACGGTGGGCAGTGGCGATGAGGAGTACCGCGATGCCGCGATACAAACTATCGAAGCCATACGCACATTACGCACATTACACCCTGAAGTGGGCGCGGTGTTGGGACTTTCGAATATTTCGTTCGGTCTGGACAAAGATGCACGTCCCTATCTCAACTCAATATTCCTCGACCACTGTATCCAAGCAGGTCTCACCGCCGTCATCATCAATGTCAAACATATTATCCCCCTTGCCAAAATCGACCCTCTCGATGCCCAAGTGTGCAACGATTTGTTGTTCGATGCCAAGCCCAACGGTCAAGCGCTTTTTGATTTCATCGACCACTTTGGCAAAAAAGAGCGTATCGATGAGGGTGTCGCGGATGCCGCATTCGAGGCACTTAGCATGGAGGGCAAAATCGCCAAACTTCTCATGGATGGGGACAAAGGACGTATGCTACCTTTGGTCGAGGTGGCGCGCGAGGTAATCGCGCCTGAAAAAATTGTCAATGAGATTCTCATCGATGCGATGAAGGTCGTCGGAGAGCTTTTTGGGTCAGGCAAAATGCAGTTGCCGTTCGTCCTACAAAGTGCCGAGACGATGAAAGCCACCGTCGATGCGCTCAACCCCTATTTGCCCAAAATCGACAAGGCGGTCGATACGACGCTGGTGTTAGGTACGGTCAAAGGCGATGTGCACGACGTGGGCAAAAACCTCGTCGATATTATCCTCTCCAACAATGGCTACAAAGTCATCAATCTAGGTATCAAGGTCGATTTGGAGCAGTTTGTCACGACGCTACAAAACCAAAAAGCGCACGCCATTGGGATGTCAGGATTGTTGGTCAAATCGACGCAGGTGATGAAAGAGAATCTCGTTGCGATGAAAGCGGCAGGTATCGATGTGCCCATATTGCTAGGGGGCGCGGCACTTACGCGCAACTTCATCGAGGAGTATTGCCGACCCTTTTACGATGGACCTATATTTTATTGCAAGGATGCCTTCGATGGTGTGACTGCCATGAGCCGTATCGAGGCGGCACGCAATGACGGTGCGCCTATCGACCCACAACTGCACCCTGAACATGATGCCATCGAAGCCCCTACGCCCAAAGAGACACGCATCATCCAAGAGAGCGAAGTGGTCAAGCCATCGCCCAATATGACACTGCTTGTACCGCCTTTTTGGGGACGCAAAGTGATGCAGTTGAGTCGTGCACAAATCGCCTTGGCGTTTGAGTGGGTCAATCACAAAATTTTGTTCAAACAACGCTGGGGCTACAACGGCAAGGGACTCTCCAAAGAGGCGTACCAAAAACAGCTCGATGAGGTGGTCTATCCTGCTTATGAGCGACTCAAAGCGCAGTTCCTCGATGAGGGGCTTTTTGCGCCTACTGTCCTATACGGCTATTTTCCCTGCCGTAGCCAAGGCAAAGAGCTACTCATTTTCGATGAGAGCGAGGGCTATTTCGATGAGGCATCGTGCAACCGTGAGCCACTTAACAGTGCCGCTGGACGTGCAGTAGGGGTCTTTAGCTTCCCACGTCAGACCAAAAAACCGCACCGTGCACTCTCGGACTTCTTCCACCATGAGCGCCATGATGTCGTAGCCATGAGTGTGGTAAGTGCTGGCGCCAAACTCTCCGTGGCAGAAAAGGCGCTTTATGATGCGGGCAAATACAATGAGTATTACCAAATGCACGGACTTGGCGTAGAGCTAGCCGAAGCACTCGCCGAAATGGTGCACAAGCAGATACGTCTGGATTTGGGTATCAGTGGCGCTGAAGCGGGGCAGACCTTGGCGCATGTGCAGATGAACAAATACCAAGGGGCACGCTACTCTTTTGGGTATCCAGCCTGTCCTGACCTAGAGCAAAATCGATTGCTCTTTGACCTATTACGACCCGAAGAGCTTGGTATAGAGTTGTCAGAAACCTATCAAATCCACCCCGAACAAAGCACCTCGGCATTGGTCGTAGCGCACCCCAACGCGACCTACTACAATCTCTAAAAAGGAAAAAAGATGAAAAAGATTCTACTGCTTGCCTTCATGACGCTATTGATGTGGGCGAAGCCTATCGATACCAAAAGTTTTGAAAAACTGCCTATGTTTGACAATCCCAACATCACGCTCAAACGCGCCTTTGACCACGGTGCCTTGTACGAGGTGGAGTTTTTTATGATGACGCCTCAAGGCGGTGCCAAATACAACGCTTTTGTCACCAAAGATAAAAAAGCTTTCATTATGGGAAATGCTTTTGATATGCAAAGCCGAGAGGCGCTACGTATGCCCCTCGAGGTCGATGCTATCAAGAAAAATGCAGATTTTGTCTACGGCAAGGGCAAAGAGGCACTTATCGTCGTGACCGATCCAGAGTGCAGATATTGTCAACAATTTCAAAAACGTTGGAGTGGCTTGGAAGCGCGCTACACCTTTTATGTCTACCTCTATCCGATGAGTAGCCATGCGCAAGCGGCACAAATGAGCTACTACGTACTCTCCCAAAAAAGCGACAAAGCCAAAGCCGATGCGCTTTTGGGTATCGCTAATGGCGAAGGTGAGTATATGAAACGCCCTTTTAGCGAAGAGGAGCGTGCTCAGTTTGGACAAAAATTTCGTATCAATGGCGAAGTAGCACAAGATTTGGGTGTGCGTGGCACGCCGAGTGTTTTTGACTTTGCGGGCAATTTTGTCAATTGGAGCACGCTTAAATAATGACCTATTTGGCGTGGTACGAGGCGCATGCTCAAAAGCATAGTGCGTTGGTAGCTTTGCTTATCGAGAAGGGTTTGGACGAGGAGGCTATTATCGCCTATTTCGATTACGACAATATGGTCGAAAAAGAGCCAGACTTTTGTCTACTCTATACTCAAGGCAAAAAGTGTCATGAGATGGAGCATCTTAATTGTTATTTGTGCGCCTGTCCTAATTTCCGCTTCGATGATGCGGGGCTAAAGCGTCAAGGTCCCTACACGATAGCGAGCCAATGTAGTATCGGCAATGGCAAGACCTACGGACACGACGGCATCGTGCACCAAGACTGCAGTAACTGCACAGTGCCTCATCACACAAGCTATATTCGCAAACATTTCGACCGCTCGTGGCGCACTATTATGCGCGAGTCTCCGCCCAGAGGCGTTACGTCCTAAACTCATCCAAGCGTGTTTGGAGTGTACTAGCGACATCGGCAAGTGTCGAGGCATCTTTTTTGATATGTTCGACGTTGGTGATATTGGCTTTGGAGTGGGAAGCAGTGGCGTTGATTTGCTCTACAATCCACGTCGTTTGTGCCACCAGTGCTTGGGTCTCTTGAAGTGCCTCTTTGGCGATAGCCACAGCGCCGTGCATTTGTGAAGCGGTATCGACGATGTCGGCATTGATACGGTCAGACTCTTCGATGAGGTTTTGCATTGACTCTTGGTTTTGGGTCATGGTACCGCTGGCATCGTTTATCGACTGGACAATGGTACTAATAGAGATTTCGATTTCGTGTAGGCTTTTTTGGGTGCGTTCGGCGAGCTTGCGTACCTCGTCAGCGACCACCGCGAAGCCTCGACCATGTTCCCCTGCGCGTGCCGCTTCGATGGCGGCATTGAGTGCGAGCAAATTGGTCTGGTCGGCGATATCAGAGATGACCGCCAAGACCCCTTTGACATCGTTGGCTTGACTGCTGAGGCTTTGAAGATGTTGCGATAGCTCCTCTTCGGTTTGGGCGGTGTGATTGATATTGGTCATAAAGGTCGAAAGCGCGTTGCTAGCGGTATCGAGTGTGGTTTTGGCATCCAAAATAGACTCTTGGGTCGCTTGCGATTTTTGCAAAGAGCCTTGGAGGACGTTTTGGACTTCGAGTGTTTTGGTCGTGGTAGTGCTCAAAATAGTCTCGATTTGGTTGGCACGCCCTTGGATATTTTGAGATTCGCTGGAGATAGCTTGGGCGATTTGGGCGTTTTGTGTCCCGAGTGATTTGCTCTGATCAATAGTGCTTTGGATGATTTCGATAAAAGCATTCACCGCGTGTGCTGTAGGGGCAAGCTCGTTTTGACGCGCGATGGTGACACGTTTGGTCAAATCCTTGTCCCCGTGTACAAGTGCTTCGATACGTGCACGTAAATCCTCTAGCGGTGAGAGCACCTCTTTGGCAAAGAAGAGTAGCATCGTGACAATTACGACAGTAAAGACACCGACAAGCAGTAGGAGCATCTTGGTTTTTGTTGTTGAAATTTGTTCATCGTTTGCATTGAGTGATATGATCAAATCGGTCGCTCCCAAGATATTCCCTTCGGCGGCATTGGCGTGACATGCTAGACACTTGGCTTGGGCGACGATGGGTTTTATCATACGGATGATGTGCCCTTGTGCATTTTGTGACTCGATATCTTTGGCAATGCCTGTGCGCACCACTTCCATAACATCGTTATCGGTTGAGGGGGTGTGGCGTTGCCCGAAAATTTCGATGACCTTCTCGCCTCGTTCTAGTTTGAGGTCGACAATGCCCTCTATCGAGGCTGCGGTGTGTAACGCCTCTTCGATGTAGCTGTACTCTCCCATTTGCATACTCAAATTGAGTGTTTGGAAAATCGAATCACTGAGCATATTGAGTGAGCGTATCGAGGATTGGTTGGAGAAGGTTTGGTAGCTCTTGGCCAAGAGTGCGTAGAGTGTTGCACTTCCTACAATGGCGATAAGAAAGAGAGCGATAAACATACGAGCGCGAATTTTTTGTGGCATGCGCTTTCCTTGGGAATAAATAATTACAATATTGTAAGCAAATTTTTTACCAAAAGTTAAACTGTAATCAAATTGTTACAAAAATTTGGCTTTTGGTATAGATTTCAAAGTTATTTTTGGATAATATAAAACAATTTTCTCACAATAGGCTAAGCTTTTTCTTGAATTAGGCGATTTGCCACTAGAAATTCTCATTTTTTCTTACACAAAAATGCAAGGCAGCTCATGCGCACTCTTCTTCTCCTTATTATTACCATGTATGGTCTATGGGCCTACTCCGCCGATACCGATTTCACCGAAAAATTTGAAAAGCAATCTATCTATGGACGCTGGATAGATATCGACAGCGGTTCGATTGTAGAGATCGATTCACGAAGTGATGTAGCGTTTGAACGTCTCGATAACAATCTCATCATCGTCAAATCGGGGCGTAGCAAAACCTATCTCAAACGTATCGGGGCGCTACATACTAAAATAGAGGGGCAAATTGTTGGTCTAGATGCCACAGGGGAGCTTTCGCCTCTGCAAAATGCATCTGTAACCCTCTCCAACAAAAACGACCCCACTATCCGAGCGCAGGTTCTCACCAACGCAAAAGGGTACTTCTTCGATGAGACGCTTCCCTCTGGGAGCTATATTTTGGAGGCAACTCACGCCAATGAGACGCTCAAAATTACAGTGGAGCTTGCGGAGACGACGCAATCGCTGGGTATGTTTGTGTTGCGAAGCGGCAAAAGTGCTGTTTTCAAATCACAACTCTTTATCGAGGGTGACGAAATCATCACCGATGGTCAAAAGCACACTGCCAAAATAGGCATCACCAACTACGGTAAAAGCGATGGCAAAGTCTGTTACGACGCGACCGTCAAAGATGGGAGTGCACGATTTGGGGTTATCAAGGCAGCATGTATCACGCTAAAAGCGGGCGCATCGACCTATGTACCTATAACATTAGGATTTGACCCTATCAAAATCAACTCTGAAGCCAAAGAGTTGACGGTGGCACTACGCGATGATACGGGTCTAAAAATCGTGGAGTATCACCCCTTTACCGTCTACAAGGATTACTTCACCCTCACTATCGATACTGCAAACAAAGAGATAAAAGCGTATGTATTGATGCCTGCTGAGCAACTCAAACCCATCGATATCAAAAAGGGTCGCATTTCGCTACCACGTTTGAGCGACGAGTCCTATCGCCTTATCATTGCCAACTCCAATCCCAAAATCAAAACCGCCTATGAGGTGGACATCGGCGCTGAGCAGAAGCTCACTGTAGGCAAAAGCACCAAAGAGATTAGCACAGAAGAGAGAGCCAAAGCCAGCGGGATAAAAGCTATCAATCCCTTCAAATTGCGCCAATCGATAGGTCGCTATCCCGATGTAGGGGATATTACTATCTATACCTTCTCGATAGCCGATACGATTCGACTCCAAGAGGATGATGCGCCTGCTCGGGTACGGTTTAGTATGAAAAATGATTTGGGTGAGCGTATCAATTATGTTGCTTCTATCACCAATCCCAAGCTGGCTACAGTGAACTACGAAGGGGAGTATCTCACTATCACACCCCAAAAAGAGCAAAACGGTGTAGCCACCATCACCTTGGCAACCTCTGGTAAGGGTGCTATTAGAAAACATACAAAATATTTCACCCTCTATCTCGATGCGGTCAACGATTTGCCTACTATTACTTCTGCCCCTAAGTCGAGTGTTTTGGAAAACAGTCCCTACAGCTACTACTTAAAAGCCTTCGATTTGGAGAGCAAACAGTTGGTCAAAAAGGTACTTTTGGCACCCAAATGGCTCTCTTTCAATCCTGCAAGCGGGTTGTTGAGCGGTACACCAAAAGATGCAGATGTGGGCAATCACGCGGTTGTTTTGAGTGTGAGTGATGGCACTGATAGCGTCAAGCAGAGTTTTGAAATCGATGTCGTAGCGCTTGCGCGTGCACCCAAAGCACAAGGGGGTAGTTTCGTTGTCGATGAAGATTCCACCCTCTCTCAAAAGCTTACAGCACAAGCCAAAGAGGATGAGACCCTTAGCTTTAGCGTCTCAAAAGCACCTTTGCACGGCAAGCTGGTGTTGGCGCCTACAGGAAGTTTCACCTATACACCCAAGGCAAACTTCTATGGAGAGGATGGCTTTGCTTTTGTGGTCAAAAGTAGCAACGGCAAAAGTACGAGTGCCAATGCTACTATTACCGTCAAACCGCGCAACGACGCACCTACGGCAACCTCGATTGTGCTAGATGAGGTCGGTTCTGGACCTGCGAAGATAGAGTGGATAAAAGCATCACAAGCAGATGATATCGATGGTGATGTCATGCGATTGGAGGTGCTCGATACTCCCAAGCTAGGTACGCTCACCCTTGAGGATGAGACGCTTGTGTATATGCCGTTCGCAGAGACGCAAGGCA
The DNA here is from genome assembly GCA_000830255.1 of Sulfuricurvum sp. PC08-66. Classification (GTDB taxonomy): domain Bacteria; phylum Campylobacterota; class Campylobacteria; order Campylobacterales; family Sulfurimonadaceae; genus PC08-66. Next base: position 150,600 of record JQIT01000003.1, on the reverse strand, counting down.
GTGAGGTGCTCAAAGCACGTATCCTCGATGAAGAGGGAGCGAGCGTGGCAATTACACTCACGCTCAATGGCATCATGCGACAGCTCACACCGCGTGTGTTGCAAACGGGTCAAGGCAATATTTTTCATGCACTCGATGATGCAGAGTACAAACGTAGCATGCCACGTCTCTATGCGCAAGATTTCAATGAGAGCATAGGCATCATCACCAAAGATATGAACAGCCAACTCGTATGGCATACACCCAAAAAAGCCCAAAAGCTCCCCTACGAAGAGGCAAAACGCCTCTGCCAAGAGCTTGAAGTAGGACCTATTACTTCATGGCGATTGCCTACTATCGAGGAGTTGGTATTTGTCGCTCACAAAGGAGAGCTCTCTCCTGCTATCGATAAGGCGTTTGTGGGCATTCAAAACGACTACTACTGGAGTAGCTCGACCTATCCTACGCGCAGTGCATCACAATGGGTGCTCTACTTTGCGGACGGTTCGGACTACTATCGTTCGATTCACAAAGAGAGCTATGTGACGTGTGTACATGAGGGTATCGATGATTGGGTTGTGCCTTTTGTAGTTGAGGTCGAGAGTGTATCTGTAGAAGATAACAGCACGTTGGATCTCAACAGCAGTAGCGATGCCAATCTCACCTACGAAGCCAACGTCACTTACGATGCGAATGCAACTACAGATGTAACCCTCGAGGTCAATAGCATCTTAGAGATTAACGCAACTGTAGAAGCCAACATGACAGCAGAGGCAAACGTGACGCTTCCACCACCGCCACCGCGTTTTGAGCACAATGCTACGTTGGGTGTGACGCTCGATAACAGCTTGGAGTTGATGTGGTACGACGCCAAAGCACTAGAGGCACGCACATGGGTCGCGGCTATCGATGTGTGTGACGGAATGGTACATGCTGAGTTTGGTGATTGGCGTCTGCCCAACTTCAATGAGCTCTACAGCATGGCACAACACGAAGCCAATGCGACGGTGGTTCCAGAGCCGTTTACGTTGCGTGATGGGCTGGATTATTGGACATCGACGACCTTTGCAGGAGATATTGACCGCGCGTGGGGTATCTCTTTTGACAAAGGGAGCGATTTTACCTATGACAAAACAGAGCGTCATTTTGTACGCTGCGTAAGGGATCTTAAATGATGCGTATTTCTCTTCTTTGGCTTTCTATCGTGGCGCTTTCGTGGGCTTTGACCCTCGATGAGGCAATCGAGCAAACGCGTACCACCAACCCCGTCATCTTGGAGCGTTTGAAAAATTTCAAATCCGTAGTCGAGGATGTGGGATACGCTTATGGCGCCTTCTTGCCGACAGTCGATATCAAAGTAGGATTCGGACGCGAGCAGGTCAAAAATGATACGCAAAGCGCACTCAAAGAGCTTGACGTACAAAGCCACTCTGCGGTACTCAAATGGAATATTTTCAACGGTCTAGGCGATTTTCAAGTCGTCGCACAGCAAGAGTCTCGTCTCAAAGCTTCCGCTTACTCCTACGTAGAGAGCTTTGATGACACAATGTTGGAGCTTATTACCACCTATATCGATATTTTGCGCCACAAGGAGCTTATGGAGGTCGAGATTGACAATATCAAGATGGATGAAAAAATCTACGAAGATATGATCAACAAACAAAAAGAGGGGGCTGGACGCCTTTCAGACCTCAAAGAGGCACGTTCGAAATTGGCGCTAGCCTATACAAATCATCTCAGTGAAGAGAATAATGTCCAAAATATTTTGATAGCGATGCATAAACATTTGGGGCGCTATGTGCGACTCGATGAGGTGGTGCCAACCTCCTTTCATGAACAGCTTCCCAATACGTTAGAGGAGATTACACGCTTGGCGCTAGAGAACAATCCCTCGATTCATGTCGCTTTGCATGAGTTCAAAGCCGCCCAAAGCGAATACCACAGCACCACCAAAAATTTTCTCCCCAGTATCGATCTCGAGTTGTCTGCGACACACACCGAAAATTTGAGCGGGTTTGAGCGTACCTATCAAGCCTTAGGCGGGATGATTTACGCCAACTACAACCTCTTCAACGGTACGCGTGACACTGCCTACGCTCAAAAGAAAATCAGTACGATGCAACAAAAACATGAAGAGCTCAACAGTGCCAAGCGTACCGTCATGGAGAAAGTACAGTTGGCATGGTCACTTTTCCGCATCACCTCCAAGCAGTCGGTCTTTACTGATTGGTATGTCAAATCGAGCAAAGACAAACTTAACTCCTACTACCGTGAGTTTAATATCAACAGCCAACAACGTAGCCTTATCGACTTGCTAGGTGCAAGCGATGACTATAACAATGCACGACGCAAGATGATAAACACGAAGTACGATTTGATGGTGGCACGCTATAAATTGCTTAATGCCATTGGTGATCTCTCTATCGCGTTGGGTGTCGATGCACGTGCGGACGTGGGACTCGAAGAGCATCGACGCGACTACAAGCTCCAAAAAGAGTCCAATGATGTAATACGAGATGCCGATTTGGATGGTATACTCAACGCGCGTGATATATGTGACAACAGTGAGGCTAACAGTAGCAACAATCACTATGGATGCTCTTACCATATCCCCTCTAATAACACCAATTTTGGGGCATTGGAGAGCTTCCTCATCGATGAAGCTTCGCACGTCATCGAGAAGAGTTTGTCACAACCGCAACTGGATGATATTGAGTAGTTATGGGGATGTATGCAAAGAGTTGTGTGGATTGTATGTCTGTTGGCAACCTCGCTGTGGAGCAAGAGCTTTTACATAGCCGAAACAGATTTACGCACACTCGAAGCTACCTATGGCACGCAAGCGGCAACACGCATGCAGATGCTTGTTAAATTGATGAACTCGCTTAGCGACGCCTCACTCAAGACGAAGCTTATCGAGGTAAACGATTTTTTCAATGCCATTGCTTACAAGAGTGACGCCAAAGTGTGGGAGCAGAGCGACTATTGGGCGAACCGCACAGAGTTTGTAGGTAAAGGGATGGGCGATTGCGAAGATTATGCCTATGCAAAATATTTTACGTTGGCACAGTTAGAGGTAGAAAAAGAGCAGTTGAGAGCCTTCTATTGCCAATCGACGACCTACAATGAGGCGCATATGGTGTTGGCGTTTTACAGCAAAAAAAGCGACGTGCCCTTTTTGCTCGACAACTACAATCCCTCCATACTGCCTGCAACACAACGAGCAGATATCAAACCTATCAAGGTCTACAACAGCGATGATCTTTTTTTGGCAAAGATAAAAAAGATGGGCAAAGCGGTGCCAGAAAGCAAAGGTGATGCGCTGGATTGGTTAGAAGCGATACATATGATAAGGAGTAGAGAATGAGTAACAGTATAAAGGTCTTTTTTATTGCATTGGTAGTGATGGGCGCCATTATGACGAGCGCATTTATGATAGCGTTTGAGGCACAAAAGGTGCGTCTGCAAGCCAACTATGACAAAGAGCAAGAGTTGGTAGCGAAGCTTGTGAGCGCGGCACTTAGCGGGGTTAAATGTGATGCTTTGGCACAAGAAAAAGAGTCCGATTACGATATTTTGTGCCGCAACGATTTGCACATGATACTCGATAATGTTTTTCAACAAGGTGTCAATATCGCCTTTACGACCAACAACGGCGCGGCATTTATCAACAAACAGACAGAGTCCAATATGGATGCTATCGACCCCAAGCTCAAAGCAATGGGCAATTTTAAACCTAGCACCATTTCAACCCCTATTTACTATACCGATGCGGAAGATGTACGTATCCAAAACGGTGTTTTGACCCTTACGAGTGAGCCTACACACCTCTATGGTGAGCTTGAGACAATACAAAAAGAGCTTATTAAGTGGTATGGCATTATCGGTGCTGCTGCAACGGTCGTCATAACCTTTTTGGCACTGCTGTTTATGCGAGAGAAAATAGCCTAGTTTTGACATACACCACCAAGGAGCAGTAAGTGACCCTTTTTAAACAGTTAGCGCTTTTAGTGACACTCTTTTTGGTGGTGATTTTGGTGGTGGTGATGGGGCTTAATTTCGCCTCCTCCCAAGCCTTCGTTCAAAAGCAACTCCACTCCAATGCGCAAGATACCGCCGCCTCCTTGGCGCTCTCACTAAGTCAAGTACTCGCTACGCAACCTGCCCAAGAGCAAGAGGTGATGAGCCTCGATGATGTTCTCGAAGAGAGTACTGTCGCCGCAACGACACAACCGCTCTCCAAATCGCTCCAAAGTACCCTAGAGGTGATGATAAGTGCGATTTACGACAGAGGCTATTATGAGTCTATCGAGCTTATCAACGATAAGGGCGAAGCGCTTGTGTCGCGTCGACAAAGTGTCAAACTTGAAAAAGTGCCGCAATGGTTTTTAGAGCGTGTCGTGTTGGATGTGGCAAACGCTTCGTCCGATGTGACAGGGGCGTATGGAAGCCGTTTTGCCACCGTGGTGGTCAAGAGTCATGTGGGAAATGCGTATGAGCAGTTGTGGGGAATTTTCATCGATTTGCTCAAAACATTTGCGGTTTTGGGAGTGCTCTTCTTGGTCTTTTTGGCGGGACTCATACGTCTTATTTTACGCTCTCTGACGGCTATCGAGCACCAAGCCAAAGCGATTACCCAACACGATTTTATCATCTACGATAAAGTCCCTTTTACCCTAGAGCTACGCCATGTGGCAAGTGCCATGAACTCTATGGTGGGCAAGGTCAAAGAGATATTTGACAAAGAGGCTGAATCTCTGCGCAAATATTATGAGCTACTCTATACTGATACCCAAACCAAGCTCTACAATCGCCGCTATGTGATGATGAAATTGGCGACCTTTTTGGCGCAAGAGGATGAGCAGTCGCGAGGGGTTTTTGTGATGCTTACTCTCCAAGGCGTCGATGAAGCCAAAGCAAAATTGGGGTACCAAAAGCTCGAAGCACTCACTGTTTCTATGGCACAAGAGCTCAAAGCGTGCGCGACGTATGCCAATGAAGGTGTCGCAGTGCGTATGAATGAGCACGACTATGCACTTTTGTTGCCGACGCTCACCCTGCAAGAGGCGCAACTACACCTCGATGCGATGATGGATGCGATTGCACATATTTGCGAATCGTATGGTGTGCTCTCTGTACTCAAACTCAGTGGTGGTGCCGTCTCTTATGAAGCCAATGAGACGCTTAAAGCGCTCTTTTCACGTGCTGACTTTGAGCTAGCAAAAGCCAAAATGGCACCACAAAGTACCATCATCTATGCGCAAGCAAGCAGTGCAAATACTCTTGTCATGGGCAAAGAGGAGTGGATTGCGATGATTAACAGCTCTCTCGAAGAGAATATGCTCAAAGTCGCAGCTCAAAAAGTCATAGCCCTCAAAGACAACACCTCGATGCACCATGAAGTCTATCTACGTATGGTCGATGGTGAGGGCAAAGTCTACAATGCGGGCTATTTCATGCCTGTATTGGTCAATCTCAACCTCACCGATGCAGTCGATAAGCATGTCATCGAGCTTGCGATGTACCACGCCAAACTTCACCCACACATCAAAAGTATTGCCATCAATATCTCGGCGCACTTTTTGGCAGTTGCCGCCAACATGGAGTGGATTCGCCAAAAAATTACTACTTTTGCCAACCACAGCGAAGTGGTGCTCTCCTTTGAGGCATCCAATGTACAGATTTTGCAAAATATCGAGCTTTTTACGCACTTTTCACAGATGCTACACCACAAAAAATTTCTCTTTGGTATCGATAACTTCGCGATGAGCAGTGAAGGATTGCAGTATCTCAAAGCGGTTAAACCCAACTACATCAAAGCAAATAAATCGCTCTTTTTTGACCTGCAAGCGCAAGAGAACAGTGCCGCCAATGACTCTTTGCGCATGTTGACCAAAAGCTTGGGCATTACACTCATTGCCACAGCCGTGGAGAGTCAAGAGCAACTTACAGCACTCAAAGAATTGGGCGTAGATTTCGTCCAAGGTAGTGTCGTGGAAGAACCCCATCTATTAGGAGCCAAACATGTCTAACGAAGAGCAGTACGACGACCCCTTACTGCACTGTTTGGTGCTCTACACCAAGCTCTATGGCAAGCCCATGTCAGCAGACGCTATTGTCTATGGATTGCCTATCGAAGAGGGCAAATCGACCCCCGTACTCTTTTCGCCAAGCAACTCCAAGTCAATGTTTTCACGTGCCGCAAAAAATGCAGGGCTAGAGTCTAGACTGGTCAAAGAGTCGGTCGAGCACATCTCCAATATCGTATTGCCTGCAATATTGATTTTGCGCGACGGCAAAGCGGCGATATTGGAGCGCATCGACAAAGAGAAAAACGAAGCCCATTTGGTCTTGCCTCACATGCAAGAGCTACAATTTGTCACGACGCTAGAGGCGTTGAAGCAGGAGTATTTGGGGTATATGTTTTTGCTCAAAAAGCGTTACAAATACCGCTTGCGCCAAAAAAATATCATTGCAGAAAAGGGGACTCACTGGTTTTGGGGGACGGTACTCTTGTCCAAAACCATCTATCGAGATGTCCTTATTGCTTCGTTTATTATCAATATTTTCATCATTGCATCACCTCTTTTTACGATGAATATTTATGACAGAGTGGTGCCCAACAGTGCCATCGAGACGTTGTGGGTACTCAGTATAGGGATTTTTGTGGTCTATATGATTGATCTCTTTTTGAAAAATATTCGCTCCTATTTTTTGGAAATCGCCGCCAAAAAAAGCGATGTCATTATGTCGTCACTCATTTTTGAAAAAGTGCTCGATATGAAGATGAGCGAGCGTCCTACCTCTACGGGATCCTTTGCCAATAATTTGCGCGATTTTGATTCCATTCGAGGCTTTTTGACCTCCACAACCATGACAGCACTTATCGATATTCCCTTTGCAATTCTCTTTTTTATTATCATTGGATTTTTGGGCGGCGGGATTGTAGTGGTGCCTTTTGTGGTGGCGCTTATCATTTTGGCGTATGTATTGGTGATACGACAACCCTTACAAACAAGCATACAATCGACCTACGAAGCCTCCTCAAACAAAAACGCGGTGTTGATAGAGTCACTCTATAACCTCGAGACGATTAAGGCAATGGGTGCGGCAGGACACACGCAGTGGCAATGGGAAGAGGCAACAGGTGAGATAGCCTCCAAAAGCCTCAAATCCAAAATCATTTCAGGCTCGATTCCTAGCATCGTGCAGTTTTTTGTCCATATCAATACGCTAGGCGTGCTCATCTATGGGGTCTACCAAATCGACGCCAAAGAGCTTACGATGGGGGCGCTTATTGCGATTGTGATGCTCTCTCAACGCGCTTTGGCACCGATTGGGCAGGTGGCATCGTTGACGGCAAACTACGAGAGTACCAAAACTGCTTACGAAGGTATCGAAGCGATTATGAAAAAGGGGAGTGAACATCCCCAAGACAAAGAGTTTGTACAGCGTGATGCGTTGCGTGGCGAGATTGTGTTCCGCAAACTCTACTTCAAATACCACGAAGAGGAGAGATGGGCACTCGAAGATGTTAATTTCACGATTCGTGAGGGTGAAAAGGTGGCGATTATTGGGCGTATAGGCTCGGGCAAAACCACTATCGAGAAGATGATTTTGGGACTCTATGAGGCGAACGAGGGCGCTTTGTATTTCGATGGTATCGATATACGTCAGCTTGACCCTGCGAATGTGCGTCAAAACATCGCCTACGTCGCGCAGGATATCACCCTTTTCTCGGGCACGCTCAAAGAGAATATTGTCTACAAATACCCGCAAGCTACCGATGAAGATATTATCAAAGTAGCAAAAATTACAGGACTCGATGAGTTTGTCAATCGACACCCAAAAGGGTTCGATATGCCTGTGGGTGAGCGCGGAGAGGGACTCTCAGGAGGGCAACGTCAAAGTATCGCCATTGCCCGTGCTTTGGTGATGGATGCCCCTATTTTGTTGCTCGATGAACCGACAAATATGATGGATACGACAACCGAAAATCGATTTATTCATAATCTCAAAAATGCATTGGGAGAGAAAACGACCATCATTGTCACGCACAAAACATCATTGCTACAACTTGTAGACCGCATCATCGTCATGGACAACGGTCGCGTGGTCATGGATGGCGACAAAGCAAGTATCCTCAAACAGCTCAAAGGAGGCATGTAATGGTTGAGAATAACACCAAACCCTCCAAGCCCCATTTGACGACGGAAGATTTTGAGTTTGTCTCAAGCGTTCGCTCTGCCGTGCTCATCAAATCGCCCAAAAGCACGCAACAAATTTTGTGGATTACCGCAGGTATCGTGGCATTTTTATTGATATGGGCGAGCTTTGCGTCGGTCGATGAGATTACGCGAGGCGAGGGCAAAGTCATCCCTTCAGGACAGTTGCAAATGGTACAAAACCTTGAAGGGGGAATTGTCAAGGAGATTCTGGTCAAAAAAGGGGATAAGGTCAAAGAGGGGCAACCGCTTTTGCTCATAGAAAACTCAAAATTTACGAGTGATTATGCGGAAAATATTGCCAAAATCAATCAACTCATCGCCAAAGAGATACGTCTCACCGCAGAGGCTTTCGGGCAACCCTTTTCGCCCAAAGAGGAGAGCTACACCCAAGAGCAACAGCTCCTCATCGAGAATGAGCGTAACTATTACAACTCCAATATGCAACAACTCGCTTCCCAAAAACGTGTACTCGAAGAGCAGCTCTCACAAAAACGAAACGACCGCAAAAAGTCCGAAGCGAAGCTAGAGAGTCTACGCAAAAGCTATGAACTCTTAAGACGTGAAATCGAGATACAGATGCCTTTGGCTCAAAAAGGGGTCATTTCAGAGGTAGAAATTATCAAACTTCAACGTGAAGCCAACAAAGAGGTCGAAGAGATTCAATCGGTCAAGCTCTCGATTCCTAGCATCATCTCTGAAATCGAAGAGATAAAATCGAAAATCAACGAAGCGCAGTTTGAGTTTGAAAACCGTGCCAAAAAAGAGCGCAATGAGGTGCTCTCTGAAATTATACGTCTGCAAAAAAGCCAAGAGCATCTCTCGGATCAGGTGAGTCGTACGGCAGTAACTGCACCTGTAGATGGGCAAGTCAATCAAATGTTTGTCAATACATTGGGCGGGGTTATTCGTCCAGGGATGGATTTGCTAGAGATTGTTCCTAGCGAAGATTTGTTGGTTATCGAGGCCAAAATCAAGCCCTCAGACATTGCGTTTTTGTTCCCCAAACAAAAAGCGATTGTCAAATTCAGCGCCTACGATTTTGCTATTTATGGCGGTGTCGAGGGGGAGTTGAGTCTCATAAGCCCCGATACAATTACCGACGAAGAGGGAAATAGCTTCTATTTGGTGCAAATTAGCACGAAAAAGACCTATTTGGAGCGGGAAGGCAAACGTCTCGATATTATCCCTGGGATGACCGCTTCGGTGGATATTTTGACAGGCAAAAAGACTATCATGGATTATCTGCTCAAGCCTATTTTCAAAGCCCAATCTCATGCATTAAGTGAGCGATGATGAGAGAGATACTTCTTTTTAGCCAAGACAAAGATGTGATTGCCAGATGGGAGGGGCTTATCGAGGCGCCTACCAAAGAGATAACGTCGATAGGGGCACTGCAAAAGGCGTTGGATGCTTCAAAAATTCAAATTATTATGGTCGATAGACAAAGCATAGGTATCGATATCGCATTGATAGCAAAAATGTGCGTCAATTTGCCTCGATGCTATATTTTTGTCCTCAATGGCTTGCCCTCGTATGCAGAGGGTATGGCGCTTTTACAGCACGCAATTGCAGGGTATGGCAACACCTATATGAGTAAGCTACACCTGCACGATGCGCTGGAGCTTATCAGTCATGGGAATATTTGGCTCTATCCAGAGTTTGTACAGCAGATGATTGGACACGCTTCGCGTATCGCACCCAAAGGGGAAGTTACCCACCCAAAATTGGCACTTTTGACCCCCAAAGAGCTTGAAATTGCCAAACTCGTAGGAGAGGGCATGACCAACAAAGAGATTGCAACGATACAAGCTATTACAGAGCGCACGGTCAAAGCGCACTTGACGGCAATCTACACCAAACTCGAAGTGGCAGACCGTCTAAGTCTTGCCCTGATGATTGTCTGATGCTAGCCATTGACAGAACACTTTTAGCCAAACTTGAAGAGGCAAAGAGCTATTTTGAAGAGGTATACGGCGCTATCGACAGTGCCAAATACCACGAAAAAGATGCCTCGGTGCGTGGGGATGTGGGATTAGAGATTACTACGTTTCAGAGCATTATTGCAGAGTGCAAAGAGGAGGTCGCTTCCAATACTATCGAGGAGATAGTTCAGATATTGGAGGTGGTCTATCATCTCTCGCTTCAAAAAGGTACTGTGGAGCCAATACGTCAAAAATTGACGCAAATCGATGAAAAATTTTTGCATCTTCGACGAGATGAGGTCACCATCGATGAAGAGCGTTTGCGTCGATACCGTGAAGATATTGTGCTCTTAGACTCTATCGTGGAGGCTATCGGGGTACGCCGCAAAGCATTAGAGGCAAAAAAAGAGTGGCTTTTTTTCCGAGATACGGCACTCTTGGAGCAGTATGAGATGTATGCCAAAAGCTTTGCACAGCATGTGGAGCGTGTGACAATACTCTTTTCGTTTCACAGCGCATTGTTAGGCAATTACATCGTCGAGAGCTTCCACTATTTGTATCTCTTTTTTTCGTATGCTATTAGCTATTTTATTGCTACGGGCAATGCTTTGGTGTTGGTAGAGATTGCAGCTTCTATCGACCGCTACGTCGAAGTAATGCGCCCTTTGCGCAAATCAGGCGCCCTCAAGCGAGAGTATCTACGCAACAGTTACGTGATGCAAGAGCTAGGGCTTTTGCGCGAACAGATTCTTCGTTTTGCCGCCTAGTACCAAAGTACAATAGCTTTCCCCTCTTCACTTGCACTACAATCCTTGCTAATGAGAAATTTACCCTAAAAGGATAGCTTCATGGCAGCAGAAATTATTGGAAAAGTAGTCGAACTTAGCGGTGCCTATATGGTCATCGGAACGGATGGCAAAAAACGTCAGGCACATCTCAATGAGCCGATACTCCAAGGTGAAAAAATTATTGCCATGGGCGGTGATTCACTTAATATTCTTTTGGGCAATGGTCAAAACTTGGCGCTAGGAAGTAATGCCCGTATGGCGTTTGATACCTCAGTGACAAGTGATGATGGCTTTGAGCGCTCTGATGTTGTCGTCAATATGTTACTCGATGAATTGGAGGATATCAAAACCGCAGCTGGAAATGAAGGCGGCGATAATAGTGCCGCGTACGTAGGCGGTGGAAGTATTATCAATGCCATCATGCGCGAAGCTAAAGTCAAAGTAGAGACAAGTGATTTTGAAGAGAAAACAGGTGCACACACCAGCGAATATGACCCTCGTGCAGCTATGAATGCCTTGGGAATGTATAGCCTAAAACCTAGTGGCACTACGTTGAGTGAGACATCGACACCTATCGTAGTGATTCCTCCTGTTGAAACTACACCCGAAACACCTGCGGCTATGATAGAGCCAACAGCAGGATTGGAAAATAGCGGTGAAGTGGGTACTGGCAATCTGATTAATGATGCTACGCCGACCTTGGTAGGACAAGGTCAGCCAGGTGCAGTGGTGACTGTGACAGATGAGCATGGTAATGTCGTGGGAAGTGCCATTATCGATGAGAATGGAAACTATGTCATTGTATTGAGTGAACAAGCAGATGGTGAGCATGTCTATACAGTGACAGTCGAGTTCGAGGGACAAACTGCTCAAACCACGGTAACACTGGTTATCGATACGACAGTATCAAATCCGAGTGCGCAATTGGATGATGCAGTGGTGAATCTCACCAATGACAACACGCCTACTATTACAGGTCAAGGTGAAGCAGGTGCAACAGTGACTATTACAGATGCCAATGGCAATGTAGTAGGTCAAGGGGTAGTAGATAGTAACGGTTATTATGCTATTGAGACTTCACCGCTTGGCGATGGAACGCACACCTTGACAGTGACAATTGTCGATGCGGCAGGTAATAGTGCAGTCACAACACTTACTATTGTAGTCGATACAGTGACCACGGCTCCTACTGCTTCTATCGAGGCTAATAGCGATAGTGGTGTCGTAGGTGACAGCGCTACAAATGATACAACGCCTATCATCGAAGGTAGTGCAGAAGCAGGCGCAGTAGTTGTTATTACGGACGCTCTAGGTAATGTACTAGGTGAAGGCGTGGCGAATAGCGATGGTGAATATCTCATCAAACTTCCTGAAATGACAGAGGGTGAGCATGTATTGACGGTGACCGCTACAGATGCAGCAGGCAATAGCAGTAGTTCAGAAATTGCTATTACTATCGATACTGCTCCTGCTGTCGATCCTGATGAAGTAGAGGATACAGGTGCAGGAGAAGAGACTTCGGACGAAGAAACAGAAACTGAAGAAGAAACTACATCAGATGAAGAGACAACGGATGAAGAGACACAACCTGAAGAGGAAAATCCAGTCGTCGATCCTGACGAAGTAGAGGATACAGGTGCAGGAGAAGAGACTTCTGAAGAAGAAACTGGCGAAGAAACAGAGACTGAAGAAGAAACTACTTCAGATGAAGATACAACGGATGAAGAGACACAACCTGAAGAGGAAAATCCAGTAGTTGATTCTGACGAAGTAGAGGATACAAGCGCAGAAGAAGAGACTTCAGACGAAGAAACTGAAGAAGAAACTACTTCAGATGAAGATACAACGGATGAAGAGACACAACCTGAAGAGGAAAATCCAGTCGTCGATTCCGACGAAGTAGAAGATACGGGCGCAGAAGAAGAGACTTCAGACGAAGAAACTACTTCAGATGAAGATACAACGGATGAAGAGACTCAACCAGAAGAGGAAAATCCAGTCGTCGATCCTGACGAAGTAGAGGATACTGGTGCAGAAGAAGAGACTTCAGACGAAGAAGAAACAGAGACTGAAGAAGAAACTACTTCAGACGAAGATACAACCGATGAAGAGACTTCAGACGAGGAAACTGAAGAGGAAACTGAAGAGGAAACTGAAGAGGAAACTGAAGAGGAAACTGAAGAGGAAACTGAAGAGGAAACTGAAGAGGAAACTGAAGAGGTCGCACAGGATACAACACCTCCTGTAGCACCAACGATTACAGATATTCAAGACCATCGCGGTGATTATTCACAAGTGACTATGTATGGTCAAGGTGAAGCTGGTGCGACAATAAACCTTATGGATGAAGAGGGCACTCAAGTAGCGCAAACGACTGTTGCAGAGAATGGTTCGTGGAGTATCGACATCTCAAATCTCAACGGTACGCCGCTAAACGACAACGAGTTCTTCACAGCGACACAAACAGATGTAGCTGGCAATGTCAGTGAACCAAGTGCGAGCGTACACTACTGGCATGGCTCTTGGAGTGGTGCTATTACCGAAGACAGTGACGATTTCGTAATGTCGGGTAGTGGCAACGATACAATCTACACAGACGAGGCGTACAGTGCATACGATACGGTTAGTGGCGAGGACGCTAACAATTCTCTCGTCATCGATGGTGGAAATGGTCGTGATACGGTAGTTTTTGGTGCACAGATGAGTAATTACACCTTCTCAATCAATGAAAATGGTCACTTGATGGTTGCTGAAGGTGATGCTGGCGATGTGACTGAGCTACGAAATGTTGAAGTAGTGACATTTGCAGATGGCAGTTACGGTATCGATACACTTTTGACAATGGCACAAGACAATAGCATTGAAGCACCCATTGTAGAGTTGAGTATTAGTGCTGTGAATGTTGTCACGCACGATTCTGGCGCTGAAGAGATTGCTGTACCAACGGGAAGCAATTTTAACAACAGAAGCTATTTGGACAGCGGTAGCAATGATACGACATTGAATTACCAAAATATTAATCGCGCCTCTTTTGATATGGGCAAAGGCGACGACACGATTACGGTTTCTCAAAATGCTAATAATGCTTACTTTGATATGGGCAGAGGTGATGATACGCTTGTAGTTGAAGGTCAATTTAACAATGCAAGTATCAATATGGGTAGTGATAACGACTATTTGCAGCTTGATAATCTAGCAGGTGACGCAAGTATCGCAATGGGCAGTGGTTCGGATGTGCTCAAACTTGCAGGCACTCAAAGTGATTATGGAATAGTCGACCAAGGCAATGGCAACTATCAAATTGTTACGGGTAATTTTACTCGCCACGATAATGGATATGCGCAATGGATTACAGGTGGTGAGTGGACGAGTGTCAGCGGTGTTGAGGCTATTGTCTTCGGGGATGGTACTTTTGTAGGAGATGCAGAAGTTGCACAAGAGCATGTGACCCCAGCAGAGGTAACGTATGAATATACGCTCAATGTAGAGGTGCGTCTTGGCGATGAAGATGGCAGTGAAACGTTGAGTGATTTACGTATCGACACTATTCCAGAAGGCACAACACTCAAAGGGTATGAACCAAATGAAGATGGTAGCTATTCTATCGCAATCGATGAAGAGGGAGAATCGCTTTCATTGGTGCTTGTAAGTCAAGAAGAGCAAGCTGAGGATGCATTGGCTGCAATTAGTGTCTCAGTTACAGCAACAGAGACAAACGGTGGTGCAACTGCTACTACAGTAGCAACAGTAGGGGGAGATGCATCAGAAGGAATCGCTTTTGATAATCTTCCTGATGAGCAACCAGCGCAAAATGAGGCTGAAGCGCCAGCAGATTTGAGCGATATTCTCGATGGAGATAATGACGCCATTTTCGAAGACGACGAAGAGCACGGTCACGAAGATTCAGACGAAAGCAACAATCATGGTCACAGTCGTGACGGTGGTGATGGACACAATAGTAGTGGGCATGGACATACTCCAGACATTGCACCGATAATTATTGACGACCACTGCTAAACAAAGGCTCCCTCGTTGAGGGGGCTTCCTTTTTTCAACCTCAAAAAACTTTTTATCGTTCTAAAATCTCTTCAACATGCGTAGCCTCGAAGCGCGCAGGCATTCCAGGCCCTTTTGCGGCAGCTGTGAATCGTCCTCGAAGGGTCACTTTTTTGCCTTGATAACTCGCTTCCAACACACGTTTGAGACGTCCCACAATATTGTAATAGAGTCTATTTTGGACTTTGAGCGCGATAAAGGTGTGCGGATACTCTCCTCGTACGACAATTTTGCCTGTCACTCTATCTGCTTGCGCTGCACACCCAGCAAAAAAGAACAGTAGACCAACGAGTAAGAGGAGTTTCTTCATGCGCGCATTGTAGCAAAAAAGCTCACAACACCCAAAATAGAGGCATACAAGTAATCGATGCTCGCTCTTTTTGTACTATAATTGGTGAGCCAACAAAAGGAACACAATGATATTGCACGATTACGAGTTTGACACCAAGTACCAAACATCAGTTGCCTACTTCTCGATGGAGTTTGCTATTCATCAAGCCTTGAAAATTTATTCGGGCGGATTGGGCTTTTTGGCAGGTTCACATATGCGCAGTGCTTACGACTTGCGTCAAAATGTCGTAGGCGTGGGGATTTTGTGGAGTTTTGGATATTATGACCAGACGCGTCACGAAGATCGTAGTCTCAAAGCAGAGTTTATTCGCAAACATTACTATTTTCTCGAAGATTTAGGGATTCAAGCAACAGTAAACATCCACTCTCAAAATGTAAAAATCAAAGCATACTATCTTCCTGCACACATTTTTGGTTCCGCACCTCTTATTTTGCTCTCTACGGATATTCCAGAAAATGACTTTTTGGCACGTACTATTACGCACAAACTTTATGATGGCAATGAGGAGACACGTATCTCTCAAGAGATAGTCTTGGGCATTGGTGGTGTCAAAGTCTTGGAAGCGCTACGTCAAAAAATTGATATTTATCATATGAATGAGGGGCATGCGCTTCCTTTGGTCTATGAGCTCTATGCACGTTTTGGGAGCATGGAGACAGTCAAACAACACGTTGTTTTCACTACACACACCCCTGAAGCTGCGGGCAACGAAGAGCATGATATACATTTCATGCACAAATTCGGATTTTTCAATGGGTTGGATATGGATACGGTGCGACATATTACGATGGAGTATGGCAATCGCTTTAGCTTGACAGTAGGAGCATTACGAGCTTCTAAAATGACCAATGCAGTATCGAGATTTCACGGTGAAGTTGCCAATCGCATGTGGCAAAACTGTGAAGGGAAAAGTGAAATTATCTATATTACAAATGCGCAAAATCGTCGTTTTTGGAGCGATAAATCGCTTTTGGGGACACTCGATGAGCACGAAGATTACGCGCTTGTTGCACGCAAAAAACATCTCAAACGTAAACTTTTTAGTGTTGTGGCGGACCAAACAGGAAAGATGTTTGACCCAGATGTATTGACGCTTGTTTGGGCGCGCCGCTTTGCCGAATACAAACGTCCAGGGCTTCTTAAACACGATATGGCACGATTCAAGGCACTTTTAGGGCGCAAAGATAGACCCATTCAGGTTATTTGGGCAGGAAAGCCTTATCCCTTTGACACCAATGCCATCAATACGTTTAACGAATTAGTACATATAAGCCACAGCATCAAAAACATGGCAGTATTAGTGGGGTATGAGCTTGAACTTTCGCGCATACTCAAACAAGGTTCGGATTTGTGGCTCAATACACCGCGTGTATCGCGTGAAGCCAGTGGAACCAGCGGTATGACAGCAAGTATGAATGGTTCCATTCACTTCTCGACAGAGGATGGATGGCATCCAGAGTTTGCAAAACATGGCGTCAACTGTTTTACTATTCCTCCTATCGATCACAGTACGCCTACAGAAGTGCAAGATTACGAGGATAACAAAAACATGATGGATATTTTGGAGCATGAGATTATCCCTATGTATTACGACAAGCCAGAGCAATGGACACAGGTGATGAAAGCTGCAATGTCAGATGTCATTCCAGCGTTTGATTCAGGACGTATGGCACATGAGTACTACATGAAAATGTACGAAGCAGGCAAATAATTTTTGTCAGAAGTAAGTGAAGAAGTATTGAAAACAACAGTGATTGTCTCTGTTTACAAAGATACAGAGGCTTTGGGACTTATTTTGGAGAGTTTGGAGTCTCAAACCTATCGCGATTTCGATGTTATCGTTTCAGAGGATTGTGACTCGGAGGGGATGCGCAATTTTTTTGCAACACGTAGCTTCCAATTAACTATTACACATTTACGTCAAGAAGATATTGGTTGGCGAAAAAACAGGGCGCTAAACCATGCTGTACGTAGTGCGCAAGGGGAGTATCTTATCTTTATTGATGGAGATGTGATTCCCTATACCACTTTTGTAGAGATGCATGTAGAGCAAGCGCAATCGAATCGCTATCTTAGTGGGACACGTGTGGAATTGGGTCCCAAAATGAGTAGCAAAATTCGTCATCGAGATATTACGCCAAAAGTAATCGAAAAGTGGTATTTACTCTTTTTGCCTTGGCTCATCGCAGATAAGACCAAACATCTTGAAGAGGGAATATTTCTGAAACCTAATAGCTTTTTGGAGAGAAAGCTCAACGGACGAAGCACAAGAAGTTTGCTGCTTTTGGGGTGTAATTTTTCGTGTTACAAAGCTGATTTGGAAAAAATCAATGGCTTTGATGAGGATTATATTTCGCCTACTGTCGGTGAAGATGTCGATTTGGCATGGCGATTTGCCCATTTTGGTATTACCGAAAAGTCGGTACGTCACATGGCAAATATGTTGCATCTCTATCATACGCGCAGTCGCGAAGGCATAATGGAACAGAACCAAACTATGATGCATGCCAAAATGGCAGCGCATGCCTATGTTTGCAAGAATGGATTACAAAAACTGTAATTTGAGCATACCAAAGCGTAAAAATGAGCCCTCGGCTGACGAGCTAATTTTGGCTTTTGCCAAAATTTGAGAATAAATCAAAAGTGGAATAATTGTTGCTAACCTTGGGTACAGATTCTACTCAAGGATGCCAAGGTGCTACGATCACTCTTCGCAGGAGTCACGGGACTTCAAGCACACCAAATCGCCATGGATATCGAGGGCAATAACATTGCCAACGTCAATACTACGGGTTTTAAGTACTCTAGAGCGAACTTCTCTGACCTTTTGTCGCAGACCAAACTTATTGCGACTGCGCCACAAGGTACTATCGGGGGTAAAAATGCCCTCCAAGTAGGTCTAGGGGCGCAAGTGCAATCGGCTACACGTATCTTTTCACAAGGTAGCGTAGAGGTTACAGACAAAAATACCGACGTAGCGATTCAAGGAGACGGCTTTTTCATCGTCTCAGATGACCGTGGTACGACACTCAAATATACCCGCGCAGGCGATTTCAACTTCGATGCAGATGGAAACCTCACGGATAACGGCGGCAATATTTTGCAGGGATGGCTTAGAGACCCCAACACCAATCAGGTCGATAACACCATGCCCATCACCTCTATCAATATTCCCCCAGGGCTTACTACTGCCGCAAGTGCAACGACTGTGGTCAATATCAAAGCCAACTTGAGCGCAGGCACCAAAGTAGACCACTTTTCACCCGTCAAGACACTCGATAGCAAATCGGGTTTAGATGAACTCAAAGCTGAAATGTCAGAAGATTTTTCCGTTTTGACCAATGCATCGGGTAATGCACTCCTACTCAAAGAGGGGCAAGGTATTTGGGTGAGTTTTCAACGTGCCGTATCAGAGGCAAAAAACGCCGTCAAAAACGGCAAAGTAGGTCCTATCGAAGCGGGTGATATCAAAATCAACGGCGTAGAGATTGGTGGTATTTCTGCTACGGATGAGAATTGGACTGCGGAGCAAAATGCCATCGCTATCATGACGCAAATCAATCTTAAAACGCCAGAAACAGGGGTGGTAGCTACCACTGATGGTAAGGGTAAATTGATTTTAACCAACGACAATGACAAAGATGTGCACAACATTGAAGTCACCGTCAAAGGTGCTGGCGGACAATCTGGACTCAACAATGACAATGATTCAGTCACAGCGTATCAATACCGCTATAGCCGTACGCAAAAGCAACTCTCAGCAGGTTCTGATAAGCAATTTCAAAACACCGAAGAGCTTCGTGCGGCACTCCAAATGGAGGCGCAAAAAATCTCCTCCAATGCAGAGGTCGTTATCGGTAAAGATGGACGCTTTGCTGTCAAAAATGGTGGAGATGAGGGCGGAGATATTTTCATCTCTGTGACAGGGATTCGCGACCAAAAAACAGTCGATAATCTCTTTTTCACGCAGGCTTTTGAGTCGATGCAAGGCAATCTCTATAAGGGTACGCGCAATATCAAGTTCTCACAAAGTTTCAATGTCGCAGAGCACTCAGCCTCTATCGATGTCTTTGACTCTTTGGGAACCAAGCACACACTCAAAGTCGATTTTCGTAAAGAGGCATCGACCGATACGGGAGGTACGACATGGAGCTTTGCAGTTTCTGTCCCACACCCTGGCAAAATCGTAGGTGCCAAAGAGCCCAATACCAACCGTCTAGAAGGGGGGCAAATCAGCTTCAATAATGATGGTTCGATTGCAGGGCGAAACCCTACGAGTATTTCGTTCGCAAGTTCTAATGGTTCAGCAGGGGATCAAACCATCGTGCTCAACTTTGGAAAAGATAATACCTTCGAGGGGCTCACCTCTTTTGACGCCGCTTCGGCGACATCAGGTGTCTCACAAGACGGCTACACGGGTGGGGATTTGATTGGTATTCGTATCGACCAAAGCGGTACCTTGGTAGGAAGCTTTACCAATGGGCGCTCGTTTGGTTTGGCACAGTTGGCAACGGCGAAATTTACCAACAAAGAGGGTCTTATTGCGCAGGGTGGCAATATTTTTAGCCAATCCGCCAACTCAGGGGATGCTATCATCGGCGTGGCGGCTACAGGGGGACGAGGATTTATCCAATCCTCTGCACTCGAAGGCTCCAACGTTGACCTATCGAGAGCTTTGACCAATTTGATTGTCATTCAGCGCGGTTTCCAAGCCAACTCCAAGACCATTACGACCTCGGATCAGCTTCTCAATACGCTCTTACAGCTCAAGCAGTAGTTCGTCATGAGACGTAACACTTTGTTGCTTGGGGCGGTAGCTCTTCTTTTTGTGTTGCAGCTTTTGTATCTTTGGGTAGGCGGCGTAGCCTTTGTAATCGTTTCATTGCTTTTGCTAGGCGGCGTTGCGTGGCTGGTCGTGCAAGAGCATACCGCTTTTGAGGCACAAAAAAGTGAGTACGAAGCTTTTCAAGCGGCACTTTTGGCGGGCAGGTTTCGTGAGAGTAAACATCCTGCGCTCGAAGAGGTCGCATCCTATATCGAGCGAGTGACGCACTGTTTTGTAGAGGCTCAAAAAGGGCGCTTCGATGTACACGTCGATACGTCAAAACTCTCAGGGGCGTGGTCAGATTTTTTGCGTGTGGTTGCATCGATTGTAGGGCAGCTTAAAACCCAAGAGTTCAAAAACCGCAAAGATGCACTCAATACCAAAATCACCGAAATTAGTGGTGCAAACGGTGTCGATTTAACGCGATTGGGCGATGCACTGCGCAGTGACATTCAAAAGCTCAAAAACATCACCGCACTCGCCTCTAGCAATGCCGAACTCTCTCACCAAAGCAATGATGCTCTCCAAGCTATCAGCGAAAATTTTGAAAAACTGCTCCACTACACCAGCAATAACCAAGAGACCGTTTCGCATGTAGCCGAGCAGGTAGAGTCGATTAAGGCTATCTTGGGGCTCATTACCGAAATCGCAGAGCAGACCAATCTTCTGGCTCTTAATGCCGCTATTGAAGCTGCACGTGCGGGTGAACATGGTCGAGGATTTGCGGTGGTAGCCGATGAGGTGCGTAAACTTGCCGAACGTACACACAAGGCGACAGGGGAGATTGCGGTATCGATACAGTCGCTTATACAAGGGATGGAAGATATTAAAACAGGCTCGGTGGAGATGGATGAGTTGGTCGCCTTTTCGGGTGGACAGATACGCGATTTTGCTCATTCCCTAGAGACGCTACGCCAAAATGTAGTGGGTGTTTTGGAGGATTCACGCGGTATGGAAGACCATATCTCTGTGATGCTTATCAAGCTGGGACACATTATCTACAAACTCAATGCCTATCGAGCGCTCACCGCCAATGAGCAACATCTCCAAATCATCGATTACACTCAATCGCACATGAGCCAATTGTACAACAGTGAAGGCAAAGAGCGATTCGGTAAAAACAGAATTTTTGCACAGCTTATTGCACCGCACAAAGCAGTACACGACTACGCCAATGCCAATTTGGAGTACGTTTTCGACGGTATCGATGAGTCTAGTACCAACAACGCCTCCAAAGTCATTGCTAACTTCGAGAAGATGGAAACGGCGAACAGAGAGCTTTTTGCGTTGCTGGACAATTTGTTGGAGCGCGAATAGCTTACAAAGTCTCCTCATGCGTGGCATGCCAGCGCAGTAGCACATAGAGTCCAAAGACGTGCTGTTTGTATTGCCCTTTGGCAAAAGCGGCAATAGCATGCTCTAATGCTTGGGGTTTGAGTAGCTTATGGGTGCCATTCCATGCGCGCATCGATTCGAGTGCCCCCATGCGCGTCATCCATTGGGTGTAGGGGTAGGAGAATCCCCGTTTTTTACGCTCCACCGTTTCACGCAGTAAATACCTGTGCGCTAGGGCTTTGAGCAGATGTTTGGTACGACGACCCTCGACAAAAAGATGTGGCGCAATGCCAAAAGCACTCTCGATGAGATGAGTATCCATGAAGGGTGCGCGCGCTTCGAGCGTATGCGCCATACTCATACGGTCAAGCTTGGTCAAGAAATACTCCCCCTGATGCAGTTGCACATCGATGTATCGATACCAGAGATTATCGTCACGGTGCCCTGAGGCTTCAAAGCGTGCGCGGTAGGGCGCGATAGTAGCGAAATCGTCGTAGGTAGGATGCGATTGGCGCATGAGACGCTTGACACTTGATGCTGACCAACTCTCCAAACTGGAGCGAAACAGCACCTCGTCGTTGAAAATACGGCTGTACCAGTGCCATTCGCGGTGCTCCACAGGGTGCGCGGTGAAATAATTGCTTAGCCATCCTTTTTTTGATAGGTGTTTGAGGCTCTCGATTTCGAGCATCTCGATGTGCGGTCGATAGCCCAAAAAAAGTTCATCACTCCCCTCCCCGCTGAAAACCACCCGTGCGTTGCTTGTCGTAGCGATATGCTCCATGAGCGCATAGAGTGGCACGGCCGCAGGGTCGTTGTGGGGCGCACCCAATGCATCGAGCGCCCTATCGATAGAAGTGAGAAACTCCTCATACCCAAAGAGCACCTCGTGATGGTGCGTGCCCAATACTTTTGCCACCTGCGCCGCGTAGGGTCGCTCATCGTGTTTTTCCCACCCTTCGTACCCTATCGTATAGGTATCAAGCTCCCCATGTTCACGCAACAGTGCGGCGATAAGTGCGCTGTCTACTCCTCCTGAAAGCAGACTCACGTAGGGTACTTCACGTGGAATACGTTTGGCAATAGCCTCATGCAGTGCCCTATCGAGTGCATCGAGTGCCACATCGTGATGGTGCACGGTGAAGCTTTTGGGGAGCCAATCACCGTAGCGCTCGATACGATACTTTCCCTCTTGCCAAGCTAGATAACTAAAAGGCGCTAGGCTTTGAATCTTGGTATAAAAGGTCATGGGTGAGAGCGTCGTCTCGTAGGAGAGGTATTGCGCCAAGGCGATGTTGTCATGGCGTACGCCATCCAGCGGTGCCAATGCTCCTAGCTCACTGGCAAAAGAGAGCACCCCCTCGAGAGGTAGATAAAAGAGCGGCTTTTTGCCCACTCTATCTCGGTACAAAAATCCCTGCACACCATTGCGTGCATCGATAAGGGCAATGGCGAACATACCGTCTAGCTCTTTGACGAAACTCTCACCCCACGCACGGTACGCCTCGATAATGAGTTGCGTCTCACTCTCTACGGTAATGCCAAGCTTTTGTGCCAAGGCTTCATAGTTGTAAATCTCGCCATTGAACACGACCGAAATACCCTCGACAGTATGCAAGGGCGTCGTATCGATAGCGGTGATAGCCAAGCGGTTTTGGGCTATTGCAAAATTTTCGCCTTCGATGAGCGCGATACCATCTCGTCCACGATGCGCCATCGATGCTAGTGCCTCCTCGACCCATGTGCGATTGGATTGCCCCATAGACCCCACGATACCGCACATTTAGGACTCCTTGCTATAATAAAAATTTATTTGCCAATCTGGAAGGAAGCGACGATGAATTTTAGCAGTATAAAAGTGCGCTTGGTAGGACTAAGTATCGTTTCTCTCCTCATTTTGGGGATTATTCTCTCCATTATTGCCATTCGTAACTCCAGCGTCGCGCTCAACGGCGCGCGTATGGATCAACTCACCAGCATTGCAGTGGCGAAAAAAGAGTCGTTGCAAAGTTACGCCAAATCGCTTGAAGCACTTTTGTTGTCTATCTCCAATGAAGTAGGCACTATCGAGATGCTGTGGCATTTGACCGAAAACTTTGCATTGTTGGAGGATGAGAAGGGTATCGACCATGTCCAAGCTAAACGTACTTTGCAGGAGTATTACGCCAAACACTTCTTGCCCACAGTGCGCTTCGATATGCCTGATGTGGCACCTGCGCAAAGCATCGAGAGCTATATGCCTCAACATGCCAACGGTATTGCGGCGCAATATCTCTATATCAGTGAAAACGAACATCCTGCGGGGCAAAAACACGCTCTCATTATGAACAAGCTTCACAACGACGAATACTCCAAACAGCACACCATCTACCACCGCAAATATATGTTGTTGCTAGAGCAGTTTGGGCTTGCGGATGTGCTCATACTTTCACCTGACGGCGATGTCGTCTACAGTGCCGCTAAGAGCTTCGAGTTTGGACACAATGTCTCTGGTGGACTCTATGCCAAAAGTGCTTTGGGACGTATCTTTGCCAAGGCTTCTACGCTAGGACAAGATGCGATTGCCTTTGAAGATTTCCAAGCCTATATTGGCAATGCCAATACCCCTATGGCGTTTGTCGCTACGCCACTACTCTACCAAGGCGATTTTGAGGGGGTGTTGGTCTTCAAAATCCCAGCGGCAAATATCAATCGACTGGTCAATTTCGAGGGACATTATGCGCAAGCAGGCTTGGGGCAGAGTGGAGAGGCAATTATTGTAGGCAGTGACACGCGCATGCGCAACGAGAGCCGATTTGTGGGCAGTATCGATGACCCTTATGTCCAAGCCCTCCAAAGTACCACAGCCGTCTATCGTATCGACACCCCTGATGTGCAAGCCGCCCTACAGGGAGAAAACGGGACGCTCAAAATGCGTGACTATCGCGGTATCGATGTGTTCAGTGCCTATATGGGAGTGAAGTTTTTTGACCAGCCGTGGGCGCTTGCACTCAAAATCGATGAAGAGGAGGCGCTCTCAAGCGTCGCATCGACACAGACTATTATTATTGTCACCTCTTTGGTAGCGATTGTGGTGTTAGTATTGGTGATGATACTCTCCATCCAAAAACTCATCATCAACAAGCTCTCGACACTCCAACACGCCGCGCACGATTTGGCGGTGGGTGAGGGGGATTTGACGCAACGCATCGTGGTGAGCCAAGGGGATGAGATACACGAGGTGAGCCAAAATATCAACGCCTTTATCCAAAAGGTACAAACCACCGTCTCCCAAGCCAAAACGATGAGCCACACCAACGCTACCATCGCCCAAGAGCTGCTCGATGCCTCTGTGGAGATAGGGCAGAAGGTCGAAGAGGAGGCGCGTATCGTCAATGCCGTCACGACCGAAGGGGGCAATCTCCAAAGCATCCTGCACACTGCTATCGATGATGCCAAAGCGACCAAAGAGGAGCTAGCACGCACCACGCAAGCCCTCCAAAATGCCAATACCAAAATCGAACGCCTCGCCCACGACGTACACGAACGCTCCGCTATCGAGACCCAAATGGCACAAGCTCTAGAGCAGCTCAGCCACGATGCGCAACAGGTCAAGGAGGTGCTCACCGTCATCTCCGACATCGCAGATCAGACCAATTTGCTCGCGCTCAATGCCGCTATCGAGGCGGCGCGGGCAGGAGAGCACGGCAGAGGCTTTGCTGTCGTCGCGGACGAAGTGCGCAAGCTCGCCGAACGCACCCAAAGCTCACTCACCCAAATCAACGCCAATATCAATCTCATCGTTCAAGCCGTCATCGATACCAGCGCCCAAATGAGCCAAAATGCGCAACATATCGAAGCATTGGCACAAGACGCCACCCAAGCCCAAGAGCACATCGATGAGAGCACTCACGCTATGAGCCACTCGCTCTTGCAAGTCGATGCTACCGTCCAAGGCTACATTGGCAATGCCCAAAGCGTCGATAGCATGGTGCGCCAAGTCCAAACCATTCACACCCTCTCGACCCAAAACACCCAAAGTGTCGCCTCCATCGCCAAAGCCTCCAATCAGTTGCATGCAATGACTGCGCAACTTGACCAGCTTCTCGAGGAGTACCGTACCTGATTTGCTATTGCATCGAGGGGGCTTTTTGGCTACAATGCGCCCCTTACTTTAGAACGAAATGGGGTGATGTTTTCAATGCCAGGAATTATGTTAGGTCAAGATGACAATTTCGATTCAGCGTACCGCCGATTCAAAAAACAAGCAGACCGCAATCTGGTGGTGACAGAAGCACGTGCACGTCGCTTCCACGAAACCAAAACAGAGATCCGCAAAAAAGAGAAAATTGCAGCACGCAAAAAAATGCTCAAACGTCTCTATATGATGCGCCGTTACGAATCTCGCCTCTAAAACCCCTCTCCCCTTTGTGGGAGAAACACTCTTTTTTTAGCACTTCACTTTACCTCTTTTCACACAAAAATTAAATCTTGCATTACAATATACGCATAAGGATTTATTATGCAACGTACATTTTTACTTAGCTTAGTCGCTATCAATGCACTGGTTGCGGCAGAGGATATAACTGCCGCCTTCAAAGAGGGCAAGGCAAGCGGTCAAATTCGCTCTTACCTCATGGTCGAGGACAACAAAGAGGGACTTGCTGATTATTACGGCGCGACCTTGGGTGGTCATCTCAAGTATGAGACAGGTTCATTATGGGGTATCAAGGCGGGTATCGCTTTTTATACGACCAACTACATCCGCGATAATGTAAGCACTACGCATGTCGAACCAACGGCTAGCAACAAAGGCTCTCGCTATGTTGCTGGACTTGTCGATGCAGGCAATCATGATACAGAGAGTATTACCAATATTGGAGAGCTATACCTAAGCTACACTCTCTCCAAAAGTAAAGCAACTGTGGGACGCATGAAGCTCAACACGCCTTTCATCAATCCCGAAGATGGTCGTATGATTCCTACACTCGAACAAGGCGTATGGCTAGCTAGCAAAGATGTAGAGGGATTTGATTTTCAAGGTGGTTATCTCAACGCGATTTGGAACCGTAGTACACCTGAATGGAAAAGCGTCGCCGAATCACTAGGCTATGGCTATCCCCAAGGAAATGCACCTACTACTGCCACAACTGCTTCAAATTTTGGAGGTAATACCGTCTCAAATGGTATCTATATTGGTTCTGTGACCTATACACCTCTTGCGGGAGTCAAGCTAGAAGTGTGGGACTATTACGTCGATAACATCTTCAACACTGCCTATTTTGAAGGCAATTACAACGCCAAATTTGGCGATATCAAAGCCCTCTTTGGCGCGCAACTCATCGCACAACAAGAGGTAGGCAATGGCGGTAACAGCGAAGACAGCCAAGCCAATGCGACCAACGCGCAAATCGCCAAATCCTATTTCGGCAAAGGCGAAAAGAGTATGACCTACGGTGCCAAAGCAGGTGTAGGGTATAACGACACGACGTTGACCTTTGCCACGACGATGACGACCGATGAGGGACGATTTTTGTTCCCACGCGAATGGGGCAAAGAGCCACTTTTCACCTTTCAAAAACGTGAACGCTCCGATGGTAGTGGTGGCACAACTGCCTTTTTGCTGACCCTCGAGCAAGATTTCAAAGCAATTGGAGTCAATGGTCTAACCCTCTCTATCGGATACGGCAACTACTTCAAACAAGATGCCAAAAATTGGAAACTCAACAAATATGGCATCCCAAGTTATGCACACGCCAACATCGATATATTCTACAAATTCTCAGGCTCACTCCAAGGGCTTGTCATTGAGTATCTCATCACACGCAAAGATGCTATTGGCAACACCTATGAGAGTGCTAGCAATACCAATTTCGTCTTTGGCAAAAACAGCATCACCGTGCATAACTTGATAATGAATTACACTTTTTAAGAAGGGAGGTTGATTACACCAACCCCAGCAACGCCACCAAGAGCACAGGTGGTGTGATAACAAGCCCCACTTTCATATACTCTCCCCACGAAATACGCACACCTTTTTGCGCCAAGAGGTGTAGCCACAACAGCGTAGCTAATGAGCCTATTGGGGTCATTTTGGGCCCTAGATTGGCACCCAAGATATTGGCATACGCCAAAGCCGCCTCACCTGCCTCATCGATGGCGATGTCCATTATCATGATGGTGGGCATGTTGTTCATGACGCTACTTAGCAGTGCCGACAAAAAGCCTGTGCCAATGACGGCAATCGTCTCGTCTTGCGCCGCTAATGCCGTAATTATCTGTGCTAGATAGGTGGTAAGCCCCGCGTTTTTGAGTCCAAAGACCACGATATAGAGTCCGATACTAAACCACACCACCTGCCATGGTGCATGACGCACTATC
This sequence comes from Sulfuricurvum sp. PC08-66, assembly GCA_000830255.1. GTDB lineage: Bacteria > Campylobacterota > Campylobacteria > Campylobacterales > Sulfurimonadaceae > PC08-66. The sequence goes on along the minus strand of JQIT01000003.1, from coordinate 122,755 downwards.
ATCATGGGGTGCGTCACACCAAAAAAGCTCGCAATCCCCAAGAATATCACCCCACCCCCCAACGCGAAGAGTGAGACGGGCAATCCATACGCATCTCCCATGAAGTATCCCACCATGAGGAGCGCCAAAAAGCCCCAGCTCAATCGAAAAAGAGTGCGGTTTTTGAGCACACTTGAGGGGTGGGCAAGGGCGTCGATATCGACACGTGCGGGAATAGAGCGACGAAAATAGAGCCAAAGCACCGCTATCGAGGCGGCGATACTCAAAAGATTGGGCACAAACATCGCCCTCATATACTCCCAAAAGCCTATATCGAAGTAGCCAGCGGTGAGGATATTGGTGAGATTGGAGATGACCAGAGGACTAGAGGCGCTATCGCCGATAAATCCACCTGCCATGAGAAAAGCAAAAAGCGCCACAGGGTCTAGGCGTAGGTGTTTCATCTTGGCAAGTAGTATAGGGGTGAGGATAAGTGCCGCACCGTCGTTGGAGAAAAAGGCGGAGACGAAAGCGCCCAAGAGCAGTGTATAGACAAAGAGTAGATGCCCGTTGCCACGGCTTGCGCGTGCCATGTAGAGTGCCGCCCACTCAAAAAAACCTATCGCATCCATCACCATCGAGAGCAAAATGATGCCGATAAAGGCGAGAGTAGCGTCCCACACGATGGCAGTCACTTCCATCACATCGCTCCATTGGACGACGCCCAACAGCAGTGCCGCAAGAGCACCCATGACAGCACTTGTACCGATGGGCAATCCGCGCGGTTGCCAGATGACCAATGTCAATGTCGCCAAGAAGAGAAGTATCGCGGTAATCATAAGGTGCCCCCAAATTTGGAGGCATTGTAACGCAGATTTGTTATATCAAGATATATTGATTTAGCTATTTGGCGTTGAGGAGTTGAAGCTCTTTGGTTTTCATCATCTCGATTTTGGTCTCAATCATGTCAGGTTTGACCAGCATCATCGTACCTTTGGCAAGGGTAAAGAGACCGTACCCCATGACCAACAGCGCTGCAATGGTGAGCGCTAAAGCGCGAAAACGGCTCTTTTGGATAAGCCCTGCCAAAAATCCAAAGGTGAAAAGCGTAGGAATTGTCGCTACCCCAAAGACCGCCATGATAAGCATCCCATCGACGATAGAGCCGCTTGAGAGGGCAAAGGTGCCAAAAATATAGACCAAACCACACGGCACAAAGCCGTTGAGTACGCCTAGTAGATAAAAACTCCCCAATGAAGGCGAGGCAATAGTGCGGCGATAGAGTGAAGCGTAGAGTTTGGAGCTAGCGATGCTTGACTCGATAACGGTCAAAAATCGAAGCTTGCCCATGAGCGAAAGCCCCATCAACACCATCAAAAGCCCCACGACGATAAGCAACACGCCCCACGTAGAGAGCGTAATGATAAAAGCACTCCCGATAAGCCCAAAAATGGCGCCCAAAATGACGTAGCTTGTGACGCGTCCGATGTTGTAGAGAAAGTGCGCCATGCTTTGGTGCGCTCTGCTCCAATCAGTGCCTATTTTAGCACCACTGTAGGCCAAAATAAAACCTCCACACATCCCAATACAGTGCCCCACTGAGCCTAAAAACGCCACAACGAAGACGGTCCAAATATCGATACTTGCCATATATACTCCTCTTTTGGTGGCGATTATGCGCAAAAATCGTTAATTTTTTGTTAAATGGTATAATGCCGCACTATTTTTCCCTCAAAGGTCAAGCATGCTTTTTCCCGCACCTCTCCAAAAAAATTCGATAAAAATTATGCTTTTAGGCTCTGGAGAGCTAGGCAAAGAGGTCGCAATCGAGGCACAACGCTTGGGCATCGAGGTGGTCGCGGTAGACCGCTACGCCAACGCTCCTGCCCACCAAGTCGCCCACCGTGCCCATGTCATCAACATGCAAGACAAAGCGGCGCTCTTGGCGCTCATCGAAGCCGAAAAACCTACCTATATCCTCCCTGAGATCGAGGCTATTAGTATCGATGCACTTTTCGAAGCCGAAGCAAAAGGGTACCACATCATCCCCAATGCTGATGCTGTTTCGAAGACGATGAACCGCAAACGTATCCGTCAATTTGCCGCTGAAGCGTTGGGACTTCCTACAGGTCCTTATGAGTTTGTCACCACCCTCGAGGGGTTGCGTGAAGCGGCAGGGCGTATGGGATTCCCGTGCGTTATCAAGCCTGTCATGTCGAGTTCTGGTCATGGACAAAGCGTCGCCAAAAGCCCTAGTGATATTGAGCGTAGTTGGGAGATGGCAAAAGAGGCGCGTGGCGATGCCAGTGAGCTGATCGTCGAGGCGTTTATCGATTTTGATTATGAGATTACGATGCTCACCGCACGTCACGAGACCCAAACGCTCTTTTGTGAGCCTATCGGACATATCCAAAAGGATGGCGATTATATCTTCAGCTGGCAGCCGATGCGCATGTCGCCCAAGGCGCTCGAAAATGCTAAAACCATCGCCAAAACTATCACAGACGGTCTAGGCGGGCGTGGTATTTTTGGGGTGGAGCTTTTTGTCAAAGGCGACACCGTCTACTTCAGTGAGGTCTCACCGCGTCCGCACGATACAGGGCTAGTGACGCTTATCACCCAAAGCCAAAGCGAATTTGCTCTGCATATTCGCGCGGTGTTGGGATTGCCCTTGGATTTTACCTTTTACGGCGAGGGGGCAAGTGCCGCATTCAAAAGCACTGCCGAGAGTCACACCCCTGCACTTGAGGTAGACACAAGCCTCTTTAGCGCCAACTCCACGGTGCGCATCTTTGGCAAACCCGAAGCGCACAAAGGGCGTCGATTGGCTGTGGCGCTCGTCTTTGACAAGGTCGAAGCCGCGCTAGAAAAAGCCAGAAAACTTATCGCCCACATCAAGGACGCGTAATGGATGCAATGGTAATAGGTGTCATTGCGTTTGTGGTGCTTATTGTCATTGTTATCTTTTATCTGCTTATTTTCAAAACAAACCACGAAGTCATAGAGCAAGTAGAGCTCAAAACCGTACGCACCCTCAACGATATTTTGCGCGACCCAAGCAGTAGCGCACAAACGATTCAAGAGGCGTTCGATGGATTGGTCAACAGTGGACGTTTCATCCAAGAGACGCCTACATCGATGCGTTCATTTGAGCTATTCTTGATGCATCCTAATTGCAATGCGCGGATGTTTGCGCGTACGACGCTTGACCTAATTAAGCGCTATCCTCATTTACAAAGTGACTTCGAACGCCTCAATCACGTCGTCATCAAACTCAAAAGCGCGAAGTAGAGCAGTAGCTAGCTAGATTTTTGAGTATTATTTAATACAAGTGGGAAACTGCGCCCTTGCGGCGGCTTTGCAAATCTCATCAGCAGGCCACGGTAAATTTTTGCACGCCTCCATCGCGGCAAGTCCTATCGCACAATCTACTACCGCATCACCAACCTTTGAGCCTGTAGCAGATGTCTCTTGTGTACTGTTTGTGGTCTCAAAAGCACGAGACTCTTGCTCCAATCGACGTTGCTCTTCGCGCTCTAGCTTCTCGATGCGGCGGCGCTCTTCGGCTTTGGCATCTTGTTTGGCATTTTCGAGGCGCATTTTGTAGAGCATATCGATACGTTTGCCCAGATACATTTCGCACTTTTCGATTTCACCCTCATAGCTACACATGCCCTCGCCATGAGGCTTGTTCTCCTCAAAAGCGCCATCGAAGACCAACTCATCGAGCATCATCAGTCGCCCTTTGGCGAACTCACCCTTGACAAACTCCCCTTTGAAGAAGTGCATCATGGCGTAGTCGTGCGCTTTGCCTGCACCGTGTGCAAGACCCTCTTGGCACTCCTCTCCCGTGTATATCCATTCGGGCAGTGTGAGGCGACATTTTTGGGCATCGATTTGGACTTGAAGCGCTTTTTGTGCCTCTTCGCGCGCTGTGGCACGCGCTAACTCTTCTTGCGCCAATCGCTCTTGCTCTAGTAAGCGCTCTTGGGCTTGTCGTTGGGCATAGGCTGCTTCACGCTCTTGCACGAGACGCTCCTCCTCTTGCGCGCGACGTAACTCCTCTTCACGTTGGCTAGGTGTCGTCCCAAAAGTATACGAAAGACCGAAGTTGGTCATAAAGCCCCCAAAGGCGCTTTGGAAGTTTTCGAGAGGATTTTTATCCTCATTGGGGGCGGTCGTAGGGTTACTGTCCCATGCGTCATTGCCGTGAAGCTCGATGATGCCCGCATAGATACCCGCGTCAAATTTGAGCCAATTGAGGTAGTGCAGTGCGACATAAAAGCCCAAACGCTCTGTGATATTGAGCGTGACATCTACGCCTGCACGGTAGGTCATTCCTAATTGTATGAGCGAAAGATACTCACCCTCATCGATGAGCATTGTCTCACCCTGAGGCGTGACAGAGGTGCGAATGCTTGTGCCGCTTCCTTCTACGTTCAACTCCCCAAAGCCGCTTTGAATATAGCCCAATCCCACTTGCAACGGCAGTGAAAGGGTCAAAAACCGACTCGAAAAGAGGGTAGGTTTGCCACCCATCATAAAATTGATTTGGGTAGAGGGGCTTTGTTTACCTGCTTGGGCTATACCCAAGGAGAACAAAACCCCTTCGCTAAGGGTGTAGATTTCAGCCCCTGTGAGGGCATCGATAGTGTTGATTTGCTCTAAATTTATGAGTGCTTTGTTGGTGTAGCCAAGGTCATAATCGTTGAGATAGAGTGAGCTGGGCATACCTGTGAGTGAATAGGGCATGGTGTAGGTGTGAATACCCAATTGCCATGTCTCTTCCTCTTGTGACCAAAGCAACAACGGCAAAAGGAGTAAAAAGAAGCGGCGCATCTTAGAGCCCAAACCCATAGAGCTCTTGATAGAGGCGTAGCGCCTCACGATCTGAAAGCGTAGCGATATAGTCTGCTATGACGCGGTGGGGCGCACGTAGCTCTAAAAGCGCTTGGTGTTCTAGCGGCAAAAGATGCTTATCTTTTGTCAAGGCGCGATATAGCCCACCGATACACTCCTTGCCTGCGTGCATTTTGCGCACGATTTGTGGGTGTCGATAGAGCTTTTGGTAGAGTACCTTTTTGAGCTGTTTGATTTGCGTCTCCATCGTAGGCGCAAAGCCAATAGGCAGTGGCGCGTGCGCATCGAGCATGCCACAGGCAGGCTCTTCAGAAGGCACAATAGCGCCTCGTGAGTGGTCGATGAGAGAGTAGACCAGATGATTGATGAGGTGTGAGCTGAAGCGATAGAGGTATATCGAGGGGTGCGTGGCGTAGGAGACACCCTCTTGGGCGATACGCGCTTGGACAGCTTGGATGATGTCATTGTCGCCTAGTGTCTCAAAGGTAATCAGCCCTGCATTGATACCGTCCTCGATATCGTGGCTCATATAGGCTATCTCATCGGCTCTATCGACGACCATCGCCTCTAGGCTTGGATGCTTGTGCAGTGCAAAAAGCTCCACAAGCGTCGAGGGCAAAAAGGCTTTTTCGTAGGGGTAAGAGTGCTTGAGAATACCCTCTAGCGTAGCGTAGGTGAGGTTGAGTCCATCAAAGGCCAAATAGCGTTTCTCTAGTGAAGTGACAGTACGAAAACTTTGAAAATTGTGCTCAAAACCGTGTGCATGACCGTCGGCTTTGAGCAGTTCATCCAGCGCATCACCTCCTGCATGCCCAAAAGGGGTATGCCCTAGGTCATGCGCATAGGCGATTGCCTCGGCTAGAGACTCTTGAAGCCCTAGCTCTTTGGCCAAGGCGCGTGCAATTTGTGAAACCTCTAGCGTATGGGTGAGGCGTGTACGGAAAAAATCGCCATCTTGGTTGAGGAATACTTGGGTTTTGTACTCTAGTCTACGAAAACTTTTGGCGTGAATAATACGGTCACGGTCGCGCGCATAGGGGGCACGAAAGTCCTCATCGATAGCGTGAAAGCGACTACTTGGTCTCATTGAGGTCGGTGGCGACTTTGTAGCCTTTGGCCTCGAGGCACGCTTTGCAGTCAGGGTCTTGGAGCGCTTTGTCGACAGCATCGAGGTCATAAACATGACACTGTTGTAGGTCGCCTATGATTTGGGCTTGGTCGTTGGTGGGGCAAACCAAACCATTGATGGTCATGTTGGAGCATCCAGCGACAAAGAGTAGGGGCAAAAGTGCAAGGGCGATTTTTTTCATTTTTTTTCCTTTTTAAAAAGTACGTCGATAGTGGGCAAAGTCAAGTTTCCACACCTTGACGCCGCAGTAGCGAGTGCCCTCTGGACAGATGGGGTGGATACCTTGGGCGGCACGCACGCTACAAGGCGGCAAGAGGTATTGGCTCCCTGCTACACCCATTGCACGTAGTTGTGTCACTTGCTCATAGACGATGTCGTATATCTCTTGTTGGGCGTTGTAGCACAGACGCATCTGGGCTTTGTGGGCGAACGCGGCAAAATCGTTGCGCTCTACGATGTCGATACGGTGCGCATTAGACAGTGCATAGATAGCCTCGCCGAAGCCCATGCGTGCACGTTGCGCATCGAAGAACTCATAGGAACGTTCGATGCTCGCACGGTAGAGCGCATAGGCTTGTGGATGTTGGGCGATGAGAGGTGGCGTATAGGCATCGCGCACATAGGTAGGCTCGATGGCAGGGCGTATGGCTGGGGATTTGCGGTGGCGTTGGTTTTGAGCATCGGCGGAGAAGCTTAGGCGTATTGCCGTGCTAAACCCCCCTAGAATATTGGTGTCGTGACTCATTTGGCTAGCACGTAGGACATCGGCGTAGTTGATACCTATCGTCGATGCATCTATCTCGCCCACGACATCGTAGACGGTCACATCACTTTGGGCATCGATACGGTTTTTGAGTGCGATGATATCGATAGTGGGGAAGGTAGGACGAGAGGCTTTGGCGTGCTCGATGAGGGGTGCTAGGGCAGGGTCAAGCGCCAAGAGATTGGTCTCTAACAGCGCGGCGAACTCCATGGCTTCAGCGCGTGCTTCGGGCATCGTGGGCGCCACAGCGATATAGCGCAATAGTGTTACGATATTTGCGGTGTGGTAGAGATAGGCACTCATACCTACAGGCAGTACGTAGCGTGCCATCTCTTGGGCGACTTTGGCCTCTTGACCGTGGCGAAATTTGGGCAGGTGCGGTGTGATAGCAGGGGTGAGCATCTCTAAGAGCGCTTCGTAGTCAGCGTAGCTTTGCGCATAAAACGCCTCCCACTCGTCGCGCTTTCCTTGGGGTGGATAGTAGAAATTCTCTTGTTTCATTTTGGCGTAGCGTTGGGAGATTTGCTCGGAGTTGTAGTAGGTGTGCGCGTGCAGAAGTCGCCAGATGAGGTGTCGACTCATTCCCTCGATGAGCATCGTCACGTGGGCATGTTGCAGTGTGGTGTGGTGACCCGCCTTGAATATCGACTCCAACAGCGCCTCTTTACGTGGCCATGCGGTGCTAGCTTCGGGTTTGACAATGCCATTGGGGAAGTAGCACGTACGCGCCGCAGAGACAGCAATATCGCTAGGAGCAGAGGCACTTGGCAAGAATGTCACAGTCACAAATCACCTCCCAAAAGTGGGCGTAGTATAGCAAAAGTCATATTAGTTACGAATGGCATACACTTTGCTTTTGGGCTTGTAAATGCAAGGAGGCGAAGATGATTAGTGCTACGCAAAATCAGAGTTTTTACGGTGGATATGGACGCACCATCACCCCTGCCACGCCGCAACCCACCAAAGTCCAAGAGGGTATCGACGCCCTAGAAAAGCGCCAAACCTACGGCACTTCGCTCTTGGAGTATCTCGATGACAAGGCATACGTGGCATTTGAACGCGCGACGATGCAATTGGGCGATGCGGACAAACGTCTCGCCGCACAGGTACTGGAAAAAGCGGCTTCACGAAGTGCCGCGATGCAGTATGCAATGGAGCATGAGATAGACAACGCGACCAAGCAAGGCATGGTCTACAACTACTTCGATGCCTACGATGATGTCGTCAGCGCCGAACAGATCAAAAATCTGCTCAATGCACGTCTGCAAGATGGACCCGCTATCGAGGGTGAGAAATTTGAGAGCGAACAATTTTTGACAGATTATTTGGCGCAATTGGGCGGTCCACGCAAACTCGATATACGGGTGTAGGATAAATAACAACAAAGGAAAAATATGAGAATAGTGCAATGGTTAATAGTATTACTGCTTCCGCTTTTTGTGTACGCGCAAGAAGGCAATCAATTTGAAAGTATGACCGTAAATTTCAAGATAACTAAGCCAAGCGATTGGCAGTTTGTCACAGCGCAAGAGAATTTAGAAAATCTCAAAAAGGTGCAAATGAAGGATGATGAGTATAAACAACATGTTTTGAAATACTCTACGGCTCCATTGGTCGCTATGACAAAATATCCTGAACCTTTTGAGGATTTAAATCCTAGTATCAAAGTAAATATTAAACCCTTAGGGCAGTTAAAAGGGGTAGACCCCAAACAAATCTTAGGGCTGATTCTTCCACAGTTTCAAAAAATGTTTCAAGATTTTAATCTTGTTCAGCCCCCAATGGACACAAAGGTTGGTTCACTCAATGCTGCCTATGTACGCATAAATTACACACTCGAAATTCCTGATGGAAGAGCATTTCCAACATCTTCACAGCTTTGGATTGTGCCTCGTGGCGATTACTTTTTCTTGATAGGAGCAGGAACACGTCAAGATGAAAAGACAGGCTCAAGAGAAGAGATAGAAAAAATTCTCTCTACTATTGTTTTGTAAAAGGTTTTTACCCCATCGCCCTTAGCAGTATCTCCACCTCAAAATTATGCAGTGTCACATCGCCATAGGTGTGTTGCGTGCGTGAGGGGATTTCACTCTTGAAGCGCTCTTTGAGGTGCGCTATTGCCTTTGCATCGAGGCGTTTCATCGCAGGGGCTAAATAGAGGAGTTTTTTATAGTTTGCGTTTTCGAGTAACGCTTCAAAATCACCTACACCTAGACCCAAATCGATGTGATACTCTTCGAGGAGTTCCCAACTCTCTCTAGGCCATTCGTTGTTTTTGTCTAGCACGATGGTGCGTAGGGCTTGGACGACGGCAGGTGTGAGCGAGGTGGAGAGCTCATAGAGCGCCATGCGGTTGAGTTTGGGGCTACTTGAGGTGATCAAATAGGGCAAAATTGCCTCTTTTTGGCTCTCATCTAGCTCTTTGAGTAGGGCAAAGAGAAGCGATTCGAGAGAGGTGACTTCGTGTTGGTCGACGAGGATGTTTTTGATTTCGTTGTAGGCGAAAAAGTGCGACACCTCACTACGCTTGAGCTCGTGCAAAAGCGTATGTATCTCGACCCAATCGGTCACTATCTCCATCCCCATTTGAAGGCGAAATATTTTGCCATTCCCACCATGAGAACGAGGGTCAAAACACCCACATAATCTGCCACGATAAAGCTACGTGGTGTGCCTAACGGAAGGGCACTAATCATAGGGCCGAAGATGCCAAAAAGCGTCGGCGTTATGACACCGATAATGCCCAACAGTAGGACAAACCAGAGTAGAAATTTGATAATTTTCGTCGATACAGAGTTACGTGATGCCATTACATTCTCCCTTTGAGCATGCCATAAAAATAGATAGGTTTGAGCATATAGACTTTGAGTAGCCACCAAATCCAGCGCTCTTTGGCGGGGTCGAGTGGGAAGCTAGCAGTAACACCTGCGTAGTTGAACTCTGCTAGCAATATCGAGCCGTATCCCATGATGAGCGGACAGACGGTGTAGCCGTCGTAGGCTTGGCGTTCGAGTTTGCCCTGCATGACGTGCAAGAGATTGTAGGCTACGACGGGAGCTTGTTTGCGTACGCTTCCTCCTGTTTTGCCATATTTTGTACCGATGACATCGCCTGCGGCAAAGACATTGGGGAAGCGTTTGTGTTGGAGTGTGACATCATCGACCTCGATGAAGCCCATAGCCGCATTGCCCCCCTTTTGCCACGCGAGTTGACTGCTTTTGACCGCATCGTTTGCCCACATCGGAGGGGTGATATGCAAGAAATCATAGCTTATGCTCACCTCTTTGGTGCGCGTGACCATGTCGTACTCCTCTAGGTCTGCGTCCCATTCGCCCTGCTCTTGGTAGGTGTGCATGAAGGTAGCTGTTTGATTGGGGGCATCGACACCGACAAGGTTGTGATTGAATTTCTCGACAATAGAGCGATCTTTGAATGCTTTTGCTAATACACCGTTATAGGGTTCTAGACCGAAGTGGCTCCCTCCTGCCGCAGCGAAGATGACCTCAACATTTTCACGTTTGCCCTCTAGTCGCATATAGTGCTCGAAAAGCATCATGATTTTCTTGGGTGCGCCACCGCATTTGATGGGGGTATCGGGGTGGGTGAAGATGGCACGTACTTTTTTGGAGTGGGAGATTTTGGCGATGTTCTCAAACATCACAAAGGTGCGCTCGGTATCTTCAGGTGCGTAAATAGAGTGCATCCCAAAGGTGCCTAGCATGGTGCGCGTGATGCCTTTGATAGCCTCATAGTGATATTCGAGTCCTGTGGCTACGACGAGATAATCGTAGGTGATTTTTTCACCGTTTGCCAGTGTGAGGGCGTTGTGGTCGGGATCGAATGCTGTGGCGCTACTCTCGATGAGTTGTACTTCGCGTGGTAGGTGTTCTTTGAGGGCGTAGGCAATATCAGAGAGTTTCCATACTCCACCACCGATGAGGGTTTGCCCTGGTTGGTAGTAGTGTGTAGGATTGGGGTCGATGAGAGTGATATTGGGGTTTTCGATGGCATTGCACAATCGAGCAGAGATAGAGATACCTGCATCACCACCCCCTACGATGACGATTTTTTCGCCCAAGGCGACTTTGGGGAGGGTGGTATTGTTGTCGTCGCCTGCGAAGAGTTTGGGCGCATCCAAAAGCGCACCTGCACCTAAAAGGGCGGAGAGTTTGAGCATATCGCGGCGACTAATCGCGCTTACTAGCTCCTTGGTGAGCGCATCATCGAGTTCTTTCATGAGGAGTCCTTGCAATCAAATGGGGGTATTGTACCTCGACTTGATTGCAAAAGAGGCATGAAAAGCCCTTTTAGTGCGTGATTGTGACCACCGTAGCGCCGCGTAGAGCATCCATCGTGTAGCCTGTAGCTTTGTCTTGGGGATAGTGATTTTTGAGGAAAGTATCTACGCCAGATGCGCTCTCGATAGTGCCATGGCATTTGAGACAGACAGGTTTGTTGATAGTGATAGGTTGCATATATTTGACACCGCCCTCGATAGGGATGAGGGTGTAGGCAGGCAACGTTGAGGCTTTTTCCCACTGTGCTAGTACTGCGGCTTCATCAGGTAGGGCGGCATTGGCGGCATTGCGCGGTTGGATGGTGACACGTTTGACGCTGATTTTGTCACCTAGTTTTTCATCGACCTCTTGGGTGAGTGTAGAGGCTTTTTCATTACAGAAGGTGAGTGCGGCGACTGGTCCACCCGCTTTCATTTGGGCTTGGAGATTTTGACCTAGAGTTTGCATGAGTTGCATCGAGGCGGCTTGACCTTGTGCGACGAGGCTCTCTTCTTGGGTTTGCGCCAAAAGCGTGGTGAGGGTGAGTGCTATAAGTGCAGGAATTTTACGCATGAAATGCTCCTTGGAAAATTTTCGAGCATTATGCTAGGTTATGCTTATGATAAGTTTATGTTTTTATTCTTGATTACGTAGCGACTCTAGCCATAGCTTGGCATTCTTGCCATAGCGCGTATCCTCGACCATCGAAGAAAATATTTTTTGCGCCTCTTTGCGCTCTCCTGATTCAGCATAGCAGGTCCCCAAAAGCATCTTGCCTTGGGGTGTATCGAGACGTTTGGCATACGAAATACACCCAGCCCATTGCGCATCGGCGGCCATGAGCTGTGCCAAAAGCATCGCCGTTTTTGGTTCTGGCGAGAGTGCGTCACGTGTTTGGAGTGCTTTGATCGCTTTGGCGTTTTCACGACTGCTCAAAAAAAGCTGTGCCATATATTCCCAATGCGCTTTTGCCTTATCGATAGGGGGCGTAGCACGCTGTAAAAGTGCGGCGGCTTTGATGGGCGCACCGTCGTAGTGCAGTAGTTGCGCCAGTTGGAGGATTTCGTCGTACTCTTTGAGGAGTCCTATTTGGTAGGCGGACTCTAATATCGCGGTGCCTTTGCGCGTTTGACCCTCTTTTTGGTAGAGGTAGCTTAGTTGTTTGTAGTAGTCGCGCTTGGGTTCGAACTGCTCGATAAGGAGTTTGAGCGTATCGATAGCACGACTGTCGAGTCCCAGCTGTAGCTCCAACGCCAAGCGATTTTGCAGAAGCGTCAAATCATGTTCGCTTTTGAGGGCGATGGCTTTGTCCGTCCATATGAGGGCATTTTTGGGTTGTTCGAGTCCTAGATAAGCGACCATTTTGAGCTTGGCGGCTTCATGGGTCATATTGTTTTCGGCTTCCCACACAGCTAAATAGTCCAAGCTTTGGGCGTAGCGTGCCAATTGCAATGCCAATTGCGCCATGGTGTAGCGCATATTGGTCTGCATCGAGGAGGGTAATACCCCAAAATCGAGTGCCGTTTGATAGGAGGCGATGGCGTGGGTGTAGTTGCCCTCTTGGATGGCTAATCCTGCTTGGGTGTTGTACAAGAACGCCAAGTCATAACTTTTTTGGGGTGCAGTCTGGGCGATGGTGGAGGTCAAAAGCTGTTTGGCTTGGCTACTTTGGTTGGCTTCGAGGAGTCCATTGATAGTGTTGAGTGTCTCAAAGGTGCGCGGGCTCATGCTTTGCGTAGCACCCCAAAGTGAGGTTGCCACGAGGAAGAGAAGTAGCCAACGTTTCATTGTGCTTGCTCCAGCGAAAAGTTAATGGTCTGTTCTCCCTCTTGTTCGACCGCTTCGCCGTTGACCAATTTGGGCTTGAATTTCCAGCGCTTGATAGCACGCAGTGCCGCATCATCGAAGAGCCCTTCAGGTTGACTAGCTACTACGCTAGCACTCGTGACGCTTCCTTTGGGGTCGATAAAAAAGCGTAGCGTCACATACCCCTCTTTTTTCATGCGCAGTGCCGCTTTGGGGTACATGGGGGCGATGCGTACTAGCGGTATGACTTCCATATTACCACTGCCTACGTTGGCATTGATAGCCAAATCGCCTTTGATATTGGTGGGTAGAGTAATACGAGGTGCATTGAGCTTCATGGGCGTTATTTGGGGCTTGGGTGGCTTTTCGTTGAGTGCCATTTGGGGCGTGGGTGGTGGTGGAGGCGTTTGAGGTTTAGGTGGACGCACGCGGCTTTTTGCCTCCAAATCACTGCTCTTTTGGTGGCGAATAAAATCGATATTTTTGGGTGTGCTACTCTCTTTTTTGTAGCCATCGCCTTGCGCGACCAAGAGCGACAGAAGCCAAAAAAGCACGATGGCGCTGATGGCTCCTGCAGTTGCAAAGGTGAGGATACGTAGCATTGGGTCTATTACTCTTGGGCGGCAGAGACAGAGACGTTGTCGATGCCTGCTAGCTTGATTTGGTCGATGAGCTGTATGAGTAGACCGCTTTTGGAGTCATTGTCCGCTTGGACGACGACGGCACTTTGGGGCATTTCGGCGTGGAGGCGCTCGATATTGGCACGCACCGCACTCAAATCGACCAGACGTTTGTCTATCCAGATTTCGTCGTTGGGACGAAGCGCGACCAAAATATTGCCGTTTTTGACCGTCGTGGCGCTCTTGGCACTAGGGCGGTTGATATCGACACCGCTCTCCTTGACGAAGCTAGAGGTGACGATAAAAAAGATAAGCATAATAAAAACGACATCGAGCATCGGGGTCAAATCGATGCCATTCTCCTCTTCGCACGTGCTGTTGCTAAAGCGTCGCATTGTAGACCTCCTTGAGTTTGGCGATGGTTTCGCGTTGGCGTTTTTGGGCTAAGGATTGCAAACCATAAAGGGCAAAAAGCCCTACTACCGCAATCGCCATACCGCTCATGGTGGGGATAATCGCTTTGGCGACACCTGATGCCATGAGGCGCGGATTGGAGTTGCCAAAGGCGGCCATTACTTCAAAAACCTCTATCATACCTGTCACCGTTCCTAGTAGTCCAAAAAGCGGCAACATCGCCACACCCATTTTGAGTAGCCCAAAATTGTGAAAAAAAGCGGCTCTTGCCAAATACTCCAAGCGCAACAATTCATAGGTAACAGGACGTGCCAAAAGTGCTTTTTGGAGAGAATTTTCAAAAGGTTTTGCCTCACGGTAGAGGTACCAAAAGCGCTCCATAATCACCCCTGCGAGCAAAAAGGTCATCCCTAAAATCGCCCACAATACACTGCCCCCTTTTTCCATGAACTCCAAAAAAGCGAACCAAAACAGCTCAAAGCTCATCGATTAGCCCTTTTTGTGTTGCGCCAACAATCCCAAGGCGTTGGCATTGAGACCCTCCATGAGGGCTTTGGCACGTCCAGCTAAGAGTGTATGGGCAAAGAGTAGCGGTATAGCTACGACCAGACCCTCGACGGTGGTGACAAGGGCTTGACTGATACCGCTTGCCATGAGTTTGGGGTCGCCCGTCCCAAAGAGCGTAATAGCCCCAAAGGTCGCAATCATCCCTGTAACCGTCCCCAGCAATCCCAAGAGCGGTGCGACAGCGGCGAGGAGTTTCAAGAGTGGCAAGCCTTTGTGGATAGCCAGATCAAAGGTGGTAAGTTTCTCTTGCAAGGCTAGCTCTACGTGGTCGAGGTTTTGGGCTTTGTTGGCTTCATAGGCACGCTCGATATGTGTCCACATCGCGTCCGCATTTTGCGTGCGGTTGAGACGCTCTAGGCGAAGTAATCGCACTGCCAAGAAAAGCGCATAAAGCAGTCCAAGCACCCCAAGTCCCAAGATGATGTAGCCTATAGTGGCGCCTTGGTCGATGCGCTCACCCAGACTTGGGGTTTGGGTAGAGAGCTGTAGAAGCTGTCCGCGCGTAGGGTCGATGATGGTCTCCAAAAGCGTCTCGTCACTCTCGTACCCCTCGAGCAGGATAGATTGGGCATTGCCAGAGGGGGCTTGGGAGAGTTCGACGAAAGTGCGTGCGCTGCTGTCATAGTAGGCAAACCCTTCGCGTGTTGCCCCTGTGAAAACGCCTATCATCTGCACCACTTCTTCTTTGGGGTGACCTTGGGCATCGATGATAGGCAGGGTGATTTTGCCGTTGAAGCCTTGCCAATCGAGCTCTTGGAGCATGATGTACCAAAATCGACTCAACGTTGCCGTATCAGGCAAGCGCGTCGTCTTGGCGAGGTTTTCCAAAAATCCCAAGCGTTCTTTGTCGCGTACCGAGGTGGCGCTTTGGGAGAGTTGGGCGTGCATATCGCCTGCACTTTGGCGCACCATGCCGTAGAGTTCGCCTAGATTGCCACTACGCAAGGCGCGCTTCTCTTCGAGAGCCGCCAAACTCTTCTCGTTGGCATCGATGGTAGCATTGAGGGTGACGCTACGCGCTTTGAGGGTAGCTATTTCGGCTTGCGCTTTTGCCAAGAGTTGCTTTTGCTCTTTGAGTGCGGCTAAAAACTCTTGCTCACGTTCGTAATTGATAGTCTCTTGGGTTGAGAAGGCGTTTTGTGCCTTTTTGAGCATCATTTGGA
This sequence comes from Sulfuricurvum sp. PC08-66, assembly GCA_000830255.1. Taxonomy (GTDB): domain Bacteria; phylum Campylobacterota; class Campylobacteria; order Campylobacterales; family Sulfurimonadaceae; genus PC08-66. The sequence goes on along the minus strand of JQIT01000003.1, from coordinate 107,177 downwards.
CATCTTGCGGTGTGGCGTAGGAGAGCGCGAAGAGGGCTAAAAGTAGGAGAAATTTACGCATCTTAGTGCTCCTTGGTCGCGATAATAGGTAGGCGCAACACATCGGGGGCGAGCTGTTTGCGTGCTATTTTGATACCGCGTTTGATATGGGGGATATAGCCGCTTGAGAGCGTCACAAAGGCTTTTTGGTGGCGGTCATAGATAGCCGCTTCGCTCTCATCGCGTGTGAGATAGTAGAGTGCTGTGCGCCCTATGCGCAAAAAGATGACGTTTTGACCTGAAGGCAGGGTATCTTCATACGCTTCGATAGTGCGCCCGTACTCCATCTCGTTGGCGTAGGCTTCGACGATGTAGCGGTATTTTTGCGATACGGTGAGATTGGCTTTGGCCAATAGCTCCTCGAGACGCTCTCGTTTTTCTTGGCGAAGATGCGCCAAAAAGGGGATATCTTGTCCCACAAAAGCTACCAAGGTATCTATCATCTCCTGCATCAAGGGCATGATGCGTTGTTGGGTAATCTCTATCTCTACGATTTGCTCTTGGAGACCCTTGCTCTCCTCCTCTTGGGTGGCTATGAGGCTTTGAAGCTGTCCGTTGTAGGTTTTGAGCGTCTCGATTTCACGCAATGCATTGCGGTACTCCATGAAGAGAGAGCGCTCCTCTTCGTTGAGAGCGTCGATTTTGGTTTGGGAGATTTGGGTGTTTTGGGTACTTTGGATGTTGGTCGAGAGGGTTTGGTCGATGGTGCCAAAGAGCATCGATACCGCGCCAAAGGTGAGTAAAAGCAGTCGATTCATGGGCTTCCTTTTGGGTGCTGTTGGGCGTAATTATAGGGGGTGTTTGCGCTTTTTCGTAGAGCAGACATGTCATTTAATAGGCGTAAGGATAGCGAAAAGAATAATTGTTTTTCGTTACGCATTCGTAACAATGGCGCGTTACGATGCGCCACTTTGTAGCAAAAGGATAAGCGATGCAAAAAATTTCTACTCTACTTTTGGGTGCTTCACTGCTTTTGGCGCAGGATGTTGCGCACATGAGTTTCACACCCCTCTCCCTGCCCGATGCTCCTGTCGAGGCGACACAAGTGCGATTAAGTTCGGCACTTATAACGACAGATACGACAGGCAAAGAGGAGAAATATCCTTTGCGCTACGTCCCTTTGCTCTCTAGTGGTGACACGGTGGCGGGAAGTACGCATGCTTTTGGTGCGGTGCTCGATGCCAAAGGAGCTGCTCTTACGAGTAACGATGGTTCTGTTTGGATTTCCAATGGACAAGACGCAAATACTCTTATTTATGATGGAAATGCCACCTATTTACTCACCCATTTTGAGAACCGTATCGGTGCCATTACCCAAACAACCCTCACGCTCAAAGAGGGTGCGATTGTCCCTACGGCCATTACCCCCATCGATTTTAGTAGTATCAGAGGCATTAGCAATGTTTGTGCAGGGAGTCGCGCACCGTGGAATGCGCATCTAGGTGGCGAAGAGAGCAGTGCCGATGCGCTTTTAGCCGATCCTGCTTCGCCCTTTTATGTCGATTGCGCTTTGGCAAAAAACCAAGGCGAGGGGTATTGTGCACTCTCTATGACCATGCAACGCTATTTGGGCAAGAGTGAAAAATTCAATGCGCACCGTTATGGCTACATTGTGGAAGCAACCGTAGAAAAGGGTGAGCCAAAAGTAGCGCGTCACTATGTATCGGGCAAATATACCCCTGAAATGGCTATCGTCATGGAGGATAACCGCACGATGTATATCAGTGATGACGGCGGGGATAATGGCTTTTACAAATTGGTGCTCGATGAGGCGGTGACACACTTCACCCCTCGATGGAAGGGCACGCTCTATGCCGCCAAATTTACCCCTACCGATGGAGTCATGGGCTACGATGTAGCGTGGATTGCATTAGGGCAGGGTGATGATGCCACTATCGAGGCACTTATAGAGCGCAGACCTGTGACCAGCGACTTTTTTGAGCTATCCTTGACGCCTAAAAAAGGGATGCGCAAAATCGTCGAAGATGGCTACACCTACTATATGCGCCCCAAAACCTTGGGTGAATCGAAACGTATCCATACCCAAGCCGAATTGGAGTTGGGCAGAGCCTTTTTGGAGAGCCGTAAATGGGCGGCGTATTTGGGAGCAAGTATCAACCTCAAAAAAGAGGAGGGTATCGCCTATGACCCCAAAGGGCACCGTATCTTCCTCGCACTTTCCAAAATCGACGGCAACAATTGTGGTGCGGTCTACGCAATGCCGTTGGACAAAACCTACAGTGCGACACGTATGGAGGCTATTGCTGTAGGCGAAGTGCTTACCCCTAGCCACCCTGACTATGCACGCTATGGTGATCGCTACGCGTGCCACCCTGACAAGGTCGCCAACCCTGACAATATCGCCTTCGTGGGGTACGACACTCTTATGATAGGCGAGGATACTTCGAGTCACTACGTCAATATGTTGTGGGCGTATAACACGCGTGACAAAAGCCTTACACGTGTAGCGACACTCCCCACAGGGGGCGAAGTGACAGGTATTAGCGCGGGCAATGTTGAGGGTAAATCGGTGCTCTTTTTCAATATCCAGCACCCAATGGGCGACGTCTGCAAAGCGGCGAATAAAGCGAGTGGCTGTAATGCGGACATCATCGAACAGAGCCGCCCAGAGGATGAACGCGGTGTAGTGGGGTATATTGATGGGCTTCCTTCGAAACTCTATTAGTCTGCTCTTTTTGGGCGTGCTTCATGCCCAAGAGTACGGTGCCTACATTCCACCCATGTGCTACACCAACCCCAAGCAAGAGGGGCGCATCACCAATCCCTGCTACCCTTGCCATATCGATGGCAAAGCGCCCAACTTCTACAACGAAACCGCTCTACAGTTGCAATACGCTTTTCCCAAAGCGATGATGCAAAACCCCTACACCAATCTCTTCGTCGATAGAGGCGCCTCTATTACCACCATCGAGGATGCTACGATGCGCGACTATATACGCACCTCGAACTACACCTCTTCATTGCGTGACACTTACGGCTGTTATTTTGAGTTCGATAGTGAGGGGTTCGACCACGATGCGCAAGGCAATTACACACTTTGGCGTGCGTTTGTCTATGCCCCTTTCATGGGGACGTTCTTCCCTACCAATGGCGCGATGGACGATGTGATGATTCGCCTGCCAAAAATCTTTGCGCAAAACAGCCAAGGTATTTTGGATGTGGAGATTTACAAGGCGAACTTCGAAGCACTCATCGATAATATTCTCTCACGTCACCCCGCACCTACGCCCTACGTGGGCGCCGCACACGCTATCAAAGCGGACTTTGGACTCTATCCTGTAGGGACACAATTTTTGCACACAGTGCGCTATATCGATGAGGTCAATGGCACGCTTGTACCTTCGGCACGGCTCAAAGAGCTTCGATGGGGGCGCAAAGAGCGTCATGTGGACTATGCCGCATTAGAGCAGTTGTCCCATCGAGAGATTTTTGAGGAGCTAGATGAGGAGAATTTGCCCTACCTACGCGCCTATCGAGGCAGTGGTGAGGCAGGTTTCGATAACGGCATGGGGTGGATTTACGGCGGCTATATCGAGGATGCCAAGGGAGCGTTGAGAGTGCAAAACGATGCTGAAACACGTGCCTGCATGGGGTGCCATTCGCTCTTGGGCGCGACCACCGATAGCACCTTTGCTCTGCCTCGCATTGTGCGATGGGGCTACCAAACGCTCAAAGGTATTGCAGATGTGCAGGGCGAATATGCCGCCTATCTACGCGCCAATCCCAGTGGTAATGAGTACGGGGACAACGACGAAGTGCGTGCAAAATTTTTTACCCCTGAGGGTCAAGAGCGCCCCGAAGCTTTTGCCAAACTCCAAAAAAGTATCGATACACTCCTTTTGCCCTCCGCCAAGCGCGCCATGATGCTCAATAAAGCCTATTGGCTCATCGTAAAGGAGCAAAGTTTCGCGCAAGGACGTGATGCCTCAATCGCTCCTGCCCGAAATGTTCACCGAGAGATAAAAAGCCTCGATACAGGTATCACAGCGCCGATTGTGGCTCCCACTCCTCCTTTTATGTATTACAAAAGATAATAATAAATAAAAGTTTTTCACGTTTCGTAACCATTTTGTAAACAAACGGTAATCGTTTTGTAACACAGCTTTCCTACGCTTCGGTACATTTTTTCAAAAGGAAGTCGTATGAGACGCAGTCTAAAAAGTGCCTTATTATTGAGTACGGTTATGCTTTCCTTGGCGCAAGCTGAGGACAACACCACCGCCGCAAACGTGGAGGTACTGAGCAATGTGGAGGTTGTGGATAAATCCCTTTTCCGCAATCGCACCAATTCCGTCAAACCTGTTTTGACCTATGACAGCGGATTTTTCGACAAATATGAGCCACGCACCGTAGGTGAAATGCTCAAATTTCTACCTGGTGTAGCTTTCCAAGGGGATGTGGGTGAGTACGACTACGTCAAACTACGCGGTATGGCAAGTGGCTATACCCAAATCCTTATCAATGGTAACCGTGTCCCTGGTACAGAAGCAGACGGCAGTGCGAGTCTGGATCTCATTCCTGCGGAGATGGTTGAGCGTATCGAAATTATCCGAAGCTCTAGCGCTTCTAACGATTCAGCAGGTATGGCAGGTACGATTAACATCATCCTCAAAGAGGCTACAAGCACCGCGAAATTTGCCTATCGATTGGGTACGTCGTACCACAGCAATGGCAAGGGTGGCACTAATGGTAAAAAAGATGTTCAAGATGGCAGCGACGGTACAGCACTCTATGGTGATGTTCCTGTAACGTATGACAAATTCAAAGGGTTTGGCTACTTCTCCTATACCGATATGATTGGCAAAGCCGCCTTCACGCTCTCAGCCAACATCGATGACCGCTACAACGCCAAAGACAAAATCACGCAGATTTTTGAAGCAGATAAAACTACCAAAAAAGCGTATGAAAACGAATACGACAACCGCGATACTTTGACCACATCCCTCTATGCCAAAGTCGTCACACCTCTTTTGGGTAACGATGAGTTGACCGTATCGACTAACTATTTTGGAGTAGTGCGTCGTGAAGAGCAACGCGAAATAGCGTATGAGCACAACAGTACTGCATGGGTATTTGATGAGATTCAGCACCAAATTATGGATATCAACAAAAACGCTATCAACGTACAAGCAGAGTATGAGTTTAGTCTCAACGACACACACCGTATCAACTTTTTTAATGCATTTGACACATTGACCTATTCGCTTCGTGATTATGAAGCCAAAAAAGGTTCCAATTTGGCAGAAGTAGATGATATTTTGGCATGGACGAAGAGTTTGTCGGATGATAAAACGACGACAAACGATGTGCAATACAATGCAAAATTGACGGATACCTTTAACCCCACAAGCAACAGTGAGTTTATTGTAGGTGTTGATTATTTGAATAAAAATCGCGATACCACACAAACCTTCAGAACGCTAAAAGGTACTACAGAGACAAACTCAACGGGAGATCTTGGTACTTATAAAGTAGTACAAAACCGCATGGATGGTTTCGTAGAGGGGAATTTCAAAATTGATGAGTATCAAACTATCGGTGCAGGTGGGCGATTTGAGGGAACACATACCGTATCGACTTCACAAGCGGGTGTAGTCAATACAAATCTCTACTACACTATCAGCCCATCGGTGCACTATGTCGCTAATGTCTCTGCAGGTGATACCTTGCGTGCCTCTTTTGCCCAAACGGTCAAACGCCCTAATATGGATCAAATCGTTCCTTTTAGCGAAACAGATGAGCCACGCGAAGATGACAAACTTATTGGTAACCCTGCGCTCAAACCTGAAATCGCACAAGGTTTGGATGTCGGGTATGAGCATGCATTTGAGGATTCAGGGGTGATCGGAGTCAATGCCTATTACCGTAATATCAAAGACGTGATTGAAAACTCTCCTACAGGTAATGCTTCAGGAATCAATTCAGGTAAAGAGTACATCGTGAGCAACAACGGTGACGCGTTGCTTTACGGTATCGAGCTTGATTCTAGTTTCCCTTTGAGCTTCATCGGTTTACCAGAGCTCTCTATTTTTGCTAACTACGCCTACCTAGGTTCTCGTGTGACAGACTTTTTCACAGGTAAATTGCGCCGTTTCAATGACCAACCAGAATACGTCTACAACCTAGGATTTAACCATGACATCAAAAAACTTGGCTTCTCTTACGGTCTTAACTGGCAACAACGTGGTCAATCGACTGCAGAATCTGCTACTACCACTGAGGTGACAACGTACGGTGCCAACGTAGAAATTTTTGCTGAGTACAATGTGCTCAAAGATATGAAACTTCGTCTGACCATCGACAACTTACTTGATAGTTCAGTGCATGAAGCTTTCACAAACTATGCAAGTGTTAGCGACAAAATCGCAGGCACTATCGATGAGTATGAGACACAAATCGAGCGTGCAGGTGCGCGCTACATGCTTACCCTTAGTGGGGCGTTTTGATGCGTCATAGCGTCACAGCACTTGTGGCATTGGGGGCGCTCTTCGTAGGGTGCACGTCTGCGCCAAGTTTCCCTAGTGTCACTGCTGTGGCACAAACCCAAGCGGTCGCCATCGAGGGCGATGTCGCTGATGACAGTGCTATTTGGGTCGATGCCACGGATAGTGCGCGTTCGCTCATCATCGGCACGCACAAAAAAGGGGGAGGAGTAGAGGTGTATGACCTTAACGGTACACGCCTACAAAGCCTCCCTGATGGCAAATTCAACAATGTCGATGTACGTTACGACTTTGAGATGAATGGTTCCACGCTAGCACTCGTCGCCGCATCCAACCGCGACGACGATACACTAGCGCTTTATGGTGTCGATGCCCATACGCACACACTTCGCACCTTGTCACTGCACACTTTGCCAAACGTCTCTAAAAGCTACGGATTGTGTATGTACCAAGACGCCAATGCCACCTATGTCATCACCAACAGCAAAACAGGGCATATCGTCATGGACCGTATCGATGCCAACGGTACGCAGCTCATGGCGGTGCGTGTAGGTGAGGCGCAGGTCGCCACCCAAACCGAAGGGTGTGTCGCGGACGATGCTCGTGGCATTCTCTATGTGGGTGAAGAGGATGTAGGTATTTGGCGTTTTGATATTGCCCAAGGGTTGCACAATAACGGCGTGCTTTTTGACACGGTCTCCAAAAACAGCGCACTTATGGCAGATATCGAGGGGCTAGCATTGTGGAAACACTACCTCATTGCTTCATCACAAGGCAACAACTCGTATGCCGTGTACGACACCCTCAAAGGCACCTATGTAGGGAGCTTTCGTGTTGTAGATGGCACTATCGATGGCACGAGCGAGACCGATGGTATCGAAGCCTCATCGATGAGTATGGGAGCTTACACCCAAGGGATTATGGTCATCCAAGATGGTCATACGCCTAGTGGCAAACAAAACTTCAAAATCGTCGATTTCTCCAGCGTCATCGACGCGCTCAAACTTCCGCGTTAAAAATATCGCACAGTGCCTCTTGCACGTGTGCGCTATCTGCTGGTTATTTTAATAGCCACAGAAACACAAAAACAACAATAATTTGTAAACTCAAAATCAACCAAAACTTTTTGAGAAAAGAGCTTTTCAAAGTTTTGTGTCGAAAAATTCTTTGTGCAAAGAAAGCACCTATGGAGCCTCCAAATAGTGCTAGACAATGTAGATTTTTTTCTGGAACACGAAGATTATTTGAAGAGGCACTGAACTTGTCATAAGCATATACTAATACGGTAAGAAAAGTGATAGCACTTAAATAAGCCCATACATAACTCATTTGTTGAATAAAATAGAGATACAACAACAGACCCAAAAAAATCTCTACTAAATAAAATAAACTAGGCATGAATCAAATACTAATTTTCAAAGGGTGGAGTCATTAAAGAATGAGTAAGTATTCATCGCCCAAACTTAGGAAAAATGGTAGCGACAATACTCATGCCTGATGAGTCAACATGGCGCAAGCCGTAGGTGTGTTCGCGCCATGAGTATCTAAGTCCAAAAGCAGCACCATGTTCGTTTTCAGGCAGTTCGCGAAAATCGACTTGTACGAAATAGCCCAAAACACCTTGTGTTTCGCCTGTCTCGCTACAGATATTTTCGTAGTGGCAATCGTAACGCGCATAAAAATCGTAGCTAACCCCTGCACCTAAACGTACAGGCTCTAGTACGATGAGTGCCAAGGTCTCCGCAGGTATACGTGTTAGGCTTACTTCGTTGTCATAACCTAATGAACGGTAGGCATAGTCCATTGTCATCTCCCACTCCAAAAAAGAGAAAAGTGGTACATTGAGTCCTACGCCATATTCCCCTGAATCATTGGCGAAGAGCAAATTGGCTCGATACGTATCATAAAAGCCCAAATCGACGAGTTTGTCGCCGCCGAAATTGGCTTGTATTTTGATGATAAAGGATGCTGGATAGAGCAGGGTGGAGAGCGTGATGAAGAGCAAAAAGAGGCGCATGGGTTTCTCCAAAAATTAAGATTATAACGTGCGAAAAATATTTTTAGCGCTAAAAACTCGGCACCCCAAAATCGGGTGTGCCAAACCCTCCATCGAAACTCATTCCTCCACCAAATTTGGGGTTCGTATAGCCCAATATTCCTGCTTTGCCTTGCAACATCATGATGTCATTTTTTGGGTCGATGTGTTGGGGGCAGACGGTGGTGCACTCTCCACACAGCGTGCAATCCCAAATGCCGTTGGTTTGGATGGATTGCATGATGGATGAGGTGTCAGCTTCGCGACTATCAGCGATGTAGCGCCAGCTTCGCGTGAGGGCAAAGGGACCTAGAAAATCGCTATTGACTGCTAGCACGGGACAGGCACTATAACAAGCACTGCACAAAATACAGTCGCTTTGGCGCGTGATGGCGTGTGCGGCATCGATGGATTGCATTTCCTCTTTGTGTCCGTGAGAGGCGTTGTGTGCGCGGGCATTGAGCGTGGTGGTGTGCGAGGCATCGACGACGAGGTCTTTGAGCACTGTGGCGTAGCGCAGTGGCTCGATGAGGTCGCCCTCTTGGGGTGTGTAGGCGCACGCTAGCACCTCACGACCGTTGACACGTACGGCGCACGACCCACAGACACTGGCATTGCACCCAGCATTGAAGGTCAGGGTAGGGTCTTGGGTGCGTTTGATATGGGTGAGTGCCTGCAAAAGCGTCTTGGTTTTGGGTACGGTGTAGCTCATGGAAAGCGTGTTGGGCTGGCGTTGGGGGTGGAAACGTTGGACGGTGAGGGTGAGGGTCTCATTCGAAGGCATTACACAAAACTCCTTGCTCTTTCCAGCTGATAGTGGGATGGGCGAAATGGGGATGGCTTTGGGGGTAGTCGCTTCGATAGTGCGCGCCACGGCTCTCGATGCGGTTGATCGCCCCTACCAAAAGCACCTCGGCTAGCTCGATGATATTGCCAAACTCCAAAAACTCCACGAGGTTGGTATTGTAGGTGGAGAGTTTGTCCTTGACACCCATGAAAGGTAGCTCTTTTTGGATTTGGCGCACGACCCCTAGGACGCCTTTGAGGTGCATCTCATTGCGGAAAAGCCCCGCATTACGGTAGGCGATTTTGCTCAAAAAAGTTTGCTTCTCATAAAAATCGATTTGGTTGGTGAATCGATGAAAACAGGCGTGTATAAAAGCGCTATCTTTTTGAAATTGCGTATCGTTGGCGTTGGGTGGCGTGCTCTTTTGGGCGAAGGTGAGGGCATGACGTGCTGTATCGCGCCCAAAGACGACCAACTCCAAAAGCGAATTGCCCCCCAATCGATTAGCTCCGTGAATGTGCGCATTGGCGCACTCTCCCACCGCGAAAAGCCCTCGTACCGCACTCATGCCTTGCGCATCGACCTCGATACCGCCCATGGTGTAGTGTGCGGCAGGCTTGATAGGGATAAGTGCATGGACACAATCGACACCCTCATAGAGCTGGGCTAGTTTGCGCTCTTGGGGCAGATGCTCCTCTATATACGCCTCTCCCAAATGACGGATGTCCAGATAGGCTCTACCCGTGCGCTCAATGGCCTCATAAATAGCGCGCGCTACCACATCGCGTGGGGCAAGCTCATCGACAAATCGCTTGCCCTCTCCATCGATGAGAAGCCCACCTGCTCCGCGCGCACTCTCGGAGATGAGGATGCTTGACGAGGCAAGCGCAGTGGGGTGAAACTGTACAAACTCTATATCACTGATACGCGCTCCTGCACGCAATGCCGCGGCGATACCATCCCCTGTGGCGCCTTGGGCATTGGTGGAGAAATCACCATAGAGTTTGCTGTAGCCACCCGTAGCTAGGATGACGCTCTTGGCGGCGATGGCTTTGACCGTGGAGGTGCGAATATCTAGCGCTGTGATACCTAGGATGTGATTCTCCTCGACGATGCAGTTGAGCAAAAAGTGCTCGTGGTAGAGCGGTATGCCAGCCTCGATGACTTGGTCATAAAGCGTGTGAATGAGTTTGAGTCCCGTGTAGTCTTGCGCATAACAGGCACGTGGCGCACTTGCCCCACCCAATCGACGCTGTGCGACACCCTCTTGGGTATCGCGTGAAAAGGGCATGCCCAACGACCCTAGCCAATTGATAGCTTTCGGCGCACCCTGACACAGTTGCGTGATAGCCTCTATCGAGGCTAAATCATGCGCGCTTTGAAGCGTATCTGCGATGTGATGCTCTATCGAATCGCTTGGAGTCAAGACTGCGTTGATGCCTCCTTGCGCCATGGCCGTTTGGCTACGTGTGGGGTAGGATTTGCTTAGGATGGCGACCTTGGCACCTGCACGGTGCGCTTCGAGGGCGGCTGTGAGACCCGCGCCACCTGCACCTACGATGAGAATATCGAGCATTTGCACCTCCTAAAGTGCGCGCATTTTAACCCAAACGTTTTAAGTATCACTTTGAATTTTGCGTTATTATCGAGGTGTTAGTATCTCTCTTTTTCCAAGGATACACACATGACCCGACACGCTTTTCTCAAACTCGTCGCACTTACCTTCGCAGGAGCCGCTATGCCATTGGACGCCTCATCTTCTTCACACTCTATGCCCGCCCTTTTTGTGGGACACGGTAGCCCTATGAACGCTATCCAGACCAATCCCTTCGTCACATCGATGCGCGCCTTGGGCGAGAGCCTGCCCAAACCCCAAGCGATTTTGGTCATCAGCGCACACTGGATGCCACCCTTTCATGGCGTGAGTCTGCATGAATCGCGAGAGGTGATGTATGACTTTTTTGGCTTCCCTGAGGAGATGTACGCTCTGCAATACCCAGCCCCTAGCGCGCCCCAGCTCATAGACCCACTCCAAAAGCTCATGGGTGCGCTCACGGTCAAAAACCGCGCGCTTGACCACGGCGCATGGACAGTGCTCATGCACCTCTTCCCAGATGCATCTATCCCTGTGATGCAGTGGGGCATTCCACGCGACGCCTCGATGCGCCAACATTTTGCCTTTGGGCGTGCACTGGGAGCCTTGCGTGACCAAGGCGTGATGATTATCGGCAGTGGCAATATCACTCACAATCTTGGCGCGGTCGATAGAGCTATCGATGCCCCACCGCGTGAATGGGCGGTCGCTTTTGATAGCTATATTCGAGAGGCGCTATTAGCTCGTGATTGGGAGGCACTCATCGAGGCACCTGATCGCGCACCCTACGCCACCCAAGCACACCCTACATGGGAGCACTATATCCCATTGCTCTACATCGCTGGGGCGATGCGACCTAGTGACGAGGGACGCTTCCCCTACGAGGGCATCCATCACGGCACCCTCTCGATGCGCAATTGGGTGGTGGGAATGGGGTGAGCAAATCACTTCGCATAAATCGTTTTGCTTTTGAATAAAAATCCCTGCATCCAATCGACACCCAAATTACGTGCTATCTCCTCATCTTGCGTCGTCTCGATACCCGCAAGGAGTGTCATTTTGTGGTTGGCGTGCGCATAGCGAATGACACCGTCGATGACGTAGGCAAAATCGGGCTGCGTTTTGAGGTGTTGCAAAATTCCCTTGTCGAGTTTGATGACGCTAGAGCCGAAGAAAAGTTTGAGCGAGAAGGGGTTGTGGTCTTTGAAATAGCCATCGATGGCGTATTTGAAATTGGTTTTTTGAAAAACCTCTGTGAGTCTGCCTGCATTGACTACATCCAGTGAATTGCCCACAAGCTCGATAATAAAATCATGGTGTCGTGCAAAGCGCAAAATGAGATTGTTGATGCCTTGGCGGTATTGGAAGGTGTGCAGGTCAAGGTTGAGAAAAAGGGGCAAATTTTTGGGGCGATTTTTGAATTGCTCTTTTTTGACAGCGCACTCAAACTCATAAAAAAACTGCACATCATCGCGAATAGAGCCGAAAAGCTTGTCAGGTTGTACTACCAAGCCATTGTAATAAAAACGCGCGAGTGCTTCATAGGCATACACATGCTCTTGTATGTCAACAATAGGCTGATACTCTGTCCAGTACCACCCCTTTTCGAGAATTTCGGTAGCAATATCTTTCATCATCTGCGCATCCTTTCGCATAACGCCAAGAACATGACCCAGAAGTGCTGATAGAACACAATCTAACAACAAATTTCACCATCGGTGCTAAATAAGCAAGTCTTTCATCGTACTCTTGCGAAGATTAAAGTTAAATTATTTTGCGAAGTTAAATAAGTGGAAATTATGAGAGAGGAGAGCCTCCCCCACAAGGGGAGAGATGAGAGTGGTTGGATTATTGAACAGTGATTTTTTTGGTCGTATCGACATCGGGAAGTTTGGGGATGACGACTTCGAGTACGCCATGCTCATATTTGGCCTCGATTTTTTCGATATCGACCTTGTCAGGTAGGCTGAAGGTGCGCGCGAATTTGCCGAAGCGCGTCTCGACTTTGTAAAAGTCCTCCTCTTTGACCTCCTCCTTGAAATTACGCTCACCGCTGATGGTCAAGCGTCCCTCTTTGATATCGATGGATATCTCCTCTTTTTTGATACCCGGTACATCGACGTCGATGAAGAAAGCTTTGTCGGTTTCGCGTGTATTGACCAACGGTTTGAAGGTCGCGATTTCGCTCTCTTTGGAAGCCCCTATGAAGGGTTCGAAATAGAATGGATTGGTTCGTGTGATATACATGTGTGACTCCTTTTTTGATTTTTTCAAGTGGGAGTATAAAAAATTTCAAAAGCGCGTTGTGCTACTTAGGTGGCACTACGACTCTAGCAGGTCGATTTTTTCAAAAAGTTTTTCGATATCTTTGACACGTAGGTTTTTGCGTCCTAGCTCGACGATGCCTTCGGCTTTGAGGCGTTGCAGGTCACGGTTGAGCACTTTGCGCACGGTGCCCAAAAGTGCGGCTAGCTCCTCGTGCGAGAGGTCTCCGATGGGATAGAGCGTGCCATCGTGTGTATCGACGTGCCGTTCCAAGAGTCGCAACGTACGCTCATAGACATCATAGAGTGACAAATCGACCGCCAAATCCTCCATACCACGAAGCTGTTTGGCTAGATAGGGGAAAAAGTAGGCACCAAATTCGGGACTTTTTTGGATGAGGGCGCGTACATCTTCGATAGGGACTTGTATGAGAGTGGTCGGCTCTAGCGTGAGAGCGATGGTCTCGTGCGCTTGGTCATCCAAAAGCGTAATGACATCGTACATATCACCCCTAGAGAGGATAGAAAGCGTCTGCTCTTTGGCATTTTGGAGATGGATTTGGCTGATTTTGATACGCCCTTGCGCGATAAAATAGAAATATTTTTGGGTATCCATCGCATCGAAAGGGGTCGTGTGCGCCTTAAAGGTGAGAGTTTTGCGTCGTGTGAGATGCGCGACAAGCGAGGATTGCTCAGGGACGACAGTAATGAGTGGAGAGGGTTCGTTTGCCATATTATAAAAACCTCTCTACAAACGCCGTTGCGGAAATGGTGGGAACAAGTGAGGCGTAAAAGGTTTGGTCGTTTGTCACTATCCATTCGCACTGCGCTTCATGGGCGATAAGGGCGCTTACGCTATCTTCGAGGTCGTCATTGGGGAGGGTGAGTGCTTGCGCGAATATCGCTGTATTGGCACCCAAGATAGTGAAATGCTCCACGATGAGTGACAAAAACGCTCTTGTATCGATGCTTTGTTTATGCGCCACATAATCGATGTTGAGTAGCGTAATATCCGAGACAAAACCCTCATGCAGTCCCTCTTTGATAGCGTTGAGAATCATCGTCGCTTCGTTGGCAAACACGCGGTCAAAAAGCAGATCCAAAAAGATATTGGTATCGATGAAGAGTCTCATTTCACGATGGCTTTGTAGCGTGCATCATCGGTGACAAAGGTTTCGGACAAACTTCCTGTGAAGGAGGCGAAGCCCCCTTTGGCTAAATCCTCTTTGGAGGTCGCTTTTTTGAGAAGTGCCTCATACTCGGCATAGGGCAGTATCATCGCTTTTTTGGTTTGGGTCTTTTTATCGATGATGAGGACGGTTTGGTTGAGGAGTTTGGTGAATTGATTTTGGGCTTGCGATATACCTAGTTGTATCATAGTGTTTTACCTATTTTGTGATAGATAGATTGTACTATGTTTTTGTAAAAAGAGAGAATTTTGCCCCACCAGAAGGGGCAAAAGGGGGATTACTTCGCGATACCTTCAAGCTCGAGAATGATATCTAGCTCATTGGCAAGGGTAGTGGAATTAGCGGCATAGGAGACACCAAAAGCGGTGCGGTCGATACGTGCGGTGAGGGTGAGACCTGCGCGTTGGTTGCCCCACGGGTCTTCGATTTCACCTCCAAACTCCTCGATAAAGGTGACGCTTTTGGTGACACCACGGATGGTCAAGTCACCGATGATGTAGTTTTTGTCGCGTTTTTTCATGACGAAGGTCATCGTGGGGTGGTTTGCCACGTCAAAAAAGTCGGGCGCTTTGAGGTGTCCATCGCGTTTTGCATTATCGGTATCGACGCTAGCGACATCGACGGTGCCTTTGAGGGCAGAGAGTTTGTTATCGGTGACATCGAAGGTGCCGTCGAAAGTGTTGAAATGCCCTGTGACATTGCTAATCATCATGTGTTTGATTTTGAAGCTCACTTTGGAGTGGCTCGCATCGACGCCATAGGTCGCACCCCATGAGAGCGCGGCGGTAGCCATGAGGGTCAAGAGACCTTTGGAAAGCAGATGTAACTTCATTGATAACTCCTTGTTATAGAAAGATAAGAGAAGTGTATGCGTCGAAGATTAACGAGGCTTACACGGGCTAAGTGCTACACTTTTGTATCACAAAGGAGTGCAAATGCGATATGTTCTTTTGGTCTTGATGGGTGCTGGGATGGCATGGGGTGTCGATACGACGCTCTTGCACGCGCCCAAGCAGAAGCTTCTAGAGACGCAACGAGAGGCGGTGCTGCTCAATGCGCTCAAAAATGAGCTGGGTATCCTCAATCCGCTTAGCTTTTCGCTCTCCCAAAGCCAAGCGCAAGGCGCAAGCAGTGATAACATCAGTGATACGACTGCATGGAGTCTCTCGTGGAGTCAGGATATTTTTCGCTCTGGCGGTATCTATTTCGCGTGGGATGCGACAGAGCGCTCCAAAATTTACAACCTCCATGCGGTCGATATCGATGCTGCGACACAAATGAGTACTCTTTTTGCGCTGGTACTTCAGCTACAGCGCAATGCCCTAGAGCTTGCCCAAAGCGACTACACCGTAGCCAATCGCACTATCGAGGTGACGCTCAACCGTCTGCGCTACGAAGCAGGAGAGATAGATATTACGGTGCTCAATAACTCCATCATGGACAAAAACAGCGCCCAAAAGAGCCGTCTAGCGCTTGCCCAAACCCTCGCCCAAAACAAAGAGGAGCTTGCCAAACTCACCCCGAAATCGTATGAGTCGATAACGTTGCCGCGTTTCGTCAAGCCTGACCTCTCGCACTATGTCCAAAACAATCTGGTCTATTTGCGCGAAAATCTCAATGCGCAAACTGCCCAATCCAATGCCGCCGTGACGCTCACAAGCTATCTGCCCAAAATTGCGCTGAGCGCTAGCTACGGCTATCAAAATGTACGCAGCGATTCTGCATTGGCGACGTACGACGGCAACACCTACAGCATGGGTATCACCGCATCGATACCCCTGGCGGCAAACAGCCTCACCGCCGTCCAAGAGGCACAAGTCAATGTGCTCAAGGCAAAGGCAAGCGCCGATGTCCAAAAAATCGAAGCAGGTGCCAAATACGCCCAAGCGATGCGCACCATCGACTACTATGAAGGGCGCAAAGCTATCGCACAAGAGAATATTGCGCTCTATGAAGAGCTGATGAAGGTGACCCAAATCGAAGCCAAATCGGGCTACAAAACCCAATACGACATCGATATTTTGCAAAACAGTCGCGCTATCGAGGCGCTCGAACTTCAAATCAATGAAATAAATATACAAATCGAGTGGACAAAACTCTATTTTGCCACCAAGGAGCAGTCATGAGTACACAACAAGAGGAGATGCAAGCGCGTCTAGGTGCCGCCAAAAAGGGCAAAAAGAGCTGGAAAAAGCGTCTCATTTGGTTGGCAGTTATCGCAGTCGTGGCGGTTGTGGTAGTGAAATTTATCCTCCCCAAAGAGACAAAGGTGAGCTATACGACCGCACCTGTGGAGGAGCGCGAATTGGTCGTAGTGGTATCGACCACGGGCAATCTAGAGCCTATTGAGAAAGTCGATGTGGGGAGTGAAGTCTCAGGGACGTTGAGCCATGTCTATGTCGATTACGATGATGTGGTCACGGCAGGTATGGTGCTAGCACGTATCGATACGACCAAGCTCGATGCGGCACTCCAAAGCGCACAAGCGACCTTGGGGCAGACCAAAGCGAGTCTGGAAAATGCGCAAGCGACCCTCATCGAGGCTCAACGCGCCTACAATCGCGCTCATGAACTGCACAAAGCGACCAACGGGCTCAAACCCTCCGACAAAGATATGGATACCATCGAGGCAAACTACCTACGCGCCAAAGCGCAAATTCAAAGTGTCAAAGCACAGCTCATCCAAGCCCAAGAGAGCGTCAAATCCAATCAATACAATCTCGACCGTGCTGTCGTCGTATCGCCTATCGATGGTACGGTGCTAGACCGCAAAGTCGATGCGGGTCAGACCGTCGTAGCGGCGATGACAACCCCTCTGCTCTTTACCATTGCCAAAGATTTGCGCCAGATGCAACTCCTCGTAGCTATCGATGAGGCAGATGTGGGCGTGGTGCGTGCAGGTCAAAAGGCACATTTTAGCGTCGATGCCTACCCCAATCAAAAATTCGAAGCTACTATCATCAAGGTACGCCTCAATGCCAATATTGTCAATTCGGTCGTCACCTACAATGCAGAGCTTTCGGTCACGAATGATGATTTGCTTTTGCGCCCTGGGATGACAGCATCGGCAGATATTGTGGTGCGTACGGTGCCACGAGGGTTGGTCGTGCCCAATGCGGCGCTACGCTTCACACCCAAAGAGCACAATGCCACGGACAAACTCTCGCGTGTATGGCGTCTAGAGTCCGATGTGCCCACCTCCGTTGAGGTCGAAGTGTTAGCCACCGACGGGCTCTACAGTGCTATTAGCAGTAGCACTTTGCATGTAGGTGACGCTATCATCACCAGCGCGACCACGCCCAAAAAGCCCTAAAATGTCCATCATCACGTTTGAAGGTATCCAAAAATGGTACGGTATGGGGGATGCGCAGACCTATGCGCTCAACGGCGTCGATTTGTCCATCGAGCAGGGGGAGTTTGTCGCGGTGATGGGACCTAGCGGTTCGGGTAAATCGACTGCGATGAATATCATAGGGTGCTTGGATGTGCCTAGCAGTGGACGCTATCTCTTCAATGGCTTAGAGGTCAATGATATGGATCGCAATCAGCGAGCGATGTTGCGACGCTACTATTTGGGGTTCATCTTCCAAGGCTTCAATCTGCTCAATCGCACCACTGCACTGGAAAACGTAGAGCTACCACTCCTCTATCGAGGCGTCTCCAAGGAGGAGCGTCACGCCCAAGCGCGCGAAGCACTCAAATGGGTGGGACTCGAGGGCAGGGAGGATCACACCCCTGCTCAACTCTCCGGTGGACAGCAACAGCGTGTGGCTATTGCCCGTGCTATCGTGACCAAGCCACTTGTACTGCTTGCAGATGAACCCACGGGCAATCTCGATACTAAGCGAAGCATCGAAATTATGGAGATGTTGCAATCGTTCAACCGTGAGTTTGGTATCACTGTCGTGATGGTGACACACGAAGATGAGATGGCGGCGTATGCACACCGTACGATTCTCTTTCGTGATGGTCACATCGAAGGGAGTGGTCATGCTCTTTAATGCTTTTGTCTTGGCGTTTCGCGCTATTTCGCGCAATATCATGCGCTCCTTTTTGACGACGTTGGGCATCGTCATTGGTATCGCCTCGGTGATAATCTTGGTCACGATTGGCAATGGCGCGACGCAATCGGTGACAGGCTCGATAGAAAAGCTAGGCTCCAATATGCTCACGCTCATGCCAGGGCAACGTGCTCGAGGACCAGGGCAGGGCAATACCGCATCGCTTTTTACCAGCGAAGATGTCAGAGTCCTCAAACACGAACTCTCCAATATCAAAGCCGTCGCTCCTCAAGCCGCACGCTCTGTCACCGCAGTTTACGGGGCTAACAACCACGTCACACAGCTCTATGGCACCGATAATGACTACTTCATCGCCAAAGATTGGGGTATCGAAAAAGGGCGCGCATTTACCCCTGCGGAGTTGCAATCGGGCAAAGCGAGCTGTATCGTAGGTACCACCATCGAAAAAGAGCTTTTTGGTGCTCAAGATAGCCTAGGCGCATCGATACGCTTGGGCAAACTCTCGTGTCAAATCATCGGCGTACTGGCTTCCAAAGGTGCCTCGGGATTCGGGCAAGACCAAGACGATATCGTCCTTGTCCCCATTCGCACCTTCCAGCGTCGTATCAGCGGCAGTATCGATATCTCCTCGATACTCATCTCTTCCAATGACGGTGTCGATAGCACCACAGTCATCGAACAGGTCTCTACCATTATGCGAGAGCGTCGTCACATTGGAGAGGGTGAAGAGGATGATTTTTCAGTTTTTGACCTCAAAGAGATTATCAATACCGTCTCTCAAACGACCCGAATCTTGACCCTTTTGCTAGGGGCGGTGGCGGCGATTAGCCTACTCGTGGGCGGCATAGGCATTATGAATATTATGCTTGTATCGGTCACCGAGCGCACCCGCGAAATAGGCATACGCTTGGCGATTGGGGCACTGGAGCGCGAAGTACTCATGCAGTTTTTGGTCGAGTCTATTGTGCTATCGATGTTGGGCGGTGTGATTGGGATCATCTTGGGATTGTTGGGCGCGTGGGCTGGGACGGTAGCGTTTGAGATACCTTTTGTGATGGAGGCAAATGTGATACTGCTTGCGTTTGGCTTTTCGACGATGGTGGGGATTGTTTTTGGCTATTTTCCTGCACGCAAAGCGGCGCAACTTGACCCTATCGATGCCCTACGGCATGAGTAAAGGGAGATGGGATACGGTTAGCTAGTAAAAGTATCGCGTCTTTTCAGTTTTTCTTTGTGGGGTTTTGGGTAGACTCTGCCCCAAATCTCTCTCGGAGCACCTCTCATGATTCGCACTCTGCTTTTTCTCCTCCTCGCTACACTCACCTCTGCGCAGGAGATACGTATCGATAGTCCTTATAATTTACTTAAAAATTTTACTCGTGATAATGCACGTGAGGTGGTTATCGACCGTACACGTGGCTTTGAGTGGCAGGATGATAAGAGCGTAGGCACATTTTGGCGTGATTGGCAGGGTGCCATCGACTATTGCGAGGCACTCTCCTTGGCTGGATACGACGACTGGCGATTGCCCACTATCACTGAACTAAAGTCTATTGCTACTTCTAGAGGTGTTGAAAAGTCTTTTGTCAATGGAAAGGAGGGTTATTTTTGGTCTGTTTCACCTGTCATGGGCAATGCTAGGCTTGCGTGGGACGTTAGTTTCGGGCGTGAGCACTCTCGCTCCGACGACGTTGACCTCTCTGTTTTCAGTACGGTGCGATGTGTGCGTAATGAACAAAAAAAATTCGTTGATTTAAATTTTGACGAAATGGTTCAAAAAATCATCGACGCAAAAATCGCCGCCATTCCAGCTCCGCCCCAAGAGATAGAGGTTGTCAAAGATATGTTCGAGACGACATCCGAGTTCGAGGCACGTGTCATGAGGGTCAAAAAAGAGCAAGCACAAGCTCAAAAAACGTATCGAGAACAAGTTACAAAAGTAATGAAAAGTGCCAAAACAGAGGGCATCAAACAAGCACTAGAGATAAGTTACGGTCGTCCCATTCTCGATGGTGTGCTGTATAATGCAGAAAATGGCTATTTTGTGGGTAATCTGCGTTTTGAAAACAAGAGCGATTTTGGTACCCAAAAGGTCGCCATCGCTGTACCACGTGACCAAGCCCGCGCGATGTATGCTGACCGTGACCATCTCAAACCCGTAGCCGTTTTCGATTATGACGGCAAGAGTGTCTCGCTCTCGCGTATCGAGGTGCCCTATGCGAAGCAAACCTACATAGCCAAATTTGCCGACTACAACATCGATACGACTCGTGTCGCGGTCAATATCCAAAACTCACCACTCGATATCGCCACGCCCACCACTGCCATCTCTGTAGAGGAGGGCACGATGGCGACGCTCGATACGAGCAGGCTTCGTAGTTTCGACGATTTGGATATTTTGCTAGCCAAAGCACCCAAGGCAAAAGTCGACAGTCGCAAATGGCTCGTGGTCATAGGTATCGAATCCTATGTTGCTACGGCGTCGATTCTCTATGCCAAGCGAAGTGCGCAGATGTTCGCCCAAACCGCCCAAAAGGCCCTCGGTGTCCCCACCTCCAACAGCTACGTCCTTATCGACGGTGATGCCACCGCGCAACGTATCAAGACGACGCTTTTGAAACTAGAGCGCAGTGTCAAAAAAGGCGATACGGTCTATTTTTACTACAACGGTCACGGCATCCCTGTGCCCAAACGCGACAATGCGCCCTTCATGCTAGCCACCGATATGGAGCCTAGCTACGTCGCGCAAGAGGAGTTTTTCGCCCTAGAGCGTATCTACAAAGCCCTCACCGACACCCAAGCCTCGAAGGTCATCGCGGTGGTCGATAGCTGTTTTAGCGGCGGCAGTGATGGCAAAAGTATCCACGGTACGGGTGTAGCCGCGCCACTCTTGCGTGCCAAATCGGTGAGCTTTGACAAAAGCAAAATGGCGTTGCTTGCGGCAGGTAGCGGTACACAATACTCCAATGCCTATGAGCAAAAGGGGCATCGATTGTTCAGCTATTTTGTGATGGAGGAGCTGTTGCGCGGGACACAAGATATTGCGACCCTTTTCAAAAGCGCACGTGCTCGCACCTACGATACGAGTCGCAAGCTTTATGGAGAACTACGCGAACAAGAGCCCGTCATCGAGGGCAACAGTAAGCTAGAATTGTAAACCCAAAAGGAGGTGCCAATGCGCACGTTGTTTGTAGTTATGATGGTGTGGAGTGTGGCATGGGCGGTATCGCCTGCATGGTATGCCCAAAGTGAGTTTGCAAGCAGTGGCAATATCTATTACGGTTATGGTGAGGATGCCGATCAAGCGCGTGCCATCGCCAAAGCCAAAGAGCAAATCGCTAATGCGATGCAGTCCATCATCCAGTCTGAAATCTCGACCGATACCCAAGTCAAAAACGATGAGGTGACTAAAGCCGCACGTCAAAAGCTCGTGGCGCGTACCGATGTGGTGCTCTCCAATGCCCGCACCTACAAGGCAGAGCGTGTCGAGGGTGTCTGGTACGTGGTGGTGATGTTTGAGCATATCGCTATTGCGCAACAAGCCAAACGCGCCCTTGCAGAGGTAGCTTGTGACAAAGCCCCCAATCCCTATCTAGTGCAAACGCCTCTCGTGCAGGGCATTCACAAGGAGTTAGCGTGCCCACACGCTTTTGAGGTGTGGCGTAGTAACGGCATGTGGTACCTCAAAAGTGGAAGCTTTTCGGCATTGCTAGGAGGTGAAGATTTTGACAAGCTTTTTGCCACGACGACCAGTGAAGTGGTGACGCTTACCGCATCGCATCCCAAGCTCTATGAAGATGAGGTCTTTAGCTTCACGGTCAAAACCTCAAAGCGTGGCTATCTCTCGCTTTTGACTATCTACGAAGATGGCAAAGTAGGCGTGCTTTTTGGCAATGCACCTATCAAACCCAATCAGCCGATGGTATTTCCTGATGCCAACAGCGAATTGGAGCTGATTGCAGGGCTTGTAGAACCCAACAAACCTACCAAAGACCTCTATATAGCACTCTTGACACCTACGCAAATCGATGTGAGTCGTTTTGAGATGATAAGCGACGGGCTTATCGAGGCGGACAGCAGTTTCAAAATGGGTGAAGTGATAGAGCTGATGGGGCAGGGCGACTTTGCGACCTTGCTTTTGCGCACCTATCCACGTAAGTTTTGAGGTGTGTTACAATGCCCATAAGTGAGGGTATGCTATGGGTTTGATTTTTGAATGGGATGAGAAAAAAGCGTATACCAATTTCAAAAAACATAGCGTGACTTTTGAAGAAGCCAGTACGGTTTTTGGAGATTGGCAAGCTATAACAATTCCAGATGTTTTGCATTCAGAAGAGGAAGAGCGATTCATTATCGTAGGAAAATCAGAGATTCATAACATACTGGTTGTAGTGCATGTAGAAAAGAGCGATGTCATTCGCATTATTTCTGCACGAAAAGCGAGTAAAAGTGAGCAAAAATTTTATGAGGAGCAGTCATGAAAAAAGAAGATGAGATGTTGGATGAGTACGATTTTAGTCATGGTGTGCGAGGAAAATATGCAGCCAAATATCATGAGGGTGTCAATATCGTCAAAATAGATGCCGATGTGAACGAGGTTTTCCCTGATGCAAAATCCGTCAATGAAGCGTTACGTACTTTGATGCGTCTTATGGAAAAATCACCTAAATCTGCTTAGTAGAGAGAGTGTTTCTAGGGCCTTTTCACAAGGATGGTTAAGCCTTTTTGGAGTACAATCGCCCCAAATTATGTCTGACTAGGAACCTAGCAATGCTACTCTTTACCCCAGGCCCTACGCCTGTCCCAGAGGTAGTGCGCCAAGCCATGGCGACACCTACCATTCACCACCGCACTCCAGAATTTGAAGCCATTTTTGCCTCCACACGTACCAAACTTCTCAAGCTTTATGGCATGGACGATGTCGTCATGCTAGCCGCAAGCGGTACAGGCGCGATGGAAGCTGCCGTCGATAACCTCACTGCCACCAAAATCCTCACTATCAATGCAGGAAAATTTGGTGAGCGTTTTGGCAAAATTGCCAAAGCTTTGGGCAAAGGTCACGTCGAATTAACCTATGAGTGGAATACGCCAGCCACTGTCGAAGATGTGTTGCGTACCCTCGATGCGAACCCTGATATCGATGCATTTGCCATTCAAATTAGCGAGAGTGCAGGTGGATTGCGTCACCCTGTGGAGGCTATCGCCAAAGCAATTAAGGCAAAAAATCCCTCGATAATGGTCATAGCAGATGGTATTACGGCATTGGGTGTAGAGCCTATCGATGCTACGCATATCGATGCCCTCATCTCTGGAAGCCAAAAAGCGTTGATGTTGCCCCCAGGGTTGGCGTACATTGGGCTTAGTAATGCGGCTATCGAGAAGATTGGCAAAGGCAAGGGATATTATTTCAACCTCGCCAGTGAAATCAAAAACCAACGCCAAAATACGACCGCTTACACTGCCCCTACAACACTCATTATCGGGCTCAATGCGATGCTTGATCAAGTCGAAGCGATGGGTTGGGATGCCTTCTATGATGCGACACGCCGTCGAGGTGTTGCCACGCAAGCGGCGATGAAAGCACTTGGACTTGCCATCTACCCCAAAGTCTCTGCACGCTCAATGACAACGGTTTACGGTGATGAGACCAAGGCAATTCGAAGCCTGCTCAAAAAAGAGTTTGAGGTCGATATCGCAGGGGGGCAAGATGCTCTCAATGGCAAAATTTTCCGCATCAACCACATGGGACTCATTGGTGTGAATGAAGCGGCATGGGTAGTCAATGCCATAGAGTTGGCGATGGATAAGCTAGGATTGCGACCTTTCGATGGTGCGGCATCGACAGCGTTTAGCCGTACCTATTACGACCTAAAGGCGTAGGATGGTGCTAGAACACGAGATACCT
Source organism: Sulfuricurvum sp. PC08-66 (assembly GCA_000830255.1). Taxonomy (GTDB): domain Bacteria; phylum Campylobacterota; class Campylobacteria; order Campylobacterales; family Sulfurimonadaceae; genus PC08-66. The sequence goes on along the minus strand of JQIT01000003.1, from coordinate 82,877 downwards.
ACAGGCTCCAAACTCTACTTCGGTTCTATGGCCAAGCTCAAACGCCACGTAGAGTCAGTAGCCAGTACGGTGTTGATGGAGAGCGGATTTGAGGAGATTGTTACGCCTCTTTTTTCCTACCATCAGCATTTGAGTATCGAGGATGCCAAAGAGGTGATTCGTGTTCACGATGAGCGCAACAACCCTATGACGTTGCGTGCAGATAGTACCATCGATGTAGTGCGTCTTATCGACAAGCGTTTGGGGCGTAATACGGCACACAAAAAATGGTTCTACATTCAGCCTGTTTTTCGATTTCCTGCTACTGAACGCTACCAAGTGGGGGCTGAATATATTGGCGAAAAGGGTCTCGATAAAGTGCTAGGTGTAGCGGTCAAAATTTTTGATGCATTGGCGTGCAAGCCTCTGCTTCAACTCTCCAATATCAATATCCCCACAATTTTGGTGCGTGACTTTGGCTACGATATCGAACTTTTTCGACGTATCGAAGTGGCAAAATTGTTGGAAAAAGGCGATGCATGGATGGCGGATTTGGTCTATCTCAATGACCCAAAAGCTATCGATGCGACACTCTTGGCAAAAGTGCCCAAAATAATTGCTACAGAACTTGAAAAACTCAAAAATTTGGCGCTATCGACACACTATGCGCCTATCGTGGTAGCACCACTTTTTTATGCGCAAATGCGCTATTACGATGAGCTCTTTTTTCGCTTCATTCACAACAACGATGTGCTCTCTTTGGGGGGTAGATACGAAGACAGCGGTGTAAGCTCTGTAGGCTTTGCACTCAGTACGGACGAGCTTATCGATACACTTGACCAAAAACAACGAGAAGGGTAACCAATGAAAGCAGATTTGATTGTAGGAATACAGTGGGGCGATGAGGGCAAGGGCAAAATAGTCGATTTGCTCGCACAAAAATACGATGTCGTAGCACGTTACCAAGGCGGACACAATGCGGGTCACACCATCGTCGTCGATGGCAAAAAAATCGCACTGCACCTCATTCCATCGGGTATTCTCAACCCTAATGCGGTCAATATTATTGGCAATGGTGTAGTCGTATCACCTGAAGCACTTATCAAAGAGATGCAACAGTTTGAAAACCTCGAAGGTCGCCTCTACGTCTCCGAATCAGCACATATGATTTTGAGTCACCATATCGCCATCGACCAAGCCAAAGAGAAGCTTCGCGGTACCAAAGCGATTGGTACGACAGGGCGTGGAATAGGACCTGCCTACAGTGACAAAATCTCACGCAGTGGTTTTCGTGTGGGAGAGTTGCGTGATGTAGAGAAATTGTCTGAGCGTATTTTGGAGTATTGCACACAAAATCGTGCGCTTTTGGATGCGCTGGGCGTTGCTATTCCACAAAAAAATGCACTTCTTAAAGAGCTCATTGGCTATGCCAAAGTGCTTTTGCCTTTTATTGCCAATACTACGCAGATGTTGTGGAAAGATATTGCACGTAGCAAACGTGTGTTGCTTGAAGGTGCGCAAGGTACGATGCTCGATATCGACCACGGCACTTATCCCTATGTGACTAGCTCATCGACTATCTCAGCAGGTGCGTGTACGGGCTTGGGGCTCAATCCCAAAGATTTGGGCACTATCACAGGTATCGCCAAAGCGTACTGCACACGTGTAGGCAACGGACCTTTCCCTACAGAGGATTTTGGCTCAGACGGTGAATTGATTCGCGAAAAAGGGCATGAGTTTGGTACCTCTACAGGGCGCGCACGTCGATGTGGATGGTTCGATGCCGTAGCATGCAAATACGCTTGCCGTATCAACGGTGTCGATCAACTTTCCATTATGAAAATGGACGTTCTCGATGGATTTGACGAGATAAAAGTGTGTGTGGCGTATGAGAAAAATGGCGAGCGAATTGACTTTGTCCCTGACGACTTAGAAGGCGTTGTGCCTGTGTATAAAACTTTCAAAGGGTGGAAAAGCACGCAAGGCATTCGCTCTTTTGATGCCCTGCCCAAAGAGGCCAAAGAGTACCTCAAAGAGATAGAGCGTCTGGTCGAGACCAAGATTGGCTTGGTTTCTACAAGCCCAGATCGAAACGACACCATCACACTGCTCTGATGCGTTCACCTTTTGCCCCTATCGTCAAACTCAAAAAAGAGTCACTCGAAGAGGCGCAACGCGCACTTGCACAAATTGTGCAAGCTATCACACATCTGCAAAATCAAATAACGCAAACCAAGCACGCTTTGCGGGAGCTATCGATGCCTCAGGTGGGCGTAGGATTGCAATTTAGAGAGTTGTTACTCTATCGAGGGCAGTTGCAATCGATGCTAAAAATACAGACACAACAACTCGTGGCAAAAGAGCACGAAAAAAATTTGGCGCAACAGCATCTCAACAGCGTGATGGTGGAGTTTGAGAAGTTTCAATATTTACAAACGTCGCAAGAACAAGCACACCTCAAAGCGCTTAAAAAACGTGACGCGCTTCATCTAGACGAAGTGGCAATTATGGGGTACAACCTCCAAAGGGAGTCGTGATGCGTTTACTTTTTTTGATAGTTATCGAGATAGGTTTGCTTTGGGCACAGAGTGAGAATCGTGCCTTTGACTGTAATAAAATTTTTGAGCAACGCAAAGAGGAGCTTGTGCTACGTCTGGAGCAAATCGACGCCCAAGTACAAGCGTTGGAGTCGTTGAGAGAGGCTTCAGAGGCGCTTTTGGGGCAAAAAGAGATGGCACTTTCAACTCGTGAAGCTAATGTCACAGCAACATTAGCACAAATTGAAGCACTTAAAAGCGCTATCGAAGTGGTCAAGAATGAGAATGCCCAAATTTTAGAAGCAATCAAAAAAGCGCGTTCTGACAAGATTGCAGAGGTCTACACCAAGATGAAACCTGCCGCATCGGCACAAGTGCTCAGTGAATTGCCGCTCGAAGAGGCGGTCAAAATTATGCATGCGTTGTCACCCAAAGTCATCAGTACAATTTTTGCCAAAATGGACCCTAAAAAAGCCTCACAACTCACTGCGCAGCTTAACCGTCAAGACGATATTAAGCCCCTTCCACAGTAGTACTATTTATCCAATCTTTACATTGCGTTGGCTATAATGAGCCAATTTTATGACGTAAGGCTTGGGGATGAGAATTAATGCGACTCACGCGCATCATGTAGGAAACATGATAGCTATTAGTTTGAGTAAAAGTGGCATTGTGACGCTTACACGCGGTATCGAGCCTGTAGCTGAAGTAGCTAGCGAAATCATTCTTGCCGATATCAAAAAAGAGCATGCGCTCGAAGAAAAAGTCAAAACAATTCTCTCTGAAAACGAAGATGAAATCGAGTTTCAACGTGTCGATGAGAAGCAGCTTTTTTGGATGATAAAGAAAAAACTCTCCAAAGAGTTCGATGTGACTCTCTCTCATGAAGATCGCTACAGCAATATCGCCCATGCTATTTTGGATGAGCTGTACGAAGAGGATTTTTTGAATTACGATGTGAGCGAAAACCGCGTCAAAAATGTTATCTATGATGCAATTGACAACTACCTAAAAGGTTTCATTGCTATCGAAAATGCTGTACTTGACAAAATTCAGGGTTACAAACGAGAATTGGTTCCAGGTAGCGAAGAGTATGAGATTGTATTTGGCAAACTCTATGCAGAAGAGTTGCAAAAGCGAGGTATGGCGTGAAACGCGTATGGCTCTATTGTGAAAATGGACTCTTTTTGGAGGCCAATAGTTTTGGTGCGTCAGGTACATCAGTAGGCGAGATTGTTTTCAATACTTCTTTGACTGGGTACCAAGAGATAGTTACAGATCCTAGTTATGCGGGGCAATTTGTTACTTTTACGATGCCAGAGATTGGCAATGTAGGGGTTAATGCTCAAGACATGGAGAGTAGAGGTGCTTTTGCAAAAGGCATTATTGTACGTAACTACCATGCTCGTTACTCCAATTTTCGTGCTGAGCGTAGCTTGGATGCTCTTTTAGAAGAGTTTGGCGTTATGGGTATCTGTGATATCGATACACGCTATTTGACCAAGATGATACGTACCGAAGGAGCTATGATGATGATAGCTTCTACGGAAGTTAGTGACCCCAAAGTACTCGCAAAGATGCTAGCGAAAGCACCTCGCATAGAAGCGATTAACTACATCGAACAAGTCAGTACCAAAGCATCTTATCGCCATCAAAACGGAGCTTATGACCTTGATACGTTTGAGTACAGCGTGCCTAGCGCAACACCTAAGGCTAAGATTGTAGCTATAGATTTTGGTGTCAAACGCAATATTCTCAATGAACTTACCGCTGTAGGCATTGAGGTTGAGGTTGTACCCAATACTTTTGATGTTGTTGCACTTATTGCACGCTATGAGCGTGGAGAGCTTCAAGGAGTTTTTCTCTCCAATGGTCCAGGTGATCCACTCGTTCTCACGCAAGAGGTAGCAAAAATTCGTCAACTCATAGCCAAAAAAATTCCTATTTTTGGGATTTGTTTGGGACATCAACTCCTCTCTATTGCACACGGATTTGATACGTTCAAGCTCAAATTTGGACACCACGGCGGCAATCACCCTGTGCGAAATGTAGAGACGGGATTGGTAGAGATTACGGCGCAAAATCACAATTATAATGTTCCCCCTGAGATTGTTTCAGTTGCACGTGTAACACATATAAATCTTTTTGATAATACTATCGAAGGTCTCGTCTACAACGATGCACCAGTATTTTCTGTACAGCACCATCCAGAATCGAGTCCAGGACCACATGAGAGCCGTTATATTTTCAAATCATTTTTAGATGCATTGACAAAAAACTAATACAAAATTAACACTTCGTCGTTAAAGTGTCACAAATACAGCTTCTCAATCAAGGTGTCCAAATGGATTTCAACATAGAAATTCTCTCTGTTGTTCTCTTTGGACTGGTAGGTTCATTAGGGCATTGCATTGGAATGTGTGGCGGATTTATCGTCACATACAGCGCCTCCAAAATTTCGGCAAACACACCTCAAAAAAATCAGCTTCTTTACCACGCTTTGTACAACAGCGGTCGCGTTACCTCCTACGTGCTTCTGGGTATGTTGTTTGGCGGCTTTGGTGCATTATGGGATGTTACGCCACTAACACGTGCAATTTTATTCATCGTTGCAGGTCTCTTTATGATAGCGATGGCTTTTTCACTAAGTGGAAAAATAGCTTTTCTTAACTCCATCGAGCATAATATTACGAGTCAATCGTGGTATAAAAAACTTTTTTTGCGCTTGGTGCAAGGTGAAAGCGCAAGCAGCTTCTACTTCTTGGGCATGCTCAATGGATTTTTTCCGTGTGGACTCGTCTATGCAGCACTTGTTTGGGCAATGGCGACGGGTTCGATTGTGGGCGGTGCCTTGGTTATGTTGCTGTTTGGGGTGAGCACGGTTCCAGCACTTTTTGGATTTGGCTTTTTTGTGGGTCTACTCAAAAAAACGCATTTTCGTAAAATTATGGTGCATTTGTCTGCAATCATCGTTTTGCTCTTTGGTGCTTGGACGCTTTGGAAGGGATATGTGCAGTTTGAAAAGCACTTAAATCCCCCTCAAATGCCCGTTGAAACGCACCATTGTCACTAAAAGTAGCACTATTCTTAATTATAAATAAAAAAAATAACTATTTCAAAATACCTTGACTGAGAGCCTTTTCTTTTAAGCTTTGCCATATATTTATGACACTATAATCACAATTAGCTAGAGTTAGCTGTATTTTATAGGAGGCTATTAATGGAAAATCGTTTGGAATACGATTATAGTGTTGCTAAGCTATTTATGTGGTCAACACTACTTTTCGGTATTGTCGGTATGCTTATTGGGGTTACTATTGCGTTTCAAATGGCATTCCCCAGCTGGAATAACTGGTTGGGAGAGTATTTGACTTTCAGTCGTTTGCGCCCGTTGCATACTAGTGGTGTAATCTTCGGATTTACCTTTAGTGGTATTTTTGCTACATGGTACTATGTAGGTCAGCGCGTGTTAAAAGTGTCTCTTAAAGAGTCACCATTCATGATGGGCTTGGCTAAGTTTCACTTTTGGACGTATGCTGTTCTTATGACTGTTGCTGTTGTGACGCTTTGGATGGGTGTTTCTACCTCAAAAGAGTACGCAGAGCTTGAGTGGCCAATCGACTTGTTGATTGTTGTCATGTGGGTAAGCTGGGGTCTCTCAATTTTTGGTCTCATCGGTATGCGTCGTGAGCAATCATTGTATATCTCTGTATGGTACTACATTGCATCATTCTTGGGAATTGCAATGCTTTTCGTATTCAATAACATGGAAGTTCCTACTTACTTTGTCTCAGGTGCTGGTGCATGGTATCACTCTGTTTCTATGTATGCAGGTACCAATGATGCTCTAGTTCAATGGTGGTATGGTCACAACGCTGTTGCGTTTGGTTTTACAGTACCCATCGTTGCTATGATTTACTACTTCCTTCCAAAAGAGTCTGGTCAAGCGGTTTATTCTTATAAACTCTCTCTTCTCTCATTCTGGGGTTTGATGTTTGTCTATTTGTGGGCAGGCGGACACCACTTGATTTACTCTACAGTACCTGACTGGATGCAAACAATGGGTTCAGTATTTTCTGTAGTATTGATTCTTCCTTCTTGGGGTTCCGCTATCAACATGCTTCTTACTATGAAGGGTGAATGGCAACAAGTTGCGGCTAATCCGTTGATTAAATTCATGGTTCTTGCTTCAACATTCTATATGTTCTCTACACTTGAAGGTCCAATTCAAGCGATTAAATCTGTCAATGCGTTGGCACACTTTACTGACTGGATTCCTGGTCACGTACATGATGGTACTTTGGGTTGGGTTGGCTTTATGATTATTGCTGCGATGTTCCATATGGTTCCTCGTATGTATGGCAAAGAGCTTTACTCTAAAAAATTGATGGAATCACAATTTTGGATTCAAACTATTGGTGTTGTACTTTACTTCTCAAGCATGTGGATTGCGGGTATTACACAAGGTATGATGTGGCGTGCAACTGATGAGTTTGGTTCATTGACTTACTCTTTCATCGACACCGTTACAAACTTGTTCCCTTACTATCTCATCCGTGCTATTGGTGGTACATTGTACTTGACAGGTTTCTTGATGGCTGTTTGGAATATCTATAAAACAGTTACGTCTAGCAAAGCTGTTGCTGAGAGTAGCATGCAAAATACAACGCCGATGGGCGCATAAGGAGTGCCAGTATGTTTTCATGGTTAGAAAAAAATCCATTCTTTTTTGCAGTTGGGGTTTTCTTGGTTATTGCGTTTGCAGGACTAGTAGAAATTCTTCCTAACTTTGCACAAGCTTCTCGACCTGTAGTAGGTACAAAACCCTACACAGTTTTAGAATTGGCCGGTCGTCATGTATATATCAAGGATTCTTGTAATGCATGTCACTCACAATTGATTCGTCCATTTAAAGCTGAGACTGATCGTTATGGTAGCTACTCTCTTTCTGGTGAGTACGCATACGATCGTCCATTTTTGTGGGGTTCAAAACGTACAGGTCCAGATTTGATGCGTGTAGGTAACTACCGTACAACAGACTGGCACGCGAACCACATGTGGGAGCCAGCTAAAACAGTTGCAGGCTCAATCATGCCAGCGTACAAACACATGTACACAAACGTTGCTGATATCGACACTGCATGGGCAGAAGCTGAGACAGTACGCAAAGTGTTCAATGTCCCTTACAACACAGAAATACCACTTCAAGATGGTACAACAGCTGTTGTTGAGCTAAAAGATCTTGCGGCAGAAAAAACAAAAGCTCTTGAAGAGGCTGCTGTTATTGCCAAAGATATGAAACGAAAAGATATTGAAGCGATTGTATCAGAGGGAAAAATTCCTGAAATCGTAGCATTGATTGCATATCTGAACAGTTTGAAATAGCATCATGACTGTAGGTGAATTGCAGGCATATGGCTATTTCATCCTAACGGCACTGTTGGTCTTTTTGCTCTACGGGTACATTTTTCACTTGTACCGTAGTCAAAAGACTGGAAAAAGAGATTATGAAAAGTATGGTCGCATTGCTTTGGACGATGATATAACTTCCGAGCCGGTTGAACCACACACTAAAAAAGAGAAAAAAGGGGAGGCATAACGTGAACAAAATAGTCATTTTTGGTATCGTTTTTACGCTTGCGCTACTTGGTGTTGTATTTGGCATCGTAGGCGGTAAAGATGTTGATATGAGCGGAGATATGGTCAACTTCTACTCTGCTGTTGCAGCGGTTTTGATCGTATCAATTACGGTATTTGTTGTCATCAAGTATGTCAATCAAATGCAAAACGACACCGCTTCTGGTGAGCTTGCAGAGCACAACTGGGACGGAATTGGCGAGTATAAAAATGAGTTGCCTACAGGTTGGGCAATTATGTTTATCATCCTTATTGGTTGGTACATTTATTATGGCTTGGTGAAATATCCATTTAATGCCTATTCACAAATTGGTGAATACAACGAAGAGGTTGCAGAGTACAACAAAAAATTTGCTGATACTTTTGCTAACATCAAAAACGACCCAGCGAAGTTCCTTGCAATGGGTAAATCAGTGTTCAATGTTAATTGTGCACCTTGCCATGGTAACACTGGCGATGGTTTGGCAACAGCAGGTGAAGAGACACTTAAAGCTGCTAACTTGACACACCGTTTGGATGCTATAACAGTTAAAAATGTCATCGAAAATGGTTCAAACCAACTTGGCTACGAAGCTATGGGTGGTATGCCAGCAGGTATGGCAGCAGGTGATGATGTACATACATTGGCAGTTTATATAGCTGGTGGAATGTCTGGTGAAAAACCTGCAGCGTATGCAGCATGTGCATCTTGTCATGGTGAAGACGGTATGGGTATGGAGGGCGTTGCTCCAAGTATCAAAACGTTTGATGCTAATATGGTGGCTTATGTACTTTCTCATGGTAAAAAAGGTGCTATCGGTAAAATGCCTTCATTCGCGGGTATTCTAAATGATACACAACTTGAAGCCGCTGCAGCTTATGTACAATCTCTTTCAGGAGCTAAATAATGGCACACGAAATGAAACAAGGTAGCGCATTCGGGCTACATGGTATTACTGGTGCGCTTATCGCTACAGTTCTTTTGGTTTCAATCCTTGTTGGATTGACCATTTGGGGTTTGCTTGTCCAACAAGATACGGCAAATGATTTTTATAAGCTTGAAAATCCTTCAGAAATTAAGATGATTAGCACAGAAAATGGCAAACATCTTGTTGATGGCAACATCAAAGCTAAGTAAGGAGCAGTTATGAAACTTGAAGTAATTATTACAATCGGCATGATTATCACTGCTGCTATCTCTTTGTGGGCGGTTGTTACTGACAATCACCTTTTCATAGGTTGAGTTTGAGACCATTAAAAGCATTGGCACTTCGTGTGTCAATGCTTCTTCTATTAACCGCTTCGTTTTCCTACGCAAACTATTTTTATTTCGATGACTATATCAACCATCCACCTTACAACGAGCAAATCGATACAATGGGGCAAGAGTTGTACGCCAAAACAAATTGGTCGGCATACTTGGTGGTCATAGAAGATATTAACAACAGTGCACCATCGGATCGAGAAAAATTGTTTGCCTATGAAAAAGAGATAATTCCAGCTCTTCAAGAACCCTACGTACTTATGGTACTTGCTATCAAACAGCAAAAAGTGCATATTACGGGTAGTGAAGGTTTTGGGGAGATGTTTGACCCTATTGAAGTGTTGGAAGAGAGTGTATATCCTCTGTTGGGAAGCAAAATAAAAGGTGATGATCGTCAAAAGTATCTAGCCGTAACACTAAATGGTTATGGCGAAATCGTAGATAAAATTGCACAACACTACAACGTTTCCTTGGAAAACAGCATAGGCGATACCAATAAGAACACTATCAATTTCCTTAGAGTACTATTCTACGCAATACTAGTAGGAGCGCTAGGTATTTACGTCTATCGTCGCTACCTAAAAAAGAGGATTTAATGAAAAAAATGTCGATTGAGAACGGTAGCTATTGGCCGTGGGGAATTATCCTAGGAATTTTGGCCATTATCGCTCTCTCTGTTGGGACAATTGTCATCGCTGTGAGTAATCCAGTACAGATGTCAAACGACCACTTGGATGATTATCATGCGGTCGATAGTCATATCAACGATATTCACACAGACAACATTGCCTTTCGCAAGCACTATACCATGCAATATATGACGCAAGCTTTTGAGGCGAACAATACGCAAATTGTCTATAAAATTGAAAATAATGCGACTAAAACAGGTGTAGAGGGTGCAAAATTCCAAGCAGTTTTGACCCGCCCTGATGAGCTACAAAGCGACATAACATTAGAACTAGAGAGCGAAGCTTCAGGTCTTTATACCTTCAAAGCCGTCAACCTGCCTAAACTTGGTCGATGGAATCTTTTTGTCAAAGTCGAAGTAGAGGGCTACAAAGCATTCGAGCGACTTAAATTGGATACGCGTTATCCACAAAAAGTGGAGCCTTTTGGAATAGCCACGCGCAAATAGATGGAAGTCTTTGCGACATCACGAGCGCTACGCCACTACTATCAAGAGGCGCTCAACAGTGAAGGTTTAATTCCCAAAGCTATCACAATAGGGGATTTTTTCTCCAAGGCGGTCATCGTCGAAGGGTATAGGTTCGTCACCAAAGAAGAGCGAACCATCTTGCTAGCAAAGGCGAGTGAATTTGAGCGCTTTGCCTCACTGCATATGCCGAGAGAATTGCTCAGTTTCATCCACAACTCCCACTACATTTTCCGTTTTTTCGAAGAGCTTTTCGCCCAAGGTCTCTCTATCGATACCATCGATATGCGCGATACGTATGCGGAATATGAAGAGCATTTGGCGATTTTGGAACAGCTTTTTGCCAACTACACGGCGCTTCTGCACGACTACAAGCTTATGGACCGCATCATCGTCCCACAGCACTACACGCTCAATGAGGCATTTTTTGCCTCGTATGAAACCTTTCATATTCGAATAGACGGCTTTTTGACCCTTTTTGAGTTGGATATTTTAGAGCAGGGGTCACAACACGCACAGATAATTTTGGAGATTGCATCACACTCCTACAATCAAAAAATTGTCGAGGCGTTGGAGGAGCGTTTTGGGGTAAAAATACCTTTGATGCACCGTGTTGAGCTTGATATTAGTAGCAAAAAAATAGTCTCATCGACAGCCCTAGAACCCTTGGGCGCTATTGAGGCAGTGGGGGTGAGTGAGCGTGTCGCGCAAGTAGGCTTTGTCAAGCAGACGATACACGATTTCATACATCTGCACGGTTTGCGCCCTGAGGAGATTGTGGTAATTGTGCCGCATGAGGAGTTTGCTTCGACACTCGCGCTTTACGATAGAGAGCAAAATTTCAATTTTGCCATGGGAAGCGCCATGACATCGACGCTTTTTGTGGTGCGATTGCGTGCCATTATTGAGCACTTCGCCAAGCCCTCTATGGAGTCCAAACTACGCCTGAATCGTCTCATGGGTGGATATGAACCCCTTATCGATATGGTGCGGTTGCAGTATGAAGAGCGTTGTAATATGGCGCTTTTTATCAAAATCATCGACGCCTTTTTGGTGAGCGAATCTGCACAAGTCCAAGAGCGCGTACATGAGGCGCTTTATGCCTTTGCGAAGTTGGAGTCGTGGATAGAGGGAGAGAAACTGCGTCTCTTTTTGGGGCTTTTTATCGAGAGTCTGCGCAACTACACCCTCGATGATGTCCAAGGGGGCAAGGTGACGGTGATGGGTGTGCTAGAGAGTCGAGGCGTGGCGTACCGTGGGGTCATCGTGGTCGATTTCAACGATGCCTACGCCCCCAAAAAGAGCACCAAAGATATCTTTCTCTCCAGCGCCATCAAGGAAAAAGCGGGTCTACCCACCCAAAAAGATAGAGAGCAGTTGCAAAAATATTTTTATTGGATGCTCTTCGTCCAAGCCCAACACGTCGCCATTAGCTACGTCGAAAATGCCAACGCCTCCCCTTCGCGCTTTTTGTACCAAATGGGCATACCTTATTCCATGAGCCCTTGGCAAAGCCACTATACCTCGATACTCTATCCCACTGGCACTACGCATAGTGAACCCATCGATACTTTCGAGGCGACGTATGACTTTGGCGCGCAACCGCTCTCTGCTTCGATGCTTCGCACTTATCTTTCGTGTGAGCGAAAATTTTATTATCGCTACATCCAAAAAATCAATGAGCACGCCTTGGCAGAGGATTTCCCCGATGAGCGTGAAATTGGAGAGTGGCTACACGAGGCACTGCGTCAAATTTATACGCAACAGACGCACTTTTTGGAAGAGGAGGCGTTGTTCGATGCGCTCAAATCTGCACTGCAACACCATCGAGACCAAAGCCGCATGGGAGATTTTATGGTGGAGTTGTGGCTTGAAAAATTGCGCCCCTTTGTGGCGCATGAGGTGGCGCGATTTCGCGAGGGGTACCGTGTCGTGGCGTGCGAAAAATCTCTGGAGTTACGCATAGGGTCACTGCGTCTCAAAGGGCAAATTGATCGTATCGACAGCTACAAAGGCGCGCTTCATATCATCGACTACAAAAGCTCCACCGTCGCTATCGATGACACCCCTGCCAAGGTCGAAAAGAGTGTCGATTTTCAGCTACCTATTTATGCACGTTTATCCTCATCGATGGGCGAAGTGTCACAAGCGGCGTTTGTCAAACTCAGTGACGGGACTTTTCACGAAGAGGTGTTGATGGATGTTAAACAAGAGCGTCTGGACACGATATTAGAGACGTTATCAACACCCAAGCTCCATCGATACGAAAAAACTGACCACCGCAATGCCTGCCGCTATTGCCCCTATGTCACGATGTGTTGGTGAGGCGATGATGAAACGTGACGCGATGATACGACTCTTGGGCTATGAGGCAAGCGCTGGCAGTGGCAAGACCTTCAAGCTGGTCGTGCGCTATTTGTCACTGCTCTTTAGTGGCGTACCCAGCGAAAAAATTTTGGCGTTGACCTTCACCAACAAAGCGGCAGGCGAGATGAAAGAGCGTATCATCGCTACGCTTTTGGAGTTGGAGCAGGATAAGCGCGCTAGCGAATTGGGCGAGATTGCCTTGACCTTGGGCGTGGAGCGTGGGGTAATATTGTCTCAACGCGCTACCGTCATCGAGCGGCTCTTTGCGAGTGAACTTAAAATCATGACTATCGATAAATTTTTCGCCTCCATCTTGCGAAAATTTTCGCTCTATGAAGGGCTACAACCTACCTTTGAGATAGAGGCATACGCCAACAAAAACGCTGTCATGGAGGAGTTTCTCACGCGTGTCGAGCGCGCCAAAAAACGCTCTACCCTTATCGAGCTTGCGCTTCTTATCGAGCAACGTTTCGCGGATATTGTGGGGTGGCTAGAGCTACTCTATCTCAAGCAGACCGAGATTGTGTGGCCCACGATGCCCAACGATGAGATTTTTGCGCTTCAAGAGAGCATTCTCGTAGTAGGGCGCACCATGCAAGGGCGTATCGAGGCGTGTGCAGAGGCCTCTGACAAAGCCAAAAGTGGTATCGCTTTTGAGAGTATCGAGGCACTTTTTGCCAAGTCGTGGCTAGAGCGCGACACGCTCAATTATGTCACCTTCAAAAAGTGCTACAGCCCAGAGCTTGATGAGGATTTCGTCCAACTCAAAGCGCTTTTGGGGCGCTACTACCGCGCCAAAGAGGGGTATTTTTTGGCAGGATTGGCGTCGTTGGTACAGCTTTTTACCCAAAGCGTTTTGTCCATCGCCAAAAGCAATGCCACGCTGACCTTTGACGATGTGACGTATCTGCTCTATCGATTGTTGCACGAGCGAATAGAACGCGATTTTATCTACTTTCGATTGGACGCCAAAATCGAACATATGCTTATCGATGAGTTTCAAGACACCTCGGTGATGCAGTTTGCGATGTTGGAGCCACTTATCGAGGAGATTGTCTCAGGTAGCGGGGTGGCGGAATCGAAAAGCTTCTTTTATGTGGGCGATGTCAAGCAATCTATCTATCGCTTCAGAGGTGGGAACAAGGCGCTTTTTCACGCCGTAGAGTCTCATTTTGGGGTGAAACTATTGCACTTGGATACCAACTACCGTTCGTGCAAAACGATTGTCGATTTTGTCAATAGCACCTTCACTGGCAAAATCGAGCGCTACCGTGACCAAAAAAGCACCCGCGAGGGTGGATACGTGAGCGTCATCGAGGAGGAGAATCTCATCGCGCGATTGGTCGCAGAGGTGCAAAATCTCTTGGCACTTAATATCCCTGCACACACCATCGCGGTGCTGACGTGGCAAAATGCCGAAGGGTTGGCGGTCGAGGAGGCACTCTTGGCATTGGGCGTGCAGGTCGTCACCGAAACCAGCTCCAAGCTCATCGCGCACCCCACGGTCAAAGCGCTCATCGCGTTGGTGCGCTACACCTATTTCCAAGAGTCCATCTATTGGGCAACCTTCAAGGCACTCACCCAAAATCCTATCGCGCAACCTCTGGCTATCGATGCACGCTATATGCCGCTCTCGCAACTTCTCTACACACTGATGCAAAGCTACGCCATCGATGCAAGCGACCCCAATATCATTCGCTTTTTGGAGGTGGCACACCAATACGAAGATATCGAGGCGTTTCTCTATGGTATCGATAACCAAAGCGAAGCACTCGCCACGCTCGATACGATGGGGATTCGCGTCATGACGGTGCACAAATCCAAGGGGCTAGAGTTTGAGCACCTTTTTGTCCTAGACCGTTTGGGCAGTTCCAAGGCGGATACCTCGCTCTTGCTCTTTGACTACGAGGGGACGAAACTAAGAGGGCTATACATGCGCCAAAAGGGGCGTGAGCATGTCGATAGCGCCTATGCTAACGCCAAAGCCTCCAATGTGCGCATGCAACGCGAAGATGATATGAATGCGATGTACGTCGCCTTCACTCGCGCCAAAACCTCTCTGCATATTTTGGCAAAGCCCAAAGGCTCGATGTTTGCCCCTTTGGAGCTGACTCCTCAAACGCTGGGAGATTTAGAGAGCGATGCGAAAGCAGTAGCAATTGCTCCATCTATAAAGCCTCCACACTACGAAGCGCACGCCTATGGTCGCCAAGCCAAAGAGTCCCCAAAAAACAGCCCCGAAAGCCCTGATTATGAGGCTATCGAGTATGGATTGGCGATGCACTACGCCTTGGAGATGATGGGCGATTTTAGTCTCGCCTCCTTGCCTAGGGCGCTTTTTGCGATGCAAAATCGCTTTAGTTTGGCACCCAAAATTTATGAGAGTATCGAGCGTCGATTGGGGATGCTTTTGACTCATGCGCCCTTTTTGGCATTGGTCGATGCCCGCACGCTCAAGGAGCAACCTATCGTCATCGATAGCAAGCTTTTCTACATGGACTGCGTCGCACTGCACGAGACGCGTAGCATCATCATCGACTACAAAAGCTCACGTGCAGGGCATGTGCATCATGTAGCACAAGTGGCGCACTATGCACGCGGTCTGCAAAAAACCACCACCTTACCCGTCGAGGCGTATATCTGTTACATCCTCGAGGAGGGGGTGGAAATTGTTGCGGTGGAGCAGGGATTTTAGGCTAATCAAAGTAGTTTTTACTATTATGACCCCTTTTGCAAGGAGAGACAATGCAACGACTCGTTATAAAAGTAGGAAGCGCGGTACTGACACAAAATAATCAAATCCACAAAGAGCGTATGCTTAATTTGGTCAAGCTTATTGTGCGCCTACGTACCAAATACCAAGTGGTTTTGGTCACCTCAGGTGCCGTAGCGGCAGGCTATAGCGCGCTCAAACTCGATAAGCGTAAACAAATAGGCAAAAAAGCCCTAGCCGCCGCAGGTCAGCCTATACTTATGTCGAGCTACAAGCGAAAGTTCGATATTTTCGATATCGATACGGCGCAAATATTGTTGACCGAAGATGATTTCGATTCGCGCAGACGCACCAAAATGTTCCAAGAGATTATCGATGCGCACCTAGAAAACGACATCGTTCCTATCGTGAATGAAAACGACATCACCTCGACACCAGAGCAGGTTTTTGGGGATAATGACCAGCTCTCTGCCAATGTAGCCCATGCGACAGGTGCACCGCTGTTGGTGATATTGAGCGATATCGATGGCTACTATGACAAAAATCCTACGCTCTATGAGGATGCCAAAATCCTCAAAGTGGTCACACACCTCTCAAACGCACAGCTTTCCCAAGAGGTGAGTGCCAACAACGCCTTTGCCACGGGGGGAATCGTGACTAAGCTCAAAGCAGCGCACTTTTTGATGCAGCGTGAGCGTGAAATGTTTTTGTGCAGTGGGTTTGATTTGGAGGCGGCGAGTAGCTTTTTGCTAGAGGGGCGCCACACCTTGGGGACACTCTTTACGACACATGCCAAAATAGTATGACTTGACACAAATAGCCTACGAAAAAGCGTCAGAAAAGGGCACACTCTCATCATAAGGATGAAGTATGAATATAGCGGTTTCAGGATGTTTGCTAGGTCAAAAGGTGCGCTACGACGGCGGACACAAGCGGGATGATTTTGTGGCAGATACGTTGAGTAAGTACGCCGATTTTGTCCCCTTCTGCCCTGAGGCAATCGCCTTTGGGACGCCTAGAGAGAGTATTCGATTGGTGGGAAGTGCTGAAGATGTGCGCGTTATCGGCAACAAAAGTGATCGCGATGTGACGCTAGAGCTTTTTGATGCCTCGATGCAAAGCCTTTTTGCTATCGATACGGCAAATTTGGGCGGCATTATTTTCAAATCCAAATCGCCTAGTTGCGGCATGGGAAGCGCCAAACTCTATTTGGACAACGGCATGACGCAAGGCAAAGCGGATGGACTTTTTGCCCATGCGTGTCGCGCCAAGTGGCCGCATCTGCCTATGGAAGAGGAGGGACGACTCCAAGATAGATGGCTACGGGAAAATTTCGTGATGCACCTTTTTGCCTATGATGCGTGGGAGAAATTTCGTGCATCGGTGCCATCGATAGGCAAGCTGGTCTATTTTCATACCCGTAATAAATTTTTGCTCCAAGCCAAAGATGAGGCGCGCTACCGTGCATTGGGCAAACTTGTAGGCAATCACGAAAATATCCCCTTGCACACACTGCTAGAGCAGTATGAAGCGCTCTATCGAGAGGCAATTGCCCAAAAAAGTACTCTTGGGCGTACGCGCAATGTGCTAGAACACATGGCAGGCTTTTTCAAAAATAACCTCGATGTGGTAGAAAAAGCGAACTTGCACGACGCTATCGAGCAGTACAGCGCCAAAGAGGTACCGTTGATAGTGCCCGTGGGACTCCTTAAACTCTACGCCAAAAAATATGCCCAAAGCTACATCGCGTCCCAAAGCTTTCTCGACCCCTATCCCAAAGCCTTGGCGCTTCGCTCTCATCTCGACAGTAGCAGATGAGAACCATTCTCTGGTTTAGACGCGATTTACGTATCGAGGATAATGCGCTTTTGGCTATAGAGGGCGAAGTGCTCCCTCTTTTTATCTTCGATAGCACTATTTTGGAGTCTTTGCCACGTGAAGATAGACGTGTGGGGTTTATCATCGAGGCGGTGTCCAAGCTACGAGAAGTGCTGCGTGCGCGTGGACTGGATTTGCTCATATTTCATGGTGAACCCACAGAAATTTTTGCCGTACTCAAAGAAGAGGGCTTCGATGAGGTGTGGGCGGCACCCGATTGGGATAGCTATGCACGCACTCGTGATGCGGCCGTGGGAGCGATACTCAAACTGCAATGGGTCAATAACAACTACCTCTTCACCCCAGCCCAACTGCTTAAAGCTGATGGCACACCCTATGTGGTTTTCAAGGCGTACTACACCAAAGCCAAGGCGCTTTGGACGCCAGAGTTAGGGCGCACTTTCACTCCTGCTCGACAAACCTTGGCACTGTTGCGACATGAAATACCACACCGTATCCAAAGTGATGCCATAGCAAAAGCGATAGGTTTTGCGCCCCAGCCGCATGGTGTAGCCTCTATCGAGACCCTTTTGGAAGCGTTTGATATCGCCTCGTATGCAAGTATGCGTGACCGTATCGATGAGGAGGTGACGTCAGGTTTGAGCGTGCATCTGCGCTTTGGGACGTTGGGTATACGCACACTTGTAGCGTGGATGGTGGCACAAAAAAAGCGCGGTATCGAGACAGAACCGTTTTTCAGGCAGCTCCTCTTTAGAGAGTTTTACGCCTATTTGCTCTATCACTTGCCGCATGTCGCGACGCGCAATTTTCGCTACGATGTAGCAGGTATCCCCGATGAGAGACGCTACAGCGCCTTTTGCCAAGGGCGCACAGGTGTGCCCCTCGTCGATGCAGGTATCCATGAGCTCTTGGAAACGGGGCGCATGCACAACCGTGTGCGTATGGTGGTGGCGTCGTTTTTCACCAAGCATCTACTGCTACCGTGGCAGTGGGGCGAGGCGTTTTTCGCGCGCTATTTACTCGATTACGATGCCGCGAGCAACATCCTCTCGTGGCAGTGGAGTGCTAGTACGGGTGTCGATGCACAGCCCTATTTTCGCATCTTCAACCCCTACACCCAAGCGCGCGCCTACGACCCCGACGCACACTACATCAAAGAGTGGTTACCGCAGTTGGCGCATCTGCCGCCCAAGGAGTTGCACGATGAGCACTTTTTGCTCTCACACGCTATCGAGGACTATCCCAAGCCTATCGTAGAGCATGCAAAAGCACGTATGGAGGCTTTGGCGCAATTTGGCTATGATAAATCACAACAAAGGAGAGAAGATGAAACGTAAAATAGTAGGTGCGATGGTCGCATTGGCAGCAGTGTTGGGCGGTTGCGCCTCCAAGAATTATGCGCCCCTCGAGACGGTCGCAGAGGTCGATTTGACGCGCTATGTAGGGCAGTGGTACGAAATCGCGCGCTACCCCAACTCTTTTGAACGTGACTGCATGGGTGCTACGGCATTTTATACTGCCATCGAGGGTGCTATCGAAGTCAAGAACAGCTGCTTCGATACTCAAGGTGCGCAAATAAGTCAATCCGTCGGTGAAGCTCTTATCGTCGAAAAGAGCGCCAATACCAAACTGCGCGTGAGCTTTTTTTGGCCCTTTTACGGGGATTATTGGGTGCTGATGCTTGATGAGAATTATCGATATGCTGTAGTGGGAGAGCCTAGCCGCAAATATTTTTGGATTTTGGCACGTGACAAAGCACTCCTAGAGAGCGAAAAAGAGGCGATTTTAGCCAAGATGCCAAGCCTTGGCTATGAGCCTGCGAAACTTTTTTGGAACAGCTACAACTAGCACCATCGCTATAGGGTACAATGCGCCCTATGCAAAAAACGCCCCAAACTTCGCTATTGAAATGGTACGCGCGTCGTGGTAGACACACTCTGCCGTGGCGTAACACGCGTGACCCCTACCGCATCTACCTCTCCGAAATCATGCTCCAACAAACGCAAGTCGCCACCGTACTAGAGCGATTTTATTTTCCCTTTTTAGAGAAATTTCCTACGCTTTTGCACGTCGCCCAAGCGCCTTTGGATGAGGTGCTCAAACAGTGGGAGGGACTAGGCTACTACACCCGCGCACGCAATCTCCACCACACTGCCCAAGCGTGCAAAGGGCAACTGCCCACCACTATCGAGGCGTTGATAGCGCTCAAGGGCATTGGACGTTCTACTGCTCACGCGATTGGCGCTTTTGCTTTTGGCATAGCGGTGCCTATTCTCGATGCCAATGTACGTAGGGTGTTGCACCGCTATTTTGGTATTGAATCGCGTGATGAAAAAGGACTCTGGGCGGCGGCGTATGCGCTTTTGGACACACAACACCCTTATGAATACAATCAAGCGATGATGGATTTGGGTGCGATGGTCTGCATCAAAAGCACTCCTAAATGCGACGATTGCCCTTTACATGAAGCGTGCATTGGCAAAGAGAGCAATCCTTTGGCATATCCTGCTCCCAAACCCAAAAAAAGTGCACCCACGCACCATCTAGCGCTTTTGGTCTATCGACACGAGGGTCGATTGGGATTGGTGCAACGCACCACGAGACTCTTGCAAGGGCTATGGGGATTTGTGCAAGCGCCCATCGATAACGCTATCGAGGGTGTGTATCTAGGGCGTGTGAGCCATCAATATTCGCATTTTGGTATCGAGGGAGAGGTGCGACTCATCGATGGATGGGTCGAGGGATTAGAGTGGTTTGAGGTAGAGGCGCTAGAAACTTTGGCGCTATCGACACTCGACCACAAAATTTTGGCGTGTTATTTGGCTCAATAGACCTCTACGCGGTTTTTGCCCTGCTCTTTGGCGCGAAAGAGCATATCATCGGCGATGCCCACCATATCATCGAGGTCTTTGCCTAGGATGATGCTCACTCCGATACTCACCGTACACAAAAAGCTTTCGCCGTTTGAGGTAACTACAGAGTGCTCTTCGATAGTTTTGCGCACTTCGTCGAAGTTGTGCCGTACCGTATCGTCGGGCATATTGGGCGAAAGGACACAAAACTCCTCCCCGTTGAAGCGTGCGACTATATCGCTACCTCGAAAGCGGTGCGCCAAAATTTCAGCGACCATTTTGATTGCTTTGTCGCCTGCCTCATGACCGTAGGTTTCGTTGATATGTTTGAAATTATCGATGTCGATAAGTGCCGCAGTAAGCGTAATGTGACCTCGTTTGGCGCTTTGGTAGAGCTTCTCGCCTGCGTCAAAAAAGTAGTGTCGATTGTAAAGCCCCGTGAGCATATCGAGGTTGGCAATATCCCGAATGCGTCCTATTTTTTCAAGGAGTTCGATATTTTGACTCACACGCACGCGCAGCTCCTCCTCTTCGAAGGGTTTTTTCAAAAAGTCATTGGCGCCGTGTTTGAGAAAGCGTGTCGATACAGAGGTGGCATCATCCGCAGAGAGTCCTATGATAGCCATCTCATCTTTGCCGTGACTGCGACGTAGATGTCCTATTAGCTCATAGCCATCGATTTTGGGCATGTTATAGTCGGTGATGACGACGTGAACAGGGGAGTTTTGCGCCACGATGTCTAGCGCCTCGCTCCCGTCACGTGCCTCGAGCGTATGGTAGTTGAAGCGTTTGAGTGAGGCGACAATGGCGTGTCGAATCGTCGAAGAGTCCTCGACGACGAGGACGGTTTTGGTGGCGTTGGTTTTGAAGCGTTGCACCTCCTCGACCACTTTGTTGAAATCTTCGATGCCCCCTTTGACAAAATAGTCCAATACCCCTTTGGACATCACGCGGTCACGTACATTGTCATCGTAGGTGGCGGTGAAGACTATCGAGGGGATTTTTTTGGCTATCAAATCGACGATTTCACCGTTGGGCGCGTCAGGGAGATTGAGATCCAACAGTGCCAAAAAATAGCTCTTTTTCTTGAGCAAATTTTGGGCTTGGGCGTAGTTGAACGCGATATCGACACTGAAATTGAGGTGTTTTTGCAGTATCGCTTTTTCGGCTCGGGCGAGGGTTTTGTTATCTTCGACGATGAGAATAGTGCTCATGGGGATGCTCCTAGGTTTTTATTGCGCCGTTGGGAAGGTAGCGTGATAAATGTGATGCAATAGTGTAGTCAAAAAGGGATGAAAACTACCCCATCGGATACAAAATATCGGCATGCACCGCGTCACATTCGCGGCGAAGTGCATCGCTCATTTTGAACTCAAATGCGGCAAAAATAGGCTCTAGTTGCGCCACTGTACGCGCGCCGATGATGGTACTAGCGACAAAATCAAAATCCATACTCCACGCCACCGCCAAGGTGACAGGCGAGATGCCGTATCGAGAGGCTATCTCGATGTAGCGCGCGGTCGATTCAAGGGTGCGGTCGTTGAGAAATCGATGGCGCATCGCTTGTTGGCGAGGGGCGGTATCCTTGGCATATTCGGCAAATCTGCACTCCTCAGGGACGAAAGGCTGGTTGTATTTACCGCTCAAAACCCCTCCTGCGATAGGAGAGTAGGGGAGTAGTGAAATTTTCTCTTTGCGACATACTGTGGCTATCTCATCGAGAGCGCGACGGTGCAGGAGCGAAAAATTGTTTTGGATACTTTGGAAGCGTGCATAGCGGTGATGTTTGGCGGTTTCATTCGCTTTGGTTAGACCGTAGGCGGTATCGTTGGAGGTGCCGATGTAGCGCACTTTGCCCGCTTGTACGAGTCTGTCCATAGCCTCTAGCGACTCCTCGATGGGTACTACGCTGTCAGGCCAGTGGATTTGGTAGAGGTCGATGTAGTCGGTGCCCAAACGCTCTAGGCTCCCTTCGATGGCGCGCTCGATGTGAAATCTATCGATGGCGGTGAGCCCATGACGAATAGGGGGGACGAACCAGCCGTTGGCGGCACCTGCGACCTTGGTGGCGAGGATGAGGCTGTCGCGGGGTTTGCCCTTGAGCCATTTGCCGACGATACGTTCGGTGGTGTTGGCGTAGTGCGCTTTGGGTGGGATGGGATAGACCTCGGCGGTATCGAAGAAATTGATGCCTCTCTCTACTGCCGCATCCATAATAGCAAAGGCAGTTTTCTCATCGCTCCACGACCCAAATCCCATCGTCCCTAGACAAATCGGGGTGACACGTAGCCCGCTGTTGCCTATATATCGATATTCCATCGTTACTCCTTCGTGCATAAATAGGGGGTGATTGTACCATAGTCACTAGCTCTCGATAAGCGCCCAACGGCTAAAGGGTAGCATCTCGACACGCACGTAGGGGTGCTGTATTTGCGCTTCGCTGGACATCGTGACCACCTCCACGCGACTCACCTCATGCGCCAAAAGCCACCCTTCGATACGCTGCATCAGGGCAAAGAGCGTCGTATCGTTGGCAAAAGGCATTGCCATGACGACGCGGTTTTCGTCGGGCAAATAAAAATCTATCCCCTCATCGTAGTAGCAAAGATGCCCAGATTTGAGCAACTCCAGCAAAATCAAATTTTCAAATAATTTTGAGAAGTTCTTTTGGAAACTCAAAGCATTTTTGAGTGCAAAATCTATTAAATAGAGCTTTTTGGGTGCTTTTGGGTGCGCATAGCGCTCCAATTGCAAAAGCATACGCGTCTCGATAAGGTCATAAAAAGTTTTGTAAAAGAAATCCTTGGAGAGCTTCATGGTGGCTTTGAGCCGTTCAAAAAGCTGAAAAAGAGAGAGTTTGTGTCCTAGCTGTCCCGCTACATATTGCAGTATGGCAATTTCGAGTGCTGAATGGTGAACGGTGAGGAGATTTTGGAGCACTCTCACGCGGTTGGCTTGGGCGACGTGAATCATTTGTGGAAATCCACCGATTTGCAAAAAATGGCTAAAAGCGGTCTCGATACTCTCGTAGCGGCTGTCTATTGCCAAAAACTCCTCAAAATCCAAAGGCCAAAGCATCAAGGTCTCAAAACCCTCTAGGGACAAGGGGCGCGTCGAGGTGAGATAAAGAGTGGGGACATTTGGCAAGGGCAACACAGGGTCATAGTGGTCGATAGCGAGCGTCGTGATGGCATGCTTGGCACAAAAGGGCGCTAGCTCATCGATGAGGCGCGCACGGTCGATACGAAAATCTTCCCAATCTATATAGAGATAGGTGGAGGGTTTGAGTGTATGTAATGCATTGAAAAGCAGCGATGTTGCTCCTGCGCCGTTGGGCGCCACTATCAAAAAACGCCCCGCCTCCAAGACAATTTTGCGCTCGATGGCTTGCGATTTTTTGACACTGCCCTCAAAAAGTTCTTCCAACATCGCGCGCACCTCATTCTCAAAAATTGAACCTGCATTCTATCATTTCCTTTTTAGAAGGAAATAAATTTAGATATAAAACGCATTTGGAGTGCTTAGGACTTGACTTGGAGGTACTGTTTTACTATAATCGCGGTTCCAAATATTGGTTGGGTGCCATTTCTGGGTAATCCAATGAGTTCTTTTGAAGGAAAAAAATGGAAAAGATTCGTTTGAAGCTAAAAGCGTACGACCACCGCGTGTTGGATCGTTCAGTCAGTGCTATCGTGGATGCTGTAAAGCGTACAGGTGCAGAGATTCGTGGGCCAATCCCCATGCCAACCAAAATTCGAAAATATACTGTTCTTAAATCGCCTCACGTCAACAAAAAATCTCGTGAGCAATTTGAGATTCGTGTACATGGCCGTGTCCTAGACATCGTCTCTGCTACACCTGAGACAGTTGATTCGTTGATGAAACTAGATTTGGCGCCAGAGGTGGATGTAGAAGTCCGCTCTATGGGCAAGTAGGAAGCAAGTATGGAATACATTGTAGAAAAAATCGGTATGAGCCGAACCATTGGCACAGCGAGCACAGCGGTAACTCTTCTCAAAGTTCTTGACATGAAAGTGTGTGAACTTAATGAGAATGGTTCTGCACTCGTTGCTTACGCCAAAAGCAAAAAAAGCAACAAGCCTATCGAAGGGCAACAAAAAAAATATGAGCTCTCAAAAGAGTTCAATAAATTTGTAACACTCAACGTAGCAAACAGCGAAGCGGGTGCATTGGATATGGCACCTTTGGCAGCAGCCAAAGAGGTCAAAGCCCAATTCAACACCAAAGGTCGCGGTTTTACAGGTGTTATGAAACGTTGGAACTTCGCGGGGGGTCCTGGTGCACATGGTCACCGTTTCCACCGTACAAGCGGTTCAATTGGTAACCGTGAGTGGCCAGGTAAAGTCCAAAAAGGACGCAAAATGTCAGGACAATACGGTAACGAAAAAGTAACCGTACACAATGACGTTATCTCATTTGATCCAGAGAGTATGGTATTGGTCCTAAAAGGCTCAGTATCAGGTGCTAACGGCGCTATGGGTCGCATAAAGGTAGTTAAATAATGAATGCAATTATTTTGGACAATACATTTTCACAAAAAAGCGAAGTAGCACTTCCTGAAGGTTTTGCGGGTATCAATCCCCACAATCTCTACCTTTATGTCAAGTCTTACCAAGCGGCTATGCGTGCTAACACTGCATCTGCAAAAACACGTGCAGAAGTAAGTGGTGGTGGTAAAAAACCATGGGCGCAAAAAGGTCGTGGCGGTGCTCGTTCAGGCTCCAATCGTTCACCTGTATGGGTTGGCGGGGGTTCTGCATTTGGTCCCAAAAACAATCGTAACTACGATTTGAAAGTCAACAAAAAACAGAAAAAACTTGCACTCTACCATGCGTTGGCAGAGAAAGCGCAAGCGGGCAAACTTTTCATTGTTGATAGCGTAGCTATTGAATCAGGCAAAACCAAAGATGCACGTACAGTGCTTGGCAAACTCAACCAACGTGATACGCTTATCGTTTCCAACATGATTGATGAGAAGAGCTTTTTGGCATACCGCAACATCCCTAACTGCTTTTTGATTGAGCGCAATGAGCTCAATGCATTCAATGCAGCTACCTACCGCTCGGTCGTTATCGAGAAAGCGGTTTGGGACAAAATCGTAGAAGAGGCGTAAGATGGCAGACATTACAGATATCAAATCGATTCTCTATACAGAGAAAACATTAGAGTTGCAAGAGTCAGGCGTTATCGTAGTGAAAACTTCACAACGTATGACAAAAAGCGGACTCAAAGAGGTCTTCAAAGAGTACTTTGGCATCGTGCCATCACGCATCAACTCTTTGAATCAAGAGGGAAAACAAAAACGTTTTCGTGGCAAGCTAGGCAAACAAGTAGATTTCAAAAAATTCTACGTGAAATTGCCAGAGGGTGCACACCTAGAAAGTTTGGCGGTATAACATGGGAATCAAAACATACAGACCTACGACACCAAGTCGTCGTTTTTACACCAATGTCGATAGCAAAGACATTACAAGCAAACCAACAGTACGCTCATTGCTCGTCAAACTTCCAGCAGCAGCTGGTCGTAACAACAATGGTCGCATTACGTCACGCCACAAAGAGGCTGGCGCTAAAAAACTTTACCGTATCATCGATTTCAAACGAAACAAGCTTGATATCCCTGGTACAGTTTCTACTATCGAGTATGACCCATACCGCAACTGCCGTATTGCATTGGTGACCTATGCAGATGGCGAAAAACGCTATATCCTCCAACCTAAAGACCTCAAAGTAGGTGATGCAATTATGGCATCTGTGGGTGGATTGGATATCAAGCCAGGTATGGCTATGCAAATGGGGAATATCCCATTGGGTACGCTTATCCACAATATCGAAATGAAACCAGGCAAAGGCGGTCAAATGGCTCGCTCTGCTGGTGCCTATGCGCAAGTGATGGGTAAAGAGGAAAAATACGTAGTACTACGTATGCCAAGCGGTGAGATGCGTAAAGTACTTGCTGTTTGTATGGCAACAGTGGGTGTTGTAGGTAACGAAGAGTTCGCCAACATCGTCATTGCAAAAGCAGGTCGCAGCCGCCATTTGGGTATTCGTCCTCAAACACGTGGTTCTGCAATGAACCCAATTGACCACCCACACGGTGGTGGTGAGGGTAAAACCAACTCTGGTCGCCATCCTGTTACGCCTTGGGGTAAACCAACCAAAGGTGCCAAAACACGACATAAAAAAGCAAGCGATAAGCTGATTATTACACGTCGTAAACCAAACGCTAAAAGGGTAGGATAATTATGGGTCGTTCAGTTAAAAAAGGGCCTTTCATCGATGATCATTTGATGAAAAAAGTGCTCAAAGCAAAAGATGAGAAAAACAGCAAACCAATCAAAACATGGTCACGTCGTTCTACGATTTTCCCTGAAATGATTGGTTTGACTATTACTGTGCATGATGGACGCAAACACGTCCCTGTGTATGTAACAGAGAATCATGTTGGATATAAATTGGGTGAATTCGCACCTACACGTACGTTCAAGGGCCACAAAGGCTCCGTACAGAAAAAAATTGGGAAGTAGGTAGCACATGGCAAGATCATTACTAAGATTTTCACGTGTCTCTCCTCTCAAAGCACGTTTGATTGCACAAGAAGTGCAAGGGATGAATGCTGAGCTCGCGCTCGCATCGTTGGAGTTTACTCCTAATAAAGCGGCAAAAATTATCTCTAAAGTAATCGCTTCAGCTGTAGCCAATGCTGATGCTGAACCTCAAGAGATGGTTGTTACTTCTGTACGTATCGACAAAGGGCCTGTGCTTAAGCGTTTCAAACCGCGTGCACGTGGTCGAGCGTCGGGCATTCACAAGCCTACATCACACATTCTTGTGGAAGTTAATAAAGCAGAGGGTAAATAATCATGGGTCACAAAGTAAATCCGATTGGACTACGTTTAGGTATCAATCGCAATTGGGATTCTCGATGGTTCCCAGGCTTCAAACAAATGCCAGCCAATGTAGGTGAGGATTACAAAATCCGTACTTACTTGAAAAAAGAGCTTTACTACGCAGGTGTCTCTTCGATTATTATCGAGCGTACTGCAAAAAAATTGCGCGTTACTATCGTAGCTGCACGTCCAGGTATCATCATCGGTAAAAAAGGTTCTGATATCGAAAAACTCAAAGATAGCGTGACCAAACTCGTCGGTAAAGATGTGTCGGTCAATATCAAAGAGGAGAAACGTCCACAAGCTTCCGCGCAATTGGTAGCTGAAAACGTTGCAACGCAATTAGAGCGTCGTGTAGCGTTTAGACGTGCGATGAAAAAAGTGATCCAAGGCGCTCAACGCGCTGGCGCTAAAGGGATCAAAATCATGGTTGCAGGTCGTCTTGGTGGTGCTGAAATGGCACGTACTGAGTGGTACCTTGAGGGTCGCGTACCGTTGCATACTCTTCGTGCAAAAATCGATTTCGGTTTTGCAGAGGCGCATACTACCTACGGAATCATCGGTGTCAAAGTATGGATTTTCAAAGGTGAAGTACTCACAGCGGGTATCCAACAAGAGCCCAAAGAGGAAAAACGTGAGCGTAATGACCGCGAACGTGCTCCCAAACGTGCACCAAAACGTGAAAATGTAAAGGCTGATTAAGATGTTAATGCCCAAAAGAACGAAATATCGTAAATTAATGAAGGGTCGTAACCGCGGCAAAGCTTCAAGCGGTTTCAACCTCGACGGTGGAAGTATTGGTATCAAAGCTGTAGAAGCGGGTCGTATCGATTCACGCCAAATTGAGGCTGCACGTATTGCAATGACACGTCATATCAAACGTAGCGGAAAAATCTGGATTCGTGTATTCCCAGCCAAACCTTTGACAGCTAAACCTTTGGAAACTCGTATGGGTAAAGGTAAAGGTAGTGTCGAGAAGTGGGTTATGAATATCCAACCAGGTCGTATCATATTTGAGATGGCTGGTGTTGACCATGAGTTGGCGCGCGAGGCGTTGACTTTGGCGAAACATAAATTGCCGTTCAAGTCAAAAATTATCACTCGGGAGCAAAGCAATGAAATATTCTGATATTGCAGGCAAATCGGCTCAAGAGCTACAAAAACTCCTCAAAGAGAAACGAGTAGAGCTTTTTACGCTCAAGATGAAACAAAAAACGATGCAATTGCAAAAAACGAGTGAAATTCGTGACACGCGCAAATCAATTGCCCACATCAGTACTGCACTTAGTGCATTAGATAGTTAAGGAAGAGTACATGACACATAAACGAGAGATTCAAGGTGTTGTCGTGACAGTTGCTGGTCAAAAATCAGCGACTGTATTAGTGGAGCGTCGTGTTTTACACCCACGCTACCACAAAACGGTCAAGCGCTTCAAAAAATATATCATCCATGATGAGAATCAAGAACTTACAGTAGGCGACGAAGTCGTAGCTATCGAATGCCGCCCACTCTCCAAACGTAAATCATTTCGTCTTAAAGAAGTGGTGAAAAAAGGAGTGCAGTCATGATACAAAGTTTTACACGACTCAATGTAGCAGACAACACAGGTGCTAAAGAGATTATGTGTATCAAAGTTTTGGGTGGTTCAAAACGTCGATATGCGACCGTTGGTGACGTTATCGTGGCTTCGGTCAAAAAAGCAATCCCTACAAGCAAAATCAAAAAAGGTGCAGTTGTAAAAGCCGTTGTTGTACGTACCAAAAAAGAGGTACAACGCGAAAACGGTTCATTGATTCGTTTCGATGACAATGCAGCTGTTATTCTTGATAATAAACGTGAGCCAATTGGTACACGTATTTTCGGACCCGTTTCACGTGAAGTACGTTATGCAGGTTTTATGAAAATCGTTTCACTTGCGCCGGAGGTACTCTAATGCCAAAGTTCAAAATCAAAAAAGGTGATACCGTAGAGGTCATCACTGGTGCCGATAAAGGCAAAAAAGGTGAGGTACTTCAAGTACTTCCAGCAAAAGGTCAAGTGATTGTTGCAGGATGCAAAGTCGCAAAAAAAGCGATTAAACCTAGCGACAACAACCCCAAAGGTGGTCACGATAATAAAGAGATGCCAATGGATATCTCCAATGTACGTAAAGTGGAGGTTGCATAATGGCACGTTTGCGCACTAAATTCAATGAGGTCATTAAACCTGCATTGCAAACGCAATTGGGTCTTAAAAACCCCAATCTTATTCCTTCATTGGAAAAAATCGTTATCAGCGTGGGTACAGGTTTTGCGATGAAAGATGCCAAACTTATCCAAAATATTGCAGATACTATCTCCAATATCTCTGGACAACGAGCGGTTATCATCGAATCACGCAAATCTGTAGCAGGCTTCAAAGTACGTGAAGGTATGCCTACAGGTGTTAAAGTAACCCTACGTGGTGACCGTATGTACGATTTCTTCGACAAATTGGTCTCTATCTCTTTGCCTCGTACCAAAGACTTCCGTGGTATTAACCGCAAAGGTTTTGATGGTCGTGGTAACTTCAACTTCGGTTTGGATGAGCAACTCATTTTCCCTGAAGTAAATTACGATGATATTATTCAAATTCATGGTATGAACATTACGATGGTTACAACAGCCAAGAGTGACGCTGAAGCGTTTAAACTTCTTGAGATGATGGGTATGCCCTTTACAAAAGGACGAATAGATGGCTAAGAAATCGATGATCAATAAGGCGAACAAAACGCCTAAGTTTAAAGTTCGTGGGTATACACGTTGTCAAGTTTGTGGTCGTCCGCACTCAGTGTTGAGCGATTTCAAACTCTGTCGTGTCTGTTTTCGCAAGATGGCAAACGAGGGATTACTCCCAGGTGTTAGAAAGTCTTCTTGGTAATCTCTCCGCTTCGAGGGGTTCGCCCTTTGTAGTAGGGTCTACCAGTGGATACTCCTAATAATTAGCAAATAAGGAAAAATAATGATTAATGACTTGGTATCGGACTCATTGACGCGTATTCGTAACGCCTCAATGCGTAAATTGGAAGTTGCAAACCTTTTGCACTCAAAAATGGTTGAGGCAATTGTAAGAATTTTGCAAGAGAAAGGGTATATCGATAGCTACAACGTTGTCGATGGAACCAACAACAAAAAAACAATTAATGTTGTGTTGAAATATACAGACAAAGGTGATCGCGTCATCAATGAAGTGACACGTGTATCAAAACCTGGTCGTCGTGTCTATAAACCATCAAATGAAATCAAAACTTTCAAAAATGGTTATGGCACAATTATCGTAAGTACGTCCAAAGGCGTGTTACCCAATGACGAAGCATTCAAGCTTGGCGTGGGCGGCGAAGTCCTTTGTACGATTTGGTAGGAGGAGCTAAGCATGTCGAGAATTGGTAAAAGACCTGTAGTCATCCCAAAAGGGGTCGAGGTAAAAGTCGATGCAGGCGTCATTACATTCAAAAGCGGTAACAAACAACAAGTTGTCGATACCAAAGAGAATGTTCTAGTAGCACTAGAAGAGGGTTCACTCGTTTTTTCTAAAAAGAGTGATACAAAAGAGGATAGAGCATTTTGGGGAACCTACCGCGCATTGGCACAAAACGCTGTGACTGGTTTGACGCAAGGGTTCAAAAAAGATTTGGAAATCAATGGTGTTGGTTACCGTGCAGCGGTCAACGGCAAAATTTTGAATCTTCAGTTGGGTTTTTCACACGATATCAACTTCCCTATTCCTGAGGGTCTTGAAATCTCTGTTGAGAAAAACGTCATCTCTGTAAAAGGCGCTGACAAACACCAAGTAGGTCAAGTTGCTTCAGAGATTCGCTCTTTCCGCCCACCTGAACCATACAAAGGCAAAGGTGTCAAATATGTCGCTGAGCGTATTTTGCGCAAAGCCGGCAAGACATCGAAAAAATAGGTAGGATGAGAATATGAATGCAAATGTAATCAAGAAAAAAATTCAAACGCGCCAAAAGCGCAAGTTGCGTATTCGATCCAAAATCGCTGGAACTGCGGTAAAACCCCGTGTGACGCTTTTCCGCTCTAATCGCTATTTGACTGCGCAAGCTATCGATGACACTCTTAGTGTTACGCTAGCGGCTATCGATGGCAAAAAAGAGGGCCTTAGTGCAAACATTGAGAGCGCCACAAAAATGGCTGCTACGTTTGCTACACGACTCAAAGAGAAGGGTATCTCTGCAATCGTGTTCGATCGCAATGGATACGAGTATCATGGCGTAGTTGCAGCCTTTGGTGAAGCACTACGTTCAAATGAAATCAAGTTTTAAGGCCGACGATGAGAGAAATTAACAGAGAAGAGTTTGAAGAAGCGATTGTAAACATTGGTCGTGTAACCAAAGTTGTCAAAGGTGGACGTCGTTTTCGCTTTACTGCATTGATTGTAGTTGGAAATAAAAACGGTACGGTCGGCTTTGGTTTTGGTAAAGCCAAAGAGGTTCCTGATGCTATTCGTAAAGCAGTGGACAACGCATTTAAAAACCTTGTAGATGTCAAAATCAAAGGGACTACGATTGCACACGATATCGAGCACAAATACAACGCAAGTCGTATCTTGCTCAAACCTGCCTCTGCAGGTACGGGTGTTATCGCGGGTGG
This sequence comes from Sulfuricurvum sp. PC08-66, assembly GCA_000830255.1. Classification (GTDB taxonomy): domain Bacteria; phylum Campylobacterota; class Campylobacteria; order Campylobacterales; family Sulfurimonadaceae; genus PC08-66. The sequence goes on along the minus strand of JQIT01000003.1, from coordinate 51,020 downwards.
GGCTACACGTCCTGTTTTGGAGCTTGCAGGTATCCAAGACATTTTGACCAAATCTTTGGGTTCAAACAATCCGGCAACTGTGGTTCGAGCAACAATCGAAGCACTTAGCCGTATCAAAGGATAAGCAATGGCACTAGAAAATTTATCTCCCGCTGATGGCAGTACACACTCACGCAAACGTGTAGGTCGTGGACAAGGCTCAGGTATGGGCAAAACTGCAACGCGTGGTGGCAAAGGCCAAACTGCGCGTTCAGGAAGCAAACGCAAACGTAACTTCGAAGGTGGTCAAACACCTTTGGCGCGTCGTTTGCCAAAAATCGGTTTTAACGTTCAAAATACAAAACCCTACATCATCAATGTAGACCGTATTACAGCAGTAGCGCAATTGAGTGAAATCTCTTTTGAGACACTTCACACCGTGCACAAATTTGCTAACAGTGTTGAGCGTATCAAACTTATCGGTAGTAGTGCAGCAGCACTCGCTTCCAAAATCAAAGATGCTAATATCACCACAACTGCTGGAAAATAGACGATGAGTAATCCTCTTGTGAGCAAAATCCTCATCACCTTAGGGTTTTTGCTGGTGTACAGAATTCTTGCGTATGTGACGGTTCCAGGTATCGATGTATCGGTATTGGAGCAGTTTTTCAAAGAGAATGCCAATAACGCCTTAGGTCTGTATAACATGTTCAGCGGTAATGCCGTTGAGCGTTTGAGTATTATCTCCTTGGGGATTATGCCCTACATTACGGCATCGATTATTATGGAAGTCTTGGCAGCTACGTTCCCTGCATTGGGTCAGATGAAAAAAGAGCGCGACGGCATGGTCAAGTATATGCAAATCATTCGCTATGCGACGATTGCTATTACCTTGGTGCAAGCTGTTTTCGTCTCGATTGGTCTGCAAAGCATGACAGGCGCCAATGCAATCTTGGTCGAAAATTTCAATACGTTTGTTTTGATCTCTACGGTCTCGATGCTTGCAGGTACGATGTTGTTGATGTGGATTGGTGAGCAAATTACCCAACGTGGTATCGGTAACGGTATTTCGCTTATCATCTTCGCGGGGATTGTTTCGGCAATTCCTTCGGCGTTTGCACAGTCGATTAAATTGATGAACGAAAATGCGCTCAATCCATTGGTATTGATTGCTATTTTGGTCGTCATTATTGCGACTGTTTTGGTCATTATCTACGTAGAGTTGGGTGAGCGTCGTATCCCCGTGACCTACGCCAAAAAAGTGATTATGCAAAACCAAAGTCGTCGTGTCATGAACTACATCCCTGTTAAGGTCAACTTATCAGGTGTTATTCCTGTTATCTTTGCCTCGGCATTGTTGATGTTCCCTATTACGTTGTTGCAATCAAGCACCAATGAAATTGCCAAAATGTTTGCCGATTTTCTCAATCCAAACGGGTATGGGTTTAACCTCTTTACCTTTGTCTTTGTTGTCTTTTTTGCCTATTTTTACACCTCAATTGCCTTTAATGCAAAAGATATAGCTGAAAATTTGAAGAAAAAAGGGGGCTTTATCCCTGGTGTTCGTCCTGGTACAAGCACCTCTGATTACCTCAATGAGGTAGCTAGCCGTCTTACCTTTACGGGTGCAATTTATCTTGGACTTGTGGCAACGTTGCCATGGGTTTTGGTCAAAACCATGGGTGTTCCTTTTGCCTTTGGTGGTACAGCGGTACTTATCGTTGTACAAGTTGCTTTGGACACGATGCGCAAAATCGAAGCGCAACAGTACCAAAGCAAATACGATACGCTTAGCGCCACAGGTCTGTAGTTTTAATGGCCATAGCGCTACGCAAGCCGCAAGAGATAGAACAACTTCGCATTGCAAACCAGATTGTCGCAGAAGCGCTAGAGATGCTAGCCGATGCGACAAAGCCTGGTGTGACGCTCAAAGAGCTCGATGCTATTGCTGAGGCACATATTCGCTCACGCGGTGCGACTCCCTCCTTCAAAGGCCTTTATGGCTTTCCCAATGCTGTTTGTACCTCTGTCAACGAAGTGATTATTCATGGGATTCCCACAAGCTATACGCTCAAAGAGGGTGATATTGTGGGATTCGACATTGGTACACAGTACAAGGGATGGTATGGAGATGCCGCCATTACTGTGGGTGTGGGTGCGATTAGTGCCGCGGACAAAAAGCTTATCGCATGCGCCAAAGATACACTCGATTTTGCTATCTCTATTATCAAGCCAGAGATGCGCTTCAAAGAGCTAAGCTACGAAATCGAGAAGTTTATTCATGCGCAAGGTTTTATGCCATTACGCAAATTTTGTGGACATGGCATAGGGCGCAAGCCGCACGAAGAGCCAGAGATTCCCAACTATTTTGAGGGCAGCAACCCAAAACAGGGTCCAAAAATCAAAAATGGGATGGTTTTTTGTATCGAGCCTATGATATGCCAAATTGAATCAGAGCCAAAAATTTTGGACAACAAGTGGGACGTAGTAAGTGTGGATGGCAAGCGTGGAAGCCACTATGAACATACTGTGGCGGTGATTGATGGCCGTGCGCAAATCTTATCAAAAGTGTGAGAGGCAAATATGGGAAAAGCAGACGTAATTGAAGTCGATGGAAAAATAGTAGAGGCACTGCCTAATGCTACGTTTCGTGTAGAGTTGCCCAATGGGCATGTAATTTTGTGTCATATCGCAGGCAAGATGCGTATGCACTACATCAAAATTTTGCCTGGTGACAAGGTCAAAATCGAACTCACTCCGTACAGCTTAGACAAGGGACGCATAACCTACCGTTATAAATAATCTGAGCGCTTTTTAAACCTTCTAGCGCTATCATGCCCGCCATGAGAATGCTTATTGTAGAAGACGATCAGCGCCTGTGTAAACTTCTGGTCTCCTATTTTGAGGAGACGTTTCAATGCGATTATGTGCACACCTTTAAAGAGGCGCGTAGCTACATCGATGCGTACCACTACTCTATTGTTTTGCTAGACCGAAGTCTCGATGGAGACGATGTGGGCATGACACTTATCAAAACCATCAAAGACAAAAATTTTCAAACAGGTGTCATTGTCATTAGCTCCTACGGAAGCAGTATGGACAAAATCGATGGATTGAGCTTGGGCGCCGATGATTATATGGACAAGCCTTTTGATAACAATGAGCTAAAAGCGCGTATCCATGCTCTCGTGAGACGCACCCAACCCGAAGTACCAGAGTTCGAGGGGTACAAATTCGATTGGGCTTCGCAACGTATCTATTATGCGCAAACAGAGATTGCCCTCTCCAAAAAAGAGAGTGCGATACTCTTTTTTCTCCTGCACAAGATGGGGCAAATCATCCCCAAAGAGGTCATCATGGATGCGGTCTACCAAAACCCCGAAAATGTCTCCTCTAACACTATCGATGTTACCATCGGAAATATCCGCAAAAAACTCCCTGTAAATATCATCAAAACCATCAAAACGCGAGGCTACACGATTGAAAAATAGTGCGTTGACACAGACGCTTCTTTTTAAAATTGTCCTCTTTTTTGTGGGCGTGTTGCTGGCGAGCTTTTTGGCAATTGGCGCCATTGTGGTCGATAGACACTATACGATGTTGGTCGAGCAAATGCGTGGCTCCTTGGCGGTGATGGCAGAGGATATTGTCTATCACGATTTGGTGCATATCGAAGATACAAATCTGATGCATGAGCTGATGATGCGAGAGGTTTACCACAGTCAGGCGATGGCTACGCGCTATGAGGGACTCGATATGCGTGTAACACAAACGCCACCTCCTTTTGAAAAAAACAGTATTTACGTAGCACGCCCCATCGAAGGCGAAACGGTACTCTATATTTGGGCAAGTGACGCGCCCATAATGCGGGACGTTTCGCGCTATATGCTCTATATCACTATCGCTTTTGCGCTTATCGCGACACTGATGGTTATTACGTTGATTGGGTATTTGTTGCATCTCTTTAGACCGATGCGCTGTTTGGTCGCATTTTGTCACGACTTTGACCCACAAAACGGTGTCAAGCCCTCTTGTGAGGGGAGTTTGGAGATAGCGCAACTGCAAAATGCAATTGTGACGCTTTTGGATGAGAACAAAGCGCTGTGCAATAAAGAGCGCGATATTTTCAAAGAGGCGGCACACGAACTCAAAACACCTTTGGCAATACTCAAATCGCGTTTGGGACTCTACAAAGAGCGAGACTCTTATGAAAAGGCGCGTTTTATCGAGGAGGCTCAAGAGGATCTCGACACGATAGTGTTGCGCTTGCAAGAGCTTCTTTTTTTGAAAAATATCGAGATGGAGATGCGCTCCAAAAAGGTCTCGATGGATATTTTGATGCAGTGTGATACGTTGCAAAGCGCTTTTCGTCCTATTGTAGAGAAAAAAGAGTTGATGATGACACCTGTGCGCAAAGGGAGTTTCACGATTCATACGCACGAAAAAGCGCTAGGCAGAGTGCTCTTGGCAATCTTTGAAAATATTTTTATCCACGCCCAAAGCAAAAGTACCATCGAGGTGACCATCGATGCCCAAGAGCGCACTTTGACCATAGTCAATACTATCGCGACGCATGACGATGACAAACTCTTCTCCTCCTCGATAGGGACGCAAATTATCGAGCGTTTGAGCGAGCGTTTGGGGTACACCTACACGACGCAGACCAAAGGTGAATTTTTTATTACACAATTGCGGTTCGAAGAGCATTAAGTCGTCCATTAAGGGCGCTTTGGATAGAATCGCCTAATTTTTTATAACGGACTTTTCTATGAGACCTCCATTGGATGTACGCCAAGCTTACCTCGATTTTTTTGCCTCCAAAGGACACGAAGTTATCGCTTCCGCTCCTCTCGTTCCCGACGATGCTACACTCCTTTTCAACAACGCAGGCATGGTGCCTTTCAAATCTATCTTCACAGGCGAGATACCTGTCCCTGCCAATCCTACAGTGACCACCTGCCAAACCTGTATTCGTGCAGGGGGCAAGCACAACGACCTTGAGAACGTAGGGCACACCGCACGTCACCACACCTTTTTTGAGATGTTGGGCAACTTCTCGTTCGGGGATTATTTCAAAGTCCAAGCCATCGACTATGCATGGGAGTTTGTGACGCAAGTGCTCAAACTGCCAGTCGATAAGCTTTGGGTCACGGTACACGAAAGCGACGATGAAGCAGAGGAGCTGTGGCAAAAGCATGTTGCCAAAGAGCGCATCATGCGCCTAGGGGACAAAGATAACTTCTGGCAAATGGGCGATACGGGACCTTGTGGGCCTTGTAGTGAGATATTCTTCGACCAAGGGGCTGATAATTTCAGTGGTCCTGAGGACTACATGGGCGGTGATGGCGACCGCTTTTTGGAGATATGGAATCTCGTCTTTATGCAGTATGAGCGCGACAAAGCGGGCGTGTTGCACCCCCTTCCCAAGCCCTCTATCGATACAGGTATGGGGCTAGAGCGTGTCACAGCGGTTTATGAGGGCAAGCTCTCCAATTACGACACACAGCTTTTTATGCCTGTCATTCATGCAGTCGAAAAGCTCACTGGTAAACCTTATGTTTATGCGCAAGGGGCGAGCTACCGCGTCATCGCTGACCATATTCGCACCGTCGTCTTTTTGCTCGCCCAAGATGTCACTTTCGACCGTGAGGGTCGAGGCTATGTGCTTCGTCGCATTCTACGCCGCGCGGTACGTCATGGCTATTTGCTAGGACTTGAAGCGCCCTTCATGCACACCTTGGTCGATACACTTATCGAGGGTATGCGCGGTACCTACGGCTATTTGGTACAAAAACGCGACGCAATCAAAACGCAAATTTTGCTTGAAGAGGAGCGTTTTTACCGCACGATTGCTTCGGGGATTGCGCTGTTTAACGAAGAGTTGGCACAGACCAAAGGCGCCTTTTCGGGTGAGGTGGCGTTCAAACTCTATGACACCTATGGCTTCCCTCTTGACCTGACCGAAGATATGCTCAAAGAGAAAAATGTCGCTATCGATACCGATACCTTTGAGCGCCTCATGCAGGAGCAAAAGAAACGTGCAAAAGCGGCATGGAAGGGTTCAGGGGACGCTATCAACGAGGGTGATTTCAAAGCGCTCTTGGAAAAATATGGTAAAAACAGCTTCGTAGGTTACACCACCACCAAAGCCGAAGGCAAAATGTTGGCGATTTTGAGCGACGATTTTCGCATCATCGATGAGCTTCATGCACAGCACGAAGGGTGGGTGCTCTTGGAGCGCACGCCATTCTATGCGCAATCAGGGGGACAAATCGGCGATACAGGCGTGCTTGACGGTCTAGCTATCGTCACCGATACCCAAAAATTTCACGACCTTATCCTCTCCAAGGTCAAAGCTATCGATACCCTTCGCGCAGGCAATCGTGTCATCGCCACCGTCGATAGCGCACGAGCTGAGATAGCCAAACACCACTCCGCTACGCACCTTTTGCACGCGGTGCTTTTCGAGGAGCTAGGCTCTCACATCGCTCAAGCAGGCTCTGCCAACGATGCTAAACGTCTACGCTTTGACTTTTCACACCCCAAAGCGCTGAGTGAACATGAGCTTGCCATCATCGAGGAGCGCGTCAATGCACGCATCGTCGAAGCTATCGAGGCAAACACGCAAGAGATGGCTATCGAAGAAGCCAAAAAGAGCGGCGCAAAGGCGCAGTTCGGTGAAAAATATGGCAACAGTGTGCGCGTTGTACGTTTTGGGAATGCCAGTACTGAGCTGTGCGGTGGGACGCATGTCTCCAACACCGCAGATATTGGAATGTTCATCATCGTCAAAGAGTCTGGGGTCTCCGCAGGGGTACGCCGTATCGAGGCGGTCGTGGGCAAAGAGGCGTACAACTACCTCAAAGCACAACGTCATGAGCTAGAGTCTATCAAAGCCGCACTCAAAAACCCAGAGCCTCTGATAGCTATCAAAAAGCTCCAAGAGCAGATCAAAGAGCTCAAAAATGAAGTGGTCGCCGCCCAAAATGCTACCAAAGAGTCCATCGAAGGCACGCTACACAACGGTGTGATGATTTTCGTCGAGGAGATAACCGCAGGCGATATCAAAGAGCGTATCGATGAGCTCAAAAACGCCCATGAGAAAGTCGCCGCGATGCTCTTCCAAGTCAAAGAGGACAAGGTACTTATCGCCGCAGGCATCAAAAATTGTGAGGCAAAAGCGGGCGATTGGATAAAAGTAATCGCTCCGATTTTGGGCGGTGGCGGTGGTGGTCGCGCTGATTTTGCGCAAGCGGGTGGCAAAGATGCTTCGGCGCTCCCTACGGCAAAAACTCAAGCACTTGAATATATCCAAGGAGTATTAGGATGAGCGATACCATGACCGATTTTTTCGCGCGTTACGATGCCATTATTCTCTTCTTGCATGTCTTGTCCGCTATCGTATGGGTGGGTGGAATGATAGCTATTCGTTTTGCGGTACACCCCGCACTCCAACACATCGAGGATGCCACGGTGCGATTGGCGCGCACGCTTGAAATACTCAAAAATTTCTTCGCTCTTGTTATCCCGATGATAGTGCTTTTGATTGTCACAGCGGTACTTATGAGCATGGGCTTGGGATTCAAAAACATCGGTGGATTTTTGTACGGTATGGTGCACTTCAAAGAGGCGATTTGGACTATCATGACCATCATCTTTATCTTCATTTATATTCGTCGTAACCGTGCACAGCGCGCTTTTCTCGCAGGTGATTTGGCTACGACCAAAGCCCTTTTGGCACCCATCGCCAAAATCTTCATCCCTGTCAATATCTTCTTGGGACTTGTGGCGCTCTTTGTAGGTGGAATTTTACGAGGGTTTTAGGCGATGCTTCGTCTAGCCTCCACCTCTGTCACACGTGTGCAACTTCTGCGTGATGCACATATCGATTTCATCCAGAGTGAGGTCGATTTCGACGAGGAGCGCATCACGGCTCCCACTCCCAAAAATTTCGTCTACCAAGCGACCGTAGGTAAATACGAAGCCGCGATGCGTCAATACGGCATCGAGGAGATGGGGCTTTTGGTGGCAGATACGGTGGTAACCAGCCAAGGTCAAATTCTGCGCAAAGCCAAATGCGTCGATGACGCACGCAACATCCTCATGACCCAAAGCGGCAATGTCACCTCCATCATCACCTGTATGATTTACCATGACAAGCACAAAAAAATCATCGATATTTCGAGTACCGATTATCTCTTTGGGGCGTTTGATATGGAGGCACTTGATGTCTATCTAGCAAGCGGCGCATGGAGAGGCAAAGCAGGAGCATGCATGGTCGAGGGGTTTTGCCAACCCTACATCGTAGAGGTGCAGGGCTTCGAGTCCTGCGCGATGGGACTTAGCGTCGAGCGGCTATTAGCGTTTATGTGACGCATTACGTAGTAAAAAGTAGAGTCTAAAACGTACGCCATCCCCTTCATTGCGTACGCTTATCGTACCGCCAAATTTTTGTTCTATGACCTTTTTGACAATAGCAAGCCCCAATCCCGTCCCCTCTTTTTTACTGCTAACATAAAGTTCAAATATCGACTCAATAGGTTTTATAGCAATGCCGCCCGCATTGTCTGCAATCTCCAAAATCAAATGTGTGGGGGTAGTATGGGCAACAAGTTCTAGTCTAGGAGCTTGGATGGAGTGCTCTACAAAGGCTTGTGCACTGTTTTGCAGGAGATTTATCATCGCTTGTTCAAAGAGTTTAGGGTTGCCCGTGAGCATGAGATCACGCGCAATGTGCTTCTCGATAGCGATAGGGTAGGTCGCATGGTCGCGTAGACACAGTGCAATAGCACTTTCCAAGGCATCGTAAAGCCCAAAAGGCACATCGGTCTTATCGTGAATGGCAAAGAGGCTTTGGATATCTTTGATGGTTTGGTTGATCTGTTCGACATTTTGCACCAGCTCTTCTACCTCCTCTTTGAGGCTAATGAGCTTTTTTTGGGGAGTGTGCTCAATATCACTTTGCAGATGCATGAGTGAAGCACCCATGCGACTGAGGGGTTGTCGCCATTGGTGCGCAATAAAACTAATTGCAGAGCCTATCATGGTGAATTTCTTGTGCTCCTCTTGCGCGTTTTTGAGGGATTTTTGGTAGTGATCGAACCACACCCACAGTGCTAGCCCCAAAAAGAGAGAGCTAAGGAGATTGCCAATACTCATTCCGTAGCGCGAAAGCAGAGTGATTTCGCCATTGCCTGAGAGGGTGAAGAGAAAATAGAAAAACATCCCTTTGCTAGCAAGTGTAGCTAGGGCAAAATAGAGGGCTGTGGTGTATCGACGCTTCAATACTACGAGTGCAAAGAGTAGATCCGCTGGCAGGACAAAAAACATTGAAAAGTAGATGCTATAGGGGAGTATGCCCAAGAGTGGTGCGTAGAAAAATGCCCCTGTAAAGAGCAGAGCTAAGAGCGCTGAGGCACCCACGATAAAGAGATGCACCGCATACCAAACTCTGGCACGCTCTTTGAGTCCGAAGTATTCCAGTGCAAGCAGATGCCAAAAAAGCATAAAAAGCGAGACAAAAATAGCCCCCGTAACATAATAGTTCTCCAATCCTCCTATCACGTGGAAAAGGTAGTAGCGCAGACTACTTTGTGAGAGCATTCCGAACAAGAGATAGAGAAGAAAATAGAGATAAAAGCGCTTGCGCGTCACATGGTAGAGCACGCCCCCAAAGAGCATGATCATTATAAAAATACCGCTAAAAACGCCCATGAGAATGAGGGAGAGATACTGTATCTCCAAAAATTCGTGCATCGCATAGATATCCCAATGCAACACCACTGTGTCGTAGCTTGTCACCGCAGTGACGATGGTTTGGGTGGCGTGGGGTGCCAAAACAATTTCGATATTGTTCAAGAAGCTACGGTAGCTACGATGTGCGGCAGTATCGGGATAGCCCAAGGTGTGAACGCCTACGACTTTGTCATTTTCGAAGCGCGTCACAAAGAGGTGATTGATTTCGCGTGGATGGGTCAAGATAAAACGGCGCGTCTCATTGCTATCGTTCACAAGTTTCAAGCGTGTCCAAAAGCAAGCACCAGAGTAGCCTTGATTGGATTTGGAGAGTTCACTAAGGGTAGTTGACGTCAAAATGGTTTGAGGTGAAAGGGCACACTGCTCCTCTTGAGTGAAGTCAATGCCCTCTACGACGCGCACATAGCCCAAATCTTCGCCCAAGTGCACAGCTGTTTGCGCGTGCAAGAGTCCCAAAAACAGCACTCCCAAGAGTAGCATTCTCATTGTGGTACCTCCAGTGTATAGCCCAACTCTTTGATGTTTTGGATATAGGGGAAATCGTACTTTTTCTTGATGCGGTAGACGAGATTTTTGAGCCCACTTTTGTTGAGGGACTCATCACCATAGACATAGCTCTCAAGCGCCACAAAAGGGACCACATCCCCCCAATGAAGTGCCAGCATCTCGATGAGGCGCATCTCATAGAGTGTCAAGGTGTGCACAACTTTACGTACACAGAGTTTAGTCCCCTCCATGTAGGTATCGTGAGTGAAGGTGAAGTGTCTCTTGGTCGCTTCGAGGGTGGGCAGGAGCGTCTCTTCCAAAAAAGTTTTGAGTTTTGTGTAGGTCAAGGGTTTGAAGATATACCCAATGAGGTGAAGTGGAATACACTCCAAAATAGTCTCTTTGTCATCGTAGTTGCTGATGATGGCAATGGGTAGGGTGGGGTTATATTGACGTAGTGTTTTGATAAATTGGGGTGCTGACATTTGGGGCATGGCGAAATCGGTGAGGACAAAATCGATACGGTGCTGATGGAAAAGTTCGAGTGCCTCGATGCCGTTGGAGGCTTCATGAATGGTATCGAAAAAGTGCGAGAGCGTCTTGACAAAGCTTTGACGAATCTGCACATCATCTTCGACGAGGAGTAGGTGAAGGTTTTTGAGTCGTTGCATACCATTTTCCAAAAGCATCGAGGTGGTTATATTGTAGCTACCTCGTGTCGTAGCCAAGTCGCAGTATAGCAGTTGTACGACTTTGGTGCGACTATCAGATGCGATAATTATCCCTAATGTTTCAAATAAGGCAAAGGTAAAATCGCAAAAGATGCAAAAGAGTCTACTTTGGATGCTGGTGTCGCTGCTTGTGATGGGCGCGCAAGGGTATGCCCAGACACTGCAAGATGCGCTTCAAAATGCCAAACAGCTCTTCGATGCCAAAGCCTATGCACGCGCCTATGAGGCATTTTATCTCCTTTTTGAGGCACACAGCGACAATGCGCGTATCAACTACTATTTGGGCTTGAGTGCTATTGCACTGCACAAGTATGAGGAGGCTATTGCCGCGATGGAGCGCGTCCTCATAAAAGAGCCCACCTATACCCAAGCGCGTCTACAGCTTGGTCAGCTCTATTACCTCACAGGGGTCTATGACCAAGCCAAGCAGGAGCTAACCTCGGTGCTAGAGGATACGAAACTCGATGCAAAGAGCCGCGAAGCTGTAGAGGCACTTTTGGTGCGTATCGACCAAAAAAAGCGCCGCCATTTTTGGCATCTAGGTGCTTCAGCGGGGCTACTCTATGACTCCAATATCCACAATGACGTAGGTGCTACGGTCTATTTGGTCTTGCCTGAGGTACTTGCAGGGGGGATTACAGGGAGTGCACCCCGTGCAGATATACTCGACCAAGAGAGCCTCTCTGTAGCGCACCGTTACACCTTGACTCCCAACCTAGCATGGCAAAACTCTCTGATGGGGTTTGGGCAATTCTATAAGGCGACCCCGACCAAGAATATTCTCTACGGCTTGGGTACCACAGGCGTAGCATGGCAGGCAGGGGTGTGGGAGAGTGCACTACAGCTCACCTATGAGCGTGTAGGCATGGGAGGAGAGGAGCTTTTGAGCGCAGGGGGTCTCAAAGTAGCCTTGGGGCTACGTCTCTTTGAAGGGGTACGTTTGGGGGCGCAGCTCCTTGGACAGCGCAAAGCGTATGCTCCTAGCTATACCTATATGGATGCTACGGTGTGGGATGCGACAGGTTCGCTCGATGCAGTGTGGGGTAATCGCGCGTGGCACTGGGGCATCGTGGGTAATGCTGCCCTCGAAGAAGCTCCTCATTCCCCTATCATGGACCGAAAATGGGCGACGCTCAAATCGACCATCGATTGGCAGGTACTTGGTGCGTTGCGCTTCTCACCTATGGCATCCTACCGCTACACGAGCTATGTGCAGTCTATGCTTGATGCCACCTTCACCTTACGTCCGCGCAAAGATTACCAGCTCAATGCCCAAGCGACACTAGAGTGGTCTATCGGGGAGGCGTTGGCACTCTCCTTGACATCTGCCTACGTGCGCAACTACTCCACACACACTGCCTATGACTACAGCAAGTGGATGACGGGTGTGAGTGCGCGTGTGGCGGTTGGATTTTAGGAGGAGTAGATGAGAGCGTTTGTCATATTTTTATTTTTGTTGGCGCCAATGATGGTGTGGGCAAGTGTAGGCAAAGTCGTGGCAGCCTATGGAGGTGTCTATGTAGAGCGTGGCACGGAGCGCTTGGCGGTCAAAAGTGGCTTTGAGCTTGCGCAAAAAGATCTCGTACTCACCCAAAAACGTGCCAAAGCACAGCTACTTTTTGCTGACCAAACTGTCATCACCTTGGGACAGGAGACACGTTTTGCTATCGAAGCCTACAGTGCTCAGAGTGCGTCACTACAAGCGCAGTTTCGCATCGAAGAGGGGAGTTTTCGCTCTATTACAGGTAGCATTGGCAAGCTAGCCCCCAAAGAGTTCACCCTCAAGACCAAAAATTCTACTATTGGTATACGAGGCACACAAATCTTGGGCATCATCGGTGCGCAAGAGCACATCGCATGTACCTCGGGACAAATCAGTGTCGCCAATGCCATGGGAGAGGTCATCGTCAATGCAGGAGAGATTACGACGGTCACTCCTGATGCACTCCCTACGCCTCCTAGGGTCTATGCTCCTCAAGAGATTCAAACCATCGCTATCCAGACAGGTGATGCACGTGAGGTGATGCAAAACGATGAGCTTATTGCCCCAGCGGTAGAAGAGATACCCCTTACCCAAGAGGTCGTTGCACCAGCAGAAGAGCCTTTAGCCTATGAAGAGGAGTCTCTGCCTCTGCAAGAGCAAGTAGTGGTGCTTGGTGACCAAACCAATACACTCATAAGTGCGCAAACCGATGAGGTGACCCAATCGCAAACACAAACCCAAATTGCATTGGCGCTGGATTTAGCAACACTTACGCAAGCGCCAATAAGTGTGGTTTTGCCCTCTACCCAAGTGCAAGCAATGGTAGAAGAGACGCTACCTTATGTCGATTGGGGTGTGTGGCTCTTAGCCGATGCGCCTACGACAGGCTATACGCCACAACAAATCGAGGGCTATTTTGTCGCAGGGGAGCAAACCCCCACTGCCATTATCGATGGACTCATCCAAAACAGCGTCACCGCAAACTATAACGGCACTACCATGGGTACGCTTACCACCGACGGGGTAGCCTCACACGCTACGGGTAGTGTGGCGTTAGCCATAGATTTTGGTGCCGCATCCAATGCAGTCACAGGCACCATGACACTAGGGAGCTGGAACATGAACATTGATAGCGCGACGCTTTATAACGATGGCTTTACCCTCGATGCACTCTCAGGCAGTGACATCGCAGGGAGTGGGAGTGGTGGTTTTTATGGGCAAGGTGCCAATGCCGTAGGCGGAAGCTTTCAAGCACTACATACCAATGGTGACAGTGCCACAGGCGTCTTCATCGGTGCCAGAGAATAAAAAGGAGCAAAAATGAAAAAAATGATTCTAGTAGGTATAGCAGTATGGATGAGCACGCTTTTTTGGGGGTGTGGTGAGGATGCGCAAAGCGTAGAGACGACACCACAAGAGATGCCTACCTCTGCGCTAGAGGCACCGCCTGCACCCCCTGCGTTTTAGGAGTAGAAGATGCGAAAATATATACTGGTTTTTGTAGCGGCGTGGTTTGTGCCATTATCGTTACAAGCCGCCAACTTCTACCTTGACCCCAATGGTGTCACTATCCACTGTGAAGCCGCAGCTGTAGGTGAAAGTGGTGTAGTAAATAGTGTCACCTACACCAAGATTAGTGCAGCAACTGACTTGATAATCAATGGCGGAAGTGTTGATGCGAATGGGGCGTGTACTTCAGGCATCACAGATATGTCTTATTGGTTTTCAGATAAAACATCCTTTAACAAAGATATTGGACATTGGGATACCTCTTCGGTTATAAGTATGAGCTTTATATTTAAAAATGTAACCGCTTTTGACCAAAATATTAGCAGCTGGAATACTTCAAAAGTGCAAAATATGGCAGATATGTTTATCGGTGCATCTAGTTTTAATCAAAACATTGGAGGGTGGGAGACATCATCTGTAAAATATATGAGTTATATGTTTGCTGGTGCATCTAGTTTCAACCAAGATATTAGTAACTGGAACACTTCAAAAGTGACAAGCATGAATTCAATGTTTCAAGGAGCCACTGTATTTTATCAAGACCTTAGTGGTTGGCTTGTATCAAATATTGCAAGTATGCCAGATAGCTTTGATACAAGCTCAGGCTTTGCTGGAGTTACAGCTCTACAACCACAGTGGGGTACCGCTCTCTACACAAGTACAAGCAGTAATGAGACATTTATTGGTGGTGCAGGAGTGGATACTGTAATATTCAGCGGCAACAAATCCGCCTACACCCTCACCGACAACGGCAACGGTACCTACACTATTACAGGTCCTGATGGTACCGATATGCTAACCAATATCGAAAAAGTCTCATTCAACGACATACAAGGTGTTTGGCTTGATATGTACTATCCTGAGTTTGTCCAAATTGCAGGAGGAGCTTCTCATACCCTTGCCATCAAGAGCGATGGTACTCTGTGGGCATGGGGAAAAAATGGCGATGGACAACTAGGAGACGGAACCACAACCCAAAAAACCACCCCAACCCAAATAGGCACCGCTACCAACTGGGTGAGTGTATCGGCTGGAACTTCTCACACTATCGCCATCAAAAGCGATGGCACCCTTTGGGCATGGGGAAGTAATGCCAATGGACTACTAGGAGACGGAACCACAACCAAGAGTCTAAGCCCAATTCAAATAGGCACCGCTACCAACTGGGTGAGTGTATCGGCTGGAGATGTTCACTCTCTTGCTATCAAGAGCAATGGTACTCTGTGGGCTTGGGGAAGTAATGCCAATGGACAGCTAGGAGATGGAAACACAACCACGAGTCTAAGCCCAATTCAAATAGGCACCGCTACCAACTGGGCTAGTGTTGCAGCAGGAAAAAGTCCTCACTCCCTTGCCATCAAATCCGATGGCACCCTATGGGCTTGGGGAAAAAATGGCAATGGACAATTAGGAGACGGCACAACGATCGACAAGCTAAGCCCAACCCAAATAGGGACAGATACCAACTGGGCAAGTGTTGCAGCAGGGGGTTATCATACCCTTGCTATTAAATCCGATGGCACCCTATGGGCTTGGGGGAACAATACCGATGGACGGCTTGGAGACGGGACAATTGTAAATAATATTCCCACTCCAACACGAATAGGTACAGACACCAACTGGGCTAGTGTTGCAGCAAAAGGCAATCACTCCCTTGCCAAAAAAACAGATGGCACTCTGTGGGCTTGGGGGTATAATCTCTACGGACAACTAGGAGACGGAACCACAACCGACAAACTAAGCCCAACACAAATAGGCACGGATATCAATTGGTCGAGTCTATTCTCAGGAAGCAATCACTCCCTTGCCATCAAAAGCGATGGCACCCTTTGGGCTTGGGGATATAATCTCAATGGTCAGTTAGGAGATGGGACAACTGCTGATAAAAATGTCTCTACAGATATTGGATTTAATATTTATGAGGCACTAGGTGCCTTGCAAGTGCCTCAAAACGTTTATGCCCCTTTTGTCAACGTCGCGTACAACGCTACGTTGTCTTTTGGTTTTGTGCTTGGTAACAGTGGCAACGCACCATTGACTATCTTGGCTATGAGTGTAGAGGGGGCAAACAGCAGTGAATTTTCACTCTACAACAGTTGTGTGACAACCCTTGGCGTGGATGCCAATTGTACACAAACGGTGCGTTTCACACCTCTAGGGGAAGGCAATCGTACCGCTACTGTGCGTATCACAAGCGATGGTAATGTGACTGAACATACAGTGACACTCATAGCCTCTGCGACTTATGCGGATACAGATGGTGATGGTGTGGCAGATAACCTCGATGCCTTTCCTACAGATGCTACAGAGAGTATCGACAGTGATGGTGATGGGGTAGGAGACAACAGTGATGCCTTTGCTTTGGATGCGAGTGAATCCCTAGACAGTGATGGGGATGGCATCGGTGATAACAGTGACCCAGCTCCTGACAATAATCAAAGCGTGTCAGCAACACCTCAAAGCATCAGCTTTGCCACTACCTATGTGTCGCTACAAACGTTGGCAACTACAACGCTAAGTAATATTGGCGTGGGTGCTTTAGAGCTCAATATTACGCTTGCAGGAGAGCATGCAGGGGATTTTGCGCTAGGTGAGCATAACTGTAGTGCGTTGGCACAGGGGCAAAGCTGTCATCTAGAGGTAGCTTTTGCACCGCAAAGTGATGGCAACAAAAGTGCCTATGTGCGTATTCAAACCAACGATATTGCTACACCTGAACTGAATGTGACACTTGCAGGTAGTGCTGTTCTCATTCCCGAAGTCTCTTTGGATTTCGCAAGTGTGGTAGTGGGGCGAGAATCCAATGCGACCTTGACGGTCAATAACAGCAGTTCGGTCGAGACCAATATTACCTCTGTTACCTTTTCAAATACCCATTTTTCCTTGGCTGCTTCAAGTTGTAGTGATACCAAAATCGCGGCAGGGGGCAACTGCACACTTGTCATGCAAATCGTGCCTCAAGATGCGCAGCTCTATGAAGCACTCGCAGTCATAACCATGCGAAATGACAACAATGTCACACGCATCCTTCATGCGCACTTGAGTGCCAAGGGATACTATCTCGATACAGATGGAGATGGTGTGGCAGATAACCTCGATGCCTTTCCTACAGATGCTACAGAGAGTATCGACAGCGATGGCGATGGGGTAGGAGATAACAGTGATGCCTTTGCTTTGGATGCGAGTGAATCCCTAGACAGTGATGGGGATGGCATCGGGGATAACCGTGATCCTGATGATAACTACACAGGAGCACTCAAACTTTCGGCTACCCATTTTGATTTTGGAGCGTTAGGGGTGGGGGCGCAAGCGGCGCAAACGTTCTCTCTGACCAATACCTCTGTAGAGGCTATTGTGGTGAGTGCATTGGAGTTCAATACGACCTATAGCACCTATACCCTCGCGCAAGAGAGTTGTCTAGGTACGTTGCCTAGTGGTGGCGTATGCACCTTGGGTATCGAGGCGCGTCCTACACGTGTTGGCGCAGCTCAAGAGTACCTGCGCATCACAACCAATAGCACGCACACGCCTACCGTCGATATACAGCTCACGCTCAACGCGCATACCGTGCCAATCATGGCAGGTGAGTTTAATGTCACAATAGAAGCGGGCTGGAATCTACTCTCATTACCTACGCAGGGTTATTTGGAGAGTGTGGGACTTGCCAATACCTTTGCCGCACATGAGGAGGCAATAGAGTATCTCGTCAAGTATACGCCCGATGGATGGAGCTATTACCTTGTCGATACCAATAGCAGTGCTGTACGAAGCTTCACCTCATTGGCAAGCAACGAAGGATTTTGGCTCAAAGCCAAAAAAGTGTTCACGCTCTACTACGATTTGAGTCCCAATGTCGATACCTCCAATGAGGTCAAGGCGTTGCGTAAAGGGTGGAACCTTGTAGGATTCAATCGAGACATTACACCCCAAGAGGTCGTAGAGCTCTATGCAGGGCAGAGTATCGAGCGATTATGGATGTTTGATCAAAATATTTGGCAGCTCTATTTGCCCAATAGCGTGCATGATGCATTGGTCGCATCGAGCGTGGCGCGTATTACACGCATTCCACGCCATAAAGGGGTCTGGATTTTTGTCCCGTAGGGGCTATCTAAACTCCACCTTGACCACCTCGCCAAAGGCGCTCGAATCCAAATGTATCTCGACTTTGTGTGACGAGACGTAGACGGCATCGGTGGTGGTGTCGATTTTGGCAATGGTGGCGTTGGACTCTTGGTCGTTTATCCAGATGGTTTTGGCAGAGAGATTTTCCATGTCGCTTTTGTGCAGATAGAGAATGATTTTGGCTTTGGAGATGTCATAAATTTGGGCGACTTTGGTGCCGACGTTGACATAGTCGTGGAGATTGACAAAAAAGCTTTTGATGTAGCGATTGGTTACGGTGATGGTTTTGTGACTCAACGTCTCTTTTAGCTCTTCGATTTGGAGTTTCGTGGCGCTGACTTTATACGCGGCATCGAGCATCGATAGCTCTAGGACATCTTTTTCGGTTTGGCTTTTGCCTGCAATATCTTTGGCTTTTTTGTACATCGCTTGACGCAAAGCGTATTGGGATTGGTAGAGGGCGAGCTGCTCTTGGTAGCGTGCCAAACGTGCCTTTTCTAGCGTCGCATCGATGTTTAGAAGCGTGCCCGTGTAGAGTGTGTGTTCGATATCGGTATCGAGCGCTACGATTTCACCGCTGGCTTGCGCGAAGAGGTTGTAGCTTTGGATAGGTTCGATTTGCCCCATGTAGCTTTTAGCTAGCAAAAGTGTGGCAGCAATGGCGATGAAAAAGAGCTGTTTCATTTGGTCTCCCTTTTGAGATTATGCAGTAGAGCGAAAAGCGCAGGCAGATAGAAGAGGTTGAGCACCGTCCCCCACAACAGCCCAAAGCCCAGTGAAATAGCCAACGGTTGCAGGAAAACGCCCTGACCTGTGGGATAAAAAATGAGCGTTGCAAGTCCCAAAAGCGTCGTGAGCGAGGTGATGAGAATAGGGCGCACGCGCAGTTTGACCCGCTCATAAAATTCATCGAGTGTCTTGGTGTGTTTGAGGAAATCGAGCATGACGATACCGTCATTGATGACGACGCCTGCAAGCCCCAAAATTCCGATTATCGAGGGAAAGGTGAGGTTCATACCCATGATGAAGTGCCCCACAATTGCCCCTAGAATGGTGAAGGGGATGACGGAGATGATGATGAAAACCGCCTTGAAGGAGTTGAAATTGATAAGCAAGACGATGAAAATAAGGAAAAGTGCCACCGCCCATGCGCGTGTCATATCCCCTGCCATTTGTTGCGTCTGCTCTTTTTCACCCCCTATGGATACGGTGACACCGTTGCCATTGATACTCTCCAAAAGTGGCTCTATTTGGGCGAGCGCTTCGCTGGCGGTGATGGTGGCAGTTTTGACATTGGCATAGACAGTTTTGCTGGTGATGGTGTCGCGTTTTTCTATCTTTTCAAAATCGCGTTTGATAGTGATATCGACCACATCGATGAGGTCGACCATGAGGGTATTGGTGGTGATGCGTAGACGTTTGAGTGAATCGATGTCATCTTTGTCTGCCAGTTGCGTTTTGATTTCGACGACGCCTTCAGGATGTAGGGTGTTGGCTTGGGAACGCTCCATATAGAAATTGGCGAGTGTCGAGGCGACCATAGCATCGGTGATGCCAAGGCTTTGACCGTAGGCGTTGACGGCAAAAACATACTCATCTTTGCCCATGTTGGCATTGTCGGTGATATCGACGACGCCATCGATGGTGGCAAGTTTGGCTTTGATAGTTTGCATACTCTCGATAATGCGACTTGTGTTGGTGCCACTCAAATCGATGGCGATATCGGTTTTGACGACGCCGATGCGCTGACCTTTGACATTGAAATCGGTGATGTTGTTCTCTTTGATGAGTGGGATGAGCAATTTTCGTAGGCGCTTTTCGACGAGGTTGCTTTTTTCTTTGCGAATTTGCTCTTCTTGTGCGAAATCAAAAGAGAGGCTAAAAAGAGGATTGAGATAGTTGTCTATCCAGTTGTCCTCGTCGTAATCCTCCAAATCGGCCTTGAGCGTAAAAGCATTTTCGATGTTTTGGGAGTTGCCATCGATAGAGCGATAGTGCCCTACGGTGGTGTTGATGCCTTTGATATAGAGCGATTTTTTGTGCTCTAAGAGCAGTGCCTCAAATCGACGCGCTACTGCATCGGTATCTTCGATAGCCAGTGACTTATCCAGCTGAAAAGAGAGAGTCAAATCATCAGCGTCCAAGCGCGGGAAGAATTGAAAATCGCTCATTTTGATGGAGAGATAGGTCAGAAAAGGGACCACGACGACGAAAATCGCCAAAAAGCTCTTCTTGTAGTGGACAAAAAAGTGCAACATTCGAGAGTGCGCTGTGTAGATGGGCGACCAATCGAACGCCTTTTCGTGGCGCTTGACCAAGTGTTTGGCGTGTAACGGTAAGAAGAGGAACGACTCCAACAGCGACGCGGCAATAGCAATACTCACCACGACAGGCACCATAAGCATGATTTCACCCATGCGCCCTGAGAGCATCAGTAGCGGCATAAAGGCGAAGATGGTCGTCGCCGATGCGACCAAGACAGGTCCTACGACTTCAAGAGCCCCTTTGATAACCGCCTTGTCTAGCTCCATGCCATCATCGACATGACGTTGGATATTTTCGCTCACGATAATGGCATCATCGACGACAATTCCGATGGTAATAAGGAGTGCCAAAAGGGTAATCATATTGATGGTGTAGCCCAAGTAGTAGAGCAAAATGATGGTGATGATAAAAGAGAAGGGCACCCCCATAATGATGACCCATGAGAGGCGCGGTGAGACCATGAAGTAGATCATTCCCCCTACGAGAATAAGCCCCAACAAGATATTGGAGATGACGATATCGAGGCGGTCTTTGATACGTTTGGAACGGTCGGAGGTGATTGCGAGGGTGATATCGGAGTGCTCTTTTTCGTACTGTGCAGTGAGGGCTTTGACCTCTTTGGCGATTTGCATAGCATCGCCTGTTTCGCCCTGTAAGACATTCAAATCCAAAGAGGTTTTAGTGTCATAGCGTGAGAGGGTCTCACGCGTAGGGTAGCCTACCTCGATGGAGGCGACGTCGGAGAGGTAAAATTTTTTGCCATTGATGCTCACAAGGGTGTCGCGCCACTCTTGGGCATCGGTTTTGGAGTTTTGGGCACTCAAATAGAGGTGGTTCCCTCTCTGGTCGATGGTGCCCAAGGGGAAGATATAGGAGAGATTGGAAATAGCCGAGGCGATGCTTGGGGTGTCTAGTCCCATTGCGGCGGCTTTTTGGTCATCGATAAAAATATCGACTTGCATATCGGACTCACCGTAGATGATGACATCACTCACATCGCTAATGCCCAACAGCAGTGACTGCAAACGTTTGCTGTGTTGCATCATGGTGGCTCTATCGAGGGTGGGGCTTGCAAGGATGACATTCAAAAGGGGCTTGTCTCTTTTGAGCTTGGTGACGGTGGGTTCGTCCATGTCGCTGGGCAAATTGGAGCGTGCCAGTGCCACCGCGTCCTTGAACTCATCGATGATTTCATTGGGGTCGATGTCGTCGTAGAGGAGCGCTTTGATGGTGAAGGTGCCTTGGCGAATCACCGATTCGATTTCGCTGATACCGTTTATCGCTTTGATTTCGTTCTCGATTTCGGTGACAGCAAAGCTATCGAGGCTTTGGGGGCTTGCACCTGCGTAGGAGCCTTTGATGACAATAGTGTTGTCGGTCACATCGGGGAAGACCTCTTTGGGGATGAGGGTGTAGGCGGTCACACCCATGAAAAAGATGAAGCCCAAGATGACGTAATTGAGGCGTGAGTAGGTGAGAAAATAGGTGATGATGCTTTTCATGGTTGTGCCTCGTAGCGTTTTTCGTAGAGTGCGAGTAGCTCGATTTGGCGCTCTAGGGTGTAGGCGTCAATATCGAGGCGTTTGCTCTTTTGGGCGTTGCGGCTTTGGGAGAGGGTGATGGCGCTTAGCTCTCCAGAGGCAAAGAGGTCAGCGTTTTTGGCGACGACCACCTCATAAAGTGCGACCGTGTCACGTGCCAAGGCGATTTGGCTCTCGATGGCTTTGACCTTTGCCAAACTCTTGGCATAGAAGCTCTCGATATCGCGTGTAGCACTTTGCATTTGGGTTTTGGCTAGGAGCGTATCGACACGACTCTTTTGGATGTCACGCAGAGCATTGTAGGCTAAGGGCATCGAGAGCTTGAAGCCGTAGGAGAGGTACTGCGTAGGTGCCACGTCAAAAGCAGTTTGCTCTTTGTTCAAGGATTGATTATAAGCGACGGTGTAGTTGTAGCCTGCTTGCAGGGAGAGGGTCGGCAGGTAGTTGCTCATGGTGACCCACGCGGCATACTCTTTTTGGGCGATGTCGCTAGCTAATTGCGCTCTCTCGATATGGTGCGTCGTAAAGGTGTCGCGTTCAAGTAGCGAGAGCGTAGGCAGTGTGATGGTAGCGTAATCGACACTGCTAAGTTGCGAGAGAGTATAGAGTGACTCTTGGCGCGATTTTTCCAACTCCCACAATGCTGTTTGGGCGCTGTTTTGGTTGATGAGAGTGGAGTTGTACTGCCCGATGTCTATCTCTCCTGCGTTGAGCAGTTGACGTTGATACGCCACCGCATCGATGGCATCTTCGAGAGCCAAACGCGCTTGAGCAAGCGCTATATCCATTTTGCGTAGCGTCAAAATCGTGCGCATCACCTGTGCGATGAGGGCGCGCTCTTGTAGGATGATGCCCAGCTTGGCGTAGTGGGCGTTGGCTTGGGCGTAGCGAATGCCAAAATATATTCCACCACTTTTGAAGATAGGCTGGTCGATGCTAATGGAGCCTGTGTAGGATTGGCGGTCGAGGTCAAATTTGTTGTCAAAGCTACCGCCATAGGATAGCCCAATAGTGCTAATCCAACTGTCGCGCAATATATCAGCGCTCAACGTCGCCTGCTCTTGTTGCAAGCGTATCTCTTCGCGTTGTTCTGGGGAGAGGAGTTGCGATGTTAAGGGGTCTTGCGCACCTAGCCAAAGCGTAGCGGTAATGAGTGCGATGAAGTATCTCAAAAGGCTTCCTTTGGGGGTTTGGTGCTCAAAAAAGTGTTGGATATTATAGGGAGTTTGTCTCAATCAATGTTAATTTTTTTGCGTCGATGCCACCAAGCGTAGAGCACCACCAATACGCCTACACCCAAAAGCGTATAGAGGACGATTTCGTGCAGATAGCTCTCGATGAGGGCTTGGTTTTGCCCTACGAAATAGCCCAAAAGGGTCAAGACCACCACCCAAATCCCTGCACCCAGACTCGTATAGAGCACAAAGAGCGCGATATTCATACGTGCCAATCCTGCGGGCAGTGAGATATATTGGCGCACCACAGGGATGAGTCGCCCTGTGAAGGTAGAGATAGCCCCATGCGTAGCAAAAAAGCGCTCCATTTTTGCCAAGGTCTCCTCATCGAAGAAAAAATAGTGTCCCACCGCCAAGACAATTTTGCGCCCGAAATGACGCGCCAAGTAATAATTAAAAAGCGCACCCAAGAGCGACCCTGCAATACCAAACAAGAGTACCAAGCCCAAATGCATCTCACCTTTGTAGGCCAGATACCCCGCTGGCACCATCACCACTTCGCTAGGGAAAGGGAAAAAGGTAGACTCCAAAAACATCATGATGAGTATCCCCAGATACCCCAACGCACCCACTGTATCGACTATCCATGTGATGATTGATTCAAGCATTCTCTTCCTTTATGGTCTGGATGATAGAGCGTGCACCATGCGGGGCGAGCATCTCGAGGAGGCGTTGGCTTTGGGGTGATACATCCAAAAGCAGGAGCGCTTTTATCGCTTCTATATCCAGCGCATTCTCCTGCATCATCCATGCGGCCTCTGCATCCACATGCGCTTTAGCATTGGCGGTTTGGTGATCAAGTGCGGCGTGCGGATAGGGGATAAAAAGCGTAGGCAAGCCATTGGCAGTAAGCTCCCACACGCTACTCGCCCCTGCACGCGCGATGGCAAAATCACCGCGTGCCAAAAGCGAGGGCATATCGGAGTAAAAGCCCAACACCTCCGCCTCGATACCCATCGCATCATACGCCGTTTGGGTCGATGCCAAATGTACTTCGCCTGCTTGGTGGATGATGGCAATGTTATGCTCTTTGAGCCACGGTGCGAGGGTCAACGCCAAGTTATTAATGGCTGAGGCACCTTGACTGCCACCCAAAAAGAGCACCGTTTTGACCTCTTTGCGTAGGCGCTTGGTGGTGAAAAAGGCGTCACGCACAGGATAATCGCAAGGATTTTCGAAATAGGAGGAGAAAAAGCGCTTGGCGTAGGGGCGCAATATCGCATTGAGCTTGCCCATCGTGGCGTTTTGTTCATGGATATAAAGCGGTGTGCGCAGTACCACCGCCGCTATCGAGGCAGGTGCGGCAGAGTAGCCACCGACATTGACCACCGCATCGACTCTCCATCTGCGCAAAAGCCCTATCGAGGAGAGCATCGCGCGTCCAATCGCCCAAAGCGAAGCTAGCTTGGCAAGCCCACGTTTGTTGACCACCCCTGCTGTGGCATAAAAATGTTTGTGCGACCACGTCTCATCGGCGCCGAACCACGCCACATCCTGCCCATAGGTGGAGCCTATGTAGCTTGCCGTGTGCCCAAGTGCGAGCGCCTCCTCTTTGAGCGCTTTGGCTATGACCAAATGCCCCCCTGTTCCGCCGCCTGTAAAAAGAATATGCATTAGAGTTTCGCCCTTTGTGAAATCATGAGTACCAATCCTATGGCAATACTAGCCCCCAAAAGGGCACTCCCTCCGTAGCTGACAAAGGGCACCGAAAGCCCTTTGATAGGGGCAAGCCCACTAATACCGTAGCTATTGATAAGGAACGAAAAGGCAAGCATAATGCCCACGCCTAGCCCAAAGAGGTAAAAAATACGGCTTTGGACACGGTTGGCTATTTTGAAGAGTCGCCACACCATTATCAAAAAGAGCGTCGTGACCACGATGACACCCAAAAGTCCCGTCTCCTCCGCGATACCTGCAAGTACGAAGTCAGTGTGCACTTCGCTCAAAAAGCCGAGCTTGAAGTTGCCATTGCCAATGCCAGTACCGAAAATACCGCCGTTGTAGATGGCATTGTAGGCGTGGGTGATTTGGTAGGGTTCGTCGTCGATTTGGATATGCAGACGGTTTGCCATGGAGGCTGGCAAAAAGGAGAGAATATAGTCCTGCACACCCACCCACCACAGCTTCATACGCAGTACGCGGTGCTCTGCAATGGAGATAAAGGTGACAAAAAGCACCAAAGAGAGCGCTACAAAAGAGGTGAAAAAGCGAATACTACGCCCTGCAAAAAACATCATAAACGCCAACGTCGTCCCTAGTACGATGACCTGACCCAAGTCGTTTTGCAGTATCGCTATCAAAAAAACCGCTATTAAAAATACGACCAAATAGGGCAGTGCCAAAAGCCACTCTGCTAGATGACTCATACGGCTTTCGTGGGTGAATTTGCGCGAAAAACTCCATGCTAGGAAATAGATAAAGCCGATTTTGAAAAACTCTACGGGGGCTAGCGAAAAGCCAAAGAGCCGAATCCATCGACGCGCACCGCCCACTTCGGAGACGTAGCTTTCGGGCATGAAGGGCATCATCGCCATGAGGAGTGCCCCGCCCAAAAAGAGCGCCAATCCGATACGGTGGAGCCACACCTCAGGGGCAAGTCCAGAGAGCCACCACATGATGAGCAGCGCTACAAAGGCAAAAAGCGCCTGACGCACCACAAAATGGTAGGGGTCATACTCGAAATAGACGACGGAATAGGTGCCCAACGAATAGGCGAAGATAACACCAATGGCGATAAGTGCAAAGACAATATAGAAGAGAGGTTTGTCAGCCATCGTGCGCGCGCTCTTTGGAGTTGGGTTTGATTGCGCGTATTGTAGAGCCTTTTTGATTAAGGCAGTGTCAAAGCGGCCGCTTTGACTTGAACTATAAAAATCCTTAGTTCATGTTGGAGGCTTAACTTGAACTATAAAAATCCTTAGTTCAGTTTCCCTCGTTCCCACGCAGAGCATGGAAATAAGTAGAAAGATGTAAAGCTAGTCGTCTTATTTACGGAATATAAATAATAGCAATGGGACAAAAACGCTTAGCCCTATCAAAATTGCTACGATTGGGAACCAAATCATGGTAGTTTTTCCAATTCATTGATTTTTTTTTCTACTTGCAATGCAATATAGATTGAAATTGAGGCAAAGAGAGCTTCAACTATAAGTGCAGATACACCAATGGGTATAGTGAACTTTTCGTAATTCGCAATAATCCACAAAATAATAAGAATGACAATTGAAGCAGATAGTATATAAGCGAAGTAATACATAGGGAGTAGCGCTTGAATACTTTCTTTTTTACTCATCTTTTTTTCCTTCGTTTTTCATGATAATCCCCTCGAGCATTAGAACAAGTCCAATCACTACACCTACATAGCCCCATATCGAGGCGTGACCGACGTTGATCAAAAAGAGTGCGACAATAAAAATTGCCATGCCCATACTGCGGATGAAATGACCCCTGATGGGGTAGATTTTCTCTTTGAAGAATTTCACGATACTGCTCCTTGGCTATTTTTAGCGTAGCATTATAGCGTTTAATTTTTTTAGCTAAAAAATATTAAGCTTTCACGATTTCAAGGGAGAGAAGATGAAAAAACTACTTATTACCGTGGCACTGGGTCTACTTGCCGCATCGATGGTCGATGCCAAGATGGTCACCGTCACCGCCAAAGGCACCTATGAAATGCAAGCCAATGACTCCAAAGAGGATGCACGTGGCTATGCTCTCATCTATGCCAAAATGAATGCCGTAGAGGAGGCAGGAACCGTCGTGCGCTCTGTTTTTGAGCAAAGCACCGATAGCACAGGGCAAAAAGCGGCCAAACAGGAGCTGAAATCTTTTTCAGCGGCGCTTCTCAAATCAGAAGTGACCGATGTCACCTACAAAAAAGGTGTATGTACTGTCACTATCAAAGCCAAGCTAGATACCCAAGATGTCGAGAAGTACCTCGAAGTCGATGATGGGGTCAAAGAGCAATTGGCAATGCTTATGCGAAGCCAAGAGGAGATTGTCAAAGAGTTGGATAAGCTCAAAAAGGAGCGGGTCATAGCTTCAAGTGAAACTGTATATGTTATCGATGGTAAACGTATAAAACTAGCTAATGAATTTGTGCTCAATCAATCCAAAATGTTAACTATTTCAAATGTAAACGTAGGGGATCTTCGAGCGGTTGAAGATAGCATAAAAGCACGCCTTTTGATTATCGATAAATTTTTTGAGGAGTACTACTACGTACTTCAAGTAAAAGATAAAAAATTTCAAGGACATTTTGAGGTGGTGAATAATGTGCTTCGTGTTGGCTTTAGCGATGCAGATTTTGACTGGGATGCGTATAAAAAGGAAAAAGAAAGAAGAAAAACACTGGACAAAGGACATGTGAAATATTTGGAAAAAGAAGATGAAAAAAAAGACCTAGAAATGCGATGGAATATTATTAAAAGTATTGCTCCAAAATATGCCCCTGTTGTCAAAGCTGAAAACATTATCTTCTTCAACAATCATTTCTACTACCGACTAGAACAGGATCTTGTAGATTATTTGGAAATCACAGGACGAGAGAGTAGTGGTGGTCATTTTCAAGACACATTTAGAAATCAAAAATTCACTGATGAAAAAGGTCGTCCTTCTATCCGTTATCCACAATCACGCATTAGAATTTATGACGATAAAGGGAAACTGATTGGAGAGCATGTAGAAAAACACATGCAAAATTTTGAGTGTATATATACTGAAAGTTTTAGCCAATTGCCTGATGGCACGTATCGAGGTTGTTGGGCTAATGACATAACTTTACGTGGCACAGAATTTATACTCCCAAAAGGGATTGCTAATACTGCAAAAATAACTGCTGATTTTTATATCGGCTATCCTGATGATGGAGTTTGGTAAAAACGTACGTTGAAGTAAAGAACACATGACAATATTGATTTTTATTTTTTCAATCATTATATTTTTTAAATTATTTATTATATTGATTGCATATGCCTTGTTAAAAGACTTTCAAAAATATATTGACAAAAAATTCTTAGTTCTATTGAAAATTATTGCGCATAAGCAAATATCAAAAAAGCTTACAAAATTTTCTAATCCTATATATGGATTTTCTGTCAATGCACTTGCCACCAGTATAGTAATTGGATTTCAAAATATTAATTCTAATCCAATGTTTGCTAATACCATATTTTTCATTTCACTATTGATGTTTATATTTAGTTTGTCTCTTAAAATGGATGAAGATATTGAAAAATTTAATCAAAATTATCTGGATGATATTTTACTTGCCATTATTGTTGGATGTTTATTCGGGGTTATTGATGATTTGCGTAAGTTCCTCTATAATCAGGTTGAACTAAATGAGTTCAATATTATTTTTCTAATTTTATTTGCTTTTGCTGCAGGCATTAACTTCAAGAATGATCCACAAAAACTAAATTGAGGAAAAAACTATTTGAATTTTTTGAAAATTTGAGCGTGCATTCCCAATCGAACAAAGGTGAGTAGCGCACTCTCTTTATTGATTTCATAGACTAAAAGCCAATCGTTTTTGATATGGCACTCATAGGTGCCTTCCCATTCGCCTTGGAGTGGATGATTTTTGTATTTTTCATGCAGGGCATTACCCTCAACCAGTGTGGTGATTATTGTTTTGAGGAGCGCGAAATCTTCACTGGAATATTTGCCACTTTTTTTGTCACGCTCAATATCTTTTTTGAAAAATCGGTGATACTGAGGCGTGAACATTAGAGTCCTAAATCATCGAGCAACGCATCAGCAGAGGCGTGTTTGACGCAGTTTTTGCCCTCTTTTGTCTCTTGGATGGCTTGTGTGGTTTCCTCGTTGGGCAGGCGCAGGTCAAAAGGCAATCCCTTGTGCAAAACGACGTTGTACAAAAAGAGTCGAGTCGCTTCGCTGGTGGTTAAGCCCATTTGTTTGAGGTATTGGGCGGCTTTGTTTTTGATTTCGGGGTCGATGCGTACCGTCATGGCTGTTCCATTCATACTGTACTCCTTTTTGTGTCATTGTACATCAATTGGCATACAAGATTCATTTATTGTGATAGAGGCAGTGTCAAAGTAGTATCGCGCTTGACAAAGTACTACTAATAAAGTACTATCATTAAAATCCAACATTTGGAGTCGATGATGATAGTAGTCGAAAAAACCACTGATTTTTACAAAAGTCCTAGTTATTACACCAAGCTAGAGGAGCTAGTGGCTATCAAGGACAGCAAGACCCACAAAATCAAATCGATACTTATCCCTGAATTTTTGGTCGAAAAGTATCAATACCTCCTCCAAGAGGAGATGAAAGCCTCACTGCTCAAAAGTTTCGTCGCACCTGTGCCCCAAGAGCTAGAAGAGAGCTTCGGTGTGGATACCCAAAGTCTATGATTGCGCAAGGCGAAATATATTGGGTCGATTTCGGGGATAAGTACAATTCGGAATTTGGCAAAATCAGACCCGCACTTATCATCCAATCTGACACCATCAACGCGCTTCTCGATGAGATGCAATACAAAAGCGTTGCCGTGATACCTTTGAGTACGCAACTGGTCAAAGGGGCATTTTTTCGCGTTTTCGTAGCTCCACGTGAGGCACTTGAAAAGCCTAGTGATATTGTCTGTAATTGGGTCTGCACGGTCGATTTCGCACGTATCGACACCTCTGTATGCTTGACGAGGCTAGAACCTATGGAGCTAGAGAGTGTCAAGGCGAAGCTAGCCTATTTGGTGGAGTAGCAGATTTATTGACAAAAACACTCCCCTGCTATACAATGTCCGAAATATGACAAAAGGCGAAAATATGACAACACGGCTTGGTGTCAGAGATATTGTACGCAACTTCAATATTCTCGAAAAGTACGAATACGTCGAAATCGAGGACAAAAAATCGCACACACTCAAAGGTCTCTTCGTCTCAGCGCATCTACTAGAGGATGTCAAGCAGTTCATTGATGCGAAATTGGCTATGGAAAAAAAGCAAAAACTCGATGCCCTTATGCCCTTCGTAGGCATGGTCAATGGGGCGTTCGATGAGCTAACAGCACAAGAGATAAAAGCCGCAAAAAAAGCAAAATACCGTGACTAAAAAGCTCTTTTTGGATACCAATATCGTCATCGACATCATCGATGAAGCCAGAACTCACCACGCAAAAGCCAAAGAGACCCTCATCAAAATTATCCAAAATGACATCGAGGTCTATGTGAGCGAGGATATGATAAGTACGGTCTACTATATCCTACGAGGCAATCCAAAGGTGCTTTTGTTTTTCAAGAGTATTCTAAAAGAGTGGCGTGTGGTGCCTTTTGGCAACGATGTCATCGAGGATGCTATTGTGCTGTGCCTCAAAAATGGGGGAGATTTGGAAGATACGATGCAGTGTCTATGCGCCCAAAAGCATGGGTGTAGTTTGTTGCTGACAAACGACCAAAGCTTTGCTCAATGTGGTATGAGCGTGGTCACCTATGAAGCGTTTTTGAAAGCGGTGTAATCTTTTCACAGCCTCGCCCAAAGCAAATGCGTGACAGGTGGCACAAGAGATTGAAATGGAATAATCTTTGCTTTAAATAGTGCATCAAGGAAGATAGAAAATTTGATCCACAAGGAAGGGATGTCATGCAAATAAGTAGAGCACACGATTTGATGGCAAAGGCGCTCGATAACAGAGCCCTACGTCAAGACCTCATATCGAGCAATATCTCCAATGCGGACACCCCATTTTACCGACCACGCGATGTCAATTTTGAGAACCATCTCGCGGCAAAAGCGCAAGAGATTTTTCATGCACAAAAGCCTCGACTAGAGCTAGCAGTGACCCACGCGATGCACATCCAGCCCAAAGCCAATGCCTACGATGGCAAGCCGACGGTTTTTGTGCGCGATGGACACCAAGCCCGCAACGATGGTAACAGCGTCGATTTGGATGTCGAAACAACAGAGATGGCAAAAAACAGCACCATGTTCAATGCACTCGTTGCCGCGCTCAAAAAAGATGGTGCGATTTTCAAAAGCGTCATCGATTCGTCAAGTAAAATGCAGTAAGTAGAGGGGGGATAAGATGGCTTTTTTATCAAGTTTTGATATCAGTGGGTATGGTCTCTCGGCACAGCGCGTGCGTGTCAATGCCATATCTGGCAATATCGCCAACGCCCAAACCACCCGTACCGATGAGGGCGGTCCCTATCGACGCCAATCGGTAATTTTCAAAGCAGTAGATTTCAATACCTTGGTCAATGACAAAATTGCCAAAAACAACAATCTACTCGAGTACTCTGACCCGTTGCATGAAAATGCCGCAGGATTCAAGCCCAAGCCTGCGACGATGAGTGTTATAATTGACAAAATCGTTCGCGATGACAGAGCGCCCAAGATGAAATACGAACCCCAACACCCCGATGCGAATGCACAAGGGTACGTTGCCTATCCCAACATTAACCCCGTTGTGGAAATGGCCGATTTAATAGAAGCCACTCGTGCCTATCAAGCCAACGTTGCAGCTTTCCAAAGCTCCAAGACGTTAGCCAACAGCGCGATTGATATACTACGAGGTTAAGGAGTAGCCCATGGCAGAGTTGACTAATCTCTCTGCGTTATCGACTGCTGAGCTTTTGAACAACAAAAGCGCCAAGCCCAAAGCGCAATCGGGAGCCAATTTCGGTGATGTGCTCAAAGAGTCGCTAGCTCAAGTAAACACGATGCAAAAAAGCTCTGAAAAAGCGATGGCAGATATGGCTACGGGTCAAGTCAAAGATTTGCACCAAGCGGCAATCGCTATCGACAAAGCAGAGATGAGCATGAAATTGATGCTAGAGGTACGCAACAAAGCAATCAACGCCTACAAAGAAATCCTCCGTACGCAGATGTAAGCCGTCTGCCGTATGCCCACACAACACCCCATCGATTCGCCCCGCAACGAAAAATCTACCAAGATTTTGGTGCTTTTTCTTTTTATTGTTATTGCGCTTTTTCTCTTTATCGTGCGTATGGCAAATACCGCCATCGATATGCGCACACTCCCTGCAAAAGTCAAGGTCGAAGAGGAGCGCGCAAAACGCGGTGCAATACTCTCTAGCGATGGTTTTCGCATCGCTGTCACCCAAAAACTCTACAAAGCTATCATCAATACCCGCAACCTTGACCCTAACAAAAAAGAGCTTTTTATCGAACTCTTTTCGATATATACGAGCATCCCTACCAAAGAGCTACGTCAAAAAATCAATAGCACCCAAGGGAGCGTGACCCTAAGCTATACCATCAGCGAAAAAGATGCCAAACAGTTACGCTCTTTGGGGCATCAGCTACTCAAACTCAAAGTCTTTAAGCGCTATGTGACCGCAGATGGACGTGTCGTCGTTCAAGGGTTGGATGTGTTGGAGAGTGGCGCTTCGCGTAGCTACCCTTATGGTGATTTGCTCACGCCCATCATCGGGTATATTCACAAGACAGAAGAGGATGGGTACACGCAAGTAGCAGGAGTCAAAGGTATCGAGAAGAGCTATGAGACGATTTTGGAGCAAAAAGTAGACGGCAGACGCATCGGGGAGCGCGATGTCAATAATTATCTCATACTCAATAAAGCCTCCAAAACCCAAGTGACCCAACACGGTGTCGATGTGATACTCAATATCCCAGTGGCGTTGCAACGAAGAGCAGAGTTTATTGCGGATACCTTCAAAGAGAAGCTGGGTGCCCAAGAGGTGATGTTCGCCATTATGGAGTCGCATACGGGCAAAATAGTGGCTCTGGGTAGCTCTAATCGCTTTTTGCCCAAATCGATTTTGCGAAGTGACTACCCTTCGCTCAATGCCAACGTTGCGGAGTATCTTTTTGAACCAGGGTCGATTATCAAGCCTCTTTTGTTGGCACGGTTGCTAGAGTCCAAAAAAGTAAGCCCCTATGACATTGTCAATACCTATAATGGACGCTACCAATTGGGACGTAAACTCATCACCGATGAGCACAAAGCCGCCTATATGAGTGCAGAAAATGTCATCGTGAACTCAAGCAACATCGGTATCGTGCAACTAGGGCAACAGCTAGGTGCCATAGAGTTTTATCAAGGGTTGGCAGATTTTGGGCTGGGGCAAAGCAGCGGTATTGATTTGCCCTATGAGCGCTTCGGGAGTTTGCCCGATGTGACACAGCTCAACAATTCTGTCGTCAAAGCGGTGGCGAGTTACGGTTATGGCTTGAATGTCACCTTTATACAGATGCTTCGTGCCTATAATGCATTTAACAACAACGGCGAGATGGTCACACCCACCTTGGTCTCCTCGATACGTCATCAAGGCAAACTCCAAATGCTCTCTTCGATACCGCCGCAAGTGGCTCTAGAGAGTGCTACAGCCAACCGCATGAAGCAAATTCTCGTCAAAACCGTCCAAGAGGGTACGGGGATTGGTACGCGTATAGAGGGATTGGAAATCGGGGGCAAGACAGGTACGGCACACATCGTCGAGGCGGGCAAATATGTCAATGCCTATAACAGCTCCTTTTTTGGTTTTGTCAACGATGCTTCGCACCACTATACGATAGGAGTGACGGTCATTCGCCCCAATAAACACACCTATTTTGCTGCTACAAGTGCCGTGCCCACCTTCAAAGCGATGGTGGAGTTGATGGTCGAAATGGAGTATTTGAAGCCTCAAAAGCTCTGAAGTGTTACGAATATACTCATTTTTCGGCTCTTTTTGCTAAAGAAGCTAGAAAAAGCGTATGCCTGTCCAAAAGCGTCGATATACTCGATGTACATACAGACAAAGGAGTATGAGATGAAAAAGTTACTAGCAGTATTATTGTTGGTGGTGGGTTTCGCCCAAGCTGAGAACTCAGAGTTTGGTGTGGGTGTGTCATGGAATACCCAAAACAATGACTGGACACTTTACAGTCCATCAGGTACAGTCAAAGCGGATAAACTTCGCTTTATTTTCGAGGGTGGAATCGCGACAGACTATATGTTCGTCGAGCAAGAGTTGGTAGGACCTATTGGTTTTTACCTCGGTCTTGGTTTTGGATTCCCGTGGGCGCTCAATGAATTGACGCTACGTATCCCTGTGGGTCTTGATGTCAATTTGGATTTCATCCATTCAGATGTTTACTTTGAAATCGTGCCGCAATATGCCATCGTGGGTAATGCCCTTGGCTATAGCAGCTACAACGTCGGTCTACGCTACTTCTTCTAAGCCTTACGCTCTCCCTCGCGGGGAGAGTTTCTCTTCTTTTTAATTTCTCTTTTTACAACCACACATTATCAATCAGACGCGTTTTGCCTACACGACATGCAATAGCAATGATGCTATTTTTGACCTCGATGGTTTGCAGAGGATTAAAAGCCCTATCGACAAAAGCAATATATTCCACCTCTAATGTTTGTAGCACCTCTCGCATCGCTTTTTCTAGCACAGCACACTCTACTTTTCCTGCACCCACCATTTGCGAGGCTAAAACCAGCGATTTGGAGATGCTCAACGCCATTTGACGCTCTTGGGGCAAGAGATAGACATTGCGTGAGCTAAGCGCTAGGCCATCTTGCTCTCGCATTGTATCGATAGGGACAATGGTGATGGGCAAGAAGAGTCGCTCGACCATGTGAGTGATGAGGACGAGTTGTTGTGCATCTTTTTTGCCAAAAAAGGCATGCGTTGGGCGCGTGAGATTGAAAAGCTTGAGTACGACGGTGAGTACGCCGTCAAAATGCCCAGGGCGAATGGCGCCTTCGAGCGTGTAGGAGCGTAGGTTAGGGGCGAGTACTTTGGGCTCATCGGGCGCATACATCGTCTCGATAGTGGGCAAAAAGAGCGCATCGATACCCAGTCGCTCTAAAATCGCCAAATCTTTTGCCTCTTGGCGCGGATATTTGTCCAAATCTTCGTGCGCCAAAAACTGCGTAGGATTGACAAAAATCGAGACGATGGTGTGGTCGCACGCTTTTTGAGAGGCTTGAAAAAGGGTGATGTGACCTTGGTGTAGCGCACCCATCGTAGGGACAAATCCGACGCTTCCATCGAGTGATTCGCGGTAGCTACGAAGCTCTTGGAGGGTGTGCAATATCTTCATTTTAGTCTCTATAGTGTAAAATTTTTGCCATTATACACAAAAGGTTTTCTTTGGATAATTACGAATACAGTGAGCTTCTAAAGGGTCTCAAGCTCAAAATGGGCAATATTACAGGTATTATCAAACCTGATGCAATCGTAGTGCGTTTGGGGCAAATCGAAGAGCTAGAAAAAGCACCCCAATTTTGGGAAGATGCGGCAGCAGCAGCGGTGCTACAAAAAGAGAAAACGCAACAAGAGCGCAAACTCTCCAAATACCGCGCCACCAAAAGTATGCTCGATGATGCCGCAGAGCTTTATGAGATGGCAAAAGAGGAGCGCGATGAGGCGACCTTGGAGGAGCTCTTCAAAAGTGCTCTTCAGCTAGACGAGAGCGTCAAAAAGATGGAAATCGAGGTCATGTTAAGCGGAGAGCTAGACGGTAGCAACGCCATTATCTCGATACACCCAGGGGCTGGTGGGACGGAGAGCCAAGATTGGGCGAGTATGCTTTATCGCATGTACAGTCGATGGGCTGAGCGCAAGGGATTCAAAACCGAAGTGCTTGACTACCAAGACGGTGAAGAGGCGGGGATCAAAGATGCCTCGATGATTATTCGTGGCGAAAATGTCTACGGTTATTTGAAGCATGAGAGCGGTATTCATCGATTGGTGCGCATTAGCCCTTACGATGCCAATGCCAAGCGTCACACCTCGTTCGCTTCGGTGGTAGTCTCTCCTGAGGTCGATGATGATATCGATATCGTCGTCGAGGAGAAGGATATTCGTGTCGATACCTACCGCTCTGGCGGTGCAGGTGGACAGCACGTCAACAAAACCGAATCTGCTATACGTATCACACACATCGAGACCAATATCGTAGTCCAGTGTCAAAACGACCGAAGCCAACACAAAAACCGCGCCACCGCGATGAAGATGCTCAAATCGCGTCTCTATGAGTATGAGCTAGCCAAACAGCAAGCGGTCAAAGATGGCGTGGTCAAAAGCGAAATCGGTTGGGGTCATCAAATTCGCTCCTACGTCCTAGCGCCCTACCAACAAGTCAAAGACAACCGTAGCAACGAAGCCTACAGCCAAGTCAATGCGATTTTGGACGGCGACATCGACCAGATGATGGAGGATGTGCTCGTAGCACTCAGCCAAAAATAGTACCTCAAAGGGCATAGAATGCTACGAATCGCTCTTGCGTCACTGCTTTTGGGGATGCAATTAGGGGTAGCTTCGGATGCTTTGTATTTTACGCCCTCTCCTTATGTGCCCACATCGACGTTGTGGGAGTGTATCCCACCCTCGTATCAAGAAATCACTACCGATTTTGCCTATCTACAGCTCTTTAGTCTCACCTTTTTGGTGGGGCTTTGGCTGGTTCCCAACGATTTGTCCCATTGGCAACACGATGAAATTATCCAAAGCGGCATCGGACGTGATTGGGTCGATAATGTCCATGCAGGTCCTGTGTGGGACAGAGACCCTTGGGCGATAAACTACATAGGGCATACGCTTTCGGGTGCCTATTATTACACCGCAGTACGTAATCGCGGTCTCTCTATAGCAGAATCGGTCATGATGAATGCGCTTCTATCGACACTCTATTGGGAGTATGGCGTGGAGGCGACGTTTGAGATTCCCTCTTATCAAGATTTGTGGGTCACTCCGCTTTTGGGCTCTATAGTAGGCGAGGGGTTTTATCAGCTTCAAGAGCGTATTCGCGCCAATGAGGGCATGTTGTGGGG
This sequence comes from Sulfuricurvum sp. PC08-66, assembly GCA_000830255.1. Lineage (GTDB taxonomy): Bacteria > Campylobacterota > Campylobacteria > Campylobacterales > Sulfurimonadaceae > PC08-66. Next base: position 14,137 of record JQIT01000003.1, on the reverse strand, counting down.
TTCGCGTCGATGGGGCAATACCGCAATGTTTTTTCTCAATCTCGAAGGAGAACTTGCCAATGTGTTGCGGCGATTTTTTTACCTCAATCGACGCTGGGTCGATTTCAGCCTCACTACACAGTGGCGTAGTCCCCTAGAGCGCTATGAGATAGGCACTATCGAGCCTATGATGGTAGAGAGCTATATAGGGCTTGTGATGCGTATACGTTTTTAGTAGCGTACAAAGAGTAGTAGATGCGCCCATGCATGTCCGCCTTCTTGGGTAGTGTAGCTGTTGGACTCGAAATGGGTCTCGTAGAGCACACCCCATGTCAGATGCTCTACGGGCCAACGCGCTTCGATACCTAGCACACCTATAAGCTGATAGGGCAGTGGCTCCACACCATACCTATACCCCTCAAATCCCGTCAAGAAAATATTCCAATCGATATGACGTAGTTGCATCTGGGCATAGGTATTGAGCACGAAATGGTCACTGCGATAGAGCGCTACAAAAGGCTCATCCCACGAGTAGCCACCCCAGATACGTAACCCCATCGATTGCATGCTTTGCAGATTCCCCAGTGTCGCATCGACGATGGGGATGAGTAAGAAATTTTGCATTCGTAGGATGTAGTGATACTCCATGGTTGCTTGCACGCCCAAACGTGACGCTATTTGAGAGTCCCAACCCGCATAGAGTGGACGACCGATGATGGAGTGCCACAGATGTTGAAAATAGCGCGCACCACTTGCCTCTCCTGTAGCCCCAACAGTCGCGGCTACGCCTACAATATGGTCAGGCGCAGGCGTGAAAAGATAGCGCCCTTTGAGGTACAAAAATCCCCCATAAGGGTGCACACCAGCAGGGGGTATCGAGAGCGCCAAATCCTCTCTGCGTGGGGTGTAGATATCGACCACGGCAGAGAGTTGCAAGGGGATGTGGGCGAAGGTGTAGTAAAAACCATTGGCAGCGGTGAAGAGTTTATCCGTGGTAAAAATGGCATCGTTGGTAATTCCAAAGCCAAATTGCGCCTCTTTTTGGGGTGTGTATGCATCTAGCAGCGATACCAATAAAAGAAGCATAATTGCGAGTCGTTTCATGCCACAAGTGTGCCACAAAAAAAGGTGTATAGGTGTGATGGAGCGAAAACAACTGTGACAATTGTGTGACATTTGCTCAGTATAATGGCGCTACTTTTATAGAGGATTTTTTTATGTTTCGTATTGTTTTTATTGTTTTTCTAGCACTTATTTTTTCTGGGTGTTCTACGCTAATCAATGGCACAACGACTAAAATGACCTTTGCGACAGAACCAAAAGGGGCAACGGTACGTTTGCCTAATTTCAAAAGCTGTGAAACACCGTGTGTATTGGAGGTAGAAAATCGTGTAGAGAAGGTACTCATCGAAAAAGAGGGGTACAAAAGTATTGCAGAGTCTACCGATCGTAAGGTGGCGTTGGGTGCTGGGCTTTTGGGTAATTTGCTTATCCCGTCAGTAGGTGTGGTGGGAGTGCTTATAGACAGTGTAACTGGAGGAATATGGTATTTGGATCGTAATCCCATGTATGTGACACTGACACCTTTGGAGGAGAATGCTACGCAAGCAGAGTTAATCGATGATACAGATGCGTTTCATGCAATGATGGGATATGCGTATGGTATGGGGGCGAGAGGACTCTATAACGATATACAAAGTGCAAATGAGCGAACGACATTGAGTGTCGATATGCCATTTAATGCTTTAAGTATCTATGCTGGATATGCGTCACGGTATGTACGACTCAAAGTACAAGCAGATTGGACATACTACAGTCTGCGTAGCTACCAGCTTTATGGAACCTCTGCACAACGCCATGATAGTGAGTATTATGGACTGGATGCACCTGTGCATTTTACGACGCTTTCCGCTGGGTTGTGGGGAGATGTGTCACTTTTGCGTATTGACCCTTTTGATATTTATGTAGGGCTTATGGGGGGATGGGAGAGCTTTTTCATGCGTGATGTGGCGGCATCGCTTTCGGAATATGCCAACGATTTCATCCCGCAAAATGGATTTTTTTGGGGCTTTCACGAGGGATTGCGCTTGAGGTTAAGTTCTCAAACAAGCGTAGAAATAGGAGCAGTAGTGCGTATAGGTGGCGTAGGTATCCCTGCAAAACTAGCCTCCTACTTGAGTGCTTCAGGGTACACACGCGAAGAAAAAAGTTACTCAGGGGCGTTTTTTTTGGCAGTAGAGACCACTCTACCGTAACTGCATATACCCCTTGCGCACCTCTTCATCGAGCTTCTCGATGGCGTAGCGTAGCATCGTGCGGGGCATGAGAGAGGCGTGCGCGTCGAGAAAGGTGCGCAATACGCGCTCATCGCGTTTGCCCATTTCGCGTAGCATCCACCCCACCGCCTTGTGCATCAAATCTTCAGAATCCTCCAAAAGCATCTCTGAGAGCTTCAAAATATCCGCAAAATCTCTCTCTCGAATAAAAGCAAACGTCGCAAGCACCGCAATACGTCGCTCCCACAGCACCTTTGAGCGTGCAAGCGTGTAGAGTATCGCGCGGTCGCGTGTGAGCAGATAGGTGCCTACGATTTGGGGTGCGCTCGTATCGACCAAATCCCAATTGTTGATACGGTCGATGTGCTTCATGTAGAGAGCATAGATGGTATCGGGCATTTTGGGGTAACGCGCCACCATCGAGAGTAGCGCAAAGAGACGCACCTCATGGTAGGCGTCATCTAATAGCGGCACGATAGCTTCGATGCGAGTATCGCGAAAATGGCGCACCGCTTGGCGCACCACAGGTACACGAATACCCAAAAAAGTATCGCCGTAGCCATACTCTCCTTCGCCACATTTGAAAAAGCGGGTGCTGTGTTGCGCGAGCGTCGCATCGCCCAAGGCGTAGAGATAGTGCGTAAGTGCGTCGGTGGTGTTATCGGTCATTGCGACTTTGGGCTACATCCAACCCCAAGCTTTTCAAAAGTGCCAAATCAGCATGTGCCGCTTGCCCTTGGGTGGTGAGATAATTTCCCACCACGATAGAGTTGGCACCTGCGGCAAAAATCTCCCCTTGACGGCTTCCAAACATCAGCTCTCGACCCCCTGCGACCATGATACGTTGGGCATTGGGGATTCGTTGACGTGTCAAGGTGATGAGTCCTAACGCCTCCTCGATGGAGAGAGGATTGGGAGAGAGTGGGAGTGCCACATTGTGGTGATAAAAATTGATGGGTACCGAGATGGGATTGAGGCTATGCAGGGCATCGAGCATATCGAGACGGTCTTGGTGGGTTTCACCTAGCCCAAAAATCCCACCGCTAATGAGGTTGAGATCAGCTTGCGCGACCTGCGCACAGGTGTCGTAGCGCTCTTGCCAACTGTGAGTGGTGCAGATGGAGGGGTAGAAATTTTGACTCGTTTCGAGGTTGTGATTGTAGGCATCGATGCCGTGACGTTTGAGCGTCACCAAATCCTCGCGTGTGGCAGTGCCATTGCAGGCGATGAGGTGAAGTTTGGGCACTTTGCTTTTGACGGCAGTGGCTACTTCACAGACAAAATCGAGGCTTTTTGGGGTCAGACCTTTGTCGGCGGTGACCAGACAAAAGCCCAAGGCGCCATTGTCGTGCGCAGATTGCGCTTCGGCGAGGATGGTATCGATGGCTTTGTATCGATAGCGCTCGATGTCGGCTTTGTAGCGGACGCTTTGGGAGCAAAATTTGCAATCTTCATTGCAAGTACCGCTGGTGATGTTCGCAATAGCGCAGAGAAAAATTTTTTTGCTCATAGGGGAAGGGCTTTGTGTGAAAATAGGTACTCTTTGGCGTGCCATGTGGGCGTTTTGAGAGTGCGATGGTAGTAGACGATGCGATAGTGCGTAGGGGTAATCTCTAGCATGGCGCACTCACTCAAAGGTTTGTTGCGGGCGCACGTCTCACCTGGGTTGAGGATGAGCGTATTGCCCAACATACGTGCATCGAAGGTGTGCGTGTGCCCATAGATGACAATATCCCCTTGGAAATATTTGTTGACAGGGTGGTGCATCAGCGTCACCTCTTTGTCGTAGAGCTTGAAGTGATGCGGTTCATTGACCAAGCCATAGCGTTTTTGCACCGTTTTGAGGTGCTCATCGTTGTTGCCAAGCACGATGGTGTAGGGCAATTGGGTTGCCACGATAAGCTCCAAAATCTCTTCACGCACGATGTCGCCCGCGTGGATAATACTTTCTACGCCTTGCGCTACGAGGTGGTCAAGCGCCTTTTGGGTACGCTTGACACGTTTGTGGGTATCGGAAAGTAGACCAATTTTCATTGGCTTAAGCGTCCGTGCGCTCTTTGCATTTGAGGCACTCTAGTACCTCTTTGCCGCGAAATTGGCGTGATACGAGTGCTCCGCCACACCCCTCGACGCTACAGGTTTTACCACTGAGAGGGTACTTGGAGATGAAGGTACATTTGGGATAGTTTTCACACCCAAAGAAATTGCCTCGACGAGATCGGCGCTCCAACAGATGTCCACCGCACTCAGGGCAGGGGACATCGAGGGTTTTGGGCGCTTCGAGCGGTTGAGTGTTTTTGCATTTTGGATAGGCGGAGCAGGCTAGAAATTTACCGTTTCGACCGCTTTTGACCACCATGGGTGCGCCACATTTGGAGCAAGTTTGGTCACTTGGCTCTTCGGTAGAGACTTTGGGTGTGGCATTGCCTTGGGCGTCGATAGCCTCGGTGTATTTGCATTTGGGATAGCCGCTACACGCGATAAATTGCCCAAATCGACCACTGCGTTGCAAGAGTGGTGCGCCACATTGTGGACAATCACGTCCGATGGGGGTGGCAACTTTTTGGCTTTGGATGCCCTCTTTGCCTGCGTCGATTTTTGCCATAAAGGGGGTATAAAAATCTTTGAGTACCTTCTGCCAATCGGCTTCGTTTTCGGCAATTTTGTCGAGTTGGTCTTCCATATTGGCGGTGAAATTGCTATCGACAATATTTTCAAAATTGCTTTCAAGCATCTCGGTGACCTTGAAGGCTATCTCTTGTGGCACAATTTGGCGCTTTTCGATTTCGATGTAGTCGCGTGATTGGAGTATCGAAATAGTGGGTGCATAGGTCGAGGGACGTCCGATGCCTAGTTGTTCTAGGAGTTTAATGAGGCTTGCTTCGCTAAAACGGCTAGGGGGTTCGGTGAAGTGTTGGCTCGATTTCATCGAGGCGACTTTCATCGCCTGACCTTTGGCGAGGTTGGGCAGAAGTTTGTCTTTGTCCTCATTGCCTAGCACTTTGTAAAAGCCATCGAAGATGAGTTTGCGACCGTTGAGTTTGAAGCTCGAGTCAGTGCTGTTTATCGTGATAGTTTGCAACTCAAATTGAGCATCGGTCATTTGGCACGCCAAAAAGCGGTTGTAGATGAGGGTGTAGAGTGCTAGCTCATCGTTTTTGAGGTATTGCGCCGCTTTTTGAGGCGTCATATCTATCATCGTAGGACGTATCGCTTCGTGTGCCTCTTGGGCGCCTTTGGCTTTTTTGGTAAAAACATTGGGTGTCTTGGGCAGATAGGCTTCACCGTATCGAGAGAGAATAGCGGTGCGTGCCGCTTCGACCGCTTCAGCGGCTAAATTGAGACTGTCGGTACGCATATAGGTGATAAATCCTACTTGACCCTTGTCGATAGCGACCCCTTCGTAGAGGGTTTGCGCCAACATCATGGTGCGTTTGGGCGAGTAGGAGAGCTGTGAAGAGGCAGTTTGTTGGAGTGTCGAGGTCATAAAGGGCGGCGGCACAGAGGTTTTGCGCGTTTTGTTCTCGATGTCGGCTACGTGGTAGCTTTGGCGGTAGAGCGTATCGACGATATGTTGCGCCTCTTTTGCGGTTGCTATGGTGAGCTTTTCAATTTTTTGGGCTTTGAAAAGGGTGAGTGTCGCCTCCAACTCCTTCTCAAAAACCGTATCGATGGTGTAGTACTCTTGGGGGACAAAGGCACGAATCTCACGCTCTCTATCGACGACTATTTTGAGTGTCGAGGATTGGACGCGTCCACCGCTAAGCCCTTTTTGGATTTTTTGGGACAAAAGTGGCGAGAGCTTGTACCCTACGATACGGTCGAGCAGTCGGCGAGCTTGTTGAGCATCGATTTGGGGCATGTTGAGCGTGCGAGGGTTTTCCAGCGCATGCAAAATCGCCTTTTGAGTAATCTCATGAAAGACAATGCGCGGTAGGGTCGCTGGGTCTTTTTTGATAGCTTGGGCGATGTGCCATCCAATAGCCTCTCCCTCTCTATCCTCATCGGTTGCGATATAGACGGTTTGGGCTTTTTGGGCTAACTCTTTGATCTGTTTGACGGTGGCGGCATGCTCTTTGGCGATGGCGTATTTGGGGGTGAAGGTGCCGTCTTCCTCGATGGTGATGCCGAAACTGCTTTTGGGTAGGTCACGAATATGCCCTTTAGAGGCGATGACTTCGTAATCTTTGCCCAAGAAGTTTTTGATGGTTTTGGCTTTGGCGGGGGACTCGACGATTATGAGATTTTTCAAAAGCTTCCTTGTGCTTACACTATATATAGCGTTGGTGGCGAAATTGGCGCAAGTGTAACATAAAGCCCATGAAAGATGATAAATCGCTAAAGATTTTTCGTACTGCACCGATTTAGTGTACAGGCAAGGATGCCAATCTAAAATAACCTGACAAAAGGATTTGACATGGGTTTTCGTATTAACACAAACATCGGTGCTATGAATGCACACCGTTTAGGTATCTCTAACAATAGAGATTTGGACTCTTCTTTAGAGAAATTGAGTTCTGGTCTTCGTATCAACAAAGCAGCGGATGACTCTTCAGGTCTTGCGATTGCAGACAGTTTGCGCAGCCAAAGTTCATCATTGGGTCAAGCGATTTCAAATGCTAACGATGCAATGGGAATTATCCAAACCGCTGATAAAGCGATGGACGAGCAAGTAAAAATCCTCGATACCATCAAAATGAAAGCGATTCAAGCAGCGTCAGACAACCAAAGTAACGATTCACGTAACGCGATTCAAAAAGACGTTAACCGTTTGCTTGAGCAATTGGACAACATTGCAACGACAACTTCGTTCAATGGTCGTAACCTCTTGGATGGAAAATTCTCCAACAAAGAGTTCCAAATTGGTGCTTACTCTAACCAAACGTTGGCAGCGTCGATTGGTAATACCTCTACAACAGCTACAGGTAATATCACGACAAAAACTTCGATTGCGCAATTGGGTAGCAGTGCAGATTTGACTGCGGATGCCAAAAAAGGTACAACAACATTCACATCAGCAGGTCTTGAGGGTGTGGCTGTAGGTGATACTATCCGTCTTGAAGGCGTAGGCGACTACAAAATCACAGGCATGGCGGGTACAGAGGGTGGTGATACAGTATTTACCGTAGATCGTGGTCTTGAAAAAGATTTGACTATCGGTCAAACTGTCGCTATCGTCAAATCTGAGCAAGAACAAATCATTATGGCAGATATGAAAGCTGGTACTATTGGTGATGCAAAAGGTTTTGCAGTAGGCGATACCTTGGTAGCTACTGCTGCTGATGGTTCATTGACTAACCACAAAATCACCGGTATCGATACTACAGCTGGAACTATCACGTTTGATGCTGCTATCGATGCAGGCGCAGTAGATTTGCGTATGCTTGACCGTAAAACATTGGGTACTGAGCACACAGGTTCTGATTATGTTCAATTCACTGTTGAGGGTGTCAAACTCCCAGGTGTACAATTGACCGATGCTAATGGCAACGGTGTGGTTAACACAGGTATGGGTGCGGCAGCTGCGCAAATCAACCTTGGTACAGCAGAGCATGGTATCAAAGCCAATGCAGTGGTTGAGTCTAATTCAGAGACTAAAGTCATGGGTGGCGACATCGCTGAGGATATCTCTATCAATGGTGTTACTATCCTTGGTAAAGGTGACCGTCTCAAAGAGTCTGATACTGATAACAAATTGGTCAACGCTATCAATGCGAAAAGCAATGAGACAGGCGTTTCTGCTAGCTTGGAATCTGATGGTACTTTGACCTTGGTTTCTGATGGTCGTGCGATGAATCTTCAAGGGTTCACAAACACCGCAGGTATCAATGATGGTACTGTTGCAGGTCATATCGAGTTCACACGTAACAACTTGGGTGTTATGCATGTCTCTAGCGAGCACTTCAAAGATGAGGGTCTCAATACGGCTAATACAGCGGCAAAATCGTTGGATGAAATCGTAAGTGCACACCAACTCAATGAGATTGCTACTGGCAGTATGCGCGAAGGTGACCCTGTAGGATTGCTACGTACTCGTGAGGGTGCAATGCGTGCTATGAGTCTTGCAGAAGCGGCTACCAAAGAGCTCGATAGTATTCGTGCGGACCTCGGTTCTGTACAAAACCAATTGACTGTTACTGTCAATAACATCTCTGTAACACAAGTAAACGTTAAAGCAGCGGAATCACAAATCCGTGATGTTGACTTCGCCAAAGAGTCTGCAGAGTTCTCGAAATTCAATATCCTTGCTCAATCGGGTTCATACGCGATGAGTCAAGCGAACGCTATTCAACAAAACGTTATGAGACTACTCCAATAGTCACTTCCCGCTTCGGTGGGAGGATAATGCGAGGATTGTCCGCCTTCGGGCGGGCAAGCAGCATGACGTTTTACCTCCTCTTTTTTCTCCCATTTTCACTTTATTGTTGTTCATGACCCACACATCTTAAGGGATGTTTCTCTTTCTATCGCCTCTTTTTTCAGACACTTTCGACCCACACTCTCTCTTTTACTTTTCAAAAAATTGTTAAATAAAAAAATATTTTCTCAAATAATGATTAAATTTTTTTGCAAATTTGCCGATGCTAGCTATTGGGTAAATTCTCTCATATTAGGTGCTATCTATGATAAGTAGCCGAAATTTTTACCATTACGCTCCAAAAGTGCGAATTTTTTTCGCCAAATTCTAAGACCTCCCATCTCCCTCCTGTTTTTCAAAAAAGTTAAATAATAAAATTTTTTTTTGTATATCGTTAAAGTTTTTAAAAAAAGTGTCGATAGTGTTTGTCCGGCATGGAGGCCGTCTAACATCACACTAAACTCAACCAAAAGGATTTGACATGGGTTTTAGAATTAACACAAACATTGGTGCTATAAATGCGCACCGATTGGGCGTTGCAAACAACAGTAGCTTGGACTCTTCATTGGAGAAACTAAGTTCTGGTTTGCGTATCAACAAAGCAGCGGATGACTCTTCAGGTCTTGCGATTGCGGACAGTTTGCGCAGCCAAAGTTCATCATTGGGTCAAGCGATTGCCAATGCTAACGATGCGATGGGAATTATCCAAACCGCTGATAAAGCGATGGATGAGCAGGTCAAGATTCTTGATACCATCAAAATGAAAGCAATTCAAGCAGCGTCAGACAACCAAAGTAATGAATCACGTAATGCGATTCAAAAAGACGTTAACCGTCTCTTGGAACAATTGGACAATATTGCTAATACGACTTCGTTCAATGGTCGTAACCTCTTGGATGGAAAATTCTCCAACAAAGAGTTCCAAATTGGTGCCTACTCTAACCAAACGTTGGCAGCATCGATTGGTAATACTTCAACCACTGTAACAGGTAACATCACTACCAAAACGGCTATTGCACAATTGGGTAACAGTGCTGATTTGAGCGAAGTGGCCAAAAAAGGTACTAACACGCTCACTTCTTCAGGCATCGATGGTGTAGCTGTAGGGGATACGATTCGTATCGATGGCGTAGGCGACTACAAAATCAGTGCAATCGTAGCTTCTGGCGGTGATACTACGTTGACGTTTGAGACTGGATTGGAAAAAGATCTCGAAGTAGGTCAAAAAATTGCGCTTGTTAAAACAACTCAAGAGCAAATCAATATGGCTGAAATGAAAGCGGGAACTCTGACAGATATGACTGGATTGGCTGTGGGAGATAAACTCGTAGCGACAGGCACAGATGGTTCTTTGACAACACACACTATTACTTCATTGGATTCGACAACGGGTGCCATTGGATTTGATGCTGCTGTGGCTGCTGATGCAACCAACTTGCGTATGTCTGAGCGTAAAGCGCTAGGTACGGTCTATTCTGGTTCTGACTATATTCAGCTGACTGTTGAGGGTGTCAAACTCCCTGGTGTGCAATTGACCGATGCTAATGGCAACGGTGTTGTTAACACAGGTTTGGGTGCGGCAGCTGCACAGGTGAATTTGGGTACAGCAGAGCATGGTATTAAAGCCAATGCAGTTGTAGAGGCTAATTCAGAGACCAAAGTCATGGGTGGCGATATTGCACAAGATATCAAAGTCAATGGTGTGGTTATTTTGGGCGCTGGCGATAATATCAAAGAGTCTGATACTGACAATAAATTGGTCAATGCAATTAACTCAAAAAGCAATGAAACGGGTGTAACTGCAAGCTTGGAAGCTGATGGTACTTTGACATTGGTCTCTGATGGTCGTGCGATGAATCTTCAAGGGTTTACAAACACCGCAGGTATCAACGATGGTGTCATAGCAGGTCATATTGAGTTTACACGAAACAATCTTGGATTGATGAATGTAAGCAGTGAACACTTCACTGACGAAGGTCTCAATACAGCTAACGCTGCAGCAAAAACACTCGATGAGATTGTTACTGCGCACCAGTTGAATGAGATTGCGACAGGTCGTATGCGTGATGGTGATCCTGTTGGATTGCTACGTACTCGTGAGGGTGCAATGCGTGCAATGGACTTGACAGAGGCTGCTACACGAGAACTTGATAGTGTTCGTGCGGATCTCGGTTCTGTTCAAAACCAATTAACCGTTACGGTCAACAACATCTCCGTAACGCAGGTAAACGTTAAAGCGGCGGAATCACAAATTCGTGATGTTGACTTCGCCAAAGAGTCTGCAGAGTTTTCTAAATTTAATATCCTTGCTCAATCGGGTTCATACGCGATGAGTCAAGCCAATACAATTCAGCAAAACGTTATGCGGCTTTTGCAGTAGAGCAGCAGATTTCACCAACAGCGCCAGCTTAGGCTGGCCCTGCTGCGCTGCGCTTTATGCAAAAATTATTCATTCAACAGCGACAATGCACTCATGGGTGGTACGACGCTATAGCGAAGTGTATAAGTGAACTCCTGACACAACACAGGTAAAAGCGTTCGTTTAAATTCTTCGATATAGCGCATATTTTCGTGCAAATTGTATCCCAAGCTACTTTTCCATCTTCCTACACTCGTCAAAGCCCCCTCTTGGGACCAAAAAAGCTCATAATTAAGACACTCAATTTCTCGATGTATCGAGGGCAAGAGCGCATAAAGCGCTTCAAGTAGCTCCTCTTTTGTATCGTTGTAGGGTAAAAACGTACCAATTTCGACAACTATTTGGCTGTTTATTTCAATCATATGTGTTTGTTACACCCTTTTAAATGTGCCTATATTATCATAAGCACTCAAAAACGTGAGGAGTTTAGGATGGATGCAAAAATATTTTTGGGTTCGACTGCCACGACCAGTGACACACGCATAACACGCTACTCACCTTATGACGGTCGCGAAGTTTCACACTATTATGAGTGCGATGTACCACAAACACAAGAGGCGTTGCGTATCGCTCAAGAGGCGGCAAAACGTGCACGCAAAACGACCTTGGCGCAACGATGCAATTGGTTGCTCGATGTAGCACAAAAATTGCGAGACTCCAAAGAAGAGGTGGCACGAACGCTTACTGATGAGGTGGGCAAACCTATTACCTTTGCGCGTATCGAAGTGGAGCGATGTATCGAGACGATTACTCTTGCGGCGGAGACGATGCGTACGATGCATGGCGAGACAATAAATACCGATGCGATGCCCAGTGGCAAAAAAACCATGAGCTTTTTTACCCGCGTGCCCGTGGGTGTGGTGGCGGCAATTACACCTTTTAATTTCCCGCTCAATTTGGTCGCGCACAAACTTGCCCCCGCACTCGTAGCAGGCAATGCCGTCGTGCTCAAGCCCACGCCAGAAGCGCCACTCACCGCATACAAATTGGTCAAGCTTTTTATCGAGAGTCTTTATGCCATCCCAGATGCCCTTTCGTTGGTCTATGGTGATGCGCAAGTAGGCTCTACCATGGTGAGCAGTGATATTGCCCGCGTAGTTAGTTTCACAGGTTCAGTACCTGTGGGCAATATCATCACCAAAAATGCAGGTATCAAAAAAGTAGCATTAGAGTTGGGCGGTAATGCGGCCACCTATATCGATAAAGATGCGGATATTGCCTATGCCGCACGTCGATGCGCGATGGGTGCCTTTACCAACTCTGGGCAGGTTTGTATCTCACTACAACGCATCTATGTCGATGCCGCAATTTATGATGCGTTTGCAACAGCCATGGCGCAAGAGACGATACAATTGGTGGTGGGTTCACCTTATGATGAGGCAACATTTATGGGGCCCCTTATCAATGCTGAATCTGCACAGCGTGCTTTGTCGTGGGTGCAAAGTGCTATCGATGAGGGTGCACGCCCTATGACTCCATTGCGTGTAGAGGGAGCGATGTTTCATCCTGTAGTGATGGCAGATGTGACTGATACGATGAAAATTGTTTGCGAAGAGGTTTTTGCACCTATTGTGAGCTTGGTCAAAGTAGAGGGTTTTGCGGATGCCTTGCCTAGGATGAACAATTCACCATACGGATTACAATTTTCTATTTTTACTAATAATTTGGCGTTGGCAAAAGAGGCTATCGAGGAGCTTGATGCAGGTGGGGTTGTGGTCAATGATATGCCGACATTGCGTTTTGATATTCAGCCTTATGGGGGAGTGAAATTGTCTGGTGTGGGTAGAGAGGGGCCTCGATTTGCTATCGAAGAGTTTACGGAAATTAAGTCAGTGACTATTTGCTAGAAAAATAGCTCTCTTTTTCTAATGCATAGAGTGTATAGCGCAGGGTTTTGAAGTTTTCAGAGAGAGTCGCATCGATGAGTTTGTATAACTCTTCTAGTACACGTGCTGACTCTTGGGCGCGCTTGAAATTGGCAGTGATTACGGTATCGATATCGATACGGTTGAGTTCACTGGGTGTTGTAGGGCGAAGGACATCATCGATACTGTTGCGACCTTGGAGTAGCGAGCGTAAATCGTCGATACGACTTTGGTGACGTAATGTTTTGAGTTGAAACGCGAGAGATTTGTTGTTGTAGGCGTAGCGGGCGATATCCTCGATGACACGGATACCCTCTTTGAGGCGGTTGAGGTTAGCATCTATCACCCGATAGATTTCGGGTGATAGGGCAGGTTTACTCGTCGCGTCCATTGAACGATAAGAGCAACTGTAGTAACGCAGTGAAGATATTCAAGAAATCCAAATAAAGCGCAATAGCACCATCGATAGGATGCTCATAGTTGCCACGGATAATGTTTTGTGTATCAAACACGATAAGAACACTAAAGAGCATTACCACTACACCTGAGATGATGATACTTGCCATTGGACTTTGGAATACCAATGCATTCAAGAGTGAAAAAACGACTACTACTATTAATGCAATCATCAATGGTTTAGTGTAAGTCGTAAAATCGGTGGGCGTTTTGATAGCAAAAAGACTCATGCCACCAAAAATAAGTGCCGTCATTGCAAATGCATTACCTACAATCATAGGGTCAACAGTAATTGCCATCGATAGAAGAGGTGCAAGTGTAATACCTGTCATAAAGGTAAAGGCAAAAAGCACCGCCAAATTAATGCCTGGTTTTGTTTTGACAAAATGCAAGCCAATCAAGAGACCAATTTCAAGAATAAGAAGCATCCATTTCATAGAATGAATTTCTGCCGCAAAGCCTAATCCTATATAGGCACCTACAGCACCTGCCATCATAGAAGCGCCGAACAATTTGTAGGTCTCTTTTATAAAGGCTACAAGTTGTGATTCGCTTTGTGTGGCTTGCGCCTCATACTGATTTGTTTGTACATAATCACGATCATATAAACCCATGGTTTTCTCCTTTTGTGATTTGAGTGGGGATTCTACCATAGATTCGTAAACAATATTTTTAGAAAGATTTTGATTTGCTTTCACTTTAAGCCAGAACTAATTGACATTAAGGGGTTGTTTGACTATAATTCCCGTCCACAAACAAAGGGACCTCAAGTAGAGGCATCTAG
>JQIT01000002.1 GCA_000830255.1 Sulfuricurvum sp. PC08-66 | reverse complement strand
CGGTGAGGCGGTTGTGGTGGGGGATATTGTGCTGTTGGAGGCGGGGGACAAAGTCCCTGCCGATATGCGCCTGCTCAAAGTACACGGTCTGCAAATCCAAGAGGCACTCCTCACAGGCGAATCGCTACCCGTCGATAAGCAGACCGCTCCCGTAGAGGCAGATGCAGGGCTAGGCGATCAGCTCTGCATGGCGTTTAGCGGTACTACGGTCACAGCAGGCACAGCGCAAGGGGTGGTGATTGCCACGGGTGAGGCGACGCAAATAGGGCGTATCAGTGGATTGTTAGCGAGTGTCGAGAGTTTGACTACGCCACTCGTAGAGCAGATGGATGTCTTTGCCAAATACCTTACCTTCTTCATTTTGGGCGTTTCAGCGCTGGTGTTGGGGTATGAGCTTTATGCCACGACGACCCCTTTTGACGAGCTTTTTATGGCAATAGTGGGCTTGGCGGTGGCGGCGATTCCCGAAGGACTGCCTGCGGTACTTACCATCACACTGGCTATTGGGGTACAAGCCATGGCGCGACGCAATGCTATTGTGCGTCGTTTGCCCGCTATCGAGACCATAGGGGCGGTATCGGTCATCTGTACCGACAAAACAGGTACGCTTACGCGCAATGAGATGATGGTGACGACTTTGGTGCTCGATGGAGGTGTGGCAACGGTCACGGGTCAAGGGTATGAGCCTATTGGTGATGTGACCCAAGGTGATGTACGCATGGAGTCAACACACCCTGTATTGCAACGCATCGCGCGCGTCTGTGCACTGTGCAACGATGCGCAACTACGCAATCACGATGGTGATTACAGCGTCGAGGGCGACCCGATGGAGGGGGCGCTCATGGCATTTGCGCTCAAAGTCCAAAGCGATTTGGACGCCATCAACAGCGAATATGTGCGTACCGATGCGATACCTTTCGATGCCAAATACCAGTACATGGCGACCTTGAACCATACGCACGACGGCAATGCCTATATTTTTGTCAAGGGTGCTATCGAGCGCCTCTTGCCGCTGTGCAAGCAATCGATGAATGCCCAAGGAGAGAGCATTGCGTGTGACCATGCATGGTGGGAGTCCCAAGCACATGCTATCGCGCGCGAGGGCAAACGTGTCTTGGCGGTAGCCTACAAAAGCATCGCTACCTCGCATACGATTTTGACGCACGATGACCTCAAAGAGGAGTTGGTGCTTTTGGGTCTGGTCGCACTCATCGACCCACCTAGAGCCGAGGCTGTCGAGGCAGTGGCACAGTGTCACGCGGCGGGTATCGCGGTCAAGATGATTACGGGTGACCATGCGCTGACTGCCGCATCGATAGGCAAACAAATAGGCTTGAAGCAGTGTGAAAATGTCCTCATCGGTACCCAAATCGACGCACTCAATGACACCCAACTCGCTCAAGCGGTCATGGAGAGTGACGTCTTTGCGCGCACTACGCCAGAGCACAAACTGCGTCTGGTCATGGCACTGCAATCACACGAGATGATTGTCGCTATGACAGGCGATGGGGTCAATGATGCCCCAGCGCTCAAACGCGCCGATGCAGGTATCGCCATGGGGCAAAAGGGGAGCGAAGCGGCAAAAGAGGCTGCCCAGCTGGTGCTCGCCGATGATAATTTCGCCTCGATTGTAGCAGCGGTGAGTGAGGGTCGCACCATCTATGCCAATATCAAAAAGGTGATAAGCTGGACACTGCCTACAAGTACAGGAGAGGCGGCGGTCATTATGTTGGCACTGCTTTTGGGGATGATGTTGCCTGTGACGCCTGTGCAGATTTTGTGGATCAACATGATTACAGCAGTCACCTTGGGCATTGCGCTGGCGTTCGAGCCTGCCGATGCACACACGATGCGTAGACATCCGCGCAAACGCAACGAACCGATTTTGAGTGGGGTACTTTTGTGGCAGGTGCTCTTTACAGGGGCGCTTTTTGTCGTGACGGTTTTTGGGCTTTATAATTGGGCGATACAAAACACAGAGTCTATCGAGTACGCTCGCACGATGGCGATGAATACGCTTATCTTCTTGGAGATGGTCTACCTTTTTTATGTGCGCAACATGTCTCACGGCACCTTCAATCCACGTATGCTTTTGGGCACGAAGCCTATTTGGATTGCCGTGGGGATTGTCACAGTCGCGCAAGCTATCGTCACCTATGTGCCATGGGTGCAAACCGTTTTTGCGACACAAGCCCTTAGCCTCATCGATGTGGCACTCATAGGCGCTACAGGCGCGGCGCTCTTCGTCATTGTGGAGCTAGAAAAAATAGTTCGTATGCGACTTTGGGGGCGCTAAGCCAACCGCTTTTGCAACGCCTCTCTATCGATGAGGCAAAGTTTTTTGCGTACCACATCGACGAGGTGCTCTTTTTTGAGAGTTGCGATGATGCGTGACACCGTCTCTGGAGCGAGGCGAAGCTCCTGCGCGATGGTGCGTTGGGTGAGCGTAGGCAGACGCGCTTCGTGGGCAAGGAGATAGCGTCCCACGCGCGTGGCGGCATCATCGACCATGGTGCTATCGATGAGGTACTCTAGGCGTTTAATTTTGCGCGTGAGAGAGCTGATGATGGAGAGTGCGACATCAGGCAGGGTCAAAAAATCGCGTCGAAACGCCTCAAAAGCGATCTCCAACACCACTACATCGCTATGCGCACGTGCCGATGCAGGATAAGGCACGCCCTCAAAATGCGCCATTTCCCCCACCATCTGACCTGCGCTCAAAATCGCCATGGGTATTTCATTGCCTTGCGCATCGTGTTTGACTATAGCGATTTGCCCCTCTCGGATGAAGAGAAGCGCACTAGGCATCTCCCCTGCCCAAAAAAGCATCGTGCCTTGGGGGTAGCTACTCTTTTTGGCGATGGTGGAGAGTTGCGCCACTGCATGGGGCGAGAGCTGGCTGAACATGGCAGAGGCTCCTTGGGTTAAGTGCGCATATTATGGCAAAAATATACGAAATTGACACAGGTCAATATCTATCACCCCGCTTTTGCGTACAATGCGCACCAAAAAGGAGTCGATATGATAGATTTCGCTCAATTGCCCAAAGTAGCCTACGAGGAGATGAACCAAGTTCACGCCGAGGAGGTGGAGCTACTCAACCGTCTAGAGGTGCTTCTAAGTGTGCCTGCGGTCGATAGTGACGCGGTCGATGCCGTGCTAGAGGAGATGATGGTGCATACGCGCGGACACTTTGGCAACGAAGAGCGTCTCATGCGTGAGGTGGGCTTCCCTGCCTATCCTATGCACCAAGGCGAGCATGCACGCGCACTTAACGAGATGCAGTTCGTCATTGCCGATTGGCGCAATCGTCTCGATAAGGTAGCGTTGCGTAGCTATTTCCTCGAGACTATTCCTGCGTGGCTACATCAGCATATCGCGACGATGGATACGATGACGGCACGTTTCATCTGTATGCACAAGGGGTGCTAATGCAAGTAGCACGTTTTGTGGCGCAGGCGACCTATGGCGCTACGGTGCAGATTCAAAGCCTCATGGAGACACCCACCTCCAAGGAGATACGTATCGTCATGGATACAGGTCAATCGATGAAGGAGCACACCGCACCCCAAGCCATCACTATCATGGTGCTACAAGGAGAGGTGCGCATCTCTTCGGATGAGGGTGAGGTGATGCTAGAGGCGGGTGATATGGTCTATTTTGCGGCGAAAGTCCCTCACGCGCTTGAAGCACTCTCCCCCAGCGTGGTGCGTCTCTCGCTAGCAAAAAGCGACAGTGTGAGTCGTGTGCTAGGGGTGTTGAAGTAGGGCGCTTTTGGGTTATAATACCCCATGAAACAATTACTCACAATGCTTTTTTTTGTGTGGAGTCTCTGGGGTGAGGGCAATCTCACGGTAGAGGTAGCCTCGCACGAGACCAATGCTACGACGAAGCCCTTTTCCATGTGGGAAAATATCGAGTTCGATTATGAGCTAGATGCCTACTATACCAATGTCTCTCTCACTATCCCGCTGACTGACCGAACAATGGAAAATTACCGCACTAAAACAGAGCTGGAGCTCTACACGCACCTGCTTTTGCATGCGATACCGCCTAGTTTTTTGGTGCTAGAGCTCTCCTACAATCCTCTGCCCAATCTAGGGGTCTATCTCAAAAATCAACAACGAAATTTTTATGATAGCGCGACGATTTTGGGCGGCAGTGTCAATATCGTCGATTCAGCCACTGTAGGGTTCGAGGAGCCTTATGCGATGACACTTTTTTTGGGTAATACGGTCAAATTTACCCAATCCGATGAGGATATTGCTGTAGGCAACCGCGCTTATGCAGGCTTCATCGTCTCTGTCTCCGATGGACATATCAAGGATAATATTCTCATCTACGACCCTAGTATCGAGACCGAATGGAAGGTCATAGGCAAGCGTAGTTTCAAAGATTATAAACTCAGCTACAGCTACCGCGTAGGACTCAAATACCATCAGCACCCTGAGATTGTCAGCAGTTATTATGTAGGATTTCGTAGAAGTCGTTTGGATTTCCAAACAGATATGCTCTCCATAATCAATAACAGCGCCATCGATGTCAAAGCGACCTTCCGATTGGGGAGTGTGGAGCCTATCGCGTTTTTGGCAATTGTCGAGAAAAAATTCCCCGTGGTGTTGTGGGGTCAGCCCTTGGGGCTTAGCTTCGGGGTCGGTTATGCCTATATGAGTGACAACAAATATACAGGTCTATTAAAAGAGGAGGGTGTCGAGACCCACCGCCTCATTATTCGTCCCAATATCCAGTTCTAGGAGTCCTATGCAATCGATACGTTTTATAGAAGAGGCGCTCAAAGCCCTCGATGGTGAAGTAGAACAGCTACTTTTTCATGCCAAACTAGGGCAAAACGAGAGAGACGAGTTGATGCTTCCCATAGCACAGCAAAAGCGTATCCTCACCCAAACACTCGAAGATTTGCGCTATTTGCGAGACCATCCTCCCGTATCCAGCGGATGCAAAGCGGGCGCGATTCGTCATGCACAAGAGAGCGGGCATTAACATTCATTGCGCGGGTGCTAATAAATGGTTAAAGCGCGTCCTCTACGATGTCACTATCCAAATTCCAAAGGAGAACGTATGAAAAAAGGTCTTTTAGCCCTCGTGGCAGTAGTAGCATTGGGTAGTAGTATGGCATGGGCTGGGTGTGGTTCCAAAGAGCACAAGGGTCCTATGTGTGATGAGCCTAGAGGTCAAATGTGCGATGGCGAATCGCCTATGATGCACGATGGTATGCCTCACCGTGAAATGATGCCTGTGCGTATGGCACTCGATGCTGTGAAATTGCGCCCAGAGCAAAATGAAAAAATCGAAGCGGCTGTTGAGACGTTTCGCAAAAGTAGCATGGGTGCGATGGAGGCATTTGGCAAAGATAAGTTCGACAAAAATGCCTATATCGAAGCACGCAAAAACAAAAAAGAGCGCATGATAGAGGCGAGTGCTACACTCTTTGAGACTATCTATAGTGTCCTTGACAAAGAGCAAAAAGAGCAATTTCATGCGGCACTGCAAAAAGTAGGTCCCAACAAATTCAAAGTCTGCAAAGCAAAAGCAAGAGAGTAACAATGATAGAGATACTGATGGTAGAAGACGATGTTGAAATCGCGCAGATGCTCACCGAATATTTGGCACGCTACAGCATGCATGTCACTACCATCGAGGATCCCTTTTTGGCGCAAAGCGCCTTGGCTATCAAAAAATACGATTTGGTCATTCTCGATTTGACCCTACCAGGGTTGGATGGGCTAGAAGTGTGCAAGGCACTGCGCAAGCACTCTACGGTTCCCATCATCATCTCCTCTGCGCGAAGCGACCTCTCTGACAAGGTCGCGGCACTGGAACTAGGTGCGGATGATTATCTGCCCAAGCCCTACGACCCGCGCGAACTAGAGGTGCGTATTAAGACGATTTTGCGCCGCTACCAAGCCTCTCCTGCAACACCCAACACCGCAAAAATTTTCACCTACGATGAGTCCAAAATGCTTATCGCCAAAGAGGGTGAGCCTATTCGTCTGACTGCCGCAGAGTTTGAGGTGTTGCTCTTTTTGCTCAAACGCGAAGGGTTTATCGTCTCTCGAGAGGAGATTTTTGACGCTACGACATTATTGCGTGCGGACGATGAGAACTCCAGCTCTCTGACTGTCATCATCAATCGCCTACGCCACAAAATCGAAACCGACTCCAAGCACCCTCGCTATTTGCAAACGATTCGAGGCATGGGGTATAAGTTTGTTCAATAAAGATTCGATTTTTTTCGTCCTTGGGGCGAGCTTCGTGCTCTCTTTTGTGCTCATTGTGGCGATGCTTTTTCTCTTGCTCAAAGAGGAGCATCATCGCCATATCCAGTCGCTAGGACGCAAATATACGCCTATTGTCAACATGGTGCGTTTTGAGTATTTGCGCTCCCATTTGAGTGAAGATTTCACGCGCCATCTAGATGAGATGGGGTTGACGCTCATTCGCGATGAGAGCGCTATTGCGGCACTTTTGGGTGCACCCTCTGTGGAGCTTTTCGATACACAGCCTCACCCTTTTATGACGGTGGCGTTTTTTGGGGACGGAAGAGCCAATTATCTGCACTTCCAAACCCCTCTCGATGAGTTTATTATCCAAGACCAGAGCATGCTACCTGACTTTGGTGCTACGCCTATTTTGCTCTTTTTTGCCAGCGTATCGATAGTGATGGGCTTTTTGTCTTACATCACCTATCGACGCTTGCACCCTTTGCGTCGTCTCATTGTGCAGGTGCACGATTTGGGGTATGAAAATTTCGATGTCTTAGCTGTCGATAAGCGTCGTCGCGATGAGGTCTCACTCCTCTCCAATGCGCTTTTTGAGAGTGCCAGACGACTAGGTCGTCTCAAAGAGGCGCGTAATATCTTCATCCGAAACATCATGCATGAGCTCAAAACCCCCATCACCAAGGGCAAATTTCTCATGGAGTTGCCCCACTCTGCGCAGCATGATGAGCAGATGCGCAAAGTTTTTTATCGATTGGAGGCGCTTATCAATGAGTTTGCCGCTATCGAGGAGCTTTTGGCGCAACACCAAGCGATGCCCACCAAAGAGTACTTCATCGAGGATATTATCGAGCACGCCAAAGAGCTTTTGATGGTCGATGAGGAGGCGATACTTTTTGAGCCGACGCAACACAAAATTCGCGCCAACTTCAAACTCTTGAGTGTCGCATGCAAAAATCTCATCGACAATGCCCTTCGCCACGCCACCAATGGCAAAGTGACCATCGAAGTAGAGGCAAATGCGATTGCGATACGTAATCTAGGTAAAGCGCTAGAGCATCCGTTGGAGTACTATACAGAGCCTTTTACCAAGGGGAGCAATTCACACGACGGGTTTGGATTGGGGCTTTATATCGTGCACAATATCGTACGTGCGCATGGGTTTGTGTTGGAGTATGGTCACGAAGAGGGGGTGACCTCTTTTAGGATTGTGTGGGAGTCAAAACTCCTTGGTGCGCCCACTGCGCCAACAGCGGCGTAATTACAGGTCGAGCCTCTTCTAGCTCTACGTCGTAGAGGGCACATACCCGCTCCAAAGCGCTCTCGAGTGTGCCTTCTAACTCTTCCAAAAGCGCATAGGCAAAGGGAGTAATCTGCATAAACTGCACCTCATGCTCTGCAAAATCGTAGTAGAGCAAAAGGGCAAACGCTCCCGTCTCCTCCTCTCGCTCCACCTCAAAAACGGCATGTTTTAGCAGGGCGATACGTGCACTAGAGGAGAGCGTGTAACGCTTCTCCCATGCGAACTCTTCGATAGGTGGTTTGGCATCGATACCCATCCAGAGCGCTATTTGGGTC
The DNA here is from genome assembly GCA_000830255.1 of Sulfuricurvum sp. PC08-66. Classification (GTDB taxonomy): domain Bacteria; phylum Campylobacterota; class Campylobacteria; order Campylobacterales; family Sulfurimonadaceae; genus PC08-66. The sequence continues at coordinate 481,689 of JQIT01000002.1, read as the reverse complement.
GTCTCGTACCACAACATATCTGCCAAAAAGGGGCGCGTTTGTAGCCACGAGGTCTCATCGATGACGTAGCGCGCAAACGCCTCTGGCAGTTGCCAAATATAGGGGCTTTTGACCCCTTGGGCGATGAGCTTTTCTATAGCTTCTCGCAGCGTATCGGCGTCGATGTGGGCGCAAAAACGGGGCATCGTCTGTGTGATGACCTCGTAGTATCGATGGTAGATGAGTGCTTTGTAGGTATCGATGGGGTTGTTTTGCGGCATAGGTAGCGGCACAGCACCTGTAATAAGCCCAAAAAATCGCTCCATAATGCTACGCTCCACGTGCACCCTTTACGATTGTATGGAGGGTGGTGAACTCTTCTTTCATCTCTTCCCACGACGGCACATCGTTGTCTCGCTCTATCATGATGGGCGCATCGATACGCTTGCACGTATGCGCTACAAGCGCCCACACGTCATCGATGATACTCTCACCATGCGTATCGATGATGAGATTCTCCTCTTCATAAAGCGTGTGTCCCGCCACATGCATGTAGGCGACATGATGGCTATCGATAGCATCGATGAAGCGCTTGGCATCGAAGTGGTGATTGGTCGCGTTGACATAGACATTGTTGATATCCAAAAGCATCTTGGCACCGCTACGCTCAAGTACCGTGAGCAAAAAATCAATCTCACGCATCTCACTGTAGGGCACATGGTAGTAGGTCGCATTTTCGAGTATGACGGCTCGCCCCAAGAAATCTTGCACTTTTTTTAGCTTGTTCGCTACATGCGTCGCCATCGATAGGGTCATGGGCAGGGGCAAAAGCTCGTAGGTTTGACGACCGTGCAGAGAGCTAAAGGAGAGGTGTTCGCTGTAGTGTGTGATGCCATAGCGATCCAAAAAAGCTTTGAGATTGAGCAAATAGGTGATATCCAGAGGGTCAGGAGAGCCTATCGAGAGGGAGAGTCCATGTGCCACCAGCGGTTTGGTAGAGGCGATGGTCTCAAACGCCTCTCGATAGGCGTAGGGCATATGCATCCAATTTTCAGGGGTGATTTCCCACCATGCGGGAGAGTTTTGGGAGGCAAGTGCATCGAACAAAAACTCTCGACGCAGTCCCAGACCGCACCCTTGGATGCCCTTCATGAGGCTATTTTTTGCTACCGCATTTTCCTGCACCGCACTTCATGGCAGGCGTTTTCTCTTTGGCGGCGCCACATTTGGCTTGAGGGGCTTGGGTCGTGTTGGACTCTTTTGGGGCGATTTTGCCGCCACATTTGCCTGAGCCGCATTTGCCAGCTCCACAGCTCATCGATGCTGTTGCTACACTTGCACTGCCTGCAGCGAGTGCGCTACCTAAAATAAGTTTTGCTAATGTGTTCTTTGCCATAAAAGAGCCTTTTTGGGGGAAATTGTGGAGAGATTATAGTGAGCGAAGATTAATCAAAGATGAGCCAACAAGCGTTCTTGTGAAGGGAAAATTAGCCTAATTAAACATACTTTTGCTTATAATTGGCGCTATGAATATTTTAAGCAAAACAGTCTTTTTTGGTATTTTTGATTCGGGTCTCTCGGAGGAAATGCGCCAGCGGGTCAATTACGAGCGGGCGAAAATCTATTTCGAAAACTCCTTTGGCAATCTCATGTCATTTAGTCTTGGAGGTGGGGTTTCTGGGCTGATTTTGCTCTATGCGAATGTCGATTCGAGCACCATTGGGATGTGGTACGCTCTGTTTGTCCTAAGTACATTGGCGGTTTACTTTTACAGTCGTCATATCGTTAAAATAGGACTTACACCGCAAAACTTCTACCAAGCAACCATCAATCGCTCGATATTTGGGCTTGTAGCGGTCACTGTTTGGGGGCTCTCTGCGCTCTTGCTTCCTAGTGACGACCCTATCGCATTGACGTTGGCGTTTATCTCTTTTTCGGGGCTTGTAGCGGTGGCGGTTTTGGGCTTTACGACGATGCCCATCTACTACATCAACCTCAATATCGGAGGGATGTTTCCCTTTATTGCAAAGCTTCTGTTTCTTTATATCACTGTTGGGGATTCGTTTTTCTTGATGCTGTTGCTTATCTCTATAACGTGGCAAGCGGTCATCCTCAAAAAGGCGCTTCGTACCACCGCCATCTCGATGCAGGCAATTATCCTCAACGAACAACTCAAAGATGAGATAGAGGAGCATAAACTTGCCAAAGAGACCATCGAGCATCATGCGCACTATGATTATCTCACGGGGGCGGCAAATCGTCGCTATTTTGAGTCCCGATTTGCCCAAGCGATTAAGAGTCAATCGCACGTGGGGCTTTTGCTTCTTGATCTTGATGATTTTAAACCCGTCAATGACACCTACGGTCATGAGGTAGGCGATATCTTGCTCCAAAAAGTGGTCGAAAATATCCAATCGCACATCGAGCCAACCGATGTGTTGGCGCGAATTGGGGGCGATGAGTTTGCGATTTTGGCACTAGGCAAAAATCATGAAGCCTTAGAGCACCTGCATACAACGCTCACAAATGCGCTAGATACCACTTATACCATCGACAACCAACCCATTCACAGTCGAGCGAGTATCGGGTTTGCGACGCTTGGAATGGATGGTACCACCCTGCTTGAACTCCAAAAAGTTGCCGACGCCAAAATGTACAAAGAGAAACGAAAACTCAAACGGTAGTGAAGCTTTTTTATAGAAAATTCGTGTAGGGCGTTAGGGGTTTGCGATGAATAACAAGAGGTGCCAAAAGGGTAAAAGGGATAAAATGCGCTAAAAGAAAGAGGTACTCCTCTCCAGATGGCTGCGGCGCCCAAACCCAGGAGGGAGGCTGCTGTGTTCCCACCCTGACCCAGTGCCCCAAGGGCCTGTCGCACAGGTCTGAAGAGAAGCACTCAAAACAGTCTCAACTGTTCTCAGTGCTTTTGATGTGGAGGCGGATTATACCACACACCACGCCCAAGCGCAATATCCCAAGGAGCCAAATTTATGCAAAAACCTCTTCGTTATGTAGGCATCGATTTGGCATGGTCGATGGGCAAAGAGAGCGCTTTTTGTGTCCTCAAACCCACCGTCGAGGGAGGCTTGGCTATCGAGACGCTAGAAATGGTCGATGATGGTGCTATCGTCAAGCGTCTGCGCCTTATGAGTCTCTATTATCAGCTCTACGTTGGCTTCGATGCGCCACTACGCGTGCCCAATGCGACGGGTAATCGTGACATCGAGCGCCAATTCAACCGCGATTTCGCCCCTGCCAAAATCAGTATGCTTCCTGTCAATCGCACCCTTTTATACCGCCAATTTGGGGCTATCAAGGGTGAAATTTTGGTGAGCCATCTCCAAGAGGTGGGGTTTGCTATCGGGACGACAAACGCGCTCAATCTTTTTGAGGTCTATCCCCATGCCACCATCGCGGTGGCGTTTCACAATGGCGGTATATTGCCCTACAAGCGCAAAAAGGGTCGTAGCGTAGCCGCAATACGTCAAGCCCTCACACGCTACCAAGGCTATCTACGCGAAGCTATCGCGCCCCATGCGATGCTCTCTATCGATACAGCTACACTCAAAGGGCAACACCTCAAAGCCTATGAAGATAGCCTCGATGCAGTTACTTGCGCCTACACTGCCTATTTTGCCCACGCCTATCCTGCCCTCTCCAAGCACTACGGCAGTAGCCAAGAGGGGCTTTTTGTCACACCGTTTTAACGCTCTACGCCATCTACAACAGGGACAAATTCACACGCTTCGATAGGGGTGGAGATGAGTCGATTGCCCTCTTTGACCATGCGGGTGATGATTTGGGCATTGCCTTGTTGCAGGGGTGCGATGATGATGCCACCCTCGACGAGCTGGTCGATGAGGGCTTGGGGGATATGTGAAGGTGCCGCAGAAAAGAGGATACGGTCGTAGGGGGCATAGCGTGACCACCCCTCTTGACCATCACCTGCCTTGGCAAAAATATTGTGCAGTCCTAGCGTGCGAAACCGCTCTGTAGCTTCGCGTAGGAGTGGTTCGATACGCTCTATCGTGCAGACACGGCGTACGAGTTTGCTCAAAATCGCCGCTTGGTAGCCTGAACCACATCCAATTTCGAGGACGCTATCGGCATTACGTAGGAAAAGATATTGTGTCATTTTGGCTACCGTCACGGGGGAGCTTATCCATTGTTTGGCACCGATGGGAAGTGCGTCGAGTTTGTAGGCGGAATTTTTGAAGCCGTTGGGGACAAAAAGCTCACGGTTGATGCTAGCAAAGGCGCCAATAATACGCTCATCGATATCGACCTGTTTGGCTATCTCTTGGGCGAGGCGCAGGTTTTTGGTGGCGGTGAGTTTGTCCATGGTCTTAGATACCTGTGTTGATATAGCGACGCATCGTAGCAATCGCATCGGGTTCGAAATGTGTGGCGGTTGTGCCATCGGGCGCCCAGACGAAGTGTTGGGCGGTGCAGTCGCTGTTGGCGCTGTCGCTGGCGATGACGTAGCACTGGTTGGCGATGGCAAGGGCTTGCGAAAGTACCGCAAAATGGGCAGAGCGCAAGCTACCCCATTGGGCAGGCACGAGAATCATATCAGCGCCTCGTAGTCTCTCCCAAAGCGGTGTGAATCGAAGCTCGAAGCATATCAAAATTCCTACACGTATCCCATCGATGTCAAAGAGATGAATATCCTCCAGAGACGCAGGGGCGAAGTACTCTCTCTCACGTCCAAGTGTGAAGAGCTTGTGCTTGGCTTGGGTGTGCACAATTGCCCCTCGATGGTAGACCACTGCACGGTTGTAAAATTTACCCTCGTGTGTGTCGATACGGGTCGTGAGGAGAGTGCGCGAACTACTCAATCTCAAAAGTGCCTCATCGATGAGAGGCGCCATTGCCGCAGCTATATCGAAATGGGCGTAGTCGAAATTGGTCAGGGCTACTTCAGGCGTTACGACAATAGCATCGATAGGCGTGGCATCGATAGCCTCGATGAGTAGACGCAAAGAAGCATGAAAATCCTCACCCTTTACGCCAAAGCGCAAAGGTATGAGCGCCCTGTTACCAGTCATCGTCGAATTCGAGACTACCTTTGGAGTAGTTGGTGACGGTGCCTTCGAAGAAGTTGGTCTTTTGGTCGTTGAATTTGGCAAAATCTTCGACCCATTTGATAGGATTGTCAACATTATAGAGTTTGGCCATGCCCACCGCGGCGAGACGTTGGTCGGCGAGGTGTTGGATATATTGGGTCAAGATGTCGTTAGTCAGACCCAAAATTTGCCCTTGCGTGATGTAGTGTCCCCATCCTGTTTCGAGTTCGACTGCTTTTTTGAACATCTCGATGACCTCCTCTTCAAGGGTACGTGTGAAGAGGTCTGGGCGATCTTTTTTGAGGGAGTTGATCATGTTTTGGTAGATGAGTAGGTGCGTCACTTCGTCGCGTTGGATAAATCGAATCATTTGCGCACTTCCTAGCATCTTGCCTGAGCGCGCTAGGGTATAGAGGTAGGCAAACCCGCTGTAAAAATAGATGCCTTCCAAGATTTGGTTGGCAAAAAAGGATTTGACGAGATTATGCTCTGTTGGGTTTTTGGACAGTTCTTCGTAGACGTTGGCAATGGCGTCGTTTTTGTGGCGAAGCATCATATCTTTGCGCCACAACTCATAGATATCTTTGGAGTTGTGCGAGATGCTATCGACCATGACGGCGTAGCTTTGGGAGTGCAACGCCTCTTCAAAGCTTTGGCGTACCAAAATGAGGTTGATTTCGGGGCTGGTGACGTAGGGGTTGACGTTGTCGATGACGTTGTTGGTTTGTAAGGAGTCCATAAAAATAAGTTGCGCCAATGCCTTGTCGTAGGCATTTTTCTCTTCGTTGGTCAAGATACCGTAATCACGTGCATCTTGGGTCATATCGACCTCTTTGGGGAACCACGTGTTGTTGAGCATCATCTCCCAAAGATTGTATGCCCATTGGAATTTAATGTCATTGAGTTCAAAAATACCCGTAGGATTGCCGCCAAAAATTTGTCGTGCTTTTGCCGTTTCGGTGGAGTTGGGGTTGTAAATTTTCTTACGGTTCATGGGGGAAGAGCCTTTTGAAAAAAGTAGATAATTATACTTGGGTAAGCTAAAATAGAGAAATTTTTCTAGGAACCGTATCGATGAAACAGCGCCTCCTTTTTTTGCTCTGGGCTTTGAGTATCACTTTTGTTTGGGCGGCGGATATGCTGTGGGAGGTGCGTACCCCTACAGGTAGCACTGTTTATCTCCTAGGCTCGATTCACGTGGGTAAACCGCAGCTTTTTCCCTTGAGTAGCACTATCGAAGAGGCGTTTGAGAAGAGTGACTATCTCGTGTTGGAGATTTTGCTCGATGATGCTACGACGGTGGCGATGCAAGAGGCGTTGCTGGATGATGCACGCTTGGAGTCCAACGACACTCTCTCCAATCACCTCGATGTAGAGCACTACGCCGTGTTGCAGGAGCGTTTGCGTACGCTTGGGTTGGAGGGGAAAAGCATGGACGGTTTTGCACCGTGGGCGGCGGGAGTGATGCTAGAGAGCGTACATATCATGGCGTTAGGGTACACCCCTACGCACGGTATCGATATGTATTTTTGGCGTAAAGCGCAACAACACAACAAGTCCACCTACGCCCTAGAGAGCGCAGGTCAACAAATCGCCTTTTTGCGTGAGGGGAATGCGACCTACCAAGAGGAGCTTATGGCGATGATATTGGAGGAGACCAATGCCACACGCAGCGATTACGAAAAGCTCTTTGGTGCATGGCAAGAGGGGGATGCAGATTTTTTCAGCGAAGAGATTTTGACACCGATGCGCACCTATGCAAGTGTAGAGGAGATACTGCTCAAAGCACGTAACAGCAAAATGACCCAAAAAATCAATCGATACCTCAACAACAAAAAGGGTCAAAACTATTTTGTCATCGTGGGATTGGCGCATCTACTGGGTGAAGATGGCATCATCGCGCAACTGCAAAACGAAGGTAAAACAGTCATCGACTATACACTCAAAAAGAGAAGTGACGATAATAGTACAAACTTTTAGGGGTGTACTCAATGCGTATTTCGTTGCGAATAGTAATGTTAGTAGGAAGTGTAATGGTCGTGGCGATGACCCTTTTTCAGAGCGTCGATGCCCTGACCCAAAGCCTCGCAGAAGAGGAGCAAAAGCTAAGTACATTGCACGAAAGTAGCAAAGCCTATTACTCAATGCGATAGAGCTTAGTCTTCGTAGCGTCAAAATTATATTAGTGTGTTAGAATAATTTCTTAAACACTTTGTAAGGAGGATGCAATGGACGAACGCAGACGCAGTAAGTTGCTCAGTGACCTTGAGGGCATGACGATGTCCCACAAGCAAAACATTATGCAAATTGCTGCATTTCAGACAGTAGATGAGGTGATATACGGTATCAATATCGCCAAAATCAAAGAGTTTGCCATGATAAAAGATGCCCAAGTGACGCATGGATTGAGTGAGAATCCCTACCAGATGGGCATCGCGGTACTTCGTGGGGAGTCTTTTCCTGTGGTCAATTTGGCCAAATGGATGGGACAGCACGACAGCAACGAAAATGACCTGCGTAATTTCGATATTTTTATCGTTTGTGAGTTCAATCAAAATCTCATAGCGTTTCCTGTCAAAAAGATTTTGATGATTGCATCCAAACACTCCGAAGAGCTAGAGCGCCCCTCTACCACTGACTCTAAGCTTACTTATATCACCCGTATCCAACCCAATCAAGAGATACGCCGCTCACGTCGCCGCCGTAGCAAAATCAAGCGCGAGACCAAAAAAATCGATTTGAGCTCTTTGGGTCGCACTGAGAAGAGCAGTGAGGGTGAAAAAATCTGTTTTGTTATCGATGTAGAGCAGATGCTAGAGGATATTTTCCCCAGCATTACCCAACGCAAAATTGCGGAGCTCGATGAGTTTGAAGCGGTGATGCCTATTAAGAGCGACAAAATTTTGGTCGTATGCGAAGACTCTCCTGTTGCCACGACGATTTTGCACAAAACGCTTGATAAAACCAAGCTCGATATACACTATTTCCGTAACGGCATGGAGTTTCACACATGGGCAATCAAATCGCCCGATATTGCCAAGCGTTTGGGATGCGTCATCACCGATATTGAGATGCCTTTGATGGATGGTTTTCAAGTGGTCAATTTTGTCAAAACAGAGCTAAACAGCGCCATTCCTGTTATCGTCAATACCTCGATGAGCAATATCGGTGTGGTCAAAAAACTCGAAGATATGGGTGTCGATCTCTTCATCCCCAAAACAGAGCCCGTCAAAATTTACCGTGCCGTAAAAGCACTTATGGAGGGCAAAGATGTTTGATTACAATCGCTACGACAAAGCACTAGGACACGCTCAAAAGTGGCTAAGCAAAAGCGAACTTATCGTCTCAAAAACCGACCTCAAAGGGACAATCACCTACGCCAATCCCGCATTTTTGCGCATAGCCAATTACACTACGCAAGAGCTAGTCGGAAAACCGCACAATATTATTCGACACCCTGATATGCCTAGAGCCATTTTTCATCTCATGTGGGAGCAGTTGCAAAAGGGTCTTTCGGTGCATGCCTATGTCAAAAACCTCACCAAAGAGGGTGATTTTTATTGGACATTTGCCTATGTGGTGCCCGATTTGGATGCCAAAGGCAATGTGATAGGGTATCACTCGGAGCGCCGCGCCCCCAACCAAAAAGCGCTACTCGATATAGAGCCGCTCTATGAAAAACTCAAAAATCTTGAAATTGCTTATGATATTCCAACGGCTGTAGCGCATTTGGAAACGCATGTGACACAAAAGGCGTCTCACTACGAGGCTTATCTCTTTCAATTACAAAACCAAGCATAAAAGGAGCACACTATGGGAATGTTTGACGATTTTTCGGATAGCCACAAGCAGCTATTGGAGCAAATTTTGACGATGTCAAAATCGATGGAAAAAGGGGTTTTGAGTGCTCGTATTACACAAATTAATGAGGGTGACTCCTTGGCAATTGTGGCACATGCACTCAACAGCGCGGCAGACCAAATGGAGTCGTTTGTCAAAAACTCTGCGGCAGTTATCGCACAACTCTCCAACGGCAACCACGAGACCAAAATCTACACCGAAGGGATGCAGGGCGATTTTATGAAGATGGCACTTGTCATCGATGGCGTAGGACAGACACTGGTCAATGGCATTCAAGCTTCGCACAATTTCAAGCTCAAAGAGTCTATCGAGCAGGTCAATGAGGGGTGGCTAGCCAACAATCTCGCGTATGTCCAAAAAAAGGTGCTTGAGAATACAGAGCTGCTCAAACAGGTCGTGACCAATGCCAATTTCACCGCCCAAGAGTCCAAATCGATGAGTCACAATATCGAGGAGATGGACCACTCGATGCACCAACTCACCGCCTCGATGGATGAGACGGTCAAAGAGATTGAACAACTCTCTGAAAATGCGGTCGAGATTAACGACACTATGGCGCTTATCAAAGAGATTGCAGAGCGTACCAATCTACTCGCACTCAATGCAGCTATCGAAGCGGCACGCGCAGGTGAGTATGGCAAGGGGTTTGCGGTCGTAGCCGATGAGGTACGTAAACTCGCCGAATCGACGCAAGACTCTGCGGAAGATATCACCGAAATTATTGTCCACCTCAACAAAAGTGTCGAAGAGATAAAATCCAAAGCGCTCTACTCCAAAGAGCTCACAACCCAATCCAAAACCAAAACAGATGCACTACAGCTTACGACCAAGTCGCTTGACCAAAAAGCGCATGAGACTAGCGATGTGGTCAATTTTGCCTCTGAGCGTCTCTTTGTCTCCTTGGTCGAGATTGACCATATTCTCTTCAAGGTCACTAACTACGCCAAAATTTTCAATGTAAATGAGCATGAGGGTGTCCATGTGACTACGCATACCGATTGTCGATTGGGCAAATGGTATGACAACTACGGCAAAGAGCATTTTGGCAGCCTCAAAGGGTACGGCGACTTGGTAGCTCCACATGCGATGGTGCACCAAAAAGTGAGTGAAATTCTCAACGATATTGTCAAAAATGGGCATGTCGATAGTGCAAAAACACTCAAAGCGATTGAAAGTATCGAAGCGGCAACGATGCAGTTGTTTGATGGGCTAGAAGAGTTAGTGGTGAAAAAGTTTCAAAAGTGAGAAAAGGGTGGTGGTCGCAACAGGATTCGAACCTGTGACCACTACCTTGTCGAGGTAGTGCTCTACCAACTGAGCTATGCGACCCTTTTTTGTAGGGTGCAATTGTAGCCAAAAAAACTTAAATTCTTTCGTTTTTGCGTGTCGAGAGATAGTTGAGCAGAAGTATCCAAACGATTGCGACATCTATCATCACATCGGCGAAATTGAAGACTGCGAAATCGAACCAGTGGTGATAAAAAATATAATCGACCACTCCCCCATGTATAAAACGGTCAAAAATATTGGAACTTCCAGCACCCAGCAAAATTCCCACAGGTCCTGCATAGAGTGTCGCTCGTGTTTTGATGACATAGACGACCACACCTACGAGTAGGGCGATTTGGATATATTTGAGGTTTTCTGCCAAAAAGGCAAAACTCCCAAATGCCACGCCATGGTTGTAGACCAAAATCAAATCGATATAGTCACTGTACCAGCGAAATCCCTCGACGAAGAGCGTTTTGATATATTGGTCGATAGCAAAAATAAGGGCAAAAGCCAAAAGACCTACCGTCAGTGCTCTTTTGCTACTCATGCCAAGGCTTTTGTACAAAATGCTTCGAGGCGTTGCATCGTACTCTCCAAAAGCTTGCCATCTTTACCTTCCAAAAGCAGACGAAGTTTGTTTTCCGTTCCTGAATAGCGAATAAGATGACGCATTCCTAATTTCTCTATCTCAGAGAGCATCGATGCCAACCCCTCGATGCTCCCCAAGGGTGGCTTGTGTGAGACTTTGATGTTGACCAATTTTTGAGGATAGAGTGCGAAGGGACGCAAGAGTTTGCTTGCTTTGCCTTTGTGGGTGAGTAACAGCGCCAAGGTTTGCAACGCTGCTGCCAATCCATCGCCTGTTTTGGCGTAGTCATGCATGATGATGTGACCGCTTTGCTCGCCGCCAAAATTGATTTTTTTCTCCATCATCACTTCGAGGACATTTTTGTCTCCTACATCGCTGCGATAGAGTTGAATGTCGTGACGCCCTAGGTACTCTTGGAGTCCCATATTGCTCATGACCGTTGCGACCATTGCATCGCCTTTGAGACGGTTTTGGGTTTTGAGGTGGTGTGCCAATGCACCCATAAGCTGGTCGCCATCGACCACTTCGCCTTGTTCATCGACCACGACCAATCTGTCTGCATCACCATCCAGAGCGATACCAATATCTGCGCGTAATTCACGCACCTTTTCTTGAAGCTCTTTGGTGTGAAGCGCACCGCATTCGTCGTTTATGTTGTAGCCATTGGGACGGTTGTGGATGGTGATGACTTCAGCGCCTAACTCCTCTAGTATGGTAGGCGCAACTTTGTACGCCGCACCGTTGGCCGTATCAAGGATGATGCGTAGCCCATGAAGTGTGAGATGTTTGGGAAAAGAGCTTTTGAGCTGTACGATATAACGTCCGATGACATCATCGATACGTTTGGCTGCACCCATCGCTTTGCCTGTTACCAATGCGGCATCGATTTGTGCATTATCTGCGTAGATGGCTTCGATGTGGGCTTCGACCTCTTGGCTAAATTTGTTGCCATGCGCATCGAAAAATTTGATGCCGTTATCTTCAAATGCGTTGTGGCTCGCACTTATCATGATACCTGCGTCACAGCGCATATTTTCGGTGATAAAGGCTACAGCAGGTGTGGGCATAGGACCAATTTGAATTACATCGTAACCAATGGCAGTCAGACCACTGACAATGGCATTTTCTATCATGTAGCCCGATTTTCGCGTATCTTTGCCAATCAAAATTTTGTTGGTGGTACTGTGAGCTTTGAAATAGATACCCGCAGCCATCGCTAGACGCATAGCAAGCATAGGAGTGAGGTAGCTACCCGCCTCTCCACGTACCCCGTCGGTGCCAAAAAGTTTCATCGCCATTGCTGTTGCTCCAAAAATAAAGTGTGTGATTATAGCCAAACCCCAAATAAGTGTGAAAAAGCGTCACGTAGCGCGCTCTTTAACATCTATTTAATATAGCTTAAGCTACTATTCACGCTCTAATTCTACTTAAGGACGATTATGGCTAGTCATAAATCATCGTTAAAACGTATTCGTCAGACAAAAGTCAAGGCGGAGCGTAATCGTTTTTATCGTACTCGTGTCAAAAACATCATCCGTGATGTTAATGAAGCAATCGAGAGTGGCGATAAAGATAAAGCCGCAGTTGCTATGCAAATAGCCAACAGAGATTTACATAAATTTGTAAGCAAAGGTATTTTGAAAAAAAATACAGCCGCACGTCGTGTTGGCCGCCTTCAGGTAAAAGTTAACGCTATAGCGTAACTTTTGCCCAACCCCCAATTTAATCTAAGCGCACCTCATGCTAGAAGAGAAACTCCTACCTTTTATCCACCGTTTTGAAGAGATTAATCGTCTCCTTTGCGAACCCACTATTACCAATGATATTGCCAAAATGACTGCCCTCTCCAAAGAGCAATCAGACATGGAAGATATTGTCGAAGCTTCTCGCCAATATATCGGTATGCTTCAAACCATTCGCGAAAACAAAGCGATGTTGGATGACCCTGAGCTTGGGGAGTTAGCCAAAGAGGAACTCAAAGAGGTCGAAGCGGCTCTACCTGAGGTGGAGCAAACGATCAAGCATCTCCTTGTCCCCAAAGACCCCAATGATGAGCGCAATATCTATCTCGAGATGCGTGCAGGTACGGGGGGAGATGAAGCGTCACTTTTTGTCGGTAACCTTTTCAATACCTACATGCGTTATGCTGATGTGCGAGGATGGAGAGTGGAAGTTATTAGCAGTTCCGAAAGTGATGCGGGCGGCTACAAAGAGATAGTCGCTCTAATCAAAGGGGATAAAGTCTATTCGCGCTTGAAATATGAGGGGGGCACGCACCGCGTACAGCGTGTACCTGCTACCGAGTCTCAAGGACGTGTACATACCTCTGCTATTACCGTAGCTATCTTGCCTGAGGTCGATGATATCGAGATTGAGATCAATGCAACCGACCTCAAAATCGATGTCATGCGCTCTTCGGGCAACGGCGGGCAATCAGTCAATACCACGGACAGTGCGGTGCGTATCACGCACTTGCCAACAGGTATTGTCGTAGTCAACCAAGATGGAAAATCGCAACACAAAAATAAAGATGCCGCTATGAAAGTGCTCAAAGCGCGTCTCTATGAGATGCAGATGCAAGAGCAGCTCGAAAGCGAAGGTGCCGCACGCAAAGAACAAGTGGGCAGTGGTGATAGAAGTGCGCGTATTCGTACCTATAATTACCCACAAAATCGCATTACCGATCATCGTATAGGGCTTACGCTTTATCGACTCGATGAGATTATGAGCGGTGGATTACTCGATGAGCTGGTTGACCCAGCGCACGCCTATTTTCAAGCCCAATTGATGAGTGCATCAGGACTCTAGGAGATTGTATGATAGCTATTAAAGTAACCGACAAAACAATTCTCAATCACACATCACTTTTGATGTATGCCATTTTGACCAAGATAGAGAACTACGAGAAGTGGTGGAGTGGTGTAAGTTCAAAACGTGATGCCCAAGGTGATTACGTAGAAGTTAAAACGTTGGCGGGTACTTTTACACTGCGTATTTTAGAGGTGGTCGAAAACAAGCGTATTGTATTGGTCTACAGTGGGCTTTTTGAGGGCGAAGGTATCTGGAATTTGGAAGCACACGGTGCAGCGTGTAAGGTCGCCTACGAGGTAAATTTACGCACCAAAAGCAAAATTTTGAGCTTTGTAAATAAATTTCGCTCTATCGAAGTGATGCACTCCAAGCGAATGAAAGAGGTTTTTATTACGCTCGATAGACACATCAGTAACTACCATCGCAAAGAGAAAAAGAGTTAAGGTTTAGTGGTATTGTGCTCGCACAGCATGTTTTCTACAATAACTTTTTGAAGCAGTTTTGGGTACTCCTCGCCCAGTCCTGAGTAGCTTTTGAGGTAGTGTGATGCGTCGCGTGCCAAAAAGGGTTTGCCTTGTGCGGCTCTTTGGGCGCGAATTTGCCGAAATTTTTTGTAGGCATAGTGACGGTTGAGATTGAGCATATAGCTCTCCACGGACTCCTGCAAGTTCTCAAAAATACGAATTTTATGCGTCATATTGGCATCACGATTACGTGGAATAATTCCCTTTTTGCCCCACGTCCACTCTCCGTAGAGGTTATTCGCCTCCTTGACAAAATAGCTCTCCCCCCAGCCACTCTCAACAGCCGCTTGTGCCAAAGCTAATGGAGTAGGAACTGTATCGATTTTGAGCAAAAAGTGACCTAGTTGATAGGGCGCTTTTATACGGTATTTGTGCGCCAAAGAGGTCATGGTGTGTTCCGTTTGCAAATTGGTCCACAGATGCTCTTTGAGGTAAAAATAGTAGAGCACAAAGCGCCGCTCTTGGGCGATATTGTCTTGTGCATGGGCTACGAGAGGGCGCAAATGTGAAAAAAAAGCCTCTTTTTTTTCACTAGGCTCTTTGATGGCATAAAAATTCTCATCAAATGCCCAAGCAAAGGCTCCCCAAAAGAGTAGCGCTAGGAGTTTTACCATTCAGGCATATTCCACTGCGTGGAGAAGGTGTGTGAAACTGCCCCTTTGAAGGTGATAGTGGTTCCGTTGTGCGCAAGGGTGAGGTGCTCACCTCCTGTAGGTATGACGGTGGTAGGATTTTGGGTGACGTTATGCTCTAAAAGTGCACGATAGTAGCACGCTGCCATACCTGTGCCGCACGCTAGCGTCTCATTTTCGACACCACGTTCATAGGTACGTACACGTACCGTTTGGCCATCGAGTGCGGCAATGTTGACATTGGCATTGTAAGTGTGGCGTAACTCTCTAGCTTGGTCGATGTCGAACTCTCTAATATCTGCATCAAACGTCACCAAATGGGGGACGCCTGTATCGATAAGCCACCATTTTTTGCCAAAAGCTTCGATGGTTTGGTCGATGAGCTTGGGAGGAGTGAGGTCGCTTTGGACGATAGTGCCTTCGACTACAGCACGTATGGGTCCTGCAAGCGTCAAGAAGGTCATCTGGGCGTTGGCCAAGCCTTGCGAAAATGCGTAGTGTGCACACGCGCGACTGCCGTTGCCACACATATTGGCTACGCTTCCATCGCTGTTGTAAAAGAGCCATTGGAAATCGTAGGTATCGTGGGGTACCAGCACGATGAGTCCATCTGCGCCAATGCCGTTTTGACGGTCACAAAGTGTGCTCGCCAAAGCAGAGTAATCGCGTGCTACAAAGGTGTGAAAAAGGACAAAATCGTTTCCGTTGGCGTTGTATTTTGCCAAAAACATGCGCGAGGCTCCTAGCTAAAAGGTTGAATTTTTTATTTTATCCACAAAAGCTTCACATTCACGTTGGAGCTGTTTGAGGTTGCCGCTGTTATCGATGACATAGGTTGCTAAACTCTTTTTGGTTTCGATATCCATTTGGGCATCGATACGCGCTTTTGCTTGCTCGTAGGTGAAATTATTGCGTTGCATCAATCGTTCAAACTGCACCTCACGCGGTGCATAAACGACGACGCTTCGCTCGATAGGATAGGAGCGTGTCTCAAAAAAGAGTGGAATCTCGATGAGATAGGGAAATTTCAGCGCCTCAAAACGGCGACTCTGCTCATAAATCGCATCGCGAATTTTGGGGTGCATATAGGCTTCGAGTTTGGCTTTGGCAGCAGGATTGCCAAAAATATACTCTCCCAAGCGTGTGCGAAGAATGGCACCGTTGGCATCGAGAAAATTCTCTTCAAAGAGCGCATCGATAGCCGTTGCATCGCTACGTAAAAGTGCATGTGCTACTGCATCGGCATCGATAGATTGAAGTCCGTGCAGTTTTAGCAAACTAATCGCACTGCTTTTGCCTGTTGCAATAGAGCCTGTAAGTGCGATAGCGTAGCGGTAAGTGTGCATAAATATCCTCAAAAAAAGGGGGAATTATAACACGCTCAAACGCAAAGCCCTATCAGTTACGTGCTACGCCTTTGAGAGCTTGACGTAGGCGGTTGGGTTGCGCGAAACTAGCAGGATGTACATCGCTGTTGTAGTACGAAAGCCCATCGATAAGGTCACTGCGCTGCAAAATGATGTCGGCAGTAGGGTGATAAAATTTACTTGCCAAGATGTGTGTGCCACGTGCGGTGCCTGTGGCGTTTGCCTCATAGGCATAAGGCATGACTATTTTGTAGTACTCTCCTACGGCATCGAAAAGCTTGCGTGTAGCATCCAACGCGCTCAAAAGTGCATCGTGATTAAAAGCTACGACAGCCTCATCGGAAGTAGCTCGATTGAGGTGCGCCAAAAGCGTTCGCTCATTGGGCAGTGCACCGTCGATGATAACCACATCATAATTTTTTTCACCACTTGAAGAGAGGCTCTTTTCTAGCGAAGAGAGCGAAAAAACCTCAGCATGCATTCCCACATGGCGTGACATCTCTTGCTTGCAAGCTTGCGCGTCATCGCTGAAAAGGGCTACTTTTTTGGGCGCCTTGTGTGTGCAAAGAGGCGTATGTATGAGCATCTCGTAATAGGCAGTATCTTTTGCCATTGGTGGCCTTTAGTAGGGAATTTTGGGTGATTTTAGCATCTTTGTTTTAAGCCCTTTTGAAAGGGGCGTTGTGAATATATTTACAAGTTTTGCTTCGTTATAATCGCGCATTAACTCCAATCCAAATGAGGAAGCCATGAGTACCCTTTCGTATAAAGATGCAGGTGTCGATATCGATGCAGGAAATGCCTTTGTTGAGAATATTAAACCTCTTGTAAAATCGACATTCGATGCCAACGTCCTAGGGGGAATTGGCTCTTTCGCGGGTGCATATGAGCTGCCCAAAGGATACAAAGAGCCCGTGATGTTGGCGGCGACCGATGGCGTAGGCACCAAGCTAAAATTGGCCATTGAGAGCGGGCGATTTGATACCGTGGGTATCGATTTGGTCGCAATGTGTGTCAATGACCTCATTTGTAACTTCGCAACACCTTCGTTTTTCCTCGATTATTATGCGACTGCGGCACTCAAGGTCGATGAGGCTACGCAAGTCGTCGCAGGTATTGCACGCGGATGCCAAGAGGCGCAATGCGCACTCATCGGTGGAGAGACCGCAGAGATGCCAGGGATGTATGCAAAAGGGGATTTCGATTTGGCAGGATTTGCCGTGGGTATCGCGGAAAAAGCAGAGCTTGATAGACTCTCACACGTCAAAGCAGGAGATATTTTGGTCGCACTCCCTAGCAGTGGTGTACATTCCAATGGCTTTTCACTCGTGCGCAAACTCCTTTTTGGCAAATTAGAGATGAAAATGGAGGATATCTTCGATGGTAAACCTCTTATCGATACGCTTTTGACTCCTACGCGCATCTATGTCCAAACTTTCAAAAAACTCAAAAACCACATCAATGCATTGGCGCATATTACAGGAGGCGGTATCGTAGAGAACCTACCTCGCGTGTTGCCTGCACATTTGCATGCTGTTGTTGAGCGTAAATCGATTCGAACGTTGCCCATTTTTGATTTGATGGCGCACTATGTGGAGCCAAGCGAAATGGATCGTACCTTTAATATGGGTGTAGGAATGGTGCTCGTAGTTTCCAAAGCTTCACTCGATACCGTGTTGGCAAACAGTGACGGCTATGTGATTGGGTATATTAAAGAGGGCGAACGCGGCGCAACGATGCTCTAAGAGACGCTAAAAGCGTGCTTGGAGTTCGTGCTCTATTTTGCGTTTGGTGAGTGCGCGCACATTGCCGCCTTTGTAGGCCTCTTTGATGCGGTGCGCGTAAATTTGTGTAAATTTCGTATCGTAATCGAGTAGCACATCTTTGTAGATGATGTAAAACGCTTTGACCATCTCCAACGTTGTCACGCTAATGGCTTTGTGTTGCGCAATGGCAATGACCAAATCAAACCCTTTTTTGGTGCGCGAATCCATATCGTACGGCTCAAACTCCCGACGCTCTCCCGTAGGAGATTTTTTGTCCGCCGATTTTTGGGTGTTGAATCTAGTCAAGATTACAGCTAAACCTGCGTCAGTTACTTTGTGGTCAGGTTTTTGGTCGCGTACATAGAGCAAAATATCATCCAAATTCCATTTGGTAGCGACTGAGCGAAAAGCTTCTGTGGCTTTTTCATCAGGAGTAGACATCAGAGTATCCTTTTATTCGTAAGGGTACTATCGACCAGAAGGGGGAAAACTAAAAGAGTTTTACCGCCCAAAGTGTCACGAAATAGCCTCCGATGACCAACCATGCAAACATCAACGTCGCTGTGTAGAGGGGTGCCGCACCAAGCTCTTTGAATTTGGCAAAGCGTGTATTCATCCCCAGTGCTGTCATGGCTACGGTGAGCAAAAAGGTGTCGATTTCACGGATAATGTGGACAATATTGTCAGGAATGAGTGCAAGTGAATTGACCCCTGCCATGCCGACAAAATAGACGGCAAACCATGGAATCACCAATTGTAATTTGGCACCTGCGCCCCCTTGGCGTTTTGCCATGTAGGAGATGTAGAGACCTAATAAGATAAGCATAGGTGCGATGAGCATGACGCGGGTCATCTTGACGATGACGGCATTGTCAGCAGCACCCTCGATAGCACCACCTACGGCTACGACTTGTGCTACTTCATGGATGGTACCGCCCACGTAGATACCAAAAGTGGCAGGATCCATATCCAAAAACGGGTACATAAGGGGATATACAAACATGGCGATGGTGCCAAAAAGCACTACCATGCCCACAGCAACACCTACTTTGTGCGATTGGGCATTGAGGACTGGTTCTGTCGCTGCAACCGCCGCCGCTCCACACACTGCCGCGCCCGATGCCGTAAGCATCGAAGTATCACGATCCATTTTAAAGAGACGCATTCCAGCGATGGTACCGATGATAAAGGTACTGACTAACATCACTAATGAAACCATAAAACCCGCCATGCCTACATCAGCGATTTGTTGGAAGGTGATGTTGAAGCCATAAAAGACAATTGCAAAACGCAATATTTTTTTGCCCGAAAAGGTGATGCCACCCTCCCATGCTGAGGGGATAGTGTTGTGAAGTGTATTGGCATAAAAAATCCCCAACACAATACCCACAACCAAAGGTGAGATGTGCAGATGTTCGATAAAAGGGATTTTGGCGATAAAGGTCGCAGCGGCGGCGAAAATCGCTACGAAAAGAATCCCATTGAGGGTGCCTTTGCGTTTGGAGGCAGAGAAGGGCATAATAAGGTCTCCTTATACTGAAAATATCACGGCATTATAGAGCCAAAGGTTTAGAGAGAGTTTAGGGATTGCAGCCACACTCAGGGTTGCAAGTACCCTTTGATAGTGAAGTACAAAAAGGCGGACAAAAAGGCAGAAGCAGGTACGGTAATGAGCCATGCTGCGATGATTTTTTTGATGGCGCTGCGTTTGACAAGCTCTTGTTGGAAGAGCTTACGTAGACGTTTACGCTCAATATTATTAAGCTCTAGCGAGCGGCTGATTTTTGATTTTTTGTTTTTGACCGCTTTGATCATCGCATCTTGCTCCTCTTTGGAGGCTTGCTTGAAGCGATTGATAAACTCATCGAGGTTTTCGTGGTCATGTTTCATCATATAGAGCGAATCGGCATCGATGTTTTTAACATCACGACGCAACAACCATTCACGCAACAATCCCACCCCAAAGACCCCACCTACGGCAATGTGCGTCGAGGAGACAGGGAGTTTGAGCCAAGAAGCGACGATGACAGTAATTGCCGCCGCCAAAGCAATCGAAAAGGCACGCATGCGGTCAAGCTCGGTAATCTCAGAGCCTACGGTGCGGATAAGTTTGGGACCGTAAAGTGCCAACCCTACAACAATTCCTAATGCACCTATGAGCATTATCCAATAGGGGATGCCTACTTTGGTATTGATAGCGCCACTGTTGAGCGCATCGTAAATAGCCGCCAAAGGACCTACGGCATTGGCAACATCATTGGCACCGTGTGCGAAGCTCAAAAGCGCCGCGGCAAAAATGAGTGGAACGGTGAAGAGTGTATTGATGCTTTCGCGATTGTTGGTCAACGATGGGCGTTTGTTGTGTACATAGCGACGCATAAAAAAATAGGTGAGAATGGCAACAACCATACCAATGGTGAAGGCGACACCAAAGGAGGGTTTAGACGCTTGGGGTAAAAAAGAGAAGATAGAGACAATTTGAGGCCAAATCTGTTTGAACCCTTTGAGGGTAATATAGATGGTAAAAGAGAGCGCCATAATGGCAACCAATAGAGGAACGTTGCGTTGTGCCGCATCAATCATATCGTTGCGAAGGGTGATACGAACTTTGATGATGTACAAAAAGAGCGCGGCAATTACTCCACCCATAAGAGGGGAGATAACCCATGAGGCGATTATTTGCCCCATGGTATTCCAATTGACAATCTCAAACCCAGCCGCGGCGATACCCGAACCTACCACTGCGCCTACGATAGAGTGTGTAGTCGATACAGGTGCGCCTAATGCTGTAGCGAGATTGAGCCAAAGTGCTGCAGCCAAAAGTGCCGCTAGCATTACCCAAACGAACATTTGGCTATCATCGAGCATCACAGGGTCGATGATGCCTTTTTGGATGGTGTTCACGACATCACCACCTGCGATAAGCGCCCCAGCGGCTTCGAAAATAGCGGCAATGGTAATAGCCCCAATAAGCGTAACTGCGCCTGAACCGACAGCAGGCCCCACGTTGTTGGCGACATCATTGGCGCCGATATTCATCGCCATGTAGCCACCAATCATTGCGGCGACGATAAGGACGGAGCTGTTTGTGCCGTGTTGCAACGAAACAAGAATCATAATAGCAAGGATGAAAATCAATCCTAAAGAGAGCTTTATCGAGTCTTGGCGCGAAAAGCCTATTGAAGAGTCGATTTTTTCCATTGTGCGTAGTTCCATACGAGTTTAATTCCCTTTCTAAGGCATTTTGAGCGCGAATATTAACGTAAATTGTGTTACAGATTGGTTACAAGCATGGGTACTACAAAACTAAAAAAACCACTGTGACGTGACGCGAAATGTCGATTCGTTGGAGCTTTCTAGCGAATAATTAAGGCCAAGTTTTGTGGTATTGCCGCGCAGGTACCAGTTGAAACCTACCGTTTTTACACTGCTATTATAGCCAGCCTCGTTTATAAAACGGTTCCAATTTTCATAGCGTCCAAAAGGAGCGATGTAACCCCACGCAGGAATGACCCATTCGCCTGTGACGTAGCCCCCGTTGGATTGTCCCAATGCAAGGGCACTGTTCCATGAGCGTACTACCCCATCGAAATAGAAATATTCCGCTTGCACAAAGAGCCCTTCATAATGTGCGCTGGCTTGGAGATTGAGAAGGGTGCGTGAAAAGGTATCGCCCCCTTCACGTGTGATGCTTGGTACGTGCCATGCGCCTATGCCAAGTGCGGCGTGTTTACCCTGTCCGAAGTAGGTTTCGGTTTTGCTCTTCTCTTCCCACCCTTCAAAAGGGGAGAGTGTTACGCTTCCCCCTACGAAAAGCGACTGTTTGGTGATCGTTTTGTTGCTTGTGGCTTTGCTCAGTGCAAGAGTGTTTGCATCGTGAAGTTTGCTACTTTGTGTTGCATCCCCTAGCGCAATTTGGTAGGCGATTTTGTGGTCGATGTGCCCATAGGCTTGCAGATTGGTGGCGCGTCGATTGTGTGAGATAAATTGTGCCGCTTCGTCACTGATGGCAGGGCGGTCATACATAATGACATAGGCAGATTTGACGGTTTGGGTACGTGAGACGTCGATTTTGGCGCGATAGAGTTTGAAATTAAGCCATGAGGTATCGAAGGGTTTTTTGACCGTCAAATAGGCATCCCCTAGTGAAAAGCTCCCTTCGCCTGCATCATCGGCATTGACTTTGTCGTTGCGAATATCCATGGTAAAAAAGGTCAGCGGGGTAAACCCAGCCTCCACCTCCAAGCGTGTGCGACGCATATACAAATCCCATTGAGAATCAGTAGCAGTCACACTGTTTTCCAAAGAGCTTTGGACGCGAATACCCATTTTGAGCCACATACCTTGGGTATCTTGGGCATTGAAGAGCATGTTGATGTGGGTAGCTTGTCCCAACAAGAATTGGGGTGATTTGGCATCGAGGATGGTGATGTCGTTGGATGCTAGCGCAAGTGTAGCACCACCTAGGAGGGTGACGAGGGATTTAACACTGTTCATGATTAAGGCCTAAGGCAAAAGATAAGGTCAAAACTATACATTAGTTTCATTTAAAGAGATAGAGAAAAAGCTATAATTTTTTCATCTTGATAAAGGTCGCTTGCCATGCAAAAGCTGTTTGATGAGGTCGCATCGCTCGATAGGGTTTGCTATGAATCGTTGGGGTTGAGTGAAGAGATTTTGATGGAGCATGCCGCCCTTGGAGTGGCGCACTATATTCGTGAGCACTTTGCGCGTGGTGCTCGTGTGCTTATTGCCATAGGAGCTGGGCACAACGGCGCCGATGGATGGGTCTTGGCGCGACAACTGCATGGAGCCTACGATGTGGCATGTTGGCAGGTCATGCCACCGCGAAGTATATTGGCGCACATGCAACATCGACGCGCTTTGGCGCTAGGGGTACCTCTCATCGATACGCCTGCTGAGCATTATAATGTGGTCGTCGATGCCCTTTTGGGTTCGGGACAAAACAGAGCACTCGATACCAAGGTACAAGCCGTTGTCGATAGACTCAACCGTATCGAGGGGAGAAAAATCGCGCTAGACATGCCCACAGGACTCCTCATCGATGGGAGCGTAAGTGCGCACATTTTTCAAGCCGATGTCACCTTGACGATGGGTGCACTCAAAAAAGCGCTCTTTAGTGAAAGTGCCAAACCCTGCGTGGGCGCTATCGAGGTGGTCGATTTGGGTATCGATAGAGCACTCTATGAGGGGGAGACGCAAAGCTACCTACTCGAAGAGAGTGATGCCAAACTTCCGTGGCGCACCGATGTGACGGCGCACAAAGGTACTTACGGACATTTGGCGGTCGTAGCTGGAGAGATGAAGGGTGCGGCACAATTAGCTGCACTTGCGGGACTACGTATGGGCGCTGGATTGGTGACAGTGGTCTCAAACGAGGCAATTTCCGTGCTTCCCCTTTCGCTCATGCAAAGCACCACGCTTCCAGCTAAAACAACCGCGATTGCCTTGGGGATGGGGTTGGGTGCTATCGATGAGCGCATATTGTCGATGTTGGCGCTCGATAAGCCCAAGCTACTCGATGCAGATATTTTGTATATACCCACCATTGCCCATTTTTTGACCGCATCGACCATCATCACACCCCACCCCAAAGAGTTTTGCGCGCTGTTGGCGACGACTGCTATCGCTACTATCGAGGTATCGACGCTCCAAGCCAATCGTATGCACTACGTCGATGCCTTTACGACGGCATTTCCTGAAGTGGTGTTGGTGCTCAAAGGTGCCAATGTTATCATCGCACAGGGTTCTATGCGCTATATCAATGCCATGGGAAGTGCGCGATTAGCCAAGGGTGGCAGTGGGGATGTATTAGCAGGGCTGATTGCTTCACTTTTGGCGCAAGGGTATGCCCCTATCGATGCGGCAATTACTGGCTCGATTGTCCATACGAGTACCGCTAATAGTATCGAACGTCATGACTATGCTTTGACGCCCACAGATATCATCGATGCCATAGGAAAAGCGTAGTTATTTGGACTTAAGCCTGCAAAGGTACAATGCCAAAAACCTCAAAAAGGGCTGTTTATGCACGATACACCTTTGACGATTGGAAGCTACACGTTGGATAGTCGCCTCATCGTAGGCAGTGGAAAATACCGCGATTTTGCTACGACCAAAGAGGCTACATTGGCGAGTGGTTCGCAACTCATTACCGTGGCGGTGCGACGCGTCAATATTACCAACCCAAATGAGCCAAATTTGCTCGATACCTTTAAGGGTACAGGGATACATTTTTTGCCCAACTCCGCAGGGTGCGTCACGGCGGAGGAGGCGATTACGCTCTTTCGATTGACGCGCGAAGCTACGGGTATTGATCTCATCAAGCTTGAAGTCATCGGCGACACCCAAAAAACGCTCTATCCAGATGTGCTAGAGACAATCAAGGCGTGCGAAGTGCTCGCCAAAGAGGGCTTTACTATCATGGCGTACACCTCCGATGACCCTATCATGGCAAAGCGTCTCGAAGATGCAGGTGCGGCGGCGATTATGCCCTTGGCGGCACCGATTGGTTCAGGGCTTGGGATACAAAACCCCTACAATATTGTATTCGTGCGCGAAGCGGTCAAGGTGCCTATCATTGTCGATGCAGGTATCGGATGTGCCAGTGATGCGGCGTATGCGATGGAGTTGGGTGCGGCAGGTGTGCTTACCAACACCGCTATTGCCCAAGCCCAAGACCCTATTGCTATGGCTACGGCGATGAAACATGCTGTCATTGCAGGACGCATGAGCTACTTGGCAGGACGTATACCCAAGCGTCCCTATGCTACAGCTAGCTCGCCTATCGATGGTATGATTCAATTTTAAAAACAAGGAAAACAATGCAACAGTTCGAAAACGTCACCGTAAAACTCAAAGCCAATCAATACTTCGACGGAAACGTCACCAGCCGTACGATTACCTTTCAAGATGGCAGTGTCAAAACGCTAGGCATTATGATGCCAGGAGAGTACACCTTCGGTACAAGTCAGCATGAAGTGATGGAAATTTTGGCAGGCGATGTCGATGTACGCCTACCCAACAGTAGCGAATGGCTCAAATACACCGAAAATACCGTTTTCGAAGTACCTGCAAACACATCGTTTGATGTGCGCGTCCACAAGGTAACAGATTACTGCTGCTCTTATAGCTAAACGACAATAATCCCTGTAAGGTTCAAAAGCATAAAGAGCAGTGCTACAGGGACAATGTATCGAATGCTAAAACGCCAAACACCATAAAGTTTTGTCCCCATTTCCTTTTCGAGATGCTCTCGAAGAGCGTTTTTGGGCAGAATGTATCCTATAAAAAGTGCTGTTAATAGCCCTGAAAATGGTAAAAGTATCGCATCTGTGATATGTTCAAAAAAACCAAAAAGTGACCGCTCCCCAATTTTGAGCCACGCGTCCGTTCCCTCTACAAGTGAGAGCAGTACCAACACTCCCACCCCAAAATAGGTCAATCCACTCCATGCTACTGCCTTGAGACGTGAAAAGCCAAAACGGTTGATGAGGTACTCTACGCTAGGTTCGGTCAGTGACACCGCAGAGGTGAGTCCTGCAAAAGAGAGTGCGAGAAAAAAAAGCAGCGCCAAAAGCGTCCCTATATAGCCTAATTGTGAAAAGATGACAGGCATCGAGGCAAAAACAAGCCCAGGACCTACAGCAGGCTCTTGGTCAAAATGAAACAAAAAGGCAAAAACAAGCACACCCGCAATGAGCGCAATAGCGGTATCGAGGAAGGCGACCCAAAAAGCAGCGTGCGTGATATTGTTCTTGTGAGGCAGTGCGGCAGAGTAGGTCATTATGGCGCCCATACCAATCGAGAGGGTGAAAAAGGCGTGACCGATAGCCTTGACGATGGCTTCGCTAGAGAGCTTGCTAAAATCGGGGTAAAACATAAACTCCAATGCACGCACAAAGGCCTCCCCAAACTGCATCGAGTAGAGCAAAAGTCCTACGAAAATAGCAATCAGCGAGGGCATCATTATCATATTCATACGTTCAATGCCCGCCTTCACCCCACGATAGAGCACCACAACGACGATGAGCGTAGCAATGGCGTGCCAAAAAAGCTGTGAGAAGGGTTCTAGCGTAGTGAGATGGGTGAAATTGGCTTGTGCTGTAGGTATATCTGTGGGTAATGGTTGAGTGAGAGTGAGAAAGATATAGTGAAAAATCCATCCAATGACCACAGAGTAGAAGGTCATAACGAGTAGACCGTTGAACGCCATGAGTCCAGCGTATTTCCATGGCTTACGCGGTGTGGGGTCAAGATGCTCGAAACTTGTTACGGTATCGCTTTTGCCACGGCTTCCGATGTACATCTCCGCAACCAAGACCGAAAATCCGATGAGAAAAATAGTGAGCAAATAGACCAAGACAAACGCACCGCCTCCATATTGACCTGTGATATAGGGGAACTTCCATACGTTCCCCAATCCTACAGCGCTACCTGCCGCCGCCATGATAAAGCCGATGCGTGAAAAACTCGGATGTGCCATTTGCCCTCCTTTGACGTAGGATTTTTGCCTAGAATGACAAAGCGGATATGATACCATATTCTTTTTGGCTATTGACACTATAAGGTCGTTTGAGTATAATTGCGACCTCATAAATAAATTCGGGGTGTGGCGCAGTCTGGTAGCGTACTTGGTTTGGGACCAAGGGGCCGGAGGTTCGAACCCTCTCACCCCGACCATGAAAAGATTTATTTATGCATATGGTGGGTGTAGCTCAGTCGGTTAGAGCATCAGGTTGTGGTTCTGAGGGTCGAGGGTTCGATTCCCTTCACCCACCCCATAGACAACAAACAATCAAAACTGATAATTATTATTGGTTGATGCGCCCGTGGCTCAACTGGATAGAGTATCGGACTTCGGATCCGACGGTTATAGGTTCGAATCCTATCGGGCGCACCATTTTGGGCGTCCTTAGCTCAGCTGGATAGAGCAATGCCCTTCTAAGGCATCGGTCAAAGGTTCGAATCCTTTAGGGCGCACCACCTATAAAAGCAGTACAAATACCTCATGCGGATGTGGTGAAATTGGCATACACGCCAGACTTAGGATCTGGTGCCGTAAGGCGTGGAGGTTCAAGTCCTCTCATCCGCACCATCCTTCAAGTTTTCCAAAAACTTCTTCTTAAGAATTTCAAAAAAATCTTTTTTTCTACATTTTCACTACAAAATTTCTTTTGTAGCTCAAATATTCAATTTCAATCAATATAACGGCGCGTAATCTCATGATAGTTTTCGATACGTCTATCGCGCAAAAAGGGCCAAATATCGCGCACGGCTTTGGTGCGTGCAGGGTCGATAACTGCCTCTAGGATAGTCTCATCTGTAGCGTTTGCCACGGCTAATAGCTCCCCTTGAGGACCTGCCACGAAGCTATTGCCCCAAAACTGTGTCCCCGCTAGCACGCCCGTAGGGTCGCTCTCGAAGCCGATGCGGTTGCACGAAAGCACAGGGATACCATTGGCCACTGCATGCCCACGCTGAATCGTGACCCATGCGTCGCGTTGGCGTGTCTGCTCCTCGATAGTATCGTGCGGATTCCACCCAATCGCCGTAGGATAGATGAGCATCTGCGCACCGCGTAGTGCCATGAGACGTGCCGCTTCGGGGTACCATTGATCCCAGCAGACCAACACCCCCAATCGACCCACGCTCGTATCGATAGGCTCAAAACCCAAATCCCCAGGGGTGAAATAGAACTTCTCATAAAACCCTGGGTCATCGGGGATGTGCATCTTGCGGTATTTGCCTGCGACGCTTCCATCGCGCTCGAACACCACCGCTGTATTGTGGTACAAGCCCATCGCGCGCGCCTCGAAAAGCGACGTGACGAGCACCACATCATTGGCTTTTGCCACTCCTGACCAGAAGGCGACATCGGCATCGAAATCAAGCGCCCAATCGAAATAGCAGGTATCTTCATGCTGACAAAAATAGATATCTTGGTGTAACTCTTGCAAGACAATAAGCTGCGCTTTTTTGGCGGCGCGTTCGATGAGCGCGACGGTACGCGCGATGGTCTCGCGCTTGGTGGGGGCTACTGCGTGTTGGATAAGTGCGACGTTTAGCATGGGGACTCCTTAGTGTAGTTGCATCGTCATGCAGTGTAGGCTTCCGTGTTGGCGTACCAGCACCGCGCAATCGATACCGATCACTTCACGATTGATGAAGATATTTTGCAAGATGTGAAGCGCCTCGTCGTCTTGGGGCACGCCATAGGTAGGTACCAACACTGCGCCATTCACGATGAGAAAATTGGCATACGTAGCAGGCAGGCGCTCATCGTCGTAGTGCATCGGTGCCACGAACGGCAAAGCGACCAGATGGTAGGGGGCGCCATTGGCTTGACGGAAGCTCTTGAGCTGTTGCTCCATAGCGACAAATGCCGCGTAATGGCTATCGCTTTCGTCAGGTAGTCCCACATAGGCGATGGTATCGACACTGCAAAAACGTGCCAAGGTATCGATATGCCCATCGGTATCGTCGCCCTCCAAATGTCCGTAATCCAGCCACAGTACACGCGAGGCGCCCAGATTTTCGGCTAGGTACGCTTCCATCGTCGCTTTGGTGGGTCCGCCGTTGCGGTTGGGGTTGCACAGACAGCTCGAGGTGGTCATTATCGTCCCCGCGCCGTCGCTTTCCAGTGCTCCACCCTCGAGAATCTCAGTGTAGGTAATCATGGGCGCATCGAAATAGCCCGCATCGAAGAGTCTGCGTGAAATGGCATCGTCATCACTTGCGGCAAATTTGCCACCCCATCCCGTGAAGACGAAATCGTTGTAGATGACTCTCTCGTCGTCGCGTGTGGCGATGACGCAGCAGTCGCGCATCCATGTATCGTTGTAGGGCATCTCGACGATGGCGACATTTGGCAGACCTGCGAAGTGGGGCGCGGTCGATGCCGCATCATCGGTGATGAGGATGAGGCGCTCGTGTTGGGCGATGGCGCGACCTATGGCTACGACGCATGTTTGTGCCTCATCGAGGTACTCTGCCCAATCACTGCTTGCCTTGGGAAATGCCATAATGACACCCTTTTGCGTCTCCCACTCTGCTACCATTGTCGGTGCCATCATCGCTCTCCTCTTGGGGGTTTTATGGGGCGATTTTAGCGAAAAAAGCGCTAAAAGAGATGAGAGTATCGCTCTATTTTATGCGTCGATTTCGATACGGTTACGACCGTTTTCTTTGGCGCGATAGAGCGCACAATCGGCGCGTTTGACCCACGCCTCTACGCTCTCTTCGTGTTTCAATGAAGCTACACCAATACTGATGGTCGCATGACCCAATGTCTCGAAGGAGTATTGGTCGATTGCCAGACGCAATTTTTCAGCCAAGGCAGAGGCGTGGTCACTGTCAGTTTCGGGACAAATCACCATGAACTCCTCCCCGCCAAATCTGCCTACGTGGTCACTGTTGCGGATATTTTGTTGCAAGAGTGTCGCGACGCTTTGGAGTGTAGTATCTCCGACTTGATGTCCGAAGGTATCATTGACTTTTTTGAAATAGTCGATGTCGATGATGAGCAGACTTAAAGGTCGCTCATAGCGTTTGGCTTTTTGGGACTCTACGCTCAACAATTCATCGAGTTTGCGACGGTTGAAAATAGCGGTGAGCCTGTCCGTCACAGAGAGTGTCTCTAGCTCTTTTTTTGAAGTGATATCGATTCCTACTGACATATACGAAAGAAGTGAGCCCTTTTCATCTTTGAGTGGAATGATGCTTTGATCAATCCAATAGCCACTTCCATCTTTGTGCTTGTTTTGCAGTTCGCCTTTCCACTCTTGACCCTCTCCAATGGTATTCCATAGCTCTTGATGCACTTTTTTTGGGGTTGAGGGGTGTCGCAAAATATTGGTTTTTTGTCCGATTAGCTCTTCTTTTGAGTAGCCTGAGAGTTTGACATAGGCGGAACTCACCGCGGTGATGATGCTGTTTGTCTTGGTCGTGATGGTCAACACATAGCGGTCGATGATGTCAGCAAAACGCACAAGGTCTTCGTTGGAGAGGACAAGTGCTCTTTGGAGTTTGGAGGGGGTGATGGCGGCGTACATTGCCAATGGGATACTCAGCACAATGCTCAAAAGTATCATAAAAATAGAGGCTTTGATATTGGACATGAAGAGCAAATCGATGTACTCTTGTTTGGGTTTGAGAATCAAACGCGCATTGTCGTCATTTTGGAGTACGTCATCGAGCGAGTAGGCGTAGAAATACTCCCCTTTGCTCTCTCCAGAGAGAATTTCCGAAGCGTTGAGAGGGAATACATCGATAAGCTTGATAGAGGAGCCACTGTATTTGGACCATGAAAAACGCTCATCGGGATGCAGGATGAAATTGCCCTCTTTATCGATGATGTAGTGATCAAAAACAGTTGATTTGCTTATATTGTCGATGGTTTCGTTGATCAAAATATTGACGATAACGATTCCTTTGAACTTCTCGTTGAGATAGATGGGCGTAGCTATGCGAAAGGTCGGTTTGTAGGGTATCTCTATTTTGCCGTTTTCGATATTGAGGTCGATTTTGGAGTGCCAAAGTGTATCAGGCTTCATTTTGCGAACGATTTGAAAATAGTCCCGTCCGCTTTTATCTTGCAATTTTGCTTCCTCGATAGCAAACGGCAGACTCGAGCTGTTGGTGCGGTCGATGCGTATGTGCTCTTTGCCCGTCTCATCGATATAGCGAGCTTGCATGATGAGATGATTGGACATCGCAACGGTATAAAAAACATTGCTGCTTTGCGCTTTTGCCTCTTTGGTAGGGTGTTGGAGATAGCTGTGCAGTGCCTTGTCGCTAGAGAGCGCTACGAGGAGAGAGTCAAGCTTTTCGATATCGGGTTTGAGCGTATGTATTTTTTTGATAAAAGAGATCTCTTCTGCGCTCTTATCGATGCTTTCGCTGATATTGACAAGTTGCAGTTCATAGCTGACAAAGGAGCTAAAAAGGGTAATGACTATCCCGAAGGTGATGAAATAGAGGGTAAAAATGAGTTTGAAATTTTTTTGGGTCAATGTAAGTGCTTTGTGATGAAAGTATAAAGATATTGTAGCTGATGCCTTTACTTTTTGGGGTAAAAGGGGTCAAAAGCGCATCAAAAAGCGCTAAAATGGCGCATGCCAATCGTACATATTTCCCCTACCGCCCTTCGCCACAACCTCGAGATCCTTGCCCATCAAGCAGGTAGCATCGATAAACTTGCCGTCGTACTCAAAGACAACGCCTACGGGCACGATACGGCGCTCATGAGCCGCCTTTGTTACGAAGCGGGTGTACGTCACGCAGTGGTGCGCGATAGCCGTGAAGCTTCACAAATTGCGCAACCCTATGAGAGTATCTTGCTCTTGGCGCAAACAGCACCCCTCGCAACGCTCCCAAGCCACTGGCATATTGCAATTAATAGCCTCGAAGCACTTGAGCAATTTCCAGCAGGCACACGCATAGAACTCAAAATCGACACGGGCATGCACCGCAACGGTATTGCGATGCAGGAGGTCGAGCGTGCATTGGAGCGTGTCGTGGCTCACTCTCTCGTGCTTGCAGGAGTCTTCACCCACCATCGCAGTGCTGATGGACTTAACAGCGACTACTTTTGGCAGGAAAAGCGTTTCGATGCTGTTGTGGCGCGCGTCAAAGCCTTTATCGAGGCGCACACTCTACCCATGCCACGCTTCCACAGTGCCAATTCAGCGGCGGCATTTCGCACCCAAAATCACCGCGACATGGTGCGCGTAGGTATTGCGCTGTATGGATTACTCCAAATGCCAGAGGTTTTTGGTGTGCCTGCTTTGCGTCCAGTGCTCTCGCTTTGGGCGGACAAAATCGCCACACGCGACCTACAAGCAGGTGAGCGCATCGGCTATGACGGCACAGCGGTGTGTGGTGCGCCCATGACGGTATCGACCTACGATGCTGGGTATGCTGATGGGCTTTTGCGTCTACGTGACGGTCATACCCATCGACTCTCTGGGGGCGAGCGACTCTTGGGGAGAGTATCGATGGACAATATTAGCGTCGAGAGCCAAACCTCACCGCTGTGCATCTATGATGATGCACGCACATGGGCAGCAAGCGCAGGCACCATTGCCTATGAAGTGGTGGTGCGTATCCCTGCGCACGTGGAGCGTCGAGTCGTCGATTAGCCCTAGGGTTTAATGCTACTTTTATAAGGGCAAACTATAATTTGCATAAAAATAATTGGGAGTTTTTATGCGAAGTTTTGTTCTGTTGCTTTTGACCGCACTGTTGGCGTGGGCGGGTGTCACCCATGAGCCTGTCACTCCAAGCTTTTTGGATAAAAAAATTAAGATTATCGATATTCGTACCGCAACAGAGTGGAGCCAAACGGGTATCGTCAAAAACTCTATCCCTTTGACCTTCTTCGATGAGCGTAACCAATACAACATCAATGCTTTTCTCAAAGCGCTCGATAGTCACGTCAAAAAGGGTGAGACCTTTGCACTCATTTGCCGCACAGGCAGTCGTAGTCAAATGGTCGCCAACTTCCTAGGCAAAAATGGCTACAACGTCATCGATTTGCAAGGCGGCGTCATGGCGGCACAACGTCAAGGCGTCAAACTCATCCCCTACGCCGCGAAATAATCTCTCCTAAAAGCGCTCTGGCTTCATCAAATCGAAAGTGTTTGACTGCCTCGCGCAGTGCCTCGCAAGGGGCATTCTCACACCCCTTCGCTCCTACTGCCTCCACAAAAAGCTCCACCGTATGCAACGCTTGCGTATCGAGCGCCAAAAGCTCTTCATCGAGCCGTTTGGCCTCTTTGTCGATATCGCTATCGAGCGTGAAGAGAGGCGTAGAGGGGGAGGGAAGTGCGGCTGTAATAGCGTCCAAAAGCCTCTCTAGTGCACCCTGAAGGGCTGTCACAAGAGACGATAGTGTTGTATCGATACCATGCTCTCGAAGATGCGTCTCGACAGCACGGGCCTTTTGCGCTGTAGCCGTAGCACCCAAAGTACCGCAAAGTCCTTTGAGGGTGTGTGCCATGCGCAGTGCTGTGGTGCTGTCACCTTGCACAAGGGCGCTTTGCAATTGGTCGATAAAGGTGCGATGTGTCTGGACAAAACCGCGTAATTGCGCCTCTAGCAAAGCTTCATCCCCTCCCATATGTGCCAATGCTTTGTCATACTCAATCCCCTCGATAGTAAGCGCACGGGAGGGTTGGGCGGGCATTTGAGGTGCAGAGGTGCCTAGATATTTCTCCAAGAGTGCATAAAAATTTGCCACATCGATGGGCTTGAGCAGGAGGTCATCCATACCAAGCTCCAAAAGCTTTTCGCCTTCGTGAATGCTCGCGGTCATGGCAATGATGGGGAGCGTGTACCCCATTGCGCGCAGGC
Source organism: Sulfuricurvum sp. PC08-66 (assembly GCA_000830255.1). GTDB lineage: Bacteria > Campylobacterota > Campylobacteria > Campylobacterales > Sulfurimonadaceae > PC08-66. Next base: position 448,447 of record JQIT01000002.1, on the reverse strand, counting down.
GTTTGGTCGCCTCGATACCGTCCATGACAGGCATTTGAATATCCATAAGAATCGCGTCGTAATTGTGGTGCGCAACTTTGTCTAGTGCCTCTTGACCGTTACGTGCCAGATGCGCCTCCATTGCGGCTTGTTTGAGAAGCGCCATCGCTAGCTCTTGGTTGAGTTCATTATCCTCGACGACCAAGATACGTCTGCCTGCGATGGTTTGCGCCATTTGGATAGGTTTGGGGTGCTGTGCGGCTACGATGTGCGCAGTTTGTGCTTGCGAAGCACGAGAGAGTTTTGCCTCAAAAAAGAAGCGCGAACCTTCGCCTACACGGCTCTCTACGCCCAGTGTGCCGCCTATTTGCGCTACGAGCGATTGACAAATAGCCAATCCCAATCCCGTACCTCCAAAATGGCGCGTGACAGAGGCGTCGCCTTGGGCAAAAGGGTCAAAAATATGGGGCAAAAAGGCCTCGTCGATACCGCACCCAGAGTCTTGCACCTCAAAAGAGAGGCGCAACGTCTCCTCATCGAGGGTTTTGAGACGCGCGGTGACGGTGACAGAACCTTGGGAGGTGAATTTGAGCGCATTGCCTATGAGATTGACCAATACCTGAGAGAGGCGCAAGGCATCCCCCACGACGACACTAGGAATCGTAGGGTCGATGGCAAAGGTAAGTGCGACACCTTTTTCCTGCGCTTTGAGTGCGAAAAGCTCCTCGACGCTTTGCATCATGGCACCAAAAGCAAAAGGTGCCACCTCTAGCTCCATTTTGCGCGCTTCGATTTTGGAGACATCCAAAATATCGTTCAAAATACCCAACAAATTTTTCGCAGCACGCTCGATTTTGGCGATGTAATTGCGTGTAGAGGGCTCTTGGGTGCTTTGGAGTGCCAAATAGCTCATCCCGATAATGGCATTCATAGGGGTGCGTATCTCATGGCTCATGTTTGCCAAAAATCGGCTCTTTGCTTGGGTCGCCTCTTGGAGTGCTTGGGTGCGCTCTTGGACAATTTTTTCGAGGTTTTGGTTGAAGGCTAAAAGCTCTTGGGTTTTGCGTGCTACGGTGCGTTTGAGCGAAAAATTCCACAAAAACAGTCCCAACATCAGCAACGCAAGGGTGCCCAACACCTCCGCGATGAGCAGGTAGTCGATGCGCGGTTTTGCCACCACCTCTTCCCATTGGGAGAGCATCGTGTCGTAGCGCGCGAAGCTACTCTCTTTGAGTGCCTTTTCCAAAATCGACGCCAAAGGGGCGTGGGCTTGACGCACCCAAAGTGCCACGGTCATGGTGGCATCGGTTTTGCCAATGATTTGCAGATTGTCGACACCTTGCTCATAAATGGCGTGCGTAGCCATCGCTAAGGGTGCCAATGCAGCATCGTATTTGCCAATAGCCACCGCCTCCAACGCCTCGTAAACATCCTCGACAGGGTAGTAGTGCAGGTCTGGATAATTTGCCAAAAGCGCTTTGGCGTAGCCGTACTCCTTGACCATCGCGATACTTTTGCCGTGCAGTTGCGCCAAATCCGCTACAAAGTGGTCGTGCTTGCCCTTTTGCGCGACGATGACGATGGGGGTTTTGACGGGTGTGGGTACTGCAAGGTGTGTATCGCTTAGCGATGAGCCCTCTAGGGCATCGACGATGATGTCGATGTCGCCCGTTTGTGCGGCGTGGAGTGCTTCGCGCCATGAGACAAAGGAGCGCTGTTGGAAGGTCGTGTGTGTTAAGTTGGCAATTTTTTGCATCTCTTTGGCGATGATGCCTTGTTGGGTGCCGTTGGCATCGATACTCATAAAAGGCATCCCCTTGGGGTCACACACATAGTTCACTTGCGGGTGAGCGGCAAGCCACGCTTGCTCCTGGGCAGTGAGTGCCAAATCTATCCACTTTTGACGTGCCCAATGGGCAAAAATGGCATTTTTCTCCTCTTCGCCTAGCGCATCGAAGGCTTTTTGGAGGATAGACTCTAGCGGCGTATGCATTTTGGCGACACCCAATGCCAACATCGAGCCTGTACGTGTCGTATCCAGCCCATCGATTTTGAGACTATCGAGCCACTCTTGCTTGATTTTGTACTCTACGACTGCACGATTGCCCACATAGGCGTGCGCTTCACCGCGCATCACTGCATCGAGACACTCGGTGGTGTTGGCGTAGTTTTTGATACGGATTTTGGGGAAGTTTTTTTGCACATAGGTATTGGTAAAAAAGCCCTTTTCGAGCGCCAAGATTTTGCCCTCTAACTCGCGCAGTGCCAAAACGGGAGGCGATGACTGGGCGGTGACAATAGCGTGAGGTATGTGCAAATGGGGCTTGGTGAAATTGAAAAAAGCTTCGCGCTCGAGATTGGGCGTGATATCCATAATGGCGTGCAATGTGCCGCTTTTTGCCTTTTCGTAGATGGTATCCCACTGTCCGCCTACAATGGCGATTTTGCCCCCTAGATGGGCGTTCATAGCGCCAAGCAAATCGACGGAGATGCCCATGATGTGCCCACGATAATCGACAAAACTCAAAGGCTCCCAGCCGTACATCACCCCAATTTCTATGCGCGGTGTCGCATCGAGCCACGCCTTTTCATCGGGTGTGAGTGCCAAGGGTGCGCCCCAAAGGTGTGCGATAAGCCCCAAAAGCACCCACAAATGGCGCAACTGCTACTCCTCGATAGGACGAATAAAGCGCATGTGAAAACAGGCGCCTTGGGTGCCGTTGTTGTGCGCTTCGATGGTGCCGTTGAACTGTTTTTCCATGATTTGACGGCATAGATACAGACCCAAGCCACTCCCTTCTTGGAAGCTTTTGGTGGTGAAGTGTTTTTCAAAAATACGTTCCAAATGTTGCGCTGGGATACCGTGTGCGTCGTCGCATATGCGCAAATCGATTACATCGGGTGATGCCTCTAGGGTGATATCGATAGTGCGTGGGGTCTCGATGCGCTCTAGTGCTTCGATGGCGTTGGTGAAGATATTGGTGATGAGCTGTAAAAAGGCGTTTTTGAACCCCAAAAGGTTCGCCTCGTTTTGCGGCAGTGTCACGGTGATGTTGCGATTGCGCAGTTTGCTAGAGAGGAGTTTGAGCGCTTTGCTTGTCTGTGCGACGATACCGAAATGCTCTTTTTGGGCGCTGTCGTAGAGGAGTTCTCGAAAGTCGGTGAGGGTTTGCGAGAGATACCCCACCGCAGCATCGATGCTCTCTAGCGCCGCCTTGGCTTTGTCAAAATCGCAATGTCCCATATCCCAATCCATACGCAAATTGGAGGAGGTGAAGGAGATAATCGAGAGGGGTTGCTTCCACTGGTGCGCCACATCCTCAAACATACGCCCCAAAAGTGCCATTCTCGATTGGATGAGGAGCAGCTCCTCTTTGACGGCAAGCTCTTCGCGTAGAGTGTCTTGGGCTTTTTTGAGTTCGATATGGGTGTTGATACGCGCTTTGAGTACCACAGGCTCAAAAGGTTTGGTCACATAATCAACCGCACCCATTTCAAACCCCAGGAGAATATCCTCGATTTTTTCAAGCGCAGTGAGAAAAATAACAGGAATATGGGCAGTTGCAGGCTCTTTTTTTATACGGCGGCACACCTCGTATCCATCGACCCCTGGCATCAAAATATCCAAAAGTATCAAATCGATGTTTTTGGCATCGCTGTGCAGATACTCCAATGCCTTTTTGCCGTCGGTTGCGGCTTTGAGTGTATAGCTATCCTCTAGCAATCCTACGAGCGTCGAAATCACCTCTGGGCTATCATCAATGACTAAAATGGTCATGCACTCCCCCTGCCAATAAGTGCACTATTGTACACTCATTTCGTGAACTTTTGTATTACAGGCTAGATATAGTCATAGACGCTTTTTTGGCACGCCTCTTCGACCTCGTCGAGGGTTTTGGCGATGGCTTGGCTCATATTGATATACCCCTCTTTTTGCACCCAAATATCATCCTCGATACGCACGCCCATCCCTCGAAAAGCCTCAGGCACAGCGGGGTCATCGATGGGCAGATAAAGCCCCGGCTCGATAGTAATCACATCGTCTATGAGAAGTGCTAATTCCGCTCCCGTACTATCCTTGTAGCGCATAGGGTCATGGACATCCAGACCCATGAAATGCCCAATGCCGTGCGGATAGTAGGGCTTGAAAAGCTCCTTTTCTATCGCCTCATCGAGGCTACTTTTGAGTACACCTATATCGATAAGCCCTTGGGTGAGGACACGCACCGCTTGGGTGTTGATATGGGTGCGAAGTGCACCTGCGCCAATAGCCCCCAATGCCGCATATTGCGCCTCTAGGACGATAGTGTAGAGTTCGCGTTGGGCACTGGAAAATTTACCATTGACAGGGAAGGTGCGCGTAATATCGCTGGCATAATTGCCCCATGCCACTCCTGCATCGAGCAGTATCATTGCACCGTTTTTGAGTGCTTTGTCATTGGCGGTGTAGTGCAGGGTGTTGGCGCCGTTGCCAGAGGCTACGATGGTAGTGTAGGCATCGCTTTTGGCGCCGTGTGAGGTGAAGATATACTCTACGAGGGCTTGGATGTTGTACTCATAGAGCGTCGGGTTTGCCATCGCCATTGCTGCATGGTGCGCCTTTTGGGTGAGGGTCAAAGCGTGTTGGATTTGCGCTATCTCCCACGCGCTTTTGGTACGACGTAGAGGCATCATGAGTGCATCGATATGGACTATAGTATCGATAAGAGCGAAGTGCGTTTTGCTCGTAGAGGCATGCGCAATCGCCTTTTCGATGGCGCGTCGATGTGGCTCTTTGGGTGCCATATAGAGCGTATCGCATCCTATCAAAAGCTCTTTGAGAAGCGTATCGAACTCCTCTATCGAGGCAACACGGTCAAACCCCAGAGTCGCTTGCGCCGCCTCTACGCCCAATCGCACCCCCTCCCACAGCTCTTTGGCTGGGTCTTTGGGGTGGACAAAAAGCAGGGTCTGCGTCGTGGCGACCCCTTTGAGTAGCACCACCATCGCGCTATCCTCCTCCACTCCTGTCAAGTAGTAAAAGCTACTCTCTTGACGAAAAGGGTAGTGCGTATCGGCACTGCGTACTTTGGGCTTGGCACTGCTAGCTATTAGCAGTGAACGTTGTGGCATCGCCGCCAAGGTTTTGGCGCGGTGCTCTTGGAAGGGCGAAAGAAGTATCGAGGACATTTTTAGGCTTTGTTGAGGAGTTTTGCCACGATTTCATAGAGGTTGCTTGAGAGGTTTTCGACCTCTAGGATACGCTCCAGCTCTTTGCGCATGAGAGTTTGTTGGGTTTGGTTGAGGCGTCCCATGATACGAAAGGCAAGCGCCAACGACGATGCAATTTGAGGGTTAAAAAGGTCAAGCGCGATAATTTTGTCGGCGATAAAAGCGTATCCGCTCCCATCGATACTGTGAAAATAGCGGTGATTTTTGGCGAAACTTCCTATGAGTGCACGCACCAAATTGGGCACCATTGGGTCATAGACGGCATCGTTTTGCATCGCTTTGACCCGTGCGGGAGTCTCAGGAAGCGTGCTTTGGGCGATGACGGCGAGGTATTTGTTCATCACCAAGGTATCGTGGGCGTAGGTGGCATAAAAATGCTCTTGCGAAGCGACACGTTCAGGGCAATCGATATGTGACAAAAGCGAGAGCATCGCAAAGCGGTCGGTCATATTAGTGGCGTTTTCATAATTGGTATACGCTTTTTGGACGATACGTGCATTGCCCAAGGCTCCCAAAAGCTGCATGAGAGAGTTTTTCAAGGCGCGACTGCCGATGCTAGCATTATCCAGCGTGTAGGTAGAGGCGTGGATGCTCGATGCTATGGCGTAAAGCTCCTCTTCAAATGCCCCTGCCAAGGTGGTGCGCAAAAATTCTCGTGCGCCATAAAGTGCGCCAATATCGATATCGACGTGGCGTTGCATCATGCGGTCGATGGTGGGTATTTCGACCATTTTGGCTTTGATAGCATTGCTCATGAGAGCGTCGCTTAAAATCGCTCCAAACGCCTCGATGTAGGCGGGTTCTACAGACATTTGCATGCCTGAAAGTGCGGCATCGTAGAGTCTGTCCATGACGACCAAGGCGTACTCTTGGGCGGCTTCGTAGCGATTGAATGCGTCGCTGTCGTGCTTCATCAGATACCCCAAAGCGCCTTTGCGTGGATGCATATCGAGGATGATGGGGGCAGAAAAGCCGCGATTTATCGAGAGATAGGGCTCTTGCGCAATGCCATCGAAGCTAAAGGTTTGCACTTTTTGGTCAAAAATGAGCATCGATGCGTGCGAAGTTTGACCCTCTCCTATGAGTGCCATCGAGAGCGGAATGACCAAGGATTCTGGAGATTCTTGAAAGAGCGTGAGTGAAAAATGCGATTGGGTGGCATCGTAGTGCGTCTCGACACGCACGATAGGAGTACCTACTTGGCTGTACCATCGCGCGAATTGCGTCGTATCGTAGCCGTTTGCTTCGCCCATCGCCCACAAGAAATCCTCGGTGCGCACCGCTTGCCCATCGAAGGTGGCAAAATAGAGATCCATGCCGTTTTTGAACCCCTCACGCCCCAAAATATGCTCCAACATACGAATCACTTCCGCACCCTTTTCGTAGATGGTCGCGGTGTAAAAATTGTTGATTTGGATATAGCTACGTGGCTTGATAGGGTGAGCCGTAGCCGAAGCATCCTCAGGGAATTGGCGTTGGCGCAGTTGCGCTACTTCACCGATGCGCTGTACATCGGCGTCGTTGAGGTCAGCGCTGAACTCTTGGTCGCGGTAGACGGTCAAGCCCTCTTTGAGTGTGAGCTGAAACCAGTCGCGGCAGGTGATGCGATTGCCCGTCCAATTGTGAAAATATTCGTGTCCAATGACGCTCTCGATACCCATGAAATCGCTATCGGTGGCACTTTGAGGGTTGGCTAGGACGTAGTGTGAGTTGAAGATATTGAGTCCCTTGTTCTCCATCGCGCCCATGTTAAAGGCATCGACCGCGACAATCATATAGCGCTCTAGGTCATATTCGCGCCCAAAGCGCTCCTCGTCCCACGCCATCGCTTTTTTGAGCGATGCCATCGCGAAATCGCATTTGGATTCGTTGCCTATATCGCAATAGATATCCAAATCGATGGTGCGTCCGCGCATCGTGGTGAAGCTGTCGTGCACGCGCCCCAAATTGCCCGCTACTAGAGCGTAGAGATAGCTAGGTTTGGGAAAGGGGTCTTCCCACAAGGCGTAGTGATACCCTTGTTCTAGGTCACCCTCTTCGATGAGATTGCCATTGGAGAGTAGCACGGGGAAGCTCTCTTTGGGGGCGATGATGCGTGTCGAAAAGATTGCCATCACATCGGGTCTATCGAGGTAGTAGGTGATACGTCGAAACCCCTCAGGCTCGTTTTGGGTACAAAAAATCCCCTCCGACATATAGAGTCCATCGAGCGCTTTGTTGGCGCTGGGGTTGATGCGGTTGGCTATCTCGATGACGCACTCTTCGTGAGTAGGATAGAGTGTGAGCGAGGTGTCGCTTTGCACATAGGCGCTTGGTTCGAGTACTTCATCATCGAGCATGACGCGTTCAAGCGTGAGGTGTTCGCCATTGAGTACCAAGGGGTGTTGGTGTACGCCGTTACGTCGGACATAGAGGATAGAGGTGACGTGGGTGTCGTGTGGGTCGAGCACGAAGGTCAAATCGACATGGGTGATGGTGTAGCTAGGAGGCGTGTAGTCGTCGAGGTAAATCGTCTTTGGCGGTGTGGAGAGGTTCAAGCTATTTCTTTTGAGAGAATTTTTATTCTTTAAGTGGGCTAAATTATTACTTAATGATGCTTAGGCTAGGATAACGCATGTTTGAAAAATATTACCTACTCGACACCAATATCCTGCTAGAAGATGCCACCAATCTCTTTTTGTTGGCACAAAATTCGCGCAATCTCATCATCATTCCAGAGACCGTCATCGACGAAATCGATGCCAAAAAATCGGGCTACGATGAGATAAATTTCCAAGCGCGCACCTTCGCACGCCTGCTTGAAGAGGCAGCACTACGCGATACTACCATCGATGCGACCTTGCGTATTGTGCGGCTGGATGTGACGCACCCTAGCGGCAGTGCCACAGTCGAAATCGTCTCCAAGACGCACTACCATTGCGAAGACCGCACCATCTCCCCTAGCATTCTCAACGACCGCAAGATTTTGGAGGTAGGCGTGGATTTGCAACACTACCTCAAACAAAGCATCACCTTCCTCTCGATGGATATGATGGCACGCCTACGCGCCATTAGCCTAGGTCTGGATGCCCAAAGCCTCAACGGTACCAAGCAAAAGGTCGATGAGTTTGCCTTTGTGCGCAAAATCGCCATCCCCTTTTCAGCCCTCGAATCGCTCCCCAATGCCCTTATCGAGCAGTTTGACATCGACTATCGACCGCACTACTACGCCTACGAATTTAGCGTCATCGACTCTGACCAGATTATCTTGTGCGCTGTCGAAAACGGTCGCATCGTCCTGCTCAACGAAATCGAGCTACGTGACCAAGATGTCGTGCCTCTCAACAAAGAGCAGCTCTTCTTCTCCTATGCGTTGGGAAGTCCCCTGCGCAATATCATCATCGTAGAAGCGATGGCTGGTAGCGGCAAAACGCTTTTAGCTTTGAGTGGCGCTATCAAACTTGTCCGCCAAAAAATGCAACAAAAAATTATCTATATTCGCAACTCCATTGAGAGCACCGACAAGGGCGAAGATGTGGGGTATCTACCGGGGCTTGAAGAGAAATTTCGCATCTACAACCACCCGCTCATGGACTCTATCGAGCATATCATTCTGGCAAAACAGCGCAAAAACCGCGACAAAAACAATCCTCTCGTGGTAGCTAGTTTGAGCGAACAAGAGCTGGAACTGCGCAAAAAAGAGATGCTAGAGCGCTATATGATTTCGACGATGTGGGTGGGTGAGATGCGCGGACGCACCCTCTCCCAAGCGGTCGTCATCATCGATGAGGCGCAAAATATGTCCAACAAAACCATGCAAATGGTGCTCTCACGTATCGATGCCTCTAGCAAGGTCATCATCCTAGGCTCCAACAAACAAATCGATAATATCTATGTCAACAAACACACCAACGCCTTGACTACCTTGCTCGCCGCCTCGATGGTGGCACACGATGAGGTACAGCTCTTTGCCTTGCGTCTCACCAAAGTCCTTCGTGGTCCTATTACGGCGTGGGCCGAAAAAATCTTCAGCAAGAAGTAGTGTGACATGAGAGAGCGTATCAACTGCCTACGGTGTGTGCACTATTTTGTCACGTGGGAGGCGAGGCAACCCCATGGCTGTAGAGCGTATGGATTCAAATCGCTCGTGCATCCTAGCATGGCGGTACGCCAAAGCAGTGGGCAAAATTGCCAACTTTATGAGGTCAAAACCCCTGCGAAGGGGTAGTTTGCGCTCTTTTATTTCGCGAAAAAGCTCGGACAAATGAAATTAGGAGCGCTCTCGAAGATACCCCAAATCTTCATAGTAGGGGCTTTTTAACGCTTCATCCAAAAATGTAGCATGATTCTCAATTTTTGGAATCATCTCAATGAGGGTGATTTTCAGTTTGGGAAGATACTCTTGGACGACATTCCATACGATACTCTCATCTACACCACGATAATCATGCGATATTTTATCCCGCATTGCAGAGAGGTTTTTCCAATTTATAATGGGTGATGTTTTGAGGTTGTCATCGATTTTTTTGTTTTCTTCACCGATAGCAATGAGGAGATTGACCGTTGCGTTGAAATAGAGCTGTTTGTCCGCATTGTAAAAAGCCTCTTCATCCTCAAATTTTTGGCAATAAAGAGCTATCTTTTCGATAGCTTCCAAAATCGTCAAAATATAGAGCAAATTCTTGGAATCAAACATAAATCAAATCTTTTGAAGCTTCTAGCATAACCAGGGGATTGAATTTTTTGGCGTTGACAAGGTCGACCTTTGTCCCAAAAGCATTGTTGAGTTCATTTTCCAGCTCGATATACCCATCGAAAGAGAGTTTGGAGCCTTCGCTTAGAGTATAGATAATGTCAACATCACTCTTTTCATGTTGCTCACCTCGTGCGAAGGAGCCAAAAATCGCCATTTGTGAAACGTGATATTTGCGCTCAAAGCTTTTTTTGTGCTGCGCCAGAAAAGTCAAAATCTCTTCTTTTGTCATTGTAGACATGGAGCATCCCCCTGAAATGACGTGCAAATTTGGCGGTATTATATACACATAGTGGTATGAGCTGAATAAAATGAGGAGCCACACCTATCACCTATTAGAATCAAAGCCGATTACGAAAAAGCGTTGAAGCGCATCGATGCGATTCAAAATAATAGGCTCAAAACCCCTACGAAGGGGTAGTTTGCCCCACCTTCACAGAAATTTTTTTCAAACTTCAAACATGCTATACTCACCGCCATATCACACCGCAAGGAGTCATCGTGGCCGCCGTACACTTCCCCGTCAATAGCCTCTATAGCCTTATCAAACACCACATTGGATTGAAAAAACGGTTCGACACGAGTGACGAAGTGGAGTTCTCGATACTCTTCTTTGAGTATACGGGCGGTGACCAAAAGATGATTGTGCAGGTTTTCAAAAAAGTCCTGCGCGACTCCGATGCGATTTTTACGATGGGTGATGACTTCATTTTGCTCTTGCCCTATACTGATTGGAACGGTGCCAAAAAGGTACTCGAGGGGCTAGAGGTCTTCGTGGAAAAACATGATGTCGATACGATTGTAAGCTACCCCGATGACAGTGTCGATGCTAGAGAGCTACTCATGATGCTCAACCAAAAGGTCGAAAAACACTTCGATAAAACCATCAATTTTACTTTCTAGTCGATGAGCGTATTCACCGACAAAATGGACGCTTTTGAGGAGCGTTTTGAAAATGTGGTGCTTCAAAAAAGCAAAATCTCCAAATCCGATTTCGAGGATTGCACTTTTGTAGGGTGCGATTTGAGTGAGTCTCAATTCTCCTCGTGCAGGTTCATCCGATGCCGTTTTGAGAACTGCAATCTTTCGTTGCTCAAACTCCCCAATACACAATTTAGCGATGTCGAATTTATCGAGTGCAAAATGATAGGCATCGACTGGACCAAATGCGATTGGCAGAGCCGTCTGGAGGTCGAACCGATGCGCTTTCGTGGTTCGTTGCTCAACGACTCTAGCTTTTTTGGTCTCTCAATACCCAATACCGTCATGAAAGAGTGCCGTATCAAAGAGGTCGATTTTCGCCAAGCCAAACTCCAAAACGCCAATTTCAGCCACAGCGATATGGAGGGTGCGCTTTTTTGGGATACGCATCTGGAAAATGCTGACTTTTCGGGGTGTGAAAATCTGCTGCTGGATATGCGCACCTGCCACCTCAAAGGTGCCAAAATGGGGCGCTACGATGCCTTGGCGATGATGAGTTCGCTGGGCATTGTGCTGGTCGATTAGCGTCAGTCCAAAATTTTTATAATAAATAATCTTTTTAAACTTACTTTTATTTTTTAAATATTTGTTTAAGTTATACGCTCCTAGAATGGCTGAATGAGTGTTCATTTATCCAAAGAAGGAGGAGATCATGACCCCAACGACTGATGAGGCAACCAAGCGTTTTACGTGGAAGAGTGCCAGTGTCGATACCAACCGAGGTGACGCCTATTACGAGGCGCTCTATGCATCGTGTGAAGCGCGTCTGCAAGCGGTTCGCACCCAAAAAGCGGTGAACCGTCTCGATTTGATGGAGGTACTTGACGACCACGGCATCGATAGACGTGACTTTATGAAGTGGGCGAGTGCCACAACTGCGGCGCTGATGTTGCCCTCGATGTTCACGCCCTTGGTCGCGGAAGCTGCGATGCTGATGAACCGCGCACCTGTGATTTGGCTAGAGCTGCAAGATTGCGCGGGTAACTCCGAAGCGCTTTTGCGTAGCGATGGACCCAAAATCGATGAATTGGTACTCGACCTAATTTCCCTAGAGTTTCATGAGACCCTCCAAGCCGCCAGCGGTCACCAAGCAGAAAAGCAGTTGGAAGAGGCGATAGAGCACTTCAAAGGGCGCTATTTGCTCTTCGTCGAAGGCTCGATTCCCATGGGCATGGGTGGGCAATACGGCACCATTGGCGCGAGTGGCGAGACTTTCCATGACCATCTCGTACGTGTCGCCAAAGATGCGGCGGCTATCGTAGCGGTAGGCAGTTGTGCGACTTTTGGGGGCGTGGCGGCGGCTTCGCCCAATCCTACAGGTGCCGTAGGTGTCATGGAGGTGGTCAAGGGCAAACCTATCATCAATATCCCTGCGTGTCCTGCCAACCCTGCCAATATGGTAGGCGTGGTGCTACACTATCTCATGACAGGTCAAGTGCCTGAGCTAGATAACTTGCTACGACCCAAATTCGCCTTCGGATACCGTATCCATGACAATTGTGAACGTCGCGCGCACTTCGATGCAGGTGAGTTCGTCGAGGAGTGGGGCGACACAGGCGCACAAAACAACTTCTGTCTCTACAAAATGGGATGCAAAGGTCCTATGACCTACAACAACTGCTCGATAGTACGCTACAACGAAGCGGTCAACTGGCCCATCGGTGTAGGTCGTGGCTGTATTGGGTGTAGTGAGCCCGATTTTTGGGATAAATACGCCTTTGAACGCCCCGTGGCAGATGCGAATATCAAAGCCCCTGGTGGTGGTGTCGAAAAATCGGTCGATGAGTTTGGATTGGGCATGTTAACTGCGGCAGGTATTGGTATTGCGGTACACGCGGCGGCTAGTGCATTGGCAGGCAAAAAAGAAGAAGCAGGAGCAAACGTATGAAAAAGCATATAGTTATAGACCCTATCACGCGTATCGAAGGGCATTTGCGTATCGAGGCAGTCATCGATGAGAACAACACAATCGTAGATGCCTACAGCGCATCGACCATGTTTCGCGGTATCGAGACCATTTTGCAAGGACGAGATCCTCGCGATTGCGGACTCTTGGCGATGCGTATTTGTGGGGTGTGTACAGGTACCCACTACCAACGCTCTATCGAAGCGGTCGAAGATGCTTTCGATGTGACCATCCCCAAAAATGCGCGCATCGTACGCAATCTCATCCAAGGCGCGTTGTATGTGCATGACCACGTGGTGCATTTTTATCATTTGCATGCGTTGGACTTCGTCGATGTCGTCTCTGCGCTTTCGGCTGATCCTGCCAAAACAGCGGCAGAGGCACGCAAATGGGCAAAAGTAGCGGGCGAAACCCCCTTCATCGATGGCGAGAGCCAAATTCGCGAGATTCAAGAGCGCGTAGCCAAATTCGTCAAGCAGGGTCGTTTGGGTATTTTTGGCAACGGCTATTGGGGCAATCCACACTATAAACTCACCCCAGAACAAAACCTCCTTGGGGTAGCGCACTACTTGCTAGCGCTTGATTTGCAACGCGATATGGCAAAAATGCAGGCGATTTTCGGTGGTAAAAACCCACACCCTCAAAGCATCGTCGTAGGGGGCGTCACCTGTGTCCAAGATATTCAAAATCCTGCACGTATTGCACTCTTTAAACAGCTCTTGCTCGAAGGGCGCAAATTTGTCAAACAAGCCTATCTACCCGATGTCTATATGGCAGGGACGGTTTACGCAGGCGAAGCGACCGACAGCAAGGCGACTTTTAGCCACCATGTAGGTGGCAATGGCGTAGGCGGTACGGGGGGCGGATTGCTCAATTTCATGAGCTATGGCGATTTCCGTCTGGACGATACAGGCTTTTACAAATCGGCTCTGCTTTTCCCAAGTGGCGTAGTGATGAACGGCGACCTTTCGACGCTCATACCACTCGATGAAGCCAAAATCGCCGAGGATGTGACGCACTCATGGTACGAAGGGGACAAACCTCTGCACCCTTATGAGGGCGCTACCGTGCCACACTATACAGGGCTAGACAAACGTGCAGACGGTATTGCCTATCTCAAAACAGGCGAAAAATACAGCTGGATAAAATCGCCTATCTATAATGACGCACGTGTCGAGGTAGGACCGTTGGCGCGTATGGTCATCGGTGTTGCCGCCAAAGATGAGCGCATCACACGCTACGTGACCAACTTCCTCAAAAAAGGCAATCTCCCTGTCACGGTGCTTTTTAGTACCATCGGACGCACTGCCGCACGTGCTATCGAGACCGAATTGATGGCAGATGTGATGGTCGAGTGGGTCGATGAGCTTGCGGCGAATGTCGCGGCGGGGGATCTTTCTACATGGACAGAGTTTGATTTTGACAAAGTCAGCCGCAACACCAAAGGACGCGGTATGGCAGAGGCTCCACGTGGTGCGCTAGGTCACTGGGTACGTATCGAGGATGGCAAAGTCTCCAACTACCAAGCCATCGTCCCCTCCACATGGAATGGCGCACCGCGCGACTACAAAAACCGCATGGGCGCCTACGAAGCGAGCCTCATCGGTACCAAAGTCGCCAAACCCGAAGAGCCGTTGGAGATTATTCGCACCATTCACAGCTTCGACCCCTGTATTGCGTGTGCGGTGCATGTCGTAGATACCAAAGGCAAAGAGTTAGCCGTCTATAAAGTAGACACATCCTGCGCCATCTAAAGGAGGCTACCATGAAAAACCAAAGCTACAAGCAGGTCAAACGTATGACCCCTGCCATGCGCATTATTCACTGGGTCAATGCCCTTTGTATGATTGGCGCGGTGGCGACGGGGCTTTATATTGGGCACCCCTACTATGCGACCTTCATCGCGGACGGGGCAGTGGACAAATATGTGATGGCGTGGAACCGTTATGGGCACTTCATCATCGCGATTATCTTCGATGTCACCTCGATACTGATTGCCTATCTCTATTTTTTCAGCCGTTTTGAGAAGCCCTACAAAAAGCTCATCCCCAACGCCCAAAACCTACGCGAATTTGGCGCGGTGGTGGTCAATCTCATCACGCTCAACCGTGTCAAAAAATTTGACAGCGCGCACGTGGACAGTTTCAACAGCGTCTATTTCACCCTTTTCCACCTGCTTTTGGTGTGGATGCTCTTCACGGGGCTACAGCTTTATGTGCACTCCTTTACCGCAGGGACGAGTTCGATTGGTGGGTGGTGGCCTGCCTTTTTGCATATCGCAACTGACTGGACGATTTGGGCAAGCGGTGGCACTATTATGGATGTGCGTCTCTCACATCACGCCTCGATGTGGTGGATTTTGGCGTGGATACTTTTCCATGTCTACTATCAAGTGTGGCGCACGATATTTTGGAAAGAGGGCGATATTGGCATCGTCATCAGTGGTACCAAATTTGTCAAAGAGGATGCGCTATCATAGTGTCCAAAAAAGGCTAAAGGTGGTCGCAAAATGGCGTTGACACTTCGTATCGAGGGTCATTTTGGGCTACCCATCCTCGAAAATTGCTTGACGATGCTATTGCACGAGTATGAGGTGCCTAGCCTTATCGAGCCTCAAGAGGAGGGCTTTTTGTGCGCGATGGACGACACCGCCCCTAGGCTCTCCGATGCTTTAGCCGCGATGACTTCACGACTGCCTCATGTGCTAGGACTCTCCAAAATTTCCTCTCTATCGACGCCTCATGCACCCCAAACGGTACGCCCTTTGGCATCTGTGAATGCTCTAGGCTTGGGGCTTTGCCCCTCGTGTCACGCCTCGATGTTCGATGCAAAATCTCTCCACTTTTTTGACCCCTTCACGCGTTGCAGTTGTTGCGGTGGACACTATGCACTGCCTGTAATAGAGAGTAAAAATATCACCTTCGATACCCTCCAAGCCCCTGCTACGCACACCTATGAAGCGCTTTTCGAAGCTGTAGCATCGTACATCGCCCAAGGCAACAGCGTCGTATGCAAAACCACCTTTGGGCTTCGACGCTTCGCAGCTGTGACACCCACAAGTGAGCACATCATGGCGACCTCGATAGCCAAACTCTCTACACTTGCACCCCTTATCGAGAGCGAAATCCAAGCCCTTTTGAGCATCGAGCGACCCTTTTTGCGGGTGAAACTCCACGACCAAGCGCGCATCGTCAAGCTCAAAGCCCCTGATGAAGGGTTCTCCATCGCGCTTTGTGCGAAACTCGCCGCCTTGGGGATAGAGAGCATCGCTATCGAAGCGTGCGAGGGTACACGTAGCGGTGAAAAGGTGCTCGATTTCGCAAGCGAGGTGAGTGCGCAAGAGGAGCTTCTCGTGATGGTGCGCCAAAACGAGGTGCGCATCGTCGAGGGGGAACGCGCGCTCTTTCCACGCAGACTTTCGCATGTTTCGCATACGCTAGGTATCGCTAGCCATCTCGTCGCCGTACCGCATGAGCGCGAGGTCGCTATCGACCGTATGGAGCGCTTCGACCAAGCACATGCCGCCAAAGTCGTCGCTATCGAGGGCGAAACCTTGCTCTTTGAGGCGACCAATGTAGTGCGTATCTCCCCTTCAGTTGCCGCGTCGATGAGCCTCATCGTGGAGCATCGTCTCTTTGGGAGCAAAGCAGTGTGTGTCACCCTCGATGATATGCCTATTTTTGGGTACTTCGACGGCAAAAAAATGATCGATGTGATTCCTAGCAAGCCTTTCGAGGGGGCGCAACTCTTGGAGCGTTTGGGAAGTTTACGCGAGGGAAGCGACCGCTTGGTCGAGACGGTGAGAGTCAAACTGCCTAGCGTTTATGAGGTTCTCACCCTTGCCGATGACCACTTCGCCGCGACGGTGGCGAGCATTTTGGAGCTTGACGAGGCATCGATGGAGGCGCTTATTACGGCAGGGCTACTCTATGGTGGCAAAGGGGGATTGCATATCGATATGAGCGTGGGCGATGACCATCGATTCGACCCTTATGCGGCAGTGGCGAGCCTATTGAGCTATCGATTGGCAGGCGTATCGAGCGCACATTTAGCCTATTCGCTCATGGAGGCGTGGGGCGATTTCGCGGCGCTTACGCTTCAAACCTTGCAGGGCAAAACTGCCGCTACGCATCTGTGTGCTTGCGGTGCGGCGCTTGGCTCTACACTCTTTTGGGGACGACTACGCCAAAAGGTAGAGCCGCAAAAACTTCTGGCCAACCTCACTCTACCCATGAGCGGCAACAACCGCATCGTAGGGGCTATTTTTGGTTGAGACGCACCATCTCATCATTACAGGACATGTGCAAGGTGTAGGCTTTCGCCCCTTCATCTACGCCCTTGCACTTCGACATGCGCTTGTGGGTAGTGTCGCCAACCAAAGTGATGGCGTGCATATCTATGTGCAGGGACATGCTATCGAACCCTTCATCGAGGCGATATATGCACACCTTCCTGATGCCGCTATGATCTCTTCATTGCGTCGCGAAATCCTCGATGCGCCCCCTTATGAAAAGTTCACGATTTTAGAATCCTCTTCGACGGTGAGTCGTGCGACGCCTATGGGATTGGAGCGTGCCGTGTGTGCAGAGTGTCTAGCCGAGATGCACGACCCACGCAATCGACGTTACGGCTACGCATTTATCAATTGTACGCAGTGTGGTCCGCGCTACACCATTCTGGAGGAGCCGCCCTACGACCGTGCGCACACCTCGATGCGCGATTTTGTGATGTGTGCGGCGTGCGAAGCGCAGTACCACGACCCCACGTCGCGCTTTTTCCATGCACAGCCTATCGCCTGCCCCGATTGCGGTCCGCGTATTACGCCACACGATGGCATCGCGCAGGCGGTGGAGGTGCTTCGACGTGAGGGCATTGTGGCGCTCAAAGGGCTTGGGGGTTTTCATCTGCTGTGCCTTGCCACGAGTGACCGCGCGGTGTTGGGCTTGCGAGAGCGCAAAAAGCGTTGGGCAAAACCCCTCGCTGTGATGGTGCAGACTCTCGAGATGGCGCATCGCATAGCGCTCATCGATAGTGATGAAGAGGCACTTTTGACGGGTGCCATCAAGCCTATCGTGCTGGTGGCTCCACGCCCGCATCATGGACTCTCTGCGCATATCGCCCCTGACATGCCACGCATGGGGCTATTCTTGCCCTACACGCCGTTGCATGTGCAACTGCTCGAAGCTATCGATGCACCGTTGGTGGTCACGAGTGCCAACCCTAGCGAGATGCCTATCCTGACGACACGCGAAGCAGTTGAACACCATTTGGCAGGAGCGTATGATCTGCTCATCGATCACAACCGCGCCATCGTCAATGCACTCGATGATAGCGTGGTACAGGTGGTGGCAGGGCGTATGGCGGTGCTTCGCATGGGGCGCGGAGTTGCCCCCTTGACCCTATCGATGCCGCATAAAGTCACGCAAAGCATTTTGGGCGTAGGCGCGCACCAAAAAAGCGCGATTGCCCTAGCTTATGAAGATACGCTGGTGTTGGGCGGACATATTGGGGATTTGGGGAGTGTGGAGAGCGATGCCTATTTCGCGCGCAATATCGCCACCTTCACACGCTATTACGATGAGCATCCTGCGGGCGTCGTGCACGATTTGCACCCCACCTACACCTCGACACGTCAAGCGCACTCGATGGGGGTGGCGCATTACGGCGTGCAACACCACTATGCCCATATTTTGGCAGTGATGGCAGAGTTTGGCGCGACGCAAGAGGTGTTGGGCTTTGGCTTTGACGGGACAGGATTGGGGAGTGACGGCGTGCTGTGGGGCGGTGAGGTGATGTTGGCAAGCATCGAGGGGTTTGAGCGCGTGGGGCATTTGGCACCGTGGGGATTGCTAGGGGGTGAAAAAGCGATACGCGAACCGCGACGTGTGGCGCTAGGGCTCTTGTTCGCGCATTTTTCGCTTGATGAAGTAGTGGCGCTGGATGTGGCTACGGTGAGGGCTTTTTCGCGTGAGGAGATTGTCCATTTTCACACGATGTACACGCGCGGACTCAACACGCCTATGACCACCTCGATGGGGCGGCTTTTTGACGCGGTGGCGTCGCTGGGGGGCTTTGTCCAAGCGGTCGCATTTGAGGGGCAAGGTGCCATGATGATGGAGGCGTATGTCGATAGTGCTATCGAGGAGCCTTTTGATTTTAGCGTCATCGATGGGGTGGTCGATGTGCGCTCGATGGTGGGGCAAATTATCGCCCTTCAGGGCGACAAAACTGCGATTGCGAGTCGCTTCATCGCTACGGTGGAGGCGATTATCGTGCACTTTGCGGCACTCTATCCTACGCACCCACTCGTCGTAGCAGGCGGGGTTTTCCAAAACCATGCTCTTTTGACGCGCCTGCATGCGCGTTTTGCGTCGCGCACCTTTTGGAGGGGCGAAAAAGCACCCACGAACGATGGCGCAATTGCCCTTGGGCAGGCGTATTGGGGGAGTTTTCATACGAAGGAGTTCACATGAATGTAGCACTGATTGGGTCGGGCAACGCCTTTTTCATGGATGAGGGGGCGGGGCTTTATGCGGGCAAATACCTCAAGGAAAATTACGATTTTGCGCCTGCGATAGATATCGTCGATGGTGGTACCTTGGGCTTTCGGCTTATGCCACTCCTGCAAGAGTATGACTACGTTCTCATCGCCAATACCAGTTCGCGTGACGCTATCGACGCAGGCACCATCGAGGTGCTCGATGCCCAAACCCTCATCGACCAAGCAGGTCTCAAAAAGACCGCCAACGAAGTTGAAATTGCCGAGATGTTGCAGATATGTTCGATGGCGCGTCATTGCGCCGATGTGACGTTGGTGAGTATTGTGCCGCTGGATATTGTCAGCGTCCAAGTCGATTTGACCCCCACGCTCAAAAGTGCATGGTCGCGCTATATCGAGACGATTTTGGGTGAGTTGGCGCGTAGGGGCATCATCGCCTCGCCCAAGGCTGGGCGCGTCACGCTTGAAACTATCATCGACATTTTCGCGCACCCTAGCATCGAACACGGCAGAGGATTTTAGGTGGCGTTGGCGCTTTTGGGTATCGGTAATGTCTTGGCGTGCGACGATGGCGTAGGGGTCTATGCGTGCCACTATGTGCGGGCGCACTATAGCTTTTCGCCCCAGATTCACATCGTCGATGGGGGCGTGGAGGGGATGGCGCTTTTGGACTATTTTGCCACCTATGCCCATGTGGTGCTTTTGGACGCTATTGCCATCGAGGATGAGGCGGGAGCGATGTATATCATCCCTGCTCAAGAGCTAGCAGGCTATGGACTCAACAGCGGTGGGGCACATGAAGTGGGCGCGATTCAGTGCATGGATATGCTAGAGCTTTTGGGCAAACCGCTCCCACAAGCGCACGTCATAGGCATCGTCCCACACGATACTTCTTATGCTATCGCGCTCTCGATACCGCTACGAGAGGCGTTTGGGCGCTATATCGAGACGATTGTAGAGAGACTCTCCCAATGGGGTATTACTGCCACACCCAAAGAGAGTAGCGTGA
Source organism: Sulfuricurvum sp. PC08-66 (assembly GCA_000830255.1). Lineage (GTDB taxonomy): Bacteria > Campylobacterota > Campylobacteria > Campylobacterales > Sulfurimonadaceae > PC08-66. The sequence continues at coordinate 428,130 of JQIT01000002.1, read as the reverse complement.
CGCTAGAGGAGATTATCGAGGGATTTAGGGTGCCAAAAAGCAACTAACCGTCAACTTGCCTGATTTTGGGAAACTTTGAGAAGTGTCTCCATATTGACAATCTCATCTGCGATAAGTTTCAAAAGCAAATCGGTAGATCTGTTTTGGATGGCTTCTCCACGCTCATATTTGGAAAAGGCATTGATACCGCCGCCAAAAAGTGTCGCCGCTTGCTTTTGGGTGATTTTGTATTTTCGTCGAATCTCTTTTATCTCATCGGAGGTGAGTAGATGGTCTACTTTGCGTTTGAAATCCGCTACTGCTTTTTCGGTCGATTTGGAATCACTAGGACTCAAAAATGCCTCACCACAACTGTCACAATAGTCGGCTGTTTGGCTAATAGATGCAGTATGGTCTCGATAGGTGATTGTTCTGGGTCGTGCTTCGTGAATGAGGTGTGAACCACAGAGTGGGCAGTTGGTTGGCATGTTATTTCTCCTTAAATGAGATGATGATGGCATTATCCGTAATTTGAAGCTTCAAATAGACTGTGTACCCATTGTACGTGATGTGATAGACATCTTGCCAAAGAGAGGCGATTTTTTCGGAGGGCATGGTTTTGTAAAAATGGCTTGAGGATAGAAGCATCACCGCTTTTAGAATATCTGCATCGTTCATCCCCATTTCGATGGCGCCATTTGAAGCGACCATTGTGATGCGATACCTCTCTTTTCGTATCAGCTCTTTGACGGTTTCGAGATTATATGTCGCTGACATGAACTCCCTTTGCGTGAGGTTGAATAGTAACCTATTAGGTTAGTTTTGTCAAGCATCTTAACACTTTTCAACGTGCTCAAAATAGAGCTTTTTGACAATGGTGGCGCGGTGCTTTTGGGGTGTGTTGAATTTGAACTCTGCCTCTTTGAGGTAGGAGGCGAAATAGGCTTCGCTGATGCCTTTGTAGGGGAGCATAAAGGCTTCGAAATAGTGCCAAAAGTGTTGCATTATCGTGTCGTGGCGGGTGATTTTGCGGATTTTGCTCGTGCGCATAAAGGTAGCCATCTCTTTGTGGTAGACCTCTTGGAGGTTGCTGTCGATGAGGGCGGTTTTGTACTGCACGAGTGAGGGCATCAAAAGCGTGTAGACTTGGTCGCCCTGCCCAAAGGTCAAAATCGTATGCGACTCAAAAATCGCCTCTCGACGGTGGCGTTTGGAGGCCTCGATATAGAGGTACTCCTCGTACTCCCACGGTTGGGCGCGGTTGTGTTGGTATTGCGCTTCGCAATAGTGCGAGACGAGGGTGCGCAGTTTTTGGTAGGTGTGGCAGACGGTGGGGTAGGAGAGTTCGAGGGTTTGACTGGCTTGGTGCGCGGTCAAATCGCTACAAAACGCCTCGATGAGACGCTCGACATGGGCGATGCGCTTGGGGCTGAAGGTTTTGCGACACACCTTGCAACGCAATCGTCCATCGCCTAGGGTGTAGGTGGCACCATTGCACGCGATACACTCCATGGAGGCTCCTTTTTAGGTTGCTTTTACTGCGTTGTATTATAATGGCTCTTTTATGAATAGTCATTCAACCAAGGAGTTTTTATGTGCCAAGATTGCGGATGCTCTATCACTACCGATGCCCACACGCATCACCACGGTCACGACCATCATCATGACCACGACCACTCTCATACGCACCAAGCCGCGCACGAAACCCTAGCGCACAATCCACAGCTCAACGACCCCAAAACCATCGATGTCATCAAAAAAATCTTGGACAAAAACGACCATGAAGCAGCTCATAATCGTGAGCATTTTGAGGAGCATGGCGTGATGGCTATCAATCTCATGAGTAGCCCCGGCAGTGGCAAAACGGCACTTTTGGAAGCCATAGCAGAGATGGCTCCCTTTGGGTTTACCGTCATCGAGGGGGATTTGGAGACCTCACGCGACACCGAACGGCTCCAAGCCAAAGGCATCGATGCGGTGCAAATCCAAACAGGAAGTGCCTGCCATCTGGATGCCTTTATGGTGCACAAAGCGCTTCACGATTTGCCTATTGCAGGCAAGCCTATTTGCTTCATCGAAAATGTGGGCAATCTGGTCTGTCCAGCTAGCTACGATGTGGGGGCGCACCTCAATATCGTATTGGTCTCGATTCCTGAGGGCGCGGATAAAGTCGCCAAATACCCTGTGATGTTTCGCCAAGCCGATTTGGTGCTCTTTACCAAGGTTGATTTGTTGCCCCACTTCACCTACGATATCGAGGCGGAAAAGGCGCAAGCCCGCGCACTCAAACCCAGCGTCGATGTGCTTGCCATTAGCACGCACGACAAAGCCTCTATCCAACAAGTGATCGATTGGATACGCTTCAAACAAAAAATGCGAGGATAAAGCATGTGTCTCTCTATTCCTAGTAAGGTCGTCGCCATCGATGAGACCACCAACAGCGTCACCGTCGATACGATGGGTGTGTTGCGTAGTGCCAGCTTGGATTTGATGGAAGCAGGCAGTGTCAAGATAGGCGATTTCGTCCTCTTGCACATCGGCTTTGTGATGAACACTATCGATGAAGCCGATGCGCTGGAATCCTTGCGCGTCTACAATGAAATCCTCTCGATCATGGACGAGGATGCAAGGCGTGCGGCAATTATCGACGATGACAATTGTGAAAACCGAGGCTAGAAGCGTGCCCAAGCTAGAGCTAGTAGACCTCTACGAGGGGTTTCGCAACCCCGAAGTGATTCGTGCCTTTGCCGCACGTATCGCCCAAAAAGCGCAAAAATTGGAGAAAACATTTCGCATCATGGAGGTGTGTGGCGGACATACGCACACCCTGATGAAATATGGACTCACCCAACTTTTGCCTGCCAATGTAGAGTTCATTCATGGTCCAGGGTGCCCTGTGTGCATCATGCCCAAGGAGCGCGTCGACCACGCCTATACGCTAGTCATGATGCCAGATGTCATTCTCGTCACACTTGGCGACATGATAAAAGTCCCTGGCTCTTTAGGCTCTCTCCAAGATGCCCGCGCCCGTGGTGCTGATGTGCGCTACGTCTATTCGCCCTTGGATGTGTTGGCCATAGCGCGCGAAAATCCCGCCAAAAAAATCATCTTTTTTGCCATCGGATTTGAGACGACGACCCCTATGACAGCGGCACTGTTAGAGGCACTCATCGCGCAGGGTATCGAGAATGTAGCTCTGCATATCAATCACGTCACCGTCCCCCAAGCGATGCATCTGCTACTTGCAGATGGTCAAAGCGCTATCGACGCCTTCGTAGGACCCTCGCATGTGAGTGTCATTACAGGGAGCAAAATTTATGCGCCCTTCCCGCGCGACTATGGCACGCCTGTGGTGGTGGCGGGATTTGAGCCTGTCGATATGATGGAGGCTATCGAGATGCTCATCGACCAGCGACTCGAGGGTCGTAGCGACCTAGAGGTGCAGTACAAACGACTCGTGAGCTTCGAGGGCAACGTCCGCGCCCAATCAATGGTAGAGCGATATATGGAACCACGAGAGCACTTTCGATGGCGCGGTATTGGGGATATTGCCCAAAGCGCACTCAAATTACGTGCGCAATTTGCGGCATACGATGCTGAAGTGCTCTATGCCTCGATATTGCCCAATACCCCTATCGATGACCATCGATTGTGCATCTGCGGGACAATTTTGCGCGGGCAGGCTAAGCCGCATGATTGCAAGGTTTTTGGCACTGCCTGCAAACCCTCTAGCCCCTTGGGTAGCTGTATGGTCAGCAGTGAGGGAGCGTGCGCGGCGTACTATCGATATGGCACGTTGAAGATGTGATACGCACGTATTCGTACTTACGATACAATACATATATTTTTATACGTAGGAGCCTCTTGTGACGGTACGAAAAAATTTTATTTTTGACCAAGAGATAGCGACACATCTAGAATTTATCGCCCAAAAAGAGCAAAAAACGCAAACCGAAATTGTCAAGACGCTTATCGAAGAGCGCTACATCGCCTACTCCGTCGAGGAAAAATTGGAGGCGTTTCGTTCGATAGTGCCCATGGCGGCGGGTGCCCTTATCCATGAGAGTATCCAATCGACAAAGGCGCAGATGCATGACTAAAAAGGTCTTTGTCGATGCCAATATTTTGTTGGATATTCTCGATGCGCAAAGAGCCTCGCATGCTTACAGCGTCAAAGCCTACACCTATTTATTGCAACACGCACACCTTTTTACGAGTTGCGATTTGGTGACGACGATTTACTACCTCAATGCCAAAAAGAGCAAAAAAGAGGCGCTTGGGAATATTCAAGCCCTCACCAAAACACTTCAGCTTATCCCTTTTGCCAACAAAGAGGTGAATATGGCTACACAACTGATGCTTCAAGAGAGCCGTTTTGTGGATTTGGAGGATACCTTGCAATTCGTGTTGGCACAAAAAGAGGGGTGTGAGCTTATATTGACCAACGATGCGGCTTTTGCTACAGAAAATATCGAGACGATAAGCAGCAAAGCGTTGTGCGAGAGGTTGGGACTATGAAACACTCTGAACTTCTCAAGCTTCTCTACACCCACAAAGAGAGTATCGATAGAGCCTACCGCGAAGGCGCACTAGAGCATGTCGCGCCGCAGTTGGTCGAATCGACGCTCTTTGTCAAAATCAATGACCGCTACAAACTCAACAAAAACTACCTCAACTTCGCCGATTCACTCCTTCAGCGTATCGACTACACCGTTATTTTTGGCAACTACGAAAACGAGTACAAGGAGCTGGTCAAAGCGAAAAAACGCTACCTCGAAGGGGGTGGTGCGCACTATGTGGGTGTGATGGTCGCGCTCATTGAAAATCTCTATTTCAAATTCCACAACCGCGACAGAGAGATTTCTGTGCTTTTGTTGCGTCTAGAAAACGACACCTCGCAAGAGATAGATATTCTCATCGAGAATGCTTCAGATATTCTCGAAAAGTTGGGAGAGCTTATCGCCGCCAACGATAAAATCGGGGTGCTCTTTCGGGGAGAGCTGCGCGGGGTAGAACCTAGCATCGATACGCTGTTGCAAAGTATCGCCGTACCGCTTTTGGGGTACATCGAAAAAATCGACGACTACATCAAGGTGCTCAACGCCTTTTTGGTGCAGACCAAAAAACGTCGTCTGCAAAACAAGCAGTTTATGCAGCTTGCCAACCAAATTTTGAGCGAAGAGACGCTTGCGCTAGAGAGCTATTTGGCGCGTCATGCCCTCTACAGCTACTACACGATTGCGCCTAGTCAAAAAAATCGCGTCCTCTATTTCGCGCAGGAGCGTGACACGGTCAAGCTTCACCGTGTGCTTCACGAGCTACTGCACACCATAGCGCAACCCAAAGCGGTCAAAAACGCCCCCGTCAAAGCCCAAGAGACACAAAAGCTGGAGCTGGTGGATGTCGAGGAGATTATCGAGGCACTGCAAGCGCATAGACCTGAGGATATTTTTGCCTTTGTTTATGCGCATCCACAGTTGGCGCGCTATGAGGAGAGAGAGCTTTTAGAAGAGGCATTCAAGGTCTACATGCACATCGTAGCCAATCCCGAAGTGCGTTTCGCGCAAGGGTACAATCATCACGGAATAAGGGTCGCACAATGGGTCTAGAAGAGGTTTTTAAACTTTTGAGCAAAGGGGTGTTGGTCTCTATCAATTCCCAAAAGTACATCGATGAAGCCAATTTCTTGATGATTGAGGAGAATTTCGAGGAGCTTGGGCAATTGGTGCGCAAAATCGGCTTCGAGCTGGTGGGTGAAAACGGCTATTTTTATATGGCAAAACGCGAAAAGATGAACGATGCCGAACTGCAAGCCTTCTTCAACAATCACAAAAATATGATTTTGTGCATCGCCATACTCAAGCAGCTCTTCCCTTATGTACAGCGCGGTACGCTTCTCAAACAGAGCGATTTTATCGTCCAGCTCAAACAAAAAGAGGATGGACTTTTGGAGCAAAAATTCGCCTACCTTTTCAAGACCACTGACCCTATGGAGGGGGTGGAGCGCTTTTTTGAGCTACTCGAAAAGGGTCACATCCTCGAAAAGCGTGACAGCGACACCAAGGATACCTATGTGGTGCTCTCTGCCTTGGAGTATTACATCAAAATCGTACAAAGCGTGGTACTCTAAATGATCAAAAATCTCTACCTTATCAACTCCGCTAATTTCAGCTTCCTCGATGTCAATCTCCAAAAAGATCTCTTTTTTTTAGGTGACAACGGCAGTGGCAAGACCACTGTCATTCGTGCACTGCACTACCTCTTTAGCGCCGATGCGCGCCATCTGGGCATCCCTAGCGACAAGGAGGGGTTCAAAGAGTACTACTTCGCCTACCAAGACTCCTACATCATCTATGTTTTTGACGATTTTTTTATCTTCCTCTACAAAAGCGCAGGCGAAATTATCAAGCTCTTCTCCAAGCAATCCTTCGCCCTAGAGCGCATCATGGATGAGCATCGCAATCTCTACGATTTGGAGCGAATCAAAGCCTATATCAAAGAGGGAAGCCTCAAAAAAACGGTTAAATCATTGGGCGAATACCGCGACATCGTCTACGGGCACGACAAACGCTACGCCGATTTCGTCTTCGCACCTGTGGGCAACAGCGAGATATTTTTGGAGCTTTTCAACGAGATTTTCAACATCGATAAATCTATCATCGATGCCAAAAGCATCAAAAAAGCGATTCAAACGACACTCGATTACGAAAAAAATGTCATCGATTTCAACCACGAAGCGTACCTGCAAAAAATTTATGAGTTTCAATCGGGGTATCGCTTTTTCAAAGAGTTTGAAAAGCACAAAACCACCATCGAGAGTGCCTACACCCTCAAAGAGGAGCTTTTGGCGATGGAGGAGCGCATCACAGTGCTACGCGGTGAGATTGCCTACCGCGTGGGCGTGGAGCAGGAGGCGTACGCCAAACTCGCCACGGCACTAGAGCGACATGAGAACCAAAGCCTCAAAAACAGAGAGCTGTTGCGTATCAAGACCAAGACCCTGGCCAAATGGCAAGAGCGCTATCGCCTCTACGCCAATACGTTGGAGTTGGAAATCGAGCGTGTGCGCGACCTCAAAAATAGATTTAGTGCCGATGCACTTTTGGAAGCGCGTCAAAAAGCGCAAGGCATCGAGAGTATCGAGAAGCTTCAAGAGCGTCTGCGTGAGGATACATTGCAACTCAAAAAGGGGTTCGAGGATGCCCGCCAAAGCATCGATAAGGAGATTGAGGCATTACAGTATCAGCGCGACCACGAAATAGCGCGCACCTATGAGGGCAAAATCTACGCCAAAACGTTGGAGCTCAAAGAGCATCTCCAAGAGGAGAGCCAACACCTAGAGCACCTCCTAGAGCAGCAAGAGCAGCAAGCCAAATACGCCCAAAGCGACCTAGAGACAGAGATAAAAGCGTTTGAAAACTCTATCGAGGAGGAGAAGGCACGTCTGCTTGCGCGTACCCAAGAGCACAAAAACGCGCTTATCGCACTCCAAAAGCACCACGACGAAGCGCTCCAAGCCCATGCCCTGCGAAGTCAAAAGAGCCACGAAACCCTCGAAGCACACCGTGCGCAACTGCGCGAGATGCTCTATGAGCACCAAGAGCTAGAGCGTGCCCACAAAGAGCGCGAACTTCTCGATGAGAAAAACTACACCAAAGAGCTAGCGCATCTCCAAAAAGAGCGCACCCTTTATGCCTCGATGCTAGAGACCAAGCCCAACACCTTCAAAGCCTTCTTGGACGAGGAGGTCGATGGATGGGAGAAACAGCTCTATCCATTGCTAGACTCGTCGCTTTTGGAGCGCAGTATCGAGGAGTTACAGCCGCGACTTTTGGGCGGTGCAGTGGTGGGCATTGCCCTAGAGACGCAACAGCTCAAAACGTTGCCGACCAAAGAGGAGGCGCACCAAAAGCTCCAATCGCTCGAAGTGGCTCTCGAAACCCTCCAACAAAGCTATCTCGAAGCGCGTCAAGCGCACAAAAACGCATGGGAGAGTGCGCTACACGATTATGAAACCCAAAAAAATAGCCTCATTTCGCACATAGCCTCTCTGGAAGCACAAGTAGAAGCACTCAAAAGTGAGCGTCAAGCCCTCCAGCAAGAGGAGGCAAAAGCGACCGCCGCACTCAAAGCCTCGCATGCCAACGAAGAAAAAGCGCATCGATTTGCCATCGAGGGGTATGGGCGTGAGATTGCTAGCACCCGTGAGGTCATCGATACACAGCACAAAGAGCTTCGCATGGCACGCAAACGCACCGCACACGCTATCGAGGAGCGCAAAGAGGCGTATGAAAAGAGCCTGCATGTCGCCAAAGAGCTCTTGGAGCAGGAGCGCATCGCCGCCCAAGAGCGCATCACCCAAACCATTCGCACCCATGAGCAAAAGCGCAACAGCATCTCCACCGATGCGCGCCTCATCGAGCTAGAACATGCCCTAGAAGAGAACAAGCAGGCGTACCAATCGGCCCTGCGCGCGCAAGATTTTTTGCGCGAATATGAGGAGCAGCAAGGTCGCATCGCGAGCTTGGGTGCACTGCAAAACACCCAAGAGCGCACCAAGCTCAACAATGCGCAGTTTGTCAAACGCCTCGAGGAGAAAATCGAGCGCTACGAAGCGCGCAAAGAGGAGTTGGTCGAAGCCAAACGTGCACTATCGATAGAACAAAAAATGGTCAAAAGTGGACTCGAAGCCTTTGAGGCGATACGTGAGAGCTTCGAGATGGCAACGCCACTCTCTACCCAGACCTACCTCAAAGAGCATGTGGATGCCTACGCGGCGACAATCGCGCACTACAAAAACACCAAAGCGACCTTGGGAGAGAAGCTAGGACGACTCAATAGCCTCAAAAATATGCAAAACGAAATCGAAATCTCCTTCGCTCTCGAGGAGTTCCATGAGCACGCCTACCTCTCGCAACTGCCCAATGTATTGCTCAAACTCGAAGAGATAGTAGAGTTCAAAGCCAAAAAACTCGAGATGCTCAAACAAAGCGGGCACAAAAAATTCCTCAATTTCATCCAAAACCTCTTGCCGCAAAAGATGTCGGTCTTTAGCGACAGTGAGGATAAATTCCTCTCGCAAGTGGCACGTATCAACAAAAACCTCTCGACCATCGATTTTGGGGTGATACAAAACATCCGCCTCGAGACCAAATCAGGGGACAAAAAAAGCGTCGCTCGACTCCTCGAGGAGCTACGCGAAATGGTGCGACACATCAGCGCGATATTGGGCGAAAGCTCGCTCTTTTATGACAAAGAGGAGGTCTACAAGGCGCTAGAGAAGCTTGAAGAGAAGTTCAAAGATATCAAGCAAGAGCTCAAAGGGAGCGCCATTTCACTCCAAGATACCATCGATTTGAGCCTCTCCTTCGTTGAGAATGGCAAAGCCATTTCGCAAGTCGTACAGCTCAAAAACGAAAGCTCCACAGGGGGCAGTATGCTACTCAAAATCGCTATTGCCGTGGCTATTTTGCAGCTCTTCATCACCCAAGAAAAAACGCCCTTTTTCCTCATCGTCGATGAGGTATCGCGCCTGCACAGTGTCAACCAAGAGCGCCTACGCACCTTCGCCAATGCCAAAGGATTCAAAATCGTCTTCGTCACGCCAGAGCCTACCTACTCCAAACCCGACGAAATCAAATACTATCGATTCCGCAAAAATGCGCAGAATGAGTTTGAAGCTATCGGGCTGAATGTGTAGGGAAGGGGTGCAATTATGCATAAAACTATAGGAGCAACTATGAAAGCACAAACATCTTATGGATTGAATATACACCAAGGCGTTGGGTGCAACTATGTATTGGAGAGTGATATAAAAAAGCTACCTTTTTATACCACTTGGAAGAAAAGTGCGACAGGCAAAACGTGTCTATTGCTCGAGGGCGATTATGGCATATATATACACGATTGGGAAAACTTTTGTAAGACGTTGAATAAATTGGAATTGCTATGAGTAATGTCGAATCTTTATTAAAGAGTTTTCAAAATTCAAATATCGATGTAGATAGTTTAATGTGTACTTTAATAAACAATTATGTATTGAAAGTGAATGATGACATATATGACTTTTGTGAAATAGAACTTTATTACTATAAAAAAGAAAAACACGAAGATTGTGGTGTACTAAAAAGAGACAAGCTAGCTGGAGACATTTTCTTTCATCGATACGGCATCGATATTTGTTTTGATTCAAACGGTACTGATGAATATGGAGGAATATTAATTCGTTCTTTAAAAAAAGACGATGAATATATTTTTGGACCTTTGAAATGTTCTCTTACTCTATTGAATAGATATCAGCCAAATATACATATTTTAATTCAACAAACACAAAAAAATAAAGAAATAATATGCAAAACGACGCGAATAAAAAGTTCATGTAAAAATAATAAATATCATTCAGAACTATATAGATATGTGACTAAATATGCTTGCACGGTTATGCATAAAAATAAAGAATATTGGCAAAAAGTTCAAGAAAAATCTCAACAATGTTGTGAGGAAAATAATGACTAAAACAATCACATTAGCCCAAGGTAACGGCGGCGAAGAGAACAACGAACTCATCAAAAAGGTCTTTTACAAAGCCTTCAAAAACGAAATTTTGGAGCGTAGTGAAGATGCGGCGGTGATCGGGAAGTGGGCGATGACAACCGATAGCTTCACCGTGAGTCCGCTCTTCTTCGCGGGGGCAGACATCGGCAAGCTCGCCGTGTGCGGTACGTGCAATGACCTAGCGATGATGGGGGCACAGCCTAAATATCTCACGTGCAGTGTCATCATCGAGGAGGGGTTCGAGGTCGAGAGCCTAGAGCGCATCGTCGAGAGTATGAGAGCAGAGCTTGCCATCAACGGTGCGGTGGTCGTGAGCGGCGATACCAAGGTCGTGCCCAAGGGGAGCGTGGACAAGATTTTTATCAATACTACGGGGCTAGGCGAAATCGCCAGAGAGGGTATCAGCTCCAACAATATCAGCGAAGCGGACGTTATCCTCATCAACCGCGACATCGGGTGTCACGGAGCGACGATTTTCGCGGCGCGTGAGGGAATGCAGATGAGTAGCGCCCTCAAAAGCGACTGCAACTCATTGTACCCGCAGGTCAAAGCGCTCATCGATGCAGGGGTGAGAATCACCGCGATGCGCGATGCGACGCGCGGAGGGGTGGCGGCGGTGCTCAACGAATGGGCGCGACAGTCCAATGTCTGTATCGAGGTCGATGAGGAGAAAATCCCCGTGAGCCGTGAAGTGCAGGGCATTTGCGAGATGCTGGGATTTGAAGCCACCGCATTGGCGAACGAGGGGACATTTGTCTTGGCACTGCCTAGAGAGTCTGCCCCCCAAGCGCTCGAAATTTTGCGCACTTTTGAGGTGTGCGCGATGGCATCGATGGTGGGTGAAGTGACCCAAAAACATCCGCAACGCGTGATACTCAAAAGCGCGTGGGGGACGTCTCGATTTATGGAGACCCCTAGCGGTGAACTTTTGCCAAGGATTTGTTGATGCATGAATATTCGATAGTACAAGCCCTCCTAGAGCAGTGTGAAGAGCACGCACGCGCCAATGAGGCGACCTCGGTGACGCGCGTGGAGCTCAAAATCGGTGTGATGTCGGGCGTGGAGCCACAGCTTTTGGCGACGGCTTTTGACACCTTCAAGGCGCAGACGGTGTGTGACGCCGCGGTGCTCGATATACATATTCAGCAGGTGGTTGTCTCGTGCAAGGCGTGCGGTGCGACCTCGACGCTAGAGCGCATGGCGTATCAATGCCCCGCGTGCCAAAGCTATGAACTGAGTGTCGAGGATGGCGAGGGAATGTACCTCATGCGCCTCGAGATGGTCTAGCAAAACTCCCCCTCACTAATCGCACTGTGTAAATTTTCCACACCAATCAAACGAAAATTAGCATATATTAGTTATTATTAAATTTTCTAATAAAAAGGTGCCTTAATGACTATAAAACAACAGCTTAGCTACGGGATAGGTTCCGTCCTATTTTTGGTAGCACTCAATGCCACGATAGGGTCTATCAATAGCCGAAGTGTCAGCGCCCTTGTGGAACAGACCTCCACCGAATCAGTACCGTTTGCTTTCAAGGCAGAGGATGCCAAATACCAATCGTGTCAGATACAACAATTTTTGACCGATGCGGCGCTCACCCAAGAGGAGGAGGCGGTCGAAAAGGCGGTCGTTGCCTATACCGCGTTTTTGGAGGATATGGCGTCGTTTGAAACGATGTTCAAAAATGAGCAAGATGCCCAAGCCTTGTCGGGTATCGAATCGCTCAAAAAAGATGCTACAGCTCTGCTCAATGCAGGCAAAGAGATGAAAAAAGCGTATGGGCGCAGTACCTCTGAGGGCAATGATGCGATGGGGACATTCGATGAGATGACGGAGCATCTAGCCCTCAATATTGATAAGCTCAAAGAGACGCAGATTCAGGAGGCTTCGCAAAATCTGACGACCTCGATGGAAAGATCCGATTTTTCCGCCACTACGACCTTCTTTTTGGGGGTCTTTTCCACGCTGATTGGGTTAATCGTCGCCTATTTTACGATAGGCACTATTGGTCGTGCGGTCAAGACACTCAACCAAAATGTCCATACGATGGTGAGCAACAAAGACCTCACCCACCCCATCATCCTCTCGGGTAAAAATGAGCTTACCGAGGTAGCGGACAATATCAATGCCCTCACCGAGGCACTGCGCACCACCTTTGCCACGGCGCAACACTCAGCGACCGAAAATCTCTCCGTCGCCAAAGAGCTCTCTTTTGCGACGCTCTCGATCGGAAAACAAGTAGAAAATGCCGCCAAAATCGTGCATGAAACGACCGAAAACGCCAGTGCGATAAAAAATGAGATGAACAGCGCAGTGGAGCGAACGGCTGAAGTGAGCCTCATGGCGAAGGATGCACGAGACAATCTCTCAAAAGCGCAACACTCTCTACGTCAAACCATTACATCTATCAATCAAACCGTGGAGATTGAGGCGCAGATGAATGAAAAGCTCAACTCCCTCACCAATGAAGCAGAACAGGTCAAAAATGTTCTCGTCGTCATCTCTGATATTGCCGAGCAGACTAATTTGCTCGCCCTCAATGCCGCTATCGAGGCGGCGCGTGCGGGGGAACACGGTCGAGGATTTGCTGTGGTAGCCGATGAGGTGCGCAAATTGGCGGAGAGAACCCAAAAAAGCCTTGTAGAGACCAATGCTACGGTCAATGTGATTGTGCAATCGATTATCGAGATGTCAGAGCAGATGAACAGCAATGTGCATCGCATGGAGAGCCTATCGACGCTATCGAGCGAGGTGGAAGAGCACACCGAAAAGGCAGTAGAGACGCTCACCTCCGCTGTGGATGGGATGAATGATGTGGCACTCAAAGCCCAAAACAACACCAAGCGCAACGATGTCATTATCGATGAGATCAACAAAATCAGCGCCATGTCGCAATCCAATGCGTGTAGCGTCGAAGAGATTGCAACGGCGGCGGATCACTTGCACCACGTCGCCCAAAGCATGACGACGCAAATTTCAAGCTACAGAACCTAAAAGCTTTAGGCGACTAGCAACTCTTTGAGGGCGTTATCGAGTTTTTGCGATGTCGATTCTAGCGCTTTGGCATGGGTGATGATGGTCGAGGTGTCGCCGTTGGCTATGAGTGGGAGCATCGCATCGACAGTCGCATGTAGCTCTCTGTCGAGTGTGCCAATGTGAGAATATTTGGGTGTTTTGCCATAGTGGGTGCGTGCTGTGGCGGCGTACCATGTGGCGAAACGTCGCTCTTGGCGTAGGCGTGCATCCTCTCTACCCTCTAGTAGCGCGGTGTAGAGCATCGATTTGAAAATCGTGTGGTCGATGGTGACACGCATCACGGCAAAAAGCTCTCCGATATGTTGGGCGTGTGCGGCGGTGTTGTGTGCGTCGCTGTCAAGCATCGCAAAAATAGTACGCAACGCCTCGACCATTTCGAGAGATTCGTGAGAGAGGTTCGCCATCGCTTGGGACTGCTCCTCGATGGCGTGGGTCTCTTGGGTGAGGGCGTTGATATTGGTGCTTATCTCTTGGGTGGCGTGCTGGGTGCGTTCGGCGAGTTTGCGCACTTCGTCGGCGACTACGGCAAAGCCTCGACCATGCTCCCCTGCACGTGCCGCCTCGATAGCGGCATTGAGTGCGAGCAGATTCGTCTGGTCGGCGATATCCTTGATGAGGTCGACGATAGAGGCGATTTGCGCCGATTGGTGCGCTAGAGTCTCGACCCCCTCGACGGTGTGGGCGATGTTGCTATTGAGCAGGTCGAAATTGGCTTGTACTTTTTGCACCGATACCAAGCTCTCTTGTGAAGCGTGGACAGTTTTTTGAGAAAATTCGACGATACTCTCGACCATCGCATTGGCATCGACTACATCGCGCTCGATGGTGTGCATGGCGTTGCTACTGCCCCCTGTGAGGTGATTGAAAGCGTTGCTCAAAATACCTTGGCGCTCTTTGGCTTTGGTGTCGATGATGGCTTCGATAGCCATGTTCAGGGGCTCGATAGCGGTTTTGAAACTCCCTTTGTACCCTTCGGGGAGGATGTGCGGACACTGTCTGCCGTCGCTTGCCAAACTGATACTCGCCGTACTGTCGCGCACGAAGGCTTCGATTTGGTCGGCTAAATTGTTGTAGCCCCAAGCGATATGAAAATAGGGGGAGTGTTCGGGGATATTGACGATGCGCTCATCGATGATACCTAGCCCTGCATTTTTGAGGATGCGTTCCATTTGGGCAAGAAGAGAGCGGTTTTGTACTGCATCTTTTGAAAGAGGTAGAAAAAGGGCAACTGCGACAAAAACAGCCCCTAAAAGTGCGATGACCCACTGCCCCACGTAGAGCAAACTAACAACCATAAAAAGTGCGCCAACGAAGAGTGTAAGGGTTGCGCTATTTTTGAAGTCGAATGACAAATTCGTCATAGTCTAACCCTTGCGCGGCGAGATGTTTTTCCAAGTGTGCGTGTGCCTCATTGATGCCGTAACGGCGTTCGATTTGTGCGAGTTCACGGTAAAGAGGCTCGATAATCGAGAGGGCTTTGTCGCTAGGACGGCGACGTACAGAGTAGTAGCCTACGACATTGCCTGCTTCATCGCACGAAGGGGTGACATTGGCGAAGACCCAATAATATTTGGCATCTTTGGTGCGGTTTTTGACGAAGGCGTGAATACCTTGCTTGCCTTGTATGCGTTGCCACAAGAGGCGAAAAACCACCGCTGGCATATCGGGATGGCGTAGGAGATTGTGGGGTGCATTGAGAAGCTCGCGCTCTTGGTAGCCAGACATTTTGATGAAGGTCTCATTGCCGTAGGTGATACGACCTTTGAGGTCAGTTTTGGAGACGATAAATTCGTTGGGGTGCATATCGATGCGCATAAAATTTCCTCTTTTTTCGAGGCGATTGTAGGCGCAAATGGTCACATAGTGGTTACAGCAACAATGGTGTCACTCTTTGAACATCTTTTTGAGGGCGACATGCTCTTTGTGCGATTTGTAGTAGCGTATCCAGCTATCGACCCAGCCAGGGATTTGGCTCTTTTCTTTTTTGGTCCATCCCATGATGGTGTCATAGGAGGTGTCAGAGAGTTTGGAGAAGGTTTTTTTGGTGAGACCCGCATCTTTGAGTAAGGCTTTAAATTCTTGCTTTTTCATTGTTGGGGAGGCTTTTTTTTGCCGATAGTATAGCAAGAGAAAAGTAAAACCGTTAACAGGTGTCAATGCCACCTAAAAGGTCTTGACAAAACTGTCTATATGACATATAATCTCGCTATTAAATTTGAAAGGATAGTCATGTCACTCGTTATCACCATTGCAGTGTTACTGGTCGTTGGCTATGCCGTAGGTGCTTATCACGCCAAAGCTACAGCCAAACTTCCTCAAAACCCCTACCGCAAGTAGCTGTTTGCGCACTCGCGCCTAACACTTCGCCGTATCACTCGATACGGCTCTTTTATAATTTCCCCTCTTTTTAGTGCGTCGTACAGACCGAACAGACATCAAAAGTACGAAAAATCAGTGCCGCTTTGGCGCTCGAAGTAGCTCCACGCATCGCTTGTTGTGCGATACCGCTGTGTGTTGCGGTGCCATTACCCAGATTCCATTGTGTGGGCGTGATGATGTCGTAGCGTGTGATGATGCCTCGCTGTAGTGTCGCGCGATGCAATAACAATCCTCTAGGTGCCTCCACGATACCCACACCTGTACCGCTAATACTTCCAAAAGGTGCCACCTCGACGCAAGAGCTTTGCGATAGGTCAAGTGTCTGCAAAAGCGCTCGTATTTCGCCAAGTATCGAGACTATTTCATCGATACGTGCCACGATGCGTAGAGGCGCAGAGTCGCCATAGCGTCTCCAAAGGGCATTTATTCCTGCGCGATTGCCAAGCACCGTGCGCGCCAAGGGTCCCGTCTCGTAAAACTTCCCTGCATAGCGTACTCTTTTGGCGTAGGTGCCTTCGTCACTGTGCGCCTCCTCCTCGATGGCGTCAAGTGAGGCATCATAACGCACCCCATCGACCATACGCGCAGGCAGTGCCAAGAGCCGCCCATGTGAGTGCCCACTCTCGAGCAGTCCCAACGCCTCAAAATCGCCTAGCAGTGCACCTAGGGCGCCCTCGACGATGGGACGTTCTACAATATGCTCCTCCCACGCTTCCAAGGGCATCGATACGACATGGTGTGTCACAAAAGCCGCCACCTCTTCAAGCAGCGCCAAAGCACGCATAATTTCGCTGTAGGTAGGGTCGCACGTCACACCGCCCACCATCGCGTAGCTACTGTGTGGCCACTGCCCGCTCAAGAGTGCCGTCATACTGTTGATTTTGGCGCAAATCGAGAGGGCTTGCATGGGGGAGGGTGCCTCGATGCCCAAAAGAGCGCGGCTTTGGGGGAACATCACCAAATAGAGCCATTTGAGATGGTTTTGGAGCACTTCAGATTGTTGGGTGATGCGGCGAATCGCGTGCGCTTTGGGAGTGGGTGTGACGCTTTGCCCTGCATGGGCATAGAGATTTTCTAGCATCGATACGGTAGCTAGGAGGTGCGAATGCCCGCAAATACCACAGACACGAGGCGTAATGGCCAGAGCATCTAGCGCATCTCTCCCCTCTAGTATCCTCTCCATACCGCGAAAATGGACGAATCGCGTTGAGGCATCGAGGACTCTACCTGCATCATCGAGAGAAAAATCCAACTGCGCCTCCCCCTCGATACGCTCAATAAGTTCATGCGTTATCATCGATGAGTCTCTCCTCTAGGCGTCGAATATGAAACGATTTTGCCGCACCTGCCAATGCCAAATAGCTACGCTTGGGCACGCCCAACGGCATCACCGCAGGGATAGACATGTAGGTCTTGGTGTGAAAAAGGTCACGCTTGGGAAAGGAGGGCTCGGTACATCCGATGCAGGGCGCTCCTGCGCGTGTTTTGGAGGAGACACCGTTCCACAGTGTCTTGTTGCAACTGCCCATTGTATGGACACCTTGGCACCCTTGCTCATAGTAGAGACACCCCTCTTTGGTGCCCCACGTACGCGCATCGACTTTCCACTCGAAATAATCATTGCGCAGGCATCCGTTGTGCACGGTGTAGCCATAAAGCGCTTGGGGTCTGTGCCATGCATCTAGGACTATCTCTCGACGCGCGTGTAGCATCATCAGGGTGAAACTCAGCCACTGCGGATGCACAGGGCACCCACCTAGCGCGATGACCTTGTCGCGGTAGGGAGCTAAGGGTCCCGTCATCTCCTCATGGTCGAAAAGCATCCCTGAAATAGCGTCGGGATTTGCCTCTTTCATCATGCCCCCAAACGAAGCGCAACTGCCTAGCGTGATGATATGCGTCGCCTTTTTTGCCAAGGGTACCACCATCGATTTGAGGCTTCGATGGGCGCGTGTGAAGGTAGCCTCATACGCCCCCTCTAGTACCAAAATATCGCATTTGGGTAGGGTATCGACAAGCTCTAGCAGTGTCATTTCGCACGGCAAAAGAGGGTGATGTATCCATCTAAAATGCCCTACCAACACCTCTAGACTAGGCTCATTCAAAAAGGAGTGGGTGTTGGCGTTGCAGGTGATGCCTTGTAGCCAGAGGATGGAGGGTTTAGTGGGTTTTGAGGGCATGGTAGATATTTTCGCTTATCGAGGCGCGATACTCATCGAGTCCATGAGGGAGGATATTTTCGCCCTGCAAAAAGACCATGCCCCCCAAATAGCCCATAAAAAGCCCAAATGCGCTAAAAAAATCTTGGTTGCGTAGCTCTTGCGCACGCACCCCCTCCTCGAAAAATATCATCAATTCGGTCACAAAAGGAGAGACACACAGCATCCCCTCACAGCCGTTGCGAAAGACCTCTCGATTGGAGAGGTAGACGCGCAAAAAATATTCGATGGTTTGGGGTTGCTCTTGGGCGATACGAAAATACATCGCTACGATGGCATCGATTTTGTCACGGGTTGAGAGCGGTGATTCATTGATAGCGCGTATCTCATCGCCTAGAAGCTCGGCGATATAGAGGATAAGCTCCTTTGCCAAGGACTCTTTGGAGGGGAAGTAGTTGTAGAGATTGCCCACGCTCATGCCAATACCCCTAGCAATCAGCGGCATCGTCGTCGCATAAAACCCTTCACGCGAAAAGAGGTGAAGCGCTTGGGTCATTATCGAGACTTTTCGCGCCTCTTTGGTGGGTCGTGACACAAAGACTCCTTGCTAGGAAAATAAGCAAGTATTATAGCCCATGACCCACACCCAAGGGCGAAACGGTGGGGTTCTTATGAAATTTTTGGACTTAGGGGTGAGGGCTCAAAATCGATAGGTGACATCAAACCACGGCAAAAAGGGGAAGCTAAGTACGTCCAAGCTCTTGCCAATTTTGCCCGTCTTGCTGTCGACGCGGTAGCCTGTGAGGTTTTCGTGCGCGGTGACGTTCATAAACTCAAAGCTGTACTCGATACGGCTCTCTTTTTCGAGAGGCTGGGTATAGGTCGCTTTGAGATTGAGCGTGAAATAGTCAGGGAGACGCTCTTTTACTTCGGTAGCGGAGTCGCTTCGATAGCAGGTTTCGCCTGCTACTTTGCTCGCATTGATTTCAGAAGTAGGACGTTTGGTGTAGGCACCTGTGTGGTAGCGCATCAAGCCGCCTACGACCCAATTGTTTTGCAAATCGTAGCTCGCGGCGACTTGGAGGGTTTGAGGAATTTCGCTCTCAAAATCTATCAATCCCCCATCGAGGAAATATTGGCGTTTAGCATCCAAATAGGAGTAGGTCGAAAAGAGGTAGAGGTTGTCACGACGCAGTTTGTAGGTGATATCGACTCCTTGCGCATAACCCAATCCAGCCTCGTTCATAAAATTGAAGATGCTTTGAGAGCGTGTATAAAAATAGCTCGTGTTTGCATCTTTTTGGACGCTCAGTGAGGTGTACTCTTTGTGGTAGGGCTCGATTTCGATGGAGTGCCCCTCCTCAAAGGTGTATTTATAATTAAAAGCGTAGTGAATCGATTTTTCATAGCCCAGTGCGCTACCGCTTTGGGCATCGATAGTGCGCATGAGAACAGGGTATTGTGAATATTGCCCTGTCGCAAAGGAGAGTGAATGTTGCCCTAGACTTAGGATAATGGCACCGCGTGGGTCGAGGATGCCACCGAAATTTTGGTAGGGGGTGTAGTTGCCGCGCACGCCATAGCGTACTTTGAGCCAATCGGTAATATCCCAAATATCTTGGACGAAGCCTGCATAATTGGGGAAAATTTGCTCCCCTGCTAAATTGACGGTGATAAGCGTATTGTTGGTTTCATTTATATCATCGGTAGGCGTATCATTGAGAAAACTGGTCGTAATTTTATAATCGTAAGGGTGGTAGTAGTTGGTGGCATCGACACCTGCGGTGAGTTTGTGCGCATCGAGGGTGAGTGAAGTGAGATGGGTGAGTTTGAAGTCGTGAAAATTCTCTTCGCTTTTGATTTGACTAAAAACATCGGTAGCATCTTTTTTGGCGGTGTAGGCGAGGACGGTGTTGGATTGGAGGTTGGTGTAGTTGTCATACATCCAACGCATACCATAGGTACGAAACGATTGTTTGGTGGAGGCTTGCCCTACGAAATCGGGGTTACAGGGACTCGCTTCTTGGGTGGTCAAATCGGTGACATCGTTGGCCACGATGGCTTCGAACGAGAGGGTGTTGTAGTCGTCAGGTCGATAGGCGAGGATGGTCGTGAGGTCATAGTAGGCAGGGTAGGTGGTGAAGTCAAAGCCTTCGATTTGAGGATTGAGAATGCCGAGAAAAACATCAAAATAGCTTCGACGACCTCCCACGTAGAGCGCCACTTTGTCACCTAAGGGCACATCGATACTTGCAGAGGCATCGAAGAGTCCCACGTGCACATGCCCATGACCGCTTCCGATGGGCAGTTTGGGGGTGATATCGACCACGCCGCCCATGGCATTGCCGTAGGTGACATCGAAGGCACCTAGGTAAAGATTGAGCTGCTCGATAGCGTCAGGAGAGATGACCGAGTGCAATCCTCCAAAGTGAAAAACATACCCCAACGGCATGTAGTTGTAGGTATAGAAGGTCTCGTACGCTTTGGAGCCGTGGATAAGTAGCTCACCGCTGAAACTTGACGCGGTCGATACCCCTGCCAAGGTCTGTAGCGCTTTGAGAGGGTCAGACATGACGCCTGGGATGCTCATCGCTTCGGTGATGGTGAAGGCTTTTTGGGCGGGAGCGTTCTCGATGTAGGTTTGGGTTTTGAGGTATTCGGGGGTGGCAAAGAGGCTGTTTTCATTGGCACCTTTGACCTCGATAGCTTCGAAATTTTGAGTGGCGTTATCTTCAGCGTGAAGCGTCAAAAGGAGTACAAAAAGAGGCAAGAGTTTTCGCATAGGGTTTCCTCGTGTAAATGAATGGCGCCATTGTAATCTAAAGTGGTGTTCATTCGTAGCGCGGGAGTGTCATTTGGTGTGGCTAAGGATTTCTACGTTACCCTACAGACAATTAGACCTTATGGGCGTAACACACCATGTATAAACTCGCTAGCAAAACACTCAAAACCAAAATACTTCTGGTCATTGCACTCTCGATAGGATTGCTTGTGGCAATCGCAAGCTTCATTACCTATACCGTACAAATTGTCCGTATCGATGCCCAAGAGCGTGATTATGTAGAGCACCTCGAATACACTATCGGGCATGGCTTGGAGCACCATTTGCACGATTTTGAGGTGAATGTGAGAATTTTGGCGCAGATGGGTTCTTTGGCTGGCTATATCAAGCAAGCCAATCGAGAGAAGCTCTATGAAGAGCTCAAACCTGTGTGGCACATCATGACCAAAGAGGAGCCGAATCTCAAGGTAATGCAATTGCATTTGCCCAACGGCGATTCGCTTTTACGCATGCACGACCCTGAGCGTTTTGGGGATGATTTGCGCGAAATGCGCCCGATGATTGCCGCAGTGCATGCACACCACCAAATCCAAAGCGGTTTAGAGGTGGGCGTACACGGTGCGATGTACCGCATTATCACACCACTTTTCGATGAAGATTCACGCTATGTGGGTGCTATCGAGTTGGGATTTGACCCCAAATTTTTGCTCGAAATGGTCTATCGCACCAACGGCTATCGAGGAGCGATTTTTATCGAGCAATCAGAGCTAGAGAAGATTGACTTCAAAAGCAGCATGGTGATAGATGGGTTTGGGCTCTATTGGGCGATGGAAGGTATCGATGGTGTGCTTTTGGAGGAGCTGGGTAAACATCAGCATCTCCACTCGCTCAAAGTAGTGCAACATCTGCAACACCTGCACCATCTCTACCTCTACTCGTTGGGCACTACGCTAGGGCAGACCAATGTAAAACTCCTCTTCTTTCACGATGTGTCGCAAGCCATAGGACTCGATGAGACGCACTACACCCTAGTGGGCTTAAGTGGGTTGGCGCTCTTTGGGGTGATGCTGTGGCTACTCAATCGTCGTATCGACGCCTACCACGATGCCGTCGTAGAGCAAAGCAGTATACAGTTGGAGCAGTTGAGTATCAGCGAACGCGATTTGAAAAATACCCAACGCTATTTGGAGTCGATACAAGAGGTGATCCCCAATATGATTCTCACCCATGAATCAGGGCAGATACGCAGTGCCAATCGTGCTACGCTGGAGTTTTTTGGGTATGAACATCTGGAGGATTTGCTCTTGGCGCATACGTGCATTTGCGACCGTTTTGTGGCGTGCCATAATTGTCTCAATGCCAAGATGGGCAGACTTACATGGGTGGAGTATATCTTGGCACACCCCAACGATGCGCACTATGTCCGTATGAACCGTGGCAACAATGAGTACCGATTCTCGGTCAAAGCTAAAACCTTTTTGCATGAAAACCAAGAGCGCGTGCTCATCATTTTTACCGATGTGACAGAGCTAGAGCAGATAAAAGAGCGCTATGAGTTTGCCGCCAATGGGGTCAACGATGGATTGTGGGATTGGGATGTGCGTCGCAACACTATCTATTTTGCTCCCCAATGGAAGCGTATGATTGGGTATGACGATAGCGAACTGCCCAATGCCTTTGAGGAGTGGGAGAAGCGTGTCCACCCTGATGATTTGCCCAAAGCGATGGCGGCTATCGAGGCGAGCATGGCAAAACCCAATGTCCCCTACCGTGCACAGTTTCGCTTGCGCCACAAGGATGGGCATTGGGTCTGGATTATGGACAGGGGTCAAACTATTTTTGATGAAGAGGGTCACCCCATACGCATGGTGGGGTATCACACCGATATTTCAGAGCACAAAAACCTCGAACTACAGCTTTTGCAATCGCAACAGCTTTTTGACCTTTTTATGTTGCATTTGCCCTACTATGTGGCTATTAAAGATGAGGAGTTTCATATCATCTATGCCAATCCTCGCGCCAAAGGGTTTTTGCGCAAACCGCTTGTGGGGAGTAAATCGCAGGAGAATCTAGGCAAAGAGGCGAGCCGTATCGTCGATACCATCAGCCATCAAGCCCTCAAGCACGGCAAAGCAGAGGAGGTTGTCACGTATAACGTCGATGGCAAAGAGTATATTTTTCGGGTTTTGGCTTTTGCGATTCCCCAAGCAGATGGGAAAACTTTCGTGGGGATGTTCTACATCGATATTACGCACCAATACCAAGCGCAACACGAGCTCAAACGCTCTGAAGCGCAACTACGATTGGCGCAACATATCGCGCAGTTGGGGTATTGGGAGAGTTATGCCCAACAAGAGCTACTCTCCTACAGCGATGAGGTCTATGCTATTTTGGGTCTAGACAAGGATCACTACGCCCCCACGCTAGAGCATTTTTATATGTGTGTGCACCCTGAGGATGTGACACTTGTCAAAGAGACTTTTGATAGCTCGATTGCGGCACATGCACCCTACCATGTAGTGCACCGTATCGTGCGTGTTGACAACGGCGAGATACGTTATGTCGAAGAGCGAGGAGACCACAGCTACAACGCGTATGGAGAGTATGAACGCACCTACGGTACCATCCAAGACATTACGCAACAGGTCAAACTCCAAAAGGAACTTGACGAGAAAGAGGAGGTGATGATAGCCCAATCGCGTCACGCGGCGATGGGTGAGATGATAGGAATGATTGCGCACCAGTGGCGACAACCTATCTCCGTCATTGCTATGGGTGCCAACAATATGTTGGTCGATATCGCGCTAGAGGATATTGTGCCAGAGCGCTTTGAGGCGCACGCCCAAGGCATCCTCAATCAGACCGAATATCTCTCCAAAACCATCGACGATTTCCGTAACTTCTTCCGTCCCGATAAAGAGCGCGAAAATGTAGGCGTCGATTCAGTGCTCAATGAGGCGGTCAATATTATTGGCAAAAGTTTGGAGAACTCCAATATCGCCTTGGTACTGGATGTCAAAAAAGCGCCCCCTATTTTTACCTACTCCAGAGAGCTGTTGCACGTCTTTATTAATATTCTCAAAAACGCTAAAGAGGCATTGCAAGATGCTGCGGTGCAGGATGCCAAAATCGAGGTGACGATTTTTGCCCGTGAGGAGCGCATCATAACGCGTATTTGTGACAACGGTCCTGCGATTGCCGCAGAGGTGTTGCCGCATATTTTTGAGCCCTATTTTACGACCAAAAATGAGAAGAACGGAACAGGATTGGGGCTTTATATGAGTAAAACCATTATAGAAAAGCACTTACATGGCACCATCAGCGCGGCAAATACGGCGCAGGGGGTCTGTTTTGAAGTGTGTATTCCTATGATGCAAGAATAATTACCGTGTCACGCAAGCGTAATGAAAAAAGGCTATAATGGCGACTTTAGATTGCATAAAGGGTATCGATGTCCAGTGACGAATTGAATAATTTACGCCTTGGAGACTATCTCAAACGTGTCAACAGCAGGGGTAGTGATGAGTATTTTATGGTAACCCAAGTAGAAGAGGGGTATCGATTGCGCCAATTGGGTCACGAGGAAGTGCTCGATTTCGATAGCATGGATATGCTAGAGAATTTTGAGTGGATAAACACACGTAATTAACACAAAGGTAAAAAATATGAACATGAAACTGTTGGCAGCTATAGGTGCCGCACTCATTGCAGGGTTGGTAGCGTACAGCTATCTAGGTTCACGCACAGCAGATGGTCTGCCCAAGCTCTCCAAAGATCAAGTGCAAGGGTATGTAGCAAGTGAACTTGCCACCTATGAAGCGCGCGGCTTTAGCGTGGTCAAAGAGGGTGAAATTTACCGTGTAAGCGTCGCTAATACGCAAGAGGTAGAACGCTTTTTGGTTGAAAAGGTCGAACACATTGCACCTGCTACCTATGCGCCTTTTATCAGTGAGTGGAAAAAGAGCATCGATGCAGGTGAGGGAATCTCTCTAGAGGGTCTTGCCGCAGAGGTAGAAGTGATCGAAGATGACCAAGGCGCAAAAGCGCAAGTACGCTTGGTGGCTCTACCCCAAGAGGCGCAAGCACAGCTTAAAGAGGCAAGCGCACAAATGCCCAAAGAGGTAGCGCAACTTGACGCCTTTATTACCCAAGGCAAACTCTCCTATACCTTGCGATTTGATGAGAACGGCAATGTCGCTGGCATGGCACTAGGAGATATTCAAGAGAGCTTTGTTTTCCAAGAGAGCAACAAGCTCGACGTGGTAAGCCAAGGACTTTTTGGTATCGTCAAGGGTGACTTGAACAGCAGCTACGAGATGGTCATGGAGTGGAAAAAGCTCCAAATGAAGCTCGACATGGGGGATGAGGGCAAACTCTTTTTTGAGACCCACGACATCAAAAGCAAAGTAGACCAAAAAGATACGCTCAATACCAAAAGCGATACATCGATTGCGCACATGAGCATGGAGTTTCAAGAGAAAAACTACTATGGTGAACCAGAGCAAAAAGGGTTTGACCTCAAAAATATGAGCATCGTAAGTCAAATCAAGAGCGATGACAAAACCGTAGCACTCAAAAGCAAAACAGTTATCGAAAATTTTAAAATCAAAGCCATCGAGGGTCCAGCTGTAGTGGATACCTCTTTGGATAATTTGGTTTTTGATATGAGTATCGATAGGCTCGATGCGCAAGGGACCAAAGAGGTGTTGGAGTTTATGAGCAATCTCTCTGATGAAATGGGCACACAACAGATGCGTCAAATTGCCAATGCCGTAGAGCGTATTAGCCAAGCTGGTTTTGAGATGCGTATTGACAAACTAGATGTCGATTCTCTCAATGTCGCCTATGAAGACCAAAATATCACGCTCGATAGACTCCATTTTGACCTTAAGGTAGTGTTGGCACCCAATACAGTGGTGATTGACAATTACATGGCATTGCTTGAAAGTATCAGTGTGAGCGGTACTTTTAGCATGGGGCAAAAAGGGTATGAGGCGTTGCGTACACTACAGCCTGCCATGTTTGCCACCGCAGATAACTACAAAGAGGTCAAGGGCGACAATGTCCTCTTTGCCTATAGTTTTGCGCAAGGCAAAGCCCTTATCAACGGCAAACCTTTCGAATAGTAGGCTTACCACACCCTGTCTAGCATCAGCTGTAGGGTGGTTTGGTCGCGAAAGCTGTTTTTGTTGAGAGTGAATGAAAAATTGATACGCTCTTGGGCTTGTATCGTCTCGGTGCGTGAAAAGCCCACCACGCTTAACCGCGAATAGTGCGGTGACGCGACCCAAAAACGCAGATGGTTCGCCCCAAAGCGTTGTACCTCTAATACTTCATGCGCTTGGAGCATAAATTTGGGACGAGGATTTGCCTCTCCAAAGGGCTCATACTGCGCCATCATCTCCACTAATTCAAAGGTAATTTCGTCAGGCGGCAAAATCCCAAGTACATCCTCTTTGGGGATAAAAAGTGTTGGGTCTAGTTGGCGTGCCACGCTATTGATATGCGCCTTGAAGGCTTCCAATTGCGCTACATCGAGTGTCAAACCTGCCGCCATTTTATGTCCACCAAAACGTCGCAAATAGGCGCTACTTGCCTCCAAAAGGGCATGTAAATTGACCTCGCCGATACTTCGAGCGCTTCCTTTGGCACTGTCGCCATCGATAGAGAGTACGATGGCAGGTTTTTGAAAGTGCGAAACCAACCGCGAAGCAATAATGCCCACTACACCCTCATGAAGCTCTGGCAGTGCCACGACGATGATACTATCTTCGCCGTTGGCATGGGCTAGGGCGAGTTTGGTGCTTTGGGCTTCGATATCTTTGCGGTAGGTGTTGAGGCTATCGAGATGGTCGAAGTAATAGCGCGCTTCATCGAGACTCTTGGCACTCAAAAAGCCAAGCGCGATGCTAGCATCCTCGATACGTCCTGCGGCATTGATGCGTGGGGCTAATTGAAAGGCAATATCTTCACTGCCAATATTTTCCTTGTTTAAGTGTGCACGTATAAGGGCAAAAGCGGGGCGCGAAGAGTGTGACATATAGGCGAGTCCCTTTTGGACGATAGCGCGGTTGATATCAACCAAGGGCATTACATCGGCGATGATTGCCACGCTCAAGAGGTCAAAATAGGTGCGCATATCCATCGATAAACCTAAGCTTTTTTTGAGTGCACTCAGCAATAGCCACGCCACTTGTGCACCGCAAATCTCCTTGAAAGGGTAGGTGCATTGCGAGAGTTTGGGGTCGATGATGGCGTAGGCATCGGGCAAAATTTCGCTAGGGGTGTGGTGGTCAGTGATGATAAGGTCGATACCCTTTTCGCGGCATTTTTGCGCCGCTTCAATGGCATTGATACCGTTATCGACGGTAATGACTACACCGCTTTCAATTTGGTCGATAATGGCGGCGGAGACACCATAGCCATCACGAAAGCGATTGGGAATAATGGCTTTGACGTCATAGCCAATGCGCCCAAAAAAATCGAGCATGATAGCTGTAGAGACGACACCATCGACATCGTAATCGCCTACGATGGTGATGGGTTCTTGGTGGGCGATGGCTTGGGTGATACGTGTGACAGCTTTGGGGAGATTATAGAGAAGCTCAGGGGCTGGGATTTGTGTGATAGAGGTGCGCTCATGCGCCAATCGCGCCTGCAAAATCGATGCAATAGCATCGAAAGTGAGGAGTTGATTAGACATTTTTACTGTGGGCGTGGGTCGCTTTGACAAAAGCTAAGATAGTAGGATTGGGCGTTTGCAAGCGTGAGGTAAATTCAGGGTGAAACTGTACGCCCAAAAACCATGGATGCGTAGGTATCTCCACCGCATCGACCAGCCCTTGCGACTCACCCGTGACGATGAGTCCCGCTTTTTCCAACTGCGCGCGATAAGCTGGATTGGCTTCGTAGCGGTGGCGGTGGCGTTCGCTGATGGTTTTGGCACCGTTGTAGGCGTTGCGTAGATGTGAGCCTGCTTTGGTGTCGCACGGATAGGCGCCTAAGCGTAGTGTGCCACCCATAGGGCTAGAGGTAGTGCGTATTTGCTCCCCGCCTGCTTGGTCGATGAAGGTATCAATGAGATAGATCATCGGGTGTGGCGTAGCAGGGTCAAACTCTACAGAGTTAGCGCCTGTAAGTCCCAATACATTACGTGCGTACTCGACGATGCTTAGTTGCATCCCTAGACAGATACCCAAGAACGGCAGATTGTTTTCGCGCGCGAATTGAATCGCTTTGATTTTGCCCTCGATACCGCGATTGCCAAAGCCACCTGCGACCAAAACGCCATCGACATCGTGAAAAATATCCATGTTGGACTCTTCAAGTTTTTCGCTATCGACCCATGTGATGCGCACGTGCGTATCGTGGTGTGCGCCTGCGTGGATGAGCGCCTCGATGAGCGATTTGTAGGACTCTTTGAGTTCGAGGTATTTACCCACAAAAGCGATAGTGCACTCCTCTTTGGGGGCGATGATTTTTTTGACCAAGCTGTCCCACTCTTCCATGTTTGGCAACAACTCTCCAAGCCCAAGATGGGTAGAGATAGGTATCAAAATATCTTGTTTGAGGAAATTGAGCGGCACTTGGTAGATGCTAGGGGCATCGAGGGCTTCGATGACACTGTCGGTTTTGACGTCACAGCTAATTGCCAATTTGCGTTTGAGCGATTTGGGCAGGGGCTGTTCGCTACGTGCGACGATGAGATGGGGCGTGATACCAATACGACGAAGCTCTTGTACAGAGTGTTGGGTTGGCTTGGTTTTGAGCTCCCCTGCCGCTTTGATGTAGGGGATGAGGGTGACGTGAATGAAGTAGGTTTGGTTGGTCTCTAGGTCATGCTTCATTTGGCGAATCGCCTCCAAGAAGGGCAATCCCTCGATATCGCCTACGGTACCGCCAAGTTCTACGACCAAGATGTCATACCCTACGCCAGCCGCCTTGATACGGTCCTCGATCTCATCGACGATGTGGGGAATGACTTGGATAGTTTTGCCTAGATACCCACCTGCACGTTCTCTATCGATGACCGCTTGGTAGATTTGACCTGTGGTGAAGTTGTTGCCTTTGGTAAAAGAGGTGTCCAAAAAGCGCTCGTAGTTCCCCAAATCGAGGTCGGTTTCCGCGCCATCGTCGGTGACGAAAACCTCACCGTGTTCCAAGGGACTCATGGTGCCTGGGTCGACGTTGATATAGGGGTCGATTTTGAGCATGCCCACTTTTTTGCCAGCGTGTTTGAGCAGTGTTGCAATACTTGCTGCAGTAATTCCCTTGCCTAGGGAGCTAAGTACTCCACCCGTTACAAAAATATATTTGGTCATTTTTCGCCCCTATGAATAAAGCGCAATTATAGGGCAGGGATACTTAGAATAAGGTATTTTAGGCGATAAAATCGCTCAGAGGAAGGGTGCCTTGTTGCGTTTTTTGGTACATCTCGTAGGTGAAAAGTTGCACCTTTTGGGCATCGAGCGGTGGCACTATCATAGTGGTGCTAGCTTGGTTGAGGAGGGTGCGGTTTTGGGCTTGCCAGAGCATGTATTTAAGCTCTGTTCGCGTGGGCAGTGCGGTATCGAGACGTTTGCTTTGGTGGTAAAAAAACTCTACATAGGTATCAAAATCGATACTGTTTCCCGTCACAGCTTCGTGCTCTTGACGCAAGCTCTCCAAAAGCTGTGCGTTGGCATGAATCCACAGATGAAATTTTTGGTTGCGTATCACGAGGGTTAGTTGCCGCGGCTTCCAGGTTTGATAGCTTCGCCTTTGCCTTGGGCACACAAAGGACACGCTTCAGGTGCATAGATTTCAAAGGTGAAATCTTCAAGCGCGAAAAGGGGCAAATCATTAGGGAGTTTGCAACTCTCTTTGCGCGCTAACGTGCTGTTTTGACGTGCGCAAAAGCCACGATTTGCCAATGCCGCAAAGCCTACGACTGTGCCACCCATCGCCTCTACAGCGGCAGCGGCTTCGAGTGCGGAGCCACCTGTGGTGATAATATCTTCGCAAATAAGGACGCGCTCATTAGGACGTATAGCAAAGCCTCTGCGAATGGTCATAGCCCCATCGACGCGCTCGGCGAAGATAGAGCGTTTGTCCATCGCCGTAGCCAAGGCAAAGCCTGCAATCATCCCGCCTAAAGCAGGCGCACAGATGGTATCGATTTCAAGAGCGCTCTCTTGGATGACTTTGGCCAGTGCGTCCGCTAAAAGTTTGGCAGTTTTGGGGTCTTCAAGAACCTTCGCCGATTGCAAATAGTATTGAGAGTGATTGCCACTAGAGAGTTTGAAGTGCCCCTCTAGTAGTGCATGCGCATGCATATAAATGGCTTTGATGTCCATGGTTATACCTTGAGAATTTCGGCCTCTTTCTCTTTGAGGACGCTATCGATAGTGTTGATGGTGGTATCGGTAATTTTTTGAACCATGTCTTGAGCCGTTTTGCTCTCATCGGCGGTGATGAGCTTATCTTTTTCAAGTTTTTTGATTTTGTCGTTGCTGTTTTTGCGGGTGTTGCGTACGGCAACTTTGGCTTTTTCACCCATCGCTTTGGAGTGTTTGACGCTCTCGTGGCGTTGCTCGACGGTCATAGGTGGGAAGAAGAGCTTGATGATGGTGCCATCGTTGTTGGGGTTAACACCGATATTGGCAATTTGAATCGCTTTTTCGATGGCGCTTAGGAGGTTTTTCTCCCACGGTGAAACGGTAATGGTCGTAGCATCGGTAGCCAATACAGAGGCTACTTGAGAGAGAGGAGTCATGGTGCCATAGTAATCGACCTTGACATTGTCGAGGATACTCGTGGTGACGCGTCCTGTGCGCAGGGTGAGAAAGTCGCGTCGCATTGCGTCGATGCTCTCGTTCATTTTGAGTTTGGTTTCGTCATAGATGGGTTGTAACATGCGCCTAGCTCCTAAAGGATGATAAGTTTACTGCTCCATTGGTGGTCGAATGTTTTGAGAATAATTCGATTGCGACCTTTGGAGAGTGGGGTGTTAAAAGTGTGCGAAATTTTACCCGCATTCACCTTTAATCTCTCCCATTTTCCGCCACTCACATAGCACTCGACCTCTTTGATGGTGGGGTCTACGCTGATTTCGATACGTTGCAACTGTTGGCTTTTGGGGTCAATCTCCACGAGGTTCCATTGCGCTTTCAAGAAGCGTTGGCGTAGTTTGGTTTTGAAGGGGGTGTCTTGCATCAAGGCGATACGGTCTATATCGAGAGGGTTGCTCTCATGCGATACGGCACCGCTGTTTTGGTTGAAAATAATTTCGAATCCAAAGGCAGCAATACGCTTTTGGACGCGCGCATCAAACTCCCCGTAGGGATAGGCGTAACTGCGTGGTGTCACTGCTAAATGGTGTTGCATCCATGCCAACCCTTTTTGGGTGTCGGCATCGATTTGGGCATCATCCAGACGGGTGAGATGGGGGTGAGTGTAGCTGTGCAGTGCTAATTCACCATAGTGCATCGTATCTTTGAGCTCTTCGATGGTCATAAAATCGGGGTATTTTTGGTCGCTTCCTTCGATATAGACGGCAAGGATAAAGGGATACCCAAACTCACGGAAAAGCGGCAATCCATGCGTGTAGAAGCTCTTGTAGCTGTCATCGATGCTGAAAAGCACCCATTTAGGAGGGAGCGGTTTTTGGCTTTTGAGGTGCTCTTGTAGCTCTTGGAGTGAGGCTACGTGATAACCGTTTTCGCGTAGGTAAGTGAAAACTTCGCGTAGTTTGACCGTCGAGATAGAGGTGGTGGGATGACGAGTATCATCGAAGCGATGCAGGACGAAAATTTGCGCGGCGTTGGGAAGAGTTTGCGCCACCAAAAGCGCTCCCCAGATAAAGAGCGCAAGCAGGTATCGTAGGAGCAAGTTAGTTTTGGCTTGGGGCTTGTGGTGCGTCAGAGAGTGGAGCCGCAGGAACCGAAGGAGCACTAGGTACAGAGGGAGCCGCAGGAATAGTCATCGTGTCTACGACAGAAGACTCTTTGGCTTGATTGTAGTGCATGCTAAGAGCGACAGCCAAGGCGACAAAAAGTGCGCCCAAAAAGAAGGTGATTTTTGCCAAAAAGCTTGCAGGTCCACGCGCTCCAAAAAGAGAGTCATTACTCCCACTGTAGGCGCCTAGTCCAATGCTAGAGCTTTTTTGTAGCAGTACTGCTACCGTAATCAAAAAGGCTACTACGATAAGCGCAGTAATCAAAAAATTTTCCATGATGAAAATCCTAACGTAAAAAAATTGTGCGATTATACGTCACCTCGACCAAAGATTTCATTAAACTATTAGTAGACCCTTTTAAGTCATAAAATACATCGATAGGGCTATAATTGTGCCCAAATTGTAGGAGTGCAAATGGTGCGAATTTTGGGGCTTGTTGTGGCTGTGATACTTTTGGTGGTGTGGTTGGTGCTGATGCCCAAGGAGAGACCGACGGTACATGCAGATATTGTTACCTCCAACTTTGCACTTTATGACGCAGTGCGTCATCTGATGCCTCCTGAAATCGATGTGCAGATGCTTTTGCCCGCAGGTCAAGATATGCACAGTTTCGAGCCTACGCCCGATGATTTCAAGCGTTTGACCCATGTGCAGCTCTTTGTCTATACCTCTTACGGCTTGCCTGTGACGCTTTTGGATTTTGTGGCACAAAACGAAGTAGCGCAGTTGCGTATGGATTCTGAGATAGAGTGGCGACAGTTCGATAAACATCGTCATCAACATGCACACGGCGATACAGGGCATGTAAGCCAAGCCTCTATCGACCCACACTATTGGCTCGATGTCAATAATCAACGCAACTCGCTTATCTACATCGCTACGATGTTGCAAGAGAAATTTCCTGCCTACGCTCCCTATATTCAAGAGCAAAAATTGGACTATTTGGCAGAGCTAGAGAGCTTGGAAGAGCATATTCGCAACGCTTTTGTACAGTGTGAAATAGAGAGTTTTGTTGTCTCGCACGATGCTTTCAACTACTTCGCACACGCCTATGGCATGAGCACGCACGCTATTCAAGGTCTCTCTCCGCAAGCGCAACCTGACCCTGCAACCATGGAAGCGGTTATTGAGATGGTAGAGAGTGAGCGTATCGCCACGCTCTTTTTTGAGTCCTTTGTTAGTGATACTGTCGCGCAAACCATCGCCGCCCAAACAGGATGCAAGGTCGATATGCTGCATACCTTGGCAAATATCGATGCCCCTGTATCGGAGGGTCAGGCGCAACCCACCTATTCAAGTTTGATGCGTGAAAATGTCGCCAAAATCGCCCAAGCGCGTCGATGTCAATGACCTTTAGCGTGCCATTGGTGCAGACCCGTGCTTTGGGGCTGACACTCAACGGTCAGTCGATACTCTCCAATATCACCCTCGATATTATGGAGGGGGAGTACAGCGCCATCGTGGGTCCTAATGGCGGGGGCAAAAGCTCGTTATTGCGGTTGATTTTGGGATTGCAAAAACCTACCAGTGGCACCATAGCGCTTTTTGGTCGTCCCATAGAGCGCTTCGATGCGTGGCACCGTATCGGCTACGTGCCCCAAAATGTTTCGCATATCGATACCCATTTCCCCGCTACCGTCGAAGAGGTGGTGCGCATGGGTAGAGCGGTGCATCGACCGTGGTACGCCTTGGGGTATGGGGCAAAAGAGCGTGAAATTGTCACGACAGCCATGGAGCAAATGAGCATTACACATCTGATGCATCGACGTATCGGGGAGCTTTCGGGAGGACAACGACAACGCGTGTTAATAGCGCGTGCATTGGCTTCGCAACCCAAGCTTTTGATACTCGATGAGCCCAATACAGGTGTGGATACGCACTCACAACGCGAATTTTATGCCCTTTTGAAAAAGCTCAACACCCAATCAAAAATGACTATTTTATTTGTGACGCACGATGTGGGCGTCATTGCAGACGATATCAAAAATGTTATTTGTATCAACGGCGCCCTCTTGTCGTGCACGCAACCGCATGAGATGTTGCAGTGTGATACGGTGACACAGCTCTATGGGGTGGATGCACACGTCATGCACCATCATCACCACTAGGAATTTGTGCATGTTGGAGATGTTTACCTACGATTTTATGGTTAACGCCTTTTGGGCGGGGATGATTATCGCAGTAGTGGCGGCAACGGCGGGTTCTTTTATGGTGCTTCGTCGATACGCCATGATGAGCGATACCTTGGCACATGTGGCATTGGTAGGGGTTGCAGTGGGCATTGTGGCGCACCAAAGTACGTTGTGGATGGCGGTCATCGTATCGGTCTTGGCGGCGTGGCTTATCGAGTATCTGCGCTATGTCCAAAAAATTTACTCCGATGCGACGATGGCACTCTTTTTGTCTGGCTCTTTGGCATTGGCGGTCATTATCGTGTCGTTGGCTGGCTCTTTTAATAGCACCCTCTTTTCCTATCTCTTTGGCAATATTTTGACTGTCTCCAAAGATGACATTATCACTATTACGGTGGTGGGAGCAGTAGCGATGGGAGCCATCGTGCTTCATTTTGAGAAGCTCTTTTTTGTCGCATTTGACGAAGAGGTGGCAAAAACGAGTGGTATTGCAGTGGGCAGACTCAATTTTTTGCTCATCACCATTGTGGCGTTGGTCGTGGCGCTCTCATTGCGCATCGTAGGGTCGCTACTCATTGGAGCGATGATGGTGATACCTGCCTTGACTGCGATGCAGTATCGCCAAAGTTTCGTACGTACGGTGCTCTTGGCAAATCTCTTTGCGCTTTTGTCGGTGCTCTTGGGGTTGAGTGCCTCCTATATCTGGGCGATTCCTAGTGGGGCATCGATAGTTGCGGCGGCACTTCTCTTTTTCCTTTTGTCCCTGTTGAGACGTTGATGCGTCATCCCGTCAATGCTTTTGAGCGCCATGCGCACCACTACGACAGTGTCAATCATATACAGCAAAAAATTGCCACACACGTAGTAGCTGGATTGGGCGCACGTGGAGAGCGTATTTTGGATATTGGGTGTGGGACGGGTGCTGTTTATGGCGCGTTGGGGCGAAAAGTAGACCATTTTTTGGCGCTGGATCTCTCTGTATCGATGCTGGAGCGTCACCC
The DNA here is from genome assembly GCA_000830255.1 of Sulfuricurvum sp. PC08-66. Classification (GTDB taxonomy): domain Bacteria; phylum Campylobacterota; class Campylobacteria; order Campylobacterales; family Sulfurimonadaceae; genus PC08-66. Next base: position 393,169 of record JQIT01000002.1, on the reverse strand, counting down.
CAAAGCAGTACATATCGAGACACTGTGCGCAGATTTTGACACGCTTGCGTGGGAGGCGATAGTGCAAACCCATCGTATCGACACGCTCTATTCTGCCTCATCGTTGCAGTGGAGTCGTGATTTTGTGGCGTTGTACGGTGCGCTTTATCGACTCCATCTTCCCTTTTCCTTGGGGGTTTTGACCGCACATACATTTGGAGAGCTTCATGCGCTTTTGGGTATCGAATCGCCCATCGTGCGCCGCCAAACTATCGAAGAGGTAGTGGCAACTACGCCCGATGTGACCATGACATTTGAGACGATGCAGACACACTTTGCTTCTACGCAGTCGCTCTTGCGCTATATTCAAAACAGTGGCGTAGCCACCACCCATGCTACGGTTTCACCCACAAAACTTAGAGCCCTAGCACGTGCCAATACACTGCGTCATCTCTCTTTTGAAGTGGCGTATCTTACGCGGCGTTAAAGGTAGCTTGGGTAGGCTTGCGAAACAAAACAAGGAGAAAGTATGGTAGCTACAGTAGGAACAGCAGTCGATTTTTGTCTGCCCAATCAAGACGAGGTAGAGATTTGCGCACGTGATTTGCGCGGTAAGTGGGTCGTGCTCTATTTTTATCCCAAAGACCTCACCCCTGGATGTACGACTCAAGCGTGTGATTTTAGCGCCTACAAGGAGCTTTTAGCCGTAGAGGGCGCGATGATTTTGGGCGTATCAGGCGATAGCGCGGCGAAGCACCGTTCTTTTATCGAGAAAAAAGATCTCTCGATTACGCTCTTGGTCGATGAGGGCAATGCGCTTGCCAAAAGCTTGGGCGTATGGGGACCCAAAAAATTTATGGGCAAAAGCTTCGATGGAGTGATTCGTACGACCTTTATTCTCGACCCTCAGGGCAAAATTGCCGCAGTGTTCAGCCCTGTGAAGGTCAAAGAGCATGCGCAACGTGTCATGGAGACGTTGCAAAAACTCAAAGTTTAGTATCGATAGCGTAGATAGAAACGCAATGCTTGTGCACTTTGCACAACGTTGGCTTGGTTCGTGATGGCTACAGGGGCACTGAGGCTCCCAAAAAAGCCATTGCTTCCTGTATAGGCGTAGTCGATGTAGGTGTAGCGTAGTTGCATGCTAAAAATATCTTTGATGAGATACTCCGTCCAATACCCTTCGTAAGCGGCTCCGCGTGCAGCTATTTTGGAGCCTATGAGGGTATCTTCCGCATAGGTGATACTGCGCCAATATTGACTCCCTTGGTTGTACTCAAATCCAAAGTAACCTGCATCGCTAAAGGCAGGGAGTATCATGCCCGCGTAGGCAGAGTAGCCCAATTGACTTTGGGTGGAGCCTAGCATCGCTTTGTTGGCGTGAGGCAGTGTGTAGGAGGCAGAGCCACTGGCAAAAAGAGTCACATCATCTAAGAACGGGATACCAAAAAGCCCATTTACCTGCGTACTAAGTGTTGCACTTGCCATATCACCGAAGGTTTGAAGGGTGCACAGAGAGCTGTTACTTTCACATCCTGCATCGATACCGATAAGATTGGAGGCATAATACCCTTGCGCTAAGAGTGCGAAGCTACCGTTGTCAAAGAGGGAGACAATGGCACCTGCCAAATCGATATTGGCGAGCTCAGCGCTATCTGTCGCATAGGGTGTAGCACTGAAGCTACTGTCGGCGTTGCTCAGACCACGACCTGCACAAAATTTGAGATACATACCCTCAATACCCAGAGCTTTTCCTAGGCTCCACTTCATACTTAATCCATCAAACTCTACATTTATCGCGTGTCCCAAGGGTGAGGAGGCGCTATCATCGTCTCTGAAGTGTATCAAATGCCCTTGTGTAGAGGGTCGTCGACCTACGCTAAAGGTCCACGGAATTCCCATGCCCAAAAAGGTCTCATCGATGTAGAGGAAATAGGCTTGACGTAGACGAAATTGGTCGTCATAGGCAACTTCATTGGCTATCCAATCGAAGGTCGAAAAATCTTTGAACATATCGTTGCTAGTGCCACTGCGTGCACCGTAATGTTTGTTATAGGCGAGTTGCCCTAGGAAACTGATGTTGTCGTTGGTTTTGTATTTGAGGTCGACCCAAAGGCGATTGGTAAAGAGTGCAGGGTTGGACTTGGTTGTGCCATCTGCCATTGTATAGAAGAGTCCGTTGTAGCTTGTGCGAAAATCGATAGAGATTTTGGCGTGCTGTCCGTTGATTTGGGTGCGAAGTGCTTGTATGTCGTTGGAGAGCGTTTGAGCAAGCTCCTCTAGTTCATTGCGAGTCGCTTCATCACCACGGTAGATAGAGGGGGCTGGTGGGGTCTCTTCCCAAGCGCTCTCTTCATCGATGGGCGCACTCTCTTGGGTGCCCTCTAGCGTAGTGTTCTCTTCATCGACAGAGTCCTCGTCCCATGCGTCAATCTCCCCCGTGGGGCGTAGCGGTTCTGAAGGGGCTATGGGAGCTACGGTAGGTTTGAGCTTCTCCTCTAAAAGCGAGAGTTTGAGTTGAAGCTGGTCGAGACGTGTTTGCAATTCGGAGGTGTTGTTTTGCGCCGAAGAGCTGTTTTGGCTACTTTTGAGGAGTTCGATTTGGTCTGTTAGCGCTTTTACTTGTGTCTCGAGGGTTTGAAAGCGGTCAAAAAAGGTATCTGAAAAGGCACTTGAGAGCAGAAAAAATGTGAGTAAGAGGTGTCGCATAAAAATCTCCACAGGTTTGGAGAAATGGTAGCCAAAAATGCTTAAAAGCAACGTCAGATAGATGTAAGTGCTTTTTAATATCTGCTTGGATACCATAGCGAGCTTTTTTATCCCGTGCGGCAAAGCTGCTAGGGAAATTCACAGGTATCTATCCTTCTATGGTTGTAGCAACGCTACTATGAGGATACCAAGGCACAAACCATAAACTGCATATCGCACAAGGAGAAAACTTATGGTAACAATGAAAGACTTATTGGAGTGTGGCGTTCACTTTGGACACCAAACACGTCGCTGGAATCCAAAGATGAAAAAATATATCTTTGGTGTACGCAAAAACATCTACATCATCGACCTTCAAAAAACGTTGCGCTTTTTTCGCTACACCTACACAGTGGTACGTGATGCTGCCGCAGAGGGCAAAACAGTACTCTTCGTAGGTACCAAAAAACAAGCGCGTGGCGCACTCAAAGATGCTGCAATTTCATGCAACTCTCCCTACGTTGACAATCGCTGGTTGGGCGGAATGTTGACTAACTTCCCTACTATTCAAAAATCTATTCGCAAACTTGACATCATCGAAGAGATGGAAGCAAACGGTCAAATGCAACTTTTGACCAAAAAAGAGGCGTTGATGCTTCGCCGCAAAAAAGAGAAACTCGAGAGCTACTTGGGTGGAATTCGTCATATGAAAAAAATGCCTGACATGATGTTTGTAGTCGACGCAGTCAAAGAGCATATCGCAATCTTGGAAGCAAACAAATTGGGTATCCCTGTTGTAGCACCCCTCGATACCAACTGTGATCCCGATATTATCGATTTCCCTATCCCTGGTAACGATGATGCGATTCGTTCAATTCAACTTTTCTGTACAGAGATGGCAGAAGCGGTGAATGAAGGTCGTCGTATGAGCGCAGAGGGTGGTGATACTGTTGCTGAGCCTGCTTCACAAGAAGAGATGGAAGCAGTTCTTGCTGAAGTCAAAGATGAAGCTATCGATTTCGAAGATGTAGAAACGGAAGAAGAGGAGGCGTAAGCAATGGAAGTTACAGCCGCAATGGTCAAAGACCTACGTACTGCTACTGATGCTCCTATGATGGACTGCAAAAAAGCCCTTACTGAGTGTAATGGCGACATGGAAAAAGCCAAAGAGTGGTTGCGTGACCGTGGTATGGCACAATCTGCCAAAAAAGCGGATCGTATCGCCGCAGAGGGTGTGATTGGACTCAAAGTCTCTTCTACTTTCAGTTCTGCCTCTTTGGTAGAGGTGAACTCCGAGACAGACTTCGTTGCCAAAAACGATATTTTCGTCTCATTGGTAGAGAACACTGTAGGTCACATCTATACTTCAGGCGTATCGACAGTAGAGTCACTCCAAGAGAGCTCCTACGAAAACGGTAAATTTTCAGAGTATTTCACACAACAAGTGGCACGTATCGGTGAAAAAATCGCGGTACGTCGCTTCGTGACACTCAATGCAGGAGCAAACGGCGTAGTCAATGGCTATGTTCACTCAAACGGTCGTGTGGGTGTTGTTGTAGCCGCCGCTTGTGACAGCAAAAAAACTGCTGATCATATGGCAGGAGTGCTCAAAAATGTTTCCATGCACGCCGCGGCAATGAAACCCAAAACATTGAGCTACAAAGATTTCGATGCACAGTACATTGCTGACGAGACCAAAGGTCGCATCGAAGCTATCAAAACAGAAAACGAAGAGTTGGCACGTTTGAAAAAGCCTCTCAAAAACGTACCAGCGTTTATCTCCATGGCTCAGCTAACACCTGCTGTTTTGGCAAAAGCTGAAGAGGCAATCAAAGCTGAATTAAAAGCTGAAGGCAAACCTGAAAAAATTTGGGACAAAATCGTCCCAGGTAAATTGGATCGCTTTATTGCGGACAATACTACACTCGACAAAGAGCTTGCACTTTTGGACCAAGTCTATGTTTTGGATGACACCAAAACTGTGGCACAAGCCGTTGCTGATGAAGCAAAAAAAGTGGGTGGAACTGCCGAATTGGTAGAGTTTGTCCTCTTTGAAGTGGGCGAAGGACTTGAGAAAAAAGTCGACAATTTCGCTGCTGAAGTCGCCGCGCAAATGGCATAAGGGAATTTTTCCTTGTGCTAGAAGCCTCTCATCTCTCTCACGCGTTCGATTATCCCCTATTTAACGATATCTCTTTTTCACTCTCTCCCAAAGAATCTATGGCTATTGTTGGTGTCAGCGGTAGTGGTAAATCTACGCTGTTGCATATTTTGGCATCGATGTTGGTACCTCAATCGGGCAAGGTTTTTTGGAAGGGTGTCGATATGTACGCCCAAAAAAGTGCAGCGCTTTTGGCGATGCGACGATTGGAAATAGGCATTATTTTTCAACAGCACTATCTTTTCAAAGGGTTCAAAGCCTACGAAAACCTCGAAGTAGCGGCGCTTTTGGCGCATCAGAGTATCGATGAAGCGCTGTTGGAGCGACTAGGGATTGCCAACGTAATGGGGCAGAAGGTCACGGAGCTTTCGGGCGGACAGCAACAGCGTGTCTCTATTGCGCGTGTTTTGACCAAACGTCCTCAAATAATCTTCGCCGATGAACCTACAGGCAATCTCGATGAAGAGACCGCGAATGAGGTTATGCAGATATTGCATGATTATTTACAGAGCAACAATGCAATGCTTGTCATGGTGACGCACGACAAACATCTGGCGCAAAAGTGCAATCGATACTATGCACTTCACCAGCAACAACTCATACTTTTGTAAATGGACTTTGTTTCACTTCTTACCCAAGAGTACACTCTCAATTTTCTTCTTTTGTTTGTTCGCTTTTCAGCCTTGATGGTTTTTTTGCCTATTTTTAATCATATGGCTCTTCCCGCGCAGTACAAAGCTATTATTGCCTTTTATCTTACGATTATGTTCTATGCCAATGTCCCCTCTATACCCGTGCCTTCTAGTTATATGAGTGTTGTGATGATGGTTTTAGCTGAGATTGCTATGGGCTTATTAGTAGGGTTGGTATTGCAAATTGTGTTGGCGATGGTCTCCTATGCAGGGGAGCAAATCTCTTTTATCATGGGCTTTACGATGGCAAGCGTCATCGACCCTCAAACGCAAATGTCTACCCCATTGATGAGCAGTTTTCTCTCTTTGATTGCATTGATGATTTTGCTGGCAATTAATGCCCACCATTGGATGATCGAGTTTATGTATTTGAGTGTTTCGCAGATGCAACTGGGCGCTTTTGTGCCGCATGCATCGATTTTGAACTATTTAGTTGCGCAAATGGGACTTTTGTTTGTAGTGGGACTGACAATCGCCTTTCCTATTTTGGCGCTCTCTCTTTTGGTGGATATTATATTTGGAATGCTTATGAAAACCATGCCGCAATTCAACCTTCTGGTGATTGGATTTCCTATCAAAATTATGGTGGCCTTTGTGGTGCTCATGGCAGTGCTAGCATCGATGATGCTCATTTTCAGTCAAGAGTTTCAAAAAGCCTTTAATGCATTAGGAAAAATTATTTATAGTTGATGTAGCTTTCGCACCCTGTGGGAGCTTCCCAAGAAGTTTTGGAGGGTGAAAACCACCCTTTTTGTGTCTCGAAAAGGGTGTACTCCAAGGGCAAATTGCTTTGAAAAAGTCGTTCGTCGATGTAGACGAAACTATTTTGGCGTGACGCAGGACACAGATAGACTTTCACATTGTACAAAAGGGCGATTTTTTGTACAAAAGGCGAAGGGTGATTGGTATATAAAAAGAGCTTCCAAACAACACCACGCTTGACAGAGGCGATGATAGCACGCTCGATAGGTACATAATCGAAACTTTGTGTCGCAATTGTGACGGAAAATGTTGCATTATTTAGGAGTGTTTTGAGGTAAATCGTCACATCTTTTTGATGTTCTGGGAGTTGAAAGAGGGGCTTTTCATAGGCATTGGCGAAGGAGAACAAAAGCATCACAATTGCCCAAAAATAGCGCATTTAATCTCCACTCTTTTATAGGCAAATCACCCTTTTTTTGCTACAATGGGTAGTAACTATTATACTACAGGAGCCACTTCGATGCGCATCTTACTCATAAATAAAAGTCCTGTTGTGGGCAAGCTTGTGACATTGAGCGCGCAAAAAAGTGGCGATGAATTAACCGTCGCTGATAGCATTGAAAATGCTCCTTCAGAGAGCTTCGATTTGCTACTCATTGATGATGAGTTTTACAATACAGCGACTTTGGGGTCGATGAAAGCTACTTTCGCAAAGAAGGTGCTTATTGCCAATCGAGGTGAAGTAAAACCTGAGGGTTTTATCATGCTCCTCGAAAAACCCTTTTTGCCCACCGATTTGGTGGAGATGCTTATTGCATTGGATGACACCAAAGGTGAAGCGATGAGTCCGAAAACTACAAAAGCGTCAACACCCTCTGATGAACTAAGTATGGATGATTTGTCTTTGGATGGAGGCGATGACTTGGGAAATTTGGACAGCATCGGGGATTTGGGTGATTTTGGGGATGACATAATGGGTGATTTGGAGGGGTTGGACGATTTGTCTGACCACGACAGCGCATTGAGTTTAGAGGATGATGGAGCCTTTACCGATACATTGGATGATGATTTTGGCTTGGAAGATGCTCCCGCCAAAAAGAGTGAAAAACCCAAAGAGGAGGCGATAGACGATGCATTTGATTTGGGTGACGACTTGGATTTGGGTGATGATGTGGAGTTAGGCGATACTACATCCTCTGATTTGGATGAGGAGAGTTCGCTTTTTGACGCCAAAGAGAGCACAAAAGGTGGAGTCTTGGACGAGGATGAAATTAGTGAAGTCAAGGGTCTGCTAGAAGAGGATGATGAGTTGCACGAGAGCAAAGAGGAGAGTGATACCGCGATGTTAAGTGGTGTCGATGACGACGATGATTTTGGTGATTTGCTTGATGGTGTAGAGGGATTAGCGGATGAATCAGCGGATGTGGAAGGGTTTGATTTCGAGGACGAAGAGCTCGATGCTCCAGAGAAAAATTTAGATGCTCCTGTGGATACGACAGAGGATTTTTCTTTTGATGATGAAGATTTGGATGCTGGGCTTTTGGATGACAATGCATTGGACCAAGAGAGTGTAAGTGAAGCAGAGGTTGCCAAAAGTGCGAAAGATGAGGATGATTTGAATATGGATGATGCGTTGGATGATACATTGGATGATACATTGGATTTCGAAGAGGTTGCGCACGACGACGAGGACGATGAGCTTGACCTCAAAATCGCGGGGGGCGAGTTTGCCTCATTGACCGAAGAGGCTCTCAGCGAAGCGCTGGGTGAGAAAATTGACATGGGCGACGATTTGGAAGATGTCGATTTGGATGCTTTTGAGATGGAGGATGTGCAGGAAGTTGCTGCACCTGCAAAACCTCAAATGGCTCCTGCTACACCAACGATTCAAGAAAAGGTGACAACCCCAACAGCATCATCCAAAGCAGATGCGGGCGCAGAAGTGCTAAAAGCGCTTTTGCATTCGATGGAGAGCGGTGCACTCAAAGGGGCAAAAATCTCTATCAATATTACTGTGGGTGGCGAATAGTTGCAAGGCGCGATTTTGGTGCTCTCAGGCCCTAGTGGCGCTGGGAAAAGTACACTCATTCGTGAGATGGTAAAAGAGATAGGTCCCTACTTTTTTTCGATTTCTACGACTACACGCGCGCCAAGAGCGGGAGAGCGTGACGGTGTAGAGTATTTTTTTGTGACACGCGAAGCATTCGAGGCAGATATTGCCGCAGGGCATTTTTTAGAGTATGCAACGGTACACGGAAACTACTACGGTACCTCGATAAAACCTATCACAAAAGCGTTGGAGGAGGGGAAATTAGTCGTTTTTGATATCGATGTCCAAGGGCACGAGAGTGTGCGAAAGCGTCTCAATGCCATTACTACCTCGGTCTTTATTACGACACCCACTTTTGAGGTACTCAAAACGCGACTTTTTGCACGTCAAAGTGACAGCCTAGAGGTGATAGAAAAGCGACTTACGATGGCGATGAGTGAAATTGAGCGTGTCGATGAGTTTGATTTTTTGATTGTTAATGACACGTTGGACGAGGCAGTTCAAGCGCTCATCCATGTTGCAAAGGCGGCACGTCTGCGTCGCGATGAAACTGCGCTAAATGCCTTCAAAACGCAGTGGCGTAAGCTCTAAAGCTATCTTATTCTTACATTATTTTTATATTAGCACTGTATAATTACGGACATTTTGACCAAAAGGATGCTCCATGGGAATGCCAAGTGCAACTGAGTTACTGATAATTTTAGGAATTGTCGTCATTATATTTGGGGGCAAAAAAATCCCAGAGTTAATGAAGGGCATTGGTACTGGTATCAAAAACTTCAAAACAGCCGTCAAAGACGAGGAAGTTGCGACACCTACAGATACAAAAAAAGTTGAAAATACAACTCCTACAAACACTACGGCAGCTCCTAAAGACAGCGTAAAACAAGCCTAACCCTTGAAAGATAAAGTCACCTCTCTTCTGCGTCACCATATCGAGGGTGACATTGTTCTAGAAAAACCTAAAGAGCGCTCTTTTGGTCACTTTGCTACCCCAGCTGCGTTTGGGTTGGCAAAAATTTTGCGAAAATCCCCCATCGTTATCGCCCAAGATTTAGCGGCACAACTCTCACATGTCGAAGCATTCTCATCGGTCGAAGCGGTAAGCGGGTATATCAATATTCGTTTGAGCGATGCCTTTTTGGAGGAGTATGCTTCGTGGGCGATTACCCATGAGGCGCAATTCGCCAAAGGGATCAAAGAGGGCAAAATTCTTTTGGAATTTGTAAGCGCCAATCCTACGGGACCACTGCATATTGGTCATGCACGTGGAGCAATTTACGGTGATACGTTGCTTCGATTGGGTCGTCATTTGGGGTATGAGATGACCGCAGAGTATTACATCAACGATGCGGGCAATCAGATGGATTTGCTAGGCACCTCTATCATGCTCGAGGCGAAATCGACGCTCTTGGGTCAAGAGGTTGTGTACCCTGAGAGCTTCTACCGTGGCGAGTATATGACAGATTTAGCCAAGGAAGCGATGGCAGAGTTTGGGGCTGAAGTTTTTGTCGAAGCCAACCAAATGATGCTTGCGCAATGGGGCAAAGAGCGTGTCATGAAGCTTATCATCGATACCTTGGCCTCTGCAAATATTCATTTCGATACCTTTGTGAGTGAAGCTTCGCTCTATGGAGATTGGGAGCGTGTCTTGGCAAAGCTTCAAGCCAACGATGCTATTGCAATGGTCGAGGAGAAGTTGTGGCTCAAATCGACGCTCAAAGGGGATGAAAAAGATCGCGTTGTAGTGCGCGAAAATGGCAAACCTACCTATTTGGCAGGTGATTTGATTTATCACAACCAAAAATTTGAGCGCAATTATGACCAGTACATCAATATTTGGGGTGCTGACCACCACGGCTATATCGCGCGTGTCAAAGCGGCTGTCGATTTTATGGGATTTGATAGCTCCAAACTAGAGGTGTTGCTCTCGCAAATGGTGAGCCTTCTCAAAGAGGGAGAGCCCTACAAGATGAGCAAACGCAAGGGCAATGTCATTTTGATGAGCGATATTCTCGAAGAGATTGGCGCTGATGCATTGCGCTTCATTTTTGCTAGCAAAAAGAGCGATACCAGCCTAGAGTTTGATATCGAAACCCTCAAAAAAGAGGATGCAAGTAATCCCGCTTTTTATATCAACTATGCGCATGCACGTATACAGACGCTTTTGGGTAAATCTACCTACTCTATCGAGCAGATAATGCAAGCCTCTTTAGAGGGTGTGGGCGAAGAGGGTATGCATCTGCTTTTTGATGCGATGCAGTTACCTGAAGTGGTCGATGGCGCTTTTGAGAGTCGTGAAATTCAAAAATTACCCGAATTTCTCAAGCGTTTGGCAGGTGCATTTCACAAATTTTACGGGGCTCATAAAATTATTGGCGCTCCCCAAGAGGCGCAGTATCTCAAGCTCTTTTTGGCGGTTGCCGTCTCTCTACGCGTTGGATTGTCGCTCATGGGTGTCACCGCCAAAAACCGTATGTAGTCAAAAGGGGCGTCGATGTTGGGAATTATTGTAGCGACGCTTTTTATTGCGCTCCTATCCAACATCGTCCTCAAACGCTTCGGTCTTCCTACTATTATCGGGTATATTATCACGGGTACCACCATCTCCTATACCTTCGGTCTTCACGACGCTGTCAACAACCACACCTTAAAAGAGATAGCCGAATTTGGGGTGGTCTTTTTGATGTTTACTATCGGGCTAGAGTTCTCGATAAAACACCTACGCGATATGAAATATGAGGTTTTTGTCGTAGGTACACTCCAAATTGTCGCCACTGCACTTATTATTTTTGGGTTGGGACACTATCTTATTGGTCTTGACAGCAACAGCGCATTGGTCATAGCGATGGCGGCTTCGGTCTCATCGACGGCAATTGTGCTCAAAATATTCAATGAAACAGGCGAAATCAGTAAACGTTACGGGCGCAACGCCCTTGGCATGCTTATCATGCAAGATATTTCGGTCATTCCGATTTTGATCATTATTGGGACGTTGGGCGCGGCAAACAGCGATTTGTCAGAGCTTGGCATCGATATACTTTTTAATATTGTCATATTGTTGGTAGCCGTCTATATCGCAGGGCGCTATTTGCTAGAGCCCTTCTTTGCGCATATTGTCAAAACCAACTCCGATGAGCTCTTCGTAGGGCTCATTCTCTTTTTGGCGATTGGGGCTTCGTACGGGGCACATTTGATAGGATTTTCCTACTCTTTGGGTGCTTTTGCTGCGGGGATGATGATAGCCGAGACCAAATATAAGCACCAAGCCGAAGCCGACCTGATTCCTTTTCGCGATCTGCTTTTGGGGATATTCTTCATCACCGTAGGGATGCAAATTCACTTCGATATTATCGCCAACTATCTGCATTGGATAGTTATATTGTTGGTGGTTTTGATGTCGATAAAATTTGTCGTCATCTATACCATCGTACGCTTCAAAAACGATAAACGTACCACGCTCAAAACAGCACTCTCTTTGGTGCAAGTGGGAGAGTTTGCGTTGGCAATTTTGGAGTTGGCGCGTGGCAAGGATTTGGTCGCGGCACCCTATGGGCAAGTGCTCATTGTCACCATCGTACTCTCGATGATTATGACACCGCTGATACTCAAAAATCTCTCCAAAATTGCAGATTTACTTATCAAGCACGATACGCTAGAGGGCACCCCACAAAGTTTCGCAGATGGATTGCATGAGCATGTGGTGATATTGGGGTATGGAGAGTTTGGGCAAAGTGTGGCAAACAAGCTCAAAGTCGATGAGAATTTCTATGTCGTAGTCGAAAACAGCATCGACCGTTTTTACAGTGCCGTGCATCGCAATGAACCTGTCATTTTTGGGAATGCCGCGAGTAAACTTATCCTAGAAAAAGCCAATATCAAGCAAGCAAAAAGCGTCATAGCCGCGATAGACAATCCGCACAAGCTCTACTATATTTGCCATGAGCTACTCAAAATTGTCAATCACGATAAAATCATCGCAAAAGTGCACTCGATACGCGAAAAAGATGCTCTTATCGCGCTTGGGATTAAGCATATAATTGTTGAGAACGAAGAGACCGCAAAAGCGATAGCGCAAATAATTTAGGTATCGATGCGCTTACCAAAAAAAGGCGCCCAAAGTACCAATCATGACCACCGCAAAAAGGTGCAAGATAAATCCATAGCGCACCATATCGCGTACCGTCACGACACCTGTACTCATTGCAATAGCATTAGGTGGCGTGGCAATAGGTAGCATAAAGGCGTAGCTTGAGGCAATAGCGGCAACCATGAGGAGTGTCGTAGCATCCAAATGTGCCTCTACAGAGAGCGCGTAGACAATCGGTAGTGCAATCGAGACCAGTGCCGTGTTGCTCGTAATCTCTGTAGCAAAACCAATAAAAAAGGCGACCGCCATAAGCAAAAGCCACCAAGGCCAATCCCCCAAAAGTTGCATCGGTTGTGCTAATGCAGCACCAAGGTGTGTAGAGGAGAATGCAGCGGCAATGGCGAAACTTGCCCCAAACAAAAAGATAATGGCATAGGGCACTTCACGGGTATCTTCCCATGTCAAAATAGCAATTTTGGGCATAAAAAGCAGCAATCCAGCGCCCAATAGAAGCATCATTTCGTTGAGTCCTAGTCCATTGTAATAGGGACGAATGGGTGAATTGACGAAAAGCACCACGACCAAAAGCGCTAAAATCGACGCCATTTTGCGTTGAGGGAGTGTCAAGGGGGTCTTGATATAGAGCGGTGTTTGCAAAGGACTTTTGTCCATCCCCAAGGCGAGCAACCACGACAGCACTAGTAGCATACTTGCCGCGAGAGGTGCTACTTTGAATATCCACTCAAAAAAGGCGACACTCTCAAGGGCGTGCTCTTGCAAAAATTGCAAAAAGATGAGATTGGGCGCGGTGCCAATGGGTGTCGATATGCCTCCGATACTCGCCCCAAAGGCTACGGCGAGGACAAAACGCATCTGTAGCGCCTTTTGGTCGCTCAAAAAGAGTGCAATGGGGACGAGAAGAAGTGTCGTGGTGGTGTTGTTGAGTACGCCACTCAAAAGCGCTGAGGTGATAGAGAGTGCCAAGATAATTCCGTGAACGGTCTTGGGGAAGAGTCCCAAGATTTTGTGCGCTAGGATGATATGTAGGGCTGTTTTTTGCATACCAATGGCGAGCAAAAATCCTCCCAAAAAGAGAAAAATTATTGGTTTGGCGTAGCTAGGTGCTACAGCATCGAAGGGCAAAATACCCAGCATCGGGAAAAAGAGTAGCGGCATCATCGATACCACTCCTAGAGGCAACCCTTCATTCGACCACAGCACCACCAAAAAGGCAATAATCCCCAAAAGACGCGACTGTACGGCATCGAAATAGAGCAGACTCAATCCCCACGCCGCTACCCCGACGGCAAGCGCAACAGTGAGCTTTTTCATTTGGGTGCGCTTTTTTTACCGCTCATGAGGGCATACCCAATCAAAAGTGCACTGGCAAGAAAAAAGAGACCCAAAAAGGTTGAGTCATCGATTTGTTTGGCTTGGAGGTTGGCGGTGATGGCACTCAAATCGCTCTTTTTCATCACTTTGGCATCGCCTTGGACTACGACAGAGGTAGTTTGACTCGATGCGCGTGCGCTCTCATCGATAGCGACACCCTTTTCATTGGTATAAAAATAAAAAAGCAGCGTCCCCACAAAGAGTGCAATCCCCAAGCCGAAGGTAATTTTACGTCGATGCAGTTGCAAAAAAGCAGGGAGTTTCATGGGATTCCTTGGGGGTTTGAATAGGTGTGATTTTAACACTCTTTGGTTACAATCTCTCTATGTCACACAAAGATTTAAAAAATACCTCCACTGCAAATATCGAAGCGCACATCGCAATGAACCAAGAGCTAAAGAGCCAAATAGAAGCGCTCAAACGCGAGATTCTTGGGCATGAAAAGGCGCTTGCACGCTACGAAAACAGACGACGCATGCACCCCTTGGCACAGCTTCAGACGCTTCAAGAGGAGCTACTACAGCTCTCCCAAAGTGTCGATACGATGGATGCACAGCTTGTTGCGCGGCTAGCCGATGTGGCAAAGGCAGTGTGTCAAGAGAGTTTTGCGCTGCTCAATGCACTACGAGCGCGAGAGGGTACAAAAGTGCAAACAAAATAGGCTGATGCACCATATAGACGATGAGTGCGTGTCGCCCCAAAAAATCGAACGCGTTGGCGTATCGAAGCGGTTGCGATGGACCCTGTGGTAAAAAGCGCGCGATACCTATACCGATGAGAACTGCACCCATCCACGGTACCATCGAGACCAAATCCTCGGTAAAGCGGGGCAATCCCAAGAGCGGTTGCGCCCACGTATAGAGCCACCCCATCGAGACAAAATCATAGATATAACCCACCACGATGAGTATGCCTATGGCGAGTGCGACCCAAGGAATTTTGACAAAAAATACGCCAACAATCGATGCCACGCCAATGAAGTGCAACACCCCAAAATAGATCCATCGTTTGGGGAAGAGCTGCATCGATACGAGCGTCACCACAAGCGCCAAGAGTCCCAAAATCGCGACACGTTTGGCAAGTTTGCGCCATTGTATAGTAGGCGTATGCGCGAGGTAGAGAGAGATGCCCACGAGCACCAAAAAGGAGCTGACAATGGCATAGCGCGAGATGCGCCAAAAATCACCGCGATAGATATCGATGCTGACCAATTGAAAATAGTGCAAATCGTAGGAGAAGTGAAAGAGCATCATAGCAAGCACCGTGATGCCGCGCCACGTATCGAGCCAATAGAGTCGTGTTTTCACAGTGCCAATCCTCGTCGGGTGAAGTAGGCGTAGAGTGCCATGACGACCAAAAGCGCGCTGTAGGCACCTGCAATCGTGTCAGAGAGGTAGTGCATCGAGAGTGCCACACGCGAGAGCGCCCCCATGAGAA
Source organism: Sulfuricurvum sp. PC08-66 (assembly GCA_000830255.1). Lineage (GTDB taxonomy): Bacteria > Campylobacterota > Campylobacteria > Campylobacterales > Sulfurimonadaceae > PC08-66. The sequence continues at coordinate 377,978 of JQIT01000002.1, read as the reverse complement.
TCAAAAAAGCCCAAAGCCACCACAAGCGAGGGAAAAAAATCAGCAGGGAGAGCATCGCTGCGGTGATGGTGTTGGTATGCCCTGAGGGGAAAGAGAAGAGCTCATAGCGCGAAGCAAAAAAGGTAAAACCATCCAATCCCTGACTGTCGAGCATGAAGGGTCGATAGCGCCCAAAAAGCATCTTGAGAAGCATGACGAGAATCCCCGCGAGCGCGACATTGGCAAAGAGAAACACCATGCGATTACGCCATAGGGTGTTGCGCCAAATCAGGCTAAAAAAGAGTATCCCCAAAAACGTAGGTATGAGCCAAAGTGCTCCATCACCTAGTGTGGTGAAAACGGTAAAAAAGGTTTTTTGATTTTCAGAGAGGGGGACGAAGAGGGCGTGCATGGGATGGTCGATGAAGAGTATGGCGACAAAAATCGCAAGTGTCACCACTGTACTCATCCACGACAAAAACCGTATCATCACCACCCTTTTTGCACTACCTTTTGAAGGGCTAAGTGTAACGAAAAGTTTTGCAAAAGCGTTAGAAGTTTTGTCCTTTCCACGCCCTCTCGATAATAGCATCGAGTGATGTGGTGTGCGTGCGTGGGGTAGCGGTGATGCCATAGGTGGCAAGTACTTCAAGTGCCGTATCGATGTAGTGAGCAAATGCCTCGCGTAAAGGCTGGGAGAGTCCAAACTCAGTACGGCAAATATCCATAGGGACGATGCCCACGATGGTCACTTGTGCGGTATCCTCCAAAAGCATCGAGGCTTGTAGCATCTGTACCACTTCGACTTCGTGAGCAGTGCTTTTGATAGTGGGTAGCGCCAACAATGCATGGGCGGGTACGACATAACAGGTGCCAGCCATAGTCTCTTGGGTGATAGTATCGAGGATGATGACTCTATCGTAGGAGGCTAGATACTCCAAAAGCCCCATGCCCAATGTCCCGCCATCGACGATATCGATGGTAGGGGCAAAAGCATAATTGGCCTCCAAAAAGCGTGCCGCATAGACACCTACACCCTCATCCCAGAAGAGAATATTTCCGACACCCAAGAGCGCAATTTTTTCCATTTTTTCCCCAACTTTTCGGTGTCCGTTGCCTGACAAATCTGCGCTATAATAGCTCAAACCCAATCAAAATAGGAGTATTTTATGGCACTAAAAGTCGCAATCAACGGAACAGGACGCATCGGTATGATCGTCGCAAAAATCATCGCAAAACGCAAAGATATTGAACTCGTCGCACTCAATACCACTGCCACCCCTGATATGTTGGAATACCTATTCAAATACGACAGCGTACACGAGGGTGTCGATGCCAAAATCATCGATGAGCATACCATCCAAATCGAGGGCAAAAATGTCCGCATGTTTAGTGAACGTGACCTTGATAATCTCGATTTCGGTAGCACTGGCGCACAGTTGGTCATCGAGTGTACGGGAGCGTTTTTGACCACTGAAAAGGCGCAAAAATACCTCAAAAACGGTGTCAAAAAAGTGGTCATGTCAGCTCCTGCCAATGACGATACCCCTACCTATGTCCTCAATATCAACACTGCTAGCTACAAAGGCGAGGCCATCATCTCCAACGCTAGCTGTACCACCAACTGTTTGGCGCCTATTTGTAAAGTCCTCGATGATACCTTCGGTATCGAAAACGGGCTCATGACGACCATCCACGCCTATACCAACGACCAAAACATCCTCGATGTCAAACACAAAAAAGATAAACGCCGTGCACGTGCCGCTGCCCTTAATATGATTCCTACCTCTACAGGTGCGGCCAAGGCTATTGGTCTAGTGATGCCACAACTCAAAGGCAAAATGAACGGTTACGCTATGCGCGTACCTACGCCTGATGTTTCGGTCGTCGATTTGACGGTCAATCTCAAAACCGAAGTGACAAAAGAGCAAATCAATGCGGCGTTTGATACCGCAGCGGCGGGTGCCTTCAAAGGGCTCATCGAAGTAGACCACGACAAACGTGTATCGAGTGACTTCATCGGCTCGACCTACAGCGCGACTTTTGTGCCTGATATGACCAGCGTCATCGAGGGCAAAACCGTCAAAGTGTTGGCGTGGTACGACAACGAGTGGGGATACAGCAGTCGCTTGGTCGATATGTGCGTTTTTGTAGGCAATAAATAATGCTCTCCTTTGACCGCAACTTCGCGTTTGAAAGCAGTGCTGCGCAACACACCATCATGGAAAATGCCTTTGCTGTCCTCCAAGAGGAGCACAAAAGTGGCAAAATCGGCTACTACGAATTGCCTACCGCTTCCAGAGCACTCTTGGACGCTATCGACCCTGCATTGCTTGACGATACAGCTATTACCGATATCGCGGTAGTGGGCATTGGCGGCTCTTCGTTGGGGCTCAAAGCTATCGATTCACTGTTGTGCGGTGCCCGTGAACATACACGCAAATTGCACTTTTTTGAGAACTCAGACCCACGTACCATCACCGCTACGATGGCGCGCCTTACACGTGAAAAAACCTACTTCATCATCATCTCGAAATCGGGTTCGACTATCGAGACTACTTCGATTTTCAAAACGCTCATTGCGCACTTTGACCTCAAGCTCGATGGGGCTGACCGACACCGCGTTATGACCATCACTGACAGTGGCTCATCTTTGGATAAATTTGCCGCACATTATGGATTGGCAAGTTTTCATATTCCACTCAATGTCGGGGGTCGATTTTCGATTTTGAGCGCTGTAGGTGTGGTGCCTTTAGCCTTGGCAGGGTACAACGTAGCGTCGATTTTGGCGGGAGCACAAGCCTTTTTGGAGCGCTTTTGGGCAAGAGGTGAAGAGCATCTGCTGGAAAAAGCGTGCTATTTTTATGAAAAGAGCCGTGCGTATAGCATCAATGTCCTCTTCTCCTATGCCGATTCGCTGGATAATTTGACCAAGTGGTACGTGCAGTTGTGGGGCGAATCATTGGGTAAAATCGACCCCTTTGAGTCGCATGTGGGACTCACCCCCATTGGCATCATCGGTTCGGTCGATCAGCACTCCTTTTTGCAGTTGCTTATCGAGGGACCGCGCGACAAGACCGTCACGTTTATCCAAGTCGAGGATTTTAACAACGCTTTGACAGTGCCTAACATCACTCTGCCTCACATCGAGAAGACCGATTTTATCAACGGTAAAAGTTTCACGACGCTTATCAATGCCCAATGTGACGCGACGCGCCAAAGCCTCATTCAAACAGGTCTGAGCGTCGATACGATTCGATGGGACAGCATCAGTGAATCCAACATCGGTGCGACGCTCATCTATTTTGAACTTTTGACCTCTCTCGTGGGTGCGATGCTCATGGTCAATACCTACGACCAACCAGGTGTTGAGCTAGGCAAAACTATCCTCAACAAAACCTTCCAAGCATAAGGAAACCCTATGGCAATGGCTATTATCTGCTCAGGTGGCGATGCCCCTGGGATGAACCCCGCAATCAAAAAGTTTGTCGATTACGCCTTTAAATTGGGCGAAAAACCCTATTTTATCTATGACGGATTAGAGGGTCTTATCGACAACAAAATCAAAGAGGCGACGCACCACGATGTCGCAGGAATTGTGCACATCGGTGGGACGATTTTGCGCTCTTCACGCTCCAAGCGTTTCTTCGACCCTGCTTTTCGCAAACAAGCTTTTGACAATCTCAATGCACACGGTATCAATGGTGTTATCGTCCTTGGTGGCGATGGCTCATTTCGCGCCTTTGAGGTTTTTAGTAGTGAGTACCCTATTAGTTTCGTGGGGGTGCCTTCGACTATTGATAACGATATTAATGGTACGCAATATTGTCTAGGTGTCGATACCTCGCTCAATGTCATTCGTGATGCACTGGATAAAATTCGTGACACCGCCGCATCGTTCAATCGTGCCTTTTTGGTCGAGGTGATGGGGCGTGATTGCGGCTATTTGGCGGTGGTTTCGGCGATGATTAGTGGAGCTGAGGTGTGTGTCATTCCAGAGGTGCCCTTCGAGCCACAGCGTATCGAAGCACGCCTCAAAGATGAGGTGGCACATGGACGCAACTACATCTTGGCTATCGTCTCTGAAGGTGCCAAAAAGACACGTGAAGTCTTCGACTGGCTCCAAGACAATATCGGACTAGAGACACGCGTCTCAATTCTAGGTCATATTCAACGAGGCGGCAATCCTACCGTCTACGATAGATTGATGGCGTTTGAGTTTGTGGTGCGTGGTATGGACTATTTGCGCCAAAATGCGCACGCTAATAAAGTCGTCGTTTTCAACAACGGCGAATACAGCTTCATCGATATCAAAGAGGTGGCGGGCAAACGCTACCAACTTCCTCAACACTACATCGATGCGATTAGCTACCTCGACTAATCTTTGAGTCGATTGTAGACCTGCTTGACGGCTTTGCGCTCTTGGAGAAAGAGCCGCACAAGCGTAGTGTCAAAGTGCGTGCCGCTTTGTTCTTGTAGGTAGTGCAACGCCTCATCAAAATCCCACGCTTTTTTATAGGGTCGGCTAGTGGTGAGCGCATCAAAAACATCTGCTATGGCTACGATACGCCCAAAGAGTGAAATTTCATCCCCTACAAGCCCTTGCGGATAGCCCGAACCATCGACCTTTTCATGGTGCTCTTTGGCAATAGTCGCGGCCATGCGTAGATAGTCATTATCTTCGTCATAGAGCAGTTCGTATCCAATAGTGGTATGTTTTTTCATACGTTCAAACTCCGCCTCGTCGAGTTTGCCAGGTTTTTTGATAAGCGCATCTGCAATGCCAATTTTGCCCGCATCGTGCATGGGCGCGGTGAGTTTGAGTAGCTCGATGTCTTTAGGTGGTAGACTCAACGCTTCACCGATGATGCCTGAGTACTCTGCTACACGTTTGGTATGGTTGGAGGTCTCTTCGTCTTTGAACTCTGCGGCGCTTGAGAGCTTGAGAATGATTTGGGTTTGGGTATGTTTGAGTTGCGAAAAGAGAATCGCATTTTCGATACTTTTGCTCGCATAGTTGGAGATGAGCTGTAGCATCTCTGCATCGTCGGTGGTGAAGAGTCCGTCGTGTTTGTTGATGGCTTGGAAGACGCCCAAAATTTGGTGCGTATGGTCTAGGAGCGGTACCGTCAAGATGCTTTTGGTGGTGTAGCCTGTGAGTTGGTCGATTTCGGGATTGAAACGAAAATCGTTGTAGGCATCGACAACGATTTGAATCTCTTTGGAGAGTGCCGCAAAACCCGCTACGCCGCTGTTGGCAGAGATACGAATCGTGTCGGCTCCATGGGCTACGGTCGTCCATAGCTCATCTTTTTTGGGGTCATGTAAAAATATCGAGCAGCGGTCACAATGCAAAAGGTCTTTGGCGTAGTTTGCCATAGCGTTGAGTAGATGTTGTAGTTCACTCTCTTTTGCCATGACATTGGCAAACTCCAAGAGCAAATCGACTTTATGTTGTGCGGTCATCGCATGATTTCCTTAGAAATTCTCATCGAACCACTGCGCAGTTTCGCTGCGTATAGTGTGGCGCAGTTGTATCCCTGCTACATAGCTGTCATTGAGCGCTTTTTTCATCAGTGCTACAAGCGCATTGCGGCGGCGTGACAAGAAAGGATGGTCGATTTGTTTGGGGTCACCAATGACGCAGAGTTTGGTGCCTTCGCCCATACGTGTACCGATGAGTTTCATGGTGGCGTTGGTCATGTTTTGGGCTTCATCGATAATGACCAATTTTTTGGAGATAGTCGTACCACGTAGGTGTGCGATGTCCATCACTTCGATGCTGTGTTTCTCCATGAAGGTGGTCGTGGCGGTCTCTTTTTTGACACTGTTGGTGTTGCCTGAAAACTCTACATTGGGGTCAAGGGCTACGCCCTTCATGTGCTCGATAGTGAAGTTTATCGCGCTGTAGAGTGGATACATAAAGTAGCCCAATTTTTCGGATTGGTCGCCTTTACGAAAGCCCATTTCGGTGTAGCGGTCGCTGGCGGTGACGGTGTTGCGCGCATAGACGATGCCCTCGATAGTGCCATCCTCTATCATCTCCAATCCCGCTTGCAACGCAATAAGTGTCTTGCCTGAGCCTGTAGAGCCTGAGACGACGATGACATTGTTGAGGGGATGGCTCAAAATCGTATAGAAAAATTTCTGCTCGACGTTGATAGGGCGCACACGCATAGGGCTGAATTTGTCCCCAAAACGTCTATCGAAATCGCACATCTCTAGCTGACCGTTCACCACGATAGCGAACTGTGTGACGCCTGTTTGGTACTCTTCGTTCGTGCTGCTTTTGCTTTTTTGGATGAGGGTGACTTGGGTGAAATCGGGGAGTTCTACTCTTTTGGTCAACTCTGTAGGGTCTGCGTAGTAAATCGTCGTATCGAACATCAGTTCATCAGGATTTTCGACACTGGCGTTGCGTAGCGATTGGGAAGCGATGCCCTCTACTTGCGCAGCGATTTTAAAAGCGATGTCGTTGGTAACGAGGATAAAACCATAATCGTCAGCAATCTCTGCAATTTTGGCATCGTTGAGACCATATTTTTCGGTGTAGGAGTTGGTGATGCGGTAGTGGGGTCGATAGATGACAAAGAGTGGCACCTCTACAGGTTGACTTTGGCTGGCATCAGCGTTTTGGTAGGTGGCAGTGAGTTGATAATATCGGTCTTTGTTGGTTTTTGTCTTGTCGATAGCATCGGGTAAATCGGGCAAAATTTTGCGGGTGACAGAGTGCCCTTTGTTGTTATCTACAAGACGAAAAAATTCACGCGCTCTATAGCCTGCCTCTGTTTGTGCATCCTCTTTGCGGTTGTTGAGCTCTGCTAGGACAATATCTGTGATATAGACATAGTTTTCACTGTCATCAAAGAGTCGCAAAATATTGGCAGGGTCATCGAGAATGACGGAGGTATCGAGCAAATAGCGTTTGGGGGTAGAACGCATGAGACTCCTTTTGGGGGCATGGAAAGTGAGCACATTATAGCACACCCAATGCTACACGATTGGGCATGCTGTGGGAACTAGAGAGAGGTTTTGAGTGCCGCACCGTTGGAGGCATTGGAGACCAAAAGCGCATAGCGTTTGAGCCATTTGGAGCTGATAGTTTTGGTATGCGGTCTCCATGCCGCTTTGCGTTTGGATAGTGTCGCTTCATCGACATTGAGTTGAAGCAGATGCGTATCGACATCGATTGCGATCTCATCGCCATCTTCGATAAGAGCAATCATGCCACCCTCAGCAGCTTCGGGACTCACATGCCCTATCGATGCCCCGCGAGTCGCACCTGAAAAGCGTCCATCGGTGATGAGCGCCACGCTCTCACCCAATCCCATACCCATGATAAGTGACGTAGGAGCTAGCATCTCTTGCATGCCTGGACCCCCTTTGGGACCTTCGTAGCGAATGACGACGACGTTGCCTGCTTTAACTTTGTGTCCCATGATGCCGTCTATTGCCTCTTGTTGGGAGTTGAAGCATATTGCTTTGCCTACAAATTGACGCATCGAGAGTGCAATTCCTGCGGTTTTGACCACCGCGCCTTCACGTGCTAAATTGCCAAAGAGTATCGAAAGCCCACCCACTTTGGAGTAGGGATTTTCCCATGTATGAATGACCGAGGTGTCTTTGATGGGGGCATTTGCGATACGTTCTTGGAGTGTTTCACCCGTCACCATACGTGCATCTAGGTGCAATACACCCCCACGTCGGCTTATCTCTTTCATGACCGCATTGACACCCCCTGCACGGTTGATATCGTCCATATGAACCGTCGAAAGCGAAGGGGAAATTTTGGCGATGTGTGCGACGTTTTCGGCAATGACGTTGATCTTTTCGATAGAGAACTCCACCTCTGCTTCCTTGGCAATAGAGAGCATATGTAGCACCGTATTGGAGCTACCCCCCATCGCCATATCGACGACGAATGCGTTGTGAATCGCTTTGTCGTTGACGATGTTGCGCATATTCCATTGGCTAGCATTTTCGCTTTTGACCATTTCGACGATACGGCGTGCCGCGTGCTTGACCATCTCGATACGCGCTGGGGTCATGGCAAGCACGGTACCGTTCCCAGGGAGTGCGATACCCATCGCTTCGCATAAGGTATTCATGGAGTTGGCGGTGAACATACCCGAACATGAGCCTCCACTCGGACACGCTTCGCACTCTATCTCGTATAGCTCCGCATCACTCATTTGCCCCTCTGCATGACGACCTACCGCCTCAAAAGCCGTCGCCAAGTCGATAGGGGTACCATCTTTTTTGTGTCCTGCTGGCATAGGACCACCAGAGACAAAAATCGTAGGAATATTGACACGTAAAGCACCCATAAGCATACCTGGGACGATTTTGTCACAGTTGGGAATACAGATAAGTCCGTCGAGTTTGTGCGCATTCATCACCGTCTCAATAGAGTCCGCAATCAGCTCACGACTGGGCAAACTATAAAGCATTCCATCGTGCCCCATCGCGATTCCATCATCGACACCGATAGTATTAAATTCAAAAGGTACACCACCCGCTTCACGAATCGCCTCTTTGACGATGCGACCATACTCTTGGAGGAAAAAGTGCCCAGGAATGATGTCGATATGGGAGTTGGCGACACCAATAAAAGGCTTGTTGAAATCTTCGTCCTTGAGTCCTGTAGCTCGAAGTAGGCTTCGATGAGGGGTTCTATCGAACCCTTTTTTGATTTGGTCACTGCGCATGGTGCACTCTCCTAGAAAAATTGCAAAAATTATAGCCAAAAATGGCTTTTTGCTATTTACATCCAATTTTTTTATTGCTATAATTGCGCCTCACAAATACACGACTCCTTTACTGGACGCTTTGCAGCTTGTGAATTTCGCGGGAATAGCTCAGTGGTAGAGCACAACCTTGCCAAGGTTGGGGTCGCGAGTTCGAACCTCGTTTCCCGCTCCATATACAAAATACAATCCTTTTTTTAGACTTGACAATTAAAAAAAGCCGCCCGGATGGCGAAATCGGTAGACGCAAGGGACTTAAAATCCCTCGGTAGTAATACTGTGCCGGTTCAATTCCGGCTCCGGGCACCATGTGTGACCGGAGACCTGAATCTCTAAAAGCCCACGCGTAGTTAGGGTGCCATCGCCAAGCGGTAAGGCCGGAGCCTGCAAAGCTCCTATCCCCGGTTCAAATCCGGGTGGCACCTCCAAACGTCACTCTAAATGCTTCAATAATGGATAGGTGGTAGAGCTTGGTTTAATACACCGGTCTTGAAAACCGGCGAGGGTAACACCTCCGTGGGTTCGAATCCCACCCTGTCCACCACACACTTCTAAATCCCCAAAAAATTTTACTTACATAAAGAAAAACAGATTGAAAGAGAGATAAAAATTCATTTTTAAACGGTTATATAATTTTACGACCTATTTTTTTTACTTTTTTGAATAATGGTTTTAAATTTTGGTATTTATTTATAATAAAAAATGTCCCATTTACATGTAGATTATCTGCTATCATTTTTTGTAGTTTTTGTTCTGAAAAAACTATTCCTTTGGATGCATAAGCTATAACATAAACCTGATCTTCTGGAAAATATTTTACCTCTTTTTCACATAGCCAAGCGTTTTTAATTTTCTTATTTTTTATCAAATTTTCAACAACTTCATTTAGCAAAGCATCATTGATTTCTGGATAAATAAATGTATCAATTTTTTTTAATGAGTCTCGCTCGTCTTTGGCTAATAGATTTATTTTATTTAAATGCTCACATTCATTCCACCACTCTGTTGCCTCTTCTTGTTTATTATTTGCTATTAAAAAATTGTAAACTAAATTCCAAACTTCATCTATGTAATATTCGCTTTGTCTAGCAATTGATAAATATTTTATACCGCCTTCATCTCCATTGTTGAGTAAATATTTGCCGATAAAATATGTCGCATCTATATTTTCTGGATTACGTAATTCAAATGCTAAAAAAAGTTCAAATGCACTTTCGACGGAAATAAACTCATGAGACCAGTAGGCGTATTTCCACAAATCTTCATCGCTCAGTGAGATTAATTCTTTTGAAGAGAATTGTTGAATTTTCTCTTTTGCATTGTGAGCATATTCATAACGATCTTGCCATGCTCGGATATTTTCATTTATCCATTCCTTGTCAAAATAGTGCATGAGCTTTTCATTAGAAGATTCAAGCCAACTATGTGCGGCATTTATTCGAGAGAATATCGGGAGTCTGGGCGCTACATTTAAAGCAATTAAACGGTCGTTGAGGCTTGGATGTGTATTGAAATAGTGTGTTTGTATTGATAACTCTTCTTGAAGTTTTTTTTGAACAATATCATTTTCTATAGAATATCTCTGCAAAAAATCTGAAAATCCTTTATAAGGTTCGTGTGGTGGATGTGGTAGCTCATCTGCAAAATTTATATATTCTTTCCAATATTTCTCATCTAAAAATGAAGCGATTGTGTAAAGATTTATCAATGCATCTGCGGCAGTAGATGGGGAAGTTAATTTTGCTGATATAGTATCGGCTTCATACTCACTTTTTCGTGCTAATACAAAAGAGTAGGCTCTAAACTTTGGAGAGTACCATTGAAAAAATTTGCTCATAAGGATTGCACCCCAAGATTGAGTATTTTCAAATGCGTACATAATACGCTCCCATGTTAAGCGTATTCGGTATATCCAGCCTGCAAATCGACTATGGTTAAGCGATAAATGACCAAATTCATGAGCAACTACTGATCGCATTTGTTCAGGGGAGAGTGTTAATAAAAGTCTGTAGCCCAATATTAAATAGTTTTTTTGCCAACCTAAAACTCCTAGTCTAGGATGTTGTGTGACGGATGCATTCAGACTTGTATTAAGAATCACCTCATGTATTTTTAGTGATTTTAATTCTTTTCGTAAAGAGTCAAGTTCAGCAAACAGTTTAGGTGCTTCTTCTCTTTTTAAAATATAACCTTTAGGTGGAGTAAACCTGACCCATAATGCTTTTATAAGTATCCACATAGCAAGCAATATTGCAACAATAATTTTCTTTTTTATTAGAAGTATAAAAAGACCAGTACTAAAAAGCGCTGTGGCAATTAAACCGCCAGCAAGTCCCATGAGCAGTAGAAAAAGAAGGAGAATTACTGCATAACCCAACAGTGCAAAAAGCGTCAATTTAATGTTGTAGCTTTTTAGATTTTGATTTGCTTCATATTCTGCTTGTTTTACTAAATCAACAAATTTTTCTTCAGTTATGATTGTCATACAGATCCTTTGAAGTTTTTTCTGTTGCACAAGCATTTTCTATAAGGAGTTTTTCGTATTGAAAAAATCTCTTTTATTACACCATTTTCAGTGCTTGTTGAATGAGCTGATCGCTGGTCGAAATCGCTTTGGCGTTGGCATCGAAGGCTTTTTGAAGCATGATAAGCTCCGTGAGGGCTTGCGCCGCAGAGGTGTTGGAGAGCTCTAGTGCATAGGGTATGAGGTCTGTGCCTAGGATGTTTTCACCTGCAGCGTTTTTGTAAAAAAGAGGCGCTCCACTGTTGGCAGTTGCACTGAAGCGATTATCTCCCAATTTCTCTAGCCCTTGGTCATTAGCGAAATGATAGACCGCCAATTTCCCCACAGCGCTCTCTCGACCATTGTCAAAGGCGGCGATGATGTGCCCGTCGCGGTTGAAGTGGTATTTGGTCAATTTACCTGAGGGTACGCCATCTGCCAAAATACTTTTGTCGATAAGGTTCCCACCCAACGTCACAAGCCCGCTAAACCCCTCTCCAATTGATAGTTCGATAGTCTCATCACCGTTTTTGATGACAGGAATTTGGAAGCTCTCTACAGCACCGTTACTCCCAAAGACGATAGGTGCGGGCGGCGCTTCGAAGATTTTTTTGCCCTCTTTGTTTTCGATGGAGGCGTACATATTCCACAACGATTTGTTGGGCTCTTCGCTCGTTTTTTCGATGCGAAGCTTGAGGACATTGACATCACCGTTACGTGCAAATATATTAGTGTTGAAGCTAGCAGGTTGCCCCTCGGCACCTAGATTGCCGTGAATGGTGACCTTGCGCGTAGGTACAGGTGCGATACGCAAATCTTGAGGAAGTTTGAGCGGCTCTTGCGTATCCACGCCTGACAAAGGGATGTAACGCACCATCTCTTTGAGTACACCCTCTTTGAGTTCATTGGTGAGGGTGCCTAGCATGTAGCCACCGTCGGCATTGACAATATCCCCATCGCGGTTGTACATGAGTGAGCCATTGCGTGTGAAGTGCGCCGCTTCGCCGTCGCTACTCATCACGCCAAACCACCCCTCTCCGCCTAGTGCTACATCGAGTTCTCTGTCGGTGGGCATAATGGAGCCTGTTTTCATACTTATGGCGGAGCTGTTGGCGCGTACGCCGTTGCCTGCATCAGAGGCGACGGGTGCGGCTTGGTTGTTGATTTGTGCGACTTTGGTACTAAAAAGCTCTGCAAATTGAGGGATGTTGGCTTTGAAGCCGCTGGTGCTGATATTGGCAATGTTGTTTGCCCATGTATCGATGGCGAATTGGTGCGCTTTGGTACCGCCTACGCCATTATAAAAGGAGCGATTCATCGAATCTCTTTGACCGCTTGGAAGGGTACATATTGGCTACCCAAACGCAACATTGTCTTGCCCTCATCGAAGCGCACTGAGCTAATAGGGTAGACGCCTACGCCTGTTTCGCCATTAGCACCGTTGCTTGCGATAAATTTCATGCGCACATGATAAGAGCCTTCATCGGCGCGTAGCCCCTCTTTGGTTTCGCCGTTCCACGAGAATCCATAGGTTCCTTTTTCGCGTTTGTCTACGCTTATCTCTTGTACTAAATTGCCGTAGGTATCGAGCACCTCGATAGAGCCACCCGTAATAGGAGTGGGCACATATATCTCGAAATTTGCCACATCATTGGTGCCCAAAAGCACCTCGTCGTTACCTGTGTCAGCGATTTTGCCAATAGCCGATACGGTGGTAAATTGGAGAGAAGATTTGAGTGAACTCGAAAGTTTGGATAGCTCATCGTTGGTATTTTTAGAGGCTTCCAAAGTCGCAAGTTGTGACGTTTGTGACAATATTTTTTCAGTATCGACAGGTTGCGTAGGGTCTTGGTGTTTTAGCTCCACAAGGAGGAGTTTGAGAAAGTCGTCTTTGCCCAAAGCGCCCTTGGGATTGACCACTTTGCCTTCGCCCATTTTGCTGGTAGCGGCTTTTAAATCAGTTGCGGAGATGGAATCGATGGCCATTTAGTATCCTTTAGCCGTATTGGGGGACGATAAGTTCAAGCATAGATATCTCATCTTCTAGCTGTGCCATTGTCTCGTAGTGTTGGGCAGTACTTGGGTGGTCATGTTTGGGTTGACCGTTGCCTTGTTGACTGAAATTCATCGCCGCATCGCCCAAGCCGACATTGGCTAATGCCGCTTTGAGCTCAGCACTTTGGTTTTGCAACATCTGTAGCGCTAGAGGATTAGAGCTGAGACTGATATGGACATTACTGCCACGGCTTACAATGGATACGTCGATTTCTCCTAGATGTTCAGGCGTGAGTTTCATCGTCAGACGTGTAAAAGGGGGCTTGTAATTCTCCATCGCCTCTTTGATGTTTTCACTCAATTGGCGCATCATCATGCGACCATCTGCCAATTTTTGCTCTAAATTATTCTCATATTTTTGCGCGGCATCTGCCTTTTGAGTCCCTTGTGAAGCGTGTGGGCTCTCTTCATCTTGCGCGACTGCCTCTTGCTCAGCAACTGCTGCTACTGCGGTATCGATAGCTTGCGCCTCGGGGGAGGTTTGGGCAAAGGCGTTACTGTTTTGTTGCATGCTCGATTGCGCATCCGTCAGAGGTGGTAGTGCAGCCTCATTGGGCTTTAGCGTGGGGGCTTGCGGTGTACCTGTGGGAAGCTTCTCTTTTTGAGGTAGAGCTTGGGCTAGGGCTTGTTGAAGTGCCAAAGCAGGGGTCGATGCTGAGCTTTTTGAGAGGCTTGACGTTTGGGTTTGCCCCTCTGGCGTTTTGGTCGTACCATTTTCTAGCATCGAGCTATCGAGTTTGGCTTGTGGTAGGGCAGGGCGTGCTTGATTGAGCGCAAAAGCCTCCAAAATTTGTTTGGTAAAGGCGCTTTGGGGCAGTGTCTCGACCTTGATATCTGCTACAGGAATTTCCAGACGCAAAGCGGTCTCGACCATCCCTTTGAGTGTTTTTGGGATACGGTCTAGAGGGATATACCCTTCGAGTCTATCGTGCAACAGTTTTTTGGTGCCTGCAATGAGGGAGTGCGCTGCTGCTTTTTGATCTTTTTGAGGCAATAGCGAAACCAAATCTGCATTGATGAGACGAGGGTCGTCGTTGTTGTAGCCCAAAACCGTTTTGAGATTGAGTACCGAGGTGCCTTGTGGGGCGGTAGATTCATGGGATATGGAGGCCAAAAGCTGGGTCAATGTAGCGAGCTTAGGTGTGTTTTCAGGGGCACCCTCAGCAAAATCGTCAGGGATAGCGCTCTCTTTTTTGGCGCTCACACCCATTGGGGCTGTGGGGTGTTTGCCCGCGGCTACCTCGATGGGTGAGGGTTGTTTGGCCTTTGGGGGTATTATCGATTTGGGGGCGACGCTTTGCGCGAGTACCGAGGCAAAATCGACACTACCTTCTGAAGCCTCTGAAGATTTAGAGGTAGGGGCTTGTGTCGGTTTGACCGTGGGTTGCGGTGCTTGTGCTTGAATCATATGCTCTCCTGATAGGGCACTTATGGTGCGTTTGTACGCACGTTTGCCCTATTTAAGCATTTACTGTTCCTCTTGTGCTGTTTTGGAGAGTCGAAAAGAGAAGATGGAGCCTTTGCCCACTTCACTTTGGATATGCAGTGTGGTTTCGTGCAGGCGCAAAATATAGCCTACAATCGCTAATCCCAATCCCATCGAATTGTCCCAGCTATTCTTATCGACACGATAAAACTTGGTGGTGATTTTTTCTATCTCTTGGCTCTCGATGCCCATGCCGTGGTCGATGACTGAGAGGCGGTTTTTCTCAAAACGCACACGTACATCGCCATTGGAATATTTGAGTGCATTATCGAGCAGATTGATGATGACCATCTCTATCATGGTTCTATCGACGCGCACTATTGCATCGGTCACTTCGATATGGATGATGCGTTCGGGGTATTTTTTGCGCAACGTTGTCACTGCATCGGCGACCATTTTGCTTACGGCTACTTCGCTCATTTGGGGGGTCAAATCACCGTTTTCGAGTTTGACCGCCAAGGCGATTCTATCGACCATGGCACTGATTTTTTGGCTGTTATCGACGATTTTGACCAAAAATCTATCGAAAAGTTCGCTTTTTTGCGCCGAATAGGGTTCTGCCAAAAGCGTCTGCGCGAAGCCTTGGATGGCGGCGAGAGGATTTTTGAGTTCGTGTCCCATCGCAGAGAGAATATCGTTGCGCTGTTTGTTCATGAGGCGCAACCGTGCGGTGTATTTGCGCTTTTGTTTTTCACGTCGCTCTAGCTTGGCGATGACGCTTTTGAGTACCGTAGAGATTTGGACAAACTCCGAGGAGAATCGTGTCTTGAGAGGTGCTTTGTAATTTTTTTCGGCGATTTGTTTGAGGTAAAAAATGAGCTCTTTGACATCACGCTCGATGCGCCCACTGATGCGGTACGAGAACAAAAATGCCACCGCCACCAACAGCGCGAAAATAGCCAAGAGTTGCAACCAAGAGCCATAAAAATCGTCCAACAGTCGCTCTAGAGGAATCGCCATACGAATATAGTAAAGCTCTTTATCGATAGTGACGCGTTTTGCCATGTACAAAAAATCACGATTGAGAGAGTGTGAATAGCGTATCGATGCGCCGTAGGGATTGTGCATGGATTCGATAATTTCAGCACGTTTGGCGTGGTTGTCCATGTCGCTTTTGTCGCGCCCACTCTCTGCCAAAACCGTCCCATCCTTGGCTACGATGGTCAAACGTAGCTTGGTTGTGTGCCCTACATTTTGCGTGAAGGTATCCCATCGGACGACATGGGGAAGTTGCAACTCCACGAGGTTGATGGCGCTTATGAGATGCGCTTTGCTTTGAGAAATTTCACTCTCTTTGAGATAAAAATAGCTTGCTGTGCTCATGACCCCAAAGGAGACCAAAAAGATGACAAGGAAGTGATTGAAAAAGATTTGATGCAGTTTTAGCACAGGGTGTAGCCTACCCCTCGAATGGTTTTGAAGTAGGTTTTCTCTTTGGTGGGGTCAATTTTTTCTTTGAGGCGATTAATGGCGACATTGACAGTGCGGTCTTGAAAAAAATCATCGCTTTTCCAGACATTCTCGAGCAAAAAATCGCGGTCGAGTACGACATTTTTGTTTTGGACAAAGGTCGACAACAAATCAAACTCCAGTTTCGTAAGCTCTACAGGCACATCCCCTACGAGTACACTGCGCTGTGCCAAATCGATTTCGATATCGCGGTAGCTGAGGCGCTGATCGTTGACAGGGGTTTTGTTGGTGCGTTTGAGAATCGCCTTGACGCGCAACAAAAGCTCATTCATATTAAAAGGCTTGGTCAAATAGTCATCGCCTCCTCGCTCAAAACCCTCCTCGATTTCGCTGCTTTTTGTCTTGGCGGAGAGAAAAAGGACAGGTATATCCATCCCTTTGGCGCGTTGGGCTTGGATAAATTCGCTCCCCTCCACCCCAGGGAGATTGCGGTCCATAATGATCAACGCTACCTCCTCTTGTTCGAAGGCTTGCGAAAGTTTTTTGGTGTTCAAAAAGCCCATTACTTCGTAGCCCGCTTTCGTCAAGTTATACTCAATAACCTCTAGCAAATCCTCTTGGTCTTCGACCACAATTACGAGTGGTTTGCCCACAGTGTACCCCTTAAGTCAAATGTGACCTATTTTAGCATAACTGTTTTACCATCGCATTACACAGTGACAAAAGCCTTCTCATAGCTCGCTTTTGGGTATAATGACCCACTTTATCAAAAAAAGGAGTTATCGATGAACTTGGTTTATCAATTTTCCGAAACCAAATGGAATCTCTATGTGAGCTTCGTGCTTGACCTTATGGTCGGTGCTGGCTTGGTTCTTTTTGCACTCTTGAATTACGAATTTGAGGGTGTTTACATGTTCTTCGCGATTGCTGGGGGGTGGCTACTTTTCACCCTCATCGAGTATGGCGTGCATGCAGTGCTTTTTCACGTAGGACGTAATGTTTTCGTACGTGGTCACGGCAAACACCACAAAAATCCGCAAGGGTATGACAATCTTCCCTTCTTTGCCGCGACGCTTATCGCGGGGGGTATGTATCTTGTGGCGAATATGTTGATGCCACAAGTTTATGCCCTCGCCATGACAGGGGTGACAATGTTGAGCTATGTAGCTTATACATGGTACCACTTCGCGATGCACCGTTTTGATTTCAAAAATCCCTACGGTAAATATATGCAACGTTTTCACTACGTCCACCATATCCGTCCCAAAATGAATCACGGTGTTACAGTGCCCATTTGGGATGTGGTTTTTGGTACCTATGAGCCCTTGCGCAAGCACCAACACCACTTCAACGAAGACCTCAAACTGCGTCCAGACGACAAAATTATTCGCGAAGATTAATTTTTCTGATGCGCTGTAATCTGCTCGTACTTTGTGATACTCCCCTCAAAAAGCATGAGCTTCTTGAAAAACTCAAAGATGAGCAGGTAAACCCTTCTGTTCATGAAGCCTCCTACCACAGCCAGTGGGAGGCGCTTTTGGAGCATGAGCGCTTCGATATGGTGCTCATTATTGCTTCTTTGGCAGATGCATTGGCTGTAGCACAAACCTACACACGATGCTCACTCTTTTGCAAAGTCCCCTTGGTTTTCAATCTCACTCGCGCACACAAACCGACGTTAATAGCACTCAAAGAGCTTGGCATCGATACGCTACTCGTAGGCAAACAGAGCGTCCAAAATTTGGCCACGTTTGTCTCTCTCAAGCTTTTTGCGCACTATTACAAACAGGAGCTTTTTGCCCATCATAGCCTCTCGACAGAGTATTCCATCGTCGTAGAGAGTGATGCTATGCAACATTTTGTCATCAGGCATGTCAACGAGGCGTTTTTGAGCTTCGAATCCAAAACCAAAACGCAACTCATAGGCAAACAATCGCCACAGTTAGTGTTCGATTTGGAGGCGTTGCGAGAGGATATTGTTGAGACGTTGCACACCCAACGCACCAGACATCTGCCCAATTTCTTCTTCTTGCGCGAGGGTGAGCGAGAGTGGTTCGATGTCCATATGTACGCCATTTCGAGCAACAGCGTAGGCATCATCGCCTCTCCGCAAACCTCCATCAAACGCGCTTACGACAAAATCGAGTACACCAAACGCTATTTGCAGACGCTGCTTAATGCCCAAAAGCAGATTGTTTTTATTACCGACAAAGAGCAGCTGCTCAATGTGAATGGGGCTTTTTTGACCTTTTTTGGGGTCGATTCGATGCACGCTTTTGTGCGAACACGCGGGAGTGTTTGGCACTATATGCCTATCGATGGGGTCGATGAGGAGGTGTGGATAGATACGGTTTTGGCACATCCCAAGCTCATCTACAAGCTCCACATCACGCAAGGAAATCGCCGTGCGGTTTTTGTGCCGCATGTGCAGACCGTCTATGTCGATGGCAAAGCACAATATGTGGTGATGTTGTGGGACATCACCGAGTTAGAGCATGAAAAAGAGAAGCTTCGTCAAATTGCCATGACAGACCCTTTGACAGGTGTCTCAAATCGACTTAAATTTAATAGTGTCATCGAGGGGTTGTTGGCGCTTTCCAAACGCTACAACTCACCGCTCTCGTTTGTCCTTTTGGATGTCGATGCCTTTAAGCAAGTCAATGATGTTCATGGACACACCGTAGGCGATGAGGTGTTGCAGGCGCTATCGACACTCATCCAAGAGCATATTCGTCAGGCGGATCTATTGATCCGATGGGGCGGTGAAGAGTTTTTGTTGGTACTGCCCAATACGCCCAAAAGTGCCGCTGTACATGTCGCCCAAAAAATTGGCACACGTGTAGCGGCACACACGTTTGTCTCCCATTTGCATATCACGCTTAGTATCGGTGTGACCCAATTCGATGGAGATGAAGCCCTCAATATCGCCATCGCACGTGCCGATGAGGCGCTCTATTTGGCGAAAAATTCTGGCAAGAACAGCACGAAGGCACTTTAATGTTTTTACGAAAATTGCACCACTTTTTTACCTCCCTTCTCTACAGCGGACAACTCCTCGACAGCGAAGCCCTCACCACCAAAAAAGTGCAACTTATCAATTTCATCTCTTTTTTTGCACTGCCGCTCTTTTTGCTCTTCACCTTTGTCAACAGCGCTTTTGAGTACCACGTCATCAACGGCGTTATCTTTGTGCTCTTTATCTATCTCTTTTGGAAACTTCGTCAGGGGGTTGGGCACATCGACCACGTCTCCAATGTGCTCTTGTTGGGGATGTACCTCTCTCATGTGGGAGCGCTCTTCCAAGGTGGGATTCTCAATTCGGGCTTTTTGTGGATGTTTTTTTTCCCTCTTTTTTCCATCTTTTTGAAAAATTCCACTACGGGATTGCGTTGGGTAGGGCTGCTTTTGGGCTCGATAGTGGTGGTCTATGTGCTGATTGCTTTGGGTGTAGTTGAGGTGCCGTACGACAAAAACTACCTCATTTTTATGCTCTTGGTACTCTCTATCGAGACGCTTTATGTGCACTTCTCCAACGGTGTGCAGGTGCTTTTTGAGGGCAAACTTCACGCCACGAATGAAAAGCTCAAACAGTTCAACCATCAGCTCAGCTCCAAAGTCGCCCAAGAGGTGGCACGTAACCGTGAAAAAGATTCGCTATTGTCCCAACAAAGCAAAATGGCAGCGATGGGTGAGATGATGGCAAACATCACGCACCAGTGGAAACAGCCTTTGGGTACCATTGGCATCATCGTCCAAAATATTCAGCTTAGTGACACGCTAGGTACGCTCGATATGAGTGAGGTGAGCGAATCGATGCAGGAGATCAACAACCAAATCACGCTGATGAATCAAACGATTCGTGATTTCACGCAGTTCGTCAAACCCAGTCGTGAAAAACGTGTATTTGAGCTTCAAAAGGCGGTCGATGATGCCTTGCACCTCATTAGTGCGACACTCTACGCCAAAAATATTGCAGTGCAACGAGACTATTTGGAGCAGTCACCTTTGGTGTTTGGGCACGAGAATGAGCTTAAGCACGTCATTATCAATATCATCAACAATGCCAAAGAGGCGTTTGCTGAAAAAGCCGTAGAGAAGCCTGTGCTGACACTGCATATCCTCCAACACCCCAACGCTCATGAGCTACGCATCCAAGACAACGCGCAGGGTATCCCTGCGCACGTCATCGACCGCATATTTGAGCCTTTTTTCACCACCAAAAGCGACGGCACGGGGCTAGGACTCTACATGAGCCAAAAAATTATCCAAGAGAGTTTTGGCTCGATGATTACGATTCGCAATACGCACGAGGGTGCGCAGTTCTCTATTCTTTTTCCGTTGTGTACGACCCAAGAGCTCTCCTAATCGATGGAGATTCTCCTCACTACCTTTAATGCGCGCTACACCCATACGGCATTGGGACTGCGCTATTTGTACGCCAATATGCAACATCTGCAAGTGCACACCGCTATCCTAGAGTTCACGATTCACGACACAGCAGAGATTGCCGCTGAAAAACTTTTGGCACATCGACCGCGTATTATTGGCATCGGCGCCTATATTTGGAATGCATCGTTGGTGAGCGAGCTTGTGGGATTGTTGCGGCTTCTCTCCCCCCAAACCCTTATCATTGTGGGGGGTCCGCAGGCAAGTTATGAGCCTTTTGGGGTCGATTTGAGCGGTGCGCACTACATCATCCAAGGTCAAGCGGACACTGCTTTTTTTGCGCTGTGTGAGGCGGTTTGGCGTGGCACTCCCCCTGCACAAGGCATTGTACGACCCACCGCGCCTAATCTAAATGACATTGCACTGCCGTACGAATATTACAGCGATGAGGATATTGCTCATCGCATCATCTACGTCGAGGCTTCGCGTGGGTGCCCTTTCTTGTGTGAATTTTGTCTCTCTTCGCTGGATGAAAAGATTGTACTTTTTGAGATAGAGCGCTTTTTGGCGGCGTTAGAGCGATTGTGGCAACGCGGTGTGCGTGAATTTAAATTTATCGATAGAACCTTCAACAGCCAAATGCGCGTAGCACATGCTGTGTTGGACTTTTTTCTCTCCAAGCCGATGCCCTATTTTGCCCACTTCGAGGTGGTGCCCGACCATTTTCCTGCACCGCTCAAGGCCAAAATTGCTCTCTTTGACGCGGGTGCGTTGCAACTAGAAGTAGGGATTCAAACCCTCGATGAGGAGGTCGCCAACCGCATCAGTCGACCGCTCAATCGCACCAAGGTGTTGGAAAATCTCGATTTTTTGACCCAACACACCCAAGCGCATCTGCATGTAGACCTTATTGTGGGATTACCAGGGGAGACGTTGGCGCAGTTTGGGCGCAATCTCGATACGCTTGTGGCACATACGAAGTGTGAGATTCAAATTGGCATTCTCAAAAAGCTCTCAGGCACCGCATTGGCGCGTCACGATGTGCCCTACGAAATGCTCTATCACTCCATGCCCCCTTTTGATGTACTGCAAACCTCCACGATGCGTTTTGAGGAGATTCAAGCGATGAAGCGTTTTACACGCTATTGGGAGATACTCTACAACTCCGAGCGTTTTCCTCAAACCTTGCAACTGTTATGGAGCAATGAATCGCCCTTTGAGCACTTTTGGGCATTATCGCAGTGGCTCTATGTGCGCACCGATGCGACACATGCAATTTCCCTAGAGCGTATGGCAAAACTCTTGTTCGATTATCTTATCGAGCATCGCGGTATTGCCCAATCGAAGGTAGCCCAATCGATGCTAGAGGATTTTGCACCCAAACGCCGTAGCGATGCACCTAAATTTTTACATGACTATATGACGGTGTAGTGTCGAAACTACACAGTTTGGGCGTTTGTCGCATTTTTTGATGATTTTTTCATCGACGATGGAATAACATTTGCTGTTAATAACACTATAATAGTTCCATTAAAATACTGCATATAAAGGATGCGCTATGTCTCGAGAGTATCGCTTAAGCGAGAATGACTTTTTGGTCTCCCAAACAGACCAAAAGGGTGTTATCACTTTTGCCAATGAGGATTTTTGTAAAGTGGCCGGTTACACACTAGAAGAGCTTGTAGGAAAACCTCACAGTATCGTGAGACATCCCGATATGCCCAAGGCTGCTTTTAAAAGTTTATGGGATACCGTCAAGAGTGGCAAAGTGTGGACAGGCTATGTCAAAAACCGCACCAAAGAGGGTGGCTACTATTGGGTCTATGCGACAGTCTACCCTATGCCAGGGGGCTATATGTCATGTCGTCGTCGACCATCGGATATGGAAATTGCCGATGCTGAAAAACTCTACAAAACCATGCGATAGGAACTCTCTATGAATCTCACCATTGCTCAACACAAAATCGTTACTATCGCTCTTTTGCTACTTATTCTGGCGCTTTTTGCGCTTACGGGTAGCGGCATTGTTGTCTACGTAGGCTTAGGGCTTGCGGTGCTTTATGTACTTATCCTCCAAAGCGGTGTGCAATCGCACGAAGAGGTCAATCGACTCCTCAAACAAGGCATCGCACTCTTGCAAAACAAACGCAATCATGTCGAGCTTTCCCCCAATGCACAACCCGATTCGATTATCGCGATGCTCAATACATTGGTCGATACCTACCAAAAAACGACCCAAATCGACACCAAGGTAGCGGGCGAGATGATTTTGCTTGCAGACAAAATCAAAAAAGGGCACACCATGTGCCGCGTCGAGAGTGATTCGAGCACTCCCTATGTCTACATGCTCAAGAAAACAATGAACAAAATGCTTGACAGTATCGATGATACGATTAATACTGCCATTGCTACGCTAGAGCGTTTGGGTCGAGGTGAGTTTGAAGCGCGCGTCGATGTCAAAATCGAGGGCAAAATGGGCGAGTTACTTCACAATGTCAATAAATTGGGCGAATCGCTTCAAACCATCGAGAAACAAAACCAAGCCTCCAAACAGTCGCTAGAGAACAACACCAAACAGCTTCGCGGTACGCTAGAGAAGATGAAAGGGACGACTTTCAGTGAACTAAACGGCATGATTGATACGACGATTAATCGTATCAACGGCATTGCGCAAAAAGAGAGTGAACTCTCTGATGGCTTGCAAAGCTTGGTCGCTAGCACCAATGAGACCAAAGAGATTTTGCTCACTATCGGTGATATTGCAGACCAGACCAATCTACTCGCGCTCAATGCTGCTATCGAGGCAGCCCGTGCAGGGGAGCATGGTCGAGGGTTTGCCGTCGTTGCCGATGAGGTACGTAAATTGGCAGAGCGCACACAACGCTCTTTGGCAGAGATTTCTGCTACTATCAATGTCCTTGTCCAATCTATCAACGACAGCAGTGATTCACTCAATCACAATATGCAAGACATGATTAGCCTCACCCAATACGTGGGTAACGTAGACCAAAAAATGAACGAAATCATCACTACGATGAACGAATTAGCCTAAGCTTCGGCTTGGGTCGATTGTGTACACTTTTTGTGCACAATTTGACGAAAAATGGACTCTTTTTTGGGCATAATGGTTCTACCATCCCACTCTATCGAGGCCATTGATGACCCAAAGTACCCCAGAGTTTGAGCACTTCCTCTCTCTCTATAATGCCATCGACAAACGCAAAATTCCCCAGCTCAAGAGTTTTATGGATCGCTTCGCGGTCAATTTCAATCTTTACAAAGAGAACACCTTCGTAGAGCGCTCTTTTCCCTTCGATATGATCCCGCGTATCATCCCAAAAGCGGAGTTTGTGCAGTTGGAGCGTGGACTCAAACAGCGCGTACATGCACTCAACCTCTTTTTGAATGATATTTACGGGGAGCAAAAAATCCTCAAAGAGGGGATTATTCCTAGCGAATTTGTCTACTCCTCCAAAGCATATTTGCCCCAATTTCACGGTACAAAAACTGCCAAAAATATCCGCACACATATCTCTGGTATTGATTTGGTCAAAAACAGTGCCAACGACCGCTGGACGATTTTGGAGGATAATTTGCGCGTGCCAAGCGGTGCGAGCTACCCACTCTCGATTCGTCAAGCTTATCGCAAAATTTTCCCTGAGTTTTTTGAAGAGATGCAAATCGAAAAGATTCGCTACTACCCCGAAGAGCTAGCCAAAATGATGAACTACGTCTCGACAGGGGGTATCAATGTTGTCCTCACCCCAGGGCGCTACAACTCCGCCTTTTATGAGCACTCATTCCTCGCCAAATCGACGCAATCGGTCTTGGCGACCAACCAAGATTTGGTGGTCTTGGGGGACAAACTCTACCTCAAAAGCTTCAACGGTGAGCATATTCAAGTAGGTGCGATGTACCGCCGTCTCGATGATGAGTTTATTGACCCTTTGGAGTTCAATCCTACCAGTCTTATTGGTGTAGCAGGGCTTGCAAACGTCTATCGCGCGGGTAATGTGGCACTCATAAACTCTATAGGCAACGGCATCGCTGATGACAAAGGTATCTACTATTTTGTGCCCCAAATGATTCGCTACTATCTAGGCGAAGAGCCTCTCATCGACAATGCGCCTACCTATTTGCCCTATTTTGAAGCAGACCGCGCCTATGTCCTAGCCAATATGGAAAAATTGGTCATCAAGGATGTCGCAGAGGCGGGTGGCTATGGCGTGCTCTTTGGGCACAAAATGAGTAAAGCGCAAATCGAAGAGCTCAAAGCGATGATAATCAAAGAGCCTCGACGCTTCATCGCGCAAGAGCTTATCGAGTTTTATGACATCGATTGTAGCTTCGATGCCGCGACGCTGACTCCACGCAAATCGGATTTGCGCTGCTATGTGGTGCATGGCGAGGAGATCTATGTGTGGCCCAGTGGACTTACGCGCTATGCACTCGAAGAGGGCAATTATCTGGTCAACTCCTCTCAAGGTGGCGGATTCAAAGATACATGGATTGTGGGGTAAACAATGAAACATTTAAGCATACGCACCGCAGACAGTCTCTATTGGCTAGGACGCTACGCCCAACGCTTCGAGACAGTCGCTAGAGAGATAAACCGCAGTTTTGATCTCATCATCGATGTCGATAACGACGCAGGCAAACGGCTTTTCGAGAAGCTCGATTACGACGTCCACTACATGAGCGCACGCGATTTTATCAAGCAAGCTATCCAAGAGATACCCTTTTCGAGCCTCGCCTATATCATCCAAAATGCGCGTGAAAACGCTATCGCTTCGCGCGATACGATTAGCGACCACGCTTTCTCGTGTATCAATGCTATCTACAACCGTATCGTATTAGAAAAAAGCATTCAGACACCACTGGATATCGAGGAGATGATACGCGAGTTGGATAGATTTTGGGGGCTTATCTCCGTCACGCTCAACAAATCGCAAGCCTATCGATTGATTCAATACGGGCAGGCTATCGAGATATTGGATTTGGAGCTACGGCTCTATGGCGACACCAAATTGGTCTCGCTGGACGTGGTACGACTCAACGAGCTAGGGCGTTCTATCGATGCACGTTATGTACCTTTGGTGCTCAATGGCTCACCGCTTTTGGAAGCCATAGAGTTGGTCAATACCAAAATCACCACACTGATTCATTATGAGATATAACCTCGATTACCGTTTTGAATTGGCGTTTGACCACAAGGTACGCGCGCATCACTACGCACTCAAAATCGCGCCACGCCCTACGCCCTTTTATACCATCGAGGCGTTTCAAACCAACGCAAATTTCGCTACGACGGTCGATGGCTTTGGTAATACCATCTATTTTGGCAATATCATGGAATCGCATACCCATTTCGAGTTTCTCACGCAAGCTACGATTCGCTTCGACCGCGCCTATTTCGAGGCAGACGCGGTGTGGGACATCTATCGACACAGCTCACCGCTGACACCTATGAGCGAGGCTTTTGTCGCATGGCTAAGTGTGCTAAAATCCCCCACCCAATTGACGCCGCTGGTCGAGTATCTCAAAAGTGCTATTTTTGAGGGGTTTGGCTACCAAGCAGGTGTCACAAGTGCCTACTGTTCTATCGATACGTTGCTTGAAAATCATCAAGGCGTCTGTCAAGATTTCGCCCATTTGATGATAGCGGCTTTGCGCTATTACGGTATTCCTGCACGCTATGTCAACGGTTTTGTGACAGGTGAGGGCGAGACACATGCGTGGGTGGAGTATCACGATGGGAGCGTTTGGCTGGGCGTCGACCCTACGCACGACATCCTCATCACCCATGAGCCTTATATCAAGCTAGCACACGGTCGTGATGCACTCGATACGAGCGTCAACAAGGGTATTTTCGTGGGAAATGCCCAACAAACTATGCATATTTATGCTCATATGGAACGCTTAGATGAACACACTTGAAGATGTTATTACTATCGAATTGCCCGTTAGTGAAACGCTGAAAATCAAACGAAACCGCTTCTATCCCGACAACGCCACCAGCCTCGAGGGACTCAAACGCGCTTCGATAGTCACAGGTACGCATGGCGATGAGCTAGAGGGGCAATATGTCCTCTTTTTGCTCTCGCAATGGTTGCGCCAAAACAGCCACACCATACGCGGTATCATCGACCTCTACCCCGCGCTCAATGCCTTGGGTATCGATAGCATCACGCGAAGTGTTCCTTTTTATAATGTCGACCTCAACCGCGTCTTCCCTGGCAGCAAAAACGATTTTTTGCCCGCGCAAATTGCCGAGGGGATTGTGGAGGTCATTGCTGGAAGCGCACTGGCTATCGATATACATTCGAGCAATATCTTTTTACGCGAAATTCCCCAAGTGCGTATGAGCGTCGAGTACGCCCCACAGCTACTACCTTTGGCAAACTACATGGGTATCGATTTCGTCTGGATTCACGATGCGGTGACCGTCCTCGAGTCCACCTTCGCCCACGCCATGAACACACGCGGTACCAAGACCCTCGTGGTCGAGATGGGTGTAGGGATGCGCGTCACCCAAAGCTATGGACACGATTTGCTCGAAGGAATTCTCAATGTTTTGGCTTTTGAGGGGCTGATTTTACGCCCTCTCAAAGCGCGCAAACTCCCCATCACGAGTGAAAAGGGGGAGGTTTTTTACCTCAATGCCAACGCCTCAGGACTTTTTGTCCCTGCATTAGAGCATAGCCAACGCGTCAAAGCGGGCGAAAAGATAGGGCAAATTGTCTCTGCACTCACAGGGGAAGTGCTAGAGGAGATATTTTCACCTGCCAATGGACTCCTTTTCACGCTACGTGAATATCCCATCGTCTATGAAGGCTCTCTCATAGCACGTATTTTTGGAGGTCAATCGTGACCAAAGAGCTACTTTTTAGCCTCTCTTCGCCTAGCAGAGATGATTTGAATGTCTATGGATTTCGCTTTGGTAGTGGCGCCAAACGTCTGGCTATTCTCTCAGGGCTCAACGGCGAAGAGCTTTCAGGGATGTTTGTCGCATCGCAATTGGTGGCGTTCTTGGAGGCGCAAGAGGCGAAAAATTCTCACCTTTTCGACGGTGAAATTCTCATCATTCCCGCTATCAATCACTTCGCTTTTAATATGGGTGTGCGCTTTTGGCCTCTGGACAACACCGATATCAATGTCATGTTCCCAGGCTTTGACCAAGGTGAAACGACCCA
The DNA here is from genome assembly GCA_000830255.1 of Sulfuricurvum sp. PC08-66. Lineage (GTDB taxonomy): Bacteria > Campylobacterota > Campylobacteria > Campylobacterales > Sulfurimonadaceae > PC08-66. Next base: position 350,219 of record JQIT01000002.1, on the reverse strand, counting down.
ACGTATCGCCCATGCCCTTTTCGAACACCTGCAAGGGTATGAGTATGGCATCGTCATCGAGGACCGTAAAGACCGCGCCAAATGTCTCCCCTACATCAAGCTCATCGACTCCCCCTACATCGATATCGAGAAGGCAAAAGATTTTGGATTGCCACTCATTCATCTCAAAAATTTCGCCCCTACAGACAGTGGGTCGCTGCTTTATAATTGGGGGGTGTGGAATACCAAAGCCTTTTCATTGGTCGTAGGCAACAAGGGCACGATAGATATGCCCGAAACCCAAGAAGCCAAAGAGTCCATCATCGCTTTTATGAGCAAAACGGCTCTCATCGACTATGCGGTTGAGCCAAAAACGGTTGCGCCACGCCTCATCGAGCACCACGAAACCGTCGTCATCAAAGCACAAGCCGCAGGGGTCTTCTCACCCAAGGTCGATACGGGTGCTACGGTGGCAAAAGGTGACATGATAGGCATCACCTACGATGCATTGTGTGGGCATATCAAAGAGCGCTTTTTCGCCCCCATGGATGGCATCATCACCTGCATGTACAACTATCCCCTGATATTCCAACACTCTGTAGCGTACCGTATGGTCGAGGTGGAGTAGTCGGGCTTAAAAGCCAACCTTTGCTAAACGTATGATACGATTTTGATTGAAATTTATAACAACCAAAACGGTGAGGATGATACGTGCTTTTTAGAATTTTTTCGGTTTTTTTCTCTATTTTTTTTACATTTGTTTATGCGGATGCGTATGAATTGGGTCGCGGCTTCAAAATCAACGATGCCATTCAAATTGGGGGATATTTTGCGACAGAGATGCAACTAAAAACGCAGCAAAACATCGCAAGTTTTGAAGATATAGCCGTTTTGGCATACGGCGATATCAATCCTATGTTCTCCTATTTTGCAGAGCTTGAAGCAGTTGGTTTTTACAGTAGAAATTTTTCACAGGGCACAGACAGTGGAGATCAAAAATTTCATATAGAGCGTCTTTATGGGGATTTGTGGCTATCTGATGCTTACAATTTCCGTTTTGGAAAGCAAATCACACCCGTGGGATATTGGAATAAAGAGCCCGTCAATGTTTTACGAGACACGACTTCAAATCCTCTCTATAGCATGCTACTTTTTCCAAAATTTTTGACGGGTATCGACATCAATGGATACGTTCCTACATTGTCAGGGGTTCGATACCATCTTTTTGGTCAAAATAATCGTGATTTTGATGAAGAGTACATCAATATTCCCAATACCCATTTTTTGGGTTTGGCGCTTGAGCAAGAGCTTTCCATCGATTTGAATTGGGGTGGGAGCATGGGTGAATATATTGCCACTACAAATCAGCGAACGATGTTTGTCCAAGTCGGGGCAAAATATGATGATTCAATATGGCAGGTACTGGGTGAAGCATTGGTCGGCAAAAGCAGTTATACCAATCAAGAAGAGGGCGTTGCACTCTCGGGGTATTTGCAAACTATGTATCGTTTTACGCAAGAGCACGCTTTTATCGGCAGATATGAGTATTTCAATGATACACATCTCAACTACAAGGATCACATTGCTATCTTTGGATACAGCTATCGCCCCCTTTATCCTATCTCTCTAAAAGGGGAGTATCAATGGCACGCACAAAGCGGTGAAAATCGTGCACTCTTCTCTTTTTCGGTGCTGTTTTGATGAGGGTTGTCTTTCTATTTTTTTTGATGTTATCGACGCTTTTTGGAGCGCAATACGCCATTGTTGTCTCCAAAAAAGTCTCTGTGCCTCCCCTAAGTGTCGAGCAAATCCGTGATATTTATCTGCAAAAACGCCACAGTATTGGAAATCAAAAAATTATTCCTCTCAATCTCATTGGTCAAAATCCTTCACGCATTGCTTTTGAAAACTCTGTGATTGGAATGGGGAGAGATCGCTTGAATGCTTATTGGGTCAAACAGCACTTTCAAGGAATCTCTCCCCCCATAACCCAACCCTCCCATGAGTCGATAAAAGCATTTGTGCAAAATGTCGAGGGTGCTGTTGGCTATCTCCCCTCTTCGATGGTGGATGAAAGCGTCAAGGTTCTCTATGAGTTTTAAACTAAAAACAATTCTTCTTTTCTTGGGCGTCAGCCTTACGCCTTATGCACTGAGCATGATTTTGTTGGGAGGTTCATTTCGACAAGAGCAGTATGATTGGGTCACCCAAGAGATGAATACGCAAGTGCGCCTCACCGCAGAGCGCATAAATCAGCATTTGCAAACGCTTCAAAATGATATGGTTTTTATTGCTAAGTCAGAAGCAATGAACGACATTTATACCCAAGATTTAGATCGCCGTATCAGTAGCATGCTTCTTTCCAAAAAAAGTGATATGAAAATGAGTGGCGATTTTTATGTGATAACGGAGGGCGACAAAATAGTAGCATCGAGTGATTTTGCCGCTATTGCTCAAATCAAAAATATCAAACCTTTTTTTGAAGTGCCTATCTATTCCAGCTTTGCCCAAACGCAAGTAGCTAAGCTCATTGTCACCTATCCTTTGGAAAATTTCATACCCTTTTTTTCAAACACGACGCAGAGACACTATTATGTACAACATCGTGATGGCACCATCTCTCTTCGACCTAGTGTTTTTGAAGACTCCTTGCAAGTGACTCACCCCCTCGATTTCAAGCCAAATTTAGCGATTGTTTTAGAAGAAGAGAAGGGGTTTGCGTATCGATTGCTTTACAAATATGAGCAGTGGTTTATTATTCTCTTGATGGGAGGTGCGCTCTTTATTGCAGCCGCCGCTTATTATGTTGCAACTGCGCTTATTCGTCCTGTTATTGCGTTGTCTGATACTGCTAGAAAAATTACCCGCACCCAAGACTATACACAGCAGGTTAGTGTGGACAGGGATGATGAGATTGGTCAACTCTCCGATGCCTTTAATACGATGATTGAGGGGATGGATACTGCCTTGGGAGAGATTACGACGCTAAACCATGAAATCGAAGAGACGCAACGCGAAGTTGTCTTTACGATGGGTTCTATTGGAGAGAGTCGCTCCAAAGAGACGGGAAATCATGTCAAAAGAGTCGCTGAATATTCCAAGCGGTTAGCGCTTTACTATGGTTTGGGTGAAGAGGAAGCCGAGATGCTCAAACAAGCCTCTCCAATGCATGATATTGGCAAAGTTGCTATCCCCGATGCTGTTTTGAACAAACCAGGGCGTTTTGATGAGCAAGAGCGACGCATCATGGATACCCATGCGGTGTTAGGCTACGATATGCTAAAACACTCAAACAGAAGACTGCTCCAAGCCGCAGCAATTGTCGCGCATGAGCACCACGAAAAGTGGAATGGTAGCGGCTATCCAAGGGGGCTACGCGGTGAAGAGATTCACATTTATGGGCGTATTACAGCGCTAGCTGATGTTTTTGATGCATTGGGAAGCGAGCGCGTGTACAAAAAAGCGTGGGAAGATGCAGCTATATTTACGCTCTTTAGAGAAGAGCGTGGTGAACATTTCGATCCCAAACTTATCGATATCTTCTTTGACCATTTGGCTGAGTTTCTCTCTATTCGAGACAGCTTTCAAGATAGCGTAATAGGTGCTTAACTTCGCTTGGTCGTGAGCGTTTCGATTTTGCGGCGCTCTTTGAGCATCCGCTCTTGGATGCGTTGGCTTTTTTGGCGAGCGAGTTGTTGCATATCTTCGACCGTATCCATCTCATCGACAATCTCAACACCCAACAGTGTCTCAATAGCATCTTCGAGAGTGACTACGCCACTGGTTTGACCATACTGGTCAAAGACTACAAAAAGGTGCGATTTTCGCTTCACAAAGAGGTCGAAAAGCGCCCAAACAGGGAGATTTTCAGAGACGCGGTGTACCTCTAGCTCGATGGTAGAGAGTGCTTTGGCATCGTGCTCTTCGACGCTAGCTTCCAATATTTTTTGGTTGAAGACCATCCCTGTAATATCATCGAGATTCTCGCTGTAGAGTGGGATACGTGAATAGGTGTACATTTGTGACTCTTTGAGCGCTTCGTCGATGGTCATGGTACGTGGAAGGGCGAAAATGACACTGCGCGGTGTCATGATGTCGCGAGTACGAATCTGTTTGAGCTTGAAGAGGTTGACAATCAGCGCAGACTCTTTGGACTCGATATGTCCCCCTTTTTGCCCTAGGGCTAGTACTGCCATTATCTCATCGCGTGTCACATCGTTTTGGGGTGATTGGTCGCTGGAGAGAAAAGAGGTGATGCGTGTCGATACCCATACCAAAGGGTAGGTGAGAAGAATCATAAAATGTATCAGCGTCGATGCGGGCAGAAGCAGCTGTTTCCAATAGAGTGCACCGATGGTTTTGGGAATGATTTCAGAGACGTAGAGAATAATAAGTGTCAGTATAAAAGCGATAAGCGTCTGCCACTCTTCGCCCCATAAGATTTGGGCTTGTGCGCCCACGCCTGCCGCGCCCATCGTGTGTGCAAAGGTATTGAGGATGAGTATCGAGGCGATGGGTTGGTCGATGTTGGCTTTGAGGCGTTTGAGACGCTCTATGGCGCGCCCTTGTTTGTCTTGGCTGATAGCTTCGATATAGGAGTGGGTACTGGAAAGCAAGACAGCTTCGAGGACGGAGCAGAGAAAAGAGACGCTTAATGCGATACCCAGATAGATCAAAAGCAGAGTCATTAAGATACTTTTAAAGAGATGTTTTAGGCGGCGATTGTAGCATGTTTTTTAGAGGAAAGCCGTTATAGTAAAGCTCATATTTTGGACAAAAACAGGGGCGTTTCGATGGCGAAAATTTTTTATTATGTCAATACAGGACATCGCGTAGGATTGGATAGATTTCGCCGTGCTAGCGCTATTATGCATCACCTCAAAGAGGCTGATATTACACTGCTGACCAACGATTTTCGCATTGCCAGCCAAGCCAAAGCGTACCACTTTCGCAAAGCAGTAGGGGTCGATGTACTGCGCAATATCACCAACATCGCCCAACGTGGCGACAAACTCATCTACGACTCTCCTGAACACAATCCTGCCATGTATGCAGATATGCAAAGCTTCTTCGCGCCGCTTTTGCCTATCGAGGAGGATTTGGTAGCTGTCGATGAGGTGTTCGAAACCCCTGTGACACACAGTGACGAAGTGGTGCTCTTTTTTGGAGATGATGATTACGAGAAGGATTTGTTACGTCTAGCCAAAGAGAGCCAGCTAGGCGATGTGGCTATTTTGTTGGGGTTCTATTACTTTTTGGAATGCGAAGAGGAGTTGGCGCCTTGGTGCAAAAAAATTTATGAGGAGGAGTCCTACATCGATGCGATAAAGGGTGCTAGATTGCTCATCACGATGTCTTTTCAAGCCGCCCTTGAAGCAGCCATAGCAGGAACCAAAGTGGTCTACATGCAGCGCGTCGACTATCCTGAGCACTATGCACAGACACTAAGTGCGTTGGGAATTAGTGTCGTGCCCTACGCTCCCATCACCCAAAAGCAGGTGCAAGAGTGGAGCGAAAATCTATCACACATAAATATCACAAATGGGGCAAAAAACGCCGCAGAATACCTTAAAAAGTCACTCTTAATATAGCTTTCATATTTTATCACCTATAATTTAGAGTTAATTAAATTATAAGGAAAGTGCAATGGCTGACAACTCTCGTCGAAGTTTTATTGGTTATGCCTTTGGTGGTTTTGCCGCTGTGGGTGTGGCCGCCGCATTGGTTCCGATGAAAAAGGCGTGGGATCCCGTACCTAGCGCCCTCTCAAGCGGATTTACTCAAGTTAATTTGGCTGTACTCGAAGCAGGCAAACTCAATATCCTCAAATGGCGCGGCAAGCCCATTTTTGTCCTCAAAAAAACTCCCGAAATGCCAAGCGATGAAAAACGCGACGTAGTTGTAGGCGATGAGCGCTTTATGGTGGCGATTGGTCTTTGTACACACCTTGGATGTATTCCTACCTACCGCGAAAGCAAGCTTGATTTCAAATGTGCTTGTCACGGTGGCGAGTTCAATGCATCGGGTGTCAACACTTTTGGACCTCCTCCACGTCCTTTGGATATTCCTCCTTTCTCACAAAACGGCAACATCATCGTCCTTGGCGAAGAGGGACCAGAGTACCACAAAATGGTAGCAGCAATCAAAGGAGAGGCGCATGGCACACTTTCATAAAGCATCTAGCATCGGCGAGTGGCTCGACCAACGTCTAGGTACCACTATGCTGACCAAAGTACTCATGACAGAGTATTGGATTCCCAAAAATATCAACTTTTTGTGGGCAATGGGCGTTATTTTGATGACCCTTTTTGCACTTTTGGTTGTTTCAGGTATTTTCCTTTTGATGTATTACAAACCTGACACTGCGTTGGCGTTTGACAGTGTCAACTTCACCATCATGCAGGATGTTGCGTATGGCTGGCTTTTCCGTCACATTCACGCTGTAGGTGCTTCTGTAGTATTTCTCATCATCTACATCCATATGTTCACAGGTATCTATTATGGCTCTTACAAAAAGGGTCGTGAGATGATTTGGATTTCAGGCGTATTGCTTTTCGTCACCTTTTCAGCAGAGGGCTTTTCAGGCTATATGCTTCCATGGGGTCAAATGTCCTACTGGGCGGCACACGTCATTACCGATATCTTCGGGGGTATTCCTCTTATTGGTGGTGATTTGGTTGTATGGATTCGTGGTAATTTTTATGTTGCAGATGCGACATTGACACGCTTCTTTATGTTGCACGTATTGTTGTTGCCTTTGGCGATTATGGCGCTTATCGGATTGCACTTCTATGCACTTCGCTTGCCTCACGTCAACAACCAAACCGCTGAAGAGCTAGATTTCGATGCTGAAGCCAAAAAATACCTAGCAGGCAACAAAAAAGAGTCCAAAGTTATCCCTTTTGCACCTGTATTCTTGGCAAAAGACTTTTTTGTCTTGGGTATTTTCATGGTCTTCTTCTTTTACTTGGTCTTCTTCCATTACGGCTTTGCGATGGACCCTATCAACTTCGAAAAAGCGGACAGTCTCAAAACACCTCCTCACATCTACCCTGAGTGGTATTTCTTGTGGTCATACGAGGTATTGCGCGGTTGGTTCTTCCCGATTTTGGGTATCAGTGGTAAAGATTTGGGACTTATTGCTTTTGGTATTGCCAACGGTATCTTCTTTGTATTGCCGTGGCTTGACCGTGCACAAAGCGTACGCCCAGCACACGAGCGCCCTTACTTCAAATACTGGTTTTGGTTCTTTATCGTAGACATGGTTGTATTGACTATTTTTGGCAAACTTCCTCCAACCGGTACCAACGCATGGATAGGTTTTGGTGCTTCATTGACATTCTTGTCTCTCTTCGTGGTGCTACCTTTTATCACCAAAAAAGAGGATGCGCTTCAAGGAGGTAGCAAATGATGAAAGAGTTGAAAATTTTAGCTATCGTCGTTATCGTAACGGCGTTGACCTACATCGGTATCGAGCCGTTGGCACACATGGTAATGCATCCTCACGTAGAGCCAGCCGATTATAGTTTCGGTGACCTCAAAGAGCTCAAAAATGCAGATGGCACAGCTGTCGCGCAAGGCAATATCGAAAACGGCAAACTCTTGGTAGGTCAAAACTGTAAAGCGTGTCACACGCTCAAAGCAGACGGCTATGAGCATATCGCTTCCAAAGAGGAGCTGATGGCAAAATACGGCACCATCGTCGATGTCGAAAAACATTACGATGAGTTGGATAATCGCTATGTAGCAGAGATGTATAACTCTGCTGTACCGTTGGATTTGTCCAATGCTGCGACTATTTTTGACCCCAAATTTTTGTCAAACTTTATTAAAGACCCTTCTAATGCGGCATTTGATTCGACCTACAAAATGCACAAAGAGCACCAAATGCATTTGGATTTGGCAAAACTCAAAAACGACGAAGAGAAAGCCAAACTTCAAGCTAGCGTAGCCGCAGAGATTGAGAGTTTCCGTAACAAGCCCAAAATCGCTATGCCAGCGTTTGACTATTTGTCAGACCAAGAGATTGCGGATATCGTGGCGTACCTTACCTCTATCAAACAACCTCTCGATGGACGTGAATCGCTCGTATTGGCATGTGGACGTTGTCACAATATGCAGTACGCCAACATCGAGGCTACTACACCTGCAGATCTACTCAAAAAGTACCTAGGTACTACGCCTCCAGATTTATCGATGATGATTCGCTCCAAAGGCGAGCATTATTTGACCGTCTTCGTCAACGACCCACAAAAAGTGCTCATTGGCTCCTCTATGCCACGTGTAGGTGTTACACGTGAGACGGAGTCCAAAATCGTAGGCTATCTCGAAGAGGTAGGCGACAGCAAAAAAGAGGAGCGTGAATCACTTGGAGTTTGGGTGATTGGCTACTTCGTGATTTTTGCCGTGTTGGCATACTTCTTCAAACGTCACATCTGGCGTGAACTTCACTAATCTTTTGTACTAGATTGTCTCCCCATCGGGAGGCAATACCTCTCTTTTTTGTGTATTATGGGGCTAAAAAAGGCTCGATATGGTACGACTTCTCACACTTTTTGCTCTTTTTGGACTCTTTTATTACCTCTCGACCTTTGGGTGTTGGTGGGTGCTCTCGTTTGCATCTATTTTTGCCGCAATGATTTGGCATCAGCTTTTGGCGTTCAAGCGTGATATCAATACGTTTGCCTGCCCCTTTTGCCACGAAGGCTCTTTGTGTGAGCGCTTTTGTCGCTCTGTTTGGCTCTTTGGAATGGTTTCTGCGGTGATGGCAATCGTCATGGCGCTTTCGGTGATGGCATTTTTGACGATGATGCACCCCTATTTTTGGGTGATACTTTTCCTTGACCTCTTTTTTTTCTACACGCTTATGTCGCGCTGGAATGTGAGCAAGAGCAATCAGCTCAAACCCCAAGCGATGGGCATCGTAGGACAGCTGGTCGTCAATATGCTCAATGTCGCGCTTTTGACGGTGGCGATAATGGGTGTCGATTGGAGTGTGACGCCACACCATGAAATCGATGCAGAGCTTTTCGCGTACATCAATGCGCATGTGACCCATGCGTGCACGATTTTCCAGCATCTGCTACGCACACAAGCCTTTTTGGAGCATGCGATTTTTGGACTGCGTGCTATCGAGGGAGTAGGGCAGTGGCTCTTTGGCTTTTTTTATATCGCTTCACTCTCTTTTTTTCCGCTTTTGGGTATAACTTTGCTCTATAAATTTGGTCTTACATTTGGTGCTAAGGAGTAACAATGAAAACAATGGTGCAGATTTTGGGTGTGGTGATTTTGGCGTTTTTGATTGTGGCAGGTGCCAAAGGGTACACGCTTTACAATGACTATATAGTTACAAAAGATAAGTTTGAGCAATTGCTAAAAAGTTATAATGCGCTCGAAAAAAATCTCGCAACTGTGCAACACGAAAACGATCAGCTCTCTATCGAACTTCAAACCCTAAAAAAAGAGATTCAACCCTATCAAAAAGGCTTTAAAAGCATGTATCAATAGGTACGTGTTGGGTATTTTATGCAGCATTTTATTCAAAAATTAGTCTATAGCAACCGCACACTCGACGAAAAAGTGATGCTGATTTTGCTCTCCTTAACCCTGCTCTCCACCCTCTCGATGGCGTTGCAGTACGCCTATCGAGGAGCACTCTATACCTCGATGCTTTCGCTTTTTGTGAGTGTGGGCGCGATGGTATTGAGCTACCTCTTTTGGCACAAAAAAATCTCTATTGACTGGATAGGGTGGATTTTGGCGCTGGGGGGATTGCCCTTTTTTGTGATGGGGTTTATCTATACGCCTAGTGTCATCGAAGCCTCGATGTACCTCTTTTTGTACCCTTTTATCGTGGTACTCATTTTGCCTGCTTGGTATGCGGTGACTATCATCGGTACCTATGTGTTACTCTTTTTGTTCACCTCCAATGCACACCTCTCAAGTGCAAGTTTCACCGAATTTGAGCGCCTCTCGATTGTGCTGGTGATGCTCTTTTTGTCAGGGTTTATGGGGGCTTATGTTTTTATCACGCGCCACAGCAATGAGCTACTGCTTAAAACCGTGCGCCGCCGTACCCAAGAGCTAGAGCGTCTCAATACCAAGCTTCAGCATGAAGCGACCACTGACCACCTCACAGGGTGCGCCAATCGACAGATGCTTTTTGAGGTGCTAGGGCGTGAGCTAGAGCGCTTCGACCGTTATGAGATACCGTGTAGCATCATACTTTTTGACATCGACTATTTCAAAAAGGTTAATGATACCTATGGGCACAAAATGGGCGACAAGGTGTTGCAGTCGATTGCTTCACTCACTCAAAACAATCTTCGCGCGTTGGATTTATTGGCGCGCTATGGGGGTGAAGAGTTCATCATCGTCATGCCCAATACGACCCTCGATGGCGCCGTAATCGCGGCACAAAAGCTTCGATTGGCCATACAAAATGCCACTATTATCGATAGCTATACGATTACCGCAAGTTTTGGCGTCGCATCGATGCTGCCCAACTGTACCCAAGAGCGCTTTATCGAGCGTGCGGACAAAAAACTCTACCGTGCCAAAAACGAGGGGCGCAACCGCGTCTGCTACGAAAATATGCCCAGCAGTGAAGGTGCCTGATGCTAATTGACAGCTACCATCGAGAGGTCAATTATCTACGTATTTCGGTGACGGAGCGATGTAATTTTCGCTGTAACTACTGCATGCCCGAGAAGCCCTTTTCGTGGGTACCCAAAGAGAATTTGCTCACCTTTGAGGAGCTTTTTGCGTTTGTCAAAGTCGCTATCGATGAGGGCGTGAATAAGATTCGTATCACAGGCGGCGAGCCACTCCTACGCGAAGGGCTTGACCGCTTTATCGCGATGATTACGTCGTACAAAAGTGATATCGATTTAGCTATGACGACGAATGGATTTTTGCTCAGCGGTGTCGCAGGCAAGCTCAAAGCGGCAGGGCTCAAACGTCTCAATGTCTCTGTCGATAGCCTCGATGCCGCCACCGCCCAAAAAATCGCCCAAAAAGATGTCCTCGCACACGTCCTAGCAGGTATCGATGCCGCCCTTGCAGTGGGTATCAAGGTCAAAATCAATATGGTGCCGATGGTGGGTCTCAACGCCCACGAGATTATGCCCATCATGGAGTATGCGCGCGCGCGTGGTATGACAGTACGCTACATCGAGTATATGCAAAACACTCACGCAGACCCCACCATACGCGGACTCAAAAGCGATGAACTCTTGGCGATTATTGGCTCACACACAGCGCTCATCGATGAGGGTTTCGATGCTTCAAGTCCCTCGCACTACTACCGCACCGCCGATGGGTATCGATTCGGTATTATCGAGCCCTACAAAGATGATTTTTGTACCAAGTGCAACCGTATTCGTCTCACCGCCGAAGGGTTTTTGATTCCTTGCCTCTACTTCGATGAGGCGATGAGCATCAAAGAATCTATCACACGCGGCGATATCGCAGGTGCTACAGCGGTGCTACGCGAAGTGGTACGCACCAAGCCCGAAAAAAACCGCTGGAGTGTTGAGAGCGATGAGCTCTCTACTCGCGCCTTTTACGAGACGGGCGGATGATACATCTCGTCGAGCACTTTTTCTCTATCCAAGGTGAGGGTCGATACGTGGGTGTGCCCTCGCTCTTTTTTCGCTTGGGCGGATGCAACATGCGTTGCGTGGGATTTGGGACGCACATCACGGCACCCGATGGGACGACTATCGTAGGATGCGATACGGCGTATGCCGTGGACAAAGAGCACTTTGCAAGCCAATGGCGCGCTATCGATGAGACTCAAACGCTTATCGATATTCTCAACTCCTACGCGATACCCTACAGCGTCGATGTCGTCTTCACAGGAGGCGAGCCACTTTTGTTTGCCTCAGAGTTGGCGCCCTTTGTGGAGTATTTGGTCGCGCGTGGACACCGTGTGACCTTTGAGACCAATGGCTCTGTGGCGCTGGATTTCGATGCTTATCCAGCGTACCGTGAGTGCACTTTTGCTTTGGCGGTTAAGCTCTCCAACAGCGGTGAACCGCACCATCGACGCATCAATCCCAAAGCTATCGACTCTATGGCCACACACGCTCGCGAAGCCTTTTTCAAATTCACGCTTCAAGCCTCCACTATCGAGGATGCGCAAGCAGAAATTGCACCCATCATCGCCTTAGCCCCCGCGCTTGGGGTATACTGTATGCCCATCAGCGACTCCAAAGCCGCCATCGAAGCGGTCTGCTTGGAGGTGATAGCATTTTGCAAAATGCACGGCTATACCTACAGCGACAGACTACACATTCGCATTTGGGATGCGATACAAGGAGTATGAGATGATTATTCGAAAGCTCTATAAATTTGAAAATGCCCACATCGTACGTGGATGCACTACACAACGTTGCCGTGCCTCGATGCACGGTCACTCCTACAAGGTCGAGCTACTTTTTAGCTCCAATTTTTTGGATCATGGGCAGATGGTTTATGATTTTGGGCTGACCAAACAAGCGATGAAAGAGCTTATCGATGGCTTTGACCACGCCATTTCGCTGTGGGTGGGTGATGAGCCTAGCTATATTACCTCGATGCAGAGCATCTCTGAGCGTTGGGTACTTTTGCCTGTAAGTCCTAGCGCCGAGCAACTCAGCCGTGTCATTTTCGTCCTTATCGATAGACTCTTAGGGCAGACACGCACCGTCAATGGCGAGCGCGAAGTGAAGCTGTACAGCGTCATCGTCCACGAGACCGATACAGGCTACGCACAGTGCTTCGCCGAGGATGCCTACAATCCCGACATGGGGCTCATCGATATAGCATCGATTCATTTTTCGCCTGCTGTGGTGGCGGGCTTTGGCGACGCGCAGCTCTTCGAAAAACTCAAAAACGGCACCATCTTCACCAACCCTACTTCGATTTGAGGCTCCAAAACAAGATTGTAATCTAACTGCACTATACTGCTATACAAAATCACAATGAGGAACTCTCTATGACAGCGTACGAAGCAGATATTCTTATTATTGGTGCTGGTCCTGCGGGATTGGTCGCGGCTAACACCGCCAATGAAACCTACCCTGACAAAAAAATCATTATCCTCAAAGAGTTTGAAAAAAATCAAGTTCCGTGCGGTATCCCCTATGTTTTTGGCCCTACTTTGGGTGATGTAGAGAAAAATGCCATGCCGTGCGGCAAAGCCAATGACAACGTAAAAGTCATCGTCGATACCGTCACTGCCGTCGATATTCAGACCAAAACAGCGCAATCGACACACAATAGCTACCGTTTTGAAAAACTCATTTTTGCCACAGGCTCCGTACCCTTCGTGCACGCCAATTTCCAAGAAGCGATGAAACTCGAAAATGTTTTCGCCATCGAAAAATCGTACGATGCCGTCAAGAATATACAAGCCTATATTGCAGACAAAAAAGCTATTACCGTCATTGGGACGGGATTCATCGGTGTAGAAGTCGCCACCGAGCTAGCCATGCGTGGCAAAGAGGTGACTATCGTAGGTGGTGGACATATTTTGGCAGGTGCATTTGACCAAGACATGGCCGTGCAAGCCGAAGAGATTATGCAAGCAAAAGGGGTCAAATTTGCCCTTGGTCAACACGCCAAAGGGGTCAAAACCGAAGGCAACGCTGTCAGTGCCATCGAGCTACACGATGGCACGCTCATCCCCACCCAAGTCGTCATTCTAGCCACAGGCTATCAGCCCAACACTGCCCTTGCCGCCCAAGCAGGACTGAAATTAGCACGCTATGGTGGTATTTGGGTCGATGAATATATGCGCACCAAACACAAAGATATTTTTGCCATCGGTGATTGCAGTGGCAGACGCGATTTCATCACCCGCGACCCCTCCAAAGTGATGCTCGCCTCCACCTCCGCCGCAGAAGCCAGAGTCGCCGCCAACAGTCTCTATCGACTCGAAACCCTCAAAGGGTTCAACGGTACCATCGCAATCTTTTCGACCATGATAGGTGACCGCGCTTTTGCCAGTGCAGGCGTGACCCAATCGCGCGCCCAAGAGGAGAATATCGCCTTTGTGACAGGCTTTTTCGAGGGCTTCAATCGTCACCCCTCGACCATTCCTGACGCCTCCAAACAATCGGTCAAACTCATCGCGATGAAAAACAGCGGACAAATCATCGGAGGCCAAGTCATAGGCGGCAAAGAGGCAGGTGAGATGATAAACATCATAGGTTTGGCCATCGAAGCACAATTGACACTGCACCATCTCATCTCCTTGCAAATCGCGACACAACCGCTACTCACTGCCGCACCGACAAGCTATCCCATCGTCAAAGCGGCGCAAAACGCACTCAAAAAGTCATAGCTTTTTCATTTGACACTTTTGCGACATTTTTACTCTACAGTGTCGCAAACCTATGAGGAGTTTACGATGTTTACACGACTTTTTTTGACCCTATCGATGGTAATGTGGCTAGGGGGATGCGCTACCCACTATGTCACGCCTGACAGTTCGCAGGGGCTTTTGCCCTACGCCCAAGAGGATAGCGTCGATGCGCATCTCTTCTTCATCGATGGGCAGGGGCAGTTGCGCGACAGCGAAGACAACGTGGTCGAGGATATCAATAGCTATATCGATGCGATGATGCGCGCCTACGACCACTACGCCACCCACGACGCCAACCTCACTCTGATGCTCTACATTCACGGCGGTCTGGATGAACGCGCAGATATCTACAAACGCGCCCAAGAGAGCTATCGACTGGTACTCGAAGATGGAATTTTCCCTGTTTTCATCGGTTGGGAGAGCGGTTTTGCGCCCAATATCGCCAACCATTTTTTCGCCACCTCCACCACGCAAAGCTACCCCTCGCTCTCGATGTGGCGCTTTTTGGAGCAATCGACGCTTGGAGTTTTGGGACTGCTGTGGCAAACGCCTGCTTACTATGCCAACAGCCTCGATACGAGCACATGGGGCAAACCCCAAAATATCACCCTTTCACCCTCATCTCTTGCGCTTTATGCCTCTACTCAAAATACCTTCTCTTACGATGCCCCACGCGCATTGGCTCTGGTCAATCCTACCAAACTCATCACCGTACCCTTCGTACACCACTATGGCAAGGCAGTCTGGGAGGAGCTATATGCACAGACGCAACGCCTCTTTTTGCCCACGTCGCCACTCTATGCGCTCATGCCACGACTGGAGGGCAAACCTCTCATGCTAGGCGGCACGAGCATGGGTTCACTCGTGGGCAATGGTATCTTGGAGCACTTCGATAGCGTCACCTTCGATACCATTTTTTACACAGGTGCGGCGTGCGCTACCTATGACATCGGCGCGATTACCTTGCCCTATGTGGCGCGCCATCCAGAGACGCAACTCTACATGGTCAGCCTGCACGAAGCCAACGATGCGCACGCACAAAGTGGCGCAGGCTTCATCGAGGGTGGCTCACTGCTGGAGTGGGTCGATGATATGTTCGCTACGGTTGGCGCACCACCCCGCGCGGGATTGTGGCGACATATCGTCCCCTACATCGACTCTCTCACCATTGCCCCAGAGCTTGCCGCACGTGTGCATCTATCGCGCATCGATGTCGATACCGACACCTCTACACAAGGTCCCCAAGCGCATGAGACGCTCTACCACTATCGATATTGGCGCAGTGACTATTGGAGCGGCGTGAAGTATGAGAGGATTTATCGGTAATAAAAATAGCAAAATCGTACGTTATTTTTATCAATCGTACGTTTGTGCTACAATGCCTGCTATAAAGGAGATGAACTATGACTGTCACACCTTCAAAATTACGAGAGAATCTCTATAAATTGCTCGATACCGTCATCCAAACCAAAGAACCCTTAGAGGTTAAGCGACATGGACAAATCTTGATGATTATCCCAGAGCATAAAAAAAGCAAACTCAAAGCGATACAACCCAAAAAAATTACCACATGTAGTGATGATGAACTTATCAATACTTCTTGGGAGAGTGAATGGAAGCCTTTTATTTAGATACGCATATTGTCGTATGGCTCCGCGAAAAAGCGTTGGAAAAATTCTCCTCCAGAGCACTCCAAGCAATTGAAAACGCTTCGATATTATTGATTTCTCCAATGGTGATGATGGAGCTGAAATATTTGCAGGAGATTGGCAGAATTTCCGATGCTCCGTATAATATTTTGGGTGATTTGAACGCGATGATTGATTTGCGTATCGATGAGGTAGAGATGTCCGAAGTGATTAAAAAAAGTCTCTTTTTAGAGTGGACGCGCGACCCCTTTGACCGTCTCATCGTCGCCAATGCAATGGTGAGAGACTATCCGCTACTCACCAAAGATGAAAAAATTTTGACCCATTACGAAGGGGCATTTTTTGAGTAAAAAGGTATTTGAATTCTTCGACTATACGTTTTTGTGTTAGTTTGAAGTAATGTTTTTTTAGTTTTGTTTCACAGAACACGCAACAACAAATTCTTTGCCGATGAATGTAGGGTTTATTTCTGAAAATATTTGAACACCACCAAATGTGGGCGTAAACATCAAGCAGCCAATACGTGCCAAATTTGCTAGTGCGAGTTTAATTTCCTTGGATGGTTCACCATATTTAGTTTCAGGCTTTTCTTCCACGGCTTTTGCAGAAAATGGAAGGTTTTCTGTAACAACGCCATGCTTTATTGACTCGAAAGGAAGAGAATAAATTACCTGAAGTATCTGAGCTTCAAGAGGTGAAAGCTGTGCAAGTATTTCAATAAAAGAACGTTCGATATTTACACCCGTTGACTCAATAGTTCCATTTACGAGTAGCCTTGCCCACATGTCTTGCAAGGTATCATCTTCTTCAAGGGTTGCGTACTCTAAAAGTGGTAAAATATTTTTTACTGGAATTTGTTTATTTGGAGCTGATAAACCATATTCCCTTGTATATTCTTCAGCTCTCCTAATCAACCGTTGCTGCCGCTCCCAACGTATATAACGTAGTTTATCTACTACAATTCCGCTAACTTGCTCCAGCGGTCCTGAAATGTACCGTGAAGCAAAACTACCCATTTCACGCCCAGTGTCAATTACATTTGAAGCAACTTTTGCGACCTCTTGGGTTGCTTTTGCAACTTCTTTTATTGCTTCAGTTTCGTCACTCATAGGCACCTTTCTAAAACTTTCTTGAAAAACTGAAATATTGTCGTTTGATGTATACCTATTTATTCATTTCAAATCGATAGATTTATTAATATTCAAAACGACAATTTTTCACACATTCTACGTTTTTTTTCTTAAAACGCTTCCTCTATCGACACGCTCCTAATACTCACACATCTTCACCAGCATTGAGAATCAATTTTTTGCAAACCGCCGCAATCAATGCGGTGTGCAATACCCCTCATGCTCCAAATATTTCGTGCTTTCAGGTTGCAAAAGCGTATGCGTGACAGCGTGAAGGTGGTGAAGTTTTTGGCGTATTGCTTCGATGGTCTGCTCGATACGGCTCAGAGGCAAATCCGCGTCAAAAACAATATGCGCAGAAAAATACTTCTCTTTGGACGAAGGGAGTGTGAGATGCACATCATGCACTCCACGCACCTCGTCAAAGGAGAGCAGTAGCGCTGTGTAGTGCGTGACATCTTCAGGATTGGCATCCATCAAGCTCAAAAAGCTCTCGCGCAAAACCCCAAAACTGCTTTTGAGGATGTATAGCCCAAAAGCGAAGGTGAGCAACGGGTCGATGTAGGGCGTATCGAAATAGAGCGTCGCCAATGCACCTAGAATGACACCCAACGAAATTGCCGCATCGCCTAGCATGTGTAGATAGGCGGCTTTGAGATTGAGGTCTTCGTGGTGGTGGTCGTGTTCGTGATGCTCATGCTCTTCATGCGCGTGATGGTGATGCAGTTCGTGATAATCTCGCAGCACATAGGCACTCACGCCATTGACCACGAGCGCGATAGCCGCCACTACCATGACGCTGTAGACCTCCATTTGGAGTGGGTTGAGCAATCGCATGAACGCCTCGTAGAGCACGATGAGCATTGTGAGGGTCAGGAAGAGGGAATTGATAAAAGCCGCCATCATCTCAGCTCTGATGTACCCGAAGGTCATTTGTGCATGCGCGGCTTTGGCTGCATAGTAGAGGGCTATGAGCGCGATGAAAAGCGCCAAAACATCGCTGAGGTTGTGAAGCGCATCGGTGATCAGCGCCAAGGAGCGAGAGAGCGTCCCATAAACCAGCTCCAAAACCACGACGATGCTATTGAGTGCCGCAGTGAAGAGGATTTTTTTCGATTTTGCCGCGTTGGTGTGTTGCATGGGGGTTCCTACAATTCAAACATTTTCACTAGCATAGTAGCTATTTTTTCGGATACCTTCTCATCGATGTTGCCTAAAAAAACGCTCGAAGCCATTATGCAATTGGCGTTATTAAATATAAGATATAATACACATAGATTAAAAACAAAGAAAAGGATATGAGATGTTGACCTATGGTGTCACCGATATTCAAAACAAACCCTCATTGATGAAAGCGATGGACGTCGCCGAAATCATCGATAGAAGAGCCCATACAACGGTAGGGTATTTCATCTCATCCAAATATGAAAAACTTATCTTGCCTGTGATTGAAAAAATCGACCGCGAAGAGAAGCTTGCGAAACTGCACAAGCTGAAAAATCATCAAGATTTAGAGTTCGCAGAGATTGGTATCGATGATGGAATTTAGTCGCGGTGATATTGTCATCGTCAATCTCTATCCCAAAAAGGGAGATGAAGTAGGCAAAATCAGACCAGCCCTCATCGTCTCTGGCGATGATGAAAACGCCATCTTGGATACGGTCATTCTCATGCCACTTTCCACCGATCTCATCGATGGCATGGAGCCTTATCGCATGAGGCTTTTGGCTAGAGAGGGTCTCAAAGAGGATTCGGACATACTCATCAACCAAATCCGAGCACTTTCAAAAAGCAGAATAAAAGAGAAAATTGCCAAACTTACCTCCGCTGAATACGATGCTGTGATGGGAAATCTTTGTAAAAATTTTTGAAACGTGTGAAGGAACGCGAAGATTATTTTGAGAGTGCTTCTAATGCACACGATTTGATATGCGGGAGTTTTTCACGGATGACCATTTCGATGATGGTTTGGAGTCGTTGCATATCATGAAGGTCAGACATAAATAGCCTCTTTGAGCAATTTTTCTCTTTTTACTTCATCTAGCCCAGAAAGGTCACAAATATCGACGCGACCCCCGCCAAAACGATGTGATATCGAGCTTCTGAGTTCTTCGATGACGCGCAATGCTTCCCATCCAGGGTGGACTTGTAAAAAGCGAGGGGTGGTATGCATAATGATATCGATATCACTACCCCACACGGCACTGTCGCGTGCGTAACTGCCAAACAGTCCTAATTTCTCAATCCCCTCGCTCTCGAGTTCGGGGCGAATGGAAGAGAGATAGGCTAAGATTTCTTCTTTTTTTGTCATGGGTTAATTATAACAGAATAGGTATCCACAATCGCGTATCGATACCAAACTCCAATAGTCACGAGATAAATTGCCCGTAGGGTAAGCTATTGGCTCCACTGATTTGTTATGCAAGTTTGTCTCGCTCCCAAGCTCTAGCTTGGGAGTGTATATGTTAGTCAGCATTCCCAACGAGGACGTTGGGAACGAGTGAATATTAGTTTTTTAATTTACCTAATGTTTTTTTTATATTTTCTAATTCTTCTTTATTTTCAAGAAAACTACTATCTTTAATAATAATTGTTCTTTCTTCTGGGATTAATGATGATATTCTATTTTCAATTTTATCTAAAACAGGAATCAATAATTTTATATCTTTATCAAATCTCAGTTTTATTTCTTCAATATTATTAATTCCTTTATGTATATGTTCATATAGACGTAATTTCATTTGCACTAGTTCATTATCTCCCACTAAATTACTATAATCACCGTTTAAAATTTCTTCACTTGTTTTAAATAAAAAGCTTGATATTTGTAAGATTAATTCTTCTTTTGATTTAAAAGTATCTGGGGATAACTTTCTTAAAATTTCTTCGGGTAAACTTTTTATTAATATATTTTTACTCAATCTGGTAAATAAATATGGCTCAGCTATTCCTATA
Source organism: Sulfuricurvum sp. PC08-66 (assembly GCA_000830255.1). GTDB lineage: Bacteria > Campylobacterota > Campylobacteria > Campylobacterales > Sulfurimonadaceae > PC08-66. Next base: position 330,156 of record JQIT01000002.1, on the reverse strand, counting down.
CTAAATCTATGGATTTTTCCTGTATTTAGCAGTTTCATAGTGATTTCATTAAAAACAGATTTGCTAATTTCATTAGACAAAAAATCCATCAAATACTTATTCAATAAGTTTTGCATTTCGCTAAATGGCTCGACAATATTTTTAAACTTATTATCAACTTGTAAGAAATCAAAAAACTCTTTACTGTAACCAAAAAAATCCATAAGACCTAAATTAATTCTATTATTTTCTTGTGTATTTTCTATTCTTTGTTTTAATATTTTTAAATCTTTATCAGTTAATAGAGTCAACCCATAGTCATCAAGTGCTTTTCTGATATGTTTGTCATTGGACTCTAAATCAACAACTGTTTTAATATTGAAAAACATTGATAAAACATTACTATTATTTAAAATTCTTGACGTTAGATCAATTCCATTTTGATAGGTAACTTTTATTGTTGTTAGTAGGTTTTGTATCTCTTGAAGTGGAATATTTCCTTTAAAACTTTTAAATGATTCATATTCATTTATTAAGTCATCAGTGTATTTTTCAATATTACCATTTGTAAATTCATCCTTTATTCGGTCATTAAATGAAGATAATAGCTCTATTGTGACACCATTTAAATCATTTGATACGTAGAGGTTATATTCAAAATTATTAGGATCAGGAAGAATTGTCTTGTCTAAAATAGAAAATAATATAAACTTCATAATTTCTTTAATAGTTTGAGGTTTGGTTAATCTACCATTATATTTTTTACATTGAACTAGTCCAACAATTTTTGAATTATTATAAAGAACACAGTCTCGTCCTCTTTCTGCGACACCTTGCATTAGTGATATTTTATCAAAATTTAAGAATTCTGATTTTTTTAATTCTGAGGACACAAGAAGATATGAAAGTAGTTCAAATTCTCTATCTCCTAAATCGGATAACGGTAATATTGTAGTACCAGATTCTATTGCTAGAGGTCTATAAATAGATTTGGTTTCTAATGTTATTTGTTCATCAGATAGTATGTTCACAATGATGCTTCCTTCTTAATATAACTTTTTATTCATACCCAAAATATACCATTTCGCCAAAAATCCATCAGATGGTCAGACATTAAAAATGACAAATTCTCACATATTATACGTTTTTATTACTTAAAACAATTTCCGCAAACGCCTTAACGCAGGTTCTATCTCCTCCATCGCTCTTTATCTCGATGGTGTCGCCTAGATGGGTGATGAGAGCGGCTTTCATGAGGTCGTGTTTTTGAGTGCTTCGTAGAGTTGGATGTGTAGAAGGGTCTTGGATGCAGAGTCTAAAAGTATCATCACAGAGTTTAGTTCAAAACTTCATCCAAAAGCCCTTTAACGGCTTTCATCTCTTGGGCACTGAGTGTTGTCAATTTTTCCAAAAATCTTTCATTGTCTATGGCTCTGATTTGTGCGATAAGTAAATCCGAATCTTCTTTGAGTTTCTCACGCTTGGCGATGCGCATACGTAACGGTTGGGCATCCTCGATCAGCGATGTCGTAAGAGGCAAGACAATCGTCGTCGCATAAGCGCTTTTGTTGAGATCATTATTTTGAAACACGAGTACGGGTCTGATTTTGGCGACTTCATTGGCTCTCTTGGCAGGGTTGAGATTTGCCAACCATATTTCGCCTCTATAAGCCGTCATGAAGCGTCTCCTCAAGCAGTTTGGCTTCTTGGCTGTCGGCTTGTAATGTTTTTTCGACCGCTTGTAACATTCTTCGTTTTTGAGATGTTTCAAAGCTGTTTGCATAAAAAAGTATCGCCTCACGAATGACATCGCTCTTCTTTTTATGAAGCGATTTGCTCAGGGTTTCCAGTTTCGATTCGAGTGCATCATCCAGTCGTACCGTTGCTGTCATAGGTGCTCCTTTGTATTTTGTAATACAGTATTTTGACATACTATTATAAATATAGAGCTATCACACCCACCTCTATCACACTCAAAGTAAAAATGGGGCAAAATCTCTCCAAAGAGCGCAAAGAGGGACTCATCGAGAAGCTCCAAGCGCGCGGTGAAGATGAAACTGCACGACGCATACAGGAGCATGCATGAAAGCTGACAATTTCCACCTAGATACGTATCTCTCTCGTATCGACTACGAGGGCGAAACCGCCAACGACCTAGCTACTCTGACGAAGCTGATGCAAAAGCAACTTCGCAGCATCCCTTTTGAAAATACGCTCGTGCAAGCAGGGCGCATCCCATCGATGGTGCCTGAAGATATCGTGGACAAAATCCTATATCGTCGTCGCGGTGGGTACTGCTACGAGGTCAATGGCATCTTCTCGATGGCACTCACCGCCATAGGATTTGAGTGGTATTTCGCAGGTGCGCGTCCCATGACCTACCCCACACGCCGTCCCAAGACCCATATGGTGCTCATCGTCCGTGTCGAGGGTAGAGAGTATCTGTCCGATACGGGGTTTGGTGGCTATGCGCTTCGTGCGCCCATGGAGATAGTCGAGGGCGAGGTGGTGCAGGAGGGTGACCGATTTCGATTGGAGCGTGTTGAGGGCGAATATGTGCTAAGTGCCCTCGTGCAGGATGTGTGGCAACGTCTCTACGGTTTTGCTAGCGTGCCCCAAGAGTGGATAGAGTTTAGCCTTGCCAATTATTTTAACGCGACCCATCCCGATACGATATTCACGCAAAAAAAATTGGCGATTATGCAGACCCCGCGCGGACGCAAAATCCTCGTCGATAACGAACTCAAGCTCATCGAAGAGGGTGTGCTAGAAAAAAGCGAAGTCGATTATGCGCGTGCGCTCAAAGAGCATTTTGGGTTGGAGCTGTTGAGTGTATGACCGCTGTGAGTTATCTCCCCGAATAGCGTGCCAAAATTTGGCGTGCTTTGGGTGAGAGGTGTTTGGGATGGGGTAGGGCGGCGATGCGCTCTTTTTGTATCTCTGTGAGGATGATGGCAGGGTGTTCGACGAGGTACGACAGTAGCGCGTACTCCTCGTGTGCGATGGTAGCATCGACCATGCGTGCGATAGTAGTGCGCAGGTGGGGTAGGTTTTTGTGCTCGTTCAAAAGCGCGTTGCGGTAGTTTTTGAGTGCGGCGGCATCGGGATTTGGGGTGTTTTGGAGGGCGTGCTCGGTTTGGAGCAGTTGCGACGTGGAGTGCAGATAGTAGTCACACGCTTGGGTGGCACTGCTCTTGACTCTCGAAATTGCCATACAACTGCTTCGCAAAGCGTAAACATCGTTGGCAATAGGAGCGAAGATGGTGTGCTCTTGGGCGAAGAGACTCAAAATGCCAAAAAAAGTTAGGATGATTTTTCGCATGCGTTATTGTAGTGAAAAAATTTCTCTGCAACTTTAAGGAGAGGGGAGTGAGCATATTTATATGGCATTATTTTTGCTAGGTCATAAAATATTTTGACCCCAAAGGGGATGTGTGAAGCTATCCATCGATGCGCAAACTATTACGATGCACATATCGCACGATTTTTTGTCGATGCACTCTATGCGCACCTTTTTGGGTGCTTGTACAGGGATGCTACACCTCGTCGATGAGGGGCTGATTATCACACACCACGCGCGAGATGAGCTCAACAAAAAGAGCCTCTTGGTCGATGCGTGTCGTACGTGGGCGCATGGGACGCAGATGGAGCTCGATTTTTTTATCAAGTCACTTTTGCACTGTAGCCACTATCCGTTGCGTATTTCTCTAGAGTCGATGCGCGAGATTCGTGTATCGATGCACGCGATTTCACCTACCCAAATTCGTCTAGAGCTTTCGCAAGAGGAGCCGCTCTTTGCGTTGTGGATTGCGCGATATTTCGGCACCAAAGCGACACGTATCGAGGGCAACAGTATCGATGTAGCGTTGCAAAACAGTGATGCTTATACGCGATTGACCTCGTTGGTAGGGCGCAAAAATTTTATGGGTGCGAGGCTCTTCTATAGCTTCGAGGGGAGATTTATCGCGACGCTTTTTGGCGGTGCGGCACACTCCAAAGAGCACTATTTTGCGCTTCTAGAGTGCCCTGTCGATGCACCACTGCAACAAATTCGTAGCAACTACAAGCGTCTGGCGCGTGCCTATCACCCTGACCGCATCATGCATATCCAAGATGAAGCGACGCTCATCGACTACACCCAAAAATTCCAAGCGCTGCAAGAAGCCTACAGCGCGCTCAAAGGAGCCTAAGTGCGAAAAATTTTGCTGATTTTGTGGCTGATACTGCACGGTTGGGCTATCGATACCTCTAATATGTTTTTCACGACAGAGCGGTTCAATCCCTATGCCGACCCCGCAAATGCCAAATACGACACAGCACCTCAACAAGTCGAAGAGGCACCTCAAAGCGACATGCCGCCGCAACAAGGAGAGCCTTTTGAAGGGGGTAAACTCTCTTTTGTCGCTAGCGGTAATTTCGTATGGCAGTTTGGGTATGACAAAATGGGCAATGGCATTATGGCAAGTGCGATACATACCTTGCCCAATCTCATCGAAAATTATCCACTCTTTTTCGCGCAAGCGGATGTGGGAATCATGTTCAATGCGATGCAAAACAGCACCTACAATAGCTCTCAAACCTATGTACATATCGCAGGATACGGTGGCTACACCTTCGCAGGGTGGGATGATCGTGCGCGTTATCGAGCGCGTGTGGGCGTAGGCTTGCTAGCACCTATTAATAATTTCGTTTTTGGGGCGGGCGGGACACTCGAGTACGATTTGGGCGAGGAGAAAGAGACGACCATTGTAGCAGACCTCTCAACCTTGGGGTGGGTTTTTTTCCTCAATGTGGGGGTCAAAATCCCCTACGCCATGCCGTGAGTTGGCTATAATGGTGCCCATTTCAAGGAGTCATTTTGCGTAAAACATTGGCACATTTCAATGAGTTGGTGATGATGAGCCACTCGATATTTTCACTCCCTTTTATTTTTATCGCGATGTTGGTCGCGGCAGAGGGGTGGTTCGGCTGGGAGCTACTGCTCTTGGGTGGTTTGGCGGCTTTTACGGCGCGTAATTTTGCCATGGCATTCAACCGCTACGTAGACCGTGATATCGATGCCCAAAACGCACGCACCGCCAAGCGTCCTAGCGTCGATGGACGTGTGAGTGCCACTGCGATGATGGTTTTTATGGTCGTCAATGCGCTTGGGTTTGTGGCGACAAGCTATGCCATTAATTCGCTTGCGTTTGCACTCTCGATACCTATATTATTGGTTTTGGCCTCCTACTCCTATTTCAAACGCTTTAGCGCTATGGCGCATGTGGTGTTGGGCGTGACATTGGGACTTGCACCTATTGCAGGAGCTATTGCTGTGAGTGCATCGATACCTGCGTGGTCAGCGATGTTGGCGTCGGGGGTGGTGCTGTGGGTGGCAGGATTTGATATTTTGTACTCTTTGCAAGATGTGGAGTTTGACACAAAGCAGGGGCTTTTTTCGATTCCCTCTCGTTTTGGGGTACAAAATGCACTCTCCATAGCGTTGGCGTTTCACATCATGACGGTGGTGTTGTGGGGATGGTTCGTTGTCGAGACAAATTTGGGCGTGTGGGGTTATATCGCGGTGGGTGCTAGTGCTGTGATGCTAGGGTATGAGCATGCACTTGTGCGACGCGATTTTGTCCATATTAACCGCGCCTTTTTTACGGTCAATGGCTATATTGGGATATTTTTCCTCTTTTGTGTGGCCATGCAAAAGGTCGTAATGTGATACCTCCACGCATGGTACAAGCGCCACTCTCGATAGAGTTTAGCCTCGATGCGACGCAGGATGAGGCGATGGAGCGCGAATTTCAGATGCTTAGTGGTGTCGATGATGATGCCATAGGGCAGTGGCTCAAATTGGCAAAAGCCAAAGGCGATACCCAAGACACCGACAGAGTGCTATTGCAACTCATCATCGAACTGCACCGCAAAATCGATAGACTTGAGCAAAAAATCGACCATGCAACTCCCAACCGTATCGAGCTATCGACACACGCGATGATTGATTCGATTGGGTTTGAGGATTTTGTACTCACCAAAGCGCTATTGGAACCAGCGCAAAACTACTATGGACGTGTCACAATGCCTGTCTATCCGCAACGTGACGTAGCGATATTTTTCACCGCTATCGATGCCCAACACGCGCACATCACACGCATGCACGAACGCGATGAGAATGACTGGAACAGCTACGTCACCGCACGTGAACGCATAATGATACGCCAACTCAAAGGACGATAATGATAGATTTTACCTTCGGTGTGACCCAAGCTTTGGGCGCTTTAGCAGTGGGGATGGTGCTGATGTTTGTTTACCTCTTTTCCAAAGAGAAAAGCACCCATCACAAAATCCACACTATCGCCAAATCGGTAGGAGAGATTCAACGCCAACTCTATGAGAGTGAGATGCGTCTCAATGAAAAAATCAAAAATATTACGGTTGGTGCACAAGGGCTGACCGCCGTAGAGGTAGAGACGCTTATGGATGTCACTATTTCAGAGCGCATCATGCCCGCTGAGCAGGCGCTACGCGTGGTGCAAGAGGAGTTTGAAAACCTCTCCAACCAAGTCAACTCACGTATCAACTCCATCGAGAACTCTATGAAATCGGTCACCATTGCCCGTACAACCGTAGGCTCCACCGATGACAAGAAGATTCGACAGCTCTTTGCCCAAGGGCAAACACTAGAGCAAATCGCCAAAGAGCTACGCATTAGTAGCGCCGAAGTGGAGTTTTCGCTCAAAATCGCCGATTTTCAGTAATTTTGCCCTTGTTTATGAAAAACTTTTTGGCTATAATTTCAGCCTCCTAAAACGAGACAATGTGCGTCCGTAGCTCAGCTGGATAGAGCACCGGTTTGCGGTACCGGCGGTCAGGGATTCGAATTCCTTCGGGCGCACCATTTTCACTCACTTCTAAAATTCTCCAAAATTCATCAATGATTGCACACTTTCAGTAGCACGTCAAATTCTATAAGTTAACATGCCGTTAATTAATGGATGTCACATATGTTTAAAATTGTTTTTGTTCTGTCTCTAGCGCTGTTATCACTTCAATCCGCCGTTTTTAGTTGGGAGAGTGCATACGAACAATCCTCCAAAGAGAAGCGTACTGTTGCCGAAATGCTTCAAGGCGAAATAGATACATATCTCAAACCAAGACCTCCTATCGATATTTCGGGACTCATTCCTCCTCAAGTGCCAGTACCATCAATACCTCAGGTTGCAATACCTATTTTTCCACCTCAAAAAAAACTTGTCAAAGGTGAGTTTGAAAGAGAAGCAGAGTTTAACGCCAGAGTTGAAAAAGAGGCGATGGAGAGAAAAACAGTGATTGAAAACCTTCAAAAGCTGTATCGCAGTGAGGTTGAAAAACGCAATCTAGCTATCGAGCAAGCCTCTGCGCGGTATAAGCAAGAGGTTGAAAAACGTAATCTCATTTTACAAAAACTTCAATTTCTTTATGAACGGGATATTCAAGCCATTTCGCAAGAACAACAAAACAAAAAAGCGAATCTGGATAAGCTATTCACTAAATTTGCCACGAATGCTATTGGGCAAGTTTATGGCAATCCTCAACTTACCTATACAAGTTTTGACCCTGAAACAAATACACTCTTTTTTACGCTTTCAAGTAGTCGTAAAAATTATTCCAAAAAAATGATGGCAAAAATTCCGAGAGAAGTGGCGCAAAAACTCAAACCAGACTTTGATAAACTTAAACCGATAGTGAAGTTTGATTTGAAGATGGATGAGATAAGTGGTGCAAATCTTTCGCTTGAGCATGTTGCACTTCCATTTATGGGAAATGTGTATGCAGCTACGCCATCATCCAAAGAGTATAAACCTGACAAGATAGAGATTACACTCGTAGACAAAAAAATGGACACAAATAGTTCAGCCCATTATGAATTGGATTTACAAGCGAGTACATTTGATATGAAATTGCAAAATCCAAATCTCAATGAAAAATATGAAGTGGGTGCTTTTTCTATGGGAGAAAGTGTAGAGTTGTTTAGTCTCGATGACGCGCTTTTCAATCGTATCAAGAAAACACCTGCCAACGCAACAGACTCTACTAAGTGGCTTTTTTTGATTGCAATAGAGAATTATGACGAGACTGACCCTGTCATCTATTCCAAGCGCAGTGCTTATGCGATGGAGCAGGTTTTCCAGAAACGTTTTGGCATTGCCAAATCTAACACCTATTCGCTCATCGAAAAAGATGCAACCAGTGGAAAAATCAAGGATAAGCTTAATGCTATGCTTGCCAAAGTTTCACAAGGTGACACTATCTATTTTTACTATTCAGGTCATGGTATCCCAGGGCAAAAAGGGGATGCCTACATCCTCCCCAAGGACAAAGTCGTCGATTTCATCGAAAGAGAGTCTGATTTTCGCCTAGAGAGTATCTATCGTAAACTAGCCAATTCCAAGGCAAAACATACGTTTGCCTTTATAGATGCCTGCTTCAGTGGTAGTACGGATAACAAATCGGTCTTCAAGGGTGTCGCAGCGGCAATTTTGCGTACAAAGAAGGTACATTTGAGTAGTAACAATATAACAATACTCACTGCAGGTACAGAAGAGCAATTTTCCAATAGTTATGACGAGAAAAAACAGCGTCTCTTTAGCTACTATCTCGCCGATTTTTTGATGAACGGGGTCGTTTCGCCACAAGAGTTACATCAAAAAGTACGCAATGCGGTCTTGCATGTATCGACCCAAAAGGGAGAGCGATATGAGCAAGAGCCACAACTCTATGGCAATACGAAAAAGGCATTGCAATGATGCATAAATTTTTATTTCTAGCATTATTAATGAGTTTTGTATATGCAGACAAGACGTTTGTGGTGACGGCATCATCGCCATTGGACAGCGATAATGTCTTGAATGATTATAATAGTCTCGTAGAATGTGAAAATCGAGCATTTTCAGAAGCAAAAAAAGCATACAAAAGCAAAGCCTACAGTTGTCAACACGCAATAGATTTTAATCTAAACGAGGCAGATAAATATATCAATTCTTTTGAGATACTTTCACGAAAACTTTTGCCGCAAAGTTGTCAAATAGAAGTGAAATTTAATATTGACGAAAGCTATTACAGTGCATACCACAATGCGTGCTATTTGGAAGCTAATCGCATCGAAGAAGAGAAGCAAAAAAAAGAACAAGAGGAGAGAAAATTTGAAAAGAGAGATGCATTCTTTTCAGTGGGCGTGAATTATACACGTTATGAGAATAATCAGTCACAAATTCCTTTTGCTCTGACAGCAAGATACAAATATAACTTTAGTAAATACAAACCACGTAGTGGAAATGAATTGACTATGGGTTTTTTTGAACTTTTTACGCAGTTAGGGCAACGAAATATAGTATCCACAAAGATTGGGTTTGCATATATTTCTTTGGGATTAATTTTTGATTCTGAAAATACATCTTCTAGTCTTATGCAAATTGTTGGATTTTATCTGCCTTTCGGAAGCGGTTTAATGTACATTGACCTTCAATACAGTGAAAATAGATATAACACTGTATACGGGATAAGATATGAAGAAGGACGGTTTTTGTTTGATTTATCTGCAAGTAGTGTCTCTGAAAAAGTTTCGGATGATAAGACTAAGTCCGTACCTGGAAGTGGGCAAGTTGGCTTTGAAGTTGGATACAGATTTTAACTTTCTTATCGATGCTATAATAGGCGCAAAAACACAAGGAGAGAAGATGCAAACACTTACAGTAAATGTTCAGAGTGAATCAGTCATGGATAAGCTTATATGGATGCTAGAGCACTTCAAAAATGATGGTGTTGAAATTGTTTCTACCGAAGATATCGAAGATTTGAAGCTACTCAAAAAGAGTAGAGAGGAGGCGACACTCTCCTTCGATGAGTATTTGGCACATGCAAATTGAGATTAGAACAAGTGCCATCAAAGATTTAAAATCAATTTCAGAGCCTTTTAAATCGAACATTCATACCCATATTTTGAAATTATCAGAGTTTCCAAATACGCAAAACGTCAAAAAATTGACCAATTTCGAGCCAGCTTATCGTTTGCGAGTGGGTGATTATCGCGTGCTTTTTGATGTTATAGGTGATACGATAATCATTGGTAGGGTTTTACACAGAAAAGATAGCTACAAATAGATAGTAGAACCTTTGACAAAACCCCAAAGTAGCTTGGTTTATTTCTCTTCCCATAGTAAAATACATACTTATTTATACACAGGAGTTTTGCATGCCATCATATGAGGATGATGAAGAGATCGTAGACCACGAAGAGGGTGACGACGAGGACGAAGAGGAGTCGTACGACTACGACGATGATAGTGAAGATGAAGGCGATGATGTCGATAGCTATGACATCGATGATTTGCTTTATGACGATGAAGAGGAAGAGGATGACGAAGAGGAGGACGAGGAGTAATATCCTCGTCGATGCTTTTATTGCTGAGCAGCGATAAAGGTAGCGAGAGCCTCGATAGTTGCCTCATCGAGAGAGCGTGTTTGCGGTACCATGACCGCTTTTTTCTCTCGACCGTAGGTGCCGTTTTTGTAGCCGTGGAGTGCATCGGAGATGCGTTTGGGTTCCCATGTAGCGATGACAGCTGAGGCACCTAGTGCGGAGAGTTCGGCTTTTGGGCCGTGACATGAGGCGCATTTTTTGGCATAGAGTGTCGCGCCGTTGGGTGCAGAGGGAGCTACCGTCGATTCTACAGCGGGAGTGGCAGAAGCCAACTCCTCTTGAACGACTACAGGTTCCATCGTTTGTGTGTCGACGACAATTTTTTCAGGCGTAGGTGTGACGCTGGTCATCGTCTGATTTTTCTCTTCGCTACACCCTACGAAGAGTAGAAGTGCAGTTGCTGCAATGATGCTTTTGTACATGGAAAGGCTCCTAGGCGAATTTGTGAAGCCGTTATTATAGCGGCTAAATGCGTTATACTTCCGCCATGAGATGGCGCACCCTAAAAAAACAGACCAAACATCACTCTCCCCAAAAAACTTCCCCCGACGTACGTTATGCTGGCTTTTGGTCACGCCTTTTGGCCTTTGTGGTAGATATTTTTATGATAGGTATTCCTATATCTTTGCTTATTGCCGCTATTTTTGGGTATGACACGCTCAAAGAGACAAGTACCCTTGCACTCCTAGAGGGACAGCGTCCTGCAACACCACCAGACCCTACGAGTGCCATCGTGCAGATGGTGTTAGCACTGCTCGTCTATGTGGGTATGTGGTGGCGCATGGGAGGACAAACCCCTGGCAAAAAGCTAGCAGGTATCGCGGTGGTCGATGCACGTAGCTTTGGAGGTGCCTCTCTGATACAGCTAGTGGTGCGCTTTTTTGCATATTTTCTCTCCTTTGTCTCTTTGATTGGCTTTTTGCTACCGCTCTTACTGCCCAACAAACAAGCCCTGCACGATATTTTTGCCCGCACGGTTGTCATTTACCGCGAGGATTGATGATACACGCTACTCTTGCGCTCTTTTATTACCTCTATTTTTCGTTCGTGGGTGTGTTAATTATCTTCTTCCCCAAGGTTCTTTCTCTGGTGGGGTATTCGCAAATCGATGTGGGTATATTGTTGGCTAGTGTGCCATTAGTACGGTTCATCGCTCCCTTTGTCGTGGGTGGACGCATCCCTCTGACACGCACCATATTTTTGGGTGCACTTGGGAGCGTTGCAGTGGCATCGATGGCACTCTATGGTACGCTAGAGCACTTTTGGTGGTTGCTTGGGGTGTTGGTGCTCTTGGGATTTGGGATGAGTTTGGTCTTGCCCTATGTAGAGATAATGGCACTAGAGCATGTGAGCCGCGCCTCGTATGGCAAGGTGCGACTCTTTGGCTCTGTGGGCTTCATCGTCGTGGCGCTGTTGCTAGAGTCACGCCTAGAGGAGGTGACACGCGCGATAGATTTTTTCGTCGCGATTGCGGTGGCGATGTTGCTAGTGGGCGTAGCGATGCGCAACACTGCACACGCCAAAAGCGCCACAGCCACGACGCACGGGCGCTTCTCGATGCGACCTTTTGGCTATTTGTGGGCAAGTCTCTTTATGATGCAGTTGGCGTTTATGCCTTTTTACAGTTTTTTCACTATTTATGAGACCCATTTGGGCGTGAGCCTACAAAATACCGTCTATTTGTGGAGTGCAGGTGTGCTCTTTGAGATAGTGATGTTGTGGTTCCAAGGCCCTCTGCTCAAACGCTACAAGGCGGTCGATCTGTTGCTCTTTTCGACCTTCATTACGGCTGTGCGTTGGGCTATTGTCTACGCCTTTGGAGAGAGTGTGACGATGCTCTATGTGGCGCAAAGCTTGCACGCCTTTAGCTTCGCGCTCTATCACTCGGTGGCGATTCGATTACTCTATGAGCTTTATGTAGAGCGTCATCAAGCGCAACAATTTTTTTCAGGCATCGCCTATGGATTGGGCGCTTTTGTAGGCTCGATAGTCGCAGGGGTTATCTATGAGTACTATCCCTCGATGCTCTTTTTGTTTGCCTCGATAGCGACACTGGTATCAACACTCTTGCTCTATAGAGAGCGAAAAACAATTTGTGCGGCAATGGGTATAATTAGCACCAAAAAAGGGTAAACATGACCTACTGGGATGCCATCATTTTAGCGATAGTCGAGGGTATCACCGAATATCTGCCTGTCTCATCGACCGCTCACCTAATCCTCACTGCACAGCTTTTGGGGCTTGCTGAGTCTGCATTTTTGACCACGTTTAACATCGTCATTCAAACCGCGCCTATTTTGTCGGTGATGCTCATCTACCGAGCCAAGCTCATCTCGAGTATCGAGTTGTGGAAAAAGCTCATTGTCGCTTTTATCCCCACAGGGATTATTGGACTCTTTTTTGCCGATGCTATCGAGTCGCTTTTTACGGCTGATTTGACCCTCTTTTGGATGGTGGCGACGGGTGTTGCATTCATCGCAATTGAAAAGTTTTACAACGAAAAAGAGCACTACATCGACGCTATCGAGAAGAGTAGCTACGTCAAGGCGGCTTCGATAGGACTCTTCCAATCCATCGCGCTTATCCCTGGGGTGTCGCGTTCGGGTATTACGATTTTGGGGGCGATGCTCTTGGGGTATAAACGTGAAGCGGCTATGGCATTTAGCTTTTTGCTGGCTATTCCCACGATGGGTGCGGCATCGGGCTATACCCTTCTCAAAGGGTATTCGACTCTCGATTTTGCACAGTGGGAGCTGTTAGGCTTGGCTTTTGTGGTGGCGTTTGTGGTGGGCTGGGTCGTGGTCAAGCTGCTTTTGTCAGTGGTTGCACGCTTTAGTTTTATCCCTTTTGGCGTTTATCTCATTGCTTCGGCGCTTTTGTACGCGCTGTTTTTGGACTAAAATAATATATCAAGATATATTGATATATTTAAAATATTTCGCTACACTTCAACGCTAGGATTCACGAATGGACGTTTTTTTACAGACAACAGCGGCACTCAATGACGAGACGCGTGTCAAACTGCTACGCTTTTTGGATGCACACGGCCCTTTGTGCGTGTGCGACATGCAAAACGCCTTTGGGATGATACAGTCGCGCCTTTCGCGCCACCTCAAAATCCTCAAAGAGGCGGGCTTTTTGCGCGTGGAGCGTCGAGGCACGTGGGCGTACTACGCTATTCGCACACCCATCGATAGCTTTCGATGGGCGGCGTTGGAGGAGATACGGCATTTGTCTATCGAGATGCCTTCGTGGGATTCTTGCGCGACTACGACCAAAGGATGCGCGTTATGAAAAAAGTATTGATTTTATGCACAGGCAACAGTTGTCGCTCGATAATGGCAGAGGCGCTTGTCAATGCGCGTTTGGGGCATTGCGTAGAGGCTATGAGTTCGGGTGTGCGTGCGAGTGGCGCGGTCAACCCCCATGCCCAAGCACTCTTGACCTCCCAAGGGCTTTGGCGCGATAGCTACCACTCCAAGCTCATCGATACGGTACTACACGAGGCGTTTGATTTGGTCGTGACCGTATGTGACCATGCCAAGGAGACATGCCCTATGTTTCCCAAAGCGGTCAAAACACTGCATGTGGGGTTCGAAGACCCTAGCGGTGGGTCTGTCGAGGGGTATGCTACGACCCTCGCACTCATCGAAAAAGAGCTTTTGCCTCTTATCGAGCAAGAGCTTTGTCAAGCCAAAAAAGGATAATCGATGGCATTTACAGTTACCAACCAACCCAACGGCGTCAAAGCCATCTTAGGCGGTCTCTCCGCTAGCACCATCGCCCCCAAAATCGAGGCGTGCCAATCAGGTGAGTGCAGTTGCGATTGCGACCCTGCAATCATGGCAAAAATCAGTGCTATCGAGGTTGTCGATAGCCAAGAGGGTGCCGTCATGACCATCACAGGCAGTGTCGATGCGCAAACCCTAGCACCAATGATGCAAGCGTGTCTTATCGATAAGGCTTGATACGCGATTAAGCTTGCTAAGTTACACTTTTTAAATTTCAATAATATAAGGAGAGGTAATGAAACTAGTAAAACTTTTGGCGCTTTTCGCCTTGGGTGCTTCGATGGCATGGGCATGTCCTGCGAACGGTACCTGCGAAGGTAAAAAGATGTGCGATGGCAAGCAAAAAGGTCAGATGCACATGCCTGGCATGGGCAAATATTATGAGGGCAAAATGTGCGCCCCCAAAGCCAAAGGCGGCTTGGTCGGTTCTGTACATTATGCCTTAGAGAAGGTAGGCATTGCCAAAGAGGATTGGGGCGATGCTAAGGTCGCCGCACAAATACTACGCGAAGAGTTGGCAGATATTGGGCAGGGTATCGAACCATTAGCACTCAAGGGTGAGACGCTCGATACTGAGGCTTTTTTGGCACTGCAAGCCAAACGCGCTCAAGCCAAAGCGGAGTACCTCGATACGATTTTGCACATTGTGCCTGCGGATAAACATGCCCAATTTGTGATGCTACTCTCAGCAGATGCCTATGTGACACGTCAACGTGGCACTGGCGCACAAATGTGTGACGGCTCCAAAACCTGCGACACCAAAGGCAATTGTGACCTCGGCAAAAAGTGCCGCTAAGCCTTTGCTAGTGCTTTAGCCGCGCACACCGCGCTGCTAAACGCCCATTGGATATTGTATCCGCCTAACTCCCCCGTCACATCGACCACTTCCCCTGCGAAAAATAGCCCCTCGATAATACGACTTTGCATCGATGATGCGTCGATTTCGTCGGTTGCCACACCTCCTCGACACGCTTCAGCCTTGGAGAGTCCAAAGGTGCCTGCGGGGGCAAAGGTGTAGGCTTTGAGGAGTGATAATTTTGTCAATGCGCTCTTATCGAGGCTCTTGTAGGAGACATTGGGAATTTCGAGCGCCTCCAAAAGCGCTAGGGCCAATCGATGGGGCAGGGGCAGGGCATTTGCCAAGAGCTTTTTGGGGTGATGTGAGAGCTCTTTGAGGGCAAAATCGGGCAGAAAATCGATGCTGACACTCCCGCGTTTCCAATAAAGCGATGCCGAAAGTACAGCAGGTCCGCTGATGCCCTTGTGTGCGAACAAGAGCCAATCGGTGAAGGCTTTTTCGCCCACGCGCACGGTCGCACGTAGACTCACACCGCTAAGATCGCGCATCCACGCTTGGGGGCTTTGGAGTGTCCATCCTACTAGCACGCTCTCAAAAGGGTTCACGCTGTGTCCGAAGCTTTTGGCCAACGCCAAGCCGCTCTCATTGCCACCGATTTTGGGGTAGCTCGCACCCCCTGTGGCAATAAGCAGATGTCGGCTTTGGTAGGTGCCTTGGGTCGTATCGAGGGTGAAAAGATCGCCTTTTTTGGTGGCACTTTTGACGCTGGTGTTGGTCTTGAGTGTGTGGTGGGCATTGTCACGCAAGAGCGCATCGATGAGATTTTTGGCACTCTGGGCGCAAAAATATTGGTCATTTTTCTCGCATACGGTGGCGATGGAGTGTCTCTTGACATAGGCTAAAACGGCGCGATTATCGAACTCTTCGAGTACGCTAGAGACAAAAGTGCTATCGCCTAGGTAGTGGCTAGCATCGACATGTACATTGGTGAAGTTGCATCGACCGCCTCCTGCGATGGCGACCTTTTGGGCGACGCGTGGTTGGGCTTCGAGTAGCAAGACCTTTTGGTGCGACAGATGCGCCCCCGCCATGAGACCTGCCGCACCTGCCCCTACGATAATAGTGTCAAAAACTTCCAACGCGCGCCTATTTGGTGGTGAAGGTGAAGACGCCATCGAAATCGACAGGAGGATTTTCGATGAAGTGTTGGCATCGCTCTATGTACAGCGCGTGAATTTTGCGGTGATCTTCGGCTTCAAGCGCGGTGAAAATTTCGAGCGCCTCGGCAAAACGCGCCTCTTTGTAGAGGTGAAGTCCATCGTCGTAGCGTTGTAGCAGGCTTGCCATACGTTCATCAGGTTTGCCAAAATCGAGCACCTCGTAGATGGCTACGGGGAGTTCCTTGCCCTTGACGCGCACGAGGTCGAGTTCGCGAATGACATACTCATCTACCAATCCCGCCTTGGTAAATTCGGAGATGATGAGGGTGACGCCATAGGGTTTGCACAGACCCTCTAGGCGCGAGCCAAGGTTGACAGGGTCGCCGATGATGGTGTAGTCGCTTCGTCCACGGCTACCCATTTCGCCTACGACGGCGATACCTGTATTGAGACCGATACCGATGTGAATATCGACTCCATATTTGGCGACGAGCTCTTTGTTGAGTCCATCGAGCGCTTTGAGTTGGCGCAGACTTGCGCGTACGGCGTGGTCTTGGTGCCCTTTGAGGTCGCGTGGTGCGTTCCAATACGCCATGATGGCATCACCGATGAATTTATCGATGGTGCCTCGCTCTTGCATGATGATTTCGACCATGGGGGTCATGTAATCGTTCATGAGCTGAATGAGGCGCTCTGCGGAGCCAAGCTTTTCAGAGATGGTGGTAAAAGAGCGCACGTCCGAGAAGAAGATGGTGACCTCTTTGTCCATCGCGGCGAAATTGACGCTGTCAGGGTCTTTGAGTAGCTCCTCGACGACGTCGGGGGAGACTTTTTGGGCGAATTTGGCTTTGATAAGCTCTTTGGTTTTGCCCTCCATGATGTAGCTCAGTAGCAACGAAACGACCGTGATGAGGAAAATTCCCACGAAAGGGAAGAGAATATTGAGCACTGTACCTTGTGAGAAGAGGAAGTAGTAGAGGTACTCAAACATCGCATAACTGATGACAAAAACCGATGCCATTGCCCATGCAGGGGGTAGAAGTGCCATGATGATACCCACCAACATAATGACAGCAAAGATACTCAAAAGCTCTTGCCCTTGCGTGGAGCTAGTAATGACCAAGAAATCCCCCGCAAGCATATTGTCGATGATGTTGGCGTGTACCTCGACCCCTGGGTATTCGGTGTCCATGGGCATCGCTCGAATATCCAATAGCCCAATAGCAGAGGTGCCTAGCAAGACCAATTTGCCCTCGATTTTGGCACGGTCGATGCGGTTGTTGTAGATGTCAGAGGCGCTTAGGTATTCAAAGGTTTTAGCCTTTCCTCGGAAATTGACCAAAAAGCGTGCAGCATTGTCGGTGGGGATTTCAGTCGAAGCGACCTTGACGCCTACAAATTCACCGTCAAAATAGAGCAAATCGGCACTCTCGACATCGTGATAGCGTGCGAACATCTCTAGGGCAAGTGAAGGGTAGTAGTACCCCTCTTTTTTGACCAGTAGGGGTACACGGCGAATAATTCCGTCAGAGTCAGACATATTGTTGAAAAACCCTTCGCTAGGAGATTCGTCGGTATCGCGTGCGACTTGGATTTTGGAGAGATTGGGGGTCAATCCTAGTGGCTCCATGATGCGGTCGGGAATTTGGGAGTTGTAGTTGATAGTGGTTTTGGGGAAGGGGTAGTTGTCGCTGGTGACATGGGGAGTTGTTTCGGCAAAATTCCATGTGTAGCCCAATACCGTATGGGTAGCACCTACGACATTGCCCAATATCACATCGTAATCTTCAGGCTCATCGATGTTGGTGACACTCCATTGACGCTCTTGGATGATATAGGCGTCAGAGCGTTTGTCAGGCTCCGCAAAGACCATATCCAAACCGATGACCTTGGCGCCTGCATCGTGGAGGTTTTGAATCACTTGCGCGATGGTTTTGCGTCCCCAAGGCCACTGACCTAGCTCTTTGAGCGATTTTTCATCGATATCGGCGATGATGACTTTGCCTGTCGTAGGAATGGCACCACGATGCTCGAACATAAAGTCGCGCAGACGATTGTCCAAATCTTGCAAGCTTTGAGGGACATTGTAGTAGAGCAAAATAACAGCAATGGCGGTGAGCAAACTGGCAAGCGTTTGGGTGAGCAATCGTCGATTCATGAGGGTGCCTTTGGATGAAAAAGCCATTGTCCCTAAAGGTGCTTTAATAGGAGCTAAAAGGCACTTGTAGGCATATCTTTTACTTATGCTTGGTTTAATGTTGCACTATTATAATTGCGCCATTTTATGCCAAAAATTTAGTGACAAAAGGACGAGAAACAATGCCCACTTATTTCATCATTACCGAGCTTGAGGGTAGTTGGACGTGGCAAGATTTTTTGGTGGAGGGAATGGAGTATGAGTACTGCACTACCGCACTTGATATTCCTGAAGAGGCTATCGAATATATCGAAGTCTTTGATGATTCGATGGAGATTCAACTCTTCGATGATGCTGAGTTCGCCAACGAAGATTGGTATATCCAATTGGTCAACCTCTCTAGCGTCAGTGACGTTAGCGCGTAACCTCTCCCTTTTTCTCTTGCACATATTGGCTATGATACATTTTTCAAAAGGAACATCATGGCCAAAACACTCCATGTCATCTCTCTAGGCTGTACCAAAAACCTCGTCGATACCGAGGTGATGTTGGGTCGATTGCGCGACTATACGCTCATCGACGATGCGACGCAATCCGATGTCATTATCATCAATACGTGTGGTTTTATCGATGCGGCAAAACAGGAGTCGATAAATACGATTTTGTCGACGCACGAAGCGCGCAAAGAGGATTCGATTTTGGTCGTGGCAGGGTGCTTGAGTGAGCGCTACCGCGAAGAGTTGGCAGTAGAGTTGCCTGAAGTAGACCTCTTTACGGGGGTGGGCGATTATGAGCGTATCGATGCGCTTATTGGTGCACGAGAGAGCCGCTTTAGCGATGAGGTCTATCTCATCGATGGTGCGCAGCGCGTCATCACAGGCTCTACCTACCACGCCTATGTCAAACTCGCCGAAGGGTGCAATCAACAGTGTAGCTTTTGCGCCATTCCTAGCTTCAAGGGCAAATTGCATTCACGCAGTCTCGATTCAGTGGTGCTCGAAGTAGAGGCGTTGGTGCGTCAGGGCTATTATGATTTTAGCTTTATCTCTCAAGACTCTAGCTCCTATTTGCGCGACCAAAAGATGCTCGATGGATTGGTGCTCTTAATTAAGCGTATCGAGCTTATCGAGGGGGTCAAAAGCGCACGTATTTTGTACCTCTACCCCAGCACCACTACGCCCAAACTTATCCAAGCAATCGCCAAAAGTACCGTATTTCACCCCTATTTTGACATGCCTATCCAACACATCAATGACTTCATGCTCAAAACGATGCGTCGAGGCTTTGGCAAAGCGCAAACAGTAGCGCTTTTGGAAGCGATGCGTGCCGTGCCCAATGCCCTTGTGCGCACCAGTGTCATCGTAGGACATCCGCACGAAAGCGATGCCGATTTTGAGGAGCTGTTGGCGTTCGTGCGCGATTTTGGATTTGACAGCGTGACAGTTTTCGCCTACTCCAACGAAGAGGGGACATCCGCCTATGAAATGGAGCAAATCGAAGACAAAATCATCGATAAGCGTATCAAAGCGCTCCAAAAAGTGCTCAAAGCCAAGGCAAAAGCGCGTCTAAACGCCTACGTGGGAACTTCGATGAAGATTGTTGTGGATGGACCTAGCAGCGAACATGAGTCCTTGTTGAGCGCCAAAGCGCTTATGTGGGCGCCTCAAATCGATGGCGAAATATTGGTTAATGAGAGTGAGATTACACCCATCGAATATGGTGTCATCTACAACGCGACCATTACAAGCATTGCGGGCACTACACTCATGGCGACTATCGTCGGTCATGCTTGATAGGGGCGCGTTAGAGGCACTTCAAAAGGGCAAAAATCTTCTAGCCTTTTCGGGTGGCATCGATTCCTCTGCACTCTTTTTTTTGTTGGTCGAGGCAGACGTACCCTTCGATATGGCTATCGTCGATTATGGGGTGCGCTCTCAAAGCATCGAAGAGGTAGCTTATGCCCAAAGCTTGGCACAGCGCTACTCCAAAAAATGTCACGTACACTACGCCCCTCCTATCCCAAGCGATTTTGAGGCAGTTGCACGACGTATTCGCTACGACTATTTCGCCTCGCTGGCACAAGAGCATGGCTATACAACGTTGGTGACGGCGCATCAGCTCAACGACCAAATGGAGTGGTTTTTGATGCAGCTTGCCAAGGGTGCAGGTGCGTTGGAGCTTTTGGGTATGCAATTTGTACAAAAACGCGCAGAGTATACGCTGGTACGACCTCTTTTGCATCAGCCCAAGGCGGCGTTGCAAAGCTATCTCGATACCAACGGCTACACCTATTTCGTCGATGAGAGCAATGTCGATATGCGCTATGCGCGCAATGCAATGCGTCATCACTTCAGCGACCCTTTTGTGGCGCAATATGCCAAGGGTGTCGCGCAGAGTTTTGCCTATATTGCGCAAGATGCTGCACTCCTATCGCAGGGTATCCAAGAGCGTCGTATCCAAGGGCTCACTCTCATCGATGCGCCCCATCGAAGAGGGCTGATTTTTGCCGCAGATAAGGTGCTCAAAACCCAAGGGTTGATGCTCTCAAGCAGTCAAAAAGAGTGGCTTGCTCAACACGATGGTCTCTTGGTAGCACGCAAAATTGCCTTGGAAATCGTAGGCAACAGAGCTTACATCGCACCTTATGTCACAGGCGTGACACTCTCCAAGGAGTTCAAAGAGGCGTGCCGAAAAGCCGCTATTCCACCCCATATTCGTCCCTATTGTTACCAACAAAACATAGCGATTTCTACACTTTTAAATAACGATTAACTTCCATTTAACTACACTGTGACATTTCAACAAAAGGAATGTGATGTTGTACAGAGTCATTAACGTACTGTTGCCTTTGGTGATAGTCGGAGGCATTAGCGGGTGTACCGTAATCAAGCCCACGTTTGAGCAATCCAACCAGTTTGTCATCGAGAAAACGATGAACGATATTGGCGTGGGTGCTTTGGTCAAAAAGCAAATAGCACCTAGCAATACGCTGGTGGTGCGCTCTATCGAACGAAGCATTACCGTCGATGAACCTATCGTAGCGATGGTGGAGGATCAGATGATTGCTTCACTCTACGCCCAAGGATTCAAAGTGCTAGAGCGTGATGCACATACGATAGGACACTTGGTGCGCGAAAGTGATAAGACCCTTTTGGTCGAGGAGCCCTATACGGTAGCTACTCAAAATGTCAAAGTAGAGGATTTGAAATTCACCCAAAAAGAGTCACTTCTTGTCCCCAAACACCTCTATACGCAATCCAAACTCGATTCGGCAGATTTTATCCTCTCCTACCGTGTCCTAGAGGCGGGTATCAAGTACAACTCACTCGACGATGGATTTCAGTGGGCAGATTTGGGAGAGCTTCGCTGGTGGTTCCCGTGGGCGTACCCCCAAGAGGTGGAGCGCGAGACGATGATGCGTCTCATGGTGCGTCTCCAAAATGCCAAATCGGGGCAAATCGTCTATGCCGATATTTTGGAGCATAAAAACAGCGACATTATCGAATCAGGTGTAGCCGATAAACTTAAAACGTATCACTACACTTTTTATGGGCATGCCCAACCTTTGCAAAAACGAAGCGGCCTCTTTAGCGGCCTTTTCGAGTAGGAGGCTATGATGAAATATTTTAATACTTTTCTCTTGGCTCTTATAATGGCGGCAATGAGCGGTTGTACGATTGCCCATCCAAGTTTCGACAGCTCCAACCAAAAGATTTTGGAAAACCGTATGAGCGATATGGAGTTGGGACAACTGCTCAAAACCAAACTCCCCTCAGGTGCCAATGTCGCACTGCGCTCGATGGAGCAAAAACGCACGCTCGATAAACCCGTCGATACCCTCATCCAAGATGTGACGATTCGTTCGTTGGTCCAAAACGGTTTTCGACCTTTGGAGCGTGACGAAGATGCATTGGCGCATTTGCGTTTAGAGGATGACAACACGCTCAAAGTAGAGGTACCCCAAAAGAGCATCACCGATACCCTTGAAGCGGAAAACATGGAGCTCAAAAGCGTCGCCGATTTGCACTACATCGAAGAGAATTTGGTGCAATCCAAACTTCGTAGCGCCGACTATATCCTCTCCTACCGTGTGCTAGAGACGGGGGTGAAATACCACTCAACCGACGATGGCTTTCAGTGGGAAGATTTGGGGACGTTGCGCTTTTGGTTTGAGCCGCTTATACCGTGGGCATTCTTGCAAGAGGTAGAGCGTGAATCGATGATACGTCTACACGTACGTGCTATTAATGCCAAATCGGGAGAGATTATCTTCGCTCAAAATGTCCACAATCTGCAAAATGAGCGCGTCGAAAAAAGCTTGGCTAAAAAGCTAGAGGATTATCACTACGACTTCTTCACGGCTTCGTTGCCTGCGCAATCTACACTCAGCAGCGAGGATAGAATCGACGCCAAAACCGCTACTGCTGCTACAGCACAAACCTCCAAAGATTTTTGGGGCAAAGTGAGCACCTTTGTCGTGGGTGTAGGGGTCGCTGTGACAGGCGAAGAGAGTGGGACCGTATCATCGATGCCTGCGCAAAATGTCGAGCCAGCACCACGGTTGGGCGCTGACTATCTCGTAGGGCTTGATGGTGCGACGGGATATGGTGTGCACTATCGATTTGATTTTGGGCGTGTAGGGTATCTGGGTCTCAACAAAACCAGTACAGATGTGTACACAGGCTCTACAGCTATCCAAGCGGGCATGTACACCTATGAAATGGGACGTTTGCAACTACACGCAGGGTATGCGATGACAACTATCGGTAGCACAAGCTCCAACACCATTGCATGGGGTGCAAGCTACAAAGCGATCGATTTTCTTAACCTCACGGTGCATTACTACAGCATGGGCGATGCCTACACCAACATGATGGTAAGCGCTGGATTGGCGTTTTAAAAGCAAGAAGGTTTATTTTGAGAAAAGATACTCAAAAGAAAAAACCTTCTTTGTGATTGAGTCGTTCACAATGGGAATAGCCCAAGAAGTTGGAAATTGATAAAAATGAGAGTTTAAAATACTATTTTTTCTCTCTTGAAGAGTTTCAATATGTCTGAAGCTAAATAGGTACAGTATAACAGAGATGAGCAAAAAGGTTACAAAAACTTTTTTGCGCTCTCTCTCCGTAATTGATTGTGAAAGTACAAAAAGGTATAGACTAGCAAGTAACATAATACTTACAAAAGAATATCGAGAAGAGAGACTAGCGCCTAATCCAGTGTGAAGTCTATTAAGCGATAGGGCTGGAATGCTCACAAGGAACATGAAAAAAACGTTCAAAGAAAAAGAGTTATTCAAAATATTTGATTTGATTTTTTCTTTTAAGTTGTAAATGTAGATAAAAAAAGCGATTGAATAGAGAAAAGCAAGAATCCCACTCCCTGTGATACCACCAATGACGCCTAAAGAAAAGAGTATAAGATGGAAAATTTTCATTCCATTTTCAATAATGCTATGACCAGGTGGATTCATAAGAGTAAAATGCATAAAAAGATAGATGCCGATGAGAAAAACTAAGAAAATGAAAAATTTTAAATAATTTTTTGAAGCTAGTAGATTAAAAATTAGGACTACCGCTAAGGACATCCACATACCGCCTTGAAGCATTGAAAATATGAAAAAGAGAAGAGCTAAAGTGAAGCGATTTCGAGTAAAGAAATAGATACTTGTGATAGAAAAGAGAGTTTGGTAGTAACCTTGCAAAGATGCCATTGGCCAAAATGTAAGTTCGTACTGCGCTATATTGAATAAAATAAATCCGATAGGAATGAAAAAATAGAGAGGAAGATTTAGCATGCTAAACTCTCTGAAGAAAACGAAATATATAAACAAAAGTCCAAAAAAAGCTATGAGTAGCATCGCTGTAAAATTTATCTCACCGTTTAATGAATAGATAATAACTTGAGATAAATTATTAAACAGTAGTTTGTACTCATTGTGAGGGGCAAATAAATACAAAAGCTTATCTTCGAGTGTATTTTTGTCAAGATATATATTCAAAAAATTTAACACAGAGTGAAAATCGTCGCCTACTGGTCTATTGGCTGAGTATTGAAGCAAAAGGTAAAGGTAGATTACAATTGGTATTAGTAAATAAAATATCTGAAATTTTTCTATTTTAGTGTTCATGTTATTCCTTAGTGTAGTTTAGTTATATTTTTCATTGAAAGCTCTATAGCGTTTTCATAAAAGTTATTTGTTGTCGTGTAGAGTAAAAATTCTACTACATACTTATCAGCATTGAATGTTGAGTCAAATTTTGCAAATGCTTCTTTTGTATCGATATAGGGAGAAAGAATAAAGCCATTGGATGCAATGCTAGGTATAAGCCTTTTTGTTGTTGTTGTATTGTCGTCAAAAGTGAGTTGAATATAAACTATAGGTGCTTTAAAAAGTATTTCGGATATTTTTCCAAAGAAAGTTTTTTCAAAAGCAATAAAAATAAATTTATTTCCTTTTTCCACTTTAACAGTTTCGTTAAAGGTGATTGTTTGAGCTTTTTCTTCTTCTAAACTAAATGTTGCTGCAGTTTCTGATTTGTTTAGAAGTAAAAATTCATCTATTGTTGTAGCAACATTGTATTTTGAAAATATTTCCAGCCAAGTCGTTCCTTCCATCATGCTTGGAAGTCGATTGTCGATTTCTTTTATAGAAAAAAGTAAATTATCAGGAGCTTTGTCTGATTGAAGAAATGCTATATTTTTTTGAATCATATAGTTTGTGTATACACTATAGCTTTGAAAAACAGGTCTTGGTGTGTAGTTTAGATCGCTCGCAAGAATATATGCCTGATCCCAAGGGTATATATCAACAGAACCTTTTATCTCTGATAAGGGCAAAGATGTTTTGATTGTTTGAATTGACATTGCGTATACATCGATTAACTCTTTTTTTTGAGATGAACTAAAAATACTAGGAAGTTTATAGAATCTATCATATGTGTTTTGAACCGTTGTTGAAAACATTTTTTTTGGAATAGAAGTTAGCAAATTACCATGCTGTAAAATAATATTTGAATAATTTTTTTCAATAAACTCTTTTTTTATTTCTTCTTTTATATGAGGTGGAAATTTTTTATTAATTTCTTCTACAAATATCGAAGTAAAATTATAGAAAAAAAATATCATAATTGAAAAAAGTATAGAAAATAACATGAAATATTTAACCAAAGATTTTTCAATGTTTGAAAAGTATATTTTATTGTAAAAATATATATACAGTGTCCCTAAAACCATGAGCATGCCAGATGAAGCAGAATATGCATGGGCATCGTGTCGAACAAAGCCATTTTTGAATGCCATAAATAGAGAGATTGATGTAAGCATTATTACAAAAAATGTTTCAATATTTTTTTGAAGCATTACTTTGAAAAGTAAAAACGAAAAAATTAAAATGGATAATAAGCTATAAACAAGAACCATAAAAGATGGTCCGTATAAACTCATGGCTTCGGAATATCCTGAAAGTGTTTGAAAGCTCCCAAAAAAATAAGCAGAAAAGTTATCAATCTGCTGTCCGCTTAACACAAAAAGAGTAACAATAAAAATAAAAAATGTAATTGTATGATAAGAAAATTTATGAAATTTGTAAATATGATAAACATCTATTAGTAGCACGGTTATAAATGCGGTAGGAAAGTGGGAGAATTTTACAAGGACTGAAAAAGCTAAAAAAAATGTTATAAAGATTAATAATGTATTTTTAGTAATTAATTCTTCTTTTGTAAAGTAGATAAGAAGAAAAAGTAAAGGCAAAATAAACCAAACATAAGTGTTGCCGACGATAATCGCAGTAAGAAATAGAAAAAAAGTAAACACTTTTTGCTTTGTTTGTAATGTATGTGTTGAGAAATATAGTGCTGCGAAAATTGTTGAAGCAAAAATAAACGCAATTGTTATTGCAATAAAATAAGTGTTCTGATCAAAAAAATATGATGGAAACCAAAAGTCAGCTAAAGGTCCAAATGTAAAAAATATTTCTTCTCCAAAGGCTAGATTATTGACAAAACTGAAGTGCATCACCCATTTCCAAGATGGGTCTAAACCAACGCTTGGCATGAAGGGATGTATCGGCATGATATATGCGAGTAGTGTAATATATGTAATTGTGTAGAAAAAGAGCGATGAAATATTCTTATTTTGAAACATTTTTTCCCCTAAAACTAAAAAATTTATGCCCTAAATAGCTAGTAAAGACGGGCACTACGATGCCCACTCCATGCGCAATCATTGGCAATGTATAAAGAACAAGCCAAATGCTTATCAAATACGTTTGTAAAACTGCGACGAGATTCACTAATACAAAATAGAGTGCTTCTTTGAAAGTCGAGTGCACACTTTCTGCAAAAACGAAATATTTATTGAGAACAAAGGCAGTAATCATGCCAGTAATATAAGCAAGAAGAACGGCGGTACCAAAATCAAAAAAATAATCATAGCCAAAGCGACTCAAGAAGTTGACTGTAGCAGCTACGCCACCAGCAACAAGAAAAGCAACTATCTCTTTATTGAGCATTTGCGACCCTTCGCGCCATGGCTCTACCGTATCCAATCGATTCGCTTATCCCTCTATCTTCGGGATAATAATAGGTTGTATCTGCCACCCAAAGCCCTTTGGCGATTTGCTCATCGGGGAGTGAATCGAGGTAGTTGGGCGGACAAATGGGTTGTGCATAGTAGTAGCGATGCACAGCGATGGTTTCAAAATCGTCATCATTGAGCGTGGGATTGATACGTTTAAAATAGCGCTTGATTTTTTCCTCAAACACTTCATTGCTGTCGCTGTAGATGGGGTTGTGTTGCGGTACATAATAGGGTACATAGACAATATGTCCCACATCGGGGTTGAGATTGCCATACTCGATGATGCCAGGGATATCCATCGAGTCGTCGTTGGTGTTCAGCCAGAAGTTTTGAGTGAGGGGTTTTGAGAGTCTAGCGATGACGCACACCACCCCAATGTTGTCGGTGTTGGTAAATCTCTCTTTGAGCGCTGGGGCGATTTGGGTCACGATGGGCAAGGGTATTGTGCTGATGACTTTTGCATACGCCTCAAATCCATGTCGACTCTCAATTCCTACGACATTGTCCTCTTCAAAAACAATCTTGCTCACGGGCGTTGAGAGTCGAAACTCCCCACCCACTGACTCAATCTTAGTTTTCATCGCTTCAAGCAGGGTTTTGGAACCACCCTCGAGGTAGCCAAGTTTCTCTTGGAAAAGGTTGTAGCGTGAACGTCCGATGCGTCGTACTCGACTCCACATCCACGGTGTTGAGAGATTAAATCGATATTCGTAAAACTTGAGCGACAAAAGCTTATCCCAAAGCTTTGTATACCCCTCTTTGCCAACCCAGCTTCGTATCCAGCTCATCGCATCGTATCGCTCCAGTGGTCGCCAATCGTTTCGCTTGGTAGCAAGAAAGGCAAAAATTCCATAGCGAAACTTCGCCATCCATCCAAGCCCCTTAAATCGGAGCAATGCGATAGGGTTGCCCCATGCTTGGACTTTGCCGTCAAACCAATACCCCATCTTTGTTTTTGTCCATCGAAGCTTATGAGATAGCCCTAGCTCACCCAACACCTCAAAAAATGCCTCGTCGCTTGTGCAGTGAAAATGGTAATAGCGCTCAATCTCTTGCCCCGCAAAATCAAAGGTAGCGGTCATTCCACCGACTCTATCATCTGCTTCGTACACAACGGGTTTAAACCCATCGAGAGCCAATTGATAGGCCACTGCCAAGCCCATCGGACCAGCGCCGATAACCGCAATTTTGTCGCTCATCAAAACTCCAATACGTATTGGCTGTAAACGGGGTCGTTAAATGTCTCGACCATCGCTTGCTCAAACGGTGTAGACTTGACGCCAAATATATCCCACCAAGGTATCAATTCAAAATGGTCATCTGCCACCAATGCTTCGAGCTGTTGGGTAGTAAAAGGGGGATTGGAGCTAAAAAGCGCATATCCCCACATAAGGAAATAAAAAAGCTTGTAAGGGATTTTGACAATCGGTGTTTTGATGTGCTTGACGCGTTTGATGGTGCGGATGATATCGATGTAGTCGACCTCGTCTCGCCCTGTGATGTTGAACGCTTGGTTTTTGGGCTGTTTTTCCATCGCAGAGATGATGATATTGCAAAAGTCTTTTTCGTACAGAGGCTGACGCATATAACGCCCATGCCCTGGGATAGGGAATACTGGCACACGCTCCATAAAACGACTGAGCCATCCTAAATGTTTGCGGTCAAACCACCCGAACATCAGCGTCGGACGTAACACGCAATGCTCAATCCCTGACTCCACCACTAACTTCTCTTGCTCTTTTTTGGTGGTGGTGTAAAAGTCCGTCGCTTTGGAGTTGACGACCGAGGAGCTGATATGGACGGTGTAGGGAATTTTGTAGTGTTTGATGACCTCTAAGATATTTTGGGTCGAGGTGATGTTGTTGCGGATAAACGGCTCGATGGTGGGCGCACCAATTTGCGCTTGGAGCATCAGCACCACGTCTGCTCCTTCAAATGCTTTTTTCCACTCGCCGTCTTCCGCCAAATCTGCCTCGATAATCGTAATTTCAGGGTGAAGTTCTCGTAAGACTTTGATGTTTTCATGGTGCTTGTCGATGGCAACGAGATTGGTATAGCCTCTGGTTTTGAGCGCGACGATGAGGTTTTGACCTACAAGACCTGCGGCTCCTGGAATGAGGATTTTACTTGTTTTGTCCATTTTAGACCCCTTTTACGATGAAATAGAAGCTTGTGATCCAAAGAAGAATAGTAGCTTGCAAAAATTTGTCTTTGAGGAGCACTTTGGTGGGGCTACCACTTTTCTCTTCTACAAAAGTAATTTGCATATAACGCAAAATGCCCAAAATGACAAAAAAGGAGGTGATATACAAATAGCGTGTATGTAGTCGCAATGTCACTTCGGGTGAAACACAATAAAGAATGTAAGAGACAACAATTACTGCCGACATAAGTACCATCGTGGCGTTGATAAATTCTAAATTGTACCCATCAATATTTTTGCGTGTCTCTTTGCCTTGTGAAGCCAGAAGAACATCATCGCGTCGTTTGGCGAGTGCCAAAAATAGCGCCAACAAAAAGGTCATTATGACAATCCACATGGAGAGTGGAGCATCAAGTGCGCTGTTGCCTGCACCTAG
Organism: Sulfuricurvum sp. PC08-66; assembly: GCA_000830255.1. Taxonomy (GTDB): domain Bacteria; phylum Campylobacterota; class Campylobacteria; order Campylobacterales; family Sulfurimonadaceae; genus PC08-66. The sequence goes on along the minus strand of JQIT01000002.1, from coordinate 300,681 downwards.
TCGCAAAACAAAGCCTACGGCAATGATAAAAATATCAATCAGGGGTATATGTTTGAGTTTTAGTGAATAAGCAAGATTGAGGAAAAAATAGATACTCAAAATAAAAAAGAGCTCTTGGTTGAGAAAAAAAGCGCCTCCCAAACTCAATAAAGAGAAAAGAAAAATCAGCGTGTATGCTGTTTTAGTGGAGACGGTGCCAGAGGCTAAGGGACGAAATTTTTTACTTGGGTGCTTTTTGTCTTCGTTGATATCCATCAAATCATTAAAAATATAGATGCTACTCGCCAGCAGAGAAAAGAGAAGAAAAATAAGCGTTACTTCAAAAAATATTTCAAGGGAAAATTGAAAAGAGAAAAGCATGGGAGCAAAAACGAAGAAATTTTTTATATATTGATGTAGACGCATAAGCTTTAGGATTGGCGACATTTTAAAGCCCTTTGGGGTGTGGTTGGGTGTGAAAAATAGGTGAACTTATAGCATCACTCACCAAAAGTTTCGTTTATGTCACTCTCTGGTGGTGGCACAAAATCAGCGAAATTTGCACCGTAAACTTTCATGCGAAACGAGGCGTGAATGCGTTCATCTTGGGCGACGAAACTAATGGGAAACTCTACTTTTATGATGTTGTCACTTTTGTTGATAGCAAAAAGAAACTCATAAAAATCGACAGGTGAGTTGATGTGTGAGGAGGCATTGACCTCATAAATTTGAAAAATATCATTTTTTTCAAGCTCTTTGAGCTGGGTGAGGGTGAGTTTGGAGAAGAAACGGCTGTAGAGCTTATCGAAAGCTACAGGGTCGAAGCTTTTTTCGTAGCCAGTAATAATGGCACGGTTTTTGGCTTGGAGGTTTTTGAGCGTCTCCATCACTTCATCGTGGTGCGCTTGGGCATCGCGCAAAAGGCGCATCTCAACAGTGTAGAGTTTGTACTCCTCTTTATACGCCTTGCCCAAGGGGATGAACATAAAAATAATCATCCCAAAAAAGAGCACCATAAAGCCCAAGGAGAGCAGCAATATATTGATGAGGTTTCGACCTTTAAAAAGTGAATTCACGGCGTGACCTCTTTGACGGTATCGATGTAGTTGGTCGATTCGAAGTTGAACCAGCCATTGGGCAGTTGGTAATAGGTGGTGTAACTGCGATCAAATATCGAGCGTAGAGGCGCCAAAAGCATAAATTGGTAGGTCTCTTTGCTGGGTGTTTTGCCATACAAAGTGAGGCTATTTTTGTCTAAGAAGGCTTTGTTGAGGGTGATTTTGTCGGGGACAATATCGAAAAGGTTTTTGATACTTTGTCCCAATAATTCGTTGTTGGTGTAGATATCTTTGGCTTGTAGTGCCTCTTTTTTGATGAAATCGACTTGGTGCTGCATCGCTGTGCGTGCACTGTCGAGCTGCGTCACACGCGTTATTGCCTCTTGGGCGTCACTGGCGTAGAGGTACATTCGGATACGTAAATAGCCATAGGTCATAAGCAGCAGTGCCAAAATTAGCCCAAAAAAGAGGAGTAAAATTTTGATCTCCCAACTCAAAAGCCGTTTGGGGCGCGGACGTATAAAACTACGAAGCATGTGCCACCTCTGCTTCGATTATCTCCAACATAATCGTGTCAAAATCGATAGGTTTGACGATGACATCCAAGAAAAGCTCATCACGTAGGTAGCTACTCAAATCGTTCTCTTCGCTTTTGAGTGTTGCAACATAGAGTGTTTCAATAAAGCTGCTTTGGATATCCATCGCATGGTAAAAATCTCCGATGGCTTGCTTGATAAGCTCAAAACGGCGATAATTTTGGGTGGCACCTTTGAGTTTGTTGCTCTCTTTGGTGGCGGGTATATCCAGCGATAACTTTTGCGTATCGTGCATCGTTGGCTCTTCAAAGGAGTGGGACTCATCGAGCGTATCTAGCCCATCCAGCTCCTCTAAATCTTCCAAATCCTCAAATGTATCCAAGCTCTCAAGTGCTTCATCGTCGTCAAGGTTGATGTCCATATCCATATCAAGCTCATCGACACCCAGATTATCGCTCTCAAGTGAAAGCTCTTCATTGCCGCTTGAGGCAAAATTTTCACTGCTTTTGTTCTTGTCTAGACGCAGTTGTGTGGCATATTGGAGCTGTCCATTGGCAAAAACAGCGACACTAATACCTTCAAAAAGGTTGAGTACAAACATTTGGGGTTTGGGTGCCATTGTCTCTTTGACAAAGGCGCGCTCAAGGACAAAAAACGTAGAGAAGATAAAATCGATACCACTCTGCTTGAAATGGTTTTGCAGGGTAGAGAGTGCTGTGGCATTGATGGTGGCACTCCATTTTGTTCGCTCTTTTTTGGTGGCGTTGTAGCACAATGCGACATTTTCATAATGCCCATCAGAGCTGCATCCTGCGCGTCCGCTTTGGCGTGTTCCTGTATAGAGCAGTGAGACATAGGAGAAGGGTGAGCGGCGTTCATGGTGTTCGATGAAGTCGATAATCTCTTGGGTAGGCGTGGCGTTGGTGATGATGAACTCTTTGGAGAGTTTGGAGAGGGTTTGGGTCCCTTTTTGGACGATGACCGTAGCGTAAGCGATATGTGTTTCAAGGACAAGGTTGATATAAACCTGTTTATAAAAGCGTTTTAATAGCTGCACGCATCTATTCCTTGGGGCTAAGTGTCATCAATGGATGCGCCTGTTGATAAGTGGCCATCTTCTGTTTGGACGCTAATTGGGTATATATTTGCGTCGTCGCAATCGATTCGTGTCCCATAAGCTCACTTATCGCTTCGATTTTGGCACCGCTGTTGAGAAGCTGAGTGGCATATGCGTGACGAAGCTGATGCGGCGTGGCCTTGATTGCGACCCTCTCAAAGGCTTTAACGAGCTTGTATCTTAAACTATCTTCGCTTAATTTGCCCTCCTCATCCTCGAACAAAAAGGCTCTAGGGGCATAGAGTGAGCGATAGTGCGCAATGGCATCAAAAATTTGTGCTGTGATGGGTACATCGCGCATTTTGTTCCCTTTTCCAGTGACGCGAATCCATCGAGGCTTAATAGCATCAAGCTTGATGTGCGAGAGCTCCGAGATACGCAATCCCATGCCGTAGAGCAATAAAATGATGAGATACTCTTGGGGGTTGGCATGGGAGAGTGCCTCCATGATGTGATGGTGCTCGATGGGTTTTGGCAACGATTTGGGGACTTTGATAGGGGTGTCGTCGCGCAAAATGATTTTGAGAGACTCTATTTCGTTGAGATAATCGACGAAGGTTCGCACGGCGCTGAGTTTTTTGGTAATTGTTTTTTTGTTTTGTGTGGCGATGGCTTTGCGAAAGGGCATGAGGTAGAGTCGCTGCTCCTCGACGTGACACAGCTGTAACATCTGGCGTAGGGCAATTTCGTAGGTCTTGACGGTGAGCGGTGAGGCGCCTCGTACTTGACCCAAATAGGTCAAGAAGGGTTCTTTATAGTGTGCTATCGACACGGGCATGTATCGCCTTGAACTCTTCAAAAAGCGCATTTGTTTTGGCAATCAGCGTCTCATCGATGACGACCGTTTTGGTCAGTTTGGGATAGCGCTCTATCATGATATCTGCCATAAATTTGATGCGAATTTTGTCCGCCTTATCGAGGTGCGATTTTTGCAACAGTGTGCCTATCTGTGCCAAAAAGCGCTCACCCTCTTCGATATAGGCGACGTACTCTAATGCCAAACTGCTTTGCGCCATAATGGTCGCCGCCATACGATTGTAGGTGTCTAGTTCATGCGCCTCTTTGGCAAGCAGTTGTGCTTGGGCATAGTCGCCTCTCATGTAGAGTACTTTGGCTTCCAAAGAGCGCTTGTAGGAGTCAGAGAGGAGAAAAAAGAGCCCAAAAACAGTAAAGAGCACAAGTGCAAAAAAGAGAAAAAAGAGTTTATAGCGCATGCTGTAGAAGCCTCTCGTGCAGAATTTTTTTGGCATCTTCTAGGGGTAGATCGACAAGATTCAAAGGCTCTTGTATGAAAAATTCTAGCGTACAAAAGGGCTTGGGGATGATGAATTGGTCCCATGAGTTGATGCGCCAATAGCGGTTTGGGATGCATTGATGGATGAGAATAGGTATGCGCTCTTTTTGCGCCATGATGATGGTACCGTTGGCTACAGAGTGTCTAGGACCTCTAGGACCATCGGGGGTAATCATCACATGCCCACCTGCACCCAAAAACTGAAGCGCGTTGCGCAGTGCTTTTGCGGCACCTCGACTGCTAGACCCCGCAATAGTTTGGATTCCAAAATAGTTCATTGCGCGTGCAATGAGTGCGCCATCTTTGTGTTCGCTTGCGATGATGGCGATGGGGCGCTTGGGGGAGAGTGTTTTGAGATGTTTTGGGGCGTAGTTTTGCATGAGCAAATCGCCATGCCAAAAGGCAATGACCATGGGTGTATCGGGGAGTGTCGAGGGTGCGTGAAGCACTTTTTTGGCACTCCAATAGATGAGACGAATGAGAATCTGCGCGATAAAAGGAATGAGGATAAAGTTTAGGCGCGTTTTGAGGCGCTTAGAGAAGCTTTGCGACATTGCCCACACGCCCTGCTTGGGTAATCTCCACGTCGCGAAGCGTACCTAGTAACTCCTCACTCCCTTTGACCTTGATGAGCATGTTGGAGTCAGCACGTCCTTGGACGTAGCCATCGCTCTTTAGCTCCTCAAAAAGTACCCTTTCGCGATTTCCCACGCGTTTGGCGGCTAAGGTATCCAAGAGTTCATCGTTGAGCGCTTGTAACTGCGTCAATCGACGTGAAGCCTCTGCCTCCTCGATAGCATTGGGCAGGTGTATGGCTGCTGTATGGGGGCGTGGAGAGTATTTGAAGCTAAAAATTTGCTCAAATTGCACCTCGCGCATCACATCGAGTGTCGCTTCAAAATCCTCTAGGCTCTCCCCAGGGAACGCGACGATAATATCGGTGCTGATATGGACATTGGGAACCATCTGGCGCAGTTTTTTGGCGCGGTTGAGAAACCACTCTTGGGTGTAGCCACGTTTCATGGCGTGCAGTATCGCCGTGGAGCCTGATTGTAGTGGCATGTGCATCGATTTGCAGATTTTGTCATTGGAGGCAAACTCCTCCAAAAAGGCATCGTCCATGTGCAAAGGATGGGGTGAAGTAAAGCGAATACGCTCCACGCCATCGATGCGACTCACCTCGCGTAGTAGCTGCGTGAAGGAGCTTTTTTGACTATTGTCACTGAATCTTCGACCGTAATTGTTGACATTTTGTCCCAACAAGAAGAGCTCTTTGGCGCCACTATCGACGGCACGTTGTGCTTCACGTAGGATAAGCTCTTGAGGGATGGAAATCTCGTCACCACGGGTGTGTGGCACGATACAAAAGGTGCACTGTTTGTCGCATCCGATGGAGATATTGATATAAGCTTTGAGGGGATTGGAGCGGTATTCACCAAAGGCGTATTGACTCTCGTCGTAATCGATATCGATTTCGACCGCTTTGGGGGTGTGAAGAGCGTGGGCGAGTTTGGAGACGTTGCGCGCCCCAAGGACGAAATCGACGTAGGGAGCTTTTTGGATGATTTGCGCACCCAAATGGCTAGCCGTACACCCCGTCACGCCTATTTTGGCGCCCTCTTTTTTTTGCTTTTTGTATTGTCCTAGCTCCGAAAAGAGCTTTTGGACAGGTTTTTCGCGTACGCTACAGGTGTTGACCAAAATAAGGTCAGCTTGTGAAGCGTCCATGGTGAGTTCGTAAGGCTCCTCTTTGTTGAGCTCCGCAATCATATGTTCACTGTCGCGCGTGTTCATCGCGCACCCGAAGGTCTCAATAAAGAGTTTTTTACTCATCGATTAGTTAAGAATGTGCACTTCGTAAAGGTACTCATTGTCCGCAAGTCCATAGCGCACTTCACGGAAATAGATACTGATATCTTTTGCTTCAAAATGCTCGACCAATTCGACTAAATCTTTGTGTGAATTCTCTTTGTCAAAATAGAGGATAAGTTGCTTCTCTTTGGCTAAATTCTCTTCGATTTTTTCGACTTTTATGGTTTTGGGTTTGGCGGATAGCTCTGTACGTGCTAATTTAAGTTCCATGATTTCCTCGATGTTTTGGATGGTGTTATAAGTAAGGCTGATTATAGTCAAGCTTCCATTAAAGAACGATAAAGCTATCTTGGAGTACCCTTTCAAACCCCTAAACAGCAGAGACTCTCTACTGCTTATTCCCACAAAAACTCACGGAATACACAAAAATCAAGAAGAGAAAAGGATTATTTATGGAAAAAATTGTAGACATTATTGAGTCGATAGCGCATGAAAAAGGACTCACTCCTGATGTCGTTACCAAGGCTATCAAAAATGCTTTGGAACGCACTGCTCAAAAGATGATAAACGAGAATTTCACCTTCGAAGCAGAGATTGACAATTATGAAAAAAGAACCCATATTTATCAAATAATCACCGTAGTTGCCGACAATGATGAGCGTCTTTTTGCGCAGTACAAAGACCCAAATATTATTGCTCTCAGTGATGCTGTCGCACTTGACCCTGATGTTGAAATTGATGACCAATTACGCTATGAACATGATTTTGAAAAGATGGGTCGCACAGGCGCTTCGGTGCTTTTTCGAGAGATAGAGTTTCATGTACAACGCCTCGTAGAGGATCAACTCTATGCCAAATACCAAGACATGGTAGGACAGCTCATTACTGGTCGCGTGACACGCATCGATCACGAAGAGAATACTTATATTGAAATCGATGAGATTCGCGCCGTTTTACCTCGCAAAAACCGCATCAAGGGTGAGAAATTTAAGTCAGGTGATGTAGTCTCGTCAGTACTTCGCAAAATTAACATCTCCAAAAACGATGGTATGGTGCTTGAGGTATCACGCACAACACCCAAATTTTTGGAGGCACTTTTGGAGCTTGAGGTGCCAGAGATCAAAGACAATTTGGTTAGCATCGAGCGAAGTGCACGTATCCCAGGAGAGCGCGCTAAAATTGCTCTGCTCTCACTGCATCCACGTGTCGATGCAGTAGGCTCTACCGTAGGTGTCAAAGGGGTACGTATCAATGCGGTGAGTGCTGAATTGATGGGCGAAAATATCGACTGTATCGAGTACACACAAGTGCCTGAAATTTTCATCGCACGTGCGATGAGTCCAGCGATTATTACCACGGTAGCTATCGAGGGTAACAAAGCTATCGTGACCTTGCCAGCGGATCAAAAATCCAAAGCTATTGGCAAATCGGGTATCAATATTCGATTGGCAAGTATGCTCACAGGGTACGAAATCGAGCTCAAAGAGATTGGTGGTAGCACAATGAGTACGTCAGAGCGCGTAGAAGAGAAACGTGAGAGTGTCGATAGCCTCGAAGCACTTTTCAATATGTAAGCTAACCAATATTTCCGTGATAAAAGTAGTGCCCCAGTCCTGAGGTGAATATCACCATCCCATAGAGACTGTGCTCTAGCCACGCGGCTTTGACGCTGCGTGTGGCTAAATAACTCTGCGTAAAAAACATTCCCCCAACAAAACTTCCAAAAAGTGCAATCTCATTGGCATAAGGTAGATGTGCATAAGCAAAAAGCAACGCACTTGCCCAAAAAAGCCATCGATGGTCAACCACGTAGCGGTAGCGGAAAAAGAAGAAGCGTCGATAGAGAATCTCTTGAGGCAGGGCAGAAAAGAGGGGATAAAAAATCATTACCGCTAGCCAAGCCCAAACATTTTTATCGATAAGCTCGAAAAGGTAGGTGAAGTTAATGAGAAAAAGGAGAGTGAAGCCAATGATGCTTATCGTTGCAAAGCGTCCTAGCATCTTGCGATTGCCCCAAGAAGAGTTTTCAAAAAGAGGAACATTTGCCAAACGCAGTATGCCTATGGCATAAAAGGTTAATATCCATAAGCCAGGGATGATAAACCAAGGTGGCAAAATTTGAGTCAGTATAAGAAGGGGTGGTAAGACAAAAAGCAGAACCATCTCCAAAAGTAGTAGCCAACGACGATAACGCATGACAATCCTTGGGTAAGGCACAAAATCGATGTGGTGCAAAACAGTTGGCGTATGATAGCGTTTTAAGTGAGAGAAAGAAAAAAAGTGGGAAAAAAGAGAGATTTGCACGCCCTCCAAGGAGGGGCGCAGAAGTTTTAGAGCGCTGTTACGTTTTCAGCTTGAGGACCTTTTTGACCCTCGCCTACTTCGAATGTGACACGTTGACCTTCGCGAAGTGTGACACGACCTTGACCATTGCGGTTTACTTGACGAAAGTGTACGAATACATCTTTACCGCCATTTTCTTGTTGGATAAATCCAAAGCCTTTTTCGTCATTGAACCATTTAACGGTTCCGTTTAGCAAATCTGCCATTGTAGTACCTTGTATAAAAATACACTTCTTGCGAAAGTGGAATCAAACGGGGAGTCTTGGCATTCATTTAGTAGCACACTTAGGCCGCACACCAAAGATGAACTCTTGCCTCATCTTTCATCGCGGGTATTATAGCTGTAATTTAAGTCTTTTTGTAAAAAGTGCCTTGGGCTATAGCGCAATAGCGTTATTTTGGTGTAGCTCGATGACTTGTTTGTTCATTTTGTCGAGTCGAGTGATAAGTTTGACCAATATTTTGTCTTTGATGGCCATTTGAATAGGCAACTCTAACGTGCCAAAATGCTCATCGCAGAGTCTCAGTACAATGCAATCTTCGTTGGCAACGACGGAGGCTAAGCGTCTGTTTTTCATAATAAAAGAGATTTCACCAAAAAAATCGCCTGCTACGATGGTGCCCAAAGGAAAAAATTCATCTTTGCCCTTGGCGACGGTGACACTACCAGAGAGCAAAATATACATATCGGTGTCATCATCTCCTTCGCGCAGAATCTGCTCCCCTTTTTTATAGGCATAAATGTTGGAAGATAATTGACGTAAGACACGGGAGCGCTGATGGTCGCGCATCGTGTTGAAAAAATTGACCCGTTTGGCAAGGTCGTCGAGCTTCTCAAAAGAGATAATAAGGGGTTTAGGGGTGCTTTTCATGTCGATGCTCCTAGTGCAATAGTCCATTGAGTTTGCAGTGCTTTGTGCGTGACATCGATTAACTGCATCGATGAGGGCAACTCTAAGGCGAGCGCTTCGAGGGTTTTTGGCTTATGTAGAGCAACATGGCGAGCCAATACGCCTCGATAGGCTTTTGCCCAGTGGCTGATAATTTTTCCCTCTTTTAAAAAGCGCACAGTGGTGTGTGCGATAGTGGGAGCAAAAAATTTGTCATAAATGCCTGCACGCAAATCCAAAAGAGGAGCATTAGCTAAATAGGCATCGAGCGCAGTTTGGGTATGCGTGCGGTAGTGCTTGTCGATAGCTATCTCTGCAAGTTTGCCCCCTTGCTTTAGGCGATACAATCCAATCAAATCGCCTCCTAGCACGCTTCCAAGCAAATCGCTGAAGATAACGAGATGCGTGTCGAGGTAGTTTTGGGCATCGATGGGTAGACCCTCGTAGTTCAGATAGTCATACGCGACACCATCGTAGCGTAGCACAGCAGGCATGAGCATGGAGGTATCCCACGCGCCAAAAAGTGCATTGTAACGCTCTACGATAGGGTCTCGATGGGCATATTGGGACAAAAAGAGTTTTTCCAAGCTCCATGAAGCGTCACTCTGACCCCCTTGACGTTTGGTTTGTGAGGGGCTAAAGAGAATGTTCATCGCTGTTTGCTCTGCTTGAAAAAGGGGTTGAGGCGCATCAAAACCATATCCGAGAGCATATTGCCCAAGAGTGTCAAGAAGGCGGTGATGATAAGTATGCCCATGATGACGGGGTAGTCACGACTCATCGCTGAGGTGAAAAAGAGATTGCCCATGCCATCGATAGCAAATATTTTTTCCAATATGACACTTCCGCCAATCAGCGCAGGCAGAGAGAGTCCCAAGAGCGTTACGATAGGGGGCAACAGATTGGGGATGATATAGAATCGGATGATTTTTTGGGGAGGTAGATTGCGTGCCTTTGCCAAAAAAAGGTAGTCCGATTTGGCAATATCGATAGCCAAAGAGCGCACATAAAGCGTCATCGAGCCTATCGAGACAAATATCATAACGCTTAATGGCAATAGCAGATGCCACGCCATATCGATGTAATAGAGCCAAGGGTTGTTTGCATCGATATCGATGGAGTGCAATCCTGCGATGGGTGTCCATTCTAGATAGACCCCAAAGAGTAAAATCAGCACTATGGCTAAATAAAAACTGGGCATTGCAAAGCTAATGAGTGAAAGGGTTTTGATACGCTTATCGGTGGTGCTGTTGGGGCTTAGTGCCGCTTTGATGCCTAGCCAAAGTGCTAAAGCGAAGGTGGCAAAAAGGGTGAGCGTGTTGAGAAAAAGCGTGATGCCAATACGCTCTTGAATCTCTACAATGACCTTTTTGCCTGTGACAAAAGAGAGTCCAAAATCAAAGGTCAAAAGCGCCACCATCCATGAGAGATACTGCTCCCAAAGCGGTTTGTCTAGACCGTAGATACGCGCTAAATGCTCTAGGGCTTGGGGGGTCATATTGGGATTGAGCTCACCCGCGCTAAAAAAGGAGTGTGGTGCCGCATGAATAGCCAAAAAGGAGATAACAGAGATAAGCCAGAGCATCCCTGCCAAATAGCCGATTTTGGCTAGCAGCTGGCGCATTATTCTTCTGTGCTATCGGCCATACCGATGATATTGTAGCCCGCATCGACATAGTGTACTTCGCCTGTCACGCCCGATGCAAGGTCGCTGAGGATGTACATAGCGGAGTTACCCACCTCTTCGATGGTGACATTTTTGCGTAGGGGTGAGTCCTGCTCGTTGCGGTGCAAGAGTGCTTTGAAATCGCCGATGCCCGATGCCGCTAGCGTCTTGATAGGACCTGCTGAGATAGCATTGACACGCATGCCTTCACGTCCCAAATCAACTGCCAAATAGCGCACGGTTGCCTCTAGCGCCGCTTTGGCGATACCCATCATGTTGTAGTTGGGAACGTAGCGTGGTCCACCCAAATAGGAGAGTGTCACGACGCTAGCGTTGGGGTTCATGATGGGTTTGAGTTGGCGCACCACGGAGATGAGAGAGTAGACCGAGACATCCATCGAGAGGGCGAAGGCTTCGCTGGTGATATCGAGGATAGAGCCAGAGAGTGCCTCTTTGGGGGCAAAGGCAATAGAGTGCACTACAAAATCGAGTCCACCCATATCTGCTTTGACACGATCGGCGATGGTTGCCATGTGCTCTGAATTGCCCACGTCTAGTTCATAGATATGCGAGGTACCAAACTCCTCTGCCGCGATAGGCTCGACACGTTTTTTCAACGCGTCGTTGAGGTAGGTAAAAGCGACTTGCGCGCCTTGTGCTTGGCACGCTTTGGCGATACCGTAGGCGATAGATTTATTGTTGGCCATCCCGATGATGAGTCCTTTTTTGCCGTTCATTATCATAGTAGTTCCTTTGTATTGATTATTACGGAAGTTGAGCGAAGCCCAACGTTCCTACGTTAACACTGAGTTTGCTTCAGCAGCAGGCTCACGCGACTTGTCGCTCTATTTTCCACTCTCTATCATGGCGATGAAGTCATCGACCACAAGTGCCGCACTACCTACCAAAACGCCACTGCAACTAGGCAGTGCCACGATGCTTGCCACATTGCCTACTTTGACACTGCCACCGTAAAGCACCTCTTTGCCGTAGCGTGTAGCAATGGCGTGGAGGGTCGATTCTATCTCTTCGAGTGTAGGCGTGAGTCCCGTTCCGATAGCCCAAATAGGCTCATAGGCGATGACCATATTTTCATAACGTGTATCGATACCCTCAAACTCGTGCGCTAGATACTCCAATACCGCAGTTTCACCTTTTTGACGCACTTCAAGAGGTTCGCCAATACAGTAGATGATACGAAATCCGCGCTCTTTGAAAAAGCGAAATTTTTGCGCGATAGTGGCTTGGTTTTCACCCAAAATCTCTCGACGTTCAGAGTGCCCTATCAAAAGCGTACGAATCCCAAACTCATCGAGCTGTTCGACGGCTGTTTCGCCTGTGTAGGCGCCGTTGTAGGCAGGGTAGGCGTTTTGTGCAGCGAGTGTCGCACCGCGTCCATAGTGGTCAAATGCAGATGCAGGAGCGCAAACCACCACCTCATGCTCTGTGCGGTCTGTACGCAACGCCGCATTGAGCGTATCGAAGTAGTTGCGGGTCGCTTTTCGTGTTTGGCACGCTTTGAAGTTGGCGGCAAAAAGCATCAGACTATTACCAGCTGTTGTACGCCTGGCAAGATTTTGCCCTCTAGGAGTTCTAGAGAGGCACCGCCTCCTGTAGAGATGAAGGTCATCTCTTCGTCTAGACCGATACGTTGTACCAGATCCGCAGTGTCGCCCCCTCCTACAATCGTCGTAGCGTAGCTGTCTGCGACGAAATGCGCGATTTTGCTAGAACCTCGTGCATAGCGCTCCATCTCATAGACGCCCATAGGACCATTCCACAAAATCGTCTGAACATCGACCAACGCCTCACGGAACATACGTACCGTAGCAGGTCCGATGTCCAATCCCATCCAGCCGCTTGGAATCTCCTTGGTAGTGACCAATTTGATGACCGAATCGGGCGTGAACTCTTGGGCGGCTACGACATCGACAGGCAAATAGAGTTTGACTTTGAGACGTTTTGCCTCCTCCATGACCGCCAATGCTTCGTTCATGAGGTCATCTTCGACCAGCGATTTACCAATATCCTCTCCAAGTGCTTTGAGGAAGGTAAACGCCATACCGCCACCGATGAAGAGTTTATCTACTTTAGGCAGGAGGTGTTTGAGGGCTTCGAGTTTGCCTGATACTTTGCTTCCCCCTACGATAGCTGCGAAAGGACGTACAGGTTTTTCGAGTGTTTTGGCGAAAAATTCAATCTCTTTTTGGAGCAAAAAGCCTGCTGCTTTGTGTTTCGTATCAAAAAGTTCCGCCATTGCTTCGACCGAGGCGTGTGCACGGTGACTCACCCCAAAGGCATCATTGACATAAAACTCTGCCATATTTGCCAATGCTTGGGCTAATTTGGGGTCATTTTTGGTCTCACCCTTCTCAAAGCGGATGTTTTCAAGCATCAAAATCTCACCCTTTTGCAAAGCGGCTGCTTTGGCTTGGGCATCAGGTCCTACGACATCTTTGGCAAGCATTACGTCATGTTTGAGCAATTTTTGCAAACGCAGTTGTATGGGTTTGAGAGAGTATTTTTCGTCAAACTCACCTGTAGGGCGACCTGCGTGTGTTGCGATGATAAGTGCGCAATCTTGGTCGAGACAAAATTTCAGCGTTGCCAATGCAGAGCGAATGCGTCTATCGTCGGTAATATTGCCAAACTCATCCATGGGGACATTAAAATCGCATCGAATGAAGACTTTTTTACCTGCGATAGGTAGGTCTTTGAGAGAGTAGAGTTCCAAATTTTTCTCCTAATGATGTTGGGTGATGAAGTGCGCCATATCGACAAGACGGGAGGCGTATCCCCATTCGTTATCATACCATGCCATCACTTTTATCATATTACCTTGTATGACTTGGATGAGGTCAAGCGCTACGATACTGCTGTAGGGGCTTCCGACGAAATCTTGCGAGACGCGCATCGACTCGTCGCACAATAAAATACCTTGCATGTGACCCTTTGCGTACATTTTGAAAAGCGTCTGTAGCTCTTCGATGGAGCTGTTTTTGGCCACGACGACGTTCAAATCCATGATCGAGACATTGGGGGTAGGGACACGCACACTTTGACCGTGAAGTTTGCCTGTGAGTTGCGGCAGTACCAAATCAATCGCTTTTGCCGCGCGTGTCGTAGTGGGGATGAGATTGACCCCTGCGGCACGAGAGCGTCGAGGGTCACTGTGGCGTAGGCTATCGACGATGCTTTGGTCTTGGGTGTAGGCGTGAATAGTGGTCATGAGACCCTTCTCGATGCCGTAGTGTTTATCGAGAATATAGGCAATCGGAGCTAGGCAGTTGGTAGTACAGCTGGCGTTGGAGAGGATGTTTTGACCTTGGTAGCCAAGATGATTGACTCCCATGACAAAGGTGGGCGTAGCGTCGTCTTGGGCAGGGGCGGAGAAGATGACCTTTTTGACCCCTTTGTCGATGTGGTGTTGGGCAGCCTCTTGGGTGAGAAATTGTCCTGAAGACTCATAGACTACCTCTACGCCCAGTGCCGCAAAATTGAGGTTTTTGGGCTCTTTGTGGGTGAAAATTTTCACCTTGTGTGTGCCAATTTGCATTGTCTGCTCATCGATGAGCGCAACCTCAAGGTCGAAGGTTCCGTGGACGCTGTCGTGTTTGAGCAGATAGGCCATCATGGCGGGTGTGGCTATATCATTGATAGCGACTAGCTCGATGTCGTCGCGGTGTGCGATGATACGTGCGAGTGCTCTGCCGATGCGACCAAACCCATTGATAGCGACTTTGAGTGCCATAAACGCTCCCTAAAAAGAGGATAAAAAAAGTATGCGATTTTAGCCAAGAATAGTTACAATGCACCTAAAAAAGGGACTCCCATTCGATACGCAATCTACGGTGGTAGTTTTGACCCCTTGCACTTGGGACACATCGCCCTTATCGAGGCGGCGTTGCGAGAGCTTCCTATCGATACCCTTTTTGTCATTCCTGCCTATCTCAATCCTTTTAAAAACGAAACTTTTGCCCCTGCACACTTGCGTCTAGCATGGGTCAAAAAGGCGTTAGCCTCCTATCCCAAAGTAGTCGTGCTCGATGACGAGGCGATGGCAGGGCGAAGCGTGCCTACTATCGAGAGTGTAGAAGCGTTGCAGTTACGTTATAATCCGCCTTCAAAACCCTACCTCATTATCGGAGCCGATAATGTGGCGCGCCTGCCCCAATGGCACCGCTATGAAGCCTTAGCAAAGCGTGTAGAGTTTGTCGTAGGCACGCGAGAGGGCATCGCTATCGATGAGGCGTTTCGTACGCTTGGCATCGATGTGCCCATTAGCTCCACCCAAGTGCGTCATCATTTCACGCCCCAAGCACTGCCTCTATCGATACGCGATGAGGTAAGCGACTATTTTAATTCAAGGAAAACAATGCAAAAAAGATTAGAGGCTATTCGAAGCGTCCTAGACGATAAAAAAGCAGAAGATATCGAGATTATCGATTTGGAAGGTCAAGAGTATATTGCCAAAGCCGTGGTAATTGCCACCTCACTCAATGCACGTCATGGAGAGTCACTGCTCAATGAGCTTCGTACACAGCTCAAACCCAAAGGGGAGCAATTTTTGGCGACCGAAGAGACGGGTGAGTGGATTGTGGCAGATTTGGGAGATATTCTTGTGCATATCATGACCAAAGCGACACGTGAAAAATACACGATGGAGCAATTCCTAGCAGATGTAAAAGCAGGTCGTCACCTAGGGCGTTAAGGCTCAAAATGCGCTTTTTAGCGCATATGACTCCTTTAACGGTTCACCATCTTGTTAAGCGTTTGGGCTAGTTGCACACTGGCTTCTTCCATTACTTTGAAGTTACCAATAATTTCTGAAGCATTCGCAGGATCAAAAACGGTACCGTTTGTAATAAATTTGGTGTTCTTTCTGGCTTGATCATGAATAGTTTCGTGATACGTGGCAACTTGACTGTATTCTGGGAGCATCCCGAATCGTTCTTTACCCTCTTCCACAAACCATTTGCCAAAACGACACTCGGAATGCGAAGGAGTGTACTTGCTCTTGTCATTATGGATTACTGCTGAATAGCTAGAGGATTTGAAAATTGAATGGTCGATTTTCGCCAAAGAAACGAGGAAAACGTTGGTCAGACGCTCCGCATCACGCGCCGTCTCTTTGGCATCATTGTTGAATACTCCAAAGGTAGTAGAAAAACTGTTCATATGTTTTACAGACTCGGTCGAGAGTTGCAACATCGCTTGTGACTCTTCCTGAATGCCAACGGTCTCTTGCTGTAGTGTCGCAATGGTGATAGATATTTCTGACGTTGCTTTTTGGGTGCGCTCTGCTAGCTTTCTCACTTCATCGGCGACGACCGCAAAACCTCGTCCGTGTTCGCCCGCCCGCGCCGCTTCGATGGCGGCATTGAGCGCAAGTAGGTTGGTCTGCTCAGCAATATCTTTGATGAGACCCGCGACGGATGAGATTTCTTGCGACTGAATGCCAAGCTGTTGTACGCCATCAGATGCTTTGGAGATACTCTCGTTGAGCTTTTCAAAATTTTTCTGAACCAATTCCACGGATGCCATAGCTTCCAACGACAACTCGGCTGTTTTGTGGGCGGCTTTGGCTATATGCCCCATGAGTTCATTGCCTTGTTCAACATCGTTTTTGATGTCGAGCATTCCACCGTTGGTGCCGCCACCTAGTCCGTCAAAAGCACTCGTGAGCTTGCCCTGTGCTTCCAAAATTTTTCCAGAAACGATACCTTTGAGCGCATCGTTTAGCGGTGCGACTGCAGAGGTGAAGCTTCCTTTGAGTCCTTGAGCGAAAATAACGGCGTTGGGACTCCCCTCATCTGCAAATTTGATGGCGGTGACTGTATCACGTATAAAGGTCTCGACCTGATCCACTAGATTGTTATATCCCCATGCAATATCAAAATATTTTGAATCCGAAGGAATGTCCGTCACCCGCTCTTCAAGCTCTCCCATGCCAGCATTTTTGACAATTCTATTGAGCTCATTGAGGAAGATTTTATCCTTACGGTCACTGGAGGAGGGGATAAACAGACCCACTCCAAAGAGTACAAAAAGAGTAAAAGCGGCAACGACGGAGTATGCGATTGCGATATAAATAACCGTAATCGATGCCGCAATAAGGAAATAGAGTATTTGGTTATTTTTGAAGAGTGATGATAAATTCATCGTACGATACTCCCTGTTGTGTTAGTAGATTTTCAAGCATACGCTCACTGCTGTTTACGCCGCTCTCTTTTTCGTTCTTTAATAACTGAGCATAGAGCGGTTCGATGGTTCGGATGGCTGTAGCTTTGGGTTGACGTCGTACGGAGTAGTAGCCGACGGTATTGCCTTTTGTATCAACAGAAGGGGTGACGTTGGCAAAAACCCAGTAATAATCTCCGTTTTTACATCTGTTTTTGACATAAGCATTAATCGATTGGTTCTTTTTGAGTCGATCCCAAAGTAGTTTAAAGACAACAGCGGGCATATCTTTGTGTCTGAGAATATTGTGTGGAGCGTGAAGTAACTCTTTTTCTTCGTATCCTGACATTCTGATAAAAATTTCATTGCCGTACGTAATACGACCTTTCAGATCTGTTTTGGAGACGATAAAGTCATTCTCTTTTAGAGTGATTTCCATAGACTCTCCTCGTTAAAGTTTTTAAATATGACTATACAGCAAAAACGGTCACATATCGGATACGAGAGAGTGGAAGCACGGGGTGTGAAAAACGTGAAGAGGTGACGCAAAAGGTATTACAACACCTTGGGATGCGTTAGCAAAAGTAATTTTGGTAGATTGTTATCTTCTTTTCGAGTCGCATCGCTGCATAGGCGGGTGATGGTGAAGGGAGCGTGGTCGTCTCTATCAACAGATGCCCAAAGTGTTTATGATAGATGGCGGCGGCTTTTTGCCCCGTAAAGACGATGCGTTCGATGGATGGATAGTGCGATAGGAGCACATCGAAGTCGTTGGGGACGATGGCTTTGAGATTGGTATCGGCGGAGTTGCGCCGTTCACATGAGGCGATGACATCCCAAAGGGCAATTTGGTTGGCTCGAAGTAGGGCGATTTTGTCGTCGTTGGTCTTTAGTGTGACACCAAAAATTGTGCTCAAAATCGTCCAAAACTGGTTGCGTTTGTGGGCGTAATAAAAGCCGTTGCCAAACGAATCCAGACTTGGGAAAGTCCCCAAAATTAGCACTTTGGAATCGGGGAAGATGATGGGATCGAAAGGGTGAAAAGCAGGCATGTTACTTCTTCAAAAACTTTATTAACGCCTCAACCTCAATATTTAACTCATTCAGTATTCCGTTGAGCAATCCTCTTTTGAGTGTCTCTTTACCATGCACGGGTATCGTCACAGCTCTTCCGTCTTGGTGTTTGTATCGCTGATGTGACCCTTTTTGTCGGACGAGTTCAAAACCGAGCGATTGCAAAAACCGTATTAGCTCTTTGGCACTAATAACGGGTAGTGGTGGCATGTCGTTCTACTTCAAGTTCCCAAATCCCAAAAATCGTATTGACGGGTTGATTGGGTTCTTCGCTTATCTCGATGGCTTCGATGATGTTGAGTTTGAGTTGGTCGAGGGTATTAGCTTGGGTGTAGCACCCTTTGAGATTTGGTACATAGGCGATGTATCCGCCGTCGAGTTTGTCTTCTTCGACAATGACTGAGTATTTCATCTTTGGCTCCTAATGATTTGGTTGGATTGTATCAAAACTTTACTTCTTCAGCTGCGCTTGCTCTAGCTCCTAAAAGAGAGTGATGCAATGAAAATTTGGTACTTTAAGAGTAGATAGTGCGAGGAAAAGCGCGACGTTTGGGGAGTGGAGAGGAAGAGGAGAAGAAACCCCAAAAGCCGTTAGGCTTTGGGCTCTTTTTTGGGCATGAAGTCTAAGTCGTAGAATTTGCGCATCCACAAATCCAACGGACTCATGAATTTGTAAATCGCAGGAATGACCACGAGGGTCAAAATCATCGAGGAGATAAGTCCCCCTGCAATAGCCGTAGCCATCGGTGAGTTACTCTCAAATCCTGCACCTTTGGAGAGGATGAGGGGCACCATCGCAAAAACCATCGCGAAGGTGGTCATGAGAATAGGGCGTAGACGTTTTTCACCCGCAAGTACGAGTGCCTCTGCCACACCCATGCCTTTGCGCACTTGTTGGTTGGCAAAGTCCACCAACAATACGGCGTTTTTACCGACCATCCCCATGAGCAAAATAATCGCCATCATGACGAAGAGATTGAAGCTTTTGCCCGTGAGATAGAGTGCCAAAAGTACCCCGATAAAGGACAAAGGCAATGCTACCATAATGATGACAGGTTGAATGAGCGACTCATAAAGCGCGGCAAGGATGATGAACATCATCAAAAACGCAAGCCCAAAGGCAAAGCCAAACTCTGCCCCCATTTTTTTCATCTCCTCTGCCATACCCATGAGCTGATATTTCATCCCAGGGGCTAGGTCGGCATCGATACCGTCAAGGGTCGCGGTGACGGCTTCACCCAAGGGGATGCCTTGGACGTTTGCCATCACCATGATTTGGCGTTGGCGGTTGTAGTGGCTAATCGATACGGCACTTTTGGTGTCGTGCAGACGCACTACGCTCTCCAAGGGTACGAAGCCACCAGAGGCGCTTTTGACCTCGAGGTATTTGAGGTCTTGGGCACTTTTGCGGTACTCATCAGGGAAGCGCAACGTAATGTCGTACTGTTTGCCGTTCTCTTCGTATTGCGAAATAGCGCGGTCACTTGAGAGCGCGTTGGAGATTACCTCGCTAATCTCTTGGGCAGAGACGCCTGCGAGTGTGGCACTTTGGCGCAATATCTCGATAGAGAGTTCAGGTTTGCCTGGGTCATAGTTGCTCGTGACATCGACGATACCTGTGTGCGCTTTCATGCGTGTCATTACTTTGTCGGCGCTTTGGCGTAGTACCTCTAGGTCGTCGCCTTGCAGTACCAGCTGTAGGGGCGCATTGGTGTCACCCGCTTTGATGTTGGGGATGTCGGTGACTTGAATCTCCTCGAATCCTGCGGTACCTGCTAGCGTTTTGCGTAACTCCAAAATAATCTCGTTTTGCCCCACTTTGCGCTCTTTGACATCGGTGAGTTTGACATAGAGCTGTGCTTTGTGTGCGTCACGTGTGCTGTTGTAGGCTACGGTGAGGGCGGTATAGAGCACCTCAGGGTGTTGGCGTACTTTGGCGGCGATGGCTTCACTTTGCGCTTTCATCGTTTCGAGGTTGATACCGATGGGCGCTTTGAGGGTCACCTCGATTTCACTTTTGTCCTCTTTGGGCACGAAATCCATGCCCACTTTGCCCGCCAAACTTACAGAGGCTGCCAAAATCAGCACCGTGACAAAAATCGTCGTCTTGGCGTACTTGACAGTAGTGCGTACGATGCGTACATAAAATCTATCGATAGCCAAGAAGATAGGCTCTGTCATGTGATAAAACTTGCTCTCACCTTCGTGCAAAATACGCGCGGAAACCGCAGGGATGAGCATGATAGCCACGAAATAGGAGATGAGAATCCCTACGGCTACGGTAATCGCAAAAGAGTTGAAAAACTGCCCTACGATACCACCCATCATACCTACAGGGATGAAAACCGCTAAAAGCATCGCTGAAATCGCCAAAATCGAGAAGGCAATTTCGCGTGTTCCTTCGATAGCGGCATCGACTTTTGTCATGCCTGTTTCGAGTTTTTTGTAGATATTCTCGATGACGACGATGGCATCATCGATGAAGATACCAATAGCCAGCGTGAGTCCCAGCATCGAGATTTTGTTGAGTTCATACCCAAAAACATCCATGAGGAAGAAGGTTCCCACGACCGAAGTGGGAATCGCAATAGCCGAGACGATGGTCGCCGTGAGATTGCGCAAGAACAAAAAGACGATAGCAACCGCCAATAACGCCCCAAAAATAAGGTCGAACATGACTTGATCCATAGAGGCTTGGATAAAGTAGGAGGTGTCATTGTAGGATTGTAGCTCATAGTCGCTACCCAAACGCTCTTGGACATCAGGCAGAGCCGCTTTGACGCGCTTGATAACATCGAGCGTGTTGGCATCGGAGATTTTTTGGATTTGCAAAATAACCCCTGGTTTGCCGTTCAAAAGCGAGACACTCTCAGGGTCTTCGAGTCCATCTTCGACGCGTGCAATATCGTGGATACGTACCCCTTCTAAAATCTCGAAATTTTTGAACTCTTCGAGGCTTTGGGCGTTGGCTTGAATGGTGACCATTTTTTGGTCGGTCGATGCGATGAGCTTGCCGCCACTCATTTTGATATTGGAGGCTTGGATGAGTTGCTTAAATTGGGTAGCAGTAATGCCATATTTTTTGAGTGCAAAAGGCTCTGGATAGATACGAATTTGTCTATCTTGGTACCCAATAATATTGATATTACCTACTCCCACAAGGCGTTCTAGCGCAGGCTTGATAGTGCCATCGACACGCTTCATCAGCTCGATAGAGGTGACTTTGTCGCTAGCCACAAAGAGTGAGAGTACAGGTGCGGCACCAAGGTCGAGTTTGCTCACGATAGGCTTTTCGACTTGTGAGTCGAGTTTGAGCGCGGAGATTTTGTCGCGCACGTCATTGACAGCGGTATCGACATCGACATCCATGTTGAACATGAGTGTGACAATCGAGACGTTTTCATTGGAGGTGGAGTTGAGTTTGTCTAATCCTGAGACACTCGATACAGCTGCTTCGATTTTCTCGGTGACCTTGCTCTCGACCGTTTTTGGGTCAGCACCGTAGTACATCGTCTGGATGGCTACGACAGGGAAATCTATCTTGGGGAAGAGCGCTACAGGCATACGTACGTAGCTCATGTACCCAAAAAAGATGAGCGAAACGAAGATCATCAGCGTCGTAATAGGACGCTTAATGGCGAAACTATACATGACTATTTACCTTTGATAGTGCCATAGCCAAAGAGACCTGGCATATGACCTGTGGTGATAACTTCCGCCGTAATTTTGCGCGTTTTGGCACTGGAAGTGGGGTAGATTTTGGAAATTCTTGCGTTGTGAGCTTGCTCATTGCCGCCTACATAATAGACGAAGCTATCACCTACAGCGACGCTAGAGGCATATTTTTCATCGAACTCGATGAGCAATTTGACTTGTGAAACATCCATAAGGTAGAAAAAGGTCCCTAGTTGCGCACCTGACACCGAATCGCCCACCTCTTTGGTGCGTTGGGTGATGATGCCATCGAAAGGGGCTTTGAGATAGGTTTTGTCATATTGTGCTTGGCGTAGTTGGACATTACGCTCTGCCTTTTTGACACCTACTTGGGCGATTTGGGCTTGGAAGCTAATCGTGTCAAACTTCTCTTCATCGACAATCTCTTTGACTTTGGCGTAGCGCTCATAGGAGTTTTGGGCTTGTTGGGCTTGAAGTTGTGCACTTCGCAAATCGTTTTGTGCCAATTTGAGTGAAGCAAACTGCTCAAGGTTCTCTAGCTGTGCTAGCGTATCGCCTGTTTTGACGCTGTCGCCTACATCGACGAAAAGTTTTTCGACGGTGCCGCCCACCGTGAAGGAGAGTGCCGCTTCACGAATAGGCTTCACATCGAAGGTGGCGTAAATTTCAGAGGCTACAAGAGCAACACTTGCGAGGGCAATAAGGGCAATTTTTCGTATCATTTAATCTTCTCCATTAGGGGTATAGCGTGGTTGAAATAGTAGTTGGCAAGGGCGACTTGGTACTCGTTTTGGGCGGCGGCTAACATCGCTTTGGATTGGTAAAACTGCGTAAGCGCATCCAAATAGGTACTGCTATCGACGAGATTGGCTTTGAAGCGCTTGTCGATAAACTCGTAGCTCTTTTGTGAGGCGACGAGTGATTGAGAGCTAGAGACGATTTTGGACTTGATAGTGCGTAGCTCGATAAGAGAGAGCTGCTGTTTGAGACTCAAATCGCGTTTTTTGTAGGCTAGCTCGCTCTCTTTTGCCATCTTTTGCATTTGTGAAGCTTGGCGCTCTTGGCTCTTAGAAAAGAAGTCAAAAAGGGTCATCGAGGCTTGTAATTGAAGTTTGTTCGACGTTGCAGGAAAGCTAAACAAATCTGCTAAAAAAGACATATTAGCGGGAATAGATGAGGTATCGGTTTCAAAATAATGTGTCGCTTGAAAAGTATCTTTGAGAAGTAGGCTTGGCCAATAGGCGGCAGTTTTGGTAATAGATTCATGTCCCAACGCCTCTACATTATGCATAAGAGCCTGAAGCTCATGCGTGAGAGGTGCATGGGTGTAGGGCGCATCGATATCGACCAGTGATGCTTCGCCTATACTATCGATTTTTTTGCCTGTGAGGGTCTGCATCGAAAATGCCATATCTTGGTAGTTTTGACGTAAAAGCGTCAGCTCATATTCGGTCATTGCCAAAGAGGCTTTAATCTGCTCCAATTTATCTTCGCTAATAGAGCCTGCGTTAAAAAACTTCTCCATACGTTCCACTTCGTTGACAAGCTGTTCACGTTTTTGTTGCTTGGCATCGATGTTGGCTAGGGTGCTTTTCATCGAAAAGTAGAGTTTGATAGCGTTTAGGGTGAGAGACTCTTTTTGGTGAGCGTAGTTCTCTTGGGCAGATTGGATATTTTGGTCTTGCGCCATGAGAGTGTGCTCACGACGAAAGCCGTCAAACAAAATAGCACTTGCCTCTAAATTTCCAGCATAATCGTAGTCCATCATACTGCGTTGGTCTTCGGCAACAATTTGGTAAACTCCCGAGCCTACTAATTTGGGCAAATAGCCACTGATAGTAGCCCCTTTGACTGCTTGCTGTGCCTCGACTGCGTAGGAGAGACTTTTGACCAGCTCGTTGGATTGTACGGCTTGCACCATCTCTTTGAGGTCGCTTGCATTTACCAACAAAGGTAAAGCGACTAACCATAATCGTTTCATTGTATAACTCCTTCTAAAAATAGCTCTAAACACTCATCAATTTTTTGGCTCAATGTAATATCCTTTAGTAAAACCCAACGCTCAATATACCCTGCGGCTACGTTACGAAAATTAATCGCGTGTTGCAAATAATCTTTGTGACGCAAGGGTGTAATCGCATCGAGTTTTTCAAACTCAACGGCAAAGAGATGGTAAATCTCCAAAAAAACATTCCCATTTTCTCGCGACTCATCGGTGTGACACTGTGCTCCCAATCGCACGGGAGAGGAGAGGAGAAGCTCTTGGAAAGAGGTCATCTTCATCTCGATAGTGGTGAAATAAAAAGTCAATGCCGCTTTGAGATGCTCTTTGGGCGAGGCATCGCTTTGGGCTATCATCGTGCGCATCGTTTCGACCGCTTTTTCCATTTCACGCAATACATGGGCTTGAAACAGCCCCTCTTTGGACTCAAAAAGACCGTATATCGTCCCTATCGAGACTTCGGCTTCTTTGGCAATCGCGTTTATTTGTGTCGCAGCGAAACCATGGGCGTCGAAATGGCGCGCTGCAATCTCTAAAATAATGCGTTTTTTCAGATTGGCTATCTCTTGACGCACGTTCACCTCCAGTAATTGAATTACTCAAAGCGAAATCATATTCGAAATAAATAACGAATCTCAATGGAAAAAGAGGAAATGCAAAAAGTTCAAAAATCATTAAGTTTTTGCAAAAAAAGAGGTGCAGTTTTATAAGTTTTGTTAAATAACAGATAGTGTGGATGCAATAGTTTTGAAATTTATCTGTGAGGAGAAGATGTGACTAGAGCCGCTCTGTTTCTATTGTTGTGGGTACAAATAGTAGAAGCTACGGTTTATCATGGGATCACCTATACACATCTCAACTCTGCTAGCGAATTGGAGTATCCTCCTTTTGCCATCGTCACGAAGGGTCAAGCAGATGGTTTTTCGGTAGAGCTTTTGCGCAGTGCTGTAGCGCAAATGGGTGGTAAGGTCGATTTCACGGTCGATAGCTGGAGCCGCATCAAAGCATCGCTTCAAGAGGGAGACATCGATGTCCTTCCTTTGGTAGGGCGCACGCCTGAGCGTGAAGTCTATTTTGACTTCTCGATACCCTACTTGATACTGCACGGTACGGCAATCGTACGTAACGACGATACCAAGATAAAAAGTATTGGCGATTTGAAAAACGCAGTGCTAGCCACGATGCAAGGTGACAATGCTCACGAATATATTGTGCGCGAGGGATTGGGTAGTCAGGTGGTTGTGACACGCGATTTTGAGAGTGCACTTACTGCACTCTCCCAAGGGCGATACGATGCCGTCATTGTGCAACAAATCGTAGCGACCAAGCTCATCAAAAAGCTCAAACTTACCAATCTACGAAGCGTCGATTTTGCCTTGGAGGATTTCAGACAAGATTTTAGCTTCGCGGTGCAGGAGGGCAACAAAGAGCTTTTGGCGTATCTCAACGAGGGACTCTCTATCGTCATGGCAAACGGCACCTATGGCGCACTGCACGATAAGTGGTTCAAGGAGGAGGATGAAAACAGCCTCTACTCCACACAAATTCTCTACGGCGTGAGTGCTTTTGCACTGCTATTACTGCTTATTATCGGGGTGGTTTTGACGTGGTATGCCTCTCTCAACAAAGCGTTGCGTCGAAAAACCAAGGAGTTGCTAGAGAGTAAAGAGCTCTATAAAAATTTCTTCGATAACTCTCCAAGTGCTACGGTCATTTACAGCAGTGACGATTTTGGCGCAACCTTCACCATCGAGCAGGTCAATCGTGCGCTAGAGCGTCTAGAGCATGTCGATGCTCGCGTTATCGAAGGCAAAAAAGTGCATGAAATCTTCAAAGGCGTAGAGCACACAAGCCTCTATGAAAAGTTCCAAGAGGTCTACAAAACAGGTCAGACACTGCACGACCCCAATTCGCTCATTACACTTGAAGACAGAGCAGTGTGGCGGGAACATTTTATTTTCAAACTCCAAACAGGTGAAGTGGTCTCCTCCTACATCGACCACACCAAAGAGAAAAAACTTGAAGAGGATATTCTCTACAACCACGAAAAAACCCTCCTGTCGCTTGTCAATCTCATCGAGTATCGAGACTCCTATACGGGAGGGCACTCTCAACGTGTCGCGACCTATTCGCAACAAGTAGCCGCAGCAATGGGATACAGTCACGATGAGTGCGCCCAAATTTACCGCGCTGGAATATTGCACGACATTGGCAAGATTGTCACTCCTGATGCCATACTGCTTAAACCCAGCGCGCTTAATGAGAGCGAATATGAGCTTATCAAGACGCACAGTGAAATTGGTGCCACGATTTTACGTGATATTCCTATGTACAAGGATGTGAGCGAAATTGTGTTGGCGCACCATGAGCGCTATGATGGCAGTGGTTACCCCAAAGGTCTCAAAGGGGATGAGATACCCATGATGGCGCAGATTATGGCGGTGTGTGACGCGTTTGATGCGATGACGACCAATCGTATCTATCGAGGTCACAAAACCATAGAGGAGGCAGTCGCTGAACTTGAATCGCTTTCGGGGGTGCATTTTGACCAAAATGTCGTCGATGTAGCAGCGAAGGTGCTTCGTCGTGTGGTGCTCGATGAGAGTATCAACCAACTGCCTAGCTCTGAGCTAGAGTCGCGACGCTTTTCGTTTTTCTATCGAGACCAAGTGACCCAAGCCTACAACGGTGAGTATCTCAATTTGATTCTCAAAGAGAATGTAAAAACTCGTGAATACCCCTGCATCAATATTATTTTGGTGCACGGTTTTGCCTCTTATAATGCCCGCTTTGGATGGAGTCAAGGGGATAAAATGCTCAACAAAATCGCGGATACACTCCAAAAAACCTACGCGCAAACATTGGTTTTCCGTCTACATGGCGATGATTTTGTGGTGATGAACAAAGAGCACTTGGAGATAGATACTCAAAAACTCCAAGAGATGTTGCAGATGAGAGACTTTTCGATAAGTATGGAGTGCGTCCATTTTCATATCCAAAATGACCATTTGGAGAGCATACACGCACTCGAAGAGCGACTCATTCGAGCGCTTGCGGAGTGATTACATCCCTGGGATGCGAGGGATACGGTTCATTTTGCTGTTTTTGTAGTACCAGCCCCACCCTTTTTTCGCCCAGTGACCTAGGATAGGCAGAGGGAGCATGAAGGAGCGTTTGGTACTGCGATAGATGAGTGCGCCGCCACGACCATCGTCCATGAGACAGACGATACTCATATGCTCTTGGTACCCTTCGCGTTTGGGGCTACCTTTGGCTTTTTCGCTGATGTTGAGTGCTACTGCGCGTCCCATTGCTTCGGCGAGGTGCCCCTGTTTGGCACGCCACTCCACGCCCTCGATAGCCGCTACGTCGCCCACCGCGTAGATATTGGTGGTGCCACGTACTTGGCAATAAGGGTCGATTTGAACGAAGCCCGCTTCGTTGAGGGGAAGTCCCGCCTCTTTGACTAATGGATGTCCAGCACCTGCGGAGATGAACATCATCATGTCGCTTTTGAGCACAGAGTCATCTTCGAAATGGACACCTTCGGCACTAAAGCCTGTGATTTTCTTGCCAAAATACATACCGATATCGAGGCGTTTGAAGATACTTATCATCATATCGACCGACTTTTCACCCATTTTTTGCCCAGGGCGTGCCATAGGTGCGAAGAAGTTGAGGCTGAATTTGTCGCGAAGACCCAATTTTTTGAGGTGGTTATGGACGTTGAAGATGACCTCAAACGCTGGACCACCGCGTACCGCTGAGGTGTCGTTGGGATTGCCGCCAAAGCCCATGGAGATGACACCGCTACCTTTGGCGATGAGTGCTTCGAGTTGCTCTTTTATCGAGAGTGCCTCTTGGGCTGCGCCACAAATCGAGGGAGCGTGTTCGATACCTTTGGGCTTCATCTTGCCTGCGCCCACGGCGATGACGAGGTTGTCGTAGGAGAGCGTTTGAGTGGCGCATACGATGCTGTTTTGCGCTTTGTCGATTGCATTGACCGTATCGATGACCAATTCAAAGCCATGTTTTTGGGCAAAAGGTGCCAAGGGAAGTGCCACATCCTCAAAACGTGTACCGCTAGTAGGTATCCAAATCGAGGTAGGGTAGAGATAGAGGTAATCGCGCTCTGAGACGAGCGTCACCTCCTGACCGTATTTGCGCAAATAGATAGCTGTTTCTAGACCCGCGATTCCACCACCAATAATGACTGTTTTCATTTCATTTCCTTATTTTTTTAATAATTATAATAAGGTGTGATTATAATGTTGAAAACTTAAATCGATGTTAGTTGATGTTGGAAGAGCGCGAAGCTCTCCTATTGGCTAATGGTGCTGAGTTTGGTCAAAGTTTCGCCTGTATAGCTGTATTGGACGATGGAGTCTTCGTTGCTGATGTAGAGGATGTTGTTGTGTGCGATGAGGTCGTAGCAGTCAAGTGTACTATCGTTCATGGCACGTGTGAGTGTTACATTGATATCGGTGTAGGTCGCATTGACCTCTGTTGCCGTGCGGTTGATGTCGTAGACTTTGAGTCCTGCATCACCATCACATACAAACAGCTGATTCCCATCGATGTCCAATCCTTTGGGTTCCCACATGTTTTTCGAGAGGATTTGTGTCACTTTGGAGGGGTCGCTGACATTATAAAGCTCTAGAACATTGGTGTTTGAAACGGAGCAACCACCTCCTGCATGCAACGTGACATAGGCGACGTCTTGAGAGACAATAACAGGGTCACAACTGCGAGCGTGTGAAGTGTGCCCGACCAATGTAAGGTCTCCTGTACTCACCTCTTGTTCATAAATATACATACCATCAAATGCCCCTACGTAGAGGTAATTATTGTAGGCAAAGAGAGTTTCGATGCCCCATGCCGCGTCTGTTCGACTCGCTTTTAGCGGTGCAGTGGGTATGGAGATATCAATGGCGTTGATTTTAGCACTGTTGATAGCGTAGAGGGTATCCTCGATAATGGCAAAACGTGACATAGAGCCAGCTTCGCCTGTGGTGCTAGAGGGGTCTGTATAGGAGTTGTTTTGGCACCCTCCAAAATTTAGTGCGAAAATTCCTGCCGTTAGGACGGCAAACCATCTATTCGTACGCAATGATTACTCCTTTGGTTTCATCTTTGCCAATAAGGCAAGGATATTCATCTTCGAAAACTTGGTAAGCGTTGTACTTGAAAACATCCTCTAGACGCGAAACCAGCGTGATATTGCCCTCTGCTATAGTGCTAATGTCGATAACGACCAAATCGATAAAGCTATCCGCGTAGAGCATGCCATCTTTGATAGCGCTATCGACACTTCCAGGTAGCTCGATGAAGGCTTTTTTTTGTGGGTTAGCAGGGTCTTGATTGTCATAAACATGGATGCCAACATTGGGTTCTGTGACGTAGAGATAGTTGTTGTAGAGCACAATTTTGCCCGTCTTGGCAATATCGTGTGTAGAGAGTTTGGGATAGTTTGTTCGCAAGGTATCGTAGCTCATGTAGACAGGCTCATAGCACAAATAGACAGAGCCACTCATGAGGAGACCTCCTGCGAAGAGTGTGCTTGCCAGTTTGAGTCGCATGTAGTGAACTTCGCGATACTTTTGAGGGTAGATGTGATGACCCAGCGTAAGAATAAGCAGAGCAAAAACTCCACCCAAAAGTGCAGCTGCCATATCCATCGGGTCAAAAACACCGTGAAAGTTGTATTGAAGTAGCTCAAAAAGTAGATTTAACATAAGCCAAAAAAGTATTGCACCGTAGTGACGCTTGGGCGTTGAGAGTAGAGAAGCACTTATAAGTGAAAAGGCTACTACATGCAAAAAGGTGGGAAGTGCACCTGTAAAAGGGGTATTGAGATACCCTGCATAGCGAAAGAGCGCATAAAAGAGCAATCCAATGCCCAAAAAAGCGCTACCTAACAGCATAAAATAACGTGAATACATATTTTCTCCTTTGTAATAGGTGATGGATAGTACTCAAAAGAGAAGAAAATGTAAATAATATTTTGTAACGTATTTGTAACACAATTATTGTTATCTATAACATTGTGTGCACACAGACGCGCTAGCGTCGGAATGTTTGGAGCAATGGGGACTCTACAGCGTGTGCGAGGAGGTGAGGAAAGTGATAAGAAAAGTGCTTACTCTTTGGTGCGAAAATAGGTCTGTTTGAGTACGACATCCCCAAACCACGTAACGTTTTTCAAAATGCCAGCATTGACGTTGTACCCCTCTGCTACATTCAAGAAAAGCTGTCCTTTGTCACTGCCGTAGAGCTTTTGGTTGGCAACGATGCGCACCTTTTTGCCTGCTTTGCCCTCTAGGGAGTCGCGCAAATCTTTGGTGTCGTTTTCGACTTTGACTAGGATGATGCCCTGTGGGTCGTCACTGCCTGCGCAAGGGATGCGATGCTCGGTGGCGTCACTCTTCTCGATGAGTTTTTGGAGGTTGAAATAGAGTGTGGTGAGGTCATTTTCGGGGAAATAGGGGAGTGTGGAGGTCGATACGCCGCTTTGTGTTTTGCCTTGGAGGGTGTAGGAGGTTTTGGTGACGATGCGGTTTTCGTAGTCGAATCGATACTCATTGATGCGGTGTTGAGTGTCATCAAATTGGTCTGCGATATAGTGGTCGGGCAAAAGCTGCCCCTCGACTACTCTGCCCATGCTTGTGTGACGCTCTTGGGCATTGCCTGTGACCCAATTGGCAAGCCCTCGTGAGGTGGCATAGATTTCGATGGCGTAGGTGGAGGCCTCCTCATCGATGTAGAGCTTGGCATCGCTAGAGGCGACCCGTCCGAAAAGTGAGAAGTAGACATCGTAGCCATTGGTGAGGTTTTTGGCGTCTACAAAAAGCAGTGAGAGTAGAAGCAGAACTGTCCATCGTTTCATAGGTATCCTTTTGGGGTGTAGAATAAACAAAAGTGTAATGCAAAAATCTCTAGTGCACGATAAGGCAGTTTCGCCCTTTTGTTTTGGCTTCCAAAAGTGCATTGTCCGCACGTTTGAAGTGAGAGATAAGCGTATCATCGTCGCGTGCCATGCTCATACCGATGCTAATCGTGAGCTGTTTGAGCGGCTCGAACGGGGTGGCTTGGACGGTTTTGAGGAGTTTGAGCGCCAAGGCGTGCGCCCCTTCGTGGGCAGTTTGAGGCAGTAGTACGACGAACTCTTCACCGCCCCATCGAGCGAAAATATCATCGGTACGTAGATTCTCTTGGACCACTTGTGCCAATCGACGCAAAATCGCATCCCCAATATCGTGTCCGTAGGTATCGTTGACCACTTTGAAGAAGTCGATATCGAAAATCAGCAGTGCCGTAGGGGTTTTGTGACGGCGGGCGCGTTTGATCTCTCGGTCATAGAGGTGCTCAAAATGTCCTCGATTGATCAATCCCGTGAGGCTATCGGTGGTGGCGAGGCGCTCTAGCTCTTGGGTGAGTTTGATTTGTTGGGTGATATCTTTGGCCGTCGAGACGAAGTTGGTGATTTGACCTCTAGCGTCTTTGATGGGGGTGATGGTTTTCTCTTCATAATAGATGGTGCCATCTTTTTTGCGGTTGGTAAAGCGCGCGCGGAAGATGTGCCCTTGTTGCAGCTCTTTCCACATATTTTTGTAGAACGAGAGTCCATGTTCGCCTGATTTGAGCAGATTGGCGCTGTGTCCTATTATCTCGATAGGCTCATACCCTGTGTGTTTGGAGAAGGCTTCGTTGACGAAATAGACCGTGCCGCTTGGGTTGGCGATGATGACAATATCATCGATTTGGTCGAGTGTTTTGGAGAGTCTATCGACATGCTCCGAGACCGCTTTTTGGTGGGTGATATCTATCATCATGCCCGAAATGGTACTGCCGTTGGTGAGGTGCGCACTGATGAGCAAATCGCGCTCTTGGAAATCGGTGGTCAGAAGCGTAATCTCTTTGCCACGCACGAAGCCTTTTTGTTGCAACTCATAGAGGAACTCTTTGCGCTGCAAGGGGTTTTTGTAGTAGGCGGGCAGCGATTTGCTCAATATCTCCTCTTTGGAGGTGGCATTGAAAATAGGGGGAACGGCATCGTTGATATAGAGGATATTGCCCTCGATATCGGTTTTGTAGATACCTACGACGGCATTATCGAGGAGTGCTTGGTGCTCTTTGAGGCTGTTTTCGTAGGCTTGCAAAATAGAGGTGCGTTTGGAGATGTCGCGTACGACGACGATGAAATAGTAGCTCTCATGCAGTTTGGTGATACGTCCATAGACCTCGACGGCGAAGCGTGTGCCATCTTTGCGCAGATGGGTTGTCTCATTCCAATAGACTTTGTTGTGTTGGCTTGCGTGTTGCAGGAGGATGCGCTCATTGAACTCCTCCCAAAAGAGTCCCAATTGCGAAGGGGTGCTTTTGAGTAGCTCCTCTTGGGTATAGCCGCGTTGCGTAATGGCGCTTTGGTTGACAAAGATGCAGTGCAGAGCGCTATCGAAGACAAAAACGCCATCGGTGATGCTTTGTAAAATTTGTGCATCGAGTGAAAGCTCATTGCTTTGGATGAGGGTGAGTGTCGTGTCGTGCATCAGCCCGAAAATATGGACAGGTTTGCCATTGTGCGTAGAGGATTCGATGAGAATAGTGAGGCTAAGTCGCTTTTTGCTTGTGGTGACAAAACGCGCGGTGAACTGCTCTTTGAGGCTTTTGCCCCCTCGTAGGGCATCGATATGGGTCTGGAAATAGTCGCGATCCGCAGGATGCACATGCTCCAAAAGCAGCGCATAGCTAGGCGTAGTATGCGTATCAATCTCCAAAAGCGCATACATCGCATCGCTAAATTGCATCTCTTGGGTCGTGCACTCCCATGTCCAGTGCCCAAATTGCGCCACCTCTTGCGCTTTGGCGAGGCTGTTTTCTAGCATGAGTAGCTTTTGTGCATGCTTGTGCATGAGGTGTTGGCTTTTACGCATGAAATAGTAGGAAAGCATCAAAATAAAGAGCAAAAGCGCGACGACAAGCCCCAAAAGTGTACCGATGTACTCTTTCCATCTATCGAACCAGTGCGGCGTGCGATTGATATAGGAGGCTTCAGAGGCAATAGCGAGGGGAAGCGAGAGGTGAGAGGCTAAGAGTGCTTGCTCATCGAAGAGAAAACGGTTGACATTTTGTGTCACAAAGCCGCCCATAATACGTCGTGACAGATAGTCAGCCAAAAGTTGCGCCGCCATTGTGCCCTGTGTCGTAGCGTGTGTAACGTATCCTCCGATGACACCATGACGAATATAGGTATCTTCCATCGCAAAAATTTGATGATGCACACTTGTCACGCGCTCCAAAATAGTATCGAGCGGCATAGCGTGGTTGTTCTCATCGCGCCACGCACCGATAGTGACCAAGAGCACGGGGGTGTTGGGGTCTTTTTGGAGCATCGAGAGGATGGTATCGATATGGGTATCAGAGACGAAATTGAGCGTAATATCCCCTAGGGTAGCCATGTATTGCATGATAGAGGATTTGGTGGCGAAAAAGGTGGTCGAGTCATCGCCAAAGAGGTGAATTTTTTGTTTGTTGGGGTAGAGCGATTGGAGGAGGCGGATATTTTTGACAATATCTTTGGCTTCAAAGACCCCACTGTAGCGGTCGCTATCGAGTCTGGATTGGAGAGAGAGGGTGTTGACGCCTGAAAAAAAGAGGGGCGTTTTGCCAAAAAGTTTTTCGCCATACTGCAACATAAACTGTATCGCATCGTCATCGGTGACGTAGATAGCATCGGGCTTGAAATTGGCATATTTGTGCGCCAAAAAGCGATAAATTTCTTCGCTGTTTTGGTCGTTGAGCTGTATACGCTTGGTATCGAGAGACTCAATGGCGATATGGCTGATGGGCAATTTTTGTTGGGCTAGATGCGCCAAAAAAGCCTCTTGTTGCTTCTTGGTCCACGGGTACTCTTGGGCGTAGGAGTGGAGTATAAAAATAGAGTATCCCCACACTGGCATACCAAACCCAATCAATAGTAGCGCTAATCGAAAAAAGAGGCGTCTCATGATGCTTTTGGCAAACCTTCGTTGGGGTAAAAATGTTGAAAAAATGAGACCTATTATAGCAGGGGTTTTTACCAAATCTATATCAATTTTTGTAATTAAGGAGTGCTATACTGTGTCCATGCAAACACTCCTTTTCTTCTTGATTTTGTCGCCTTGGATTATGGCTGTGGGGTACTTAGTGGTGCCCAATAGAGGCGTGCTTTATGGGGCATTGGCACTTTTGGGTGCGGGTGGCTTGGCGCTGTTCGATACGACTACCTCATGGCAGTTGAGTATAAATGAGACAATTGTCTATCTCATAGCATTTTTGGATGCGTTATTGTTGGGCTATTTTGTCTGGGTGGGATACCGCGTGCGCCATTGGGGTGTGGTGGCGTTGGCGGCAGTGCAAATCGTGATGTTTGTCCTTATCGAGGTGCTTTTGGGGCATGGCGAGGGCGCGCTTTTGCTCTTGCGAGAGGCTTCGCAATGGATGCTTCTCATTATCAATGGCGTGGGCGCACTCATCGTAGCCTTTGCGGTGGTCTATATCGAAGCTGAAGCGGTCGATGCGGTGCAAAAGCGTCGATTCGTCGCCTACTTGTTGGCGTTTATGGGGGTGATGAATCTCTTGGTCTTAGCCAACGAAGTGATGCTCTTTTTCCTCCTCTTTGAGCTTACGACGTTAGCCTCCTTTGTATTGATAGGGTTTCGCGATGAGGAGGAGGCACGTGCTAATGCTTTGCGAGCACTCTGGATGAATCAGCTAGGGGGCGTGGCGATTTTGGGCGCGGTGCTGGTAGCGTATGCGCAAGGTGCGTCACGCTATATCGATGGATGGGTTGCTGGAGAGGCGAGTCTACTGGTCGTGGCACTCATGATGGTAGCGGCACTGATTAAGGGCGCGACGATGCCCTTTGACAGATGGCTTTTGGGTGCGATGGTAGCTCCTACGCCTGTGAGCGCCATGTTGCACTCTGCGACGATGGTCAAAATCGCTCCCTTTATGGTGCTACTCTTTGCCCCTGCCTTTTCGCACACCGCGTTGGGTGGCATGATGCTCTTGATGTTGGGCTTTAGCATGGCGTTTGCCTCCTATCGAGGACTGCAAGAGGCTACGCTCAAAGGCGTTTTGGGCTACTCCACTATCGCACTTTTGGCGCTGATGATGCTTTTGGCGCTTATCGATACCCCGCAGAGTCGCACGATGGCGCTGGTGCTGATGCTCTTTCACGCTATGGGCAAGGCGTTGCTCTTCTTGATAGCAGGCGTTATCGAGCGCACACTCCACGCCAAACGTCTCGATGCGATGCAGGGGCTTTTTAGTGCCATGCCGTGGGTGATGTTGGGCGCGGTGGGGGCGTTGATGAGTTTGACACTGCCACCCTTTGGGGCTTTTTGGGCGAAATACAGCGCGATTGTGGCGTTGGCTGGGCGTATCGATGGTGCGGCGTATATGGTGCTAGTGTTGGCAAGCGTCATTATCGCGAGTGCCCTTTTGGTACTGCTCTATTTCAAACTCCTCTCGCTCTTTTTCGCGACCCAAAACCCTACACAACGCATAACGCTCTCATGGGGATACAGTGTGCCGTTGATGTTTTTGGCGGCGGGTGCACTTATGGCTTCGGTACTTTATCTGGCGTGGGGGGCGTATGCCTATGTCGCGTGGGGATTGCTGGCGCTTTTGGTGGTGCTACTACTTTTGGTGGCGTGGCTACGTTTGGGCTTTGACCGCGCAACCGTCTATGGGTGTGGTGAGCGCACGAGCGTGACATGGAGCCAAAATTTTTATAGTTTTGGTGTGGATATTGAGCGTAGTTTCACTTGGCTCTTTGGGGCGATGTTTGTCGCATTTTTGGTGATGGCTACACTTTTGGGAGTATCGCTATGATGGTTTGGATAGTGCTCTTGGCACCCTTGTGGGGTGGATTTATCCTAGGGGCGGAGCGTAAAATACGTGCACATATGCAGCATCGCATGGGACCCCCTCTGTTGCAACCCTTTTATGATATGGCAAAACTGATGCAAAAACGCACGACCATTATTCATTCAGGTCATGCGCTTTTGGCGTTGGGCTATTTTGTGACGCTGTGGATAGCGGTGGGTGTCGTGCTTTTGGATGGCAATGTGTTGTGGGCAATTTTTATTCACCTCTTGGCCAGTGTGCTATTGGTGACGGCTGGCTTTAGTGTGCCCTCGATTTTTTCACATGTGGGGGCTAACCGCGAGCTATTGGCTATTGTCTCGTATGAGCCTATTTTGCTCCTCTTGGGCGTGGCGTGGTATGTGTCGAGTGGGAGTTGGGAGAGTGGTGCGATTGCTTTAGGTGGCACCTATTGGACATCGATGCCGCTTTTGGGGGTGGCATTGCTCATGGTGGTACTGCTTAAAACAGGCAAATCTCCTTTCGATATGGCGCACGCTCACCAAGAGATAGTAGGCGGTGTCGAGGTGGAGTACAGCGGGATTTTTTATGAGGTGCTCTACATGGCGCGCTTTTTGGAGTATATCTTCATCTACGCCTTTGTCTTTTTGTGGGGTGGCGTGGTGGCAGTTGCGCTCTTTTTTGTGTTAGCCAATCTCATCGACAATGCTACAGCGCGCCTCACCCCTGCCCAAACGGTGAGATGGTTTTATGCCCTTGGGTTGCCCTTGGCGCTTTTAAATCTCCTAGGATTGGTCGCATGAAGTGGTTTAGACAATGGGCGCAAAAATCGCCGTGGATACTGCACTACAATGCAGGCAGTTGCAATGGATGTGACATCGAGATACTCGCCGCCTTGGGACCTGACTACGACCTAGAGCGTTTTGGGGTGCTCAACCGTGGCAATCCCAAACAAAGCGATATTTTTTTGGTCACTGGACCCGTGACGTACCGAAGTCGCGAGCGTCTCGTGGAGCTATACACCCAAATCCCCGAACCCAAAGTGGTCGTGGCGATGGGTGCATGTACGGCTACAGGTGGGGTCTTTCGTGGGATGTACAACGTCGAGGATGGTATCGATACCTATATTCCTGTCGATGTCTATATTCCGGGGTGTGCGCCTAGTCCGCAACTGCTTATCGATGGTATGGCAAAAGCGCTAGAGATTTGGGTGCAAAAGAGCCGTGACATTGAAAAACCGCACAGATTATTCGGTGGTATACGCAAAACCTTGCACTACCTCGATAGACGCACCATGGCGCAAACCCTCGCGCAATCCAAAGAGAAGGAGCCTCAATGAATATCGACCTACGCCCCACGACACTTTTGACAGTGGTCGACGAGATAGGAGCCTTTTACGATGCGTCACTGTGGCATTTTGTCACCCTCAATGGCAACGATTTAGGTGAGGGTCGATTGATGTTGCAGTGGATTTTTAGCCCCTATTATGCGGTTGATACGTTGGTCATTTTTGAGACTACGACCGATTATGAGACCATCATTCCTACCGTGACATCGATGATTCCTAGTGCGATTATGAGCGAGCGCGAAGTGGTGGATATGTTTGGTGTCGAGGTGGTGGGCGCGGCAAAAGGGCTCTATCTCGATGGTGATTCACGCACTTTACCCCTCGTAGGATGTAGCATATGAGCGATACCAAAACCGTCCAAATCCCTCTAGGTAGCCAACACATCGCGCTATTGGAGCCTGTAGCCTTTACCTTCCAGACCCAAAATGAGCGCATCATTGCCGTCGATGCTGATGTGGGCTTTGTCCACCGTGGGGTGGAGAGGGCATGTGCAAGTACCTTCACCTTTGACCAAGTAGCCACGGTGGTGGCGCGTGTGTGTGGATTGTGTGCTATTACGCACTCTACCTCCTATGTCCTAGCGGTCGAGGAGCTGTTGGGCGTATCGATGACCCCGCGTATCGCCTATTTGCGTATGCTTATGGTGGAGCTAGACCGTATCCATTCGCATATGTTGTGTCTAGCGCATACCGCAGAAAATGCAGGGTTCGAGGCGCTTTTCATGCAAATCATGCACGAGCGCGAAATCGTCATGCGTCTGCAAGAGTCCATCACAGGCAACCGTGTGCAGTTTGACTACGTCACGATAGGGGGCGTAAACCGCGATATCGATGCCATGGTAGCCGCACATGTTGACAGTGAATTGTCACGTTTGCGCGAAAAAATCGAGCATCTTTATGGGCTTTTCGATA
This sequence comes from Sulfuricurvum sp. PC08-66, assembly GCA_000830255.1. Taxonomy (GTDB): domain Bacteria; phylum Campylobacterota; class Campylobacteria; order Campylobacterales; family Sulfurimonadaceae; genus PC08-66. The sequence continues at coordinate 262,925 of JQIT01000002.1, read as the reverse complement.
CCAATATTACGTTGAGCCGTCGCTACCAAGGCATCGGGGTTTTGTCCCTAGAGGATGCGATGAAGCTCAATGCTTTGGGACCTATCGCACGGGCTAGCGGTCTAGCTATCGATGTACGCTCTCAAACCTCGACCTTCCCCTACCACGAGGTAGGCTACGCCATTCAGACCCACACCGCAGGCGATATCGATGCACGCAACCGTGTACGTCTCGCAGAGATTTTCAACTCCATCGAGATGTCCCAAAACATCGTACGCAATATCCCAGAGGGTGAGATTATTCAAAAAGTACGTGGCAAACCCAACGGTCAAGCGATAGTGCGTATCGAGGCACCGCGTGGAGAGATTTTTTATCTCGTGCGTGGCAGTGGCAACAAAATACTTGACCGTGTGCGTATCAAAACGCCTACTTTTAGTACGATTCCTGCCATGATTCGCACCTTTGAGGGTTCGATGTACGCCGATGCACCTGCGATTTTGGCGTCGTTTGACCCTTGCATGTCGTGCACGGCAAAATAGGAGGGGCAGATGATACGAGCACTTTGGGATGCGTTGCGCCATCTTTTTGCCACGCCTGTCACGCACGCCTACCCTGCTAAGCCTATCGAGCTACCCGCTACCTATCGAGGGCTGATTGCCTATGATGTCGATAGCTGTACTTTTTGCGACCAGTGTGAAAAGGCGTGTCCACCCAAGGCTATCGTATTTTTCCAACACCCTGACGGCCTCAAAGAGTACGCCTACAATGCGCACTTGTGTATCTATTGTGGTGAGTGCGTGCGCGCCTGCCCCAAACCCGATGAGGCACTCACCCAAACCGCCCAAAAACCGCCCATCGCCACCAAAATCGACGCGGTAAACAGCACATGGAAAGCGTATCAAAGTGCCGCACGTCAATCGCGCGACGATTTCGCCGCCGCGAAAAAGGCGAAAAAAGAGGCGCAAAAAGCGCAAGCTACACCCTCTAATACGCCCTCACTTTAGGCTCACTTTAGGCTCACTTTAACGTGGTGCAATGTACACTAAGGCATAACGACAAAAGGGAACCAGTGCAATTAGGTCGATGGTTTTTAGTGCTCATTTTGACATTTTCGGTGGCGTGGACAGCGCCCTTGGAAAAGGTGCGATTGCAGTTGCAGTGGAAGCACCAATTTGAGTTTGCAGGTTTTTATGCCGCAAAAGAGCAGGGCTACTACCAAGAGGCGGGTTTTGACGTCGAATTTGTAGAGTACAACCCTAGCATCGATGTCATCGAGAGTGTCTTGGATGGCACCAATACTTTCGGTACGACCTATTCGAGTCTCATCGCTGCCTATTTGCAGGGCAAAGAGGTGCGTTTTATTGCCAATTTTTTCAAGCACTCACCCCTCGCCATCGCTACACAGCCCCATATACGTCTGCCCAGTGACCTTTTTGGGAAGCGTATCGAGGGTATCGAGAGTGAGTTGCAAAGCGCGACGATTTTGATGATGCTACGCCGTTTTGCTATGGGACTCAAGGATATTGAGATAGTCACTCCGACCTTTAACATTGCCGATTTTGCCGCCAAAAAGGTCGATGCAATGGTGGTTTTTGTCACCAATGAGACCTACATGCTCGATAAGGCGGAGGTGCCTTATCATCTCATCAAACCTTCCAACTACGGCGCAGAGTTTTACGATGTCAATCTCTTTTGCTCCAAAACCTACGCGGTGCAAAGTCCCGAACGTGTACGCGCTTTTCGTGATGCCTCGATACGCGGATGGGAGTATGCGCTCTCACACATCGATGAGAGCGTATCACTCATAGAGCGTCTCTACAATTCTCAATCCAAAAGCGGCGAAGCATTGCGCTACGAAGCCAACCAAATCAAAAATATTATGCTCCCCACCGTCTATCCCATAGGCTCTATCGACCCTCGACGTGTGCGTATGATTGCCGAAGAGTTTGAAGAGTTGGGGATTGTGGGGGCGCAAGAGATGAACTTGGAGCATTTCATCTTTGAAGATGCCAAGCCGCAAGTGGCATTGACCCAAGAAGAGGAGGCGTATATCGCCCAAAAAGGGAGAGTCAAACTCTGCGTAGACCCTAGCTGGATGCCCTTCGAGGCTATCGTAGAGGGCAAACACATCGGTATAGCGGCAGATTTTTTTGGACTCTTGTCTCAAAAAAGCAAGCTCGCTTTTGAGCTCTATCCTACTACCTCATGGCAAGAGTCTCTCGATGCTGCCAAAAACAGAGCGTGCGACCTTTTCAGTTTAGCTTCTCCTACGCAAGAGCGTGAAACTTATATGCGCTTCACGACGGACTACGTCGATTTGCCCATCGTCTTGGCGACTGATATTTACAAGCCCTACACAGAGGATTTTGGCTCGTTGCGTGGGGTCAAAATCGGCGTGGTGCGAGGCTACGCGATGGCAGAGATTCTCAAAAAAGAGCACAAAGGGCTTAGCATCGTTGAGGTGGATAACATCATGCAAGCTTTGGAGATGGTGCAAAAAGGGGAGCTCTACGGCTACGTGGACAATCTCATGGTCATTGCCCACACTATCCAAAAAGAGTTCACAGGGGTGCTCAAAATCTCTTCGCGCCTACCGCATGAAATCAAGCTAGGTGTTGGGGTGCGCAACGACGATGCGATACTCTTTTCTATTATGCAAAAGCTCGTTGAGAGTGTCACAGAGGCTCAAATTCAAGAGATTTACAACCATTGGGTCACCGTCCAAGAGAGCGTAGCCGCTGATTACACCCGCATGTACCAAATTTTTGGGGTGTTGGGCGTATTGCTGCTGCTTTTTATGTTGCACTATATTCAGCTACGCGTCTACACCCGCAAACTGCGCACGATTTCGCGTACCGATTTGCTCACACAGCTGGTCAATCGCATGGGACTGGATGAAAAGCTCAACTACTTCGAGGGGATGGCTACGCGCTATGGCACACCTACGGCGGTGATGATTGTCGATATCGACCACTTCAAGCAGGTCAATGACACCCACGGACATGCGGTAGGCGATAGGGTGTTGGTGGAGTTTGCCACGATTTTGCGCAAGACTCTACGCGCTACGGATACGGTGGGTCGATGGGGCGGCGAAGAGTTTATGGTGTTGTGCCCCAACACCTCACTCTCACAAGCCATCGTCATTGCCCAAAATTTGCGTGAAGCAATTGCTTCGCACTATTTTCTAGGCGTGGGGAGTTTGACGGCGAGTTTTGGCGTAGCGATATTGGACGGTGCTACCTCTATCGATGATGTGACACGTCATGCGGATGATGCACTCTACAGTGCCAAAGCCCAAGGGCGAAATTGTGTGATGAGCCACACCTAATCAAAAAAGGAGAGAAGATGCGTATCGTAATTGCAGGCGGGGGAATTGCAGGGGCTTATATGGCAAATGCGTTGCTAGAGGCTATGCCAAATGCTGAGGTGCTTATCGTGAGCGATGAGGCGATGCCACCTTATGACCGTATCCATCTGTGCGCACTGGTCAATGGCAGTGAGTCCCAAGAGGGGGTGACCTTGGCGCTGGATGGTCGCGTAGAGTTGGCATTGGGTGAAGCCGTAGAGAGCATCGATACCCAAGAGCGACGTATCTACACGGCACACGCGAGCTACAAATATGACCGACTCATCGTCGCCACAGGCTCCAAACCGCGCTCCCTTTTCCCACACGAAAATCTGACCAACGTCGCCACCTTCCGCTCTGCTTCTGATAGTGCTCGTATCGCCGCAGGGGTAGCGGGGGCTAATGTCCTCATCATGGGCGTAGGACCCATCGGACTGGAGCTTCTCGATACGCTTATGCGTCTACCCACCGCACACAAAATCTACGTCGTCTCACGCGGTCGCCACCTCTACGACAAATCACTCTCTCCCCAAGGCATCGCGGCGTTGCAAAAAATCTTTGAGCAAGACCCACGTGTCGAAGTGCTCTTCGAAGAGGAGATAGTCACGCCTGTCATCGAGGGCAATCGCGTCACTTCTGTGGTGATGCATCGACACACCATCGAGAACCCTTTTATCGTTTTTGGGGTGGGAATTGCCCCCAATGTTGCTTTCGCACGCGCTTCTTTGACCGTCGAGAAGGGCATCGTCGTCAACGACTTCATGCAAAGTAGCGACCCTTTTGTCTATGCTGTAGGTGAAGCGGCGCAGGTAGCTAGCAGTGGCTTTATCGCAGGGCGTGTCAAGGAGTGTACGCGTCAAGCTGATGCCGCCATCTCACACATCGTGGGCAAAGAGCCTACCCCTTTTAGCACCGAGGTGGCTATCGATGGACTCAAAGTAGGGGCGTTTCTCTTCACCGATGTGAGTGCACCGTGGTACGAGGAGAGCAGTGAAAACGAAAATCTCCTTATCGAGTCCGCCAAAGAGGGTCGTATCGACCAATATATTTTGCGTGACAACAAATTGGTGCGCTTCATCGGTATCAACTCCAATATCGACCCGATGGCACTTTCACGCATCATCGAAGCCAAAAACGATGTCGATGCAGGCTATTTTTATACCAATCGTCTCATGAGCGAACGGGGTCGATTGGTCTGTAGCTGTGAGAGCGTCTACGCCCAAGATTTGGTCGATATCATCCAATCCAACGCCGTGACCGACTTCACAGGACTCAAGCCCTATACCAAAGCAGGGCGCACTTGCGGTCGATGCAAAAAAGATGTCTCGGATATCATAAAAGCAACCCCCGTAGACCCCGAAATGGCAGCACGCATACAGCGTGAACGCCTAGAAGCTATCGAAGCCGCCAAACGCGCCGCTATCGAAAAACGTATCGAGAAGTTCAACCGTCTTCACCCTGCCAACCGTATCGACGCTACCAACCTCGATGCGGCACTAGAGAGCATGGACATGAACAAAGAGTACAATCGATGGGTCTCGATGATTACCTCCTCGATGCGCCTCGACCCAAGTATGGAGCCGTTGGTGGACAAAAGCGTCAAGCAGCTCAACAAAATCCCCATCATTTGGCTAGAGCTTTCCGATTGTACGGGCAACAGTGAGGCGTTTATCAAGACCGCGCACCCCAAAGTCGATGACCTTATCCTCAAATATATTTCGCTTGATTACCATGAGCTTCTCATGGCGGCTAGCGGTGACCAATCGGAACTCACCCTCGATACTATTATCGAAGAGGATAAAGGGCGCTATCTTTTACTCGTAGAGGGCGCTGTGCCACTGGGCATGGAGGGTAAATTTTTGCGTATTGGTCCCAAAGGTGAGACGGGTGAGGCACTGTTGCGTCGTGTCGCTCGTGATGCCGCCGCGGTCTTCTCGATAGGCAGTTGCGCGCTCGATGGCGGTGTGGTCGCCGCAGCACCCAATCCTACGGGCGCAGTAGGTGTCGCACAGGCGCTAGGTCGCGATGATGTTATCAATCTTCCGGGTTGTCCCGTCAATCCTATCAATGTCGTAGGGACATTACTGCACTACATCATGTTCGATGAGTTGCCAGCACTCGATGCCAAAAACCGCCCACTTTGGGCATACTCACAACGTATCCACGACAATTGTGAGCGTCGCGGTCACTACGATTTGGACGAATTTGTCCTAGAGTGGGGCGACGAGGGTGCCAAAAAAGGGTGGTGCCTCTTCCAGATGGGATGCAAAGGTCCCTATGCGGATCTCAACTGCTCACTGGTCAAATTCAACGAAGGCACCTCATGGCCTGTCCAAGTGGGACACGGCTGTTTTGGGTGTGGTGAGGGTGTCATCGCCTTTGACTCCTACGCCAACCAACGCAAACTGCCTACGGCGTAGTTAAAAAGCGACATCGAGCCAGAGCAGACTCTCCAAAGGAGTTGAGAATGCAACATAACAAACAAACCATTCTTGACTATCTATCATCGCACATGCAAGAGTTCAAAGCCAAATACGGTATCGAGAAAATTGGTCTTTTCGGAAGCTATGCTAGAGATGAAGCAACTGACGAAAGTGATATTGATTTGTATGTGCATACAAACAAAAAAACTTTTATGGCGGTCGCTGGTTTATGGGTGCAGATTGAAAAAGAGCTCAATAAAAAGGTTGACCTTGTTACAGCACATGACCGTATGAGACCTGAACTAAAAAGTACAATCGAAAGCGAGGTCGTCTATGGATAAAAAAGATGAGTTTTGATAAAAAGATGATTCCCTATAATCCCCATTTTCTCGATAACATCGAAATTTTCACTCCAGAAGAGCGCGACACACTCGATAGACTCAACGAAGCGGTTTCTCTCTCCAAATTTCTCTCCAACAAAAGCTACGTCAATAGTTTGGGTATCGATTTCATACACGCAAGTGCCAAAATCGAGGGCAATCGCTATGACAAAATGGACACACTCACGCTTTTGGAATATGGACTCACCGCTGGCGGCAAAAGATACAGCGACGCAAAAATGATACTTAATTTGAGAGATGCCTATTATCTCTCTGTCCAAGAGGATTTGGGTGCTAGCAAAACCACGCTCAAAGAGTTGCACTACATACTCTGTGATGAGATGGTGGCAGATAGCGCAAGAGCAACACCCAGAGAGCAAGCGGTGACAATATCAGGGTGCGAATATGTACCGCTCGATGGGGCAAAAAAACTCGATGATGCACTCGATGTCATGTTCGAGCGGTATGCCACAATACCCAATGCTTTTGACCAAGCAATCTATCTGCATTGCAATTTAGCGTATCTGCAATATTTCAAGGATTGCAACAAAAGAACAGCAAGGGCGATGCTCAATGTATCGCTCAAACAAAGCGGCAAAATGCTCTATATTCCCAGTGAAGAGAGAGTATCTCGATATTTGGCTTCGCTTGTGACATATTACGAAACAGGTAGCTACGACGCATTCAAAGCCTATTTTATCGATGAATACAAAGAGGTGGTGGATGATGTTTTGTCAGTGGAAAATGCCAAAATCGTGGAGCAAAACCTCCCACTACGAGGTCGATAAACAACGTATTTTTGACTCCTGCGTCAACTGCCTACGGCGTAATCTCTCCCGATTCGGGAGAGATTCATAGAAAATCAATGCGTAAAAGGCATGCTATTTTGAAACAATTATGTATAATATTGGCATGAAAAATATCGCCAAAAGTGCCAATATATCGGACTTTTCAGAATTATTAAAAAAAATTAAAAAGCTCAAAATAGACACGCTATACCCTATCGCCAAACTCACCGCTATGAGTGACAAAAGCAGAGTCTATCTTTCACGTTTGGCAGACAGTGGAGAGATTGTCAAACCTAAGAGAGGCTATTTTTATAAGCCTACCAACAAAACACTCTACAAAGCCTCTCAACGTACCATTGCATTGGATAAATCGCTTTTTGTCAATGATCTTTTTTGGAGCGTACAAGATGGATTTGAGATAAATGCTACGACACTGATTCGCGCCTATCTCACCGACTATACAGAAGAGGATTTGATGGGGTTGTATGCACTTTTTGGGTACAAGAGGCTCCTCAAAGAGTGCTTGAAAATGTACAAAAAACGCGATAATGAGACGTATCAAAAAATACGAACTCTATTAGAGCGATTTGAAGCGTGGAGATTGCATGACAAAAGAGATTGAAACATTTATCGACAGCATCAAAAATCACCCGATTTTCGATACGCCTACGCTTTTTTTTATTGGCGGCACAGCGCTTGCGCACTATCTACGCCATCGCGTCTCTTACGACATCGATATTGTCTCGACCCAAAAGCTTCCCGTGGCACAGATAAAAGCGTTTGCTTTTAGTCTAGGTGCGCGCCACATCAAGGACAAAAACGCTTCAGCTTTTAGCATCAACACAGGCGAAGAGATAGAGAACTACCATCTCAAATTTATGGTTCAAGGTATCAAGCTCGAATTTTCCTACTTCCGCAATCCCATTGGGCACGCTATTTTACAACGTGCCCATCCTACGCCCATCGAAGAGGGTGCGACACTCAAAATTGCGACTTTAGAAACGATTGTGGCACTCAAAATATTTGCACTTTTCAATCGACAAAAGAGCAGAGACCTCTTCGATGGCGCCATTATTTTGGAGAAAAATTTGATAGATATTGCAGAGGTGGAGCGCATCTACTCCTTTGCCCATAGCCAAAGCACATCGATACGCGACTATATCGATGCTTTCAAAGCGCTCGATGATGAGGGTGATAACTCACTCGATTTTTTACCTCAACATCTGCACTACAAAACATTCGCCAAAAAATCTCAAAATGAGCGTTTTGTTCATGCAAGAGAGATGTTTTTGACCCAATATGACCTCAAGCAAAAAGAGAGTCTCGATGCGCGAAAAAAAATGGCAATCAAAAATAAAAAAAGAGACATTTAGCTCTATTTACTTTATTGTCAAATAGAGTATCAACATAGAGTACCCTCCTGCCCCTTTTTTCATCCATCCCTCTTCGATTTCTCCCATTTTGTGCCTCTTTTTTAGGCTGTTTTTGACACATTCATATCACAAAAACTGATGCAACACCTACGCATTGTGAGACAATAGCAACACTATTGTCTTATCAGGAGATACGATGCGTTTTGCTCTACTTATCGCGATGCCGTGGCTACTTCACGCCACCCAAACAAGCCAAGAAAACCTCAATTTTGTCTGGATTTTGTTAGCCGCTTCGTTGGTTTTTTTCATGCAGGCGGGTTTTAGCGCCCTAGAAGCAGGCATGGTGCGTGCCAAAAACTCTATCAATGTCTCGATGAAAAACCTTAGCGATATGCTCTTTTCGATGATGGGCTTTTTTCTCATAGGGTTTGGGGTGATGTTTGGGACAAGTGTAAGTGGGCTATTTGGGAGTGATGCCTTTATGCTCATAGGGCGCGAGACACCGTTCGATTACGCCTATTTCATCTTTCAAGCGGTCTTCGCAGGTACCGCCGCGACCATCGTATCGGGTGCGGTGGCGGAGCGGATGCGCTTCGAGGCGTATTTGGTCACGGCGATTGTCATTACGGTGCTCATTTATCCCGTCTACGGACATTGGGTGTGGCACGCGGATGGATGGCTAGCGCAGATGGGATTCGTCGATTTTGCAGGCTCTAGCGTGGTACACAGCGTGGGGGCATGGGTAGGATTGGCAGGTGCGTGGATTATCGGACCACGTATTGGGCGCTACGATGCGCAGGGACGTGTCAATGATATCCCCCCTAGCAATATTCCCATCGCAGTTATTGGGGTCTTTATTCTTTGGTTCGGGTGGTTTGGGTTCAACGGTGGTAGTACCCTCGTAGGTGATGGCAGTGCTGCCAAAATTATCGTCAATACCTCGATAGCGGCGGCAATTGGGGGCATCACCACCTTCGCACTTTCGCGTATCATCACGGGCAAACCGCGCGTCGAGAAGATGCTCAACGGTACCTTGGCAGGGTTGGTCGCTATTACGGCTGGGTGTAGTGTGGTAGAGCCTGTGGGCGCACTGTACATAGGTATCGGTGCAGGTGTGGTGGTTTACGGCGCAGAGCTGTTGCTCATTCATGTGCTACGTATCGATGACCCTGTGGGGGCTATTCCAGTGCACGGTTTTTCGGGTGCCTACGGGACGCTTGCCTTGGCGATTTTCGCCCCTGCCGAGGCGCTACCCGCCAAGGATAATTTGGCGCAGTTAGGTATCCAAGCTATCGGCGTGGCAAGTGCCTTTGGGTGGGCGTTTACGATTGGATTGATACTCTTTGGGATATTCAAATTCACGCGAACCCTACGTGTCCCACCAGAATACGAGACACGCGGGCTCAACGAGATGGAGCATGGTGCCAAGCAGACGATGCTAGAGACCTACGATGCGATGAATTACATGATTCGCACAGGCGATTTTGACAAGAAGGTCGAGGAGGAGATAGGCACCGAGGCGGGTGATTTGGCGCGTATTTTTAATGTCCTCGTCGATGAGGTCAATTTAGCCAGCGAAGCGGCAAATCATATTGCGCATGGTGAGCTAGATACCTCGGTGGAGTCCAAAGGGGAGCGCGATAAGCTAGGCAATGCCCTGCGTGCCATGATAGAACGTCTGCAAGCCTTTGTGGTGCAGTTGGGCGGTGTGGTCGAGCATGTCGATGGCTCCAGCGGTGCCCTAGAGGGTGCATCGGTGCGACTGGGTAGCTCCAACGATGCCTTGCAAAAGAGTATCGAAGCGGTAGCGCAAAGCATGCAAGAGGTGGCTCAAGCGGGTCAAGCGATGCAAAAAAATGCCACCGTTGGGGTCGATTCGATAGGCAAAGTCGTCACTTCGATTCGCTCAATGGAGCATACGATGAACGATTTCAAAACCAGCATTGATTCGCTCTCTAGTAGCGTGAGCGACATCGAGGCGATGGTGGGACTCATCAATGACATCGCTGAGCAGACCAATCTGCTCGCGCTCAATGCCGCTATCGAGGCAGCACGCGCAGGTGAGCATGGACGAGGCTTTGCCGTCGTAGCGGACGAGGTACGTAAATTGGCAGAGAAGACCCAAAAAGCGACTACCGATATTGGTGTACGCCTCAATGTCCTCAAAGAGCACTCCAACAACGCCGTCGATACCGCCAATGAGGGACTCGTCGTCATCGATAAAGGGGTCAAAACCGTCAGCGATACCAGCGCGATTTTCGACCATATTCACACCTCTGTCCAGAGCGTAGGCACCAAAATGGAGGAGGCGATTCGTGTCACCCATACCCAAATCCAAGAGGGACAAAACGCCAAAACCGCTATCGATGAGGTCAAAACCATAGCGGCGAAATTGGCTTCACATGTGCATGCACTAGGAGAGATTGTCGCCTTTTTCCACTACCAGACGCACAAAGTGCGCACGGTCTAAAAAGGGCAACGCTTCACACCTCTATCGACACTCGTAGGTATTAATCGTGGAGAGGTTTTGGTCAGTGTAGGTGTAGGTGGCGTAGCGCTCTTTGGTGCCATTGAGAGTGAGATACCATTGGGATAGAAGCGTATCGACGTAGGTGAAAAACATCTCTGTGGTACGTGCAGTGGCATGCTCGACGATTTTTAGGTAGCGCGTGTTGCCGTTGGCATCTTTTTGGAGGGTGGTCGTGGTCGAGAGTGTTGGAGCGTAGTACTCTTGCACGCTTTGGTTGAGTGTATCGACCACAGAGTAGGCTACCGTGAAGTACTCTTGTAATGCACCTGACGCACCGTAATGGTTTTGTCGTATCGTCGCATTGGACTCATTGTAGAGGTAGGTTTTTGACCATACCAAATTCGTCGTATTGGTCTCAAAATAGCTTCTGTTGGTTTCGAGAGTGCCGTTATAGTCGCTGGTCATGAGCGAGAAAAATGCCCCATTTTTTTTGACCGTTGTCTCGACAAGATTGTTTGAGAGGTAGGTGTACGCTTCGGAGTAGTTGCCATCACTTAGATTGCTCTCTTTGGTGTAGAGCAAAAGGGTGTTGTTCGCATCGCGCGTCCAAAGCTCCAAGGAGCGCAAACTTGCATTGGCATCGTAGGTTTCGTTTCTGACAATCGCACTTTGCGTGTTGTACCACTTTTTCCAGTAGCGACTCAACACACTGTTGTTATAGAGCGAAAGGGTCGTACTGCTCGCCTCATAATCGTATCGCTCTTCTAGTGTGTTGCCGTATGCCTTATCCTCATAGAGATGCGCTAGCAAGCTTTTGTTGGCATCGTAGGTGTAGGTCTCGACGCTTGCCAAAGTACAACGCTCCTCTTGGGGCGTACAGCCTACAAAAAGCGCTACGAGCAGTGCATAAAGCGCGATTTTTTTCACGCGCTACATCCACCCTTTTTTGCGGAAAATATAGAGCGGCAACACGGACGAAAAGAGCATCATTCCCACCGAGAGCAAGTAGCCGTATTTCCAACCCAGCTCTGGCATAAGGACGAAATTCATACCGTAGATGCTAGCGATAAGCGTAGGCGGTAGGAAGATGACATTGACGATGGTGAAGATTTTGATGGTTTTGTTTTGAGTGATGCTCACCATACCGATGAAGATATTTTGGAGGTAATCGAGGCGTTCGAAATTGAAATTGGTGTGCTCGATAAGTGACGAAAGGTCATTGAGCATGATGGGAATATCGCTGTTGTGTGTTTCGTAGAGTGTTGATTTAAGCAGTGATGAGAGGATGCGCTGTTTGTCGGTGAGGTTTTCGCGGATTTTGGCACTGAAATCCTCAAAATGGGCGATTTTTTTGAGCAAGGTGTTGTGCTCTTTTTCTGCTTCGGCGAAGAGATTTTTGCGCATTTTGCTTATCTCTTTGGTGAGGTTTTCGATGGTGTCGGCGTCGATATCGATACGGATATTGAGGATGTGACAAAAAATAGCAAACCCATTTTCGTAGAGTCGCGGTGCGCTCCAAAGACGTTTGTTGAACTCATCGAAACTGCGCAACTCTTCGTAGCGCGCACTCATAAGCAGATCCCCTTTCAAAATAAAAGAGACCGTCTCATTGTGGGGCGCACCATCGACGCCTATCAAAAAATAGCTGTTGATTTTGATTTGGTCTGCCTCTTCCCAATAGCGAGAGCTTATCTCTATCTCTTGGCTCTCTTGAGGCGTAGGCACAACAAGCGCGAAAAGGTTTTCGATGGTTTGGGTCTCTTGAGGCGTGGGTTTCAAGAGGTCTATCCACACCACATGGTCATAGGAGGGCAGAGCTTGTAGCGCCTCTATTGTATCGAGGATATGCAAGCCTTGTGGGGTGCGGTAGTAACATTTCATCATGGTTAGAGTGCCGTCACGCGGTTGCGCCCTTCGTGTTTGGAGAGGTAGAGTGCGTTATCGACGCGTTTGAGCAGGGCATCGATAGATTCGCCCTTTTGCCATTGGGTCACCCCGATACTAATCGTGATGCGTTCCAGCGGCTCGATGATAAGTAGCTCAATATGGTGACGAATACGCTCTGCGGTGATACGTGCTTCGTTGAGCGCCACTTGGGGCAAAATAATAATAAACTCCTCGCCTCCGTAGCGACAAAAGACATCGCTTTGACGTAAAAGTGGCAAGATAGCTTGCGTGATTTCGATGAGGACATTGTCCCCGATGTCGTGCCCGTAGGTGTCATTGACCTTTTTGAAGTGGTCGATATCGAACATAAGCACGCTGACTAATTGCCCATAGCGACTTGCTCGGTTGATTTCGTTTTGGAGGGAGTTTTTGAACAAATAACGATTGCCAATGCCTGTGAGGGTGTCGGTTTGGGAGATTTTTTCGAGTTTCTCTCGATACGCTTCAGCTTGGGTGATGTCGGTGAGTACGACGGTGTAGATATCCTCTCGGTCTTCATGCAACAAGCGCAAGCGAATGCTGAAAATATGCGGGATGTTGTTGTAGAGTATTTTGACTTTGTGCTGCTCTTTAGGGCGGCTCATGATGTACTCTACCCAATTTTGTTCCCCCATATCTTTGGCGACAAATCCCTCCTCTTTTTCGAAGAGATTGCAGACGCAACCATTGATAGCATCGAAAGCGGCAAGGCTCTCATAGGTATCGAAAAACTCAAAGAAGTGGCGGTTGGCATCGAGAGGGTGGAGGGTGTTGGTGACGATGAGAATATCGCTAGAGGAGTCGATGATTTGGCGAAAATAGAGGCGCTCTTTCTCGATGCTCTTTTTGCGCAGGTAAAAAAAGAGGACAAAAAGAAGTGCAATAGCGACCCCTATGAGTGTTAAGTAGGCGATAGTCTCGATAAATTCGTTGATTTTGGAAAAATCAAACTGCGAGAGGGGTTTGAGCATAAAGTAGTAGGCCATTTTTTGACCCGCCAAATCGTGTAGCGTAAAGAGCGTCACAAAATTGCCTGCGATGATGGCGTAGTTTTGAATCTCTAAGAGCTCATGGAGATTTTCACCCTCTAGCTCTAGTAGCGTGTAGATGGAGGGGGCTAGATTCACTGTGGCGATGTAGTACTTTTGGACAAAACGTTTGGTCAGCGGCGCTGTGAGCTGTGCGTGGTACTTCTCATCTACCAAAAGCAGAGGCGCGACACCCATGCGTGACAAGAGTGCATCGATAGAGTCAAAATGGGCGATAAGCTCTATGTACCCTAGGTAAATTCCCCCCTCAAAAATAGGCACCATTGCTTTGAAAGTGATGGTAAATTTGCCCACGCTAATGACGCTTTGGGGTTGTGGATTGGCAATCATCTGTACAACGTCTGGGCGCAGTTTGGTCAAATCGTCGCCTTGGTTGCGCGTCCAGCTACGTCCTAGTGCGACACCTTTGGCGGTGGCAAGCTGCATCCACAAGGTATCGTAGCCCGAGGTAGTGCGCAGTTGTAAGGCGATATCTTTGAGCGTTTCGTGCGTATTTTGGTCATTTTTTTTGAGGGCGGTTTTAAACGCTTCGTTGTTGGAGAGGGCGGTTGCGATGGAGAGGGTGGTTTTGGCTTTTGCTTCGATGAGTTGCTGGAGGGTTTGGTGAAGTGCCTTTGCTTCCTCTTCATAAATCGTGGTGTGAAGATGGGCAATCTTACTTTGGATATAGTAGGTCAGTAGCGTTCCCACACCCAAAATGACCAAAAGAGTACTCAAAGATACGAAAAACTGTTTTTTATTCATGCACTACCATGTGATACTTTTGTAATAGTAGATAATAACACACAAAAAGGAAAATAGCTCACTGCTATAACTGCAATGTGAGTAAGCCAAAGTGTGTTACAATCGACTTACATTTGCCCCCTAGAGGTACCTACCATGACACCCAAAAAAAGCATCGTTATCGACCCGATTACCCGTATCGAGGGGCACTTACGTGTAGAGATAGAAGTAGACGATGAGGGCGTCGTCACAGAGGCGTGGGCTTCAGGACAGCTCTTCCGTGGTATCGAGACGATTTTGCAAGGTCGAGACCCACGCGATACAGGTCTTATCGCCCAGCGTATTTGCGGTGTGTGCACCAATTCTCACTACCGCGCCTCTATTTCAGCGGTCGAAAATGCCTACGGCATGACCCTGCCACGCAACGCCACCATCATTCGCAATCTCGTTTCGCTTTCGCTCTTTATCCAAGACCACATTGTCCACTACTATCATTTGCACTCGCTCGATTTCGTCGATGTGGTGAGTGCACTGAGTGCCGACCCTGAAGCTGCCGCACAAAAAGCGTACGCCTACACCGCGCACCCCTACCGCAATGCACGCGGACACCTCAGCAGTGTTGCTGAAAAATTGCAGTCGTTTGTGGGAGCAGGGCGATTGGGACTCTTTGCCAATGGCTATTGGGGACACAGCGCCTATCGATTCACCCCTGAGCAAAATTTATTGCACATGAATCACTACCTCGAAGCACTTCGCATCCAACGCGAACTCTCCAAAGCCATCGCCATCTTCGCAGGCAAAACCCCGCACCCTCAAAATCTCGTCGTGGGCGGTGTCACCAGCGTCGCTGATATGCTCAATCCACAACGTCTCAATGACTTTATGTTTATCATCAAAGATGCCTACGATTTTGTCCAGCGTGCCTATTTGCCTGATATGGTGATGTTGGTCGAGGCGTATGGCGAGCAGATGCGTAGTGGTGAAGGACGCGCCAATGGCAACTTCATGGCGTGTGGTGGGTATGAGATGGGCAACGGTGTGCCGCTCTTTGCTCATGGCATCATCAAAGGGCACGATTTTGCAAATGTCGAAGATTTCGATGTAGCGCATATCACTGAAGAGGCAAGCCGTGCATGGTACGCTGACGAGGCACCACTCTCACCCTACGAGGGCAAAACGGTGCCGCTCTATACCGACCTCGAAGCCGATGGCAGATTGAAAAAAGAGGGTAAATACAGTTGGGTCAAAGCGCCTCGCTACGCAGGTGCATCGATGGAGGTGGGACCTTTGGCGCGTATGCTTGTGGGGTATGCACGTGGACACGTTCCTATCAAAGGCGCGATGGATGCGATGATGAAAGCTTCTGGGATGAAGCTCGAAGATTTTTCTAGCACCATCGGACGCAATGTCGCCCGTGCAGTCGAGGCACAGGTGGTGAGCAAAGCGGTTTTTGATTTCATGAGCGAGATGATTGAAAATATCAAATATTACGACGAAGAGACGTGGGCGAAGTATATCTTCGAAGAGCTGCCCCAAAGTGCCCAAGGTGCAGGGATTTTTGAGGTGCCACGTGGTGTGCTAGGGCACTTCGTCAAAATCGAAGCGGGCAAAGTCGCCAACTACCAAGCGGTTGTACCCACCACATGGAATGCTTCGCCCAAAGATGCGCGCGGTGCACGTGGAGCCTACGAAGAGGCGATTGTGGGACTCAAAATTGCCGACCCCAAAGCGCCTTTGGAGGTGCTACGCGCGGTGCATTCGTTCGACCCTTGTTTGGCGTGCGCAGTGCACGTTATCGACACCCAAGGCAAAACCTTGGCGCATTATGAAACCAAAGGAACGTGCGCCTTATGAAAAGCATCAAAGCAAAAATTATCGCGGGACTTCTTGGCATTATTGCTTTGGGGAGCGTGGGGCTTATAGTCTTTATTGGTATTGCCTTTAAACAGCTCAGCCATGACAATACGATTACCTCGCTAGAGATGGTGAGTACTTCGATATTCCAAACCATGCGCAACGGTATGAATTTTGGCGACCCTGCGGTGGTGGCGCAAATCATTCACGATGCCAAGGAGGAGATAGAGGGGCTAGAAAATTTGGTCGTCTACAAATCCAAAAAGGTCGAGGAGAAGTTTGGCGTACCAAGCCACAATGCTATTACGCCAGATATCCAAAAAATCTTCGATACTAAAGAGCCGACCTTTTTCGAGCGTGACGATGAGATGGGGCACGCTATCGTGTTGCAAAAGCCTTTTATCGCGACCCAGCAATGTATCATGTGTCACGACAATGCCAGCGAAGGTGAGGTGCTTGGGGTCATTGCGATAGATATCTCACTGGAACAAAGCGATGATACGATTGGCGCGACCTTGGGCTATTTGACGTTGACGCTTATTGCGGGTTCGATTGGGGTGGTGTTGCTCTTTTTGCCCTTCCTCAAAAATATCCTCTTTGCGCCGCTTGAAGAGATGCGCAGTCGTGCCGAGGCGGTAGCGACAGGGGATGGCGATTTGACCGCACGTATTACGCTACGACGTGACGATGAGCTAGGGGTGACGGCACGTTTTGTCAATACCTTTATCGAGAAGACACAGCAAACGATTCGCACCGCCAAAGAGACGATGCAGACACTCTTTGGGGCAAAAAGCGATATTGAGCGCGTTTCCGCGAAGCTCAAAGAGCAAATCGCACAACAAAACAGCGCCGCACAAGCCTCCAATGCCTTGGTACGCGATATTTTTAGCTCTCTCGATGAGAGCGAAGAGGCATCGGTGCAAACGACCGAAGATACGCTACAAACCTATGATGTGCTCAAAAAAATGAGCGAGGATTTGATAGGGGTGGCGCACTCTATCGAGGAGTCTAGCCAAAGTCAAACGATGCTCTCACAAGAGCTGTTGACACTCAAAGACCAAGCGCTCGAGGCCAAAGGGGTGCTCGATGTGATTGGGGATATTGCAGACCAGACCAATCTGCTCGCGCTCAATGCAGCTATCGAGGCGGCACGTGCAGGGGAGCATGGACGAGGCTTTGCCGTGGTCGCCGATGAGGTGCGCAAACTTGCTGAGCGTAGCCAAAAAAGTGTCGATGAGATAGGCGTGACGATCAATGGTGTGAGTGAGGCTATCATTGCCATCACCGCCAAAATGCAAAAAAGCGCACAAGCGATGCAGAGTGTCACGCAAGATACACAAGCCATACACCTCCTCTCAGACAGCTCCAAAGAGCGTATGCATGCTACTGTTACGGCATCCAAAAAATCTTCGGTGCTCTCTTCGGCGATTGCGTACAAGACCAAAGATTTGGTGGAGAAAATCACCCATATTTCGCAAGCCAGCGATGAGAATAATGTATTGGTTTCACAACTTGAATCGCTCTCCAAAGAGCTCTCCAAAACAGCCAACCTCTTCAAAAAAGAGTTGGATGCATTTACAGTCTAAACAGTAGAAGGAAAAGGTTATATGAATATTCTCCAAAGCGAAAATTGGCTCACCATCGAGGGTGTCGTAAAAAGTTTTGCCGAAGCGCAACTGCTCAAAGACCGTATCGAGAGTATCACCCTGCACAATAAAACAGTCGTGCTAGAGTTCAAAGATGCCTATTCGCTTGCATCGACCATCATTGGTTATCTCAATAAAAAAATTCATGTTGATAAGGTACGTGTATCGATGGTGGTACATCAGGAGGAGTTGTATGAGTTGATGCAGATGCTTTCACTCATACAGCTTTTTGAGGTGCGAAGAGCTTAGGCAAGCTCCTCGTGTGTAGAGACGATTTGGCGTGATGGCATCGCAAGAGCCGCCAAAAGTGCAGAGAGTAGCGTGACAATCATCCCTATCGCCATCGCGTGACGCATCCCATCGACGAAGGCGCTATCGGCGGTTGTGAGGATGATATGTTCGAGGTGTGTATTAGGAACCGTGCTAGCTACTGCATGAGCGCCTTGAATGGAGCTTTGGATAAGTTCAAGTGCAGTTGTACCCAACACTGCCACTTCGCCCTGCGAGCCTAGGGTGACGGTCGCGGCGATATAAATCGCGTTCATAATAGCGCCCATCACTGCCACACTCACCGCACCGCCTAGCTCACGTGCTGTGTCGTTCATCGCCGAGCCAATGCCCAGTTTGCTTTGAGGTAGGCTTGCCATGATAGATTCAGTGGCAGGCATCATCGCTAGACCAATTCCAAACCCCTGTATCACAAACCCAGTCATAATAATCCAAAGCGTAGTATCAACATCGACCATGTACCAAAACCACCCCATGCCCAACGCTGAAGCCACTACGCCTATAGTAGTCGTCCAGCGCATACCAAAACGTTTCATCATTGGCATCGCTATCATGGTGGCAAAGGTCATCGCCAACGTTAGCGGTATGAGCAACGCACCCGCGGCCAAAGCGCTGTAGTGCTGAATCGTTTGGAGGTATTGCGAGAAGAAATACATCGTCCCCATCATCCCAAACATCACCAAGGTAATAACGACCGTTGCGATAGTGAAACTGCGATTTTTAAAAAGCTTCATCGGCATCATGGCGTGCGGCGTACGACGCTCCCAGAGAATGAAAACAGTCATGAAAAGCGCGCCCACGGCTAAATTCAAGAGCACATCCCACTGCGTCCAGCCGTGCGTGCCTGCCTTGATAATGGCGTAGATGAGGGTGAAAAGCGCCACGATGCTTAAGCCCATTCCGACCAAATCCTCTTTGGGGATGCTGGGGTCAAAGGATTCTGGCAAATAGCGTGCAGAGGCGAAAAGCGTGATGATGGCAATAGGGAGATTGATATAAAAAACCCACTCCCAACTCAAATTGTCGACAAGCCATCCACCCAATACAGGTCCAAACCCAAACCCAATACCAAAGGACATCGACCAAATCATAATCGCCTTTTGGCGCTCTGTCTCATCGCGAAACATATCGGTCATGATAGAGAGTGTCGCAGGCATCATGGCAGCACCGCCGATACCCGTGAGACCGCGCATGAGAATAAGCATTTCGGTATTGGGTGAGAGTGCCGCGCCCAAGGAGCCAAGGGCAAAAATTGCCATACCGATATTGAGCAGAAGTTTGCGTCCATAGCGGTCAGAGAGCGAGCCTGAGGTGAGCAAAAGTGAAGCGAAAAAGAGGACATAAATATCCAAAATCCACTGCAAATCGCTGGCGCTTGCTTGCAAATCATAAGAGATAGCAGGGAGTGCTACATTGAGAACGGTGTTGTCGATAGCGATGATAAAGAGCGTTAGAATAAGCACGCCCAAACCCTTCCATCGATGAATATAGGAACCATCAGCGGTACGCATGGGTTGTCTCCTTGAGGAAATTTGGGCGCATTATAGGCAATGCACGATGGTATAATCCTGACAAAAAGGATTTTGCCACATGGTAAGCACTCTATGCGGTATCGATGAGGCAGGACGTGGACCTTTGGCGGGTCCGCTCGTGGTGGCAGGTGTGATACTGCATGAGGCTATCGAGGGACTAAACGACTCCAAAAAGCTCACTGCTAAACGGCGTGAAATGCTCTATGAGCGTATCATCGAGTGCTCTACCTATCACAGTGTCGTCATCGAAGCCTCTACTATCGATGCGCTAGGTATTTCCCAAGTAATGCACGATGCATTGAGTGAGATTATTCAGACGCTTCAACCACTCGAAGTGCTCTTCGATGGCAATACTACGTTCGGGGTGCCGAACTTGACTACTTTGGTCAAAGCCGATGCCACTATCCCAAGTGTAAGTGCCGCATCGATAGTCGCCAAAGTGACACACGATAGGCTCATACTAGAGCTCGATGCGCTCTATCCCCACTACGGTTTTGCTTCACACATGGGGTATGGCACAGCGCAACATATTGCGGCTATCCAACAGTGGGGCTACACGCCATATCACCGTCGAAGTTTCAAAATCAAAGCGTTGGAGCCTACGCTTTTTTAGTGCTCTCTTTGGTCGTCGAGAGTTGGCTTTTGGTGGTGCGTACGTAGACGAAAGCCTCTTTGAGGAGTATGTGGATGCTCTCAAAAGGGATATTGAGACGGCGTGAAAAGATTTCGATTTGGCGGAAATTACCACGCTCGATAGCTTTGACGATGTGCAAAATTTTGCCCAATTCACCTTCGCCCAACGCCAACGCCTTTGCGACGCTCTCGCCCAGATGTATTTTCTCTACCAAGGTCTGCATCGGTAGCGCCAAAATCGTATCGGCTAAGGAGAGCATCCCTACCAAATAGGCTTCGTCCATGAGTGCGTCTCGGTGTAATATATGCGCCAATCGCTCCATCATATAGGCACGCATGAGTGATGTATCCAAAAGCAGTTCATTGAAATTGCCCTCTTCACACGCCAAAAGCATCATATTAGCCCATGCACGTAGACGTTTGGGACCCAAGAGTTTGACCGCTTGCTCGATGTTGTTGATGGTTTTGTTGGTGGCTAAGCCTGCTGAGTTGATATAAGAGAGAAGTTGCAAACTCTCACTGGGTGCGTGTTTGAAAAGGGTGACAATGTCGGGTGTCGATTCAGGGTTGTTGAGGAGGCTAATGAGTTGCAAATAGGTGGTCTGATGAGGGCTTAGCTGTTTGCCTTTGATGACGGTAGCCTCTTTGAAAAAGCTCCCGCATACATAATCAAAACCCATTTCAAGGGCAATTTCTAGACCACGTTTGGTCTCGACA
The DNA here is from genome assembly GCA_000830255.1 of Sulfuricurvum sp. PC08-66. Lineage (GTDB taxonomy): Bacteria > Campylobacterota > Campylobacteria > Campylobacterales > Sulfurimonadaceae > PC08-66. The sequence goes on along the minus strand of JQIT01000002.1, from coordinate 241,798 downwards.
TGGGTGGCGACACGTTTGATGGCTAGCTCATCGAAGAGCTTGTTATGGGCGTGATAGTGTGCGATATCGAGCTTGCGAATATTGAAGGTCACATACTCAAAAAGCGCCAAGTACGCCTCTCCACACTTGGCAATGACATCTTCGACCAGCGCTTCATTGAGGGCAAAGACGTACCCCTGTTCGGCGTACTCTTGGATAATTTGGGAGAGTTTGATGGAAAATACCTGTGCCTCGATTTCAAAAATGAGCTTGGAAGCAGGCAAAAGCGTTAAGTCGGTTTTGGTCAAAATTTGATCGCTGATTTTGACCCAGCCGCGCTTATCTTCGAGTGCCGCATTGATGCCGATGGCATGCATCAATGTGTCGAAATTGTGAGCAAAGTCAGCCAACGCTTGCGCAGGAATTTTATCGTTTTTGGGTCGATTGCGATAGGTGAGGCGATAGAAAGTGACCTGATTTTGACGGTCGAAGATAGGTTGTCGCCCTAGAAGCGTGATAGTCATCCGTGACTCCTTAATGTGACGCAATTATAAGCGAGGTTTCCTAACGCCTTTCTTGGGTGAGGGGGATTTGAAGCTTTTTTGCTCTTGGGCGCGAAGTTCACGTTTTTGTGCCATAAAACAGCCTTGGCAAATGGCGTATTCGTACTCCATCGGGAGTGCTTTGCCGCAGACACGACACCGCTTGATAAAGGCACCTTTTTGAAGAGAGATTTCGATAAAAGCGTTGAGCTGTTGGCGGTTGGCAAGGGCGCGCTCTTTGTCAAAAAAAGCCTCTTTGTAGCGATACGCTAGCCACAAATAGAGCGAAATCTCCTTGATTTTGTCCTCGACCTCTTTGAGTCGCTCTTGCGTATCGGCATATTGTGGGAGGTTTTCCAGTGCGAAGTAGGGGACTCTTTTGGTGTTGACGTAGTGCTTGATGTAGTTTTCAAAGCTCTCCAAAATCGAGGGCGTATTGCTCACAGGTGCCGTAGCGAAGGTAAATCGCTCTTGCAGGGTCAAGGCATGGCGATCGACGATTTGTGCTACGAGTTGCATGCTTTCGAAATTTGCCGCCTTAAAAGGGCCATCGAACTCCATGTGTGAGGCAAAAAATGCCAATATTTTTTCGAGCAGTTGGGTTTGCAGTATCGAAGCGACCAGCTCGATATGCGAAAAATTTGCCATGACATTAAAAGGGGGCTTGATAGGGGTGAGGGGCTTGGTCAAAAGTGGCGTGATATGCCCAAGCACACGTCTATCGATAGCTCCAATGTAGCCAATCTCCTCGATACCGTAGCGACCTGCACGTCCTGCGATTTGTTGCGCTTCGCTAGGCGACAATAGGCGTTTCTCTTCGCCGTCAAATTTACTCTCTTTGGTAAAGAGGAGGGTTTTGATGGGTAGATTAAGCCCCATGGCAATGGCGTCGGTAGCGATGAGAATATCGCTTTGCCCCTCACGAAAACGACGCGCCTCCTCACGGCGCACTTCGGGCGAGAGATTACCGTAGATGACGGAGGTGGTGTAGCTGCTTGAGAGCTTTTGTCGATAGGAGAGGACATCATTGCGGGTAAAGGCGATAAGCGCTGTGCCTTTTTCTAGCTCTTTTATCGAGGTAGGATGGGTCAAAATCTCTTGACGGTTTTTGCGCTCGAAATAGACCACCTCTAGCGGCTCCTCTAGCCAAGCGCACAATGCTTGAACTGCTTCAAGCGCATCGAGGGAGCCTGTGAGGTAGACCACTTTGGCTGGAATACCAATGAGCGCATTTGCCCACGCCCACCCACGGTCACGGTCTGCAATCATCTGAATTTCATCGATGACGGCGACATCGACCGCCATTTCGAAGTTTGCCATCTCGATAGTGGAGCTTACGTGTCCTGCATCCTCATCGAAAATCTCCTCTTCACCTGTGAGAAGCGTCGTAGGAACACCCATCTCGATAAGCTTTTCGTACCCTTCTAGCGCCAAGAGTCGCAACGGTGCCAAATAGACTCCCGTATCCGCTTTGGCGAGCGCTTGCATCGCTTGGTAGGTTTTGCCGCTGTTGGTAGGTCCTACATGAAAAACGATACGACGTTTGAGCGTGCGTGCCAAAGCAAAGAGCGCCTTGAAATCGCGAATAGTACGCGCCAAAAGCGCTTCACGTTGCTTTTGGTAGCGCAGTTGCGCGGTGTGAAGGGTGAAGTTGGTGAGGATGGTTTGGTGCATTTTGTGCGAGATGTGTAGCGTGCGGTCATTTTCAAAGAGGCTTTGGAGTTGCATCGCAATAAACTCACGCGCCACATCGATGGATAAATCCAAAGCATTGCACTCTTGGGAGAGTTCAGACAAAAGCGCTTCGTAGTTGAGCGAGAAGGTGGCTATTTGTTTGGCTTGTTGCGCCAAAAGTTCGCTCTCGATTTCCAGAGGTTTGCCTTGCAGTATCGATGCTGAGACTCTCCACAGAGGCAGGGTCACCTCAAAACTGTAGACCAACGCGTGTTTGGCATTTAGCGCGTAGGTCGCTTTGCGAATGGCGTGAATCGTGTCGCGTGTGACGATGAGATTGTGCAGGGGTGCAGTGTGTGCTTTGATGATGCGATGCAAAAGCGCAAAGCCTAGTGTCGAGTGCGCCAAATCCTCTTCTGGGCGTAGCTCTTTGAGCCATTGGATACGCTCTGCCATCGATAGATAGGGGTGTTCGGGCTGATTAAGTTGCGCCAAAAGTGCGTCAAGTTGCGTCGCAAACGCCTCGATAGCACGCTGTTTTGCCACCTCTAGCTCTTTTTGGAGTACCTCAAAATCGAACTCTTCCCATGCTGTTTTGGCAAGGGCATCGGTGGAGAGGACAAAAATTTTGGTGAAATTTTCTCCGCCAAGGGTGAGTGCAAAGGAGTGGAAAAACTCAAAAACACCCTCTTCATTGAAGGTGCCTTCACCTACGACTGCCAACTGCTCTTTGGTGTGGTGGAGTCGATAGCGCTCCAAAAAACGTCCTATTTTGCGAGGATTAATTTTTTTGGGTTCGAGTACCAAAAAGTGCTCTTTGAGGAGTTTGACCTCCTCTGGTGTGACATCGGTGAGCGTCTCTAGCACTTGGGCGAGTTTGAGCTCTTTGTCGATGTGCTCTTTTTGGGTTGGTGTTGCAAAGTGCAGATGCAGGGTTTGGAGGTGGTGTACGATAGTGCGACGATCTTCGAGTGCGCCATTGGACCAGATACGTCGAAGTGCTTTGATGATAGTCGCATCGTCAGCGTGCGTGAGGGGAAGCGCTAGGTGCATCGCAAGTGCCAGAAGTTGGTCACTACCTAATCGTGCGATACCCTCATCGAAGCCTAAGCCGTTGAAAATCTCTTTGATGTGGATGTTGAGCTTATGCTGTTTTTTGCTTTTTGACATGCGCCATTATAATCAGATAATTTTTTTGTTACAATGGCGCCATGTCAAGCCAAAACAGTATCGATGAAATTACCCAAGAGGCCTATTTAGAGGCACTTCAAGCCTCCAAAAGCAGTGGCAGAACCGTGCTTTTGGTCGATACGATACTCAAAAGTATCGAGGGTGCAAATACGGTTGTTTACAATCCCGTAGAGTTAGCCAAACTTCCCACAGGTGCGCTGTTGGTTTTCTATTGCGATACGGGCAAAGTGACCAAAGAGCGTATCGGTGAGTACCGCAAAAAATTGCCGATGCATGAGTGTGTCTCTCTGCGCGGTGGACGTGGCTATTGGCGACCCTATTTGCGTATCGATACCACACCAAAGGAGCAAGCCCATGAGTATAGACCCTATGCCGATGAAGCACCTCGTTGCGCACTTTGAGTTAGCGCTCAAAGAGGGACGCTATTTTGAGGCGCATGAGGTTTTGGAACGTCTTTGGTTTCCTCGTCGACACGAGCGTTTGGATGAGGTGGTGTTGCTTCGCGCCTGCATCAATGCGGCTGTCGCTTTTGAATTGGTCAAGCGCGGACGTATGCACAGCGCCCAAAAACCGTGGCAATTTTATCTGCGACACCGTGCCTTGGTGATGCGTATGCCTGCGACGAAAAATCACCATTACAAGCAACTCATTCAGGCTATCGAACGGGTAGGAATGATGCTCTTTTGGGTAGAAGATAGACGCAGTGATGATACGTAAGATAGTACTGCTTCTCATACTACCGTGGCAGTTGTGGGGTATTGTGATGATAAAACCCCTCGATGTTGGAGAGCAAGAGGAGGGTCTAAGTGGGACGCTTCTGACGACACTCTCCTCTTTTCAAGGCAACAACGAGCTTTCGATAGTCGATGTGGGGGCAAGTTTGCAGTGGGATGGTAATGAGAGTCTCGCTTTTTTGCACGGTAGTTATCAATATACCCAAGCCAAAGCGGTCGAGACACAAAATCAAGGCTACGCGCATCTACGCTATATTCACCAACTCACCCAAGGTATTGATGGTGAGCTTTTTCTCCAAGAGCACTTCAACACCTTCCAAAATTTGCTCTCTCGTACGCTCATTGGAGCCAATGTGCGTTTTTGGGGAGGCGCCTCTCATGATTGGGGGCGTTTCTATCTAGGGACAGGGCTTTTTGAGGTTGCAGAGCTTGAGGAGAGCGCATCGATGCACCACTTTTGGCGTACCAATTTTTATCTCTCCTACAAATATCTTTTGGATGAAGTGGTTGAGGCATCGATGTTGGGCTATTTACAGCCTATGATAGGTGCATTTAATGACTTTTTGGCGGTTGCTACTGCGCAAGTAGAGGTCAAAGCAACGAAAAATTTCTCTGTTGTGGTGAGTCTCAATATCGCCTATGACAGCATGCCCGCTGTGGGGATAAAACATGAGGATATTTCCCAAGCTGTAGCGCTACGTTACCGTTTCTAGTGCCAAGCGATAATCATATTAATACTTAATAAAACTTTAACTTATATCTAGGCATAATTCGCGTTCGACTATTGTTCCAACTTCCTTAAAGAGCCCTTTTATAAGTTCAATTGCGAGCTTATCAATTAGCTGGTGAGTGCTAAAGAATATTGCACCACCTAAGACAGTAGCGAGTTCAAATTTTTGGAGAGACCCCAATGAAAGTCAGAGCTTCAGTTAAGAAGATGTGCGACAGCTGCAAAGTTGTCAAACGCAAAGGGATTGTTCGCGTTATTTGCGAAAATCCTAAACACAAACAGAGACAAGGATAATTATGGCACGTATTGCAGGTGTTGATTTACCCAAGAAAAAACGTATGGAATATGCGTTGACCTATATTTACGGCATCGGTCTTCATACTTCTCGCCTCATTTTGAATGCGACAGGTATCGATTACAACAAACGCGTTCATGATTTGAGCGAAGATGAAGCGGCAAATATCGCAAAAGAGATCCGTGAAAAACATATGGTTGAAGGGGATTTGCGTAAAAAAGTTGCTATGGACATCAAAGGCTTGATGGAGCTTGGTTCGTATCGTGGGTTGCGTCACCGTAAAGGGTTGCCAGCTCGCGGTCAAAAAACCAAAACCAATGCGCGCACTCGCAAAGGCCGCAAAAAAACTGTCGGCGCAGCGTAAGGGATTAATATGGCAAAAAGAAAAGTTGTTCGTAAAAAAGTAGTCAAAAAAAATATTGCACGTGGTGTTATTTATATCACTGCAACATTTAACAACACAGCTGTAACTATCACAGATGAGATGGGTAATGTTATCTCATGGAGTACAGCAGGGGCACTAGGCTTCAAAGGTAGCAAAAAATCGACTCCGTTTGCAGCGCAAATGGCAGTAGAAGATGCACTGAACAAAGCAAAAGAGCATGGTATCAAAGAGGTCGGTATTCGCGTACAAGGCCCAGGAAGTGGACGTGAAACAGCGGTAAAAGCTGTAGGTGCGGTAGAAGGAATTCGTGTACGTTTTATGAAAGATATTACACCTCTTCCACACAACGGTTGTCGTCCTCCAAAACGACGTAGAGTATAAGGAGTAACTGATGGCAAGATACAGAGGTCCAGTTGAAAAATTAGAGAGAAGATTTGGTGTCAGTTTGGCCATGAAAGGCGAGCGTCGCCTTGCAGGTAAATCTGCCCTTGATAAGCGTCCATTTGCCCCAGGTCAACATGGTCAACGTCGTGCAAAAATTTCTGAGTACGGTACACAACTTCGCGAAAAACAAAAAGCGAAATTTATGTACGGTTTGTCAGAAAAACAGATGCGCAAAGTGTTTAACGAAGCGAAACGTCGCCCAGGCAATACGGGTATCAACTTGGTTACGTTGATTGAACAACGTCTCGATAACGTTGTGTACCGTATGAGATTTGCTACAACACGTGCAAATGCTCGCCAATTGGTGACACACGGTCATATTTTGGTCGACGGTAAACGTGTGGATATCCCATCCTACACTGTAAAACCAGGTCAAAAAATCGAGGTTAAAGAGAAAACAAAAACGAATGTACAAGTTGTTCGTGCACTTGAGCTTACCAATCAAACGGGCTTGGCATCATGGGTAGATATCGATGCTAGCAAAGTATTCGGTATTTATACACGTAATCCTGAACGTGAAGAGGTTGTCATCCCAGTCGAAGAACGTCTCATCGTTGAGCTTTACTCCAAATAATAAAATAACCTAAAAAGAGCGTCTATGAAAAAAATTAAGACAACGCCATATATACCACAAGAGTTTTCGGTAGAAAAAGTTAGCGCTACCGAAGCAAACATCATTGCATACCCTTTTGAAACAGGGTTTGCAGTCTCTTTGGCTCACCCCTTGCGAAGATTTTTGCTTAGCAGTTCACAAGGGTATGCACCTATTGGTATTAAAATAGAGGGTGCAACGCATGAATTCGACAGCGTCCGAGGTATGATTGAGGATGTATCTGAGTTCATAATCAATCTCAAATCTGTTCGTTTCAAAATTACCAATGGACAAGATGAAGTGGTTGCAAGCTTTAGTTTTACAGGTCCTAAAGAGATTACAGGAGCTGAACTGGTAGCTGAAGGTATTGAGGTGATTACTCCCGATGCATTTTTGGCCACACTCAACGAAGATGCAACACTTAATTTTTCGGTAATAGTACACAAAGGTATTGGGTATGTCCCAAGCGAAGATATTCGTGACGATTTAGCAGATGGCTATATTGCCTTGGATGCTTTCTTCACGCCTGTTCGCAAAGCTACTTACACTATAGAAAATGTGTTGGTAGAGGACAATCCAAATTTTGAAAAAGTGATTATCAACATCGTAACAGATGGACAAATTAAGCCTCTCGATGCATTTAACGATGCGTTGAAAGTGATGCAATCACAAATGGCTGTTTTTAACTCACACATGAATGTCTCTACTCCTCAAACAGTAGAGCGTTTAGAGGAGACAGCTGAGCTAAAAAAGCTCACAATGAAAATCGATGAGTTGGGATTAAGCGCGCGCTCTTTTAATTGTTTGGATCGTAGCGGTATTACCTACATCGGTGAGCTTGTAATTATGAGCGAAAATGACCTCAAAAATGTAAAAAATTTGGGCAAAAAATCTCTCGAAGAGATTACTGAGAAGATTGCGGAGTATGGTTTCCCAATGCACGAAACCATCAGTGATGAGTTAGCTTCAGCACTCAAAAAGAAGCTAGAGAAATAAAGATAAGGAGTTTGTGATGAGACACAAACATGGATACAGAAAATTAAGCCGTACGAGTTCACATCGTAAAGCGTTGCTAAAAAATCTCTCCATTGCTTTGATTGCAAGTGGTCGTATCGAGACAACTTTGCCTAAAGCAAAAGAGCTTCGAAGCTATTTTGAGCAACTTGTTACTACAGCTGGAAAAGGTGATGGTAATGCACACCGTGCTGTTTTCGCACAGCTTCAAGACAAAGAGTCAACTAAAAAAATGATGGCAGAGATTGCGCCAAATTATGTAGATCGCAAAGGCGGATATACACGTATTGTAAAAACACGTATCCGTCGTGGTGACGCCTCTACTATGGCATTTATCGAACTCGTCTAATTTTTTTTTGAGCCTTCGGGCTCAATATCGAGAGCAGACAGCGGTCTGTTGTCAATATTGCAGAGGTTTTTATAGAGATGAATTTGGGCTTTGGTGCGTATCGTGTCGCGCTAGGTGAACACGAACATGAAGCTGCTTTGCGTTATGCATTGGCAAACGGTGTAACGCTTATCGATACCTCGACAAATGCTACCAACGGCTACTCTGAGCAGTTGGTCGGTAGTGTGGTGGCTGAGTTTGACCGCACACAATTGCATCTGGTCTCCAAGTGTGGATACATCCAAGGGGATATGCTTTTGGCTTTTGCCAACAAAACGCCCTCTGCAGAGGTGGTCACCTACAGCAGTGAGTGTTACCACTCCATCGCACCCGATTTTATAAGTGCGCAACTTTCTCTCTCCCTGCAGCGCTTGCAAACACCCTATATCGATACCTATTTGCTCGATAATCCACAATATTATCTCTATGCGAATGTCACCTCTTTGCAATCGCGCCAAGAGCATCTGCCCACGATGATGCAACGTATCTACGACGCTTTTGTGCGATTAGAGCATGAGGTCATCGAGGGGCGTATTCGCGGTTATGGTATTAGCTCCAACGCTTTTTCACTTTCCTCTTTGCATGAGCACTTTTTGCCCTATCACTCCTTGATAGAGTTAGCACGCCTTGCGGCACAAAGTCATGGGTTGTCGATGCACCACTTTACAACTGTAGAGCTTCCGATAAATTTGCTAGAGCAAGATGGATTGACATGTGCCACATGGGCAAAAATGGAGGGTATCGAGGTCATCGCCAATCGACCCTTCAATGCCTATATCGATGAGCGCGTTGTACGTATGGCAAGCTACGCCTATCCAGTAGAGTATGAGCGTGTTTCAAACGAGTTTTTGGATCTCTTGGAGAGCTTCAATGCTCAATCGATGCAAGCGTTGGTAGTGGAGCTTTTGGAGAGAGCACATACGTTTGCTTGGGCAGAAGAGTATGATAATTTTTACACGCTAGAGCTTTTACCGTGGTTGCAAAGAACACTTGCTATGCTCGATGAGGAGAGTGCTCTTTTTTTGGCGCAAGCGTGGGAGAAATTTTTGGCACATTATCGAGAGATGGTACTTTTTGAGTGCAGTCAAAAGGCGCAAAAAAGAGTTGCGTCACTCGGACATACGTGTGAAGAATCGATGCAAAAATGTGCGTTGGAATTTTTGCACCAAAGTAAAAAAATAGATACTGTTTTGGTGGGAATGCGCAAGGTTAAGTACGTCCAAGATGCCCTTACTATCGCAAATCATTTATTACCTATTAAGGCGAAATAGCTTATCTTGGTGCCCTTAAATGCCCGTTTTTTCAGGAAAAAATATGATTCCTTTTAGTGATGAAGAGTTACTCCCTGTTGTCTCAAATGTTATCGACAAGGTACGTCCATCGTTGGCATTGGATGGCGGAGATGTGCGATTAATTAGCGTCAGAAAAGGGACGATATATGTGCAGTTGCAAGGGGCTTGCGTAGGGTGTGCGAGCAGTGCAAATACGCTCAAATACGGAATTGAGCGACAAATGAAAATAGAGATTCATCCCGAATTGGCGGTGGTGAATGTGCCTATCGGGATGGAAAATAACATCGATAATTTATAGGAGTTTCTAGGGATGTCTAGAGATAAATTATTAGCTATGGCGACTGATTTTTTTGGCAAAAAAGAGTTTGCAAGCGCTATGCGCAAATATGCACTCATACTCCAAGAGAATCCCAATGACCACGAAGCACGCACTGGTGCTATTTTGACCGAGATGGCAATGAGCAACGATGTCGATGCAGATGCACTCTATGACTATTACTTGGTGCTACAAGCCAACAGCGACAAAGCGCTTGCGAGTGAAGTAATGGAAGAGATTATAAACGCCATGGACGGTGGCTTTGAAAAGGTAAAAACGTTGGTTGAACAACTAAAAGAGAGTGCAATGGAGCTAGAAGATGGAATCACCTACGAGGAGTTTCTACAGCTTGTCCTCAATCGAGGCTCTTTCAAACGTGCTTTTGAGGATGTGATGTTCTCTACACGCGTTATGATTACCTCGCGCGAAGACTTTATCGATTTCCTTGACAAATTGGCACACAACGGTTTTGAAGAGATGGCACTCAATTACGTAGAGAGCGCTATTAGCTCTTTTCCCAACGATGAAAAGATATTAGAAATTTTTCGCTCGATTGGTACCAAGGCGATAGGACATTGATGTCGAAGGTTTTGCGTGCGCATTGAGCTAGAGGGCAAGCCCTATCGATATATAACAGACAATACACAAGAGGTAGATGACCAAACGGCGTTGCTAGAGACGGCGCAAAATCGCCGCTATATCGATGAGACGTTGCGCCAAAAAGCTCCCACTGTTCTCAAGCCTATCGATATACGTAGTGACTTTGGGCTTGACCGTATCAAAATTATAGGTATTACAGGTACCAATGGTAAGACTACCACGGCAGCTATTATCTATTCGATATTGCTGGATTTAGGATACAAAGTCGCGATGCAGGGCACGCGTGGTTTTTTTATCAACGATTGCATGGTCGAGGGCAAAAGTCTCACGACGCCCTTGGTATTGCAAACCTACACCCATATTTACCAAGCAGTTGTAGAGGAGTGTGACTTTTTCGTCATGGAGGTGAGTAGTCACGCCATTGTCCAAGAGCGTATCGATGGTATCGATTTTGCCTTGAAAATTTTGACCAATATCACCCAAGACCACCTCGATTTCCACCACACACTCCAAGAGTATATTGCGGTCAAAAACAGCTTTTTTGCTGATGAGAGTATGAAGCTTATCAACCGCGATGAGGAGAAGGCCGAGTTTAATTACAAAAATGCCTACTCTTATGCGGTCGAAGCGGGCGCGAGTTTCAAAATCATTGCCTATTCGCTCAATGAAGGCATCAGTGGCGCGATTCAATTCTTCTCCGAAGTAGTTCCCTTTTACTCTGATTTGCACGGTTTTTTCAATCTCCATAATTTAACGGCGTCGATTGCGGCAGTTAAACTCGTCACGCAACGTCCTCTCGAAGAGATATGTGCCCAAACCAAAAATTTTGGGGGTGTGAGTGGTCGCATGGAGGTAGTGAGTGAAAAGCCACTGGTCATTGTCGATTTCGCGCATACCCCCGATGGCATGGCCAAAGTGATGGATGCACTGCGTGAGACGGATATTTTGGTCGTCTTTGGCGCTGGTGGAGACCGTGACGCTACCAAGCGTCCCATCATGGGCAAAATCGCACAAACCATGGCAAAAAAAGTCTACGTCACCAGCGACAATCCACGCAGTGAAGACCCCGATACTATTATCGAGCAGATTGTCAGTGGTATGCAAAACACCAAAGGCGTCTACACCAATCCCAATCGACGTGAAGCGATACGTCAAGCGCTCATCGACCAACAAGAGGGTGAGGTAGTACTCATCTTGGGCAAAGGGGATGAGGCATACCAAGAGATATACGACAAAAAACTCCCCTTCGATGACCGCAGTGTCGCGAGGGAGCTTTTGGCACAGCTATCCAATGCCTAAACGCTTCTATATTTGGGTAGCACTCAAACTGCTCTTCTTTGTTTTGATGCTTTGGGTCGCCTCGTTGGAGCTCATTGCACGTTTTTACACCGATTGGGCGCTTATCCTTGTGACGATGGCGCTTACCTATGATGGTGTCGTACTTGCCCGCACGATAAAAAAGTAACTTCTCCCCTTCTCCGTTCGTTTTTCTCCTTTTGATTTTCTAGAAATATACATTTGTGCTAAAAATTGGCACACCTATTGCTTTTACGTCCAAAACAGTAAAGAACCTATGTTAAAGGACGAATAATGGGCTTTAGAATAAACACCAACATCGCAGCAATGAATGCACACCTCTACGGTGTTGGAACCAATCGTGACATCAATACCAGCTTGGAAAAACTGAGTTCTGGTCTACGTATCAACAAAGCAGCAGATGACTCTTCGGGTCTAGCCATCGCAGACAGCTTGAAATCTCAAGCCAATGCGCTCTCCCAAGCCGTATCCAACGCCAACGATGCAATGGGGATTATTCAAACCGCTGATAAAGCGATGGACGAGCAGATAAAAATTCTCGATACCATCAAAATGAAAGCGATTCAAGCCTCTTCTGACAACCAATCACAAAGTTCACGTGCCGCGATTCAAAAAGACGTCGATAGACTTATCGAACAGCTCGATAATATCGCGCGTACTACGTCGTTTAACGGCGAGCAGTTGCTCAACGGAAAATTCACCAACAAAGAGTTCCAAATCGGTGCCTACTCCAATGAGACGATTCGCGCAAGTATCTCTAACACTTCAGCGGTAGCGACTGGAAATATCACCACGCGTAAAGATATTGTCAAAGTAGGCAACACGGCTCAAGTAGAGCCCACGGTCATAGGTTCACCTACCATCGACCTCAAAGGTGTGAATGCAAAAGGGTTGGCGGTAGGCGATACGATTCGTATCGATGGTGTTGGCGATTACAAAATTATGGCGGGTACGTTTGATACAAGTACGGCGGACTCTATTTCGACCATCACGCTGGACAAACCTCTCGAAAAGCCGCTCTACGATGTGACCAAATTCTCTGTCGTAGACTACGCACAAGAGATTTTTGAGTTCAAGCTTGACACAGGAAATAATGTACTTGACATAGATGATATCTCTGGTTATGCAGTAGGTGACCAATTTGCCGTCACCTATGCCGATGGTACGACAGAAAAACTCACTATTACGCAAGTAGCCACGGGTACAGACCCTGACAACAAGCTCAAAGGTACTATCACGCTAGACAAGGGTACACAACCTGATGTCACCGATACGCGTTTTACACACCGTGAGCAAATTGGTACGATTCACCAAGGCTCCGATTACCTTCGCTACAACGTCGATGGTATCGAATTACCAGGTGTGCAACTCACTGATGAAGATGGTAATGGTATAGTAGGTACTGGATTGGGCGATTTGGCACGTATGGTCAATGAGAGTAGTCCAGAGACAGGTATCCGCGCCCATGCTTTGGTGCGCCAAGAGTCGAGTATCAAAATTCGTGGCGGTGCACTCGAAGCCGATTTGGTTATCAATGGCATCACTATTTTGGGGCAAGGGGATATTATCCTCGCTTCGGATGTCGATAACAAAGTCGTAAACTCTATCAATAATCAACGTGCCAAGACGGGTGTTACCGCGGCATTGGAAGCAGATGGTACCCTTACGCTTACCTCGGACGGGCGCGCGATGAACCTCAAAGGGTTCAATGACCTTACGGGTATCGAAGATGGTATTCATGCGGGCAAAATCGAGTTCACACGCAAAGGTTTGGGGGTCATGGATGTTCAATCTACCCACTACGCAGATGCGCAACTCTCCAAACCCAACAATGACATCGCGATGACACTCAACGAGATTGTCAACAGCCATACGCTCATCGAGATTACGACTGGCAAAATTCAAGAGACCGATCCCGTTGGATTGCTACTCACTCGTGAGGGCGCAATGCGTGCTATGGATATTGCAGAGCAGGCTATTACAGAACTCGATGCAGTTCGCGCCGATCTGGGTTCTAGCCAAATCCAATTGCAAGTGACCATCAACAATATCTCTGTTACCGCGGTTAACGTCAAAGCGGCAGAGTCTCAAATTCGGGATGTTGACTTCGCTAGCGAATCTTCAACCTTTAATAAAAACAACATCTTGGCACAATCAGGCTCCTATGCGCTTAGCCAAGCAAACGCAGTCCAACAAAACGTTCTCAAACTTTTGCAATAGTTTTGCAACTGTTTTAGCCAAACTTGTTTACAATGCTCCTTTACAAAAGGGGCATCGGTGGCAAAAGTTTGGCTTTTTCTTTTTACAGCGCTAACGCTTTGGGCAGCACCTCTTACTCTCACCCAATCAGGCTATTTTTCCCTCTCTCCACACCTGCAAATTTACGAAGATACCTCTCATAGCAGTAGCGTCGATACGCTAAACGCTTCACACTTTATCCCCTTCGATGCAGAGCATTTCATCGTGCCCAAAGGGGAATCGACCTATTGGTTTTACCTGCGCTTGCACAATGAGTCCGCCCTATCTGAGTGGATTTTGGGTGCACAGTGGATGTGGTTGCACCGAGTGAGTTTCTTTGTCAAACGTGGTACCACTATCGAGTCAATGATGTCAGGTGAATTTGTACCTTTTAGTCAGCGACTCATTGCCTCTCCTGAGACCATCGTCTCCTTGCAATTGGCGCCTGATGAAGAGGTAGAGCTTTTTATGCGCATCGACTCACTAGAGATTATCCCGCGCTTTTTTGTCCAAGACACCATGGGGTATATGGCACAAAGCAATACACGCATGGTCTCACAAGGGATATTGGTAGGAATTGTCGTCGCGCTGATTCTCTATAATTTGATTTTGGCAATCAATTTGCGTAGTTCACTCTATGCCAAATACGTAGCCTATATGTTTTTCATGTTGCTCTTCATTGTGGGAGATAACGGTCTGCTTTTTACCTATGTGCGTCCTGAAGTGGCGATGCTCAATGGGTATGACAAAATCCTATTCGTCTCAACTGCGATGTTTTTTTTGCTCCTGTTTAGTAGCGCGTTTTTGCAAATCAAAGAGCACCATATACGGTTGCACTATTTTATGGTGGGGTATGGCGTGGTGTTGGTTTTGCTTGCGTTGCGCTATGTTGTTTTTCAAGGCTATGAGGCGTTGGGGCATATCAATGTAGCATTGATGGGCGTCTCTCTCATTGCTATTTACGCACTCTATGTGAGCCACAAACGCTCCTACGAACCTGCGCGACTTTATGCTGCTGGATATGCTACGTTTATTCTTTTTGCTGTTTTGACACTCTTGAACAATATGCATATTATCGATTTCCCCATCGGTCCTAAATGGGGAGTGGCTATTGGTGTTGCGATTGAAGGGTTGGTCTTCTCGTATGCGCTTTATGCACGCCTACAGTTTGGAGAGAAGGAGCGATTGCGTTACGAGGCACAAGTTAAGCGCAAAGATAGCATGCTCCAATTGCAATCACGTATGGCAGGCATGGGTGAGATGATGGGGAGTATTACGCACCAGTGGAAACAGCCGTTGAGTACCATTGCGGCGATAGTAGGCAACAGCGAAATGAGTTTGAAATTGGGTGAACTATCGCGTCAAGAGGCGCAAGAGTGTATCGATGGTATCAATGAACAAATAGGATTGATGAATCAAACCAGCCGCGATTTTCTCAACTATTACAAGCCAGACAAGGAGAAAAAAGCCTTTTCTATCTCAGCGGTCGTGGCACAAGCGATTAAATTTACCCACACCGATTTTTCGACCAAAAATATTCGTGTCGTTTTCCTCCCCAAAGAGGAGGTGCGCATGATGGGGTATCCTAATGAGCTCAATCAAGTCATCATCAACTTGCTCAAAAATGCCAAGGATGTTTTGGTGGAGCGTGTCATTCCTGATCCTGTCATACACATCGAAGTCGATGAAGTAGAGGGTGAAAAAATTATTCGTGTTGAAGACAATGCGGGTGGTATCGATGAAGCTATTATCGATAAAATTTTTGAGCCATTTTTCACCACCAAAGAGGCGACATCGGGCACAGGCATAGGATTACATATCGCTAAGCAAATTGTACAAGAGAGCATGCAGGGCACTATCGAGGTGAGCAACAGCACCTATGGTGCACGCTTTACGATACGTTTTTGAGAATGTTGGCGAGCGTTTGAGCTGTTTTGAGCCACAACTCTTTGTAGTGTTCTTTGTAGTGTTCTTTGTAGTAGATGCCATTGGGTAGGAGTATGAGGCGTTGGGTTTGCCAGACGCGCTCATCAGTAGAGAGAACTATTTTTGCCTCTTCAGGTGCAAAGCGCTTGGCATCGATGAGTACAAGACGATGCGTCGTAATAGCCAAAGCAAAATCGTAGAGATGCATAGCGGTAAAAAGCATCTCTAATTCAGGCTCGAAGAGACAGATGCGATGATGCATGCTGTTTTGGAGGAGAAAATTGAGAATAAACCCATTCGAGATACCATAGAGATAGATATAAGGCTCTTCTCCAAAGTGAGTAACCTCTTTGATGGTGGTTTTGAGCTCTTCAAAAATATCTTTGAAAACAGGCATTTGTTGAAGCGTATCGTGAATATTGTAGAGTCCGCTTTGTGCATCGACGACACGCAATTCATAGCTGTGTGCTACCGATGCGGCAACAATTTTTTGGTGTAGTTTGGGACGTACCGCTTGGATAGCGGTCATGTTAGCGGCGAAATTTGTCTCTAGACGACTGTGCATCAAAAAGTACAACGACGCAGTGCGTGTTGCTCCAAAATAGCTAAAAGTGTTTGGGCACTCTTTTGCGCCTCATCGAGAGAGATATCCAGAGGAAGTCCAAGGAAAGATTGCCACACTTGGTGCGCTACGAAAAGTGATTCACGAGGTTTGGGCAGAAGCGAAACGGCAATTTTTGCTTGACGTAGCGCCGCTACAATCTCCTCTTTGGGGCAAAAAAGATAGGGCGCTAAAAAAAGCGCAAAAGAGCTAGCTTGTGGGTGTGCGAAATAGGTGACATCTCTATTACCGTCAAAGAGCTTGGTGTAGAGGGAGAGTATCTCTGGAGGTGCATTTCGCGGCAAAAGCGGCGTGTGAATAGTTGGGAGTGTGGTTTGTAGGGTCTCTGGTGTATTGTTGAAGGGTGAGACTACAACATGTGTGGCAGAGGTGGTTGAGATGGCTTTGGTGAGCATACGCATATCGATAAAACCTTGAAGGGTTACATCGACATAGGTATAGCGAGCACCTAGAGCATCGATACTATCGACCCACTCTTGCGAGAGAAAGGGCGAGAGCAGAAGATGTGAGGCACTTGTAACAGCGTGTTGTGTTAAAAGTGCTTGTTTTTCATCCATCAGAGATTAATGAGCGCTCTTTTTGTACTCATTAATCATAGTATGCATCTCATCTTTGAGTTTAAGTTTTTGTTTTTTGAGTGTCTCAAGCTCTGCATCACTAAGGTGAGCAGCTTCGTTGGCGATTTTGTCATCTAGCGCATTGTGTTTTTCAAAGAGATTGTGAAAGTGTTTATTCTCTTGTTTGAGGGTGGATACGATTTCTCTATCTTCGTGAAACATAGGGGAGTCCTTTGAGGGTAAATTCTTTTAGGTTTCGAATGGTAATATGATTTTCATAAATTGCGACTGACAAAGCGCGAAGTTAATTTTTATAAGAAACTTAAATTAAGTTGTTTATAATAATTAATACGTATAATTCGACCAGATTTTCAAAGCCCTTTTGAGGCGCTGAAAAATGCTATCTAGGAAGGGTAAACTCATGAAATTTACAAAAATTGCTACACCCGATCAAATTAAACGTGATTGGATTGTAGTAGATGCAACGGACAAAACTTTTGGTCGTATGATTACAGAAGTGGCTTCGATTTTACGTGGTAAAAACAAGCCTTACTTTACACCAAACGTCGATTGTGGTGATTATGTCGTTATCGTAAACGCTGGCAAAGCCAAGTTTAACGGTGCCAACAAAATGGAAAACAAGCAGTACCACACACACTCAGGTTACTTCGGTTCAGTAAAAACTGAAAAATTGGAGCAATTGTTCCAAACAAACCCTGAAAAATTGTACCGCTTGGCTACTCGCGGTATGTTGCCCAAAACAAAATTGGGCAAAGAGATGCTCAAAAAACTCAAAGTCTATGCAAGTGCTGAACACCCGCACTCTGCACAAGTAAACAAGTAAGGAACAAAGAATGAGAAAATCGTATGCAACTGGTAAGCGCAAAAGCTCAATTGCCAAAGTGTGGCTTACACCTGGTACTGGTAAAGTAGTCGTCAACGGTCTTTCACTTGATGCTTGGTTGGGTGGATTGGAAGCGAAGAAAAAACGCGTTATGCAACCCTTGGCACTTGCAAAACAAGAGCAATCTGTAGATATTATCGCTACAGTTATGGGTGGTGGTTTTTCTGGTCAAGCGGATGCTGTACGTCACGGTATTAGCCGTGCATTGGTCTCTTACGATGAGGGATTCCGTGCCACGCTCAAACCTCAAGGTCTTCTTACACGTGATTCACGTGTTGTTGAACGTAAAAAATACGGTAAACGCAAAGCACGTCGTAGTCGCCAATTTAGCAAACGCTAATCACGTTTCTATCTTTGCAGAGCTTTGGCTCTGCTGGCACTATTTTTGTGAGTATTTTGGTGCTTACACAAATAGTGCAGAGGAGTTTTGAGTGATAAGAATCTTTTTTCTCCTCCTCTTGCCTTTTTGGCTTCATGCCTCGACGCTTTATCAGACTCTCTCTTCAAACCCCGCGAGACTCAATCCTCTTTTGGCTACAGACACTGCTAGTAGCAAAATAAGCGGCTATATTTTTTCAGGACTTCTTAAATACGATGAAAATGCCTCTGTTGTAGGGGATTTGGCGCTCGATTTTGAGCGTTTGGACGAAAAGAGAGTACTTTTTGCATTGCGTCGTGGAGTTAAATGGCATGATGGACACCCTTTTGGGGCGTGGGATGTTGCTTTTACCTTTGATTTTTTGCATAACCCCAAAGTATCGACGCCCTTTGCACACGATTTTGAAGCGGTAGAAAAAATCGAGATTATCGATGACCATACACTCATCGTGCACTATAAAAAACCCTATTTCAAAATGCTAGAAATCTGGATGATGGGAATACTTCCCAAACATCTGCTCGAAAATGATTCCTCTCCTTTGACAAGTATTTTTAACACTCATCCTGTTGGTACGGGTCCCTACAAAATGGAAAAAATTGAGCTCTCCAAAGAGATTCGATTGGTGGCAAATGAGGCCTATTATGAGGGTGTGCCATCGATAAAAGAGCTTGTTTTTTCTATTATTCCCGATCCTTCCACCTCCTTTTATTTGGCGCAAAAAGGTGTTTTGGATTTGTATGGATTGGATGCTATGCAGTTAGCCAAAAAGGTAAAGCCAAGCTTTTTTGAAACCTATCAAATTGTAGAGGAGAGCGCTAAAGCCTATACCTATTTGGGCTTTAATTTGGCAAAACCACTCTTTCAAGAGAGCGATATTCGTGAGGCAATTGCAGCGGCTATCGATAAAAAAGAGTTGGTTGATATTCTCTTTTTTGGTCATGGTACACAATGTTATGGTCCCTTTTTACCCTCGACTAACGCCTACAATGATGCCTATGCAAAGCCCACCTACAATCCTCAAAAAGCTAAAGCGCTCTTGGCAAAGCACGGTTACAGTACGAGCAATCCGTTGCGTTTTGAGATTGCGACAAACAGTGCCAACCCTACACGTATGGCAGCAGCCCAAATCCTCCAAAATCAGCTAAGTCGTGTAGGCGTCGAGGTCTCGATACGTGCGGTAGAGTGGCAAGCCTTTTTAAATACAGTCGTGCATCCCAAAGCTTTTGATGCTATTTTGTTAGGATGGAGTCTCTCCATATTGCCTGATGCTTATGCACTTTGGCACTCTGATGGTATGCAAAGTGGGGGTTTTAATCTGGTCAGTTTTCGTGATGCATCTGTCGATGCACTCATAGAAGAGGCGCAATCGGTCGTCGATAGAGAGAAGTTTGGTGCGCTCTATCGAGAGATTTTTGCCAAAATTGTAGAGGCAAATCCCTACGTATTTCTCTATATTCCCAATGATATTGTGGCAGTCAAGCGAACGATATCGCCGATTCGACCCTCCATTGTGGGATTGGAGCATAATATTATTGAGTGGAAAAAAGAGGAGTAATGACAACACTATTTTTTGATTTAGATGGAACGCTCATTGACTCAACAGAGGCGATTTTGGAGAGTTTTCATCACACGTTTAAGCAGGCAAATATTGCTAGACCCAACGATGCCGCCATTCTTTCTCTAATAGGGCATCCTTTGGATGTGATGTATGGACGTTTGGGCATTCCAGAAGCTGAAGTCATGACGTTTGTAGGGAACTACAAAAACCACTATCGTACGATTGCTACACAAAAAACAGTGTTACTTCCCTATGCAAAAGAGGCGGTACGATATGCGCAAACATTTGCACGATTGGGTGTCGTGACGACCAAAACGGGAGAGTATTCACGTATTTTATTGCAACATTTTGGATTTATGGATGCTTTTGAAGTGCTCATCGGACGAGAGGATGTCACGCAACCAAAGCCAAACGCAGAGCCATTACTCAAGGCAATGGCGCAATTAGGTGTTACAAATCTAAACACTTGGCTTATAGGAGATACGCATTTGGATATTTTATGTGCATCTAACGCAAAGTGCTCTGGGTATGCTGTTACCTCTGGTTACGAAAGTGGCGAAGTGTTACAAAAATATACAGATAAAATTGCGCTAAATGCGTTTGAAGCTGTTAAAAATATTGAAAAAATAACACATGAATGCAAGAATGAGTAATTGCGCAACATATTTTTGATAAATTTTGTCTCAAATACGTGGTAAGGTATATTTAAGACCCCCTTCTATAGAATACAATATAGGCTAAATAGCTCTTTGAAGGGAGAGAATCGATGTTAGAAATTAGATGGCACAGCCGTGCAGGTCAGGGTGCAGTCACAGGAGCAAAAGGGTTGGCGGATGTCGTTTCAACCACGGGCAAATATGTCCAAGCGTTTGCATTTTACGGCTCAGCCAAGCGTGGCGCGGCAATGACAGCCTATAACCGTGTGGATGATTCAGAAATACTCAATTTTGAAAAATTTATGAAACCAGACTATGTTCTGGTGATTGACCCAGCGCTCGTATATTCATCTGATATTACAAAAGATGAAAAACTAGATACGACGTTTATTATTACAACTCCCATGAGTACGCAAGAGCTTATTAAATCTCAGCCAAAATTGGAAGGCAGACGTGTTTTCACCGTCGATTGTATTGCCATAGCGCAAGAGACTATCGGCAAACCTATCCCCAATACACCTATGCTGGGTGCGTTTATGAAGATTTCAGGCATGTATGATATTGAGTTTTTCAAAGAAAAAATTACAAAAGTACTTGGCAAATTGCCACAAAAAATTATCGATGCGAATATGATTGCCATTCAGCGTGCATACGATGAAGTGAAGTAAGGGAGCGACAGATGAATAAAGGTTGGAATGAGTTTGACGCAGGCGCAATTCTTTTTACGTTCAATGAGAAGGTAGGTAACATCAGTGAGATTCACTCAGAAGATCGCCCCTATTCACCCTCGAGTTCGTTTACGGCGAGTGTCTCGGATTGGCGTATAGAAAAGCCAGTATTTAACAAAGAGTACTGCATCGATTGTCAATTTTGCTGGATTTACTGCCCAGATGTATCGATAATTTCACGCGACAAAAAAATGGTCGGCGTCGATTATGATCACTGTAAAGGGTGTGGTATTTGTGTAGAGGTATGTCCTACCAATCCAAAATCGTTGATGATGGTTGCAGAAGGCAAAGATGAAGAGGAAGTTTTGGCAGCATGGCCTCAAAAAGATCAGGAGAAGAACAATGGCTGAAAAAATGGAACTAAGAGATGTTGAAGTTTGGGATGGGAATATGGCGGCTGCGCAAGCGTTGCGCCAAGCACAAATTGATGTTGTTGCTGCCTACCCGATTACTCCTTCTACGCCTATCGTAGAAAACTACGCCAACTTTTTGGCAAATGGCTATATCGATGGCGAGTTTGTCATGGTGGAGTCTGAGCATGCTGCAATGTCAGGATGTATTGGTGCTTCAGCTGCAGGTGGGCGTGTATCGACTGCGACTTCAAGTCAAGGGTTTGCACTTATGGTCGAGACGCTTTACCAAGCTTCGGGTATGCGTCTACCAATCGTGCTCAATGTAGTCAATCGTGCACTTGCTTCTCCGCTCAACGTCAATGGCGACCATTCAGATATGTATTTGGGTCGTGACAGCGGATGGATTCAAATTTGTGCATTTAATGCCCAAGATGCATACGATTTGGCACTCTGTGCATTTCGTATTGGTGAAGACCACGGAATTCGTCTGCCTGTTATGGTGCACCAAGATGGTTTTATGACTTCACACACAGCGATGGGTGTACGTACATTGACGGACGATGTGGCGTATAACTTTGTAGGCGAATTTAAACCTTTTAATGCAATGTTGGATTTTGAAAAACCTGTATCGTACGGTGTTCAAACCGAAGAGGATTGGCACTTCGAACACAAAGCGCGCCAACACAACGACCTTATGACCAAAGTACATCCGAAAATCAAAGAGGTTTTTGCTGACTTCAAAAAATTGACAGGACGTACTTTCAACCTCGTCGAGGGTTATCATATGGAAGATGCTGAAGTTGCAGTGGTAGCGATTGGGACAGCTGTCAAAACAGCCCAAGTAGCAGTTGAAAAATTGCGTGCTGAGGGTGTAAAAGCGGGTGTTGTAGGTATTCGTGTCCTTCGCCCTTTCCCTTTCAATGAAATAAAAGCAATGATTAAAAACCTCAAAGCAGTTGCTGCAATGGATAGAAGCTCTCCTAACGGAACTGTGGGAGCGTTATACAATGAGTTGGCAGGTGTTATCGTGCAAATGGACAAAGCACCTGTAATGAACAATTATGTTTATGGATTGGGTGGTCGTGATATTACTATTGCTCATTTCATGGCTATTTTTGAGGATTTGAAAGCCAATGCAAAAGCGGGCAAAGTTCAACAACCTCTACAACAGTTCATCAATGTACGTGGACCTAAACTATCTTTTTTGAGTCAGGAGTAAACCATGGTTGAAAACAAAAAAACGAAAAACCTTAAAGAGTTTTCTACTTCAGCAGACCGTTTTGAAGGGGCAAATCTTTTGTGTCCAGGGTGTGCGCACTCGATAATCGTACGTGAAGTGCTCAATGCAACCAATGATGATTTGATTCTTTCAGCGGCTACAGGGTGTTTGGAAGTGTGTACAGCTGTCTACCCTTATACCTCATGGGATGCTTCATGGATTCACATCGGATTTGAAAATGCTGCTACTGCTGTAGCAGGTGCAGAGGCAATGTACAAAGCGCTCAAACGCAAAAATCGTCTATTGCAACCAGAGCGTGTCCCCAAATTCGTCGCCTTTGGTGGTGACGGTGCATCGTATGATATTGGGTTTCAATGGATTTCGGGTGCATTCGAACGTGGTCATGACATGATGTACGTCGTCCTTGACAACGAAGTTTATGCAAATACAGGCGGTCAACGCTCTTCATCGACACCGATTGGTGCAAGTGCTACAACCTCTCCTGCGGGTCGTGTAAGCTACGGTGAGAAAAAAGAGAAAAAAGATATGATGGCCATTATGGCGGCACATGGTTCACCCTATGTAGCGCAAGTCTCTCCTTCAAAATGGAAAGATATGGTCAAAAAAATCCAACGTGGTCTCAATACAGAGGGTCCAACATTTATCAATGCTGTTTCAGCTTGTACGACTGAGTGGAAATTTGCTCCTGAAGATACTATCGCGATTGCCGATTTGGCAGTCGATTCGTTGGTATTTCCTCTTTATGAGATTATCGATGGTCATGAGCTCAATATTACCTATCGACCCAAAAATGTCATCCCTGTCAAAGAGTATTTGGCAGCACAAGGTCGCTTCAAACACCTCTTCAAGCCAGAATTTAAACATATTTTGGACGAGTGGCAAGTGCGTGTCGATAAAAAATGGGAACAACTCCAACGCCGTGAAGAAGCGCGTATTTAATCCCTCTCCTCTTTTGCCTCCCTCTTGGGGGCAACTTCCCTTTATATTTCGCTATTTATCTCAAAGATAGGAGTGCAGATGCCACTTTTAGAGAGTTTTGCAGTTGACCATACCATCATGCCAGCACCCGCAGTGCGTATGGCAAAAACGATGAAAACACCCAGTGGAGATACCATCACGGTATTTGATTTACGCTTTGTTCGTCCCAACCAAGAGGTATTGCCTGAGGCGGGATTGCATACGATGGAGCACCTTTTTGCAGGCTTTATGCGCGACCACCTCAATGGAGATGGAGTAGAGATTATCGATATCTCTCCGATGGGATGTCGCACAGGTTTTTATATGTCACTTATTGGCGCGCCAAGCCAAGAGAGAGTAGCAAAAGCGTGGCATAAAGCAATGCAGGATGTACTAGAGGTGCAAAACCAGCAAGATATTCCTGAGCTAAATATCTTTCAATGCGGTACCTATACGATGCACTCTCTTCAAGAGGCGCAGTCGATTGCAAAAAAAGTCATTGAACGTAGTATTGGCGTGATGAATAATGAAGATTTGGCTCTCGATATGGAGAAGGTGCGAAGATGACAATGCTTTTGGGGTTAAACAGTGATAGTTATGATGAGGCGCAAATAGCGCGTCTCGATGTCGCTGAGGCCAAAGTAGTGGTGCATTTCGAGCCAAATGGAGAGATAATCTCTATCGATGCGTGCGATGACGTAGAGGCGCAGTTGATGTCAGGCTTGGATTATGTCGTCATCGACGATACACGCCAAGCGCTAGAGAGTTTTCGAGAGTACGATGTGACGGTATTGGAGTGCCCAAGAGGTGCCACAATCGATGATGTCATGGAGGGCTATCTTTTTCGTACCTTACGTGAGGTTGAATGACTTCATCGCAGATGATTGTGGAGTGTCTTCCCAAATTTCCCTCTTTGAAAATGGCCTATATTGCTGCACACAGCGATGAAGCACTCTTGTCAAGTGTGGAGCATCATTTGAGTCCTTTGTCAGGAAGTGTGCGCATCTTTGAAATGGGAGAAAATATGCGTTTGGGTACGCGAGAGTATGAGGTGTTGATATGGGATGCGCCAACCTATTCGGCATTGCAACTCAAAACTATTTTTAGGGCGTTAGAAAATTCTGGACTCTTTTTGTTGCGCGTAGGGTCGGCACAAGAGAACATATCCCAAGCCAAAGCACTCCTAGAGGAGGTAGGGTTCGTAGCCATCAATGCAACATCTCTCGATGATGCACTCCTATTGAGTGCCAAAAAAATGCATGGATGGAGTCATGGACAGTAGCTACGAAGTGTGTCAAACCTCTGACGGTTCGGCGACGCTTATCTCTTCTTTCTACGGTCAAGCCTATCACAGCCAAAAAGATGGTGCGTGGAATGAGACACTCTATAAACATATCGTGCCCATCTTTTCGCATCACCGTGACAAATCCCACATAGCACTGCTTGATATCTGTTTCGGGCTTGGGTACAACACGCTCATGACGCTTTGGTACAACGATACCGTGGCGCACAAGCACGTCACACTCTATTCGGTTGAGATGGATGAGGCGCTTTTGGACTCTCTCAAAACGTTTCTCTATCCTGAAGCTTTTGCTCCCTATATGCAAATACTACATACGCTTATCGAGAGCGGTAGCTATGTCGATGAGAGCTACACGCTGACGCTGTATCGAGGAGATGCACGCGATTTTATTCCTACGCTTCCCAACGCTATCGATGGTGTCTATCAAGACCCCTTTTCGCCCGATGTCAATCCGCTACTGTGGAGTGTCGAGTACTTTGCTGATATTGCCAGAGCTATGCGTGACGATGCACTGTTGACTACCTACAGCGTCGCACTTCGCAGTCGTTTGGCGCTCTATGCCAATGGATTGTTGCCACATTTAGCGCACAATGCTTTTTGTCGAGATTTTACAGTTGCCTCCAAAAGCACACTTGAAGAGTATACCCTTGTCGATATGGAGCACAAAATCGCGACAAATCCTACGGTAAAGCCTATTTATGACGCGGATTGTTCGACCTTGTAAAGCCACGCAAAGAGCGTAGCGACGCTCTCATACAGTGCAGGGGCTATTTGGGTGTCAAGCTCCATGCGCAACAGTGCATCGACGAGTTGGGGGTTTTCAAAACGAACAATATCGTGCTCGATCGCTTTATCGATGATAGCTTGGGCGATGTGACCTTGGCCCTTTGCCAATAGTTTTGGAGCGCTCTCTTTTTGAGCGTCGTACGCAAGTGCAGCGGCTTTTGGGAGTTTGGGCACGATTAGTAGTGTGCTGTAATGGCGTAGGCATCTTCCCATGAGAGTGTTGCATCACGAGTAGTGGTCGCTTTTTGGTTGAGCATATGAAAAAGGTAACGCGCGAACATATCGCTCTCGATATTGACACGTCTGCCTACGCGGTAAGAGGCAAAAAGGGTGTTTTGCATGGTGTGATTGATGATAGTGAGTCGCACGCCTTTGGGTGTTACATCGTTGATCGTTAGACTCACGCCGTCGATAGCGATACTTCCCTTGGGCATCATAAGCGACAAAAATTTGGCGGGCATGGTAATGAAAAAATCCCAACCATTTTCACGCTGGGTAATGCCATCGATAGTTCCGATACAATCGATATGCCCTTGCACCATATGCCCTTCGATACGATCTCCTAGTTGCATTGCAGGTTCCATGTGGACTTGACCGCTGTAATTTTCCAACGCCAAAATATCACGACTCTCTTTGGAAAGCTCCACTTCAAAAGTGGGAAATTGCAGGGAGGTGACGGTCAAACATGCACCGTTTATGGCAATGGAGTCGCCGATTTTGGGAGCATAGGCAGCCCTGAGACGCAATGTATGGTTCGCAAAACTCTCCACATGGGCTATTTCACGAATGAGTCCTGTAAACATGGGCTACCTTTTGAAAATTTAACGTGCAGTTTTGCCGCTCGATACCGCTTTGAGACGTTTGTCAAAAACTTTTTTGAGCTGCTCTTTGGTGTCTAGAAGCTTGTCTCGCTCTGGAATTGGACCGCCATCGACCTCTTCATCGTATTGAAGTGTTTCAAGCTTGATGTGTGAATATTTTTTGAGAATTTCGTCACTATTGGGCATGAAAATCCATTTTTTTGCTATGATTGCGATGAATTTGAGAAAAAAGTATAACACACAGGAGCCTCAATGGAACTTACTATCAGCCACGGAACAATGGGCGTTCGCCCTCCTGTTACCAAACCACACCCTGCGTTTTTTGAACTGCTAGGGGAAGAGAAGTTTCGCGCTCTTGTCAATGCGCACTATGAAGCCATCAGAGAGAGTGATATTCGCTTTTTGTTCCCTATCGATGACGAAGATTTTGAAAAAGCCAAAGAGCATGCGGCTGATTTTATGATTCAAATCACAGGGGGACCTGACTATTTCAATCAACACCGTGGAGCACCCCAAATGGTGGGTCGACATGCGCCGTTTCGTATCACTTTGGAAGCGCGTAATACTTGGCTCAAACTCTATATGCCATTGCTTCAAAATTTGACTACGCAATCGGGTGAACCGATGCCAGAAGAGATAACACGAAGCTTTTGGAATTATCTCGATGTTTTTTCACTTTGGATGATCAATACCCCCTCTCACTAGCAGTGTAAAGATGGTTTTAAACCCATCTTTACTACAATCTCCTACTTTTTATCCCAACCCAACAATGGAATCAACACCACAATGAACGAAGCAAAATTTATATGGATGAATGGCAAATTCAAACCTTGGCATGAGGCGCAAACACACGTTTTGTCGCACACATTGCACTACGGCAACGGCGTCATCGAGGGCACCAAAGCCTACAAAACAGCAAAAGGGTATGCGATTTTTCGCCTAGAGGATCACACGCGTCGATTGCTTGAATCGGCTAAGATGGTTTTGGTCAATGTCCCTTACAGTGTCGATACACTCAACGAAGCGCAAAAAGAACTCGTACGCAAAAATGAGTTTACAGGTGACAATGTCTATATTCGTCCCTTTGCCTTTTTGGGCTATGGCGTTATGGGGGTATATCACAAAGAGGCACCCGTAGAGACTGTTCTAGCAGCATGGGAGTGGGGCGCTTATCTAGGTGAAGAGGGATTGCAAAAGGGCATTCGTCTCAAAATCGCCTCGATGAATCGACCCTCCAATACCTCTAATATGGGCAAAGCCAAAGCAGTAGCCAATTACCTCAACTCACAAATGGCAAAATATGAGGCTATCGAGTGTGGGTATGATGAGGCGCTGTTGTTGGACGATCAAGGGTATGTTACAGAGGCGAGTGGTGCATGTTTTTTCATGATTCGCAACGGTGTTATCGTCACACCTCCTGCGGATAATACGCTAGAGTCGATTACTCAAAAAACCGTTATCGAGATTGCCAGAAATATGGGCTACACGGTGGAGCGTCGTCGCATCACACGCGATGAGGTCTATGTAGCTGAAGAGGCGTTTTTGACAGGAACAGCGGCGGAGATTACGCCTGTTCGTGAAGTCGATGCGCGTATCATCGGAGGTGGTTCACGTGGACCTATTACACAAATTTTGCAAAGCACCTATTTCGATATTGTTTTTGGGCGCAATGCAAAATATGAACACTATTTGACATACGTCTCGTAGTCACACAAAGGAGAGAGTATGCCAGCAGATATGAACGACTATTTCAAAAACACCAAACGCCCAAGCGGCGGTGATGGCGGGGGCAATGGCCCTCAAATGCCCAAAATGCCCAAAATCGACTTCGGCGGCAAAATGTGGATTGTATACCTGCTCATTGCAGTAGTGGTACTTTTCCTTTTTACAAAACCCTTTGTTATTATCGATGAGGGTGAGCGTGGTATCAAAGTTACGACGGGTAAATATGAGCCAGAGGCAATGATTCCAGGGTTGCACTTCATTATGCCTATCATCCAAAAGGTTATTATTGTCGATACGAAAGTACGTATTGTCAATTTCAAAAAAGTACAAGACCGTACAGCTGATTCGGCAGGTATTATGGTCAATCCTCCCGTGACGGTATTGGACAAACGTGGTTTGCCTGTAAGCATTGAGCTTACGGTTCAATACCAACTCAATCAACGTTTTGCTTCGCAAACTATTGCTACATGGGGTTTGAGCTGGGAAGAGAAAATTATCAATCCCGTTGTACGTGATATCGTGCGTAATACCATTGGTAAATACGAAGCAGAGACGCTTCCTAATCGACGTAATGAAATTGCCATAGAAATCGAAAAAGAGCTTATGGCAAACGTGCATGGCTTAGAGAATCAGCCTGTCATTTTGCACTCTGTACAGCTACGTGAAATTGGATTGCCCGAAAAAGTGCGCGAACAAATTGAACGTGTTCAATTGGCCAAGCAAGAGGTCGAGCGCGCACAACAAGAGGTTGAGCGTGCTAAACAAGTGGCGTTTCAACAACAAGAGGCGGCACGTGGTGTAGCGGAAGCTAGAAAAATCGAAGCAGCAGGTGTTGCAGAATCCAAAAAAATAGAAGCAGAGGGTATTGCAAAAGCCAATGACCTTGTGGCGAGAAGTTTGACACGTAATTTGTTGGAGCTTGAACAGATGAAAGTCCAATCTGAATTCAATCAAGCGCTTCAAGTAAACAAAGATGCCAAAATTTTCCTCACCCCTGGTGGTTCTACCCCCAATATTTGGGTTGATATGAAAAACCCACAACAACGCACTTCTACTGCTCAATAGTTGATAGCTCCTCTAAAGTAGAGGGGCAATTAACCGATACTACCGCATAAAACTCCTTTTAAAAGTAATCCAATGAACAACATTGATCGTATCGACTGGGAAAAATGCAACCATTTATTACCTGTCATCGTCCAAGATAGCCACACTTTGGCGGTGCTGATGCACGCCTATATGAACCGTGAGGCGCTAGAGCTATCGTTGTCCACAGGGTATGCGCACTATTTTTCTCGCACCAAACAACGCATCTGGAAAAAGGGCGAAACAAGTGGTCACACCCAAAAAATCAATACTTTTTTACTCGATTGTGACAACGATACACTTCTCCTTCAAGTAGACCAACTAGGTGTAGCATGTCACACGGGAAGAGAGAGTTGCTTTTTTACTGATTTTAGTACGATGCAGACAACTATGGAGGTGGCTATCGATACGACACAGACGTACGGTGTGGTCGAGCAACTTTATCATACGATTTTGGAAAAGAAAAAAGCAGACCCTTCTACCTCCTACACAGCGCAACTTCTCTCAAAAGGCCAAAACGGCTACCTCAAAAAGGTTATCGAAGAGGCGGGAGAGTTTACGTTTGCAGTCAAAGATAACAATACCAAAGAGATGGTCTATGAGGCGGCAGATTTGCTCTATCACACCTTGGTAGCGATGGCGGACAAGGGTGTGGCGCCTGATTTGGTACGCCAAGAGCTGGCGCGTCGATTTGGAATGGGAGGCCTTGAAGAGAAGGCAGCTAGGAAAAAATAATGCAACACTACCGCGAGATGATACTAGGGTTTATTGCAGAGCTTACTCCCTATGATTATGTCGGGTTTGCGTTGGTGCTACTCCTTTTTGTTATTTTGTTGGTCTTGGCGATATTGCTCAAGCACAAAACTTTTTTGTCACTGCTACTCTTTTTGATGGGATTTTTGACCCTTTTAGGAGGTCCTTTTGGTGTCTACAAAGTAGTACATACTGCGTTATATGGAGCCACTGTAGTCCTAGAGGAGGAGCAAAAGCTCTTTTATACGCCTGCACTCTTGATTGGGGGTGTTTTGACCTATGGGGGCAAGATGGATGCTTCAGGCTGTCGTGTCATAGCCTACGTGCACAAAACAGATGACAATCCCATCAAAAATTTTGTTCATCGTCTCAAGCCCTACAAGCAGGGGGAGACGCTGCTCGAAAAAACTTTTGTGCGAGGTGATACGTTGGGGGTTCGTATTGCTATTGAACCCTATTTGTATGAGGGTAACCATACTATAACTTTAAAAGCGGAGTGTTATCGATGACCTATTTGACTTTTTTTCACTGGCTACTTTTGGGTGTGCTAGGCGGACTTTATGTTCTTGTGACAATGGTGATGTTGCGAAAGCTACGTGGACAATTTTTGGCTGTGGGTATTTTGATATGGACGCTTTCGATTTTCGCCATTGCAAGCATTGGTATGATTTCGTTGGACAAACAGACCAAGAAGGTGACCATCGATGATTTGGAGAATAAGCGTAATTTACGTAGTGAAACGCTTGTATTTACGGGCTACGTAAGCAATGTCGGAGATTTTACCGTGGGGGAAGTGACGCTCTCAATCAAGCTTATCAACAAAGGAAGTGCTGCTGGGACAGTCAAAGGAACCGATTTTTACCAAACCAATAACTTTTGGGAGATGATGTTCTCTGCAAAAGGGGACAAAAAAGCTAAACCCAATACCATCACTATCGAGAGAGTCATCGCGACCAATCTAAAACCCGAAGAGCGTCGCGCTTTTAGCGTCGATTTTGCGTTTCCTACCTATTTTTCTGATGTAGCGTTTCGCACCACTGTTTCAGCACACTAAGGAGTCGTTATGGATATATTATTTGCTATTAAAATCGTCATCATTGTTGTATTGGTTTTTGTTTTTTTACTTGTGGCGATACTTACACGCAATGCCTCTCTCAAAACAATGCTTTTGACCAACGGCATTGTTATGGTTTTGTTGGCTGGGCTTGGGTATGGGTTCATTTGGTTGGTCGATGTATCGATGAAGAGCGCCACCTTGGTCTCTGTGAACAATCGACGCAATACCTCACTAGAACAGCTTGTAGTCTATGGAAAAGTAAAAAATACGGGCAAATATACGATAAAAAAGCTCTATGTCAAAACCAAAGTTATCAATAATGTTTCAGGTAAAAAGCTAAGTTCCAATGGTGCACAATCGGGAAGTTTTTCAGAGAGTTGCGAAGTTGCGCGCGATTTGAGAGCGGGTGAAATTCGACAATTTTCATGCACGATAAACTACCCACCCAACTATCAGCTAGCAGAGATTCGTCACGATTTGAGCTGGAACTAATAGGCGATATTGTTTGCTTTGAGTGCTTGGCGTAGGTGCGCCATAGTGCTATTTTTGTTGTAGCACCATGAGGGTGCGAGCAGTGAGTCGTTTTCGATACCTGCGCTGATGCGTTGGACTATGAGGGTTGCAGGTATACGCTTGAGAGACTCTATAAGCAGTTGTGTATAGAGTTCAAGCGAAATGGGTACAAATTCACCCTTGGTATAGCTGTTGGCAAGGGCTGTTTTTTTGACAACATACTGAGGATGAATTTTGATACTGTCGACACCCATGTTGAGTGTCTCATCGAGAGAGTGTAGCATCATCGATGCATCTTCATCGGGTAGACCATAGATGAGATGGGCGCACACGTTGAGCCCGAGCGCCTTTGTCTTGGCAATGGTAGAGCGAATATTTGCACTGTCATGGCCTCGATTGATTTTGGCTAGTGTAGCGTCGTAGAGCGTTTGCACCCCATATTCGACCCATACTTCATGCTTTTGCGCTAGCTGTGACAAATAGGCAAGGGTCTCATCGGTGATGCTATCTGTTCGCGTGCCAATACTCATGCCTACTACGTTTTCAAAAGAGAGTGCTTTTTCATAGAGTGCTTTGAGTGTTTCCAGTGGGGCATAGGTATTGGTAAAAGATTGAAAATAGACCAAAAATTTTTTGGCGTTATGACTCTTTTTGAGTGCTTTTGAGAGGGTTTGGAATTGCCATTGTAGCTGTGCGAGTTGTTGGTCAAGCAGAGGATTTTCAACGCTTTGGAGGTTGAGATAAAATTTTTTGCTCTTGTCTAGGGGAGAGGCTTTTTGCAGTTGCGGACTAAAGGAGTCATTTTCACAAAAGGTACACCCTCCAATGGCTACTGTTCCATCAATATTGGGGCAGGTGAAGCCAGAGATGCTTATGGGAATTTTGTAGACTTTTTCACCAAAACGCTTTTTGGTGTAGCGCCCAAAGGTCATAATTTTTTTCAAAAAATATCCTAGATTTTTGAAGATATTATAGCTTTAGCAACTACGGCTTGGCTAAAGTAGGGCGTTTGATGCTACTTCTTAAGAAAGTTAGCTTGTGATGTATTCTCCTGTGAAACAGGCGGTACAGTAGTGAGATTTCTCTCCACCTACGCTGGCATAAAGTCCCTCGACAGAGAGGTAAGCCAAAGAGTCTGCACCGATATAGTCACGAATTTCATCGAGGCTCATGTTTGCAGCAATAAGCTTGTCTTTGTTGGGTGTATCGACACCGTAAAAACAGGGATCGGTTGTGGGTGGGCTTGAGATACGCATATGCACCTCTTTTGCCCCTGCATCTTTGAGCATGCGTACGATTTTGCGACTGGTCGTTCCGCGTACGATGGAGTCATCGATGATGATGATACGTTTGCCTTGAATCATCTCTTTGATAGGGCTAAGTTTCATTTTGACTTTGAGGTCACGTATCTCTTGCGTAGGTTCGATAAAGGTTCGACCCACATAATGATTGCGCATAATTGCCATCTCAAAAGGTATGCCTGATGCTTGTGAATAACCTATTGCCGCAGGTACTCCACCATCGGGTACGGGGATAACCATATCTGCATCGATGGCAGATTCACGTGCGAGTTGAATGCCCATTTTCTTACGAAGCGTATAGACGTTTTGTTCATAGACATTTGAATCTGGTCGTGCGAAATAGACATACTCAAAGATACAGTGCTTGGGTGTAGAGGGCATAATTTGAAGTGATTGCGGCTCCATCCCTTTTTCAAAAATAAGCATTTCACCAGGTAGAATATCACGTACATATTCAGCCCCTACAAGGTCATAAGCGCACGTTTCGCTTGCAACCATGTACCCTTCACCAATTTTGGCGTAGGAGAGTGGACGAAAGCCGTGTGGGTCACGAATAGCGAACATTTTGGAGCGTGATTGAATGATGAGCGAGTAGGCGCCCTCGATTTTGTTTACAGCGTCGATGATACGCTCTACGAGTTTTCCTTGCTCTGATTTGGCAATCAAGTGAATAAGGTTTTCGGTATCCATAAAGGTTTGAAAAATAGCACCTTTGGAGATGAGTTTGTCTCGAATCGATTGTGCATTGGTGAGGTTACCGTTGTGGACGATTGCCATCTCACCCAAATCGTAGCGCGCATAGACGGGCTGTGCATCCAAAATCGAGTCATCGCCCGCGGTAGAGTAGCGTGTGTGTCCTACTGCCATATGCCCTTTGAGGGTGGTGAGCTTTACATCATCGAAGACTTGCGTGACAAGTCCTCTGTCTTTGATAGTGTGCATTTTTTTGCCATCACTACTGGAGATACCTGCGGCTTCTTGACCGCGATGTTGGAGTGAAAAGAGAGCAAAATAGGTAAGTTTTGAGGCATCTTTATGATTGAAAACGCCTGCTACAGCACACTCTTCGTTGAGTTCTCTTTGCATTATAAATCCAGTCCTAAACACTCGTTGATGGTGTGTAGACCATTTGAGGCCAAAACGAGCCATTTGGCGGCACGAATAGAACCCTTAGCAAAAGTCGCGCGATTCGTTGCAGTATGGGTTAATTCTAAGTACTCACCCTCGTTGTAAAACCCAACCGTATGACGTCCTACAACATCTCCACCACGTAGAGCCATAACACTAATCTCATTAGGTGTACGCTCACCCACTGCACCATCGCGACCACTTACGCGTACATCATCGAGATTGAGTCCACGTGCTTTTGCCGCGTGCTCAGCGAGCGTGAGAGCTGTACCGCTTGGAGCATCTTTTTTGAATTTGTGATGCATCTCTACTATCTCGATATCAAATCCATCGAGTGATTTGGATGCCAATGCGACAAGCTGATTCAAAAGTGCTACGCCCAATGACATGTTGGTAGCGTAGAGAATAGGCATGGTTTGTGAAGCTTGTTGCATGAGGTTAAGCTGGTGTTGTGATAACCCCGTAGTGCCAATGACTAGAGGTTTTGGTAGATCCTTCATCGCAGTTTCTAGCAGTTTTTCTGTCGCATCGGGGAGTGAGAAATCGATAACGACATCACACGATTTGAGAAAAGTACGCATATCGTTGGTGACCAAAATGGAAGGGTCGACACTGAAGTCCAAACTGTTACGCACATATACGACGGATACACCCGCCTCTTTGTCTTGGCGAAGCGTGTTTAGGATAAGTTGCCCTACACGTCCTGTGGCACCAAAAACGCCTACTTTTAGTGTCGTCATGCTAGAAATGTTCCTTTTGCTTGTGAATAATTTTAGTGATTTTTGTAGCTATCGACATACGCGATAGCTTGAAGCGCTGCTGTGGCGCCATCGCCAGCAGCACACACGACTTGTTTTGAGGCGCTAATGCGCATATCACCTGCGGCATAGAGACCTTTGAGAGAGGTCGCCATTGTGATATCAACCACAACTTCACCCCATGGAGTCATCTCGCAAAGAAAGGCTCCATTTTCTTGTTTGAGGACTGTGTTGTTTACGTTGTTACCTACGAAAGTAAACACCCCAGGAACATTGAGGGTAATTTCACCCTGTTGTGTTGTCACTCTTAGCCCCGTAACACCCATTGCGTCACCTAAAACCTCTTTAGGTGTGGCATTGAGAATGAGCTCAATGTTTGCGGTATTTTTGAGGCGTGCAACAGTATTTGGAGCGGCACGGAAGGTATCACGTCTGTGTACCAAATAGACTTTTTTACAGATTTTAGAGAGATAAAAAGCCTCTTCGATGGCTGTATCACCGCCACCTATGACGGCTACCTCTTTACCTTTGTAAAAAAAGCCATCGCATGTAGCGCAGGTACTTACACCTTTGCCAAAAAATTCATCTTCGCCTGCAAAACCCGCTTTTTTGGGTGTAGAACCTGTACAAGTGATGACTGAAATAGCATCTTCAGTCGTGCCATCTGCCAAATGAACGGTAAAAAATTTGCCGTTGTGCGTTACACGGTCTACTTCTACCATAGCATGTTTGAGACCAAATTTTTGGCATTGTTGTGGCCATGGCATCATCAAATCCATGCCTGAAATTTCACCTGTTACACCTGGGTAATTTTCAATTTCGCTGCTTTGTGTGATTTGTCCACCTGGCATACCTTTTTCGAACATTGTGACATTTTCCAAGCCGCCGCGCGTCGCGTACAATCCTGCTGTCAATCCTGCTGGTCCACCACCAATAATTGCTAGGTCTAACATGCCCATCCTTTGCGCTATTCTAAGGCCTCAATCATACTATCTTGTTTATAAAGAGACTCTTTGGATTGGACGATAACAAAGCGCGTTGGGACTTTGTAAATGTTGAAACGTTGGATAATAGAGAGCAGTGTATTAGTGGGAGCAGTGACATAAGTGATGTTGGGTTCGTTGGGAAATTTTTTTTGCGCATAATCGATAGCTAATATCGGTGTATTGGGCATTTGGGTCAATATTTCACGTGGCATTGCAACGGTGGAGTTGTAAAAAAGCAGTGTGTAGCTAGAAGCTTTTGGGTGAAAAATATCCTCTTTTTCGTAGAGAACCCATTCGTTGAAATTGATAAATTTGTATTCGGAGAATTTATAATTAAAATAAGCAAAAGCAGCAGCTATCATGAGCGCCCCAAAAAATGAGGCAAAGAGAAGAGTGACAGAGAAGGGTCGACGACCATGCTCCTCTGTCATGAAATTAGGCTTTAAGGTGAGCTTCCAATTTTTGAGCAAAAGCTTGTTTTGAAGCCGCGCCCACAACTTGGTCTACAATTTCTCCGTTTTTGAAGAAAATGAGTGTAGGAATTGAGCGAATGCCGTAGCGTGCTGCAATCTCTTGCTCTTCATCTGTGTTGACTTTACAGATATTCGCACGACCTTCGTACTCAGCTGCTAGTTCTTCGATAACAGGAGCAATCATGCGGCAAGGTCCACACCAAGGTGCCCAGAAATCTACGAGTGAAACGCCTTCGCTAATGACGGCGTCGATATTTGCGGATGTCAATTCTTTATATTTTGCCATTGTTTTTTCCTTTGAATCTTTCGTTTTTGTTATTTGAAAGTTAAATTATACTTATGAAAACTTAAGTATTACTTATCTTTATACATACGTTTCGAGCCCTTAAATAGGCTTCAAGTGACGATTATAGCGTAATATTTTCGATAAATTCTAGGGCGTTGTCTTGGATAATAATGGCATCGATAACAAAGGCTACATCGAGTCGATGAAGCTTGAGATAGGCATAGACCGTTTTGATAAGTTTACGTAATTTTGCAGGGGTGATATTATAGACAGGTTCAAAGCCAATGCCGCCTTTTACCTCGACAAAGTGGTAAACATTGTCGCGTGTTGCGATGATATCAATTTCGCCCATTTTGGTAGTGAAGTTTTGCTCGACAATGGTGTAACGGTTGGCAATGAGATAGTTGGCGGCACGCTCTTCGTAGTAGGCGCCTAGCTCTCTACTCATTGGCGGGCAATACTTCTACTTGTACGGACTTGAAAGCGGCAGTCATGACAAAAGAGTCGCTCTCATCCCCAAAGAGGTAATTGATACCTGATGAAGCGTGGTGGAAAGTGGTGTAAAGTGTTTTTGGCATGATGGTCTCACTGAATTTGACCTCCAGTGGTGCGGTTTCCCCGTGACGGGTTTTGAGAATGATTTTGCCTTTTGGGAAGAGCGCTTCATCTTCGCTAGAGGCCAATACGATATCTTGTGTATGTTTCTCAAGGAGTTTGGGAGACTCTTTGGTCTGGGCGGCGTTGTTGTAGTGCACCAGCGTACGACCTGTTGTGAGATGAAATCCCTCGAGGGCGCGATTTTTGAGCTGTGCCACCATGCCGCGAAGCTCATAGCCATAGTAGGTGAAGTGTCCCAACCCATCTTCGGTACGAAAATCAAGCAGATGCAGCACAGGCGTATCCTCGATATAGACGGGCCACTGCAAACCACGTTTGCGATGGCGCTCTAGGCGCAAATAGCTTGCTCCTGAAAAGCGTCGATGAGCGGTTTGTTGTACTTCGCTCCAGACATCCTTGGACTCTTTGTAGTTGTAATTACCACCTAATTTATTGTCCAGAAGCTGTATCACCTCCCAATCATCTGGCAAGTCACTCTGCACGAGCGGTTGTGAGAGGTGCAATCGACGCATCGCATTGACATAAACGCCTGTCTTTTCATAGGCAGATTTGACCCCGATGACAATGTCGGCTTTGTTCGCGATGTCGTTCATCATTATCTCTTGCACCAAGATAAATTCGAGCTTGGAAATTGCCTCGTGCACCTTGGTGAGGTTGGGGTGAATGTGTGTAATATCTTCGCCCATATTGTGAAGCGATTTCACCTCACCTCGTAGCATCGCATCGATGAGTTGCGGGGTCATGAGACCCTCCTCTTGGGGCGTTTGGTAGTCAGGCGCATAGTAGGGCAAACATCCCATGTCGCAAGCGCCTTGGACATTGTTCTGACCGCGTAGAGGCATGAGACCTGCACCTTGCTTGCCAATATTT
The DNA here is from genome assembly GCA_000830255.1 of Sulfuricurvum sp. PC08-66. Taxonomy (GTDB): domain Bacteria; phylum Campylobacterota; class Campylobacteria; order Campylobacterales; family Sulfurimonadaceae; genus PC08-66. Next base: position 203,726 of record JQIT01000002.1, on the reverse strand, counting down.
CCCGTCAAAAGTGCTAAGTGCGTGATAGCCATGACTGCTTTGGAGCCATCGATATGTTCCGTGATGCCCAATCCCCAAAAAATCATCGACTTTTTGAGTGCATATTCACGTGCGATTTTGGGGATGATTTTGACCAGCTCTTCATAGCCAGCAATGTTTTCAAAAAAGCGAGGATTGGCGTAGGGATCGTTGAGAATACTCTCTTTGTAAGCGTCGAAATCTTTGGTACGTGTACGTACAAACTCTTCGTGATAAAGCTCTTCAGAGAGGATGACATACGCCATCATATTAAGCACAAGCAGGTTGGCTTCGTGAGGAATGACCGCTTGGTATTTGGCGAATTTGCCCAGTTTGATACGGCGCACATCGATGATGGCTAAATTATCATGCAGTTGCGCTACATCGATGATGCGGTTGGCTACGATGGGGTGCGCTTCGGTGGTGTTGCTACCTATGACAAGGATAAATTCGGTGTGGTAGATGTCGTCGTAGGGGTTGGTCGCGGCACCTTCGCCAATGGTGGTGCGCATTCCTTTGAGGCTTGGGCTGTGGCAGACGCGCGCACAGTTATCGATGTGGGGTGAGCCGATGGTGTGACGCGTGTATTTTTGGAAGAGATAGGCTGATTCGCATGAGGTACGAGCACCTCCGATGGAACACAAGGAGTGACGCCCATAACGCGCTTTTATCTGTGCCATTTTCGCCGCGGCGATAGAGGTGGCTACATCGAGGGTGGTGGTATACCATGTCTCATCGAGGTGTTGAAAATGTTGGGCATGAGGTGCACACACATCAGGGTTTTTTTCGACGAAACGTTTGCGAATACGCGGTGCTGTGACGCGATTGGGTGAGGTGACGAAATCGAAACCCGTTTTGCCTTTGACGCAGAGTTTGCCTTGGGAGACGATACCATCTTTGGCGGCACTGATGGAGAGGATTTGGTTCTCTTGGACGTGTGCTTGAATATCGCAACCGACCCCACAATAGGTACAAACGCTGTCGATGGGAGCTGTGTGCGACATGAATATCCTTACGTTTTACGCTTTGTTGAAATTGGCAAATCTTACTAAACGACCTCTTAGAAAAAAGGGAAGCATACGAAGCGCGAAAATAATCGCAACAAATCTAAAGGGAAAAGCGTAAAAACGACGACGACGCTCAATAGCGTGTGCAATGCGCGCGCTTCCAGCTTCGAGTGAGAGCAAAAAGGGCATTTTGAAGTGATTTTTGGCGGTCAATTCGCTTTGGATAAAACCTGGTAGTATCATCGATACATCGATGCCATCGTGTAGGAGCATATTCTCTAGCCCTTGCGCATAGGCATTGAGCGCACGTTTGCTGCTGGCATAGATAAGCGAACTTGGCATGGTGTAGAGCGAAGCCAACGAAGAGATAAAGACAATATGTCCCGATTTTTGCGCTTGTAGCATTGGAATGAGCGGTACCAAAAGCGCATGAACGCCCAAAAGATTGGTGTTATAGAGCTGTACGGCTTGCTCGATGGGGGTCAAAAGTGCATGGTGTCCTGTGGAGATACCTGCATTCAAAATGATACGGTCGATAGTGTGTTGCGTGAGCGTTTGACCCAGTTGTGCAGTAGCCTCGAGGTCGCTCAAATCGACGCTGTAGAGTGTCACGGTAGCACCTTTGGCTTGGCAAAGTGCGGCTACTTCTTGGAGGCGTTCTACTCTACGTGCTACCAAAATCAGATGAGAATCGGGTGTTGCAAAATGCGTAGCCAATGCCGCACCAATACCGCTGCTAGCACCTGTAATGAGGGTTGTCATGGGCTTAGGTGTCGATGCGAATCATGACAGGTTTAGCCAGACTATAGGGCTGTATAGAGAGTTGCGCCAAGAGATTGATGATAGACTCCTCGAGACACACATGGGTCGAGAAGAGGAGTGTGGCGGTTTTGGGCAGGGCAGGGCGCTGCATGACGCTCTCGATGGAGATATTTTGGGCGGCAAAAAGGGCGGTGATTTTGGCTAAAACCCCTGGTTTGTCCTCGACACTTAGGCGTAAATAGTAGGCAGATTCGATGGTCTTGGGGTCTTTGAGACGTAGAGGGTGGCGCGTAGGAGTGTTGAAGCCCAACATAGGAGAGCGTTTGCCTGCACGCGCAATATCGATGATATTGGCGATGACAGCTGAAGCCGTTGCATTGCCACCTGCACCTGCGCCATAGAAGAGTGTCTCACCCACGCAATCACCCACGACTGAGATAGCATTCATCACGCCATCGACTTTGGCAATCATTTTTTCCTCATCGATGAGGAGTGGGTGTACGCGAAGTTCTACTTCATCACCCACTTTTTTTGCCATGGTGATGAGCTTGATGACATACCCAAACTCTTTGGCAAAGGCGATATCCTCTTGCGAAATATTTTGGATACCTTCGATGAGAATCTCTTCGGGCTTGGCATCGATACCGTATGCTATCGAGGCAAGGATGAGGAGTTTGTGCGCGGCATCAAAACCACCCACATCGAAGGTAGGATCCGCTTCAGCGTAGCCAAGGGCTTGGGCTTGGGCGAGGACGGTATCGTAGGCGACACCTTCGTGCATCATTTTGGTGAGCATGTAGTTGCAGGTGCCGTTCATGATGCCCTGAATCGACTCGATATGGTTGGCAGAGAGTCCATCGCGCAATGCATTGATGATGGGAATACCACCTGCCACAGCCGCTTCGTACTCAAACGCCAAATCTCCTGCCAAATCTTGCAACTCATAGCGGTGATAGGCGAGGAGGGCTTTGTTGGCAGTGACGACCGATTTGCCTTTGAGAAGCGCTTTTTTGACGACAGCAAATGCTTTATCGACGCCTCCCATTAGCTCTACGACTACATCGATACTCTCATCTTCGAGGATGAAATCGACATCATCACTTAGGGGTATGTCGATAGCGCGTGCTTTGGCGAGGTTGGATACGACACCTTTGACGACGACAATCTCTTCGCCTGCACGTGCCGTAATGATGTCACGGTTGGCTTTAAGAATAGTTGCAACGCTACTACCTACAGTCCCTACGCCAATAATGCCAACACGAACCATCTATTGCGCCTGCTTAGGAGCGTTTTGTTTGGCTTGTGCTAAAAAGGTTTTGATGTTTTTGGCGGCTTGGCGAATACGTTTTTCGTTTTCGATAAGGGCAATACGCACATATTTGTCACCATACTCACCGAATCCAATCCCTGGACTCACCGCTACTTTGGCCTCGACCAAGAGACGTTTGGCAAACTCCAAACTCCCTAGGTGTTGCAACTCTTGTGGAATTTCAGCCCACAAAAACATACTCGCTTTGGTAGGACGAATTGCCCAGCCCGCTTGGTTGAAGGTCTCGATGACCACTTTTTGACGGCGGTAATATTTGTCTGTAAATTCTGCGACACACTCTTGTGGACCGTCTAGCGCGATGGTTGCGGCAATTTGAATAGGGGTGAACATCCCATAATCGAGCCACGATTTGATTTTTTGCAAAGCGCCTACGAGTTTTTTGTTGCCCACGATAAAGCCTACACGCCAGCCTGCCATGTTGTAGGATTTGGAGAGGGTGAAGCTCTCTACGGCTACATCTTTGGCGCCAGGGACGGTCAAAATCGAAGGGGTTTTGTACCCATCGAAGGTAATGTCAGCGTAAGCGATATCGGAGATGATATAAAAACGCTCTTTTTTTGCCATCGCTACGATACGCTCATAGAAGCTTTGTTGGCAGGTGACCGTGGTGGGGTTGTGTGGGAAATTCACGACCACATATTTGGGCTTAACAAAGGAGTCTTGGAACGCTTTTTCGAGGTTGTGAAAGAATTGGTCTTCCAAAAGATTGAAATCTTCATCGTAAGGAAGTTCCATTTTTTGGACATTACCTCCTGCAAGGGCAAAAGCGTAGGCGTGAATGGGGTAGGCTGGATCGGGCACGACAGCCATATCACCAGGGTTTACGATAGCTTGGATGAGGTGCGCGTATCCCTCTTTGCTTCCCATCGTGGCGACCGTTTCGGTATCGGGGTCGAGGTCTACATCGTAGCGACGTTTGTACCAATTGGTAATGGCAAGACGAAGTTTGTAGATACCTTTGGAGGCTGAATAGCCGTGATTGTGGGGTTTGGCTGAGGCTTCAATGAGTTTTTCGCGAATGTGTTCAGGGGCAGGACCGTCTGGATTGCCCATCGAAAAATCTATAACATCGGCACCTTTGCGGCGCTCAGACATTTTAAGTTCACCTACTTCCGCAAAAACATATTTGGGAAGACGTCGCATTTTGTCGAATTCAAATTCATTGAACATGAGTTTTTTGCCTTTTTAGCGTAGAAATTTGGCGATTATAGCGGATTAATTTTTAAAATGCGTTGGGGCTATTTAGCCCCTTCCAGTAGGAGTTTGAGACCATGTTTGATGTTGGTTTGGTTGAAAATATCGCTGATTTTGATGTAGTGCGTCTCTTTGGGTAGATACATTACCAATTCAGAAACTTTTTCTTCGTTTTTGTAGCTTTTGAGGAGGTGCATTTTGTGGTCAAAGAGCGCGACATCGGGGAACCAGCTGTCTCCTCGCAGGGTTTGAATCGTCAATTTTTCGCCCAAGGAGACATCTATCCAGTAGGCGTTGAGTGATTTTCGCAACTCCAAAGGCTCATGGGGTTGAAGCTTTTGTAAATCGAGATGGGCATTGGTGATATCGATGGTGTAGTGCCATGTGGAGCTATCGATACGCTCGATAGTGGTAATCGAACAGTTGCGTTTTTCGAGTGCTTTTTGTAGGACGATAGGGTCGATACTGTACTCACTCATAAATTCGATTTCCCAAAAAAAGGTGCTGTTTTCGCGTACGGCTTTGCGGGTGAAGTAGCGATAATAGCCAATCGATTGGAGAGTGTCACGTAGGAGTTTGACAAAAAATTGCGCGTTTCCACCTGTGGTGAAGGTGACACGGTTCATCAGTGGTGCGTCGTGGTAGAGTTTAAGCAGACCGTTCTCTTTGAGCGTTTCGATGAGCTTGATAGTGTCGATGTGCTCATCGATAAAAAAGGGAGTTTCGTCTGCGAAAATTGTCTCTATGAGGCGTTTGTGCTTGGAGTATTGGGTGGCATCGATAAGTTGAAAAATCTGTTTTTCAAGCTTAGGCGCAAGGCCAAAGCTCTGCAGTGTAAAAAACCCCAAGAGAACGAAGAGGCGTATTAGCACCAGTGCTTACCAGCTTTTGCCATCGTTGAGCTCAATAAATTCGCCCAAAGTGATTTGGCGTAGTTCTCCATTGCGATAGAGAAAACGTAGACGTTTGGGTGTTGTGTACTCTTTGAGCTCATCGTGTAGTTTGATATCAACTTGACCATGACCTAGTGAAATGAGCATATTGACATTCTCATCGAGAATGTAGGGCTCAGTAGTGATAGTGTCTTTTTGGACTTTGGTATCCAAATCGATGATCCCAATCCAGAGTTCAGATTTGGGATGTAAGACGAAGGGCTCCTCTTTGGGTAGCGCATCTTCGACGACCGTTTGGGTATCAAATTGGGGCACTTTGGTATCAGTGACAAGCTCAGTGGGTTGATTATCTTGTGCAATCTTCTCTGTTACTTTGAGAAGTGTTTGACTCTCTGTAGGTGCTGGCGTACTCTCTTCATCCCCTGAAAAAAGAAAAATAATAAAGAGCAAACCTACAATGGCGCCTACGATAGCGTAGAGCATTTTTTTGCTCTCTTTTTCCTCGGGGGTGTAGATGAAGAGACGAGAATCACCCTCTGGAAGAGTACGTGAAGCTTTGTGCTGTTCTAGTGCTTCGCGCAAGGGGTTCATATTCACACGTACGGTTGTCTCTATAATATTGAGAAAACCTGCAAACTGAATAGGATGCAGTGCATTAAAATCTTGCGCGATAATTGCCTCAATGGCGTAGATTGAGATGTGAGTTTTGTCGTGAATGTAATTGACGCCCAGTGATTTGAGTTGGTCGATAGTCTCTTGTAATTGCATTAACGCATCCTGTCGATGATAATTGCGGCGGCAACACTGACATTGAGCGAGTCAAAATCGTGTTCCATCGCTATTTTTAGGGTCATATCCAACTTTTGTTCCAATTTTGCCTGCAATCCCTCTGATTCGCCTCCCAAAAAGAGCGCCCATTTGGGCTTGGGAACCAGCGTACGTATATCGACACCTTGCATCGATGCACCGTAGAGGGTAAAACCAAATTGGTGTAGTGTATTGGGTAAATCGAGTAATTGGGGCCAATGCACCAGCGTCATGCCAAACATCGCACCACTTGAAGTGCGAGCCATAGCCTCTAGCTGTAGCTGTGCAACGCCTCCAATGACGATAGCTTCTACTCCCAATGCATAAGCACTTCGAATAATAGCACCAATGTTGCCCATGTCGGTCAACCCACTCAAGACTACCACTTTTGTGAAGTTTTTGAGTGCGTTAATCTCTTGGAGTTCATACGGCTTTGTTTTGGCGATGAAACCTTGGTGGTTCCCACTTTTGACCATTTGCTGGGCATGTTCTGGCTTGGTGCGCACCACTTCAAATCCATGCTTTGACGCGTGATCCATGAGCGAATTGTAGAGTTTTTTCTCTACCTCTTTTGCCAAATAGAGTGTTTCTATTGTAGAGGCAAAATGCTCAACCAAAAAAAGAACGGTTTGTTTTCCATAAATTAACATAGTGCGGATTTTAGCCAAACCATACTTAGGTAACTTTAAATGAGCATGCTTTATGCATTACAGAGCTCTTCGTACCACTCTTTGGCGGATTTTGTGCCTAATTGTGCTAACAATTTGGCTTTCTCTTTGGGCGGAAGGGAGAGTTTGAGCAGCTCTTCTTCTCCTAGCTGGAGTGTTTTGGTTTTGACAAAGGGGGAGAGCACGACCACCCATTCACCTTTGATAGAGGTCGTTTTTAGGGTGTTGAAAACCTCTATTGCGGTGCCACGAAATTTGGTTTCATGCAGTTTGGAGAGCTCTTTGGCGACAAAAATAGGGTGGTGGGAATCGAGGGCGACAAGTGCCTCTAGGAGTTCAAGTAGTCGGTGCGGTGCCTCGTAGAGTATAACGGTTAGCTGTGTATCGATGAGCTTGGCAAGAGCCGTACGACGATTTTCTTGCTTGTGCGGCAAAAATCCGCCAAAGACAAATTGGGTCTGATTAAAACCACTTGCCACAAAGGCGACCAAAAGGGCTGAAGCTCCTGCTAGAACTTCATAAGCGATATCGTGTTGCAAACAGTAATCGACGAGCAACTGCCCAGGGTCTGAAATACCTGGCATCCCTGCATCACTGACATAAACGATAGCAGCATCAAAAAAGTCTGGTGTGAGTTTGGCAATGAAATCGGCTTCGTTGTGCGAATGCAGTGAGACAAGTTTGGCGTTGTATTTGGGGTGGTCGTAGCGTTGGGCTAGGAGTGTGAGAAGTTTGTGGGTGATGCGAGTATCTTCGCAAAGAATAATCGACGCCCCAAAGAGCGCATCGAGGCTTCTTTGGGAGATGTCAGAGAGGTTCCCAATCGGGGTAGGAACCAGTTGTAGCATAAAAGATTAGCGGTTGTAGCGTTGGTTAAATTTATCCACACGTCCAGCAGCGTCAACAATTTTTTCGCTACCTGTGTAGAAAGGGTGACATTCGTTGCAGATATCTACACGAATTTCAGCTTTGATGCTTTTGGTCTCAAATGTGTTGCCACAAGCACAACTAACGTGACAGGTTTTCAATTCTGGGTGAACACCTTTTTTCATAACAAATCCTTGGGTCAATGCGCGTTGTTACGCACATTTGTATAGTTTTTCGCTTCCCGTACAGGTGCAGGAAAATACTCTCAAAAGAGCTTTTGGGAGTATAAAGCGGCGGATTATAGCAAAGGAGATTTAAAAACTTTATAAAAGCGCCAACGATGCGATCGCCACTGCGGCAGTTTCGGAGCGCAAAACATGTGCTGTATCGAGTCTACGTACCTTTGCAGGGTCAAAAAGCGCCTGCTCATTGGGAGAAAAACCCCCTTCACACCCAATCAAAAAGGTTTGGGTAGTGCTAATTTGTGTACTGTCGAGTGGCGTAGGTGCAAAATCGAGTATGAGTGCATGGGGATTTGCGGTTAAAAAATCGCTCACCTTTTTCCCCTCGATGAGCTTCATAGAGGCAGTGCGACCGCACTGTTGCATGCTCGCATCGATGATACGCTCCCATCGAGACAGCTCCAACCGAAAGTTGCGTTGTGTTCTGTCGCAGGTTAAAAAGGTGATGGTTTCGACGCCCAACTCTACAAGCTGTGGGAGCATCTTTTCAATGTTTTTGGGGTCAATGATACACCATCCAAGATGCAGTGCACGTGTCGATGCGCTGGGTTCTGGGAGTCGCTCTACCAAGGAGGCGGTTGCTTCATCGCGCACAATCGTCTCAATACGGTAGGTGTAGGAGGAGAGTTCTGCTTTGTTGCGCAGGGTGAGGGTGTCACCTATATCGCTACGACGCGCTTTTATGAGATGACGAAAGGCTTCGCCCTCAATCCGCACTACACTTTGTCCTGCATCCGTATGAAAGTGGTAAATCACACCAAAGCACTTTTGACAAGATAGGTGACGCCAAAAAGAGCGATTAACTCTATGGCGTAGATGCGTTTGGCGAAGGCAATATAGGTCGCTCCCTCGTGTGAGAGGGTGCGCATAAGGTGTTTGTGGCGTCTGATCTCCAGTACCATCATAAGCACACCAACGCCAATCATAAGGGTGCGTGAGAGGGTGAATCCATCGGTGCTATTTGCCATCAAAAGTATCCCTGTGAAGATGGTGCTTGAGAGCCCCAAAATATAGATGGGCATCAAGATACGTATGTGTTGTTTGTAGCGAATGAAGTCGTTGTTGTACTGCGTGTAGATATAAAAAAGTGTGATAGTAACGGTGAGAATCACGATGGCGTACATATGATAGAGCGTCGCAGTTTCGTTGAGCGTAGGCATGATGCCTCCTAGGTGTATAAATTATAGGGTCGTATAGCGTTTTAAAAGGGTATAATTATGCCTATTTCAAGTTTAAGAAGTGAAGTATGACCCTAGAAATAGAAGAGGCTTTGGCCCTTATTGCGCACCATATCCCTGCTGTGACGACGCACCTACTGCCTATCGAGCAGGCTGTGGGTGCAGTATTGGCACAAGATGTGGTGGCCTCCATCGATTTGCCTCGCTTTGATAACTCTGCGATGGACGGTTACGCCGTGCAACTCGCCCAAGCAGGTACGGTGCAAAGCGTCTCTCCTACAATTTTTGCAGGTGACACTTACAAAACACACGATTTTGCCCAAGGCATCGTCAAAATTATGACGGGTGCTGCCATTCCGCAAGGGTGCGAAGCGATTGTCCCTATCGAAGAGGTGACGCACCTCGAGGAGCAGGTGAAGCTTCCTGCCTCGATAAAAGCGGGTGCACATATTCGTCGCAAAAGCGAAGATATCGCCGCTGGCAAGGTGCTTTTGGAGCGCGGTATGCGTCTGGGCGGGTATCAATTGGCACTATTGGCCAGCCAAGGTATCACGCATGTACGCACCTATCGCAAGCCCAAAGTCGCCGTCTTCGCCACGGGCGAAGAGCTCAAAATGCATTTTGAGCCTCTCCAAGCGCACAATATTTACAACTCTAACACGCCTGCACTCTTGGGTCGCGCTATCGAGCTAGGGTGTGATGTGGTCTTTGTAGGCAGTGCCAAAGATGATAAAAGTGACATAGCGCACCATATTCACACCGCGTTGGAGGCTGATTTGGTTGTCACTTCTGGAGGGGTGAGCGTAGGGGATGCGGACTTTACCAAAGGGGTCTTTGGGGAGTTTGGTATCGACTACCTTTTTGAACATATCAATATCAAACCAGGCAAACCTACGAGCTTTGGGCGTATTGGCAAAACATGGGTGCTCAATCTCCCTGGCAATCCCCTCGCGGCACTGATTAATTTCGAGCTATTTGGACGTGCAGCTATTGCCAAGCTCAGCGGTCGCAAAGGGCATTTTATTGGTACGGTGCATACCGTGGCGCACACCGATTTTCGTATCAAAAAGGGGCGTGTTACGGTCGTACCAGGGGTGTGGGATGGCAAGGGTTTCGCGGCATCGACGCACTATGGTCCGGGCATGCTTGCTCCTCTTATCGATGCCAATGCCTTTGTCATTTTGGGTGAGAGTGTCGAGCGTGTTGTCAAAGGGACACCGCTCTTTATTATCTCTATGGATAGCGCCGTCGATGTACAAACAATGGCACTCTTGGTCAACGATTTTTAATGTCCAAAAAATATACTGCAGCGGACTTTCCTCTAGAGCTTACCTACACTATCGAAGCGGCGCTCAAGCGCTATTTCATTGTTTCGCACAAGGCAATGCACCTTTTTGATACCTATGCGCATCGACACAAACGCATCGATTTCAAACTTATGCACCGCTTTTTGCATACGACCTACAAAACCTTGCGCGAACTTGACCCTGAGTTTATGGCGCACAAATTGGCGCAACGCTACAAAAATTTGCTCGAAATGGCAAAAGTCTACGAAGATTTTTTGACCAAAAGTCGCAACGGTGCAAGCGCCTATGAGATGATATTTTTGGCGCAACAAAAAGGGTTTGTGACGCTAGAAGAGAAGCTCACGGCAAATACCGAAGAGATTGGGTTTTTGCGTGGACAGACGCGCAGATTCAAGGAAAATGTCAAAGAGCTCACCCAAAAGATTCAAAACGCCTCCAAAATGAGTGGCGAGTATGGTGAATTGGTCGAGGAGCTCAAACGTGTCAAGCGTCACGAAAACAACGCGATTGTGCGATTGGGCGATTTGGTCGACCAAAACGAGGTGTTGTACGAGGTTATTACGCAGTTTCGCGACCAGTACGAAGCGCCTTTTTTACGAGATTTTAGCCATTTCGTCCACGACACCAAGCCCAAACTCAAAGCTATTTTGGATGCGATGGCGTATGCGTTTGACATAGAGCTGTGGTTCAAAGCCAAAGAGTCCCCCATCATTCGCAACTACTTCAAAAACGCCTACACAGGAGAGATTATAAGCAGTCGCACCTACTTAGAGTACTATCTCAAAAACCTCGATGTGCACAAACTCAACAAGGAAAATCAAGCCCTCCAACAGCTCTATTTGGAGCTCAAAAAAGTCAAACCACTCAATATTCTCATTATCATCGCCGATGAGGGCGAAGGGCGCTACATCAAGAACGCTCTTCATGCCGATGGCGCGGGGCACAAAACAACGGTAATTGGCTCTACCTTTGAGGCTTCGATGCAACACCATCCAGCGCCTTATGAGGTGATTTTTGTCGATGTGGCAGGCTCTGAAGATATTGCTAGTTTTGCACATGAGGCCAGACGCAATCCGCTTTTGTGCACTATCGATACCCTTTTTATTGCGGTGGGTGCGGTGCTAGATGAGCGAGAGGTGGCGGTAGCGCAATCGATACAAGCCGCTTCTTTGATAGCTCGAGATGTGGAAGCGGTGGAGATTTTGGACACGCTTTATGAAGCGGTCGATAATCAAAAAGCTAAAGCGTAGTCAAAAGCTCCTCTAGCTCTTTGAGTGAGGCGATACGGTGGGTGCTTTGCGAAAAATCGTGTGAAGCAGTAAATGCGTTGTGTACCGTAACGCAAGGAATGTTTGCCGCTACTGCTGCTGTAAGACCGCGTTGGGAATCCTCGATGACGAGCGCTTGGTGGCTTTGTGCTCCAAATCGCGTCAACGCTGTCAAATAGGGGTCGGGATGAGGTTTGGCACGCGGATAATCCTCCTCACACAGTACAAACTCAAAATAGCGACTCAGCCGCTTATCGTGGTGTATGAGCTCGAAATCGACCCTGCGTGAAGTGGTGACAATCGCCATTTTGTAGCGTTTAGAGAGTTTTTCTAGCACCTCTTCTACGCCCTCGATGTAGAGCGGTTGGGTGCGTAGATAGTGCCCGTAGCGTTCGTTGCGAAAGGCTCTGGCTTCTTCGATACGGCTGTGCGAAAAGCCTCTATCGAGTGCCTTTTGCCACACGGTGGTGCCGTGCGTCATGTGTTGCATGTACTCTTGAAAATCGAGTGTGAGATGCAGGGTGTCGAGGGCTTCAATATTGGCTTGGTAGTACCACGGTTCGGTTTCGACCAAGACACCGTCGTTGTCAAAAAGGAGAAATTCAATCATGCGCGTATTGTACAAAAAGTTCTAAAGCCCTCTAATTAACCTTGGGGTAGAGTAGTTAATTTAATAAATTCTGTTATAATTGCGCCGATTTTACAACCTATTTTTCAGCGGAGAAACATCGTCATGGGTATCCCTCAACCAGCTTTTTATATCTTCAAATGCCAACAATCTTCGCCTCCAGGCATGCCAAAACCCTCTTGCGTGCGCCCTGATAATCAAGACCTTTTTCAACATTTGGGACAAACGCTTATGCAAAAGGGTGTTATCGCTACGGTTTCTCCTATCCAAACAGGGTGTCTCAATCGCTGTAATGTAGGGCCTGTAATGCTTGTAGAGCCAGGTCATGTAATGTACGTGGGTCTCACCAAAGAGAAAATTTCACGCATCATCGATGAGCATATCATCGGTGGCAAAATTGTCGATGAGTACACGATTCCAGCGGAATTGTGGGATGCTCCCGTGGCACCTGATGTCATGATGAAACAGATGGGTCGCTAAACGCAATGGTCTTAGAGATGTTACATAGCAAAATCCATCGCGCTACGGTGACTGATGCGAATTTGCATTACGTGGGGTCTATCACTATCGATCAAGCTCTTTTGGAAGCGACCACCATGCGCGTGGGACAAAAAGTGGAGATTCTCAACATCAACAACGGTGAGCGATTCTCTACCTACATCATCGTAGGTGAACGTGGCAAAGGTGAAATTTGCCTCAACGGTGCTGCTGCACGCAAGGTGCAAAAAGGGGACAAAATTATTATTGTCGCCTACGCTTCCTACAGCGAAGCAGAGTTGACACACTACAAACCAAAAGTAGTTTTGGTAGACGACGATAACAAAATCACAGAGATGTTGGATTTTATCTAGGATGTTTGAATGTCGCAATTTTGAGGAGACAAATAGCGTTTTGGGCGTGCAAAACCACTTTGGAAAAGCGTAATGCGACATCTTTTCCTTCTTTTGTCAATGCTCTCTATTGCTTTTGCCTCCCCTTTTGCGCAAGCCCAAAAAAATCTTATTGCTTCGACGCAAACCATCGCAGGGCATACCGCCTACGCAACTGCACAAGGGTGGCTTGTGCTCTCTCCTACAAAACCCAAAAATGTGACGATTCGCTACGCTAATGTCTCGATGGGACTCTATCTCATAGAGCACAAAGTCCCCAAAAAAGTGCTCAAGATTGTCGATAAAACACCCAAAAGTGTTGCGGCAATAACTCCTACCTCGATTATCCCTGTGACTGTTTTGCAGGAGCAAAATAGTGTGATAGCATTGGGCAAAATTGACAAAAAAATTGCGTGGGGTACGCCACTCATGGGTGCGTGTGGTACGCTACGAGGGTTTGTCGTGGGTGAGGGAATTATTACCTCGCATTATCTACTCGATTTTTTGGCACATCGTGATAGCTACAGGGATATTGGTATGACGCTAGAGCCCTCCACAATGGGTATGCGCGTAGAGAGTGTAAATCCCTTTTTCGCGCACAACCCTTTTGCCGTAGGGGATGTCATCCTCTATCACGATGCCAAGAAAGAGTCGATACACCAATTCAATAATGCCATTGGAGAGAGTACAATTGGGACAAAACACTATTTTCGTGTGTTACGTGAGGGCACATTGATAGGATTTACGGCGTATACGCTTCCCTTTTTGGGTGGGGGCATTTTGGCGCACACCTATTTGGAGCATTTTGGTGCACTTTGGGACAAAAACCTCAAAATTGTTGAGGTCAAAGAGGGCACAACGATTGCACAGTTGGGTCTCAAACCCACAGACAAGCTAGTCGCACTCAATGGTGTAGTTGTCACTACCGATAGGGATGTGCGTAAAGCCCTGAATGTGCCAATAGAAGAGTCGCTATCGATGCTTATCGAGCGCGAGGGATTGCAGTTTTTGGTCTATGTTCCGCGTAATTATTTGCATACAAAGAGTCATAGATGATAGAGAAATTTGAGCTTTTTTTACACCACCACCTCCCACACGTAGAGAGCGTTCATCCCCATTTCAACACTGCGATGGCTACGATGATGCAGTGTGGTGGCAAGCGTTTTAGACCTGCACTTTTGTTGAGCGTGGTAGAGGCCTATACGCCGCTGTTGCGTGAGGCGGCAATGGGTGCGGCGCTCTCCATCGAGTGTTTGCACACCTACTCTCTCATCCATGACGATTTGCCTGCCATGGACAATGCCGCATTGCGTCGAGGTGTACCTACACTGCATGTCACCTATGATGAGACGACGGCGATTTTGGTAGGGGATGCACTCAATACCTATGCGTTTGAGCTTTTGTCTACGCTTGCGTTGAGTGCTTTTACACGTATCGAGCTTGTCAAACTCTTGGCGCACAACGGCGGATTGTCGGGGATGATTATCGGGCAGGCGGTTGATTGCTTTTTCGAGCAAAAGCGACTCGATTTGGAGACGCTACGTGAACTGCACCGCAACAAAACGGCTAAGCTGATTGCGGCTTCGTTGGAGATGGGTGCAGTTATTGCCAATCGAGAGGATTTGCGTGCACCTTTGTACGCTTTTGGACTTGACTTGGGGCTTTTGTTTCAAATCCAAGATGATATTTTGGATCAAACACAAACCCCAGAGCAAGCGGGTAAAACGACACAAAACGACGGCGACAAAAACAGTTTTGTCAATCTGCTCACCCTTGAGGGGGCGATGCAAGAGGCAACACAACTGGCCGATTCGTTGCGAGGTCAATTAAACAGCTTTGAGGCACCATTGCAACGTGCATTGGTAACGCTTTTGGACACCTATCTCTATCGACACAAGGAAATGAAACCCTCATGAACGTACAACAATTGCAAAAAGATGCCAATACTATTCGCTTTTTGGCGGCAGACATGGTGCAACGCGCCAACTCAGGACACCCTGGTGCACCGATGGGCTTGGCAGATATTGCTGTAGTGTTGAGCAAACATCTACGTCACAACCCCAAAAACCCCAAATGGCTCAACCGCGACCGTTTGGTCTTTTCAGGGGGACATGCCACGGGACTCATCTATTCGCTCTACTATCTTTGGGGGTATGGACTTTCTATCGAAGACTTGCAAGCGTTTCGCCAATTCGATGCCAAGACTCCAGGGCATCCAGAGTTTGGACATACAGCGGGTATCGAAATTACGACGGGACCTTTGGGGCAGGGCGTAGCCAATGCAGTAGGCTTTGCAATGGCAAGTCGTT
The DNA here is from genome assembly GCA_000830255.1 of Sulfuricurvum sp. PC08-66. GTDB lineage: Bacteria > Campylobacterota > Campylobacteria > Campylobacterales > Sulfurimonadaceae > PC08-66. Next base: position 188,379 of record JQIT01000002.1, on the reverse strand, counting down.
ATGTGGGTGAGATGCTCAATCGTCCCAATGCCGCGCTTATCGACCACCATGTTTATTGTCTGTGTGGCGATGGCGATTTGCAAGAGGGGATTTCCTACGAGGCGTGTTCGTTGGCAGGGCATCATGCACTAAGTAATCTCATTATGATTTACGACTCAAATCGCATCACTATCGAGGGCGATACGAGCTTGAGCTTCACCGAAAATATTCGTGGACGTTTTGAGGCGCAAGCGTGGGAGGTCATCGAAATCGATGGACACAATTTCGCTCAAATCGATGATGCCATCATGCAAGGCAAAAGCTCCAATAAACCTACGCTTATCATTGCCAACACTGTTATGGCAAAAGGCTCTGTATCGATGGAGGGTTCTCACCATGCACACGGCGCACCGCTAGGCGTAGAGGAGATAAAAGCCTCCAAAAAAGCGGCTGGATTTGACCCAGAGGCGACATTCGCCATCGATCCAGATGTGTTGACACGTTTTCGCTGTGCTATCGAGCAGGGAGATTTGCTAGAGCGTGAGTGGAATCACCGACTCAAAGAGATGCCGTTGGTAGAGCAAAACGAAGCGTTGGAGCGACTCATGCATCCAGACTTTAGCCAAATTCAATGGCCAAAATTTGATGCAGATGTAGCGACACGTGACAGCAATGGCATCATTCTCAATGCCATTGCCAAGGCGCTTCCAGGCTTCTTGGGCGGTTCTGCAGATTTGGGACCCTCCAACAAAACTGAACTGACAAACATGGGTGATTTCCCCAAAGGCAAAAATATCCATTTTGGTATTCGTGAGCACGCAATGGCCGCTATTACCAATGCAATGGCGCTTTATGGTCCTCTCATGCCCTTTTCGGCTACCTTTTTTGTCTTCAGTGACTACCTCAAACCCAGTGCACGTATCGCGGCGCTTGCAGGGATTCAGCACTTTTTTGTCTGGACACATGACAGTATCGGTGTAGGTGAAGATGGTCCTACGCATCAGCCTATCGAGCACCTCTCACAATTTCGTGCACTGCCCAATTTTTTCACCTTCCGTCCTGCGGATGGCGATGAAAACGTAGCGTGCTGGCAAGTGGCACTAGAGATGAAAAATGCTCCAAGCGCTTTTGTCTGTTCTCGCCAAAAATTGCCCAAACTCCCTAATGCTCCTCTCGTAGGTTCTGTAGCCAAAGGGGGCTATTTGTTGCGTCAAGAGGCTAATGCAACCATTACGCTTATGGCGTCAGGTTCAGAAGTTGGATTGGCTTTGGAGGTTGCGAAGCTCCTTGAGACTCAAGGCATGGCGTGTAATGTTGTAAGTGTTCCCTGTTTTGATTTGCTCGTCATGCAAAACCAAAGCTATATCGATAGTATCATCGACCCCGCTACGCAAGCCATCGCTATCGAAGCAGCACGTGGAATGGAGTGGTATCGATTCGCGCACAAGGTTGTCACAATGGACTCTTTTGGGGCTAGTGCACCTGCGAATAAACTTTTCGAACACTTTGGATTTACCCCTGCGGCAATCGCGCAAATGATCAAAGGCGCGTAAGCTAAGCATTTTTTTTCATAAGCTTTAACGGTAAATTTTTTTTGGCTATAATGGCTACATTCTAAAAGCAGGAGCGCTTATGAAGATAGTAGCATTGTGGTTAGTTGCCATACTGATTGCGCAAGCAAATGTTGTAGGAGTAGTCAAAAAGCTTGAGGGCAATGCAAAAGTGCAGCATGAGCACGCGCTCAAACAGCTCTCGATACAACAAGGTGCAGAGGTAATGGCAGGCGATACATTGTTGACCTATCAAGGCAGCAAAGTGGTAGTGGAGCTAGCAGACAAAAGCAGCATCGTTGTGGACGAATATGCAAAACTCACACTCCTCTCTCAAGACGAATTTACCCAAAACGGCGGGAAAGTCTATTTCAAAATAACCAAGCGCAAAGGCGCCACAGGGGTGAAGGTCAATACCCCTTTTGCCATTATTGGGGTCAAGGGAACACAGTTTGTCGTTACAGATGCTAATAGTTCACAATCCTTAGCGCTCAACGAGGGACTCGTGGGTGTCGATTCACCTGATGGAAGCGATTTTGAAAAAATCGATGAAGACAAAGTCAAAAAAATGATGGCACAAACCCCCAACCAAGTGATGGCAGAGTTTGAAGCCTACAAAAAAGAGCTCTATAAAGAGTTTGCAGAGTATACCGCTAGCTTTGATTTGAAAGCGGGCAAAAAATTGCAGTTCAACGGCAAGCAAGTTTTAGAGTCGACGATGGAGAGTGAAGATAGCGCCCAATTCAAACTCTACATGAGCGATGCAGAGTTTAATGCTATTTCCAAAGAGTTGGAAAAAAGCGTCACAGGCAAAAAAATGAGTGCAGATGAGGCCTTTTCGGATGGTTTTTTCAAAGATGAAAATGACAAAAGCTTAGACAAAGATGCATTCTAAGCTTTTTAAACACCTCTTTTTTACACTCCTTTTGACAGGTGTGTTGGCGGGAGTTTGGCACTATAAACTCCCCCCTTTTTACGCTATTTCACTTGGTTTTGATGACTACAACTTCCAATTTCACGACAAAACTCCCAACGACAAAATTCTTTTTATCGCTATCGATGAGGTGAGTGTTAATAAACTTGGTCGATGGCCTTGGGATAGAAAAGTAGTGGCGCAAGGTGTTCAAAAGCTTGCCGAAGCAGATGTAGTTCTCTTTGATATGGTTTTTTCTGAAGCTACCAACGAAGAGTCGGATTTTGCATTAGGAGAGGCTATCGGTGGTGTCACGAGCGTTTGCGGATTTTTTTTGCGTCAGGAAGCTACGCAACTCTTCACACGTGATGATTTGATAGATTCTGAAATGCGTGCAATGAAATCGGATCAAATTGATTTTGGTAGTGCTGATTACATCGAAACCAATATCGATGCAGTGTATGAAAACTGTACGCGCCACGCCTCTTTCTCGACACTTTATGAGAGCGACAGTATTTTTCGTTTTTACCCCATGGGTTTTGAGTTCCAAGGTTCGCTCTATCCCAGCATAGGTCTCCGTGCATTAAGCATCTCGTTGCAACAACAAAAAGCTTTGGAGCCCAAGCGTGCTATCGAGTATGATATTAAATTGGGAGATTCAACGCACATCGAACTCAATAGCAGATGGATTGAGGTAGACAAACGTGGATTTACAAGGCTCAATTTTTATCCTAGAGAAAATTACAAAAGTATCTCTTTTTATGATCTCTATGCAGGTAATGTTGACCCTGAAGTAATAAAAAATAAAATTATTATTTTAGGTATCACAGAAGCGGGTGTCGAAGATGTGCGAGCAACGCCAATAGGGGCAATTGCAGGACCTTTATTGCACTATACCTTTGTGTCAAATTATTTGGATAATGACCTCATAACTCACCAACCAAGTGTGATGTATGGTATATCGATAGGGTTTGTCTTTTTTGCACTTTTTGCTACGCTGTTTTTAAAACGTGTATTGACCAGAGGTATTGTCTATATCCTTGTCGTCGCGGTTTTTGTCATTGTTGCAAAGTGGCTCTACATACGTTACAACATTTGGTGGGAGACCTTTTATCCACTTCTCTTTTTTATCGCTTCGGCTGTCTTGAATGAGGTTATAGCCTTTACATCGCAAGAGAAAGAGGCGAAGTTTATTCAAAGTGCGTTTTCCAGTTACCTCTCACCGATTCTTCTGGACAAACTCAAAGCACACCCCGAATTGCTCCAATTGGGCGGTGAAAACAAAGAGATGACGATATTTTTCAGTGATATTCGCTCCTTTACGGCTATTTCCGAGCGCATGCAACCCGAAGAGTTGGTTAAATTGCTCAATCGATACTTCACGCCAATGGCACACATCGTTCGAAAAAATGAGGGTATGCTGGATAAATATATTGGTGATGCAATTATGGCTTTTTACAATGCACCGTTGGATGTGACGGAACATGCCAAAAAAGCGTGCCGTTCCGCATTGGAGATGATAGAACACCTCAAAAAACTCAACACAGAGTTTGTCAAAGAGGGTCTGCCTATTATCGATATAGGTATTGGACTTAATACTGCCAAGGTAATTGTTGGGAATATGGGTTCAGATGATCGATTTAACTATACCGTCATCGGAGATGGTGTCAATTTGGCTTCACGTGTGGAGGGGCTCAATAAAAATTACCATACCAAAATTCTTATCACGCACTATACGAAAGAACAACTCGATGAGAGTTTCTTGTGCCGTAGATTGGAGCCTGTGCAAGTCAAAGGGAAAAATGAGGCAGTTACGCTTTATGAGCTGATGGCAAACACTCCAGAAAATCAAGGGCGCGTGGTTGCTTTTCATGAAATCCTTACACGTTACGAAGCACAAGAGTTCGATGCAGTCATAGAACGCTTTGAAGCGCACGCATTAACGTATGGCGATGAAGTGAGCACTCTTTTCGCTCAAAAGGCACGTGAGAATAGCCAAAAGGTAAAAAATCACGAAACTGTTGGTGCAGTAAAGTTCACCACAAAATAAAAAAAAATCAGAAATGTCGATATACTGTTACTAAGAAAACAAGGGTAGTTAGGAATGGCGCAAATTACGGTTCTTGGTGCAAACGGAACAAAAGCACACGATCGGGAGACAACCTGTTTTGCGCTAAATGGAACGCACCTGATTGACGCAGGCAATCTACTAAAAGGGATGGGTGAAGAGTGTGCTAATATCGATACGATATGGCTGACGCACTCTCACTTGGATCACATTGTCGATATTGCTTATGTGCTTGATGCTTACTTCGAAAAGCGCAAGCGTCCACTACGTATTGCGGGTTTGACACAAACACTGCTGATTCTCAAAAAACACTTTCTCAATGAACTCATTTGGCCCGATTTTAGCCGCATTCGATTACTTAACAGTGAGATGTATGCAGTTGAGTACTTTCCTATAGAGATTGGCAAGCGCTATGTAATAGGTGAAAATGAACATATCGAAGCTTTCAAAACAAATCACACGGTACCAAGTTGCGGATATGTAGTGACAAAAATGGGGCGTTCCATTGCAATTACATCCGATACTTACATTAGTTATTCAGTTTGGGATCTTTTGAACAGTCGCAAGGATATTAATACTTTAATTATTGAGTGCTCATTTCACAATGCACTTGAAGCGTTAGCTAAAGAGAGTAAGCATCTGACCCCTAAGTTATTGGCGATGGAGCTTGAAAAACTCAAAAGAGCTATAGATATCTATGTTAATCACATTAAACCCAACAGTGAATCGATTATCATTCAAGAGTTGCAAGCGCAAACAGCAACACAAAAATGCTTATTGCTAAAAGACGGCGACGTTATAGATTTTTAATAGACAAAGTATTGACATTAAAAGTCATAAAAGATATACTTCCAACTCAAATATTTGCCGGCATAGCTCAGTTGGCTAGAGCAGCTGATTTGTAATCAGCAGGCCCGGGGTTCAAATCCTCGTGCCGGCACCATATTTGAAGAACAGCGTTATACCAGAACAATTTATTAGCTGTGGTGAGATAGTCAAGTGGCCAACGACGGCAGACTGTAAATCTGCTCCCTCTGGGTTCCTAGGTTCAAATCCTAGTCTCACCACCACTGCGGGAATAGCTCAGTTGGCTAGAGCGTCAGCCTTCCAAGCTGAGGGTCGCGAGTTCGAGTCTCGTTTCCCGCTCCATAAATAAATTAAGCACAAGATCTGGAAGCTGATAATTATGTGCAACCCCCGTTCATGTAACTAGCTTCCTTCACCCAAATATACTCGCATACACTCTATTATCACATGCCCAGTTAGCTCAGAGGCAGAGCACTTCCTTGGTAAGGAAGAGGTCGGCGGTTCAATTCCGCTACTGGGCTCCATGCAAAATATGGAGCTCAAAGCTTTAATTGAGCAAATTTTAGATATAATGCGCTTTATATTTTAAATTTCAAGTCGGAGAACATAATGGCAAAAGAAAAATTTGAGCGTACGAAACCGCATTGTAACATTGGTACAATTGGTCACGTTGACCACGGTAAGACTACGTTGACAGCAGCAATTACTGCAGTTTTGGCAGTTACAAATGGTGCTAAAATGATGGATTACGATCAAATCGATAATGCACCAGAAGAGCGCGAGCGTGGTATTACTATTGCAACATCGCACGTTGAATACGAAACAGACAATCGCCACTATGCTCACGTTGACTGTCCAGGTCATGCTGACTATGTTAAAAACATGATTACGGGTGCTGCTCAAATGGACGGCGCTATTCTTGTTGTTTCTGCTGCAGATGGCCCAATGCCACAAACACGTGAGCATATTCTTCTCTCAAAACAAGTAGGTGTTCCTTACATCGTTGTTTTCATGAACAAAGAAGATATGGTTGACGATGAGGAGCTTTTGGAGCTTGTAGAGATGGAAATTCGTGAATTGCTAAGCAATTATGACTTCCCAGGTGATGATACTCCTATCGTAGCTGGTTCTGCTCTTCGTGCACTTGAAGAAGCAAAAACTGGTACTCTAGGTGAGTGGTCAGAAAAAATCAAAAAATTGATGGCTGCGGTAGACTCTTATATTCCACAACCACAACGTGAAACTGACAAAGATTTCTTGATGCCAGTTGAGGACGTTTTCTCAATCTCAGGACGTGGAACAGTTGTTACAGGTCGTATCGAGCGTGGTTTGGTAAAAATCGGTGATACAATCGAAATCGTAGGTGTTCGTGATACACAAACTACTACGGTAACAGGTATCGAGATGTTTCGTAAAGAGATGGATCAAGGTGAAGCTGGTGATAACTGTGGTGTATTGCTACGTGGTATCAAAAAAGAGGACGTTGAGCGTGGTCAAGTTCTTTGTAAACCAAAATCAATCACTCCTCACACAACATTTGAGGCTGAAATTTACGTACTAAGCAAAGAAGAGGGTGGTCGTCATACTCCATTCTTCTCTAACTATCGCCCACAATTCTATGTTCGTACAACGGACGTAACAGGTGCAATTACGCTTCCAGAGGGTGTAGAGATGGTTATGCCTGGTGACAACGTGAAAATCAATGCTGAGCTTATCAATCCTATCGCTATGGAAGAGGGAACTCGTTTCGCTATTCGTGAGGGCGGTAGAACAGTAGGCGCTGGCGTTGTTTCTAAAATCATCAAATAATTTGATGTCGCCCCTTCTGGGGTGAAAAAAGTAATTTAGGAATTAACATGCGCGAGAATATACACTTGGCATGTGAGAAATGCACAAGACGCAATTATCACACGACCAAAAACAAAAAAACGCACACTGAGAAATTTGCAGTGCGCAAATATTGCAAGTTCTGCAAAGAGCATACAATACATAAAGAAGCAAAACTGTAATCAAAAAAGAGCAATCTTTTTTGATTCGTGTTTTACCTTTTGAGCGTTAGAAGGTGAGTAGCTCCAATGGTAGAGCGCCGGATTCCAAATCCGATGGTTGTGGGTTCGAGTCCCTCCTCACCTGCCATACCAAGGAATACAAATGAGCAAGATTTCAACCTATATCAATCACTCAAAAGCAGAATTAGCAAAAGTTATTTTTCCAACAAAGCAACAAGTTAAACAATCATTTATTGCTGTGCTCGTTGTAGTCACATTCATAGCATTGTTTTTGGCAATTGTCGACTTGACAATGAGTTCGATATTGTCTGCAATACTTTAACAAGGGTACATTATGGCACATAAATGGTATGCGATTCAAACCTATGCTGGAAGTGAACGAAGTGTTAAACAAGCAATAGAGAACATCGTAGAAGAGTTTTCGCTGCAAGAGGCAATTCAAGAGATTATTGTCCCCACGGAGGATGTAATCGAAGTTAAAAACGGTAAGAAAAAAATTAGCGAGCGTTCTCTCTACTCAGGTTACGTTTTTGCTAAAATTGATCTAGATACCACTTTGTGGCACAAAATACAGTCCATACCAAAAGTTTCAGGCTTTATTGGTGAGTCGAAAAAACCTACTCCTCTCAATGACAATGACATTCGAAACATTCTAGAGAGAGTGAATAATCGACAGGCTCCTAAACCAAAAATTGCATTTGATTCGGGTGAGATGGTACGTATTACAGAGGGTCCATTCGCAAACTTTAATGGTGTTGTGGATGAGTACGATTTAGAGCACGGTGTTCTCAAGCTAAATGTTTCGATTTTTGGTCGAAGTACGCCAGTGGATATCTCGTACGAGCAAGTCGAAAAAATAATCTAAAAAAGGAAAAAAAATGGCAAAAAAAGTATTTGGTTACGTTAAGTTGCAAATTGAAGCTGGCAAAGCAAATCCAGCACCACCAGTAGGTCCTGCATTGGGTCAACGTGGTGTAAACATTATGGAATTTTGTAAGCAGTTCAATGAGCGCACAAAAGAAAAAATGGGATTTAAACTTCCCGTTGTTATTACTGTGTATACGGACAAAAGTTTTACTTTTATCACAAAACAGCCACCTGCGACAGCGCTTATTATGAGAGCTGCTGGTATCAAAAAAGGTACAGACAATCCAATGAAAAACAAAATTGGAAAGTTGACTCGTGCACAACTTGCTGAAATTGTAAAACAAAAAATTGAAGACATGAATACTACTGATGTTGAAGCTGCAGCAAGAACAATAGCTGGAAGTGCACGCAGTATGGGTATCGACGTAGTCGATTAATCACTCACGGTCCCACCGCAGACCTATTAGCGGGAGTATATTACGGAGAATATTATGGGAAAAAACATTAGCAAACGCTACAAACTTTTATTAGACAAAGTTGATCAAGCAAAAGAGTACAGTGTACTAGAGAGTGCATCACTCGTGAAAGAGCTTAAATCTGCAAAATTCGATGAGACTATTGAAATTGCTTTGAACTTGAACGTGGATCCTCGTCACGCTGACCAAATGGTTCGTGGTGCTATCGTGTTGCCAGCAGGTACAGGTAAAATAGTACGTGTAGCGGTATTTGCAAAAGATGCAAAAGCTGACGAAGCGCGTGCTGCAGGTGCTGATTTGGTTGGTGGCGATGATTTGGTAGAAGATATCAAAAACGGCAAAATCGACTTCGATATCGTCGTAGCAACTCCAGATATGATGGGTGTCATTGGAAAAATTGGTCGTATTCTAGGGCCAAAAGGTCTTATGCCAAATCCTAAAACGGGTACCGTTACTATGGATGTGAGCAAAGCAGTTCAAAACGTCAAAGGCGGTCAAGTAAACTTCCGTGTTGACAAAAAAGGGAATATTCATGCTGGTATTGGCAAAGTAAGCTTTTCACCAGACCAAATCAACCAAAACATTGTCGCTTTTGTCGCTGCAATTAATAAATTGAAACCTTCTACTGCAAAAGGCCGCTACATCAAAAGTGCAGCACTCAGTTTGACGATGAGTCCAGCTATCAATTTGGACGTAAAAGAACTTTTGGAATTGAAATAGTCCATTTTAGAAGTGGACTTTATCTTAGAGATTGAAGAAAACCGGTGTTGAAAGACTTAATTTCCTGTTGAAATCTAACTCTGAAAGGAGGAAAAATGACTCGATCAAATAAACAAGTAATCATTGATGCACTTACTGCTGAGTTTAAATCAGCGAGCGCCATCGTGGCGTGTGACTTTAAAGGCTTGACTGTCAAAGAGATTGAAGCGCTTCGCAAACTTGCACGCTCTTCGAGCGCAAAAGTCAAAGTTGTTAAAAATACGTTGGCGACAATTGCATTGGCAAATGCTGGAGTTGAAGGTCTTGCTCTTCATGAAAACAATGTTTTCGTTTGGGGAGATGAACCTATCGGTGCAGCAAAAGTTGTTTTCAATTTTGCTAAAGAGAACGATAAATTCGTTATCAAAAATGGCGTAATAGATGGCAAAGTGGCTGATGCAAAAACAGTTGAAGCGTTTGCAAAACTTCCAGGTCGCGAAGAGTTGCTTGGAATGCTTGCTTCAGTTTGGATGGGACCAGTTCGCAATTTTACAATTGGTTTGGATGCGCTTCGTATTAAAAAAGAGGCTGAATAATTTTCTATAGGAGAAATACAATGGCAATTACAAAAGCAGATGTACTCGATTTTATCTCTGGACTTTCAGTTCTAGAGCTTTCTGAGTTGGTAAAAGAGTTTGAAGAGAAGTTTGGCGTGTCAGCACAACCTGTTGCTGTCGCTGGAGCAGCTGTTGCGGCTGTTGCAGTTGAAGAAAAAACTGAGTTTGATGTTGTTCTTCTTGACGCTGGTGAGAAAAAAATCAACGTTATTAAAGCAGTTCGTGAACTTACTGGTCTTGGTCTTAAAGAGGCAAAAGATGCAGTTGAAGGCACACCTTCTACGATCAAAGAGGGCGTTGCAAAAGATGTTGCTGCAGACGCTAAGAAAAAGCTTGAAGAAGCTGGCGCAAAAGTCGAACTTAAATAAGCATTTGCAGGGTTTCCCTGCAGTGCTAATTTTCCAAAAAAGTGACGAAGGTCATTTTTTTAGAGAGTTTATTCACTCCGCTCACTCCACAACTCACTTAAGGTAGATATATGCTAAACAGTTTAAAATCTGGAAACCGTCTACGCGTTGATTTTTCAAAAACTCCTCAACAAATTGAAGTTCCAAATCTCCTCCAACTCCAACAAAACTCCTACGACAGCTTTTTGATGCTTGATAGAAAAGATCGCTCAGAAAGCGGTATTGAGCGTGTTTTTAAAAGTGTTTTCCCTATTCATGACGTTCAAAATCGTCTAACACTTGAGTATGTTGATTCTGAAATTGGTAAGCCAAAATATACTGTACGAGAGTGTATCGAGCGCGGTTTGACTTACTCTGTTTCACTCAAGATAAAAATTCGTCTTTTGCTATGGGATCGTGATGAAAACAGCAAAGAGAAAATGGGTGTCAAAGATATAAAAGAGCAAAGCATCTTTATTCGTGACATTCCTTTGATGACCGAGCGTACTTCGTTTATTATTAATGGTGTCGAGCGCGTTGTTGTCAATCAATTACATCGTAGCCCTGGTGTTATTTTCAAAGAGGAAGAGTCAACTACTACAAGTACAAAACCCGTTTATACTGCGCAAATTATTCCTGACCGCGGTTCATGGCTCTATTTTGAGTACGATGCAAAAGATATTTTGTATATGCGTATCAACAAGCGTCGTAAAGTTCCTGTAACAATTATTTTTAGAGCATTGGGTTACTCAAAACAAGATGTACTTAAACTTTTCTACCCTTTGCAAACAGTAAAACTTTCAGAGAACCAAGCGCTTATTCGATTCAATCCAGATAATTTTGCGGGTCGCTTGCACTTTGATATTCGTGATACAAAAGGGAATGTTCTTGTCAATGCAGGAAAACGTCTGAGCAAGAAAAAAGCGGACAAGCTTCTTGAAGATGGTCATGAGTTTATCGAGTATCCTTTTGAAATTTTGATTGAGCGCTATTTGGCACAACCGGTTATCGATACCAAAAGTGGCGAAGTTCTCTACGATGCTATGACTGCACTCGATGATACAAAAATCAAAAAATTATTAGAGCTTGGTATCACTGAAATCGTCATCGCGGATGACTTGGCTGACGGTATCGATGATGCGATTATCAACTCCTTTATAGCTGACCAAGACTCGCTCAAACTCCTCAAACAAACCGAAGAGATTGAAGATGAGAACGATTTGGCAGCGATTCGTATCTATAAAGTGATGCGCCCAGGTGAGCCTGTCACCAAAGATGCGGCAAAACAATTCGTCAATCAACTCTTCTTCGATCCAGAGCGCTACGACCTTACACGCGTCGGCCGTATGAAAATGAACCACAAATTGGGCATCTCTGTCCCTGAATATGTGACAGTATTGACCAATGAAGATATTATCAACACTGTTAAATACGTGGTCAAAGTACGTAACGGTAAAGGTCATATCGATGATCGAGACCACCTTGGAAATCGACGTATTCGTTCGATTGGCGAGTTGTTGGGCAATGAGTTGCACAACGGTTTGGTCAAAATGCAAAAAACTATCAAAGACAAACTCTCTACCATGAGTGGGCCTCTTTCTGAGTTGATGCCACACGATTTGGTTAATTCCAAAACGATTACAAGCACTATCTTGGAGTTTTTCTCAGGTGGACAGCTTTCACAATTTATGGATCAAACCAACCCGCTTTCAGAAGTTACGCACAAACGTCGTCTCTCTGCATTGGGTGAGGGTGGATTGGTCAAAGAGCGTGCTGGGTTTGAAGTACGTGACGTTCACCCTACGCACTACGGACGTATCTGTCCTATCGAGACACCTGAGGGACAAAATATCGGTCTTATCAATGCGCTTGCAACCTATGCTAAAGTAAACGAGCATGGCTTTATTGAGTCTCCTTTTAGACGTGTTTCTGAGGGTGTGATTCAAGACGAAGTTGTCTATTTGACCGCTACGCAAGAGGAAAATGAGATTATCGCTGCATCGAGCAATGTTATTGTGGGCAAAACTTTTGCTGAAGATTTGGTACAAACGCGTTTGGATGGTGAGATTGTTTTACTAGACAAAAAACGTGTGACACTTTATGACCTCTCTCCTCAAATGGTGGTCGGTGTTGCGGCATCGTTGATTCCATTCCTTGAGCATGACGATGCGAACCGCGCTTTGATGGGTTCAAACATGCAACGCCAAGCGGTGCCCTTGTTGCAATCACGCGCACCTATGGTAGGTACAGGCGTAGAGAAAATCGTAGCACGTGACTCATGGTCATGTGTCAAAGCTGACCGTTCTGGCGTTGTCGAAAAAGTTGATGCTGAGCATGTCTATATCATGGGTGAAGATGAAGAGGGTCCTTTCATCGATTATTACCCCATTCAAAAAAATCTTCGAACGAACCAAAACACTACTTTTACACAAAAGCCTGTAGTGAAAAAAGGTCAGTTTGTTGAAAAAGGACAAATCATTGTCGATGGTCCTAACATGGATATGGGTGAGTTGGCATTGGGTAAAAACTGCCAAGTCGCTTTCATGCCTTGGAATGGCTATAACTTCGAGGATGCGATTGTTATCTCTGAGCGTATGATTCGTGAAGATGTCTTCACCTCTGTGCATATCCAAGAGAAAGAGGCAGAAGCACGAGAGCTTAAACACGGTATCGAAGAGGTTACACGTGACATCCCCAATGTGCGTGACGAAGAGCTAGCACACTTGGATGAGAGCGGTATCGTCAAAATCGGTACCTATGTAAATGCAGGTATGATTTTGGTGGGTAAAGTCTCTCCAAAAGGTGAGGTTAAACCTACACCAGAAGAGCGTCTACTTCGCGCAATCTTTGGTGAAAAAGCGGGTCACGTCGTCAATAAATCTCTCTACTGTCCACCCTCAGTAGAAGGTACCGTCATCGATGTAAAAATCTTCACCAAAAAAGGGTACGAGAAAGATGAGCGTACACTCAAAGCAGAAGAGGAAGCACGTGCAAAACTAGAGCGTGAGCACTACGACCGTTTGTTGATGATTGACAAAGAGGAGATGTTGCGTATTACTGCACTTTTGTCCAAAGAGGTGATTGCTTCTAGTGTAACTGTTAACGGCAAGGAGTACAAAGCAGGAAGTAAAATCGATGCTAATGACCTTGCAAGTGCAAATCGTTTTGCGCTAAACAACATTACAAAAGCCTTCCCTGAAGCAATTCAAGATCGTTACAACGCGCTAAAAAGCCATTTCCACAACCAAAAAGCGAAGTTCCGCGAAGAGTTGGATGAAAAAATCGCGATTCTTGAAAAAGATGACATCCTTCAAAACGGTGTTGTCAAATTGGTCAAAGTTTACATCGCTACCAAACGCAAACTTCGCGTAGGTGACAAAATGGCGGGTCGCCACGGTAATAAAGGTATCGTATCGATTATCGTGCCTGAAAACGACATGCCGTACCGCGAAAACGGTGAGCCTGTCGATGTATGTCTCAATCCGCTGGGTGTTCCCTCTCGTATGAACATCGGGCAAATTTTGGAGATGCACTTGGGTATGGTAGGGCATGAACTTGGTATGCAACTTCAAGCGATGCTTGAGAGCAAACAAAAAGATTATGTCAAAAAACTACGCACCAAAATGATAGAGATTGCATCGGTTGCCAACATGATCGATGCCAAAGCATTCTTGGAAAAAATCAGCGATGATATTCTTTTAGATTATGCACGTGACTGGTCAAAAGGGGTTAAATTTGCAACACCTATTTTTGACAGTACCAATGCGCAAGAGTTCTTGGATCTCTACAAAATGGCCAACATCGATGCTGATGGTAAAACGATACTTTACGATGGACGTACAGGTGAAAAAATCAAAGAGCGTGTAAACGTGGGATATATGTATATCCTCAAATTGCACCACTTGGTCGATGAGAAAATGCATGCACGTTCAACTGGACCTTACTCTTTGGTCACACAACAACCCGTGGGCGGAAAAGCGCTCTTTGGTGGACAACGTTTCGGTGAGATGGAGGTTTGGGCATTGGAGGCGTATGGTGCTTCTGCAACGCTCAAAGAGATGCTCACTATCAAATCGGATGATGTTGATGGACGTGTTCGTGCTTATAAAGCAATTACAAAAGGCGAAAGTGTACCACCTTCAGGTATTCCTGAAACACTCTTTGTACTTACAAAAGAGCTTCAAGCTCTTGCATTAGATGTAGAAATTTTTGACGAGGATAAAGATAATGAAGATTAAGACGGTCGATATGAATTTGGATACACGTCCGACAGATATTCAAAAGCTTCAGTTTCGATTGGCAAGCCCTGAGAAGGTACTTTCGTGGAGCTTTGGGGAAGTAAAAAAACCTGAAACTATCAATTATCGTACGTTGAAGCCTGAGCGTGATGGTCTCTTTTGTGCCAAAATTTTTGGACCCGTACGTGACTATGAGTGTCTGTGCGGAAAATACAAAAAGATGCGCTACAAAGGTGTCGTATGTGAGAAATGTGGCGTTGAAGTTACCACTTCAAAAGTACGTCGCAATCGCATGGGTCACATCGATTTGGTAACACCCGTAGCACACGTATGGTATGTCTCTTCACTCCCTTCACGTATTGGGACACTTTTGGGTGTCAAAATGAAGGATTTGGAGCGCGTACTCTATTACGAAGCGTACATCGTTTATGAAGCGGGCGAAGCGACCTACGACAGCGAGGGGAAAAACCCAGTACAAAAATTTGATGTGCTTAATGAAGAGCAGTATCAAACCGTACTACAACGCTTTGCAGAGACAGGTTTCCAAGCCGCAATGGGTGGCGAAATCGTTCGCAAACTCTTGGATGAGCTCGATTTGGTTGAGATGTTTCACACTATCAAAGCTGAGATGGAATCGACAGGAAGTGAAGCAAAACGTAAAGCGTATGTAAAACGTCTTAAAGTTATCGAATCGTTCTTGAATTCAGGTAACAATCCTGCTTGGATGATGCTCACTGCCCTTCCGGTGTTGCCACCCGATTTGCGTCCGTTGGTCGCACTTGATGGCGGTAAATTCGCAGTTTCGGATGTCAACGATTTGTATCGACGTGTTATCAACCGTAACCAACGTCTCAAACGTCTTATTGAGTTGGATGCGCCAGAGATTATCGTACGTAACGAAAAACGTATGTTGCAAGAGTCTGTCGATGCACTTTTTGACAATGGTCGTCGTGCAAATGCCGTCAAAGGTGCCAACAAACGTCCTCTTAAATCACTTTCGGAAGTGATCAAAGGTAAACAAGGGCGTTTCCGTCAAAACCTTCTAGGTAAACGTGTCGACTTCTCGGGTCGTTCTGTTATCGTTGTAGGTCCTAACCTTCGTATGGACGAGTGCGGATTGCCCAAGAAAATGGCGTTGGAGTTGTTCAAGCCACACTTGATAGCAAAACTCGAAGAAAAAGGGTTCGCTACGACAGTAAAAGCGGCTAAAAAACTTATCGATGAGCAAACCAATGAGGTGTGGGAGTCTCTACAAGAGATTGTTAAATCGCACCCTGTATTGCTCAACCGTGCGCCTACGCTACACAAACTCTCTATCCAAGCGTTTCACCCACGCTTGATTGACGGTAAAGCGATTCAGTTGCACCCGTTGGTGTGTGCGGCATTCAATGCCGACTTCGACGGTGACCAAATGGCGGTTCACGTTCCTCTCTCAGATGAGGCGATTGCGGAAGCAAAAGTTTTGATGCTTTCGTCGATGAACGTATTGTTGCCTGCTTCAGGTAAAGCGATTGCGACCCCTTCTCAAGATATGGTTTTGGGTATCTACTACACATCGCTTGAAAAGAATGGCGTAAAAGGTTCTAATAAACTCTTCGCGGATGTTAACGAAGTAGTTATTGCAATGGATCAAGGCAGTTTGGATTTGCATGCCAAAATTCGTACCCGTATCGAAGGCCGTATGATGCATACTACAGCTGGACGTTTGCTCATTAAAAGCGTTTTACCAAGTTTTGTTCCTGTGAATTTGTGGAACAAAGTAATGAAGAAAAAAGATATCTCAGCGTTGGTAGATTATGTCTACAAACATGGTGGTATTGCCATTACAGCAAGCTTCTTGGATGATATTAAAAATCTAGGTTTCTCACAAGCGACCAAAGCGGGTATCTCTATCTCTATCGATGATGTCATTATCCCAGAGGAAAAATATCCTCTCATTGACAACTCAAAAAATAAAGTCAAAGAGATTCAAAAACAGTTCGATGCAGGTCTTTTGACAGAGCAAGAGCGTTATAACAAAATCATCGATGTGTGGACAGATACCAATAATACCGTCGCAAAAATGATGATGGACTTGACCCAATCAGACAAAGATGGCTTTAACTCCATCTACATGATGGCGGACTCAGGTGCTCGTGGTAGTGCGGCGCAAATTCGTCAGTTGGCAGGTATGCGTGGTTTGATGGCCAAACCTGATGGTTCGATTATCGAAACGCCGATTATCTCGAACTTCAAAGAGGGTCTAAACGTTCTTGAATACTTTACTTCGACGCACGGTGCGCGTAAAGGTCTAGCGGATACCGCTCTCAAAACTGCGAATGCTGGATATTTGACACGTAAACTTATCGACGTTGCGCAAAACGTCAAAATCACTGTCGAAGATTGTGGTACACACGAAGGTATCGAAATTACAGATATTAGTATCGGTAATGAGCTTATCGAGCCACTCGAAGATCGTGTATACGGTCGCGTATTGGCAGAGGATGCTATCGACCCTGTGACCAACGAGGTACTTTTCAGTGAAGGTACACTTATTGACGAAGAGAAAGCAGCCGTTATCAAAGAGGCAAACATCAAAGCGTTGCATATTCGTACTCCTACGACATGTAAAGCTACGGATGGTGTCTGTTCGAAATGTTATGGACTCAACTTGGGTCAAGGTGGCTTGGTTCAACGCGGTGAAGCCGTCGGTATTATTGCGGCGCAATCGATTGGTGAGCCTGGTACGCAGCTAACACTTCGTACCTTCCACGTGGGTGGAACGGCATCAAGTACCAAAGAGGAGCGCTCGATTACAGCGACCAAAGAGGGCTTTATCCGTTATTACAATTTGACAACCTACAAATCAAAAGAGAACAAAATTATCGTTGCTAATCGACGTAATGCGGCTATTTTGTTGGTAGAGCCAAAAATCAAAGCACCCTTTAGCGGTACGCTTCATATTCAAAGCGTTCACGACGAAGTTATCGTCTCTGTAACCTCTGAGCAAAAAGTACAACGCTATACTTTGCGTAAACACGAAGTAGCTAAGCCTAATGAGCTAGCAGGTGTTTCGGGCAAAATCGAAGGTAAATTCTATTTACCGTACAAAGATGGCGCAAAAGTGGTAGAAAATGAGTCGATTGTTGAAGCTATCAAAGATGGATGGAACGTACCCAACCGCATTCCTTTCGCTTCTGAAATCAAAGTCGAAGATGGTGCACCTGTAACACAACGTATTACAGCAAAAGAGCAAGGAAAAGTAAAATACTTCTTGCTCAAAGGTGACTACCTTGAGCGTTATGAGACGATCAAAAAAGGTGAAGAGGTCAAACAAAAAGGTCTTTTCGCTGTCATCGTCGATGCGCAAGAGCGTGAAGCGATTCGTCACTACATCGCACGTGGTTCGATTGTAGAGGTGTGTGATGATGCTGAGGTTAAACGTGAGACGGTTATTGCAAACCCAGCACGTGCTGAGCAAACGATGATTGCAGAGTGGGATCCCTACTCAAATCCGATTATCGCGTCGAAAAAAGGTGTTGTAACCTTTGAGGATATTATCCCAGGTCTTACTGCAACAGAACAATTCGATGAGTTGACAGGTCAAAGACGTTTGGTGGTCAATGAGTATATTCCATCTGAATACAAACCTACACTGATTTTGGCAACAAGTGAAAATGAAATTATTCGTTTCCAACTTGACCCAAAAACAGCGATTTATGCAAAAGATGGTGGGGAAGTTCAAATAGCGGATACGCTAGCTAAAACTCCAAAAGCACTTATCAAATCGAGCGATATTACAGGTGGTTTGCCACGTGTTTCTGAGCTTTTTGAAGCACGCAAGCCCAAAGATATCGCGCTTATTGCTGAAGTCGATGGTGTTATTAGTTTTGGTAAGCCTCTTCGTGGTAAAGAGCGTATTATCATCATGCCAAACGTAGGCGAACCCAAAGAGTACTTCGTCGATAAAAACCGCACAAAACTTGTCCACGATGGCGAGTTTGTACATGCGGGTGAACGTTTGACCGATGGTATTGTTTCGAGCCACGAAATAGTACGTATTTTGGGTGTAAAAGCACTCTACAACTACCTAGTAAGCGAAGTACAACAAGTGTATCGCCGCCAAGGGGTAAATATTGCCGATAAACACATCGAGGTAATCTTCACGCAAATGCTGCGTCAAGTGCAAATCGAAGATAGCGGAAATACTAAATTCATCGCAGGTGATTTGGTAAGTAAAAAAGCGTTCCTCGAAGAGAATGAGCGCGTAATGCGCTTGAGTGGAGAGCCTGCATTGGCAAAACCACACCTCGTGGGTATCACACGTGCAGCGGTAAGTGCTGATTCTATTATCTCTGCTGCATCGTTCCAAGATACTACAAAAGTTCTAACCGAAGCTGCCGTAAGTGCAAAAGTCGATAATCTTGACGATCTCAAAGAGAACGTAATCATTGGTCGTACTATCCCTGTAGGTACTGGTATCTATAAAAACTTCGACGTTATTCTTAGCTCTTCCCATAAAGCGTAGGCTCTTAGCCTCGCTTTACCTCTTTTCTTCATTAATAATCCCTTAATTTAAGCATTTTGTTATAACTCGCCAGCTATAATCGCGTACCCATTTTACCCTATGGAAAAACCTACAAAGGATGTTATGTGCCAACTATTAATCAGTTGATTCGTAAAGAGAGAAAAAAGGTGGTGAGAAAATCAAAATCACCAGCTTTGGAGTCGTGTCCACAAAGACGTGGAGTATGTACACGTGTATATACTACAACACCAAAAAAACCTAACTCAGCGCTACGTAAAGTTGCGAAAGTTCGTTTGACTACAGGCTATGAAGTCATTTCGTACATTATGGGTGAGGGTCACAACCTACAAGAGCACTCAATTGTGCTAGTTCGTGGTGGTCGTATCAAAGACTTACCAGGGGTTAAATATCACATCGTTCGTGGTGCGCTTGATACATCAGGTGTTAACGGTAGAACTGTGTCTCGTTCAAAATACGGTACCAAAAAGCCAAAAGCTAAATAGGTTAACAACTCGCTGACAGGTACTTAGTGTACTTGAGTAAATTATTTAATTGAAGGAAAGAAAATGCGTAGACGAAATGCGCCAGTGCGCGAAGTGATGCCAGATCCTATTTATAATAGTATTGTAATCACTAAATTTATCAATAAAGTTATGTTTGACGGAAAAAAATCAGTCGCAGAAAAAATTATCTACTCTGCACTTGACATCTTGGATAAACGTGGTTCTGAAAAGGGTATCGATGTCTTTAATAAAGCTATCGAAAATATTAAACCGATTATCGAAGTAAAAAGCCGCCGTGTAGGTGGAGCAACCTACCAAGTACCTATGGAAGTACGTCCAGTACGTCAACTTTCATTGGCTATGCGTTGGTTGGTAGATGCGTCACGTAAACGCAACGAGCGTACAATGGCTATGCGTTTGGCTAATGAACTTAATGATGCAGCAGACTCAAAAGGTTCGGCATTCAAGAAAAAAGAAGATATTTACAGAATGGCAGAGGCTAACAAAGCATTTGCTCACTATCGCTGGTAAAAGGAAAATCGTATGCCAAGATCGCATAAACTCGAAGATATTAGAAACATTGGTATTGCTGCGCACATCGATGCAGGAAAAACAACTACAACAGAGCGTATTTTGTTCTATACAGGTGTTTCACACAAAATAGGTGAGGTACATGATGGTGCCGCAACTATGGACTGGATGGAGCAAGAGCAAGAGCGTGGTATTACCATCACATCTGCCGCTACAACATGCCAATGGGATGGCAAATTGATTAACATCATCGACACCCCTGGCCACGTTGACTTTACGATTGAAGTTGAGCGTTCAATGCGCGTATTGGATGGTGCTGTATCAGTGTTTTGTGCGGTCGGTGGTGTACAACCTCAATCCGAAACAGTATGGCGTCAACGTAACCGTTATGGCGTTCCTTCTGTCGTATTTGTTAACAAAATGGACCGTACAGGTGCTGATTTCTACAACGTTGAGAGTCAAATTCGTACACGTCTCAAGGGTAATCCAGTGCCCATACAATTGCCAATTGGTGCTGAAGATGGTTTCAAGGGTATTGTTGACTTGGTCAAAATGAAAGCTATCGTTTGGGATCAAGATGCTGCGATGGGTTCAAACTATCACGTTGAAGAAATTCCAGCGGATATGGTTGCAAAAGCAAATGAGTACCGCGAAAAAATGATCGAGGCTATCTCTAGTGCAGAGTGTAATGAAGTGTTGATGGAGAAATTTCTCGAGGGAGAGGCATTCTCTGACGAGGAGATTATTGCTGGTCTAAAAGCAGCTACTATCTCTATGGCAATTGTTCCAATGACAGCAGGTACAGCTTTTAAAAACAAAGGTGTTCAAACGCTTCTAGATGCAGTTGTCGCTTATTTGCCAGCACCTACAGAGGTTGCTGACATCAAGGGTACTATGATGGATGATGAGACGCAAGAAGTTGTAGTCGAGTCAACTGACAATGGACCATTCGCTGCATTGGCATTCAAAATCATGACCGATCCTTTTGTGGGACAACTTACTTTCGTACGTATGTACCGCGGTATTTTGGAGTCTGGTAGCTATGCTATCAATACTACAAAAAACAAAAAAGAGCGTATTGGTCGTATCGTACGTATGCATGCTAACAAGCGTGAAGAGGTAGATACTCTTTATGCAGGCGAAATTGGTGCGGTTGTGGGACTCAAAGACACAACTACAGGGGATACACTTGCTTCTGATAAAGACAAAGTGGTTTTGGAGCGTATGCACTTCCCTGAGCCTGTTATCTCTGTAGCAGTTGAGCCCAAAACGAAAGCTGACCAAGAGAAAATGGGTCTTGCACTCAACAAATTGGCTTCAGAAGATCCTTCATTCCGCGTATTTACCGATGAAGAGTCTGGTCAAACGATTATTGCTGGTATGGGTGAGTTGCACCTCGAAATTATCGTTGATCGTATGAAACGTGAGTTTAAAGTCGAAGCAGAAGTAGGTGCGCCTCAAGTTGCTTATCGTGAATCGATTCGTAAAGAAGTAAGTCAAGAGTACAAATATGCAAAACAATCGGGTGGTCGTGGACAATTTGGTCACGTTTACTTGCGTATTTCACCTAATGAAGCAGGTCAAGGCTTTAAATTCCTCAATGATATCAAGGGTGGTACAGTACCCAAAGAGTATATTCCAGCTGTCGAGAAAGGTGTTGTTGAAGCAATGAAAGGGGGAATTCTTGCAGGATTCCCTATTGAAGATGTAATTGTTTCACTTTACGATGGTTCGTATCACGATGTTGACTCAAATGAGATGGCGTTCAAACTTGCAGGTTCGATGGGATTCAAAGAGGGTGCGCGAAAAGCGGATCCAGCAATTTTGGAACCAATGATGAAAGTCGAAGTCGAAGTACCAGAAGATTATATGGGTGATGTCATCGGTGACTTGAACCGTCGCCGTGGTGAAGTAAATGCTATGGATGACCGCAGTGGTAACAAAGTTATTCGTGCATTTGTACCTCTCTCTGAGATGTTTGGCTACTCTACCGATCTTCGCTCTTCTACCCAAGGTCGTGGTACGTATGCGATGGAGTTTGATCACTACAAAGAGGTTCCACGCAACGTCTCTGAAGAGATTATCAAAAAACGAAAAGGTTAATCTTTTCCTCCTTCTCCCCTTGGGGAGACTCCTCTTTGCTACATTCTTATTCCCTTTCACTTTTTCAAGGAGACTTATATGAGTCAAGTTCTTATATCTTCTCAAGAAGCATTAACTTCCGCACTTCAAGAACACTTAGCCGCATTGGTTTACTTTAGCTCTCCTACGTGTAATGTATGTCAAGTGTTACGCCCCAAAATTATGGAATCACTTGAGATGCATTATCCAAATATTGCGAGATTGCATGTCGATTTGTCTATTACACCAGAGATTGGTGCACAGTACAATGTGCTTGCTGCTCCTACTGTAATAGTGTTTTTGGAGGGCAAAGAGTTTATTCGAAAATATCGTACCTTTAGCGTCGATGGATTGCTTGCCGAGATAAAACGCCCCTACGACATGATGATGAGCTAATGAGTGCTTTAGCCATTATTGTCCTTCTTGCAACCTCTATTATTGCGGTTCTTTTTGTAAAAGAGTTGCAAAAAAAAGGTTTTAGCGTCCAGAGTGACCCCAAAAATCGCACAAATATTTTGCATGAAGCGACGAAAAATGTAGAGGATAACTACGCAAGAGCAATTGTGCGTGCACAAAATGCCTATGAAGCAAATCGCTTGCACGATGCACAAATGGCTTTGGAGAGCGCATTGGCGCTCTATCCCAATGCATTAGAGGCGTTGGCTCGTTATGCTTATATTTTGACTCTCCAAGGTGAGCTAGAAAGTGCAAAATCTATCTACCTCAAAGCACTTGCTCTTCATAGCGACTCTGCTTCACTGCACAGTGCATACGCATCACTTTTGTCTGCGATGGGCGAAGAGGCCAAAGCCAAAGAGCACTATGTTCGCGCCATTGAACTCGACCCCAAAAGTGCAACGACCTATTTTAATTTTGGCAACTACTTGGCAAAACTAGAGGAGTACGATGCGGCAAAAGAGAGCTATGAGCGTGCGCTTTTGTTGGAGAAAAATTTTACGCAAGCAAAAGAGGCTTTAGAAGCTCTCTTGCATCGTACAAAAGGCGATTAACGCCGCTGTAACAGCAACATTAAGCGATTCTACGCCATTTTGCATAGGGATGGCTAATGCGTGAGTGCAGTGAGATGCTACCTCTTTGGAGATGCCTTCGTGTTCATTGCCTAGGATAAAAAGAGAGCGTTTAGGTTTTTGCAGTGAAAAGAGAGACTCCTTCGCATCTGCCGCAAGTCCATAAATTGCAAAATTGTTTTTGGTAAAAGCAGGTAGTGTAGAAGCTAGCGTGTTGCACGTTAAAATCGTCGTTTTGAATAGCGTACCTGCGCTTGCTTTGATAACTAAGGGTGAGATTTTTGCACTCTCTTTGGAAGGAAGCAAAATAGCATCGATACCTGATGCTGCAACAGAGCGAATAATCATTCCTAAATTTTGCGGATTTTGAATTCCATCGAGTGCAATTATCGTTGCATTTTCGGGAAGATTTTGAAGGTAGTGCTCGGCACTTTTATAGCTGCTGTTTTGGACATCGAGTGCTACGCCTTGGTCTTGTTTGGCATTTTTAGAGATGCGCGAAAGTGCCTCTTTTTCGTGTAGCTTGATAGGGATATTGCGCGTATTTGCTATAGCAATAAGCTCTAAAATTATCCCCTCTTGACGGTTCGAGCGACTCAAGTGTAGAGTGACTGGCGTGACAAAAGTCGATGTGAGGGCTTCCATAACGCTGTTACGTCCATAAAGCGTCAAGAGTGAGTCGTAGTAAGCTTTTTTTTCGGCGTAAGTTTGCATGTTGTCCTCGTAAAATGTATTACGATTTATAGCAAAAGGGTGATTAAAAAGGGGAGTTATCGAAGGGTTTCACCACCCACAAAGGGAGGTGAAAAGAGAAAACTAGCAGCTGTAAGTAGTTTTGAATTCGAACGCTGTTGGGCGCGCTTCGTCTGGCCATACTTGCGTTTCGAATTTGTAGTGTTGGTATGTATCCAACATCTCAGGCGTGAAGACAGGTTGCAAAAATTCGTTGTCACGAATCAATGCTTCGAGTGAACCACGTAGTGTGTGTGGCATTTGAGGGATGCCTCTTTCGCGGATTTCATCCAATGAGAGTTCGAACAAATCTTCGTCCATTGGGCCTACGGGTACGTATTTGTTTTTGATACCATCAAGACCCGCCATAAGCATCGCAGAGAATGCCAAATAGGGGCATGAGGTAGAGTCAGGGAAACGCATTTCGATACGTGTCGCTTTTTCGCCAGCACCGTAAGGGATGCGGCAAGAAGCAGAACGATTTTGGCTAGAGTAGGTCAAAATGGAAGGTGCTTCAAACCCTGGAATAAGACGTTTGTATGAGTTAGTTGATGGATTTGTGAACGCTGCAATAGCACGTGCATGTTTGAAAATACCACCGATGTAATGCAATGCAGTTTCAGAAATATTGCTGTAACCACCCTCTTTGTAGAAGAGGTTTTTGCCATTTTTCCAGATGGATTGGTGTACGTGCATACCGTTACCATTGTCACCGTAGAGAGGTTTTGGCATGAATGTAGCTGTTTTGCCATTGAGGTGAGCGACCATTTTGACAACGTATTTGAGTTTTTGTACATTGTCTGCTGCACCGATGATGTCAGAGAAAACAACGCCGATTTCACCTTGTGCTTGTGCAACTTCGTGGTGACCCAAAACAACTTCCAAGCCCACTTGCTCTAGTACTTGCATCATCTCAGCACGCAAATCGACCATAGAGTCGATAGGCGCTACTGGGAAGTATCCACCTTTTGTGCGAGGGCGGTGACCTGTATTGTACATGTCAGAATAGCTTGTAGCATCATTCCATACACCCTCTTCAGAGTCTACGCGGTAACCTGCTTCATTGACACCATCGACGATTTTGACATCATCGAAAACGAAGAATTCGTTTTCTGGACCAAAGTAAGCAGCATCACCAATACCAACTGAATCAAGGTGT
The DNA here is from genome assembly GCA_000830255.1 of Sulfuricurvum sp. PC08-66. Lineage (GTDB taxonomy): Bacteria > Campylobacterota > Campylobacteria > Campylobacterales > Sulfurimonadaceae > PC08-66. Next base: position 163,189 of record JQIT01000002.1, on the reverse strand, counting down.
GCCAACGCTTTTTTAGCGATTGAACGTGGGCATTTTTCGTACATTTGACCTTTGTAGATGTCAAAAACGTCACAAAATACAATGATGGTTGGGTCAGCAGTAAAAGGGTCCATAAATGCAGTTGGAACATCTGGTTTCAAAAGCATATCTGAACGGTTGATTGGTTGCCATGCATCGATAGAAGAGCCATCGAATGGAAGACCGTTGGTCAAGTTACCTTCGTTAATCGCGCTCATGCGGTACGATACATGGTGCCATGTACCTTTCATATCTGTAAAGCGGAAATCGACGAACTCGACATCCTTCTCTTTACAAAAAGCAAAAAACTCCTCTATGTTGTTGACAAATTTTCCCATGGTTTCTCCAGTTTTAAAAATAAAGATTACAAAATTGTAACGAAATGCAGTTGAAAATTCGTTGTGGAGTTGCTTAAAAGTTAAGCAATTTTCGGTCGCGTGCCTTGAAAGTAGCGCATTGCGTGTAGCCAACTTCTTTGGCGAAGTGCTCAATCTCGCGCGTAAAAAGTCCTACTTGATCGACGCTATGTGCATCGTTGCCAAAGGTGATAGGAATATCAAGCGCAAATGTCTCTTCTAATAGCATGCGAGAGGGGTAGGTTTCGGCGATAGGTTTACGTAGTCCTGCACCATTTATCTCGATGACCATGTTCGATTTTTTGATAGCGTTGAGTGCATTTTTTGCCAAGAGACGTACATCGACGGTAGGCATAAATTTGAAAACTTTGATAAGGTCAAAATGCCCCACAATATCGTATTGCCCACTCTTTGCCATCGCCTCGATAAGGTCAAAATAGCGTTGCCAAATCGTATCGATATCTTCATTGTGATAGCGACCGATAAATTCGGGATTATCAAATCCCCATTCATCGATGAAGTGCACAGAGCCAATGAGGTAGTCTACATGTCGTTTGAAAATCGTATCGTCACTGTATGCAGGCAGATAATCGACCTCATAGCCCAACAAAATTTCTATTTTGTTGGCGTAGCGATTTTGAAGCTCCGAAATAGTCGATTCGTAGAGTTCTATTTGGTCAAAACGCATGCGGTAGTCGGGGTCGAAATGCATCGGTGCGTGATCCGAAAAACCAAAGGTAGTGATGCCTTTGGCAATAGCACTTTCGACATACGCTTGGGGTGTTCCTGTGGCGTGATTGCATAAAAAGGTGTGGTTGTGAAGGTCGATGTGCATGGTGTAGCTACCCTCTTTTAAATAAAATTATAGTGAAGCTAGATTATAATCGTTTGAATTGATCTCAAAGTGGAGTTTGTATGACGCAAGAAGAGCTTGATGCGATTATGAGTGGTGATATGGATCTCGACGCCTTTGAAGAGGAGCCTGCCGCGAAACCCTCCAAAGGTGTATCAAAGAGAGATAGCTCACTTCCTGATAATCTACCCGATGATGCGCACTGGCCACCTCCTGCACCTGTCGATGACAACAAAATGGTCAATCAGCTCGATGATGTTACACGCGAGTCTGAAGAGAAATCGACAGCTATTTTTGACATTATCGATGGAATAGGTCGTGATTTGCAACAGAGCGAATCGACGATGCAAGAGGTGTTGGTCGATATCCAAGAGGTTATAGGCACACTCAAAGTGTTGAACGAAAAATTTCCACGTATTATGACCTTTGAGACCCATCTGCACCAGATGGAAGCGACTGCACAAAAAATCGACGCGCACATCGATATGCTCCAAAACAACGGCGACCAAGTGATGAACGCTATGGATATCATGCAGTACCAAGATATTCATCGCCAAAAAATTGAGCGCGTTATCAACGTCATGCGTGCCTTGTCCAAGTATATGAATACACTTTTTTCTAGCAGCAAAGATGACACCAAGCGTGTCAGTAGCGCGACCCATATTCATGGCGATACGACAACAGAAGATGTCATGAGCAATGACGATATCGAGGCGTTACTTAGCTCCTTTGGTCAAGAGAGCGCGTGACAGATTCTGCTAAAAAAGTAGAGTTGCTCTCTCCAGCGGGCAATCTCGAAAAGCTCAAAATTGCTATCGATTACGGCGCTGACGCTGTCTATGGTGGGGTGAGTCACTTTTCGCTTCGGATTCGCTCAGGCAAAGAGTTCACCATGGAGAGCTTCAAAGAGGGTATCGATTATGCCCATGAGCGCGGTCGAAAAGTTTATGTGACGGTCAACGGCTTCCCCTTTAATTCGCAATTGGGACTGTTAGAGAAGCATATCGAAGCGATGGTGGCACTCAATCCTGATGCACTTATCGTTGCAAGCCCAGGGGTCGTGCGATTGGCGCGTCAAATTGCCCCTCACATGCCACTGCACCTCTCCACTCAAGCCAACGTGATGAATGTGCTGGATGCGCAGGTCTATTGGGATATGGGTGTACGTCGCATTATCGCGGCGCGTGAAATTTCGCTCAAAGATTTAAGCGCCATCAAAAAGGCTCTTCCTGAGCTGGAAATCGAGGTCTTCGTGCATGGCTCGATGTGCTTTGCCTACAGCGGTCGATGCCTCATTTCAGCACTGCAAAGTGGACGCGTCCCCAATCGCGGTAGTTGCGCCAATGATTGTAGATTTCCCTACACCCTTTATGCCGAAAATCCTGAAACAGGGACGCTTTTCAAACTCGAAGAGGATCCTGGGGTGGGCACCTACATCATGAATGCCAAGGATATGAATCTCGCATCCCATCTCGATGAGATTTTGGGTAGTGGTGTCATCGACAGCATCAAAATCGAAGGGCGCACCAAAGCGGCCTACTATGCCGCAATTACCGCCAAAGCCTATCGACAAGCTATCGATGATTTTTATGCAGGTGATTATATGCCCCAACGCTATCAAGAGGAGTTGCAATCGTTGCAAAATCGAGGCTACACCGATGCCTATTTGATATCGCGACCTTTTGAGCGCAACGATACGCAAAATCTTGAAGCGACAATGCTTCAGGGTACGCACCAAGTTGTAGGCTGGGTGATGGAAGATGGGCTACATTATGAGTGCAAATTCACTACACGTCCACACGACAAACTCGAAATCGTCGCACCCGCGTATGCGACCATAGTGCCTATCGATAATGAAAAAGGTCGCATTTATGAGGAGGAGGGGCGCTACTATTTGGAGCTTGCCTCGATTCTCACCCAAGAGGGCAAAGTGCTCGATGCCGTGCACAGCGGCTATTTGGTTCCTATATGTCTACCCTCTGCACTCCCTGCGAACAGCTTTTTGCGTATTCCTGCACGCCCTGATATGGGTACCGTCGCTACACACGATGAAAAAATGGGATGCCCCGCGTCGCAATAATATTTTTGGACTGTTTTTTGCTTTTTCGTGGTTTTAGTCAATTCAAAACCCCGAAAGAGGAGTATATTCGATGGATTTCGCATCAATCGTTATAGGTTCAAAAAGCGACTACAACGTCATGAAGGCGTGCGCAGATACATTTGAAGCGTTCGATGTACAGTACGAGCTTATTATTTCATCGGCGCACCGTAGTCCTGAGCGTACAAAAGCCTATATCAAAGAGGCAGAAGCCAAAGGCGCAAAAGTCTTCATCGCTGCTGCAGGTATGGCGGCACACCTAGCGGGTGCATTGGCGGCTACGACGATTCGTCCTGTGATTGGTGTTCCTATGGGAGGCAGTGACCTTAGCGGTGTCGATGCGCTCTACTCTACGGTGCAAATGCCAGCAGGTATGCCTGTGGCGACTGTCGCTATTGGTAAAGCAGGGGCGATTAATTCTGCCTATTTAGCGATGCAAATTTTGGCTATCGAGAATGTAGAGTTACGTATCAAACTCGAAGAGGATCGCATCGCCAAGGCTAAAAAAGTGGAGATGGATTCACTCGAGATAGAGCAACGCCTCTAATATTCAATAACTATAAGGAGAGAGTATGCAAGCACATTGGTTGAGTTTGGCGGAGTTTGCGAAAACCGTCGATATCGATTTCGATACTATCGAAGAGATGATTGGTTCAGGTAAGTTGATTACCAAAGAGGAGGATGGTGATGTTTATGTCGATGCGACATCGCATACGCACGCTATCATCCCACAAGTGATGCAAAATGTATCGACGGTAAGTGGACAGATGAGTATCCAACAAGCCTTTGTAGAAAAGACGATTGGAACCATTATCAGCCTTCACGAAAAAGTTTTGGCAACCAAAGATGAGATGATTGCCACGGTCAAAGATGAGAATGCCTTTTTGAAAGAGGCTATCTATCAAATGCAAGAGCTTTACAACGAAGACCGCAAAACGGTCGATACGCTCACCGCGCAACTCAAACACTCGCAAGATGAGGTCGCCTATTTGCACCGCAAGTACAAACTTATGTGGGGCAAAGTCGTCGAAGATTACGCCACAGAGAAGCGCCCTGCGTGACCCTCGATAGGGCGTGTGTGACCTGCATATTGGGTCAAGCCAGTCGTGTCGCATCTACTATCCATGCTTCTGCTTCTTTGGCTAGAGCTATCGATGCTCTAGCGCTCGAACACTCGCAATCGTTTGATTTTTCTCTCACACCTCCCGAAGTTGCTACGCCGCTTTATGAAGCTATCGCGCAACTAGCCCACAAAAGAGACCTCTACGATGAGGCAAAAGCCAAAGCAACCCAAGAGGCAGTGCAACTGCTACCCATGCTTCGTACGATGATACAAAAGGCGCCCAATTCACTTTTGGCTTCAGCTAAGATGGCAGTTGCAGGCAATGTCATCGATTTGGCGACGCAACATGAGTACGATTTGTTGGCAGATGTGGCGCGCGTGCTAGAGGCAGATTTTGGGGTCGATGATTTTGCATCGCTATTTGATAGACTCCAAAACGCCCAAACACTTCTCTATTTAGCAGATAATGCAGGCGAGCATATTTTTGATTTGCTCTTTATCGAACACCTCAAAGGCACTTTCCCTACGCTTGCTATACATTATATGACGCGCGGCAATCCTATCATCAATGATGTCACTTATGAAGAGGCATTGGAGAGTGGCATAGCAGCTTATGCCACGGTCGTAAACAGCGGTGTGCCCACCCCTGGATTTATCTATGAGAGAGCTTCACTGGACGCCCAAGACCTTTTTGCGCGTGCCGATGTCGTCATCGCCAAAGGTATGGGCAATTTTGAGACGATGACCCAAAGCGACGCTCGTGAGGTCTATCATCTCTTCAAGGTCAAATGCGATGTGGTAGCCGCCTACGTGGGGCATGCTGTGGGCACTTACATGGCGCTACGACGCGGTTTGCGTTAAAGAGTTTTGGCTATAATGGCGCAATTTTAACCCAAAGGCAAAGATGATGGTCACCTTTAGCGATTTACTTTTGAAATTGCAACAATTTTGGAAAGAGCAAGGGTGTAATATCGTACAGCCTTATGACGTAGCTGCTGGTGCAGGTACGTTTCATCCCGCAACTTTTTTGCGCACCCTCGATGCGACACCGTGGTCTGTAGCCTACGTCGCACCTAGTCGTCGCCCCACCGACGGTCGGTACGGCGAAAATCCCAATCGTCTAGGTAGCTATTACCAATTCCAAGTCATCATCAAACCCTCTCCTGATAATATCCAAGAGCTTTACCTCAAATCGTTGGAGTATTTGGGGCTTGATTTGTCACAACACGATATTCGTTTTGTCGAGGACAATTGGGAGTCGCCTACGCTTGGGGCGTGGGGCTTGGGCTGGGAAGTGTGGCTCAACGGCATGGAGGTGACGCAGTTCACCTATTTTCAGCAAGTAGGTTCCGTCGTGTGTGACCCTGTGGCAGTGGAGATTACCTACGGTACAGAGCGATTGGCGATGTATTTGCAAGGGGTCAATTCCGTTTTTGACATCGTCTGGAACGAAAACAAGCACGGTGTGACACGCTATCGAGACATCCACAAAGAGAGCGAAATTGAGTTTAGCCGCTACCACTTTGAGGTGGCTGATACATCGATGCTCTTTGCCAAATTTGAAGCTGCCGCACGTGAATGCAAACGCGCCTTGGAGGCAGAGCTTCCACTTCCTGCATACGATTTGTGCATGGAAGCCAGCCACACTTTCAATATGCTCGATGCCCGCAAAGCCATCTCGGTGACAGAGCGCGCCAACTATATTTTGCAGATTCGTGAGCTTGCCAAAGGGTGTGCACTGCTATATAAAAGCCAAGAGGAGGCACGCAATGCGCGTGTCAAAGCCTGATGCATCAAGAGCGATTAGCAGTACTCATCGATGCAGACAACTCCAGTGCCGCGGCAGTTGAGGGTCTCATCGCTGAGATAGCCAAATACGGTATCGCAAGCGTCAAACGCATCTACGGTGATTGGACGGATACACGTCTGAAACAATGGAAAGCGGTTTTGCTAGAGTATTCGATTACGCCCATGCAACAGTTCGCCTATACGACAGGCAAAAATGCGACCGACAGCGCGATGATTATCGATGCGATGGATCTGCTCTACACCAAAAATTTCGACGGTTTTTGTATCGTGAGTAGCGATAGCGACTTCACCAAACTCGCCTCTCGTATTCGTGAAGCGGGTCTCAAAGTGTACGGTTTTGGTGAGAAAAAGACCCCAAAACCCTTCGTCAATGCTGTCGATAAGTTTATCTATATCGAAAATCTCCAAGGTGATAGCGCTCCCGTCATGCACCAAAACGCCCAAACTGCGGTAGTCGAGAAGTATGACATTCGCAAAGATGTCAAGCTTTTGGATTTGCTACGCCGTGCCGTGGAGGACAGTATCGATGATACACAATGGGCCAATTTGGGGCGTATTGGTCAACACATCGCCAATACCACGCCCGATTTTGACCCACGCAACTATGGCTATAAAAAGTTGAGTGAACTTTTGGAAGCGACCGAAAAATATGAGATAAAAACGCGCTTCGATGACGAGTACGGTCCACACAAAAGCGTCTATGTGCGACCCAAACGAGCCTCTCGATGACCATCGGTGAGGTGTTAGCGCGATTGGATGCGCTCTCGCCTTTTGTTTTGCAAGAGAAATGGGACAACAGCGGTCTGCAAGTAGGCGATAAAAAACGCGACGTTTCCCACATCGTGCTCTCGCTCGATATCGATGCCGAGCTAATAGAGAGTACTCCAGAAGGTACGCTTTTTATTGTGCATCACCCTCTGATTTTTTCACCCCTCAAAGCCCTCGATTTTGCTACCTATCCCGCTAATCTCATCGCATCGATGATGCGAAAAAATCAGAGCCTTATTGCGATGCACACCAATTTTGACCAGACACACCTCAATGGCTATGTGCTTGAAGAGATTATGGGATGGCATTTGCAAAAGAGTGAAGGGTATATTGCCTATGCCGAGTTTGCAGGTAGTTTCGAAGCACTTGTTACCAAAATGGGAGAGCTTTTTGGGTTTGAACACCTCAAAACAGTCCCCACAGCCAAGCCCATAAAACGTATTGCATTGTGTACGGGTTCAGGAGCCTCGATGATAGCCAGTGTCGATGCGGATTGTTTTATCACAGGCGATATCAAATACCACGATGCGATGCAGGCAAAAGCGTTGGGATTGGGGCTTATCGATATTGGTCACTATGAGAGTGAGCGTTATTTCGCGCAAGTTTTGCAAAAAGAGTTGAAAGATTGGTCAATTTCAGTTATAATTTCAGCTTCCAAAAACCCATTTGACTATTCGCAAAATGCACATAGCACTAAATGAGTAACCCTCCAAGGAACATTCGCATGAACAAACACCTTCAACAACTAGTAGAACTTTCAGAGATTGATAAACAAATCGATGCATTTGAACCACGTTTGAAAGCAGCCAATACGCGCTTGCACAAAATCGAAAAAGAGAAAGAGACCATTTTGGCAGCTCAAGCCTCCTTGGAACGCGAAATCGAAGATGCAACACTCAAAAAACGCAAAAACGAGTTGCATCTAGCTGAGTTGGGGCAAAAGCTCAAAGAGAACAGCGCAAAAAGCTCTGAAATTCGTAATGAGCGTGAGATGAAATCGTTGCAACTCGAAGAGGAGATTGCAAAAGAGCAAATCACTTTTGCGAACGAAGAGATTGAGCGTCTTGATAAAATCATCTCTAACCGCCAAGCTGAAATTGCCAAAGAGAGCGAACGCGTTGAGACGTTAAGCGGTCAAATGCAATCACTCAGCGATGAGGTAGCGCACGAAACTGCCACTATCAACAAAGAGCGTCAAGAAGTATTCGGCAAAAAAGAGGCACTGGTAGCGACAGTCAACCAAAAAGGTCTCTCTTTTTACGAAAAAATTCGTCGCTGGGCAAAAAATACAACCGTGGTGCCTGTACGCAAGCAAGCGTGCTATGGTTGCTACATGAAACTCAATGACAAAGTTTATGCAGAGGTTATTGTGGGTGAAGAGATTGTGACGTGTCCTCATTGTGGTCGCATTCTTTACAAAGAGCCTGAAGTTGCACAATCGGCGTAAGTGAAACTCCTTTTTCCCTTTTTTTACACTCTTTTACTACTCCTCTTGTGGGTAGTAGCACTTCCATTTTTACTCTTTTTGATGCGCAAACCCAAGTATCGACAAAGCTTGCCTGCACGTTTTTGGCTTTGGCGCAATCGCGCTTTGGCACCGAGTGATATTTATATCCACTTGTGCTCTTACGGTGAAGCCATAGCGATAAAACCTCTCATCGAGGCGTGGAAGAGTAGACGTATTGCGCTAAGCGCTATTACCAAAACAGGGCGTGAGGTCATTGCCAAGTACACCTCCAACAGCGCCTATTTGCCGTTCGAGTTGTGGTTGCCTTTTTGGATGCGCAAACACCGCATGCTCATTCTCATCGAGGCGGAGTTGTGGTATCTCTTGGTGCTTTTGGCAAAGCGCAAAGGGACTCACACAATATTGCTCAATGCGCGCATCACCGATAGAAGTTTCGGACGCTATTGGAAGATGCGCTGGTTTTATCGAGAAATTTTTGCCCATATCGATGCTGTTTTTTGCCAAACTTCACTCGACCAAGAGCGCTTAGAGGCGTTGGGTGCGCGCAATGTGCGGGTTATTGGCAATATCAAATTGGCGACCAAAATCGTCTCGACGCGTGTACTGCCCAAACCTGCTAGAGAGATGATAGTTGCCGCATCGACACATGAGGGTGAAGAGGAGCTTATTTTGGCAAGCTATCGACCCACTCCAAAGAGTGTGTTGGTAGTAGTGCCTAGACATCCTGAGCGTTTTGATGCGGTCGATACGCTCTTGCGTGTCTATACGATGGCGCGAGGTTTGCACTACCATCGATACAGCCAAGAGCCACATTTCGAGAGCGACGTGGTATTGGTCGATACGATGGGCGAGCTTATCAATATCTATGCTATCAGTGATGTGGTGATTTTGGGTGGAGCTTTTGCCTCTATCGGCGGACACAATCCACTCGAACCTGCACACTTTGGCAACAAAATTATCTCAGGTGAGCATATTTTCAATCTCAAGTCGCTCTTCGCATTGGTCGAAAATGTTGCTATTGTCTCCCCAGAAATGCTAGAAGAGACGCTAGCTCAACGTGCTACACTTTTGCCAGCGCACATCCAAGGCGAGGTCGATTTGACCCCCTTTTATCACTATATAGAAAGCGAGCTATCCCATGGCCAATACTGAAAAAGCGTATAAATTAGTCGCCCTCCAAGAGGGCATCTCCAACGCCAAAGCCAAAGATCTTATCGACAGAGGATTGGTCTTTTGCAGTGGTAAAAAGGTCAAAATTGCACGTGGAGAGCTTGATATCAAGAGCGAATTTCGTATCGACAAAATTGCTCCTGCAGAGGTGCTTTTCGAGGATGAAAACATTATTGCTATCAACAAACCCGCCTTTGTCAACAGCGAAGAGGTAGTCAAAAAATTTCATGACGTTACACTTTTGCATCGATTGGACAAAGAGACCAGCGGCGTATTGTTGTTGACCAAAAACGAAGAGTTTCGTCTCAAAGCTATCGAGGCTTTCAAAAACGATGCAGTCTATAAAGAGTACATTGCATGGGTTGAGGGTGTGGTGGTCGAGGAGATGGTTATCGATAAACCTATCAAAACCACCAAAGGTGCATTTGCGAGAAGCAACATCGACCGCAACGGCAAAAGTGCTAAAACAGAGGTCTATCCTGTTTTAGCAGCACGCAAACGCTCCAAAATCAAACTGGTCATTCACCAAGGTCGCACCCATCAAATCCGCGTGCATCTACGTAGCGTAGGACACAGCGTCGTTGGTGATACGCTTTATGGGGGGATGGAGAGCGACAGAGTGATGTTGCATTCGCACATTATCAAGCTTTTTGATTACACCTTTGAAGCGCCAGAGCCCAAGATTTTCCGTAAATTCGAGTAGTTGCGCAAACATTTAAAAAAACTGAAATTAAGAAAAAGATAAGTACAATTCGCCTCTTTAATTAGGCTCAAAAGGATAGCAGTGTTTGATGCATTGACCAGCTCGTTTACCAGCGCACTCAAAAAACTTCGCTTTAGTGATGACACAAAAGCGTTGGTAAAAGCACTTGATGAGCTTAAAAAATCACTGCTCAAAGCGGATGTACACCACAAAGTGGTCAAAGATTTGCTCGCTCTTGTCGAAGCAGATACCAAAGCGGCAGGCATAGGCAAAGAGTCCTTCATGCGTGCTATTCGTACACATCTTGAGGCGCTTTTGACGGCACCTGGTCGACAGGGCTTTGTCTATGCGCCAAGCGGTGTGACCACCATTCTCATGATGGGTCTGCAAGGAAGTGGTAAAACTACCACCACAGGAAAACTTGCCAACTACCTCAAAACACGTAACAAAAAGGTTCTCGTTGCCGCTGCAGATTTGCAACGTATGGCGGCAGTGGAGCAGCTACGTCAAATTGCTACCTCTATTGAAGTAGATATTTACTACGATGAGACGCAAAAAGACCCTGTTGCAGTTGCTCTTGCTGCGCAAAAAAAGGCAAAAGAGGGACTCTACGATGTCCTTATCATCGATACGGCTGGACGTTTGGCTATCGATGAAGCACTTATGCAAGAGCTTGCAAGCGTCAAAAAAGCACTCAATCCTTTTGAGGTTTTTTACGTCGCAGACAGCTTGACAGGTCAAGCAGGGGTCAATACTGCCGCAACTTTCCATGAAAAAATCGGTATCGATGGGGTTATCCTTTCTAAATATGACGGTGATGGCAAAGGGGGCGTGGCGCTGGGCATCGCAAGCCAAGTGGGTGTGCCTCTACGCTTTATAGGCTCAGGCGAGAAAATGCCTGATTTGGAGATTTTTATCGCGGGGCGTATCGTCAGTCGTCTCATGGGCGAGGGGGATATTGAAGGATTGGCAGAAAAAACTTCTGCTATTATCGATGAGAAGCAAGCCAAAAAAATTACCCAAAAAATCAAAAAGGGACAATTTAACTTTTTGGACTTTTTGGAGCAGCTTGAAGCTATCAAAAAAATGGGTAATTTCAAATCAATGCTAGGGATGATTCCTGGTATGTCAGGCATGAGCCAAGCGCTCAAAGATGTCGATTTGGAAAACTCTGGCGAAATCAAGCAAATCAAAGCGATGATAAACTCCATGACCCCCAAAGAGCGCATGGATCCAGAGGTGCTCAACAACAGCCGCAAGCAACGTATCGCCAAAGGTGCAGGGCTTTCGCAAATCGAAGTCAATCGCGTCATCAAGCAGTTTGGTAATGCCGCGAAAATGGCCAAACGTTTTTCGGGCAAAAACGGCATGAAAGATTTACAAAACATGATGAGTCAGATGGGTTCACCCACGAATCGTATGGGTCGTTAGCCAATCTAAAGGGTTAATAGTGCATAATTGCGAATTATGTACTTTTTAGCACTTTACAGCAGCCGCTGATAGCTAAATCATCAAAAAAGAAAGAAAAGAAGGAAAAAAATGGCAACAGTAATTAGACTAACGCGTATGGGTCGTAAAAAGGCTCCGTTTTACCGCATCGCAGTGACAGACAGTCGCAAACGTCGTGATGGCGGATGGATTGAGCTTATTGGCTACTACAACCCAATGTCTGAACCTAAAACACTCAAAGTTGACGAAGAGCGTTTGACCTATTGGTTGAGCGTAGGCGCACAAATGAGTGACCGCGTCAAAAAAATCACAGGAAAATAGTGAATGGTTGAAGAGTTTGTCGCATCCTATGCCAAACTAATTGTCAACCATCCCGCTATGATAGAGGTCGTCCACTATATGGAGGGCGATGTCAAACAGATTGTTATCTACACTCATCAAGAGGATGTAGGTAAGCTCATCGGCAAAGAGGGAAAAATGATTGGCTCGATAAAGACCCTCATTTCAGGGTGCAAGGCCAAAGACAGTCTCTCTTACCGTATCAACGTCGAAGCCAAAGCTTAGACCCTCAATGCAATCTCCCCAAGAGTTACTTTTTATTGCTACCGTAGGTAGAAGTGTAGGACTTCGCGGTGAAAACCGCCTCGTTTTAGAGACCGATTTTCCTGCGCAATTTGTCAAAGGTGCTGTTTTTACTACCCAAAAAAATGGCACTTTAGAAGTAGAATCCTACCGTCATGGTGCAGGTACCATTAAATTTGTAGGTATCGATACTCCAGAAGCCGCCAAGAAAATCACCAATACACAGCTTTTTACTACTGTTGAAGCCTCAAAAGCACACCTCAAACTCAAAAAAAATGAGCACTTTTGGTTTGATGTCATAGGGTGCGAAGTCTATGAAGGGGATGTGTTATTGGGAAGTGTCGAGGAGATAGAGCGTATTGCCATTACCGATTATTTGATAGTAGCTACACATCCTGATTTGGTGGCAAAAGCGTTACCCAAAAGTTTTTTGATTCCCTACATCGACCACTATATCCGTAGCTGTGACACCCAAACCAAACGTATCGATGTCGTAGGTGGTATGGATTTATTAGAGGCTTCTTGATGCGTTTCACCTTTGTGACGCTCTTTGCCAATTTAGTGACGCCTTATTTTGAGGACTCTATTCTCAAGCGCGCTATTGCCTCTGGGTATCTCAAGATTGATACGCTCAATCCCAGAGATTTTACCGACAACAAGCACCTCAAAGTAGACGACACGCCTGCAAGTGGTGGCGCAGGGATGGTGATGATGCCACAACCCTTGTTTGCGACGCTTGGACATATCAAAGCCCAAAGTCCCAAAGCGCACATTATCATTACCACACCCGTAGCCAAGCATTTCACCCAAAACGATGCTAAGCGCTTGGCTACAAAAGAGCATCTCGTTTTTGTCTCTGGTCGCTATGAGGGTATCGATGAGCGGGTCATAGAGCAGTTCGCCGATGAAGTCTTTTCGATAGGTAGTTATATTTTGACGGGTGGAGAGCTGGCATCGTTGGTGATGTGTGACGCTATTAGTCGTAATGTAGCAGGGGTTTTGGGCAATGATGAGTCGCTAAGTGTGGAGAGTTATGAGTCTGCACTTTTGGAGGCTCCGTCGTTTACCAAGCCTACGCTTTATGCGCAAAGCGCCATTACGTCAGAATACCTAAAGGGAAATCAGAGTAAAATTCGCGCACTAAAATCACTATTATCAGAATCGAAGACCAAATATTTTCGTCCTGTCGATTTTGAGAACTATTCGCTAAGGAAAAGCACATGAGAAACAAGTATATCGAGAGCTTCGAAGCGGCACAAATCGCTCAAAAACAAGTTCCTGAATTTAAAGCGGGTGATACTATCCGTTTGGCTATCAATATCAAAGAGGGTGACAAATCACGTGTCCAAAATTTTGAAGGTATCTGTATCGCTATTCGCGGTGAGGGTACAGGCAAATCTTTTATCGTACGCAAAATGGGTGCGAACAATATAGGCGTTGAGCGTATCTTCCCTCTCTACAGCGAAAGCTTGGTAAGTGTTGAAGTACTTCGCCGTGGTCGTGTTCGTCGTGCGAAACTCTTTTACCTTCGTGAACTACGTGGTAAAAAAGCGCGTATTACTGAACTTCGCCGCAAATAATTCTCTCCATGCAGGCATCTCGCCTGCACAACTTCCTCCTCCTTCTCTTTTTTCACCTCTCTTTTCATTAGGCAATCTGACATATATTTGACCCTTTTTTTCGTAGGACTCTACAATGTCGCTATGAAAATTCATATCGATTTAGACGCCTTTTTTGCTTCTGCACACCGCACCGTTGATAGAAGTTTGGAAGGTATTCCTATTGCCGTAGGAGGTCGAGGAGATGGGCATATTTTTGACCCCAAAAGTTTCCAAAAAGCACTCGATATGCACGCCAAAGGGGCGTTTGTCCCCTCGATACTCTCCTCGTGTAACAGTTTCGAAAAAGAGTTGGACTATTTCAAAGACCCAGATGGACGTGTGCGAGGCATTTTGACGACGGCAAGCTATGAAGCTAGACGCATGGGAGTCAAACCGCCCATACCCATTGCACAAGCACTCCAAATATGTCCAACACTGCGTATTTTACGCCCCGATTTTGGTCTCTATCATAGGCTCTCCGTAGCATTACGACACTTTTTGGAGCTGCGTGTCCCACTCTTGGAGCAGTTTAGTATCGATGAGTTTTTTGGAGATGTAGGAGGTTGGATAGAGGATGTGGATGTTCCGGCTTTTATTCATCAGCTCAAAATTGAGATTTGGGAGGAGCTTCATCTGCCCGCGACCATTGGCGCGGCACCCAGTAAATGGACAGCCAAACTCCTCACCGATGCGGCAAAACCTTTTGGGACTAAGGTGCTTTATGCGCATGAAATAGAGCGATTTGTCAGACCCTTGCCTATCGAAGCGTTTGCAGGTATAGGTCGTAAACTTGCACACCGTTTTCATGCGATGGGTTTTACTACCTTGGGGGATATTGTCGATGCAAAAGCCTATTTTATGCGTCAAGTCCCTTCGATGTATGCGCTTTACAAACGTGTCTGCGGTATCGATGAGGAGCCGCTTGCATTGCCCAAAGGGCGTCAGAGTATTGGGGTTTCACGTACGATGGATCCCGTGGTCGATAGAGAGGAGATATTGCGACGCATCACAATATTGTGTCGGCATATCAGTTTTGCCGTGATGCGGCAAGGTTTTGAGCCTACGGAGTTTAGCTTGGTAGTACACTATGAGTATGGACTCAAAGCCAAGGGCGAGTGGCGTAGTCCCAGAGCTTTTGCAGAGCGTAGATTTATTGAGGCTATGCGTACGCTTTTTAGCTCTATCGATGCCTATCCCACAACACATATACGTTTTATTGGTATCTCAGCCAAGGCTTTTGCCCATCAGACGCGAAAGCCGCTTTCGCTTTTGCACTATCAAGAGGACAATCGAGGACGATTGTTGGAAAATGCTATGACACAATTGCGTCAAAAATATGGTCTAGATAGCCTCAAATGGGGTGTAGAGATGCAAAAGTTCGCCTAAAAAGCGTGTCCTATCGAAAGGGTGTAGCTCTCTTTGGCGGTGGCATCGGTAAGCCCCATCGCGTAGCTTAGCGCTACATTGGTGCCTTGAGAGGCGTAATAGTAGAGCCCAAAAGTAGCACGCTGTATCGAGGGTTCTGTGTCGAAATAGGGTGTGGCGAGGTAGTAATTTGCCCCTACATACCACGCGCCATAGTTGTATCCCACGCCTATGCCAGAGGCAAAGATGTCGTTGTAATTCACACTACTGCTATCGCCAACATGGGTATAACTCCCCAAAACATAGCCTGAAAAAGCGTCGTGTGCTACTGCAAGCAGGAGTGTGCCTCCGATGTCTGCAATGCCTGAACCCAACGTTGCGTTGGCTGTGGGAAGCTTGCCATTGAGTTGCAGGGTGAGGGTCGTATCGCTGTTGAGGAAAAAATTCTCTCCCACAGTCACGTAGAGATCGCCCAATCCAGCTTGCGTATCATTGAGGTCAGCCGTTTGCGGTATAAGCGCACCTGAATAGAGATAGGAGGTGTTGAGTGTCAAGGTGGTAGTGTGAAACTGTAGCGTTGCGCCCAAGAGCATTGCATGGGTTAAATAGGTCGTGGTAGTTCCAAAATCACCACTGCTATAGGTGTAGCCCAAGGAGGCGCTACTGTGGAGCTGATTGTCACATCCTTGGGCATCGACAAACGCTTCCATAGGTGTGTAGGGGCAATTGTCCATGCTATCTTCTACGCCATCCCAATCGCTATCGTCATAGGCGAAAAGGGCTCCAGCAACTAACAGCAAACTCCAAAAAAGTTTCATGGTTTACTCTTTTGGAGTGCGTTGTTGGGTGTATGTTGCGTCGCAGATTGGCGCGGCTGTTGGGGGGCGTGCGGTGCCGTATGGGGTAGATTCTTGGGCGTAGGCGCATGTGTAGGCATTTTGTGTTGCAATGCTTCGATGGCTTGGGCGCGTTGTTGGTTGTTGAGTGCTTTGAGATGCTCTTTGAAAGCATTCATTTTTTGATAGCGCTCGTGAGCAGGAGCGGCTTGGATGGCATCGATCATCGATTGCAAAGAGCTATTGTCCTCTGCCACTCCTATGAAAAATGCCATGCTAAGGATGGAAATGCTCCTGCCCAAACGCATCTATTTGCCCATACCTTCAGGTTTTGCTTGACCGCGTGCAGCGTTTTGTCCGCGAATCTCTTGGTTTTGTTGTACACGATTTTGGTTTTGTTGTTGCGTTGCCAAATCAGAGATTTGTGAAGCATTCATGTTGCGAATTTGTGCCTCTTTGCGCGCCTCTTGTTGCTCTTTGGCTTGCACTTTTGTCTGAGTTTTGGATTGGATTTGCTCCTCTTGGGCGACGAGTTGGCTAGCTGCCAACACCATGAGTGAAAGGGTAAGTAGAACTTTTTTCATTGTTTTCTCCTTTTTGAGATGTGACACTTTAGAGCCAATGTGTTAGCAAAACGTTAAGTGAAATTGGGTGCCTTGCGCAGAGCTATCGACATCGATGGTGTAGTGTAGTCGTCTTATAGCGCGTGCAACGATGTCTAGCCCGATACCCAAGCCGCGCTCATGCTCTTTATAGTAGCGACGAAAAACTTTGCGTACGTTTTTGATACCCACACCTGTGTCAGCGACAGTGAGCTTGCAAGGCTCTAATCGTAGCGTCACGCTGCCATTGGGTCGATTGTATTTGCAGGCGTTGCTCAAAAGGTTGTCGATAATGCGCAAAAAAAGTGTTGTATCGGTTTTGAGAGGGGTATCTGAGGTGCCTTGCAGTTCAAACGTGAGGTGCCCATAGAGGCTTTTGAAGTAGTCGATACGCGCACTCAAAAGCTTGTTTAAATCTACATCGACAAGCGTCAAAGGGCGCTCCTCTTGGTAAAAGCTGAGGTTTTCGTAGAGGCTTTGGATGATTTGGGCGCTCAAAACCGTACGCGCCAATCGAGTGGGTGTGGGTGCGTATGCAAGCATTTGGGTGTTGAGGAGCAGGGAGGTAATTGGCGTGTTGAGGTCATGAATAACATCACGTATAAAATTCTCTTGGAGGGAGAGTGCATTGCGCAGAGGTTTGAGCGTATAGTGTGCAAAAAAGAGTGCCAAAAGGAGTGTAACGAGCGTCCCAAAGGCGTAAGGAGGGACAAACTCCCACAAAAGCGCCTCCTTTTTCGCCCTCCACGCTTGCGGTGGTAGACTCAATCGTAACAGCGTAGCGGGAGTTTGTGTGATAGGGAAAAGCGCAAAAAGCTCTTCGTTCTCTTCGTAAAAAGTATAGGTCTCATAGGTAGAGTTGGTGGGGACGAAATCGATGGCAAAGTGTTCACCTTGGAGTGTGTAGTTGTAGGTGCGCATCTCAAGCATCGTTTGATGGCGCAACACATCGACCTCTTGCCAATAGAGTAGCCACAAAACTGCACTCACTAAAAGCTGTAGCGTCCCAAAAAAGAGTCCGAAACTCTTGAAAAGTGCTACTTTTTCAACGTGTTTCAAGGCGGTATCCTACTCCACGTATATTGGTGATATGTGCATCTAAAGTAGTCTTGATTTTATTGATATGCACGCGAAGTGCTTGCTCTGTAGGCGATTCCAGCAGGTCCAAAAGGTGTTGCATATCGACGACGTGCCCCTGATTTTCCAGCAAGAGTAAAAATATTTGGCGTTGCATCGCAGGTATATCGATAGGTTTACCCTCTTTGTAGAGTGCATTGTGTTCCCATGTGACGGTGCCGTGACGTAGCACTTTGGCACGCGCTTGGAGCTTGGCATGGATGCGAATACGTAGCTCTTCGATGGCAAAAGGCTTTTTGATATAGTCATCGGCACCTACCGCAAAAGCCTCCTGGAGGGATGCCATATCACTAAGTGCCGTGATAAAAAAGGCAGGCGTGGTGTCGTTGGCTTGGCGCAACGCTTTTAGGAGTTCAAACCCATTTCCATCGAGTAAATTGACATCCAAAAGATACAAATCGAAGCGCTCTTCAAACGTCGCATCCAATGCCCCTTCAAACGAGGTAACCCACACCAAAGTGTAGCCATCGGCACGCAATATATCTTCGAGTGTTTCGCCCAAAAGTGTGTCATCTTCTACCAATAAAATTTTCATTGCACCACATCCAAAAAAAGGTGCGTCATTGTAGCCTAAGCCCACACGACGCTACAAGCGTGCGGTAAGCAAAAAATGCTAAAATAGCGCAAATTTCTCCCCGTAAGGATGTTATAAAATGTTTACTCCACTCTACGCTGACCAAGCTGCTTCACAAGGCGGTGATATCTTCACTTCACTGCTTCCTCTTGTTTTTCTCTTTGCCATTTTTTATTTCATCGTTATTCGCCCTCAACAAAAACAGGCTAAAGCGCACAAACAGATGCTTACAGAGCTTGTCAAAGGGGATAAAATTGTCACGGCTGGTGGTTTCATCGTCGAAATCGAGAAGGTAGAAGAGACTTTCTATCGTGTCAAAATGAACGATGGCGTCTCTGCTAGATTGTCCAAAGAGTCGGTAGCTAAGCGTTACGAAGAAGCGTAACCATGAAAATAGGCTATCGCGCGGCTCTTTTTGGGGTTGCGCTACTTTTTGGTCTCTTCTACTCTCTGCCCACACTCACCCAAAGCGAAAGTGGCTCCAAGATTACCTTGGGGCTTGATTTGCAAGGGGGATTGCACCTTTTGCTAGGGGTCGAAGGCGACAAAGCTATCGAGGCAAATTTGGCTTCGTTGGCTTCAAGCATCGCCTTTACCACGAACCGTCAAGATATTTTGCTAGAGCGTCTGCAAGTAGTCGATGGGCGTATCGAGGTGCTGTTGCTTGACAGCGATGATGCAGATAAATTTTCGGCATGGCTCTATGAGCAGAAGGGCATCGATGTGCAAATTGATGCGGCGCAGGTGACTATCACCCTCACCCAAGCCGAAAAAGAGCGTATCGCACTCCAAGCAGTCGACCAAGCAGTCGAAACTATTCGCAATCGTCTGGATCAATTTGGATTGTCAGAGCCTACGGTTGCCAAGCAGGGCAATGACAAAATTTTGGTCGAACTTCCAGGGATAAAAACCCAAGAAGAGGAGGAGCGTGCACGTGCGCTTATCGCCAAGACTGCACATTTGCAACTCATGGCAGTCGATGAGCCTCGCATGATGATGGCCTCATCGATGAGCCCTGCCCAAGCCAAACAGCACGGCGATACGATACTCTCTTCGGTCGATGAGAGCGAACGCTATGTGGTCAAAACGATACCGATTTTGGACGGAAGCAAACTCACCGATGCACAGGTCGCTTTTGATGTCAACAACCAAAGCGTTATTAACTTCACGCTCAATGCTCAAGGTGCGCAAATTTTCGGAGACTTTACCGAAAAAAATGTGGGTAAACGTCTAGCGGTCGTGCTCGATGGGGTTGTCTACTCAGCACCTGTCATACGTGAGCGCATTGGGGGTGGACATGGGCAAATTAGCGGTGATTTTACCGTCACACAAGCCAACGATTTAGCCATTGCACTACGTTCAGGAGCGCTTTTGGCGCCTGTCTATGTGATGGAAAAACGCCTTATTGGACCTAGCCTTGGTCAAGACTCTATCGATGCAGCGATGTTGGCGTTGGTAGCGGGCTTTGCGCTGGTGATACTCTTTATGGTGTGGTATTACCGCATTGCTGGCGTCATTGCCAATATCGCTTTGCTGGTCAATATTTTGCTCATCATAGCGGTCATGGCACTTTTGGGCGCGACACTTACACTGCCAGGTATGGCTGGGATTGTATTGACAGTGGGTATGGCGGTCGATGCCAATGTCATCATCTCTGAGCGTATTCGAGAGCTACTCTCTCAAGGCTCATCGATGAAAAAGGCGATTGAATTGGGCTATGCCAACGCTATGCGCGCTATCGTGGATGCCAATATCACGACGCTTATTGCGGCAGTGGTGCTCTATGTTTACGGGACGGGTCCTATCAAAGGGTTCGCCATTACCATCAGCATAGGGATTTTGGCATCGATGCTCACGGCGATAGTAGGTACGCACGGAATTTATGAGATGTTTATGACCAAACTCTCCAAAACGACCAACACCAAAGCGTGGTTTGGTCAAAGCAAGGGGGCGTAAATGGGACTTTTTAGTTATAACAAAACCTACGGTTTTATGCGTCTTTCGAAGCCTTTTTTACTTTTATCACTCTTTTTGGTAATTGCTTCATGGGTGCTTGTTGGCACCAAAGGGGCTAATTGGGGTATCGATTTTGCAGGTGGGACGCTCATCCAAGTCAAATATGACCAAGCCGCACCCATCGCCCAAATGCGCGACAAACTCTCTACAGAGCCACTTTTCGCAGGCAGTAGTATCAGTGAATATGGCTCTGTACAAGAGGTGGTCATACGCGTCAAAACCTCCTCGACTTCGGTGACCCAAGATTTGGGTGATATGACACGTACGCTTTTGGCAGGTACGGGCAATTTTGAAATTCGCCGCGTCGATATGGTCGGTCCCAAAGTAGGGGCAGAGCTACGTGAAAAAGGTCTCATTGCATTGGCATTGGCAATTGCAGGGATTTTGGCATATGTCTCTTATCGTTATGAGTGGCGTTTTGCGTTGGCATCTGTTTTGGCGCTGGCGCACGATATTTCTATCACAGCGGGGATGCTTGTTCTTTTTAGCGTCGATATTAACCTCGACATTTTGGCGGCACTCTTGACTATTTTGGGCTACTCCATCAATGATACTATTATCGTTTTTGACCGTATTCGTGAGGGTATTACCACCACCAAAGAGAGCGACCTTGAAGCCTCTATCGATGCATCGGTGAGCCGTACCCTTTCGCGTACGACGCTCACCTCGTTGACCACCTTTTTTGTGGTGCTCACACTCTATATGTTTGGGGGCGAAATTATCAACGGATTTGCCTTTACCCTTTTGGTGGGTATCATTGTGGGGACGTATAGCTCGATATATGTAGCGTCACCGTTGTTGGTGCACTTGGGCTTTTCGATTGCCCACTATCGAGGTCGTTTGGCGGCAGTGGAACAAAAAGCCAAAGAGAAGGCGCGTATCCGCGCACAATTTGAAAATGGTTCGCTTTAAATAAATGGCTTGTTATGACGCTAGCGTCATGGGCACGTTGCCGAAGCGAACGCAGAGTTATCGTAGCCAAAGCAAGCTTGGCTTGCTTGGCGTATAAAAATCTACTAACAGGAGATGGATAAATGGACTGGGGCAAGGTAGTTTACGTATTCTTCACGCTTATGAGCGTGACAAGTATCGCAGGATTTTTGTATGAGCACAGCGCGGTGGCGCTTTTTACCGCGGCGACACTCAATCTCGTATCGACCATTTTGAAATTGGGCGTACGTAATTTGTTGGCGGCAGAGCTGTTGGCAAGTTCTTTAGTGGCAGATTTGCACCTCATTCCCGCTTTTGTACATATGCAAGTGAGCGGCAGTTTGGAGTGGGCGATGCCGTTGGCGATTGGCGCACTTATTGCCAATTTCTTCTCGATGGCGTTGGTGCTTATCGAGAGTTCAAAAACAAGGGATGAGTATTGATGAGTATGCATTACGATGCACCTACGATAGAGAAAAAGTGGCAAACCTATTGGGAGAGCCACAACAGTTTTGAGCCTAGCGACGATAAAAGTCAAAAGAAAAAATATATTTTGAGTATGTTCCCCTATCCCAGTGGACGCATCCACATGGGGCATGTGCGCAACTACACCATCGGCGATGCCCTCGCACGCTATGCACGTCAGCAAGGATTTAATGTCCTGCACCCCATAGGATGGGACAGCTTCGGAATGCCTGCGGAAAATGCGGCGATTAAACATGGTCTGCACCCCAAAAAATGGACCTACGAAAACATCGATTATATGCGCAAAGAGCTCTCCTCTTTGGGACTCTCCTTTTCCAAAGAGCGTGAATTTGCTACCAGTGACCCGCTCTATACGAAATTTGAGCAGGGCTTTATCATCGATATGTACAACAAAGGGCTGTTGTACCAAAAAAAGGGGATGCTCAACTGGTGTGAGCACGACCAAACCGTCCTTGCCAATGAGCAAGTAGAGGAGGGGTGTTGTTGGCGTTGTGGCAACAAAGTGGTCCAAAAAGAGATGAACCAATACTATTTTCGCATCACCGATTATGCGCAGGAGTTGTTGGACGATTTGGCAAAACTCGAAGGCAAATGGCCCAAACAAGTTTTGATCATGCAAGAGAATTGGATAGGGCGTAGTCAAGGACTCTCCTTTGTCTTCAAGCTCGATGCGGCTTCAAGTGCCAAATGTGGTATCGAGAGCTTTGAGGTTTTCACCACTCGTGCTGATACCATTTATGGGGTGAGCTACGCGGCATTGTCGCCTGAACACGCCATCGTCGATGCGCTCCTCGAAGCTGGGCATATCGATACCGCCGCTCAAGCGCGTATCGAAGCGATGCGCAATATGGCGAGCCTAGAACGCGCCAAAGCACCCAAAGAGGGTGTCAATTTGGGCATCTTCGCCCTGCATCCTTTGACAGGCGAAAAAGTACCTGTGTGGATAGCCAATTTTGTCCTCAATGAATACGGCAGTGGCGCGGTCATGGCAGTACCTGCACACGACACACGCGATTTTGAGTTTGCGTCACTCTACAATTTGCCCATTCATCACGTCATTACCCCCAAAGAGGGGGCGCTCGATAAGGGTGCATGCTACAGCGATGATGGCATCATGTGCAACAGCGCTCACTACGATGGCATGCCCAACCGCGAAGCACTACGCAAAATTATTGGGGATTTTGAGACCAAGGGCTTGGGTAAAGGGGTGGTCAATTTCCGTCTCAAAGATTGGGGTGTTTCACGCCAACGCTATTGGGGCGCGCCAATACCTCTCATCAAATGTCCTACGTGCGGTGTCGTGCCTGAAGATAAGGCGAATTTGCCTGTAGCACTTCCTGATGATGTCGTCATCACAGGCGAGGGCAATCCTTTGGATAAACACCCCACCTTCAAGCAGTGCAAATGCCCCAAATGCGGTGGCGATGCTCTACGTGAGACCGATACCCTCGATACCTTTGTCCAATCGAGCTGGTACTTCTTGCGCTATGCCACAGCAAAAGCCCATCAACAAACGCACGCTTTTACGCCAGAAGAAATAGGGTATTGGATGGGTGTAGACCACTACATCGGTGGTATCGAGCATGCGATTTTGCACCTACTTTATGCGCGATTTTTTACCAAAATGTTGCGCGATTTGGGCTACATCGCTATCGATGAGCCTTTTGAACACCTCCTCACCCAAGGTATGGTGCTCAAAGATGGCGCCAAAATGTCCAAATCCAAAGGCAATACCGTAGACCCTGACGCTATCATCGAAAAATATGGTGCCGATACGGCGCGTCTCTTTATCCTTTTTGCCGCGCCTCCTACCCAAGAGCTGGAGTGGAATGACTCAGCCGTAGAGGGTGCGCATCGTTTTATCAAGCGTTTTTATGACCGCGCTAGCAACGCCTATGCGACCCAAACGCTTCCCGTTATCGACCATGCGAAGCTCGATAAAAACAGTCAAAATGCACGCAAAAAGGTCTATGAAGCACTTAAACGTGCACATGAAATTTATGCGGAGCGCTACACCTTCAATACTCTCATTGCAGGGTGTATGGAGGCTCTTAATGCGTTGGGTGAGCAGAGCAATGCCGATGTCTGGACAGAGGGCTATTTTGTATTACTCTCGATACTAGAGCCTATTATTCCACATACCGCATGGGAGCTAAGCGATCGTCTCTTTGGGTGCGCCAATTTTGGTGCCATTAGCGTCGATGAGCGTGTTTTTGTAGCCTCGACGGTGACACTTGCCGTAACAGTCAATGGCAAACGCCGTGCCGAAATCGAGGTCGCCGCCGATACAACCCAAGAGGCTATTATCGCGCAAGCAACCGCTGAAGTGGCGGCGTGGATTGGTGAGGCTACTATCAAAAAAGCGATTGTAGTGCCCCAAAAGCTCGTCAATATCGTGGTTGGCTAATGCGTCAACTTCTCTTACTCCTGTTGCTTTTGGGCATGAGTGGGTGCGGCTATAAGCCCAGTAGCCACTACGCCAAAAAAGTCCTAGGAGAGAGCGTCTACGCCACCATCGAGATATTCGCCCAAGACCCTGAGAATGCGGTGATTATCAAGGATGCTGTTTTGCAAGCCTTGGTGAGTCGATTTCGCGTAAGCGTCACACCCCAAAACCAAGCCCAAACCACGCTCGATTTGAAATTGGGTACCTTGCTCTTTTCTCCCATCGAGTACGATACCAACGGATACGTCATCGCCCAACGTGCCTACGTGACACTCACCATTGTGCGCACCTCCAAGCACGATAACAAAAGCTACTCCGTACAAGGCAGTTACGATTTCTCGATTCAGCCCAACGGTCTTATCTCGGAGACGCAACGTTTCAATGCGATTCGTGAGGCGTCACTGCGTGCGATTGACCTCTTTATTACCCAACTTGCCGTCGAAGGAGCCATCCGCTCATGAGTCTATCCACGATTATCAAAGAAACGCTTACCCATATGCGTGAGCAGGGCGAGACTATCACTCCCCAAAATTATCAAGAGCGTTTTTGTCAAACTGCCAAAAAACATGGGGTCATTTTGCCAGAGTGCAATGCGGTTGAGAAGTTTTTGGAGCGATTGGAGCGTCCATTGTTAGAAGAGGCGAAAAGCTACGCGCCGCGTACGCTCGATGAGCTTTTTAGTTTTTTGACCTCCAAGCTCAATCGATTGGATGCAAGCAGCACTACCGTACAGACCAAAGCGATGAAGCTCCTCATCAAACGTATGGCGCAAGTCGCCGCAGGTATGCACAACAAAGAGCTCACCCAACTTGCGCAACACACTCTCGATACGATTGAGGGTGTCAATGACGAAGCGAGTATTGAACTCTTGAAAAAGCAGTGGCTCGATTTTTTGACCAGTTATGAGGATAAATTTTTGGAGCGTCTGGGGGTGTTGACCACCGTCGATAAGGGCGATTTGCGCACCACCGTACACACGGCTATCGATAACTACGGCAAGGGCGGTGAGAGTGGTGTGCCTGCGGGATTGGGGCAGCTCTTTATTCTGACCTTGGTGCCTTCCATCGCGGCAAATATGCACGATGAGATTGCCGCGGTGTCGCAACAGCTACGTGAGGATGCGCAACTTCTAGAGACCCAAGGGATGCAAGCCGATATTCGACGCCTTGTCGATAAGCGTATCGCGCTGGACAAAAAAGCGCTTAGCGAAGCGATGCATCAGCTCGATGCTATCGCGGCGGAAGTCTCCAATCGATTGCTCTCCATTATCCAAAAGGGGCAAAACCAAGCGCAACTGTTGCTGGATATTCGTCAAGATTTGATGCGAATGGATTTGACCGATATCGATTCACCCATGAAACTGCACAAAAAATTGCTCGATATTGCTACGGTGCTCGAGGATGAGACGCAGGCTTTGACCAAGACACTCACCACTCAACAGACTCAAATTGTACAGATGGAAGCCAAAATTGCTTCGCTCCAAACCGAATTGGCGATTGCCAACCAAGCCAAAGAGGAGGATCACCTCACCAAGCTCTATAACAAGCGCGGTCTAGAGGACAAAATCAAGCTCTTTGAAGCCAACTACAAAAGAGAGGGGACAGATTACGTCATTCTCTTTTTGGATATTGACCACTTCAAAGCTATCAACGATACCTACGGGCACGACGCTGGGGATGCGGTGCTTGTGACCTTTGCCAAAGTGCTCTTGCGTGAAGCGCGTGATGTCGATGTCATTGGGCGTTACGGTGGGGAGGAGTTCGTGATGCTTTTGCCGCGTACGACGCTTGAGGGTGCGCACACCTTCGCCAATAAATTGCGTGTGATTCTCTCCAAAAGCAGTTTCGTCTTCAAACAGCAACGTATCAAGCTCACGGTAAGTGGCGGTATCGCACTGCGCAGTCACTATGAGAGTGCCGAAGTGGCGATGAAGCACGCCGACAAAGAGCTCTACAACGCCAAACACAGCGGACGAAATGCGATATTTCCACGCACAGAGTAGACTTACGTGACAAAAGTTGAGACCTTTTTGGCTACCAAGCCACTCTATTACACCACATTCGACCCTCTACGTATACAAGAGGCGTATGCATCGATACGCCATGCGTTGGTGGTGCCGCCCATCGTCCATATCATTGGTACTAATGGCAAGGGGACAACAGGGCGATTTTTGGCGCAACTCTTGGGACAACAGCACCTCAAAGTAGGGCACTACACCTCTCCACATATTCATCGTATGCATGAGCGTATCGCTATCGATGGTGAGCCTATCGACGATGCGGCGCTTACAGCGGCGTTTGAGAGACTCAATGCGCTTTTGTCTCCTCGTTGGCAAGAGGCTCTCTCCTATTTTGAGTACACAACGCTTTTGGCGATGGTCGCCTTTGAGGGGTGCGATTGGGTCGTACTCGAAGCAGGATTGGGTGGAGAGTATGATGCTACATCGGTTTTTGATAATCGTCTCACCGTTGTGACACCTATTGGCATGGACCATGAAGCCTTTTTGGGCGATACATTGGAAGCAATTGCAACGACTAAAATCAATGCGGTCAAACGCTTCGCCCTTTTGGGCTTGCAAGAGCGCGTGGTCTATGATACATTGATTGGGGTATTGGACGCCAAACATATCCCCTACGTTGTGACAGCAGCCATACTCGATGAAGCGGTAGAGGCTTTGTCCTTGCCTAGCTATCTCAAAGAGAATATGCAATTAGCTTTGACAGCGGCACGCATAGTGGGCTTTGAGCACTTCGATGTAAAGGCGTTGAAGGTATTGGAGGGGCGTTTTATGCAGTTAGGTGAGCGCGTCATCGTCGATGTCGGACACAATGTACTTGCCGCCAAACGTCTCACCCAAAACCTCTCTAAGGAACGAAAAGTAATTTTGCTCTATAATTCCTACCTCGATAAGGACTTCGAAGCGATTTTGACTCATTTTGTGCCCTATGTGGTGCGTGTTGAGATTGTCCCCATCGAGGATGCCCGCATCGTGCCACGCGCGACTCTAGAGGAGAGCTTGGAGCGATTGGGTATACCGCATGCCCCTTTTATGGGGCTAGATACCGCATCACACTATGTGGTGTTTGGTTCGTTCAAAGTGGCAGAGTATTTTTTACATTATTGGGAACAGCACCATCAGCATGGATAAAAAGCGTTTTACCATTACCATCAATGACAACAACGGCATACGCCAATACAACCTCCATGAGGTGATAAAAAAGGTGGTGCTCTATCTCTTGGTGGCACTACTGCTTATTTTTACGGCGGGTGCTTTTTTTATCTTTTATCTCAACTACTCGCTTGAGACTATCACCGAAAAGAAGCGCATCACCCAACAAGCGTATGAGCTATTGGCGAAGAAAAATGGGGTTTTGGAGTCAGAGCTAGAAGCCAAAGAGAAGCACATCAGCGAAAAGACTCACGCCTTGGAGCAAATCAGCGATAAGCTTGCCGATATCGAGGAGCTTATAGGTCTCAAAGAGTCCAGTGACGCACCCCCTTCGAGTGAAAATGAGGATACCACACAGCAAGAGTCGCTCAATGCGGTATTGACTCAACGTCTAGAGAGTGTCTCGCTGAGCAGTCAAAATGTCGCCTATATGCTTGAAAATATCCCCAGCGGTTCACCGCTCAAAGTGACAACCACCACAAGTACCTATGGGTGGCGTATTCATCCTACACTGCAAAGCAGGGAGTTTCACCGTGGGCTTGATTTTCGAGCTCGCATGAATACCCCTATCTATGCTACTGCCAGCGGTGTTATCGAGTACGCAGGGTATCACAAGACCAGCGGCTATGGCAATCTCATCATTTTGGATCACTCTTTTGGCTTCAAATCGATGTACGGTCACCTCAATAAAGTCGCCACACACCCTGGGGCATTTGTCAAAAAAGGTGACCTAATTGGATATACTGGCAACACAGGAATGAGTAGTGGACCCCACTTGCATTACGAGATTCGATACATTCAACGTGTATTGGATCCCACCGCATTTGTAGAGTGGTCCGCCAAAAATTACAAAGAGATATTCACCAAGGAGAATCGCGTTACATGGCAGTCTTTAATAACAGCAATCAACCACCAAAAGAGCACAATAACACAACCATCATTACGGAAGGATCTTATATCAAAGGAGAGATGGAACTCTCCTGCGCACTTTATATTGATGGAAACTTTGAAGGCACCATTAACTCAAGTGCTGCAATCACAGTGGGACGAAATGGCACGATTAATGGCAACGTCAATGCAAAAAAAATAATCATCCAAGGTAGCGTCCAAGGCTCTATCGAAGCGGAGCGCGTCGAGATTCATGCCAAAGGCAAAATGACAGGCTCACTCACCTCTACGGAGTTGGTCATCGAAGCACAAGCGGTCTTTGAAGGGGATTCACACTTCAAAAGCCGTGACGCTATCGAAAAGGCGCTTGAAAAGAGCGTCGTTAAACCTCTCGTCTCTGCTACAGCCTCATCTGAAAAAACTTCTGCTTAATTTTTTATGATCCAAAGTGCGCTGTTTGAATATCTCCAAGGCGGCGCACGCCCTTGCGACATTCTCTTGGTCGCAGACGATGCACAAGCCCAAAAAGCGGAGCAAATTGCACAATATAAGGGCGAATCGGTAGTACGATTTCCCGATTTTAGGGCGCACTTTGGCGAAGATTTGCGCTCCTACAAAGAGGAGCTTTCACAGCTCTTTTTGGCACTTTTTGCCTACCACAGTGCCACAAAAAAGCCCCTCATTATCTCCCCCTTTTCGACACTCCTTTATCCTCTGCCCAAGCCCTCTACGCTTTCCAAACGTACCCTTGCTTTTGGCGATAGAGTCGATTTAGCCTCTTTGAAAGAGGAGCTATATGCGTGGGGCTATGGCTTTGTCGATATCGTCCAGATGCAAGGCGAGGTCTCTTTCAGAGGGGATATTATCGATATTTTTGCGATGGGCGAGGAGATGCCCTAT
Organism: Sulfuricurvum sp. PC08-66; assembly: GCA_000830255.1. Classification (GTDB taxonomy): domain Bacteria; phylum Campylobacterota; class Campylobacteria; order Campylobacterales; family Sulfurimonadaceae; genus PC08-66. The sequence goes on along the minus strand of JQIT01000002.1, from coordinate 133,902 downwards.
CGATTGAGCCTCTTTGACGATGAGGTGGAGTCGATACGCTATTTTGATCTGGATACCCAAAAGAGCGACAAAAATGAGCTTGAATCGATGCATATCTTCCCCGCTTTTTTGGCGCTAAGTGTGGCAGAACATAGCGCACTCTTGGCGCGTATCGAATCCTGTGCCAGTGATGCCTTTGTCAAAGATATCGATGCGTTGGGATTGTGGCATTTGGGCGAGTTGGCGCAACCCTTTGTGACGGGTAAACGTCTAGCTACCTTTCAAGAGGTGTGGCGTGAGATAGAGGAGCGACTCTCCTACGATACCGATGTCGTGTCGCAAGAGCTGTGGAAAACAATAGAGACCATTGCGCCTGCCAAACAGTTCAAAACCATCGTAGCACCCAATGTAGGGGATATGATAGCGCTACACAAAGAGAAAAAAATCACCCTCATCGCACCCAACAAAAGCGTCCTCAAACAGCACGCTTTGGAGAATATCGAGGGGGTTACACTCCTAGAGGCGCCCTACAGTTTTAGCCTTATTAGTGCACAAGAGCTTATCCTCTCTCTCAACTCCACGCGACGTGTGCGCACCACCAAACGCAAAGCGACCATCATCCTCGATGAGCTAAAAATCGGTGATTATGTGGTGCACGAGCAGTACGGTGTGGGGATTTTCAGCGCTATCGAGCAGGCGAATGTCTTGGGCGGGATGCAAGATTTTGTGGTCTTGGAGTACCAAGGCGCTGACCGCGTCCTCATCCCTGTCAATGCGTTGCATACCATCGACCGCTATGTGGCGGACAGCGGAAGTTTGCCAGCACTAGATAGATTGGGCAAAAGCAGCTTCGCCAAACTCAAAGAGGCGGTCAAAAGCAAACTCTTTGCCATTGCCGCTGAGATTATCAAACTTGCCGCGGCACGTGCCACTATCGAAGCACCACGCCTTGTTGTGGAGCCAAGTGAGTTACACTATTTTCAATCGCATGCAGGGTTTGAGTACACCCAAGACCAACGCCGAAGTATCGATGAGATGGTGGGGGATTTAGGCAGTGGCGCGGTGATGGACAGATTGCTTTCAGGCGATGTGGGCTTTGGCAAGACCGAGGTGGCGATGAATGCGATATATGTGGCGGCAAAATCGGGCTATCAAAGTGCTTTGGTGGTACCTACGACGCTTTTGAGCAGTCAACATTATCACTCTTTGGAGCGTCGCTTTGCCGCCTTTGGTATTCGTGTGGCGAAGTACGATAGGTTTACTACCACCGCGCAAAAGAGCGCGACGTTGCAGGGTCTGGAGATGGGCGCTATCGATGTAGTGGTAGGCACACACGCCCTTTTGGGGGTGCAAATCGCACGATTGGGGCTGGTCATCATCGATGAGGAGCATAAATTTGGGGTGCAACAAAAAGAGCAACTCAAAGAGCTCTATGCCCACACGCACCTGTTGTCGATGAGTGCGACACCTATTCCGCGCTCTCTCAATATGGCACTTTCCAAAATCAAGACCCTTAGCCAACTCCTCACGCCACCCCACGAGCGTAAAGGGGTGCGCAGTTTTGTCAAAAGCTACGATGCCAAGCTGGTCAAAGAGGTCATCTCTCGAGAGCTACGACGCGGTGGGCAGATTTTTTATGTCTTCAACAACATCGCGCACATGGAGGGCAAACGCCAACAGCTTTTGGAAATCATGCCCACTTTACGTATCGTGGCACTTCACTCCAAAATCAATGCCGCCACCACCGAAAAGGAGCTCATCGCTTTTGAGGAGCGTCGATACGATGTGATGTTGGCGACCTCGATTGTGGAGAGCGGTATTCACATGCCCAATGTCAACACTATCATCATCGATGGGGCGGACCGCTTTGGTATGGCGGATTTGCATCAGCTTCGTGGGCGTGTGGGGCGTGGGCACGTCGAGGGGTATTGCTACTTCTTTGTCGAGTCCAAAGAGGAGCTTACCCCAGAGGCGACCAAGCGCCTCGTGGCGCTGGAAAACAACTCGTACCTAGGCAGTGGTCAAGCACTTGCGTACCATGACCTAGAGATTCGCGGCGGCGGCAATCTCATCGGTGAGGCGCAAAGCGGACATATCAAACAAATAGGCTATGGACTCTATCTACGTATGCTTGAAGATGCATTGGCGCAGTTGGGCGCACATGAGAAGGCGCAACATCTCGATGTCGATATGCGCTTGGGGGTCAACGCCTTTATCAGTGAGCGCGTGGTGAGTGAGGATAGGCTTCGATTGGAGCTCTATCGACGCCTCTCCCTCTCCAAAGAGGTGCGTGAAGTGTATGAAATCGAAGAGGAGATGGTCGATAGATTTGGAGAACTCGATGTGCCTACGCGACAGTTCGTGACACTCATGGCGCTTAAACGCATGGCGTTGGCACTGGAAATCAAAAGTATCTCCAACTACGGTGAAAATATCGCTATCACCTACCGCAACGAAACCAAAGAGAGCCTCAAAGCGCGTAGCAAAGACGATGACGATATTTTGGATGCACTGCTCAAATTTTTGCGAAACAAGGAGAAAAAATGAGAAAGCTATTGTTTACAGCGGCATTGAGCCTTTTGGCGTTTGGTCAAGAGGAGAGTTTTTGGCACTTTAGCGGGGAGTGGAAGAGCTACAACCTCAACAATATCAAGACGGGAAGTGTCACCGCCGATACGTGGGATTTGGCTACAGGGGGACAACTCATTGCCCAAAGCCCCAAAACTTCTCCGTGGCAGGTCAAGGTCAATCTCATGACAGCCAACGCGCTCTTCCCATCGAGTGACATGAGCCACTACGACGGCTCTTTGGTCGCACGCGATGACGCGGCACGCACAGGTGTAGCCACAGACAAGGCGACTAATTTCGGTGTAGCAGGTGAGGCGTATGTGGGGTACCGTGACAGCACATGGGATGTGCGATTGGGACGTCAAAAAATTGCTACACCTTTGGCGCATCACAAAGAGGGCGCGCGACTTTTGCCCTCGACCTTTTCGGGTGCGACATTGGCTTACAAAAACGAAGCGTGGGGCGTAGGTACTAGCTATTTGGACAGCTTCAAACAGCGCACTTCAAGCCAATTTATCAATATTTTGGAGCATGCCTTGGGTACACAAACAGCCCACTACACAGGTCAAACGCAAGGGGATATGTATATCGTCGATGCCCATTTGAGTTACGAAAATATTGCGCTCAAAGCGTATCAATATTTCATGCCCAATTTCATCTCGATGCTCTATGCCCAAGGGGATATGCGTTTGGGTGATGCACTTTTGCAAGCCCAAGTGCTACACGAAAATTCGGTAGGCGTTTTCGATACGAACCTTCGTAACGGTACTACCATCGGGGGCAAGAGCTACACCAAAGGGGTCGATGTCTTGACGTTGGCAGGCAAGGCTACCTATGCTATTACACCCCATACCAAAGCCTCTCTTGCCGCTTCAGCGAACTTCGCTTTTGCAGATGCCTACAGCAATGTCATGGCATTTTATGACGGTACGCCGCTCTTCACCGATACGCTCACAGGCAATGTTCTCTTCTCTTCCAATTATGGCAAAGCGCTTGGCACCACCGATAGCAGCTACAAAGCGGGCACTTTGGGCGCCAATGCGACACTGTCACATCGATGGGATGAGCATCTCTCGATGCAGTTGGTCTATGCGCAATACCGTCAAAATTTTTCAATAGCACAGCATGATATCAATGCCGTTATCGACTACACGCTAGGTGCGTGGAGTGTCGCGGCAAAGGCGATTTGGGTAGTGGACAATGGACAAGTAGCGGGCGACTTTTTTGCGCAGTACCGTTTAATTTCTGTTTACCATTTTTAGTCCTTTTTGAGACTAGATTCGTATAATGTCCGTTTATTAAATTTCAGGAGTAGAAGATGCAAAAAGTTTGGATAGTGAGCGTTCTCGTAGCGCTTTTGGTAGCAGGATGTAGTAGCCCCAAAGAGGAGGCATCTGCACATGCAGTTGCGGCGCACGAGACGCACAAGAGTGAGCACAACTTCACCAAGGCACATTGGGGCTATGAGGGTGAGTATGACGCGGCGCACTGGTCGCTTGTCAATCCTGAGTGTGGGACAGGCAAAGCGCAATCACCTATCGATTTGACACCTAAGCAAACCGTGCCTATGGCGGCAAATCACGTCGTAGAGTTTCACGAATCGACCCATGCAGAGCTATCGCATGAGGTAGACAATGGTCACGCCATCAAAATAGACCCTATTGGCGATGAGGGTATCGAGCTCTTGGGCGTACACTACAAACTGTTGCAGTTTCACTTTCATGGACGTTCAGAGCATACGGTAGAGGGCAAACCCTACGATATGGAGCTGCATTTGGTGCACCAAAATGCTCAAGGTCAATTGGCGGTGGTCGGTGTTTTGATGCGTGAGGGTGCACACAACAATGCGTTGGAGGATGTATTGGCGCATTTGGAGGGTGGCGATTTGAATGTCACCGTCAACGACCTTTTGCCTGCCGATAAAACACACTACTACCACTACATGGGTTCACTCACCACGCCTCCTTGTAGCGAAAATGTAGCATGGTACATTTTCCAAGAGCCTATCGAGTTAGATGCGCAACAAATCGGACTTTTCCGCACACACCATGCCAACAATTTCCGCCCCGTGCAACCGTTGCACGGACGTGTACTAGAGGCAAAATAGGCGTGCGTATCGCCTACATCGCAGATATTATTGGTCGCCCTGGGCGCACGATGATATCCCAACACCTCAAAGGTTTGCGTAGTGAATACGGCATCGATGCAGTCATTGCCAACTACGAAAACGCTTCACATGGGTTTGGACTCTCTCCCAAAAATGCCAAAGAGCTTTTGGGGATGGGTATCGATGTGATGACAGGCGGTAACCATACATGGGACAAAAAAGAGATTATTCCTCTTTTGGAGTCGATGCCTCTTTTGCGACCGCTCAACTACCCCGCACAAGTAGCAGGGCGTGGCGTCACTGTACTAGATGTGGCAGGAGAGAAATTGGCCGTCATTAACGCCATGGGGCATTTTGCTATGCCCTATGTCGATAATGTCGTGCGCACAACCCAAGAGGCAGTGGAGGCACTTCACGCCCAAGGTATCCGCGCTATTTTTATCGATATGCACGCTGAAGCCACGAGTGAAAAGCGTGCGCTTTTTTTGCACCTCAAAGAGAAGATTTCGGCGCTCATAGGTTCGCATACCCATGTAGGTAGCGATGATTTGCTCATCGATGGGGGGGCTGGCTATCTCACCGATGTGGGACTGACAGGATGCCGTGACAATGTCATAGGCATGAGCGCCAATGTTCCTATCGAGCGATTGATGACGGGCGTTTCAGGACGTTTTGAGGTGCCAGAACGGTGCAAAAAAATCTTGCAGATGGTTATCATCGATATCGAAGAGGGGCGCTGTACCGCGATGCAAAAGCTCAAACGCTTCGATGACCGCCCCGATATCATTACGCATGCGTGGGTCGAGTAGCTCTTTAGAGTTTGTTCTCGATAATGACATGAGTCCCAAAAAGTTCTATCGCTTTTTGGACTGTAGGGGCTTTGAGAATCGCCTCTGGGTCGATGATGGGTGCCTTTAGCTCGGCTTGGGTTTGTACGCAGGAACCGCTCTCTAGAGGCGCTTCTTCGCTCAAGAGAGGGAGTGTTGGTTCATTTTTTTTTTCCTCTTGTGCGGGCGGCTCTTTGGTGAAGGTGAGTTTGGTTTGAGGGCCGTAGATTTCGAGGATGAAGGGTAGCACGATATCTTTGTAGTAGGTGCGCAGTGTCGCAATACAGCTCTCTTCGCCGAACATATTGAGCGTGAGCGCGTCCCCTTCGTGTTTGACCATGCTCACGCAGGTCTCAAAGCATCGACCCAGTGTCACGTCACGGTCATAAAGCTTGCGCCCCACACGCTCTAGCGGTGTGACCACAGGAGGAGGTGGTGGTGGAGGAGGCGTAGCTTTGGGGGTGTCCGATGGAGCTTTGGGCGTTTGGGGAGGTGTCGTTTGCGCGAGGTTGGTTTCGAGCTGTTGGATAGCCTCATCGATGGTTTGGAGTTTCATCGCCTCGACCATTTTAAAGAGCACCAGCGAGAGGACGAAATTCCCATCGGCATTGAGGGAGATGAGTTTTTTGGCATCGTTGAGGATGAGAAAAAAGCGCTCGATAAGCAGTGTGCTAAAGAGCGTTTGGGTAGGGTCAAAAAGGTGCGATTTCAAAAAGGCAATCAGCTCATCGATAACCAGTTCCGTCTCATAGGCACCCAAGGCGTGTACAAACTCCAAAAGTTGCGCACGATCTTTGGCAAAGACACTCTGGAAAATAGCGCGCATAAATTGGGGGTCGATAAGCCCCAACATTTGTGTGACGGTGGCTACATCGACATGGTTTTTGCCGTAGATGATGGCTTGGTCTAGGAGCGTAAGGGTGTCCCGTACGCTTCCATTGCCACTACGCGCCAAAATTTCCAACGCTCCCATCTCAAACGTGATGCCCTCTTTGTGCAGAATATGCACGAGATGATTGATCACATCGATATCGGAGATACGTTTGAAGCGAAAGTGTTGCGTACGGCTCAAAATCGTAGCAGGGAGTTTGAGAGGGTCGGTCGTAGCCAAGATAAATTTGACATAGCTAGGCGGCTCTTCGAGGGTTTTGAGTAGCGCATTGAAGGCCTCTGTGGTGAGCATATGCACTTCATCGATGATGAAAATTTTGAAATTAGCGCTAGCAGGTTTGTATTTGGTGTGCTCGATAAGCTCACGAATATCATCGATTTTGCGACTGCTGGCCGCGTCCATCTCAATAATATCGATATGGCGCGATTCGTTTGCCATCGTACAGTGAATACAGCTGTCGCAAGGGTGCGCGGTGGGACCCTTTTCGCACACCAACGATTTGGCAAAAATGCGCGCCGTAGAGGTCTTGCCACTGCCTCGAAGTCCAGAGAGCAAATAGGCGTGAGAGAGACGCTTGGAGTCCAGTGCAAGGGTGAGCGTTTGCGCTACGGCGTTTTGACCAATGAGGTCTTCAAAGCGTCGAGGGCGATATTTTAGCGCTAAGACTTGGCTGTTTTGACTCAAAAATCGCTCCCTCTGGCAAGGCAAATTGTAGGCGCGCAGTGTAACGCACAATAGATAAAAGTGTATTGATAGCACGAAGTAGGCATAATTGCCCACAAAAAAATAGAGGCTTATCGATGCACAAACTCTCAGCCGTTCTTATCTCCTATAACGAAGAAAAGCACATCGCCAAGGCGTTAGCGTCACTTAGCTTCGCTGATGAAATTGTGGTGGTCGATAATGGCTCCACCGACGGTACCGTAGAGATAGCTCAAAGCATGGGTGCCAAGGTGATACACCACGAATGGATGGGGTACGGCAAACAGCGTCAAATTGCCGTATCGCATGCTTCATACGACTGGATTGTCACTATCGATTGCGATGAACAAATTTCACCTCAACTTGCCACATCGATGCAAAAAGAGCTTGAAAATCCGCGCTATTTTGTCTATCGCATCGCCAATTTGAACAAATTTTTTGGCAAATATATTCGTCGTGCAGGGATGTATCCTGACTATCATATGCGCTTTTTTCACAAAGGACACGCTACGTACAACGACAAGGCAGTGCACGAAGCATTAGTGACCCAAGAGGTAGTAGGGACGCTAGAGGGGGATATTTTGCACGATGCATATGAGAGTATCGAGCAGTTTATTGCCAAGCAAAACCGCTACTCCACACTCAACAAACGTCACAACATGGTCAAAGCGATTCTCAATCCCTACTGGACTTTTTTCAAAATCTACTTTTTACGTTTAGGCTTTTTGGAGGGGTGGAGAGGGTTTGTTATCGCCAAAATCTACGCGCAATATACTTTTTGGAAATATATTAAGCGTTAGAGTCCTAGCCATCTTCGGGCTACCGCTTTGAGTGAGTCAGGATTTTCGCTGGCAAAAAATTTCATCTGTGTTACCTCGAAGCGTCGAGAGAAGGTATAGGTCTGCTCTAAATACTCGACAATCGCATCACCAGAGTGAATGAGGCGTGCTTGGTGGTCAAAATAGGCGCTGATGGGTTGGGTGATGAGCGGAAAATGGGTGCACCCTAGGATGATAGAGGCAGGGGGCGTGAGACCTTGAAAATAGTGCTCGATGGTGCTCGTGAGGATGGGTGTGTCGGTGAGCTGATCCTCGACGATGGGGACGAAGAGTCCTGTGGCAAGCGCAGTAGTGCGCGTGTAGCCCAAGGCGTGCAAGCGTTTCTCGTAGGCTTTGGAAGCTACTGTAGCCTTGGTACCTAGGATGAGAATAGGGTCATCGAGGTTGGTTTGGCTCTTTTGAAGTGCCAAAATACCTGGTTCTACCACGCCCACGACATCAAAAGGGGCACTCTCTTGCATCGCTTCAAGGGCGTAGGCACTGACGGTATTGCAGGCTACCACGAGCAAATCAATGTCGAAATTTTTGAAAAACTCTACCGCTTCAAGGGCGTAGCGGATGATGGTGTTGGCATCTTTGACACCATAGGGTACGCGTGCGGTATCACCATAATAGATAATCTCCTCAAAGAGCTTGTGCTCGAGGAGGCTTTTCATCACGGTGAGTCCACCGATTCCGCTGTCAAAAACGCCAATTTTGCGCATTGTTAATTCAACTACCTTCGTTCATGATGCTCAAGAATTCTTCGTTGTCTTTGGTTTTGAGCATTTTGCTGTAGATGAAGCGTAGGCTCTCGACCTCGTCATCGATTTTGTGTAGGGCGTTGCGTAGGACAAATACTTTTTGCAATGTCTCAGGACCAATGAGTAGTTCCTCTTTACGTGTGCCTGATTTCATGATATCGATAGCTGGATAGATGCGTCGATCAGCGATTTTGCGGCTAAGGACGATTTCACTGTTACCTGTACCTTTGAACTCTTCGAAGATGACTTCGTCCATACGGCTACCTGTATCGATAAGTGCGGTGGCGATGATGGTGAGACTGCCGCCGTTTTCGATGTTACGTGCTGCACCGAAAAAGCGTTTGGGGCGATGCAGTGCATTGGCATCGACACCACCAGAGAGGACTTTGCCACTGCTAGGAGTGACAGTATTGTAGGCGCGAGCTAGTCTCGTGATGGAGTCGAGCAAGATGACGACGTCTTTGCCAATTTCGACGCGACGTTTGGCTTTTTCGATGACCAGTTCTGCTACTTTGGTGTGGTTTTTGGCAGGTTGGTCGAAGGTAGAGCTGTAGACCTCACCGTTGACACTGCGCTCCATGTCGGTCACCTCTTCAGGACGCTCATCGACCAAGAGTACGATGAGTTCTACTTCAGGGTGATTTTTGCTGATGCCGTGGGCTAGCTCTTTCATCAGCTCTGTTTTACCACTGCGTGGAGGGGCGACGATAAGCGCACGTTGACCCTTGCCCATAGGGGTGAAGAGGTCCATCATACGCCCAGTGAGACGGCTTTCGCTGTACTCAAATTTGAGGTGTTGCGTAGGATAGACAGGGGTGAGGTTGTCAAAAAGCGGACGGTTTTTGCTCTCTGCTGCGGGTAGGTAGTTGATAGCTTCGACTTTGAGCAGGGCGTAGTAGCGCTCTTGCTCTTTGGGTGGGCGCACTTGCCCTGTGACGATGTCGCCATTACGTAGGGCAAATTTGCGAATTTGCGTACTAGAGACATAGGCATCGTGAACCGAATCGGAAAAATCGGTCTCTACTGCGCGCAAGAACCCATAGGCATCAGGCATGATTTCCAAAATCCCTGTGAAGAGGATAAATCCCCCTTGGGCTACTTGCGATTTCAAAATTTCAAAAATAATATCTTGGCGTTTAAGCTCGTTAGGGTTTTCGATCTCTAGCTCGATGGCTAGTTCGACGAGCTGATCGAGGGTGAGGGGACGTAATGTCTCGATGGTATGACCCTCTACGGGCTGGTGTGTCTGTTTTTTGTTCGATTTTTTAGCGGTATCGCTCATTGTGCCTCGATTAGTTGAAAAGCGGAAGATGGTGCTTTTGGGAAGATGGGTGGGTAAACGAAGTGTTTACTGTCAGATGAAAATCGCCGCAATTTTATAACAAAGCCTAACAGTTGTCAAGACAGACTTTTAGTGGCACAAAAGCTTGTTACAAGTAATATTCAACGATTGAATATAAGAAAAGAGTATTTTGAAGTGAAATTAGAGACAGAAGAGACGCTACAGTTGCTTACGGCACTTAATCGCCACACGACGCAAAAGAGCCTTGCACAAGAGCTTGGCTACAGTGTAGGCAAGGTTAACTATATCCTCAAAGCCCTTATCGACAAGGGTTTGGTGAAGGTCGAAAACTTTGTCACCAGCGAATCGAAAAAAAATTATCGCTATTTGCTCACGGCACAAGGCATTAGAGAAAAAATAGCGATTACAGAAGCCTTTATTGCGCGCAAAAAGAGGGAGTATGAGATGTTGCAACGAGAACTAGAGAGTGATAGATCGAGTTTGGGAGAAGGTAGATGAAAATTCAATTTCAATTTGAAAAGTTACTGTGAAAAAAATATTATTTATATTTCACGATTCGTATAATACTGGGGCAACAATTAGCCTCTATAGAATAGTAGAAAAATTATCTTATACACATAAATACAACATACATGTGTTGTTTACATCAAACAGCGGAAATATAGCAAAATTGCTAAAAGATAAAAATGTAGAGCTGCACTTTCTTGAAAAGAATTCAAAAAAAACAATCGTAAAAAAAATACTAAAAAGAGTTTTATTCTTTGTACAATTTTTATTTTTACTACTAAAGATAAAGCCAAAGCTTGTTTATGCAAATACAATTTTGAATTTCGGAGAGGTTGTAGTAGCTGGTATGATGAATATTGCTACAATAGTGCATGTTCATGAAGGAAGAATTTTTTTAAGCAAGAATAAAGTATTTTTAAAAATAAGTGACATATTTACATCGGAGTATGTTGTTGTTTCAAACTATGCAAAAGAATCTTTAAAATATTTTGTTAGAAAAAATGCAAATATGAATGTGATATACAATGGAATAGAGATTCAAGAGAAAAATAAGAAAACATCAAAAGAGAGCTTTATAAACATATCAGTCATTGGTACAATTGACAGAAATAAATCACAAATGCTTGCAATAAAAGCTTGTGAAGAGTTGAGAAAAATAGGTATTGATAACGTGCATTTACATTTTTTTGGAAAAACATCTGACAAGAGTTATGAAAATGAACTCCATGCGTATATAGAAAAAAGTAGCTCACAGAATAATATTACTTTTCATGGTGAAGTTTTTGAATCAAAAAAGATATATGATTTGACAGATATTGTTTTGGTTACATCAATTGATGAAACTTTTTCTTTAGTTGCTTTAGAAGCATTTGTGAATTACATTCCAGTCGTTGCTTCAAATGTAGGTGGAATTCCAGAAGTAGTTGAAGATAGTAACTCTGGTTTGCTGTTTCAATCTGGAGATTATATAGAGTTGTCAAAAAAAATTGAAATGCTTGTCTTGGATGATGCTTTGAGAATGCAAATAACGAAAAATGCATATGAACGAGCAAAAAAATATTTTAGCATTGATGTAGCAGTAGATAAAGTCTCTTCAATCTTAGATGGCTATATAAAATGAAAAAGATTCTTGTCTGCATCGTTATATATAAAAAAAATGTATTTGACATCGATATTTTGTTTTTAAAAGAGTATGAAAATATAATTTCACTTTTTGTCTACGACAACTCTCCGATAGCGCAAAGTGCACCAGAGGTCCCCAATCTTTTTTATGAACATGATTCTTTAAATAGTGGTGTTAGTCGCGCCTACAATCAAGCTTACAAAAAAGCAAAAGAACTAGGAGTAGATGCACTATTGTTATTAGATCAAGATAGCAAATTTTCTACTACAATGCTAGAGAAATATTTTCTATTGTATGAAAAATATGGAAAGGATTACATCTACGCTCCTATTGTTTGTGATGAAAATAAGACGAAAGTATATTCACCGGCATATTTAAATCACTTTGTTGGAAAGGCTCAAAGGTTCAATGAGTTTGGTTACAAAGAGCTTTATAGTTTGGATGGAAAATCTGTAATCAACAGTGGATTGATGATTCCGATGGCCGCGTTTCAAAAGATTGGTGGCTACAATGAAAAATTGAAATTAGATTTTAGTGATGTTTATTTTATTGAAAAATATAAAGAGATTAATGAAAATATTGTTTTGGTTGATTTGTATCTAGAGCACACTTTGTCTGGAGATGAAGGTAAGGATTTTGCTAGAGAGTATAATCGGTTTAGGTACTATTGTAGCGCATCAAGAGAGTTGGGTCTTTCTCTAAAGAAAAAAGTTATTTGGTCGCCTATAAGAAGGTTGTTGAGACTTATTTTAAAATACAGAATGTTGAGTTTTATTAAAATATTTTATAGCTATTACCTAAAAGGAAAAGAGATATGAAAATCTCTGTTTGTATGGCTACTTACAATGGTCAAAAATACTTAAAAGAGCAAATTGATTCTATTTTGGCGCAATTAGGTGAAAATGACGAGCTAATTATTTCTGATGATAGCTCTACGGATGAAACTGTTAGTATTATAAAATCATATAACAATAACAAAATCAAACTTTTTGAAAAACAAACTTTTTTTTCTCCAATATTTAATTTTGAAAATGCCATAAAACATGCATCTGGAGACATCATTGTTTTATCCGATCAAGATGATGTATGGTCAAGTAGCAAATTGGCTGAAATAAGAAATGATTTTAAGAGTGATATAGATAAAGTAACTCTTAGAATGTACAATGGTGTATGCATCGATTCAAAAGGTGAGATTGTTCAAGAGGATTTATTCCAATATTTGAATGTACGTGAAGGAATGTGGAATAATATTTTAAAAAATCGTTTCATAGGCTGCAATGTAGCTTTTACTAGAGAGCTATTGCGATATGTCTTGCCTTTTCCAAAGTCAATACCGATGCATGATATGTGGCTGGGTCTTTCTACCTACATACATGGTGAAGTTGAATTTGTAGATAAGAAAGTTTTTAGCTATCGATTGCATGCTAATAACTATACAGGTAAAAAAACTTCTTTATGGCAGAAACTAAAGTGGAGATTTCAAATTGTATGGAATCTAATAAAAAGGTATATTCATGAATAAATATGATATTTTTGCGTCGATAGTTCTTTATCATAACAGTGAAGAGCAAATAAAAAGAGTCATAAGCAGTTTCTTCTCTACGCAATTAAATGTGAAGCTTTTTTTGATTGATAATTCAAAAGAGGATTCACTGAAAAAGTTGGCTTTAACAGATGATAGAATCGAATATATTTTTAATAATGCTAACATTGGCTATGGGGCTGGACACAACATAGCAATGCGTAAAAGTATAGCGATGAATGTTCCTTGTCATGTTGTCCTAAATCCTGATATCTATTTTGGCTCAAATGTCTTAGATGAAATATTTTATTTTATGAATCGTGATACTCATATTGGTAATGTGATGCCTAGAGTTTTATATCCGAATGGAACGAATCAGCAATTGTGCAAGCTTTTGCCTACTCCAGTGAATTGGTTTGGTAGATTTGTTTTAAATTATATAAAAATTGGCTTTCTTCAAAAAATGGATGATTTTTTTATGATGAAATTTGCAGATATGAATGAAATTTTGGAGGTTCCCTATTTGTCGGGATGTTTTATGTTTTTACGTGTAGAGACTTTAAAGCAGGTGAATATTTTTGATGAAAATATTTTTTTGCATACCGAAGATACAGATTTGTCTCGACGCATTTTTCGTGTTGCGAAAAATATATATTATCCAAAAGTTGAAATTTATCATGAACACAATAGAGAGGCATATAGAAGTTTTAAAGTAATGTTGATGCAAATAAAGTCTATGATTTATTATTTCAATAAATGGGGTTGGTTTTTTGATCGTGAGCGTAAAGAAATAAATCAAAAAACTATTGAAAAATACAGTAAAAGGAGTGTGTAGTTTGATTTATCTATTTCTTTTTCTTCTCTCTTTTGTGCTCACCTACATGGTCAAAGAGCACGCCATACGCAAAGCGATTTTGGATATTCCCAATGACCGTAGCTCGCACACAGTGCCTACACCGCGCGGTGGTGGTATCGCCATTGCCGTGACATGGTTCATGGGGCTTGGGATTTTGTATGCTACGGATGCTATAGATGCGAGACTTTTTGGGGCGCTTATGGTGGGTGTGGTGCTCTCAATGGTGAGTTATCTGGATGATTTGTACGATTTATCCCCCAAGCTTCGATTGCTTGTTCAAGCGCTTGTGGCGCTAGGTGGGCTTTGGACGTTGGGGGGATTGGGGGCTATCGATATGGGATTTGTGCGTATCGAAAACCCTCTTGTGGTCAATATTTTTGCCTTTTTGCTTATCGTGTGGTTTGTGAATCTCTATAATTTTTTGGACGGTATCGATGGGTACGCCGCGAGTGAGGCGATATTTTTGGCTTTGGCGGCATGGGCGCTGTGGGGTGGAGCACATTTCATCGTTTTGGCTGTTGCTGTTCTTGGATTTTTACTCTGGAACTGGCACAAGGCCAAAATCTTTATGGGCGATGTGGGCAGTACGCTTTTGGGGTATACGGTGGCTATTTTGACGCTCTACTATGCCACTATCGAGAGTGCGAATTTGTGGAGTTGGGTGGTGCTCTTTGGACTCTTTTGGGTCGATGCCACGGTGACACTGTTGCGTCGATGGCGCAAAGGCGAGAAGCTCTCCCAAGCACACCGCAAACACGCCTATCAGCGTCTGGTGCAATCAGGCTGGGCGCACGATAGGGTCGTCATCGCGGGTATGGCAGTCAATGTGCTCCTTTTGGCGATACTCTATTATGCACCCAATCAAGGTGTGGCTTTGGGTGTGGCTAGTGTAGTATGGGCTTTGGTATTGCTCTCTATCGAGAAGAAAAAGGGTTTCCAATGATATTACGTCCCTCTACGCTCAAACGTCGACTCTTTTTTATGGTGGTCGATACGCTTATCATCGCTGTTTCTGTGGCGGTCGCTTTTGCCTTGCGCTTTGATTTTGAGATTCCTGACCAAAACTTTGATGCTATTGTACCCTCTATTGTTTTTCTCGTCTTTTTGCGCATAACGCTCTTTTATTTGGCGAGAGTCTATGATATGAGTTGGCGGCACTTTGGGTTTCATGACTTGTCGCGCATACTCTCTGTGCTGATGTTTTCGACGCTTCTTTTTGTCCTTTTTGCCTATATGATGCGCGATGCACACATTGCAATTCCCCGCTCTGTGATACCTATCGAATTTTTCTTGACCCTTTTTGGGTTACTCGTACTTCGTGCTAGCAAGCGTCTCTATTTCGAAAAAGTACGCCACCAAAAAGTAGCCGCTTTGCATACGCTCGTCATCGCCACAGCAGATAGAGCCAATACCATCATGCGTTCCCTTGGCGGGACATCCTATCACCCCGTAGCCATCATCGATGAGGGGTACAGCCATATGAAAATCAATGGCGTCGATGTCTATACACTTGCCGAGTTTGAGGCTTCAGGTATCGAGTGCGAGGCGGCTATCGTCGATGAGACTATACTGATTGGCACCATTTATGGGGCGTTACAACGCATGGGTATCAAAGAGATCAAAATCGCCTCGGCGTATCTCGATTACGGTGCTAAGCTTCACGAAATTTCGGTCGAAGACCTCTTGGCACGTCACCCCAAAGATTTGGATCAGCATACCATTGCGCAATTTATCAATAACAAAACGGTGCTTATCACAGGCGCAGGTGGAAGCATTGGCAGTGAGATAGCGCGTCAATGTGCGATGATGGGCGCCAAAAAGCTTATCTTGCTCGACCACAGCGAATACAATCTCTATACGATTTGCGAAGAGCTAGCAGGCAAACCAATAGTGCCTATCATGCAAAGTGTCGTCGATAAGGCACGGCTGGAGGAGGTATTCGCACTCTATCGACCTCAAATTGTCCTGCATGCCGCAGCGTATAAACATGTGCCCTTGGTAGAGGAGAATATCGCCACCGCCATTACCAACAATGTCATTGGGACCAAAAACGCTATCGATGTATCGATTGCGTATGGCGTCGAAAAATTTGTCCTCATCTCTACAGACAAAGCGGTACGCCCTACCAATGTGATGGGCGCGACCAAACGTGTTTGTGAACTCTATGTCCAAAATGTCCCATCGCAAAGCACCGAAGTGGTTGCTGTGCGCTTTGGCAATGTGCTAGGCAGTAGTGGTAGTGTCATACCCAAGTTTCGCGCGCAAATTGCCAGGGGTGGACCTATTACGGTAACGCATCCTGATATTACGCGCTATTTCATGCTCATTCCAGAAGCGTGCGCCTTGGTACTCCAAGCGGGTGCTATTGGCAAAGGGGGAGAGATTTTTATCCTCGATATGGGCGAGCCTGTGCGTATTGTCGATTTGGCGCACAAGATGATAGAGCTGAGTGGCAAGTCCATCGATGTGACCTTCACAGGGTTGCGCCCTGGTGAGAAGCTCTATGAGGAGCTACTCATCGATGAAAGTGATGCACATACGCTTTATGATTCTATTACTGTAGCTAAAGCGACGCACTATCCTATTGAGAAGCTCCAAGCAGATATCGAGGAGCTACACGCTACGGCAAGTCTGGCAAAGCTTAAAGAGATAGTGCCAGAGTTTGTGCATAACAAAGCGTGAAAAAAGCACCCTTTGCATAAAATAACACAATAATTTAAAGATTTTAGGAGTACCTATGAAGGGTATCATTCTCGCAGGAGGAAGTGGCACACGCCTCTACCCTATCACCAAGGGAGTGAGTAAACAGCTTGTTCCTATCTATGACAAGCCGATGATTTATTATCCGCTTTCCGTATTGATGCTAGCAGGAATTCGTGAGATACTCATCATCACCACCCCCCAAGATCAAGCCTCTTTTCAAAACCTTTTGGGCGACGGTAGCGACATTGGGATGGCGTTTAGCTATGTGGTACAGCCCTCTCCCGATGGATTGGCGCAAGCCTTTTTGTTGGGTGAGGATTTTTTGGCGGGTGAGGATGCGTGTCTGGTCTTGGGTGACAATATTTTTTATGGGCACGGTTTGACCAAGCTTTTGGCGCAATCGGTCAAAAATGTCAAAGAAGAGGGCAAAGCAACGGTCTTTGGCTACTACGTGAGTGACCCCGAACGCTACGGTGTGGCGGAGTTTGACGCTACGGGCAATGTCGTCTCTATCGAGGAAAAACCCAAAGAACCTAAAAGCCATTACGCTGTAGTAGGACTCTATTTTTACCCTGCGGATGTTGTCGCCAAAGCCAAAGCGGTCAAGCCCTCTGCACGTGGGGAGCTTGAAATTACAACGCTTAACGAAATGTATCTCACAGAAAAGCGCCTCAAAGTAGAGCTAATGGGGCGTGGCTATGCGTGGCTCGATACGGGAACGCATGAGAGTTTGTTGGAGGCGAGTAGCTTTATTCAGACCATCGAGAACCGTCAAGGACTCAAAGTCGCTTGTCTTGAGGAGATAGCCTACGAGATGGGATACATTTCGCAAGAGAAGCTTCTCGAGCTTGCAAAACCCCTCTCCAAAAACCAATACGGGCAGTATCTCGTGCGTCGTGCTGCACAGCCTAGGGGTATTCGATGAAATTTATCCGTACAGCCATCCCTGATGTCGTCATCGTAGAACCAGTGGTACACGGTGATTCGCGTGGTTACTTTGTCGAGACCTTTCGTGCGGATAAGCTCGAGGCATTTTTGGGCTATAAAATTGCCTTTTGTCAAGACAACGAATCCAAAAGCTCTCACGGTGTTTTGCGTGGATTGCACTACCAACTAGCCCCCGCCGCACAGACCAAGCTCGTGCGTGTTATCCAAGGAAGTGTGCTCGATGTCGCTGTCGATATTCGTGTGGGCAGTCCCACCTTTGGGCAGCATGTCGCTGTGGAGCTTAGCGGTGCAAATAAGCGTCAGTTGCTCGTACCTCGAGGCTTTGCGCACGGTTTTGTGGTGCTAGAGGATGAGACCATTTTCGCCTACAAGGTCGATAACTACTACTCACCCGAAAACGACAGAGGCATCGCTTTTGATGATGCGTCGTTGGGCATCGATTGGCGTATCGAAGCATCACTGCTCAATCTCTCAGCCAAAGACAAAACACAACCCAAACTCCATGAGACGCAAGCACTCTTTACCTATGGGGTAAATTATTATGCCTAATGTACTTGTCACAGGTGCCAATGGACAAGTGGGAAGTGAGCTTCGCGCACTCTCAAATGCATACGAGTACACCTTTTTCTTCACCGATAGAGGCACGCTCGATATTGGCGATATCAATGCAGTAGAGGCATTCGTAGGTGACAATGCCATCGATGCTATTCTTAACTGTGCCGCCTATACGGCAGTGGATAAAGCACAAAGCGAACCTGACAATGCCGACGCTATTAATCACCTAGCGGTCAAAAATTTGGCACATATTGCTAAAACCAAAGGCATAACGCTAGTGCATATCTCTACCGATTATGTCTTCGATGGGACGCATCATCGACCCTATATCGAAAGCGATGCGACACATCCAATGGGCGTTTACGGTCAGAGCAAATGCGATGGTGAAGCGGCGATGTTGGCTATCAATCCTGCTAACAGCCTGATTTTGCGCACCTCATGGGTCTACAGTAGTTTTGGTGCGAACTTCGTCAAGACGATGGTGCGATTGGGCAAAGAGCGCACTTCGCTAGGTGTCGTTTTTGACCAAGTGGGTACGCCTACCTATGCCAGAGATTTGGCGCGAGCGATGCTAGAGATTTTGCCTCAAATCGAGAGCCGTGATGTGGAAATTTATCACTACTCCAATGAAGGCGTGACAAGTTGGTACGACTTTGCCAAGGAGATTATGCGCATGGCTAAGCTCTCATGCGCTATCCATCCGCTCCTGTCGCAAGAGTATCCCACCCCTACCAAACGTCCGCACTACAGTGTGTTGGACAAATCCAAAATCAAAAAAATCTTTGCTATAACCATCCCCTACTGGAAAGATAGTTTGGATGAGATGCTCACAATTTTAGGAGAACGCAAATGAAACATATACTTCTTACTGGTACCGCTGGCTTTATTGGGAGCAATTTCGTCCCCTATTTTTTGAAGAAATATCCCGACTATACGCTCATCAATCTCGATTTGCTCACCTACGCAGGCAATCTTGAAAACCTATCAGAATGCGTAGGCAATCCACGCTACAAATTTATCCAAGGCGATATTTGCAACCGTGAATTAGTGGAGTTCATTTTTCGTGAATACGATATTCGTGGTGTCATACATTTCGCGGCCGAATCGCACGTGGACAACTCTATCAAAAACCCTGGTGTCTTTGTCGAGACCAATGTCAATGGCACCTACACCCTCATCGATGTCGCCTACAAACATTGGTTGACCAAACCAAGCCTCTACAAAAAAGGGTACGAAACATGCCGTTTTCATCACATCAGCACCGATGAGGTCTATGGGACACTCAGCCTTGACCCAAGTGATCTCTTCACTGAAAAAACGCCCTACGCCCCCAACTCTCCCTACAGCGCAAGCAAAGCCAGCTCGGACATGATTGTACGCGCTTACCATGAAACCTACGGTATCGATACCGTCATCACCAACTGTTCTAACAATTATGGTCCCAAACAGCACGATGAGAAGCTTATCCCTACTATCATTCGCAATGCTCTTGCAGGTCGTCCTATTCCTATTTATGGCGATGGCAAAAATATCCGCGATTGGCTCTATGTCCTAGACCATTGCAAAGGTATCGATAGCGTCTATCACACAGGCAAAACGGGTGAGACCTACAATATTGGGGGACGCAACGAGCGCACAAATTTGCAAATCGTCGATAGCATATGCACTATTTTGGACGCAAAAGTTCCCATGGAAAAAAGCTACAAAACGCTTATTACTTTCGTCGAGGATAGAGCAGGGCACGATAGACGCTACGCTATCGATGCCACAAAACTTGAGCGTGAGCTAGGGTGGAGAGCTGATGAGACCTTCGATACAGGCATCGTCAAGACTATCGAATGGTATTTGAAGAAGTATCAAAAATGACTATTCTTATCACAGGTGGCGCAGGTTATATCGGTAGCCACACCCTTATCGAGCTAGATGCGGCGGGTTATGGCTTCGTCGTCTATGACAATCTCTCCAATGCCTCACTCGAGGCGTTGCGTCGCGTGGAGCGTATCATTGGCAAAGAGGTTCCTTTTGTAGAGGGTGATATTCGTGACCGTGCTGCATTGGATGCGCTTTTTGCACGCTATACCTTCGATGCGGTGATACATTTCGCAGGACTCAAAGCGGTGGGCGAATCGGTAGCGCATCCTCTACGCTATTACGATAATAATGTTAACGGTACGTTGGTGCTACTTGAATCGATGCAAGCACACAGATGCAAGCAGATTGTCTTTAGCTCCTCGGCGACAGTCTATGGTGACCCCGCCTCTACGCCTATACGCGAAAATTTCCCTGTAGGCGCCACGACCAATCCCTATGGCAGAAGCAAATACATCATCGAAGAGATGCTCCAAGACCTCTATACGAGCGACCCCACCTTTCGCATCGCTATTTTGCGCTATTTCAATCCCGTAGGTGCTCATGCGAGTGGTACGATTGGTGAAGACCCCAATGGCATCCCCAACAATCTCATGCCCTTTGTGACCCAAGTAGCCGTGGGCAAACGCGAATACCTCAATGTTTTTGGCGGTGACTATCCTACGCACGATGGCACTGGTGTGCGTGACTACATTCATGTCGTCGACTTGGCAATAGGGCATGTGAAGGCTATTGACTATTTGCAAAGAGCACGTGATACCAAGCCGCTCATCGTCAATCTAGGCACGGGCAAAGGGTACAGCGTCTTGGATGTGGTGCAAGCTTTTGAGCGTGCGAGTGGACGACCCATCCTCTATAAAATCGTCGATAGACGTGCTGGGGATATTGCGACTTGTTTTGCTGATCCTGCCTATGCCAAAACTGTTTTGGGTTGGGAGGCGACACGTACACTTGAAGAGATGTGCAGTGACAGTTGGCGATGGCAGAGCCAAAACCCCAATGGGTATGCACACTAATGAAATTCAAAGATTGAATATAATAAAATCCTATGCTTAAAAAAGGAAAAAAATGACTAATATTATTCTCTGTGGTGGAAGTGGTACGCGTCTTTGGCCTATTAGCCGTACGCTCATGCCCAAGCAGTTTGTCAAACTTTTTGATAATCAATCTCTCTTTCAGCTAACCGTCGCACGTAACAGTAGCGTGTGCACTTCTCAAATGATTGTCTCCAATACCGAACAATATTTTCTTGCCTCCGATCAGCTCGATGAGATGAATAAAAAGGCCTCTTATCTCCTAGAGCCTATTGGGCGCAATACCGCACCTGCAATAGCACTTGCCTGTTTGGCATTGCCGTCGGATACGATAGTGTTGGTTACGCCCAGTGATCATCTCATCAAGGATGAGAAAAGCTACCAGAATGCTGTAGCACGAGCCTATGAGCTAGCCACGCAAGGGTATCTTGTGACCTTTGGGATAGCGCCAACGTTTGCCGAGACGGGTTTTGGGTATATTGAAGCTCAAGGCGAAGAGGTCAAAGCATTTCACGAAAAGCCAGATTTTAATACAGCTACACGCTATCTCCAAGCAGGTAACTACTACTGGAACAGCGGAATGTTTTGTTTTAAAGCAGCTCTCTTTTTGGAAGAGCTTCAAAAACACTCTCCTGCTATTTACGATGCATCTCTCCAAGCGTTTAATGCTGCAGTGGGAACCGATATGGTGCGCATCAAGCACGATGATATGCTCGCCATCCCCGAAGAGTCTATCGACTATGCCGTCATGGAAAAATCGACACGTGTTCGGGTTGTACCCGCCAACATGGGGTGGTCAGATGTGGGGAGTTTTGACGCACTGTATGATGAATTGCCAAAGGATGCGCAAGGCAACACCATCAATCCCAATCACATCGCCATCGATAGCAAAAATAATTTCGTCTATGGTAATGAGCGCACTATTGCGACTGTAGATGTAGAGGATCTTATCCTCATCGATACAGGTGATGCGCTTTTGGTCTCGCGCAAAGGTGCTAGCCAAAAGGTCAAAAAAGTGGTCGAAAAGCTCAAAGCAAGCAACTCACAACTACACAATATTCATCTCACCGCACATCGCCCTTGGGGTACCTATACCGTGCTAGAAGATACTCCAGGCTATAAAATCAAACGTATCGAAGTCAAACCAGGCAAACGCCTAAGTCTTCAAAAACATTTTCACCGTAATGAGCATTGGATTGTTGTCTCTGGTACGGCTACAGTGACCGTAGGTGAGGAGACAAAATTAATACGTCCCAATGAGAGTACCTATATCAAAATGGGTGAGGTGCATCGATTGGCCAATGAGGGTAAAATCCCCGTCGTACTTATCGAGGCACAAGTGGGAGAGTACACAGGTGAAGATGATATCGTGAGAATCAGTGATGATTTCCATCGATAAGTTTGCATGTGTGCTCGAAAATGCACCTTTGGTATCGATAGATTTTATTGTGGAGTACGATGGACGCTATTTATTAGGGCGACGCAATAATGCACCTGCCAAAGGGTATTGGTTTACATTGGGTGGACGCATCTTCAAAAATGAGAGTATCAAGCAAGCTATAATGCGCTTGGCACATAAAGAGTTGGGATTGGATGTGTCAAATTGCAATATCTCTTTTTTGGGAGTGTTTGAGCATTTTTACAATGAGAGCTTTGTAGGTGAAGAGATAAGTACCCACTACGTGGTGTTGGCCTACAAACTCAGCATACATCAAACAGAAGAGTTACCTACTGATGAACACCATGCATATCACTATTTTTCAAAGCAAGAGCTTTTGGATGATAGTGATGTGCATCCGTACGTCAAAGATTATTTTAGGAGTGTGTAATGTCAGAAAAACAAAAAGTAGCCCTTATAACGGGTATCACAGGACAAGATGGAAGCTATTTGGCTGAGTTCTTGCTCAAAAAAGGTTATATAGTCCACGGCATCAAGCGTCGTACATCGCTCTTTAACACCGACCGTATCGACCATCTTTACCAAGATATTCATGAAAACAATGTCAATTTGCATTTGCATTTTGGGGACATGACTGATAGTATGAACCTCACGCGCATCATCCAAGAGACACAACCTGATGAGATTTATAACCTTGCTGCGATGAGCCATGTACATGTATCGTTTGAGACCCCTGAATATGTCGCCAATGCAGATGGGACGGGGACATTGCGAATCTTGGAGGCTGTGAAACTTTTGGGTCTTTCCAAAAAGACCAAGATTTATCAAGCCTCTACCAGCGAACTCTATGGCAAAGTCCAAGAAACTCCTCAAAAAGAGACCACACCCTTTTATCCTCGTAGCCCCTATGCGGTAGCCAAAATGTACGCTTATTGGATTACTGTCAACTACCGCGAAGCGTATGGCATGTTCGCGTGCAACGGCATCCTTTTCAACCACGAATCTCCTGTACGCGGAGAGACTTTCGTGACGCGTAAAATTACCCGTGCAGCCTCTAAAATCGCCTTGGGACTCCAAGATAAAATTTACTTGGGCAATCTTGATGCCAAACGCGACTGGGGTCATGCCAAAGATTACGTACGTATGATGTGGATGATTTTGCAAGCTGATGAACCAGAGGATTGGGTCATCGCCACAGGGCAGACGACTACGGTGCGTGATTTTGTACGTATGGCATTTGCCTATGCAGGTATCACAGTAGAGTTCAAAGGTGTTGGTGTCGAGGAAAAAGGATACGTTGTGTCATGTACTAATCCTCTCTATCAAGTCCAAATTGGCAAAGAGGTTGTCGCTGTGGATCCACGCTATTTCCGTCCTACGGAGGTCGATTTGCTTCTAGGAGATCCCACCAAAGCGGAACAAAAACTGGGCTGGAAGCGCGAATTTAAACTCCAAGACCTCGTCGATGATATGATGAAATCAGACCTCAAACTCATGACCAAAGATGTCTACCTCAAAGAGGGTGGCTATAAAATTATGAGTTATTTTGAGTAATCAGATGAAAATTTTTATCACAGGTGCCAGTGGGATGGTGGGACGCAATATAGTTGAACACCCTTTGATGGCTAAACACTCATTGCTAACACCTAACAGTAAAGAGTTAAATCTTTTGGATAGTAGTGCAGTGAGCCACTATGTAGAAGCCAATCAACCTGATATGATTATTCATTGTGCAGGTAAAGTGGGTGGGATTCAAGCAAATATTGCTGAACCAGTTGACTTTTTGGTTCATAATATTGACATAGGACGCAATGTCATCATGGCTGCGAAGAGCTCAGGTGTCAAGCAATTGATAAACATGAGCAGTTCATGTATGTATCCAAGAGCAGCGCAAAATCCACTCGCAGAAGAATTGATCTTACAAGGTGAGTTAGAGCCTACCAATGAAGGGTATGCTATTGCCAAAATCATGG
This sequence comes from Sulfuricurvum sp. PC08-66, assembly GCA_000830255.1. GTDB lineage: Bacteria > Campylobacterota > Campylobacteria > Campylobacterales > Sulfurimonadaceae > PC08-66. The sequence continues at coordinate 109,453 of JQIT01000002.1, read as the reverse complement.
CAACTCGATTGTGTGAATACATCACACGTGAAGATGCGACCTATCACTACAAGACCGTAATACCTTGTAATCTCTACGGTCGATACGATAAATTTGACCCAAAACATTCTCATATGCTTCCCGCAGTTATCAAAAAAATTCATGAAGCCAAAGAAGCCAATAAAATGGAAATTGATATTTGGGGAGATGGGACAGCACGTAGAGAGTTTATGTATGCGGGAGATTTGGCAGATTTTATCGTTTATGCCATAGAAAAATTTGAAAAAATGCCTCAAAATATCAATGTGGGATTGGGACACGACTATACCATCAATGAATATTATGAAGCTATTGCAAAGGTTATCGGCTACAAAGGCAAATTTGTACACGATTTAAGTAAGCCAGTGGGCATGAAACAAAAATTGATTGATGATACAAAGTTGAAGATGTTTGGTTGGAAGTATCAAACATCTTTAGAGAGTGGAATTGAAAAAACATATGCATATTACAATAAAGAGGTCGTAAAATGAAAAAGTATCCTTTGGCAACATCAACATGGGATGAAAAAGAGTTACAGGCGATTCAATCTGTTATCAATCGAGACATGTATACCATGGGTGAGAGTGTGGCACAGTTTGAAAAAGATTTTTGCAAATATGTCGGTAGTAAGTATGCGGTGATGGTCAGCTCAGGCTCCACTGCAAATCTTATAGGGACTGCGGCACTTTTTTATACCAAAAATCCGAAACTCCAACGTGGTGATGAGGTCATCGTTCCTGCGGTTTCATGGTCGACTACCTACTATCCACTTCACCAATATGGTTTGAAACTAAAGTTTGTGGATATAGATTTGGAGACGCTTAATTATGATTTGAACGCTTTAAAATCAGCCATTAGCGATAAAACAAAAATGATAATGGTGGTCAATCTTTTGGGTAATCCAAACGATTTTAATGCAATTCATGCCATGACAAAAGGCAAAGATATTACTATTTTCGAAGACAATTGTGAATCGATGGGCGCCGAGTACAAAGGTAAACAAGCAGGTACTTTTGGCATCATGGGGACATTTTCGACTTTCTTTTCACATCATATGGCGACAATGGAGGGTGGATTTGTTGTGACGGATGATGAAGAGCTTTATCACGTGCTACTTTCACTGCGTGCGCATGGATGGACGAGAAATCTGCCCAAAGAGAATAAAGTATGTACAAAAAGTGATGATTGGTTTACCGAATCATTTCGTTTCGTTCTCCCAGGATACAATGTCCGCCCTGTTGAAATGAGTGGTGCTATTGGTATCGAGCAGCTCAAAAAACTTCCCTCCTTTTTGCAAGCTAGACGTGAAAATGCAAAATTGTTTGTAGAGCATTTCAAAAACCATCCAGATTTCATTATCCAAAAAGATATAAGTAATAGCTCTTGGTTTGGGTTTTCGCTTATTATCAAACCTACTTCAAAACTCAAACGTGAAGATGTGGTCAAAAAACTTATGGATGCGAACATAGATTGCCGACCCATCGTTACAGGTAACTTTGTCAAAAATGATGTCATGAAATATTTTGACTACTCTATTCATGGAGAGCTCAAAAATGCTGATTACTTGCATTCACATGGATTGTTTGTGGGTAATCACCAAATTGGTCTAAAAGAGGAAATTACCTATTTAGCGGAAGTTTTAAGATGAAAGTGTTATTGCTAGCGGGTGGTTTTGGTACGCGCCTAAGTGAAGAGACTGATGTGCGACCCAAACCCATGGTAGAGATAGGTGGCAAACCAATTCTTTGGCACATCATGAAGATATACAGTCGTTATGGATTCAACGATTTTGTGGTGCTGTTGGGCTACAAGGGCTACTATATCAAGGAGTATTTCGCCAACTATTTTCTCCATCAAAGTGATGTGACTATCGATATGCAAACAGGAAAAATGGAGGTACTCAACAACTCGAGTGAGCCTTGGAAAATTACCCTTTTGGATACAGGGTTACACACAATGACAGGTGGACGTATTAAACGCGCGCAGAGTATAGTGGGCAATGAGCCTTTTATGCTCACCTATGGAGATGGTGTGAGTGATATCAATATCGATGCATTGGTCAAGTTTCACAAATCACATGGCAAAGCGATGACCTTGACCTCCCATCTACCAGATGGTAGATTTGGTGCGTTGAACATCAATGACAAAAATCAAGTCAAAGAGTTCAAAGAGAAGCCAAAAGGTGATGGACACTGGATAAATGCTGGATATTTTGTGTGTGAGCCAAAGGTATTTGACTATATCACAGAGGGAGATAGCACGGTTTTCGAGCAAGCCCCTCTCAAAAACCTTGCTCACGATGGTGAGCTTTTCACCTACAAACATGAGGGATTTTGGTCGCCGATGGATAGCCTAAAAGACAAAAATGACCTGAACAAACTTTGGGACAGTGGAAAAGCACCATGGAAAACGTGGTAATGCGAAAGCTTTTTGGCGGTATATATGAGGGCAAGACTGTCTTCCTGACAGGGCATACAGGATTCAAAGGCTCTTGGCTAGCGTTGTGGCTACATGAGATGGGCGCCAAGGTGATTGGCTACTCTCTCGAAGCTCCTACGAACCCCAATCATATTTCACTGCTTAAGCTCCCTATTACCTCGATTGTAGGTGATATTCGTGACCTTGAGAGCCTCAATCGTGCCATGGCGCAGCACAAGCCTGACATCGTATTCCACCTCGCAGCACAACCTCTCGTGCGACTCTCGTATGAAAACCCTATCGAAACCTATGAGACCAATGTAATAGGCACACTCAAAGTACTTGAGGCGTGTAGAGCCAACGGTGTAAAGGCAATTGTCAATATCACCAGCGACAAAGCGTACGAAAACCGCGAGTGGGTATGGGGGTATCGTGAAAACGACCCTATGGGCGGATACGACCCCTACAGCTCCTCCAAGGGTGCCGCTGAGCTTCTAGCTTCTAGCTATCGCAACTCCTACTTCAATCTCGATAAATATGGTGTCACGCACCATACACTGCTTGCATCATGTCGCGCGGGCAATGTCATAGGTGGGGGTGACTGGGCAAAAGATAGACTCATGACCGATATCATGCTTTCCGTCTCACAAGGCAAAAAGGTAACCATTCGCAATCCCTATGCCACACGCCCATGGCAACATGTCTTAGAGCCACTGAGTGGGTATCTTGCCATCGGTCAAAAGCTCTTAGAGGGCAAAAAAGAGTTTGCCGAAGGGTGGAATTTCGGACCTAGCGACGAGGGGAGTATCACTGTCGAAGAGGTGGTAAATCATGTCAAAAAACATTGGGACAAAATCGATTACGAGATTCATCGTGACCCTAATGCTTTGCATGAAGCCAATTTGCTCAAACTCGACTGCTCCAAAGCGCACATTCGACTGAAGTGGAAGGATGTATGGGAGAGTCAAACGACCTTTGAAAAAACCGTCAAGTGGTACAAAGCCTATTATGGAACTGCCGCACTCTCTACAATGGATAACTTGCGTCAATATGTCTCAGATGCCAAAGAGAAGCATTTGGAGTGGGCGAGATGAGACTCATACCAAATGAAGTACTGGCTATCAAAATATGCTACTTGTGAAAAATATCAGATTGAAATGGAGTAATAATGCAAATTAGAGTCGCAGACTATATCACGGAAAAACTATCAGAAGCGAGTGGAAATAAGTTATTTATGATTACGGGTGGAATGATAATGCATTTAACCGATGCAGTATATAAGCGCAAGGAATCACTGGATACTTATTTTTTTCACCATGAACAAGCTGCTACTATGGCCGCAGAGGCATACGCCCGATATTCAAAAAAATTAGGTGTAGTTTATGTTACAGCTGGACCAGCTGCACTTAATACATTAACGGGTGTTGTGGGGGCATATGTTGATAGGTCACCATGTGTGATAGTAACAGGACAGTCAAAAGTAGAGCAAGCGTTAGTAACCCAGCCAAGACAATTTTCACTTCAAGGTTTTAATACTTTACCATTGTTTAGTCAAGTGACAAAATTTGCGGTAATGCTTGATGATATAAAAACTGTAAAATATAATATTGAAAGAGCGATTGCTGAGGCAATGAGACCACCTTTTGGACCTGTTTGGATTGAATGTCCTATTGATATACAAGGTGCTATGTTTAATCCAAATGATTATGAAGGCTACATCAATCATGAAGATGAAAAATATGATTTTGACATAAAAAAAATCATAAAATTAATGCAAGATGCAAAAAGACCAACCATTTTAATGGGGGCTGGCGTTCAGCAAGCAGACGCAGTTTTGGAGGCGAATCAGATTGCTGATTCGTTTGGAATTCCTGTTTTGACGACTAGAATGGGGATGGATATTTTAGACGATAATCATCCTAGTTTTATAGGAAGACCAGGTACATATGGTGATAGGGCAGGAAATTTTACAGTTCAAAATGCAGATCTGCTCTTGGTGCTAGGTTCAAGACTAAGCGTCGGTCTCATTGGGCATGACTACAAAGCATTTGCTCCTAATGCGCAAAAAATTATTATTGATATTGATAAAAACGAGTTCGAAAAACCATCTGTTGATGGTGCGATGAAGATTTATTCGGAGTTAAAATACTTTATGAGACAGCTCATTGAGAATTACAAACCGAATGAAGCGCATAAAATGTGGCTAAAGAGAGCACAACTATGGAAGGTAAAATATCCTGTAGATTTACCTGAATATCAAAAAGAGACTGAAGGAATTAATTCATACCACTTTATGAAAATTTTTTCCGATAAACTCTCCAACGAAGCGGTTGTAGTAGTGGATACTGGTTCATGCTTTCATGTTCATGCGCAAGCATTCAAGGTCAAGTTTGGTCAAAGACATATCATAACAGGTGGACTTTCCACGATGGGATACAGTCCTGCTTCAATTGGTGTGGCAGCGCTTGCGCGTGATAAAGGAAAAGAAGTTTACTGTATTAGTGGAGATGGCTCAATTCAGATGAATTTACAAGAGTTTCAAACTATAGCGCATTATAAATTACCCATTAAAACTATTATATTCAACAATAATGGATACCTTCTTATTCGACACACACATAACAACTTTTTTGATGGACGTTTGATTGGAGAAAGTCCATCAACTGGAGTTGGCATTCCATCAATGAAAAAAGTAGCTGAACTATACGACATCAAGTTTATATCAGTAGCAACATTGACTGACTTGGATGCGAAACTGGCCGAGCTTATTGATTATAAAGGACCAGTTATTTTTGAAGTCATGACGCCCACTAATCAGCTGTTGATTCCTCGTGTTGCCTCAAAAAAACTAGACGACGGTAAAATGATTTCGATGCCTTTTGATGATATGTTTCCATTTCTCCCGCGTGATGAATACGAAGCAAATATTAAGATGGATTGAACAGTGAATAAACTCAAAGTTGGGATTATTGGGACTGGTAATATTGGTGCTGATTTAATGATAAAAATTGGTAGATCGCAATATCTTGAATGTACTCTATTTTCAGGCCGAAACTTAAGCTCAAAGGGAATGCAAAAGGCAATCTCTATGGGTGTGCCCGTCAGTGATAAAGGGATTGATGCTATTATCAATCAGCCAAATTGTTGCGATCTTGTTTTCGATGCAACTTCTGCTAGCAGCCATTTTATACATGCTCCAATACTGAAAAGTTTAGGAAAAATTGTGATTGATTTGACACCAGCGAAAATTGGGTTACTGACCATTCCAGCCGTTAATTTGCAAGAGGCGCTGATAAACGACAATCTAAATATGATTACTTGCGGTGGTCAAGCGACAATTCCTATTGCATACGCGATTGGTCAAATCCAGCCCAATATTGAATATATTGAATTGGTGTCTACTATAGCATCAAAGAGCGCAGGGCCTGGAACACGTGCAAATATTGATGAGTATATTGAAACTACAGAAAAAGCACTGAGACATTTTTCAGGATGTGAAAATGTTAAAGTTATATTGAATATGAATCCTGCGAATCCACCAATTGATATGAATACGACAATCTACATTAAAACGCAATTTGATAATATGATGAATATTGAAAAAGCCGTGTTGGAAATGGTTGAAAAAATTAAAACATATGTACCTGGATATAATTTAGCCATGGGTCCAATCTATAATAACGGAATTTTAATATTAACAATTCGCGTTCAAGGGCTAGGGGATTATTTGCCAAAGTATGCTGGAAATCTCGATATTATAAATTCAGCTGCAATTGCTGTTGCTGAAGAGTTTTCAAAAAATATTCACAATGGATTTCATAATGAAAAATAAAGTTATTTTGTATGATGTGACACTACGTGATGGATCTCATGCTATACAGCATAAATTACAACTAAAACAGGTTGAAGAGTATGCGAGATTAGCAGAACGTGCGAAAGTTTACGCTATAGAGGTTGGACACGGTAATGGACTCGGTGCGTCTTCAATTTTGGTGGGACAAAGTGTAATAAGCGATGAAACGATGTTGAAAACAGCTAAGTCAATGCTAGAACGAACCAAACTTGGGATTCATGTTATTCCTGGCTTTGCTACTATCAACAAAGATTTAAAAAATGCTATCGAGTGGGGAGTAGATATTGTACGAGTAGCGAGCCATTGTACTGAAGCGGATATAACAGAGAGGCATATTGGCTATGCAAGAGAACATGGGAAAGAGGCTTACGGATTATTGATGATGAGTCATATGGTTGAGCCAGAAGTATTGCTTGAAGAAGCAGTTAAGATGCAAACGTATGGAGCAGAAGCAATTGTAATCTTGGATTCCGCAGGTTATTATTTACCTGCCGATGTACGAAAAAGAATTTCATTACTTTCTAGTAATCTAAATGTACCAGTAGGTTTTCATGCGCACAATAATTTAGGACTGGCCATAGCAAACTCTTTGGTTGCACTTGAGGCGGGAGCTCATATTCTTGATGGAGCTATTAAAGGTTTTGGTGCTGGCTCTGGCAATGCTCAATTAGAAGTTCTGGTTGCTTTGTCCCAAAGAGTGGATTTTCAGATTGAAACTAATTTGTACGGGGTATTGGATTTATCAGAGTTTGTGGAGTCAAACTTAATAATTGACCCGATTGAAATCAGCTCGTTAAGCATTATCAGTGGTTTATCGGGAGTATTTTCCGGGTTTTCCAAGCATGTAAAAAGAATTGCTAATGAGATAGGTGTGGATGCGAGGGATATTTTTGTAGAGCTCGGAAATCGTAAGGTTGTTGCAGGACAAGAAGATGTAATAATGGAAGTCGCACTTTCTCTCAAGGGCAAAAAGTGAATTTTGAATTACTTAAACTTTCTCGACATGAAATTGAAAGACTTAATCCGTTGCGTGGACAAACTATTTTAGTTACAGGTGGTACTGGGTATGTTGGAAAATGGATTTATTATTTTGTTAAGCATCTGAATAATCAATATGAATTAGACATTAAATTGATATTGGTCGCACGAGGTATTGATGGGCCATTTAATATCGAAATAAACCTTCAATCGTTTGTTAGTTTTATTCGCTCTGATATTAGGCAAATAAAAAATCTGCCAGCACACATAAACTATATTATTCATGCCGCTTCGTCTCCAGATAATAGATTGTATATGTCAAATCCGATTGATTCAATAGATATTATTACCAGCGGAACAAAACAACTATTTGAAGCAAGTTTGGAACTTGATGGCTTGAAAAACATTTTGAACTTATCTTCTGGACAAATCTATGGTGCAGTCAATAGTGATCATATAACTGAAGATGATTTTGGATCTTTAAACGTTGGTAATATTGGTTCAATATATTCTGAGGCAAAACGATATTCTGAAACACTATCTTTGGCCTATCGTACAATACACAAATTGCCAATTGTACAAGTACGTCCTTTTGCATTTGTTGGACCTTTGATGGATTTGAATATGCCATGGGCAATTAATAATTTTGTTCGAGATGCAATAAAGTTTTCTAAAATCAAAATTGTTGGCAACGGTAGTCCTATACGAAGCTATATGTATCCAGCAGATATGGTCTATTGGATTTTGGTGATGTTAATATATGGAAAGACAGGACAGGCGTATAATCTTGGAAGCAATGAAGGCGTGTCGCTTTTTGATTTGGCGAAAAAAATAAAAAACATTTTGGGAGAAAAAATCGATATCGAGGTTTTAAATATGAATGAAAGTAATTTTACTTTTGTTCCAGACATAAGTAAAGTAAATAAAGAATTCAATTTAACTATAAAAGTTGACTTTGACACTGCTTTGAAAAATACTATTAATTGGTTTGTGAATAAATGAAATTTTCTTTGTCAATATTTTTTGCTTCAATACGTCACAATTTAGAGCCTTTTTGGTGTCTAAAAAAAGTTTCGATTGATTTGATTGTTCATACAAAAAAATGTATGAAAAATTCGTGCCATTAAACAGCAGTTTTTATAGACATTCTATCAAGGAGGGTATTGAGCTGTGAATAATATGAGCAACATAGTATTAGAAAATATTAGACAATTAGCACCAGAATTAAAAGAGAAGTTTGGTATCAAAAAGATGGCTTTATTTGGATCGTACGCTAGAAACGAAGCAAGAGAAAATAGTGACATAGATTTGGCAATTATAGAAATAGATAAAAAAGATTTTTTTAATAGGCTACATGCGAAATATTTTATAGAAGAGCAGATGCAAAAAAAGGTTGACATCGGTTATCTCAGCAGTATGAGGTCATTTTTAAGAAAGAGAATCGAAAAAGAGATGATATATGTCTAGGGTGATTGAATTATTTTTGTTTGATGTTTTGGTTGCTATTTGCAAAATAGAAAAAACTATCTCAGATTTTGATAACTCGAACGATCTAAAACATAACTATTTAGCGTGGGATAGTGTGATAAGGGAATTTGAAATAATCGGAGAAGCCGCAAAGCACCTACTGGATGCAGATATTTTAGAAAAAGACAAACGTGAAATCGTCAACTTTAGAAACGTTCTTGTTCATGAGTATTTTGGGATAGATGAAGATGAGGTTTATGAAATAGGCAAATACAAACTTCAAGCGTTAAAACAAACAATAATTTCAAAAATACGATGTATAGAAAACAATCTCAAGTTGGAACTTATTGAGGATTTTCTAGAAGAAAATAACTATCTTCATTTTATAAAAATTGAGCTGGAGAATTTAAAATGAATATTTTTATTACAGGGGCTTCTGGATTTGTGGGTTCACACCTCAAAGCGTTTTTGTCGAATAAATACAGCTATACACTCTTCACTCCTACGAGTAGTGAGCTAGATTTGGCGGACGAGGCAAAAGTGGATGCGTATATTCTCTCCAACAAAATCGATATCATACTCCATCTCGCCAATCGAGGGGGTGGACGCGATACAGCAGAGATGAAAAGCGTCACAGAGTACAACTTGCGTATTTTTTTCAATATTGCCAAGCATGAGAAAAATGTCCAAAAAATTATCTCTTTTGGCAGCGGCGCAGAGTATGGCAAACATAAGCCTGTCATCGATGCGAAAGAGGAGGAGTATTTAGCATCCTATCCTTTGGATGAGTATGGATTTTATAAATCCATCACGTCGCACTACATCGAAAAATGTGACAACATCGTGCAGTTACGTATTTTTGGAGCCTATGGAGAGCATGAAAACTATCGGTTCAAATTTATCTCTAATGCGGTAGTGAAAAATTTGCTACACTTGCCCATCACTATCAACAAAAATGTCTTTTTTGATTATATTTATATCGATGATTTGATTCGCATGATTGATTGGTTTATTCATCATGAAGCAAAAGAGAAAATCTACAACGTAAGCAGAGGTGAAAAAATTGATTTGATTACATTGGCAAAATTGGTGAACCAACAGAGTGATTTTCAATCAGAGATTATTACACTCAATGAAGGGCTCAATAATGAGTATACTTCAAGCAATAAGCGAGTTTTGGAAGCTATGGGTGGGTTTACTTTTACTTCCCATGGTCAAGCCATCGCAAAAATGCGTAGCTATTTTGAGCAAAATTTCGCGCTCTTGGATACGCAGACTATCAGAGAAGACCCCTATCTAAAAATCATTGACACTATGTGGAAGGAAAAAAAATGACAAAAGAACAACAACTCAAACAAGAGATACTCCAAAAAACAAAAGAGTATTACGAATTGGTGCACAAGCCTATCCAAACCAAACCCTTCGTATCGGGCAAGAGTCGCGTCAATTATGCAGGCAGGGTTTTTGATGAAACTGAGATGCAATACTTGGTGGACAGTTCACTCGATTTTTGGCTCACCTATGGAGAGTATTCCAAGAAGTTTGAAAAGAAATTAGCAGAGTTTTTGGGTGTTCGATGGGCTTTTTTGGTCAATAGTGGAAGCTCCGCAAATCTATTGGCTTTTTATGCATTGACATCACCGCTACTCAAAGAGCGCCAAGTCAAACGTGGTGACGAAGTCATCACCGTAGCCGCAGGTTTTCCTACAACAGTGGCACCTATCGTGCAGTATGGTGCGGTTCCCGTCTTCGTCGATATGGAACTGACACACTTCAATATCGATGTGACACAACTCGAAGCAGCATTGAGCCCCAAAACCAAAGCAGTCATGATTGCACACACCTTGGGTAATCCTTTTGATCTAGGAGCCGTAAAAGCCTTTTGTGACAAACACAAGCTTTGGCTCATCGAGGACAATTGTGATGCCCTAGGCTCACTCTATGATGGTAAGCCTACAGGTACATGGGGTGACATCGGTACGAGTAGCTTCTATCCACCACACCATATGACTATGGGAGAGGGTGGGGCTACCTATACCGACAATCCAACCTTGAAAAAAATCATGCTTAGTATGCGTGATTGGGGGCGCGACTGCTGGTGTGAGAGCGGTGTCGATAATACTTGTGGCGCACGCTTTAGCCAAAGCTTTGGCACACTCCCCAAAGGATACGACCACAAGTATGTCTATAGTCACTTCGGATTCAATCTCAAAGTCTCCGATATGCAAGCGGCCGTGGGCGTAGCACAACTCGAAAAATTCCCCTCTTTTGTCCAAAAACGCAAAGAAAATTTCGCCAAGCTTTATGAGGGACTCAGAAATATCGATGCCCTTATCCTCAACAGCGCTACGCCCAAAAGTGACCCAAGCTGGTTTGGCTTCATGATTACCTTGCGTGATGGGGTCAAATTCACACGAAATGAGCTTGTGGAGCACCTAGAGCATAACAATATCCAGACACGTAACCTTTTCGCGGGTAATATGCTTCGCCATCCTATGTTTGACCATCTCCAAAAAAATGTTGATTACCGTGTTGTAGGTGCACTGCCTAAGACTGACAAAATTATGAACGACGCATTTTGGATTGGTCTCTACCCTGGTATGAGCGATGAAGCCATAGCGTATATGGTGGAAACCATCAGGGCATATGTAGCACGATGAAAATACTCTACGTGGATATGCAATATGACTACGGCATACAAGCGCGTGGTCCAAATAGCATCGGTCAAGATGGCTTCAAGCGCTCTTTGGAGCTATTGGGTCATGAAGTGGTGCCCTTTTATTATGATGACTATTTGCAGAACACTGATAAGCTTCAGAGCGACTTGATAGCCTTCGCAGATGCCTCATCTCCAGAGTTGATTTTGTTTTCACTCTATACCCATCAGTTTGAAATTGCTACGTTGGAGTATCTCAAATCGAAGTACACCACTATCAATTGGTTTGGTGATGACCAGTGGAGGTTTGACAATTTCACCTACATATATGCCAACCATTTCACCTATTGCATCACAACCGATAAATATGCAATCCCCAAATACAAAAAAATCGGTCAGAACAATGTACTCTATAGCCAATGGGCGGCTATCAATACACACAAAATTCCCGATTTCGATGGGTACAAATATGATGTGACATTTGTGGGTGGGTTTCATCCCTATCGCAAATGGTTTGTCGATAGGCTCAAAAAAAGAGGTATTCGTATCGAGGCGTTTGGCAATGGTTGGGAGAATGGTCCATTGAGCACAGAGCAGATGAATGAGCTCTTTGCAACTTCAAAAATCAATTTAAATATCGGAAATAGCAATAGTTTTGATGCGAGATATCTATTGAGCTATTGGAAAGCGATACCGCTACTGTTTAGAAGTGCAAAAAATGCGAGTCAAATCAAAGCAAGAAATTTTGAAATTCCCTATTTTGGAGGATTTCAATTGAGTGATTATGCACCAACTATTGAAAACTATTTTGACATCGGCAAAGAGATTGTCTGCTACAAGGATATAGATGAGGCAGAGCTACTCATTCGCTACTATCTCGACAATGATGAAGAGAGAGAGTCTATCAAAAATGCTGGACATGTCAAATCCGTAGCTTCTCACGGATATTTGCATCGTTTTCAAGAGATATTGGAACAGATACAATGAAAAAAGCCTCTTTTGTAGTACATACAGCTTATCAAAACAATAAGCTTTTTGACTTAAGTGATGCAAAAATCAATCGGGATAATTGTATGTATCCCTTCTATTTGCTCAAGCAAAAACTTGCCCAGATGGGTGTTGATTTATCTACGCAGGATATCAATCCTCCTGAAGCATCAGAGATTGTCATCTATAACGAAATGCCATCAATATTGCCCACCAAAGAGGCTATATCGAAATCCTATTTGATGCTATTTGAGAGTGAACTGATTCGTCAAGATAATTGGGATCTCTCGAAGCATAAACATTTTCACAAAATTTTCACGTGGCATGATGATTTTGTGGATAATGTCAAATATTTTAAAATAAATTTTGCGCAAGATATTCCCCACAATATCAATTCAGAGAGCAAAAAAGAGAGACTCTGCACGATGATATCGGGCAATAAAAAGGTCAATCACCCATTGGAGCTATATAGCCAAAGAGTCAAAGCAATCAGATGGTTCGAAAAACACCATCCAGAAGATTTTGATCTCTATGGTATGGGTTGGGATAGCTATGTGCATCCCAATCGATATGTGCGTTTTCTTTTGAAGAAACTACATATTGCAAAATATTTTGCACCTACATTCCCAAGCTACAAAGGCAAAGTGGATTCCAAAAAAGAGGTGCTTGAAAAGTACAAATTTTCCATCTGCTATGAAAATGGCAGAGATATTCCTGGGTATATCACAGAAAAGATTTTTGACTCGCTTTTCGCTGGATGCGTACCTGTCTATTGGGGTGCGAACAATATCGATACCTATGTGCCAAAAGAGTGTTTTGTAGATAGACGCAATTTCGATAGCTATGAAGCACTTTATGATTATATGGTGCATATGACAGATGAGGAATACAACAAATATATGGATGCTATTACAGAGTATCTCAAAAGTGAACAGATAAAACAATTTAGCAGTGAGTATTTTGCAGAGTTGATTGCAAAAAGTGTGATACATGAATAAAGACTTAGCAATTTTGGTCGCAGGTAGAATTGCGCAAATTGCTATTATGCTTATTAGCATAAAAATCTCAACGGCACTGTTATCTCCAGCGCAGATGGGTAATATATATTTGATTATGAGTGTGACAGGTTTTTTTGGACTCTTTTTTATCAATCCAGTAGGTCAATATATCAATAGAAAAACACACGAATGGCATACACAAGGAGTATTGCTCAATCGATTGTACAATTACAATTTTTTTGTCATAGCAGCTTCGTTGATTGCTGTTTTGGTTGTGTTTTTACTCTATTCTATGGGTGTTGGAAAAGAAAATAGTTTTGTGTTGTGGATGGTGCTTATTCCACTCTTTGTTTTTTTTTACACATGGAATCAGACGATGATCCCTATGGTTAATATGTTTGAACATAGGGCGGCGTTTACACTCATGACGATATTGACACAAGCTTTGTCGTTGATGTTTGCTTATACGATGGTGCTCTCGTTTCAAAAAGAGGGCATTGTATGGTTTTCAGGTCAGGTATTTGGTCTAGGGGTGATGGCGCTTGTTGCGCTAATCTATTTCTACATAAAAATAGAAGATCGATTTGATATGCGAGAAGCCTATAGTGCGATAAACAAAAAAAGTCTATCTAATATACTAAAATTTGTACTTCCATTGAGTGTGGGTGTATTTTTTTTATGGATGCAAAATCAATCGTATAGATTGGTGATAGATAAATATATAGGTGTTGAATTTTTGGGCTATTTGGGGGTAGGCATGGCTATTGCCTCAGCAGTAGCAAACTCATTTGAGATGATTGTAATGCAGTTTGTTTATCCAAAAATATACAAACATATGAATGATGAAAAAAAATTTACTTTTATTTATGCTGAGGTAATCAATACGGTACTTCCAATCTACTTTTTAATGGCGATTTTTGTATCATTCACTGCAATATATTTGATTGCAATCTTGGTGGATGTGAAATATGCTTCCGCTTATACATTTGTGATTTTTGGAGTATGGGTAGAGTTTTTTATAATGTCTTCAAATTTAATCTCAACAGTCGCACACTCCAAAATGAAAACAAAAAAACTTATTACTCCATTTGCGTTGGGGGGTGTTATTGTTTTTTTCGGAACATACATTGCCTCTAGTTCCGAAGATTATGCATTGTGGATACCAATGATTTTGGTCTTTAGTGGAGTTGTGACCTTCGCAAGTATGTATATGAGTATGCAAAATTTACTTAGAATAAAAATTGAGATAAAAAATTTTCTTTTTGTGGCGATGCTGGGAATAGGTTTTGTACTATCACTTTTTTTTGAACATCTCAGAAGTGATATTGTCTATGCACTTTTCATTTCTATTGTACTTGGAATATATTTTTTAGTGAGTATCTATATTTTCATTCGATATAAGGGAATTGAACTGAGATGAAAACGAATCCATTGGTCTGTATATGCGTCCCAAACTATAACAATGAAAAGACGCTCTCGCAAACCCTAGATAGTTTGGTGAACCAAACCTATCCAAATATCATCATAAAAGTATTTGATAATGCCTCTACAGATGGAAGTATAGAGATACTCAGAGCCTATGAGGCGAAGTATCCGTATTTGCATGTCATTCAAAATGAGACCAATATCGGTGGTGAAGCCAATTTCACGAAGTGTATCGAGAACATGGAGGGCGATTATAGTGCTGTATACCATAGTGATGATTTGTACCTTCCCCAGATGGTAGAGAGTCAAGTAGACTTTTTGGAAAACCACCTCGACTGTGTCGCAGTCTCTACACATGCCCAAACTATCGATGGCAATTCTACGCTCACAGGTGAGCGTTATCTCCCAGATGAATATACCCACCAAAAGTTCAAAATCTTTGATGATGAGATAGCACTGCTGAAGACGACACTCAAGCATGGGAATATTATCACCTGTCCAAGTGTCATGGCTAGATGTGATGTTTACAAAAACAAGATAGCTTTTTGGAATGGCAAAGAGTATTTGACCTCCGCAGATTTGGATGTGTGGCTGAGACTGGCTAGCTATGGTAAATTTGCATTTTTGACTACAGCACTGATGCAGTATAGAGTCTCTGAGAGTAGCTACTCCTATAATCTCGCAAGAATACGTGTAGATAGGGGTGATATATTTTTGGTGCTAGATGCATATATCGATAGATATAAAAATGCGTTAGAAAAAAGTGATTTTGTGCACTATAAATTTCAAAAATTCAAAGACAATCTAAGCGTGATGTTGAATCGCATGATATTGGGTAAACCTCATAAGGGTTACACGATAGATATTTTGGATTGGGATTTATTCATTTTAGCATTGAGTGGACGTCTCCATGCGAAGATCTATATATATGGGTGGATAGCGAAAATACTCTCGTGGGTAGATTTCTTGCCAGTTGGGAGATATTTGCTGAAATGGAAGAGGTTTGGAAAATAAGACAATAAGAGTACTTCAGCCTAGAAGTAATACATTAGTAATGTTTATATTTCTCAAAGGAGTATTTACTTATTATTCAATTCTTGAATTTATAAATTTCAGGTAAATATGGCTAATCATGTGATAACTGGCAATATTTGAATAGTTAATCTTTCAAAATAAAGTTGGGAGCGCTAGGTCAAAAATGTGATAAATAATCTGTTTATCTCAAAAGAGATTGATGGGGCTTGAAAAAGGAAAATATAGTGACACAAACCATGCAATTTGAAGAAATGAAATACTTAGAACAGACTATTTTAGAGACAATAAAATGATTAAAAAATATACACTAACAATTGGAATTCCTACATACAATGGAGCAAAAACTATCAAAGATACTTTAAATAGTGTAGTTGCTCAATTTGATGAACATATACTTGAAAATATTGAAGTATTAATATCAAACAATAAATCAACTGACAATGTAGTTGAAATAGTTGATGAGTATATAGACTTATTTCCAAATAACATAAGATTAATAACTAACGAAAGATATGAATTAAAACTCGATGGAAATTTGATAAATTTATTTAATAATGCTCAAGGTGAATATTTATGGATAATGAGTGATGATGATGCTTTTGAAGTAAATGCTTTTCAAAAAGTTTTGGAAATAATTAAAGAATATAAAAATATTGGGGTAATTTTTTCTAATTATAGTGAATGTGATGCATCTTTAAATTATTTAACAACAAGATTAAGAGATGATATTGTAGAGGACTCATATTGCGCTAATGGTGATGAGTTTTTCATAAAAAGTAAAGTATTGTTTGGATTGATATCTTCATTGGTTTTCAATGTCAAAGATTGGCAAAATGCTAATTTACAAAAATATATAGGTTTGAATTCATTACATGTTGGTGCTTTAATAGAAATTCTTTCTGGAAAAACAAGTTATATCATTTCAGATAAATTAGTTAAACTTAGAACAGGTAATACAACATGGGGGGAGAATGGAACTTTTATCCTTGTAGGATTTCAACTCATTCAAATGTTTCATCACATGAAGTATTTGAATTACAAAAAATATACTATAGATTACATTATAGATTATTTCTACACTAACAGCCATATAAATATAATCAAAGCTAAAATAAAAGGTCTATCACAAATAAATAAAGTCTATATAGAAATGAAAAAATGCTATGGGCATAAGCTTGGGTTTTGGCTTTTAGATGTACCCTTGCTTTATCTTCCAAAAAGTATATATATTTTCTTATTTAAAATTTACACATTAGGATATAAAAAGTGAAAATACTTTTTTGTTTAGTAGAGTATGTTGGCGGAAATAAAAAATTTGGCGAAAGTATTGAAGAAAAATATTGGGTTGATCCATTAAAAGAACTAGGTCACGATGTATATATATTTAAGATAGATGACTATCTATATGGTGATGGACTTAAAAATAAAGACGATGATGGACTATTATTTGAATATGTTAAATCTATAAATCCTGATTGGATATTTTTGAATGATTATAATAATTTGAATATAAAAGACTCAACATGGAAAAGTATAAATGACCTTGGCATAAAAACATCTTGTTGGTTTGGAGATGATAACCATTTATATGAAGTTTATTCGAGAAACAAAGCAAAAAATTTTACACACCCTATTACTTGCGATTATTTTGCTGTTGACAAGTATTTAAAAAATGAATATGAAAATATAATTTTGAGTCAATGGGGTACCATAAATTATGATTTGATAGAGGAAGTTCAAGTTGATTGTCTCGGTTATGATGCAACATTTGTAGGCACATTTAGTCATTATCGTAAATTTATTTATGATTATTTAGTAAATGAGGGATTGAAAGTTAAATTTTATGGCAATGGTTGGGATGGAGGCAAGGTTTCCATAGGAGAGATGAAATATATATTTGCTCATTCAAAAATAAATTTAAATCTAGAAAAAATAGCAACAAATTACGATGTAAGATATTTGATAAAAAACCCAAAACGCATCGCAAGAATATTTGTTAATTATTTACTGAAAAAAAGGGAAATTCATACACAAATAAAAGCACGTCCTTTTGAAATAGCATCTTGCAAAGGTTTTCAGATTAGTGAATATGCGATGATGTTGGAAAACTATTTTTCTTTTCATGATGAAATAAAAATTTTTTATAATGTTAGTGAGTTAGCAATGCTCATCAAGTACTATAAGGATCGAAGTAATGAAAGATTGATGATGTCAGAAAAAGCTTATCATCGTGTCATGAATGAGCACCTTATGAAACATAGATTAAACAATGTAATCAAGAAAGTATTCAATATTGACTAAAATATCTTTAATAATATATGGCGCATCACTATTAAGCGCATTGTTTCAATTTATTGCTGTTCCAATGACAATAAATTATTTTGGAAGTGATTTATATGCTATCTTATCTATTATACTATCTATATTAGCTTATTTAAACTTCTACAATTTTGGCGTACCAACAACGGTAGGTTCTTTGTTTTCTTCAAGTGGTGAGCATGAATTTAGACTAAAACTAATTCTAAAAGGAACAATTTTACTTGTTGCTATTTCTGCAATTTTGATTGTGCTTTTATCTTTTTTGTATCTAAATACTGATTTGCTAGTAATATATTTTAATGATGAGTTATTGGCAGAAACATTTTTTTTGATCGCTATAATAACAGCTATAAATTTGCCATTGAATATTTTCATCTCATCGTTTGTTTTTTATAACAAAATTTACATAGAAAGAGTCTATTTTATTGTTTCTTCTTCATTACCTATTTTGTCTATTTTAATAGCTGATTATTTAGAACTAAGTTTTAATGAATACTTAATAATTAGATTTGTACTTCTTTTTTTAATTGGTATTATTTCGTTCATTCATTTTTTAGTTTTGTTTAAAACGTATATTCAAAAAGATATTTTTAGGCAATTTAATTTTTTTAAATTTTATGCGTATAAGCAAATCATAAAACAATCATTGAAATATATTGTGATTGGTGCTTCTGCTCTAGTAATATGGAATACGGATGCGCTTATAATGAAGAATTTTATGACATTGGAAGAAATAACATTTTTCTTAGTAATTTTTAAATTGTTTACTTTTTCGTTTTTTATTTTCTCTGCTATCAATCTTATTGTTACGCCTATGATTTCAGATTGTCATGCAAAAGGTGATTATGTTAATCTGCAATATATTTACAATAACTCCTTACTACTCTCTATTTTTATTGGTGGTTCAATCTGGATTGGTGGTTTGTTGTTTTCAAGAAGTATTATTCACTTTTGGGTAGGTGATAGCATTGATTCTGATTTGTCAACAATAGTATTTTTGGGTGCTTATACTGCAATGATGAGTATAAATAGTTTATTGACAACATTTTTGATTCAAACAAATTCAGTAAAAAAATATGGTGTTTTGGTTCCTTGGATAGAAGCTGTTGTACACACGTTGCTAGTAATTCTCTTTTTGAATATTAACCAATCTGGATTTAGCGTAGCAATGGGTATAGCTTTTGGTATGTTGTCAAGTTTTATAATGACACCATTGTTGCTCCAATATAAACTTCGGGGGAAAATAATTATTTCTTTAAGTCAAATAATTAAAAAAGTCTTTTTTATGCAAGTTCCTTTCGTTCTAGGGTATATATCTTTATTTACATTTGGATATGGTGAGTCCACTTTACTGAATGTATTATATTTTACATTCTATATTTTGTATTTCTACACCATGCTAGAGTCCAATCAAAAAATTCTATTAAAAAAATATTTGTTAAGGAAGTGAAATTAATATGAACATTCAACCGTTGGTGAGTATATGTATCCCAACATATAATTCAGAAAAGTTTTTAAAAGAGATGCTTGATAGTATTGTTGCTCAGACATATAAAAATATTGAGGTCATTGTTAGTGATAATGCTTCTGTGGACGGTACATCCCAAATAGCAAGAGAGTATTGTAATAAATATCAATGGAATTTTTTTCAAAATAAGATAAATATAGGAGCAGGAGCTAATTTTAATAAACTCATAGAGTTGGCTAATGGAGAATATATTGCAATCTATCATGCTGATGATGTGTATATGCCTACAATTGTCGAAGATAGCATTAAAGCATTTAAACAAAATGGTGAGATAGGGATTGTTGGGACTATGGGAGTAGAGATAGATTCTAGTGGCATTGAATACAAATCTATATCCTTGCCTAAATCACTAACTTCAAAAAATGAATACTCTTTTGATGATATTTTTACTTCAATATTAAATCAAGAGGGTTTATTTTTAGTCACCCCATCAATCATGGTTCGAGCAAGTATATATCAAGAGCTTGGATCTTTTCGTCTAAACGAAAGATACAAATCTGCAGCGGATTATGAGATGTGGTTTAGAATTATGCAAAAAAATAAAATTGCATTGATTGATAAACAGCTAATTCGATACAGAAGGCATGAAAACCAAGGCTCGCAACACGAAATATATGATAATGTAAAAAAACCTGATTCTTTAAATGTTTACCTTGATTATGCAAAAAATAATTATAGTAAATATGGAGACTTGTATGAGTATTCATTTTATCGTCTAATGCGCGTATTAGCGGTGAAGTTAAACAATAGTAAAGAATTCAGTAAAAGTAATCAAGTAATTTGTGAGATTATTGAATTAAACCAAAATTTTAATAGAAAATTATTGTGGCTACTGTTAATGAATAAATTTAGATTAAGAGTTAAATTAAACTCCTTTATAGTCATTAAGAAAATACTCAAGAAAATTGGAATAGTAAAGTGAAAAAAATTGCATTTTATATCCCATTATTAAATATAGGTGGAGCTGAGAGAGTTGTTATTGATATATTGAATCAACTTTCGAATATAGAGTTAATTGATAAATACTATTTGATCGTTGATGAAAAAGAATCTTCAATAATAGATCAAATTTCAAAAAAAGTAGAAATATTACATCTAGAGCATAAGAAATTTGGACTTATCTATAAAGCGTATAGTTTAAATAAACTTTTGAAATTACATAAGATTGATTTAGTGGTATCACATTTAACACATGCTAACTTGCATGTATTAATTACAAAAAGTATTTTCAACTTTAAGAGCAAAGTACTCATAACGGAACATAGTATTTTGTCTCAGTATATTGATAGTGTCAAGAGTGCTAAACACTATGTGATGAAAAAACTTTTAACTAAACTATATAATAAGTCTGATCATGTCATTGCTGTTTCAAATGCAGTAAAAAATGATTTGGTTAATAATTGGAGTATAAAAAATAATTTAATTACCAGAATTTATAATCCAATAGATATAAACAAAATTGAAGAGCAATCAAATAAATCCATTGAAAGTGATTTGATTTTTAAGTTAAAAAATAAAAAAGTTATTGTCTCAATTGGAAGATTGGAAAAACAAAAGAATCATAAATTATTATTAGAAAGTATAAATATCCTAAAGGAAAGAAATAAAAATTTCATTTTACTTGTTATCGGTGGTGGAAGTGAGAAAGAAAATTTAGAAAAGTTTATAGACAATAATCATCTAAATGAATATGTTTTCTTGCTTGGGCATCAAACGAATCCATACAAATATTTAAAATTTGCAGATATATTTATACTTCCATCTTTAATTGAAGGTTTTGGTATTGTTTTAGTAGAGGCATTGTATTTCAAGAAAAGAATTATTGCAACAAATATAGAAGCAGCAAAAGAAGTTTTGGAAAATGGAAAATATGGATATCTTTGTGAAGCGACTCCATTAGATATGAGTGAAGCGATTCAAAATACCTTTGATGCTAAAACTGATGTATATTTTCCAAAGAATAAAGCTAATGATTTTAATATAGAAAAAATAGCTAATGAATATACAATGCTTATTAGTGTGATGTTTGATGATAGCAAGTAAAATTTTAATAAATTATAAAATATCAACTATCAGAGTATTTTTTGTAATATTTTTATTATATGTATCAACCACAATCCTAACTCCTAAAATTGATTTTGGTTTTGTTGTTGTGTATCCATTTGAACCTTTTTTGATTCTTATTTCAATTTATTTACTAATAAAAAAAAAGATAATGCTAATAACTAATATAGAAAAATCGTATTTTTTATTTATTTTTATTTCAATGTCAACATTTTTTTTAGGGGTTATTAATACAGATATTGTTGATACGAAAGCAGTTTTATTAATTATAAAGTTTTTCTCATTCGGTTTCATTATTTCTATTAGTTATTACTTTGTAAAATATATGACAGAAAGTTTGTTTGAAAAAATAATTTTTATTCAATTGCTCTTTGTGATAGTTTATGGTTCATATGTAATATATAATTTTATTTTTTTTCCTATTTCCATGGGGGATATTATATGGGGATACTCACAAGAGTATCGGCTTATTGGATTCACAGGGTATGGTTTAAGTATTGACGGCATTCGTGCAATTGGAAACACGTCTGTGCAAACTGGAATATTTGTAGGCCTTTTATTTTTGCTGTACTTATCTCACTATGTTCTTTTAAATAAAAAAAAATATTTGATATTTATGATAATTGCTTTTGTTGGTGAATTACTAACGCAATCAAGGAGCGGATTGCTTATAGTTTTTGTAGGTGTTCTCTATATTATATTTGATAAATATAATAACATTAAGTTGTTAAAAATATTTTCTTCAACAGTTTTTCTATTGACTTTTGCTATATATTATATGGGTTTATGGGAAGATATTTCAACATTCGGTACAATAGGAAAAATTGTAAGCTCTGAAGGCTATCAAGACGGTAGTGCACTACAAAGACTTAAATATATGTCTGATGCATTTGAATATATCTCAGAGAGTCCATTTGGATTAATTTTTGGCACCGGCTATGGAGAGGGATATACATTGATTTTGATAGGTACACCTTTTCTTGAAAATTTAATATTTACTGCATTATTCCAATCAGGAATAATTGCATTTTTCGTAGTGCTTTCTATTTTTTATTTTATGTGGCACTATGCAAGAAAACTTAGTAATACAAAAAATCATAATATATATTCTGCTACACTTTATGGTGTTAAATTGTTTATTCCAGGATTTTTTATTGCTAATTCCATTGGAGGTAATTCATTGCAAACTGACTTTATCGTTCCTTTTTTCTTTTTCATAATGGGAACAACGATATATAAACAAAAGAAGGAAAAAATTTGAAAGTAGTGCATCTATTTCCTGTTATGAAGTTCGGAGGTGCTCCAATCGTTGTCTTGAATCTAATTAAAGATGACAAAAATAATATTCATATTGTTATATCAAAAAAAGATGATATTGAGTTAAGTAAAGAGTTTGAAAAGTACTCGAATAAGCTATATAATATAGATACCCTAAGTGTTTCTTTTGAATCTATCTTGCAAGTAATTTCTGTTTTGTACAGAGAAAAGCCTGACATTATTCATGCGCATGGTAAAGGAGGAGCATTTTATACATTTATTGCATCTTTTATTTTGTTGAAACCTGCAAAAATTATTTATACTTTTCATGGATTTAATAATAAATTTAGCGGAATTAAATCATTTATATACAAATTATTTGAGAAATCATTTTCATTCTTCGTTGATAAATATATTGCTGTATCAAATACTGAAAAAATAAAAGTAATAGAAAGTAATTTTTATAATAAAAATAAAATTTGTGTTATCCCTAATGGAGTTTCGATAGAAAAAAAAGAGTTATCATTTGATAAACTAATTGTACTTAAAAAATATGATTACAATATAGTCACTCTTTCGCGTATATCACCACAAAAAGATTTAGAAACAATGCTATTTTCATTTAAAGAAATTGTTGCTAAATCTGATAAAAATGTAGGCTTACATATTTTAGGTGGTTATATAGAAAACGACAAGGAATATGCACAAAAGATCTATTCTATATGTGATTCGTTAAATTTAAAAAATAATGTAGAATTTTGGGCTGATACTCCATTTGCAAGCAGTTATTTGCATTATTTTGATTTATATTGGAGTACTGCATTGTGGGAAGGATTGCCAACAGCAATTATTGAAGCAATGATGCAAAAAGTTCCAGTTGTAGCCACAAGTTGTGTTGGCAATATAGACTTAGTTAATGAAAATACTGGTGTATTAACTCCAATGAAAGATCCAACTGAAATTTCAAAAATTATTATTGAGTTTTTTCAAAATAATCATTATGTATCTTCAGTAGAAAATGCTTATAATTTTGTTAATAAAAATTTTACAGCTGAAGTTTATACAAATAATATTTTAGGATTATATCACGAGGTACTTAATGAAAATTCTACAATTAGGTAAATTCTATCCACCTCACATTGGTGGGATTGAAACTGTTATGTATGACATTGTTGAAGTATTAAATCAAAAAGGATACCGTACAGATGTGCTGTGTTCAAATAAAGGGTATATGTATTCTGAAGAAATAGAGCAAGGTTACAAAGTTGTAAGAACTAAATCATTTGGAATCAAATTTTCTACATCAATAACTCCACAGATGGTTTTAAAACTTAAAAACATGATTCGAGACTATGATATTGTTCATGTGCATCTTCCTGACCCAATGGCAACTTTAGCATTATTTTTGGTTGGCACAAAAAATAAGAAGATAGTTTTGCACTGGCATAGCGATATTATTAAGCAAAAATATCTTTTGAGATTATTTGAGCCACTTCAAAATTGGATTATGAGAAATGCAGATCTAATTATTGCAACTACACCAAAGTATATTGAAGAATCAAAATATTTGCAAAAGTATAAAGAAAAATGTGTACCTATTCCGATTGGAATTGATTCAGATAGATTGACTGTCAATCATAATTTAGTTTTAAAGATAAAAAACGAAAATCACGGGAAGAAAATTGTATTTTCTTTAGGTAGATTGACCTACTACAAAGGTTTTGAGTATTTGATTAATGCAGCGAAGGAATTAGATGAAGGAACAGTTGTTCTCATAGGCGGAAGTGGTGAACTTATGAATGATTTGTTGGAGTTGATAGATAAAAATGAATTGTCAAAAAAGGTAAAGCTTGTAGGTAAAATTTCAAATGAAAATTTGGGTAGTTATTATTCTGCGTGCGACATATTTTGTTTACCCTCTATTGCTAAGTCAGAAGCTTTTGGTATAGTGCAAATTGAAGCTATGTCTTTTGGAAAGCCGGTTGTGGCTACAAGAATTGCAGGTTCTGGTGTAGATTGGGTTAATCAGCACAATGTAACTGGGAAAAATGTTGAACCTAAAAATGCTAAAGTCTTGGCAGATGCATTTAAACAAATTATGTGTGATGAAGAAACCTACGTATACCTTGCAAATAATGCGAGAAAAAGATTTGAGGAATTATTTGAAAGGGGTCAAATGGTTGATAAAATCGTTGAGGCGTATAAAAAACTATAGACCTTTTTTCCCCATCACCACCATCACCGTCTTCCAAATCACACGAAGCTCTAGCGCCAAACTCCAGTACTTGATATAGTAGAGATCATACATGAGTTTTTGGCGGGTGTCTTCGATATTGGCACCATAAGGGTAATTGACCTGCGCCCAACCTGTGATACCAGGGGCGACGAGATGACGCTCATGGTAGTAGGGGATTTGTGTCTCATATTCATCGACCAGTATATTCCACTCTGCACGTGGTCCTATGAGATGCATATCGCCTCTGAGGACATTGAAAATCTGAGGGATTTCATCGATGCGTGTGCGACGCATGAAGCTTCCCCATGGATAGATACGCGTGTCGTTTTTGCGCGTGTAAGGGTCGTGATGAGAGTTCTCATGCATGCTTCGGAATTTGATACATTTGAAATCTTCCCCATTTTTGCCCACACGCATTTGACGAAAGAGCAGTCGCCCAGGAGATTCTCTGTGAATACGCGAGATGCTATAGAGCAAAATAGGAGAGCTAACCAGCAACAGTCCTATCGAAAAGAGATAATCGATGGTGCGTTTTTGAATCATTTGCCATGCGCTGTAGGGACGCACATCTTCCAAGAAACGCAAATCAGTATGGTCTTCTGGGATATAGCATTTGTGAAGGTGGCGCTCCATGAAGTGCTCGATAGTGGTATAGGTGTAGCCACGTAGTTCAAGCTTGGTCAGATAGGCGATGAGTTCATTGGGGACTTCGTAGCGGGTGTTGAGGACGATGAGCTTGGTGCCTCTGTCTGATTCTATTTCGGTACGTATCTCGTCGAAGGTGCGGTCGCGGTACGGCACGATGCGTAGCGCATCAAAGCGTCGATGCAAAATCTCTAGCTCAAAGGGCTGAAATTTGTATTTTTGTCCCAAAATAATCATAAGACCTCGAATATTCACAAAAAGTTGGTAATTTTAGCGCATTCTTCATTAGCGCAGTATTAGCGCTAGATGCCTCGTGTGGGCACATTTGCGTCACTATTATTGATACATTAAGAAAGTTGAGTCATTGATCAGGATAAAAGATTGTAGTACCTATTGGCTATAATCTGCACTATAAAAGTGAGAGGAGATATGACAATGCTAGCACACTACCATGAACACTATACCGTGAGCGATTATGAGGCATGGGAGGGGGATTGGGAGCTTAT
Source organism: Sulfuricurvum sp. PC08-66 (assembly GCA_000830255.1). Classification (GTDB taxonomy): domain Bacteria; phylum Campylobacterota; class Campylobacteria; order Campylobacterales; family Sulfurimonadaceae; genus PC08-66. Next base: position 83,063 of record JQIT01000002.1, on the reverse strand, counting down.
CGAGGGCAATGCCTATGCGATGGCGCCCAGTCCTAGTTTCACCCACCAAAAATTAAGTCTGAAAATAGCACGATTGCTAGATGAAGCCCTAGATGGATGCAATGAGTGTGAAGCTGTGATAGAGATGGATGTAGCGCTAGGCGTCGATACGGTGGTGCGTCCCGATGTGATGGTGTTGTGCTATACACCGCGAGAGCATCCCAATCGCGCCCCCGATATAGTCTTCGAGGTGATATCTCCTGCAACAGCAAAGCGTGATGAGATTCTCAAATTTGAGCTCTATCGCCAAGAGGGTGTGCGTTATTACGTCATCGTCTATCCTGATGGGCAAAAGGCGAAGTGTTTTCGCTTGCATGAGGGGCAATATATAAAAATAGGCGATTTTTTCGACGAGCACTACCGATTTGAGCTAGATAAATGCAGTATCGATTTTGATTTTGGGTTTATTTGGCCCAAAAGCTAATAATCATACGAAAGTGCCAATCCCCCCGCGCGAGGTAAAATCGTCACAGTGCTTCCACCCTCTGTCGTGCCAAAGTAGCTAGAGGTGACCTGATGCCCGATAAAGGTGCCAATAAGTGCACCTGCAACCATATCGGAGAGCCAATGTTGGTGTCCCTTAATATCGGAGATGTGAATGAGCGTGGCGCCAAGATAGGGTAGCCAATAATTCTCATAGACATCTGCATAGACACGTGCCACGGCGAAGTACATCGTCAAATGAAAAGAGGGCATGGCGGTGCCGTATTGATTGGACTCCCAATAGGGGGCGTGCCAATTGCCCCAGTCAAAAGGGCTACAGGTATCGTAGGAGGTGCTACCTGTGCATGTCGCTAGTGAGTCCGCTGGGCGATTGCGACCCGTGAGTGCTTTGAGAAGTACGTGCGAGGTGACAAAAGAGTAGGCGACAGCTTTGCCAGCCAATACCGCGGCAACTTGGCTTCGCTCATCACCCAGCGCAAAGCCTGCGAGATAGTGTCCCACCATCCCAAAGACTACCCAGCTATCCGCACCATGTGTAATAGGGGTATCGATAAAGAGCGTAGGCAGACTGTAGAGGTCGAGTGGTTTTTCGACCCACTCTTGGTAGGCAAGCGTGAGGGGATAATCGACAGCCACCAATCCAGCAGTGAGTCCTAAAAAACTTAGCGATTCTAGAGGGTGAGTGAAGGGAGTCACGGCGATGTTGTAGAGGTCTTGGGGGACACTTACAACTGTGTCGTGAGCGACGGAAGTGGCAATATCGATATCGAACCATGTGCCACTACGCCACTCTTTGGCGGTAGAGAGTGAAAGAAGGGTCATAAAGAGAAGAACAAAACGTAGATGCATTGAAAAGCTCCTTGAAAAAGGCGATTTTAGCTAAAAAACGCTGTGCTACAATCTCGCATATTTTTCAAAGGTCACATCATGATTCAAAACAGAATATTTTTCGCGCTTTTTATTTTTTTGATTGGTATCATCGAGTGGCTGGCGACAACCACAGTGCATATCGAAGTGGTGGAACATTTTTGGGACAAGCTCAACCATTTTGCGGCGTTTGCTACGCTTTTTGTGGTGGGTAGAGGGGCTTTTGGAGTTTTGTCGATGGTTTTGGCGGTGGCTCTTTTGGGCTTTGGTCTTCAAATCGAAGTGGTACAACACTTCATCGAGGGGCGCTATTTTTCGATGCTTGATGTGGTGGCAGACACTGTAGGAATCGCAATAGGATGGGCTTTTGCGCTAGGGGTGCGTAAGGTTTTACGCACCCGATAAACTATTTTTTGCAGGGACCTGCGACAATAGCATCTTTGTTTTTGGTGACGAGTTTGTCACCGATGCCGCGTACTTTGATAAGCTCCTCGACCGTACCAAAACAGCCATTGGTTTTGCGGTACTCCACGATAGCCAATGCTGTTTTGGCTCCCACTCCCTTGATACCCTCTAGCTCTTTGGCGTTAGCACTGTTGATATCGATAGCCGCCCAGACGCCAAGCGTCAACATGATTGTGATAAGAATAGCCTTCATTGTTTCTCCTTGTTTTTTTGTAGCAAAAGTATGGTACTTTTGGTTGACTTACAATTGCTTTAATTCTATAAACATTAATATGTTATATCTTGTGATTTTGATTTTTGCATTTTTAAGCAGGCAGTGAGTAAAATGGGCGCACTTTTTACTCAAGGCGGCACTCTATGTCACACACCAAAATTCGTAAATGTCTCTTTCCTGCAGCTGGCTACGGTACGCGCTTTTTGCCCGCGACCAAGGCTATTCCCAAGGAGATGCTACCTGTATTGACCAAACCACTTTTGCAATATGGTGTAGAAGAGGCCATTTCAGCAGGTCTAGACACGATGGCAATCGTCACAGGACGCGGTAAACGCGCTATCGAGGATCATTTTGATATTAGTTATGAGCTAGAGCACCAAATCAAAGGCACAAGCAAGGAACACTATCTCACGGAGATTCGTGCAGTTATCACTAAGTGTACTTTTTCTTACACGCGTCAAGTGGAGATGAAGGGATTGGGGCATGCGATACTCTCAGGTCAGACGCTCATTGGGGATGAGCCTTTTGCGGTGATACTCGCCGATGACCTCTGTGATAATGATGAGGGACCTACGGTGCTCAATCAAATGGTGAAGCTCTATGAGAAGCACCGATGCTCGATTGTCGCTATCGAAGAGGTGCCTATCGAAGAGACACACAAATACGGTGTGATAAAAGCGCATGAAATAGAGAAAAACCTCTTTGAAATCGAAGATATGGTCGAAAAACCTGACCCTAAAGATGCTCCCTCCAATTTGGCGATTATTGGGCGCTATATTTTAACTCCTGATATTTTTGAAATTTTGGAGCAGACACTCCCTGGAAAAAATGGTGAGATTCAAATCACTGATGCATTGCGTACGCAAGCACAAAAGGGCAAAGTGTTGGGCTTCAAATTTGCAGGTCGACGATTCGATTGCGGTAGCGTAGATGGCTTTGTAGAGGCGACTAACTATTTTTATGCTAAGTAGGCTTCTGCTTGTTGCGTGGATAGTCGGTGTAACATGGGCGCAAAAGCCTCAACTTTTTCTACTAGAGACCTTCGAAGAGGATAAAAATCTATCGGGTTGGGTCATGAGTGAGAAGCTCGATGGAGTGCGTGCCTATTGGGATGGCAAGAGACTTCTTTCGCGCTCAGGCAAAAGTTTCGCCGCACCTGCGTGGTTTGTGGAGCAATTGCCCCCTTTTGCAGTGGACGGTGAACTCTATACCCATCGAGGCGATTTTGAACGTATCACATCGATAGTCAATCAATCTCTGCCGCATGAAGGGTGGCGTGCGATTGTCTATCATATTTTTGAGGTGCCTCACGCCAAAGGGACGCTGTATGAGCGGTTGGCTCTAGCCAAATCCTACGAGGGAAAGCATCTGCACGTAGTGGCACAACTGCCATGTGCCTCTAACGAAGCGGCTTTTGCTTTTAGGGATAGTGTCGTGCGAGAGGGTGGCGAGGGCATCGTCGTGCGCGACCCTCATCGAGGCTATGAGACGGGGCGCTTATCGAGTGCGCTGAAGCTCAAACCCTACGAAGATGCCGAATGCAAAGTGACAGGCTACACACAAGGCAAAGGTAAATATGCCCATCAAGTAGGTGCGCTGCTGTGTGCTTATGGCGACCAAGTGCTCAAAATCGGGACGGGTTTGAGTGATGCGATGCGTGCAGTACCACCTCCATTGGGTAGCACGATTACCTTTAGCTACAAAGGCACAACGGGCAAAGGTGTCCCAAAGAGTAGGCTTTTGTAATAGCACTTTGGTACAATGCGAGCGATTTATTATAAGGATAGCCAATGAAAACATTTGACGAGAATCACCCCTACGCATTAGCATCGCTGATGCTTTTTGCTTACCTCTTTAGCATCGCTGTGCGCTACATTTGGATTGATATGTTCGCCGATGTTGAGGACTTTTATTGGGCGGGTCAAATGATGATCAATACCAACGATGGCTACCTCTTCGCCGAGGGTGCACGCGATATTTTGGCGGGCAGTGTAGATCCACGTAATCTTTCCACAGCAGTGCAATTTCCTGCAATCGTTACAGCGATTTTTGCTTGGGTATTGCCTCTCTCTTTTGAGACGGTGATACTCTATTTGCCTGCTTTGTTGGGTTCGCTTGTGGTGGTGCCAATTATTCTTATTGGTCGTGCCTTGGGGCAGACGCTTGCAGGGTTTGTGGCAGCGCTTTTGGCGAGTATCGCATGGAGCTACTACAACCGCACTATGATGGGCTATTTCGATACCGATATGCTCAATATCTTCTTCCCTACGTTGTTACTTTGGACACTTATCAAAGCGTTGCAAACCCGAAATGTCAACTATCTGCTCGTCATGGCACTCGATATTGTTGCCTATCGATTGTGGTATCCCCAAAGTTATGCACTAGAGTTTGCTTTTTTTGCACTGGTTTTGGGCTACATTCTCCTCTTTGCACGTCGTGATACCTTTATGGTCAAAGTCGTAGCGATGATGCTTTTGGCGATGATGGGTATGGAGACATGGATGCGCATTGTACTGGTGCTGGGAGCCTTTTGGGTGTTGCGTCAAGAGCGCTATGATCGTTATGTTTATGGCGTATTGGGCATTGCCATCCTTCTTTTTATGGCTTTTGGTGGGCTTGATCCGATTTGGTTTCGATTGAAACTCTATGTTTTCCGCGATGCAGTCCAAGCCGTGGGAAGTGGCGGAATGCAGTTTTATTTCTACGATGTTTCCCAAACCATCAGTGAAGCGGGGCAAATTCCTTTTGAGACCTTTGCCGATCGTATCAGCGGGCATGTGGCGACCTTTTTCCTCTCCCTCGTTGGGTATGCACTCTTAGCCTATCACTACCGCGTGATGCTTTTGGCTCTGCCTCTTTTGGGCTTGGGCTTTATGGCGTATGGATGGTTCCCTCAATGGGTATCGGGTGGGGGATTGCGTTTTACTATCTATGCCGTGGTGCCTATGGCATTGGGTATGGGGTATTTGATAATGTATCTTGCAACGCTAGTCGGCAACAGTATCGAGGAAGCACGCATGCGTATGGGCGTACGGTATGTGTTGGCATTGGGTGCGACAGTAGCTATCCTCTACCCCAATATCGCACACGTCTACGACTACAAAGTCCCTACGGTGATGACGACCAAAGAGGTCGAGGTGCTTGATACGCTACATAGCATTGCAAAGCGCGAAGATTACACCCTAGCGTGGTGGGATTACGGGTTTCCGATTCGCTACTACGCCGATGTAGAGACATTGGTCGATGGGGGGATTCATGATGGACGCAACAATTACCCTGTTGCGCTAGCTCTCACCCAACCCCAAGCAATAGGGGCAAAAATTGCACGTATCGCTGTAGAAAAAAATTATTGGATACCCCAAGCAAATATGCCTTGGTACTGGCTACCCGATTTTATGCGTCAATATGCGTTCGCAACGAGTACCCAGATGATTGAGATGTTGGGTATGGATGAGACGGTGCCGTTGCCTGTGCCCACACGCGGTATCTATCTCTATTTGCCTTTTAGAATGCACTCCATCTATCGTGTCGTAGAGTCGTTTGCGGCCATTGAGGCGACCACTGGAAAATCACAACCGCTTTCGATGATGCAGATGCTCTCCTACCAAGATTTGCCCGATAGGTTGCAATTGGGAAATAATTTTTATTTCTCCAAACGCGATGGCAAACTCTACCAAAACGGTCGCCCAATTCCCCTCAAAACCTTCTATCGCGTAGCCTATAATCAGCAAGGACAATTGATGCGCCAGCAACAACTACTCGATTTTAAAGCCAATCTCAATTTGGTGCTTTTGCCAAGCTATGGCAAAGTGTTGCTGCTTGACGACAAAGCGTTGGCATCGACCTATGTGCAGCTCTTCTTCTTTGAAAACGCGGATCCACGCTACTATGAAGCGGTTATCACTACGCCTATGGCAAAAATTTTTAAACTCAAAATCTAAAGGGTCATCGATGGTCAATATTGCACAGCAAATTCGAGAGAGTATCGCCGTCAAGGAGGCACTTTTGGTACATCCAGAGGTGCTTGATGCCCTTGCAAAAGTGATCGATGCCGCTATTGCACTCTATCGAAGAGGCAACAAAACCTTATTGGCGGGCAACGGTGGTTCAGCCGCAGATGCGCAGCACATCGCCGCTGAGTTGGTGGGACGCTATATGCGCAATCGCCCCTCGATAGCCTCGCTTGCTTTGACCACGGACAGTTCAAATCTCACGGCGATTGGCAACGATTTTGGGTATGACCAAGTCTTCGCACGTCAGCTAGAGGGCATGGGGCAAAAAGGGGATATGTTCATTGGTATCTCCACTTCAGGCAACTCTGCAAACGTGCTCAATGCTTTTGAGGTTGCAAAATCTAAAGGTATTACGACGGTTGCTTTGGTCGGACGTGATGGCGGGGCGATGGCAAAAGTCGCTGACTATGCTATCGTCGTGCCCTCTATGAGTACGCCACGTATCCAAGAGGCGCATATTATGTTGGGGCATATTTTTTGTGATGCCATCGAAGAGGCACTCTACAAAGATGCATAGTTGAGACGTGCGCTGTTTTTGGACAGAGATGGTGTCATCAATCTCGATACGGGTTATATAGGGCACATCGATGAGGTGGTTTTCGTAGAGGGTATTTTTGAAATGGTGCGGCGTTTTAGAGAGGCTGGCTATCTCATCATTATAGTGACCAATCAATCGGGCATCGCACGAGGGCTTTTTACGCTAGAGGATTTTGAGACCTTGATGGCGTGGATGCGTCAAACATTTGAAGCGCACCATGCCACCATCGATGCCGTCTATATGTGTCCGCACCATCCTGACATCACAGGTCCTTGTAGCTGTCGCAAACCTGCCCCTGGGATGCTTATCGATGCGCAAAAAGCGTGGGATATCGATATGTCCCAAAGTATCATGGTAGGAGACAGCCCACGCGACATCGAGGCGGCGCAAAAAGCGGGCGTGGGACACCAATTTTTACTGCATCCAAGTGCCACCTCGACACTGGCTAACGGCGGTATAATACGCCAACTTCACGATTTGCAGGTACCTCATGCGTAGAGAAAAAATAGCGTGTAGCCATTGTCATTTGGAGTTTAGTCCCGATGTGATGATAGAGCAAAAAGCGGGTGATGAGAGGCTCTATTTTTGTTGCAAAGGGTGCCAAGGGGTCTACAATCTCATCCATGACCAAGGGCTAGAGCGCTTTTATGAGCGCAGTGCCACGGTACCTTTGACCCCACAAAGCCGTCATCTGGAGGAGAGCTCACGCTTCGATGCGCCCGCTTTTATGGCACAGTTTGCCAAGTCCAAGGGTGAATTGCTTGAAATTGCTCTCGTGGTCGAGGGGATACATTGTGCGGCGTGCGTCTGGCTCAATGAAAAAGTACTCCATGAAACCGATGGGGTGGTAGAGGCTACGATAAATTTCTCTACCAACAAAGCCAAAATTCTTTGGGATCCTACGCAAATCAAGCTCTCCAAAATTATCGATACGATTCGTGCCATTGGCTATGACGCCTACGCCTACGACCCCAAAGTCTCTGAAAACAAAAACAGCACCGTGCGCAAAGAGTATTTCGCGCGTCTGATTGTGGCGGTATTTGCCTCGATGAACATCATGTGGATAGCCTTGGCGCACTATGCGGGCTACTTCACGGGCATGGATGCAAGCATCAAAACCATTCTCAATGTCGCTGAGTGGATTTTGGCTACACCTGTACTCTTTTACAGCGGCTGGGTTTTTTACCGTGGAGCCTATTACGGTGCGCGTAATGGCTTTGTCAATATGGACACCTTGGTCGCTACGGGCGCGACACTCACCTATGCTTATTCGATATACGCTACCCTGACCCAACACGGCGAGGCCTATTTCGATTCAGTATCGATGATTATTACCTTTGTATTGTTTGGCAAATTTCTGGAGGTATTGTCCAAAAAAGCGGCATCAGATACGCTAGACAAGATGAATCGACACATCCCCATGGAGGTCAACAAGGTAGCCTCGGACGGTACCATCACTGCCATACCACTTCACAGTGTCGAAGTCGATGATGTGCTAGAGGTGCGTGCAGGAGAGCGTTTCGCACTCGATGGAGTGGTCATCGAGGGGGAAACCTATGTCGATGAGTCTTCGTTGACAGGTGAGAGTGTGCCTGTGTGGAAGCAAAAGGGTGACAGCGTCATAAGCGGCACCAACGCACTCAATGGAAGTGTACGCATGGCGGTGCGTAGTACCTTTGAGAACTCAACGTTTGCCAAGTTGGTGCGTATGCTAGAGGAGTCACTTGATAAAAAGCCTGCTATCGAACGATTGGCAAATCGTCTCAGTGGTCGTTTTTCCAGTACGATTCTCTTTTTGGCGATTATGACCTTCATAGTATGGATAGCACCGTGGGGTGTCGATGCGACGTTTGAGCGAACGCTGATGGTTGCTATTTCGGTTATTGTCATTGCGTGTCCGTGTGCCTTGGCATTGGCTACACCTGTGGCGACACTCGTAGGGGTGTCGTTGGGTGCCAAAAAAGGGGTGCTTTTCAAAGAGGCGGCACACATCGAGACGTTAGCCAAAGCGACTACACTCTTTGTCGATAAGACAGGTACATTGACCTATGGCAAGCCAATGGTCGTAGAGCAAATCGATTTTGCTCCTATCGAAGAGAGTATTGTGGCATCGATGACGGCACAGTCAATACACCCTATCTCCAAGGCGGTCAATAGCTATTGCGAGAGTCCTACACGTGGGCATGAGCGTTTTGTCTCTCATGCTGGGCGAGGTATCGAGATGATTGTGGCAGAGCACACCTATTGGGGTGGAAGTGCCACATTTTTGAGAGAGCAGGGTGTTGCGATTCCCGATGAGGTCTATGAGGGATTGCATTTTTGGGTAGCGCGTGACAAAGAGCTGTGTCGATTGTATAGACTCGAAGATACCCTACGTGAAGGTGCAGGTGAGTTTGTCGATGCGATGAAGCGCGCACATATTGAGGTCATTATGCTCACAGGGGATACGCTTCACAATGCGCAAGCCGTAGCCAATGCCGTAGGAATCACGACGTTACATGCGCACCTCTCTCCCGATGAAAAAGCGGCACTTGTCAAAGCGCGCCGAGCCATAAGCGAGGGCGTAGTGATGGTGGGTGATGGGGTCAATGACACTATCGCCTTGGCAAGTGCAGATATTGCCATATCGATGGGTCATGGGGCGGATGTAGCGGTCGATACGAGCGATGTGGTGCTCTTGCACGATGATTTGTACGCTTTGCAAGAGGCGTTTGTGGTGGCGCGCCGTACCTATCGACTTATCAAACAAAATTTGCTTCTTTCGCTTCTCTATAATGCTACGACAATACCGTTGGCGGTGAGCGGCTATATTATTCCACTCATTGCCGCACTCTCGATGTCGGCGAGCTCTTTGCTTGTCGTAGGAAATTCACTGCGTATCAAATGGAAAGGGTAAGAGCATGAGCGATTGGGTTGTGATTATGATGTTGGGTGCATCGATTTTGTTGGGGGTGTTTAGTTTGATTGCCTTTTTGTGGGGGCTCAAACATAATCAGTTCGATGACCACGAGCGCAATATGAATTCGGTGCTCTTTGACAGTACGGAAGACCTCAATGACGCGGTTAAGCGCGAAGCCAAACGCAAAAGTTACGAAACTAAATCGAAAGGGTAGCGATATAGTTGGCGAGTGCTTTTATCTCTTCGTCGCTGAGCTGTTCGGCTTGACCATGCATCATGCTTCCCATTCCTTTGGCATCGCGTTTGCCATGTTTGTAGTGCAGAAGTGCCTGCTCGATTTTGGTGGCACTCCATGTGTTGATAATGTCACTTTTGGAGAGAGCGCTTAGTTGTCCGTGGGTTCCGTGGCAAGGTTGACAGCGCTTTTGGTAGATGTTGGCCGTCGTTGCCAAGGTAGATGCGGCTTGGGTTTGGTCGATATCCAGCGGTGTAGCTTGGATAGCGTCGATAGCCTCTTGATCGGTACACCGATTGAAATAAAAAAAGAGTGAAGCAAAAACGAGAAGCAAAAAAGTGATAAAAGCAATTTGTCGCATGGGGGAGAACTTTTGTGAAGTTGTTTTGCAAATTTACTAAAAAAATAAACTTGTAAAACAACTACTCTCCTTGCAGAGAGTAGAAGGAATTATTTGCCCATATAATCAGCAATTTCTTTCATTTGGTCATCAGTAAGACGTGAAGCAAATGATTTCATCATCGCGCCTTTACCGTATTTGTTCAATGTACCCGCTTTGTAACCTTGAAGAGAGGTAACGATTTCCGCTTTTGTCAAAGCATTGGGGTGAGAAGCAGGAACGAGTGTGTTTTTCTCACCAGCTGCACCGTGGCAACCAACACAAGCATTGTAAGAAGCGGGAGCGGCAGCGAAAGCCGAAGTAGCAGCAGCGATAAGAGCGATAAGAGCAAGCTTTTTCATGAGGTGTATCTCCTAAGTAATGTGAAAAATTCAAGCAATTATAACTTGCAAATCTTATAAAATGCTGTGAGGCCAGAGGGGGATATGGCACACTTTTGGCTTTGTAACTTCAAAATTTTCGTATCGACAGATGCAACACAAAATGGAATAATGTGACACAAAAAAGTAAAATTTTAGTTGTAGGCGATGTGATGCTAGACCACTATTTGTGGGGTCGATGTGACCGCATTTCGCCTGAGGCTCCTGTGCAAGTCGTCGCAGTGGAGCGTGAATCGGTCGTATTGGGTGGTGCAGGCAATGTCGTCAATAATCTTTTGGCGCTCAATGTACAAGTAGAGGTGGCAAGCGTCATCGGTGATGATGCCGTAGGTGCAGAGCTTTTGGCGCATTTGGAACAAGCCAATATTTCGACGCAAAACATTATCATCGAAGCTAAACGTAAAAGCACCAAAAAAAGTCGCATCATCGCAAGCAACCAACAAATCATGCGTTACGACCATGAAACGACCCAAGCTATTTCGGGGGAGAGTCAAGCCCAGCTTTTGGCGCGTGTTGAGCGTATCATCGAGCGTGTCGATGGGGTGGTGCTTTCTGATTATGGCAAGGGTCTTTTGGTCGATGAACTTACCCAAAAGCTCATTGTTATGGCGCGTAAAGCGGGCAAACATCTATTGGTCGACCCCAAAGGCAAAGACTATACCAAATATCGAGGTGCGACACTCATCACTCCCAATCGCAAAGAGGCGGCATTGGCGGTGGGTTTTGAGCTTGGTAGCCTTGAAGCTTTGACACGTGCAGGCTTTTGGCTACGTGACACCTACGACCTCGACCAAGTGGTTATTACGCTCTCTGAAGATGGTATGGCAATCTTCGATGAGTCGATGCAAACGATTCCGACCATCGCCCAAGAGGTCTTCGATGTGACAGGCGCAGGGGATACGGTCATTGCAACCTTGGCCTATATGCTTTGTCAGGGTCACTCGCTCATCGATGCGGCACACTACGCCAATGCTGCGGCCGCTGTGGTGGTGGCAAAACTAGGCTCTGCTACAGCCACACACGTGGAAATTGCCCAATATTTATCGCGTCAAGAGCACCAAGGCAGTAGCAGTAAAATCAAAAGTTTTGACGCTATCGAGACGATAGTGCGTAACCACGCCCAAAAGCGTGTTGTCTTTACCAACGGCTGTTTTGATATTTTGCATGTTGGGCATGTGCGCTATTTGGAAAAAGCCAAAGCGTGCGGCGATATTTTGATAGTGGGGGTCAACAGCGATGATTCGGTACGCCGCCTCAAAGGTCCTACGCGTCCTATCAACCCCCAAGAGGATAGAGCGCTTATCCTAGCCTCCTTAGCCAGTGTCGATTTCGTGGTGCTCTTCAATGAAGATACGCCCTATGAATTGATCAAACGAATCGTTCCTGATGTGCTAGTCAAAGGGGGCGACTACGCAGGCAAAGAGGTCGTAGGCAGTGACATCGCCAAAGAGGTGCGACTTATAGAGTTTGTCGAGGGCAAAAGCACCACCCAAACCATCCAAAAAATCCATGAAGGTTCATTGTGTTGAGAACGCTATTTTTGCTCATGCTTTTGCTCTTGCCCGCTTTTGGGGTGCACAGAGGGATGATGAATATCTCCAATCTCGATGTGGAGGTCGATGTCGCTTTTGATATTGGACAGTTCCTCGATGGGTATGCCATCGATAGCTATTTTGTGGGAGTTAGCGCTATTAGCACCGACGATGGCAGGGGACCAAGGCTTTGGGCATTGGATTTTCTCTATACCAGTGACATTCCTGAATTTGATGGCGTACGCATGGGCGTGGGTGTCAAGCTCATCTCTTCCAACTACAACGGGCTTTACTTTTTGAGCTTGCCAGTGGGATTGGATATGGAGTATCGCGTTTTCAAAAACGGCATACCCTTTTTCGCGACAGGGTCACTCTTTTTTGCCCCTATTTCGCTCTCGTTTAGTGATGCAGGGGGGTATTTCGAGTTTCGTACGGGTGTAGCGTATGAGGTTTTTGACCATATGCGTATTTTGTTCGATTGGCGTACTCTGCACACCAACTACAAAACCACCTCGATGCTCTTCAATCAGACCTTTTACGGTGGCATGCGAGTGGGGTTTTAGATGCGCACCTTTGAGAAGATTTTTTTCGGCATCGCGCTCTTTTTTGCCTTTACGTTACCACTCTCCAAGGCGCTCATTAGCATATTGTCCGCGGCGATGTTTTTGCTTTGGTTAGGGGATGCGCTCTATATGCGTCGATTGGGTGAGGATGGTCGTCGACTTTGGTCTATTCCCGTCGTTCGATGGTTCGCAATTTTTATTCTCTTTGGATTTGTTTCGCTTTTGTGGGCGCACACGATGGGAGATTTGTGGCGTTATCGATTCACTACGGTCTATCTTTTTATCTTGATAATTCCTGCCTTGGTCATCTATATCAAACCCCACCAAACACACCATCTTCTCTCCGCCTTTTTGCTGGGAATTTTTGTCAGTGAGATAGTCTCTTACGGCATCTTTTTTGAGTTGTGGCGCTACAAAAACGTCTCTCCCGATGACCCTACGCCCTTTATGATGCATATCGAGTACAGCACACTTTTGGCCTTTACGTCGCTCTTTTTGCTCTATCGCATTGCTACGACGTTGGAGCTACGAAGTCGTATTATCTATGGACTCTTTTTTGTGAGCGTCACCATCAATCTCTTCATCAACGGTGGTCGAACAGGGCAGATGATATTTTTTGTCACTTCCCTTTTGGTGCTCTTTTTGGGCGTGCGCAACAAGCTTAAAGCGTTGGGGCTCTTCGTCGTAGGCATTGTGCTGGTTGGGGCGTTAGCATGGAACTTGAGCAGTACCTTTGCATCGCGTACACAATTGACCATCGACAGTATCAAGATGGTGCTGTACGAGGATAACTACGCGACAGGTTTGGGCAATCGACTGGGGAGCTATTTTCCTGCGTGGGAGCTTTGGAAAGAGCGTCCGCTTTTGGGTGCAGGATGGGTAGGGCATGAGAAATTGGTGACCGATTTGGAGCGTGCAAAATACCCACAACTTATTGAAGCAGGGTATGTGCATCTGGATTTACAAAACCAATTTTTGATGATTATTGTAGAGTTTGGTCTGGTGGGATTGGTGCTTTTTGGGATGATTTTCATCTCGCTGTGGCGTATGCCACACAGCTCCAAAGACTGCGCGCTTAAGGCGATTTTTCTCTCGGTTTTGTTGCTTTACTTTATGTCAGAGGGGTGGGTGCACCACTTTATTTTGACGTGGGGCGCACTTATGATTGCGGTGTTGGCGATTCGCTCAAGCGCACTGCCACATCGATAACCTCTCGCGGGGTGAGTGTGCGCATACAGTCGTGATGCTTCAAAGGACACGTACGCTTGGCGCAAGGCATACAAGAGAGATTTTTGTGCACTAACGTGTAGGGCGTTGATGTCCATGGATGGCTGTATCGATAGTCTGTAGGACCATAAATTGCCACAATCGAACGACCCAATGCCGCGGCAATATGCATGGGACCGCTATCCCCTCCGATGAAGAGTGCCACACTTGCGAGCGTATCGACGAGGGTTTCGATAGAGGTCTGACCTGCTAAGTTTTGGTAGAGGGTAATATTTGCATTTTGAAGTGCTTGCGCGATTTCATCGGCTATATCACGCTCTGCGCCACCGCCCAAAAGTACAATGTCGTAGTGGCTTGCAAGCGCGATAGCGACCTCTGCATAGTATTGTGGGTACCACCGTTTGGCACTGCCATACGCCGCCCCTGGCACGATGGCAAGCGTAGGACGTACCGTGGCAATAGGGCTTGACTGAAGTGTAAGCGCCCCCAAGGGTCGTGACGCATCGAACACCTTGTTGAAAAGCCGAAAATAGCGCTCTACGTAGTGCATCGTAGAGGGCACATTGATAGCGTGGGTCAAAAAAAGAGGGCTGAGAAATGATGCACGCTTGCCAATGCGCATCTCGCTTTGGGTAGCGCGTAGCAATATGTGACTAAAGGCAGTAGCACGAAAGGTGAGTGCTACATCGTGTGCACCAATCTCACGCGCTAGTGTTAGGGTAGCTGTAAAGCGGTTTTTGCTCTTTTTGGTGCTATCGATGAGACAGCGAGCGAAGCGTGTATCACGGCTAAAAAGTGCTATTGAAGAGGCAACCCCTACGAGAGTGATGCGTGAAGGAGAGAGATGGTCGATAAGTGCCTCGATGGTGGGTGTAGCCATGACAGCATCACCAATCCACGAGGGCAGTTCGATAAGCAGACTAGGATTGTTTGACATAGGGTGGGCGGTAGAGTAGGGCTGCGATGAGGATGAAAAGAGCCACGGTCATGGTGTGGCTGAGATAAACGTCGCTAAGCATAATGACCATAAACATCGTGGGCATGGCTATACGCAAGAAGGTGTATTCATCACGTGGAGAACGTCGTGCACTCCAAAAAAGTGCGACGAAAAGAGACAAGAGTGCTGCAAGCCCTACTATTCCAAACTGAACTGCTGAAAAGAGGTATTGGTTGTGAGGGTGGGCATGGTTGAGCATCACTTTACCAAGGCGTTGGCGCAGTTTTATTGCCTCATCGCCGTAGCTACTTGTGCCCGTACCCAAAAGAGGATGTGCTTGGAAAAGTCGCCAAGAGTCAATCCACATATGGATACGTAGACCTGCACTGGTATTGAGCTTCTCTTCGTAGTGAATTGCCTCATCGACTGCCTCATCGATACGCGAGCTGAAGGTGTTGTTGGCGTAGTACATTGTCCCCAAAAAGAGCACCAAGGCAGTGATGCCAGCGAGTAGGTGCAGAGGTTTGCCGTGGAAATACCAGTAGAGAAAAAGTGCCATAACAAGGACAAAGCCGATTTGTCCTGCGCGTCCATCGGTGAGAAAAACATTGAAAAGAAAGAGGAGATTGAGCACAACTAAGAGGCGTTTTTGCAACGGTGAGAGCGACCAAAAGAGTACCATCGTAAGCGTGAGGATAAAAGCGAATGCCATTTGAGGTGCGTGGTCGAGTCGATTGGTGAAATAGGAGAGGTGCCCTGCATAAAAATAGGATTCATAATAGCCCAAGATAATGCCGTAGGAAAAGAGCGCAGAGATAAGCGCACCTGCCACATACCCGATGAGGGCAGGTTTGATAGTGCGGTTATCGAGCATTACCAACAAAACAGGCAGAGCCAAAAGAGGCAAAGCTTCATGGAAATAGGGATTGGTAAAACCTATGTAATGGGGATAAAAAAGCCCGAAAACGTATACGCCCACATACGCAAGAGCGGCAATTGCCAAAGGATTTTTGACCATAATTTTGAGTGAAGCAAATAGGTCACGATGAAGCAAAAAAATGATTAAAATCAAGGCAAGAGAGAGATTGATAAGCGCAATCGAGAGCGGCGTGACAAACGCCAAAAAAATCGTCAAAAAATGTATCGCATTTTTGGCGTAGTGTGTGGGAATCATAGGGCTCCTTTGGGGTGCGGAAGTATACCATTTTGGGCTTTTGCGGTGGAAATAAGGGTTTTTAAGGCATCGAAGGCGCTGTATTTTTCGCCCGTCGTCTCATCGACCAGACCATACCCTTTGGCGACCAGCTGATGCCAATAGACCCTCTCGACCTTTTGGCTTTGCCACGCTAACGCAAAATAGTCGACCATATAGGCATCGTAGTGCGCCGCATCGACACACTCTGTTTCGCTTGTGGGTGCGTAGGGTGCACTGTTTTGACGCGGCCAATTGGCTTCGGTGATGTAGAGTGGTGCACTTCGCTGGGGCGAGAGCTGCACGATGGCGTAGAGCAGGTCGATTTTACCGCGTAGATTTAGCCCCCATTGACGGTTGCGTGGGCTTCCGCGTCTATCGACATAGAGTTGCATACTCACCCCATCGAAGCGCACACCACTTAGGAGTGTGTGAATGGCGTAGTAAAACTCAAAATCGATGATGTTGGGTCCCCAAAGTGCACTTTTTTGCCCCATGCTGCGATGTATTTTGCGTACGGTTTTGAAGAAGCGAAGGTACTCCCCCATGCTGAAAAATCCCCATTTGGTACGGTTAATGGCATTGCCCACTTGATACGCTTCGACAGTGGGGGCAAAGGCGATGAAAAGCTCTCCCACATCGCGCGCCAAAAGTGCCTCGTCCTCGATGTGAGCGCGTGATGGCAGGAGGACGAGGGTGATATGTTTGTCTCTAAAACGCTCAGTAAATGCGACGTATTGAGAGAGTTTTTCCATCTCCCACAGGGGGAAGCGAATCAACAGATGCTCGATGCCCAGCTCATCGATGAGCAGACGTTGGTCGATGCCATTTTTTTCTTTGTCGAGGTTGATTCCCATCCCAAAAAAATCGTGTATCGAGGGCTTTTTTGCGCTGAAAAAGAGGCGCGCGATATAAAAAAGGGGCAAAAGCAAGCCACCCAAAAAAATAGTCCAGAGAATATTGGGCAGGTTGCGCCATCGATGGGCGCGTTTGTAGGCTCTATCCTCGAGGGGGAAGGGTTGGTCGGCGTAGCTGTCCCACACAAAAGGTTTTTGCATCAGGCATACATCTTGGGATACGTGTCTCTCCACCGTCGATGACACCAAAACCATGGCGCTGGATTGGCGCGAATCTGCGCTTCGATGAAGGAGGCTTGTGCTTGTGTCAGATACGCAATATCTATCTCTTCATCGTCAGTTTTGGTGAAGGGAATGGGGGCAAAAAAGGTGGGTTGCCACGCCCCTTGGGCGGTTTTGAGTAGCAAGGTAGGCATCAAAATCGCATCATAATTGCGCGTGAGTTTGGAGGCGGAGATGGTGTGCTTGGTGGGGTGACCGAAAAACTCTACGGTAGTCCCATCGACACTTTGGTCGACGACGATAGAGACATCGCCGCCGTTTTTGAGTTGGCGTGCTTGGTTGCGCATCGCTTGGTGCATGGGCACCATCACCAGTCCCACTTTTTGGCGCCCTTTGGAGATAAAGGCATCGATGTAGGGGTTAGTCGCTTTTTGGACGCTGTGGACGGTTTGCGTGGCAAGTCCCAAAGCAATACCCCCAATCTCCAAATCGTTATAGTGTGCGGTGAAAAAGACGATGGGTTTGCCCAAGACGTGTGCCGCTTCGATATGCTCTAGTCCCACAAAATGGAGCGTTTTGGCGATACGCTCGATAGGCAAAAAGTGCGTCTCGATGACCGACAACATCTCCAAAAAGAGATTCTCAAAACAGCCTCGTGCTATAGCGTATTTTTGAGACAGTGGCATCGTATCACCAAAGGCTAGCGTCAAATTGGCTAAGACCACACGCACACGCTTTTTGTCCAATGCATACCACAATCGACCCAATCCCCTAAAAAAGGAGCGTCGCACAAAGGCAGGCAGTGCGATGATGAGAAGCGTGAAGAGATAGAAAAAGGCGTAGTTAATTTTGTGTTTCAAGCAATCTCCTTGCAGTGTGGGCTATGTCGAGCGCTTCGATAGTGGCAATGGAAAAATCTCTTTTGTCGGTGCGTGCATCATCGACGGCTGAGCTAGATTCGAGTGCAACATTCATCGAGGTTGTCCACATCGAGCGGCGCGCGGAGGTCGCCCCAAAGAGTGTAATCGAGGGTCGATTGAGCGCCCATGCCAAATAGGTAGGTCCTGTATCGCCTCCGATGACCAATCGTGCATGAGAAACAAGCGCGACCAACTCTTCGAGGGTGAGCTTGGGTGCTACATTTGCCAAGGGTGTGGCATCGGCTATAGTCTGAGCGTCACGCTCCTCTTGGGACGTACCCCACACCAAAAGCACCTTTTCTTGGAGTGCCTCGATAGCCTCTATCCAAGCATTTACAGGATAGTTTTTATAGGGTTGGCTTGTCCCTACGACACAGATAATCGCATCAAAAAGGTATGGCTTTAGAGAGGTGTAAAAAAGAGGTGTTTTTTGGGCGATAGCGTGGGGTGTGATGGGGGTTTGCAGAGCCGTACTTAGAAGTGTAGCATTGCGTAGCAGAACATTTTGGGCGTAATCGATAGAGACATGATGGGTATAAAAAAGCGCCGCGAGAGGTTCTCGAAGGCTTTTACGTGAAAATCCCCATCGATTGCCTCCCAAAAATCGCGCTACGATAGCAGATTTGAGTAATCCTTGGGCATCGATGACCACATCGTAGGGTCCCCAACTGCGCAATTGCTTGATAAGAGCCAAGAGAGAGCCAAAAGAGAAATTTTTTTTGAGGGTTTTGAGCGCGATGGGGTGCACGGTATCGATAGCGTCACA
Source organism: Sulfuricurvum sp. PC08-66 (assembly GCA_000830255.1). GTDB lineage: Bacteria > Campylobacterota > Campylobacteria > Campylobacterales > Sulfurimonadaceae > PC08-66. Next base: position 64,353 of record JQIT01000002.1, on the reverse strand, counting down.
GCTTTGCAAGAGTGGCGCCCAAACACTCTCGCACACCCAATCGATACGCATCTGTGGATGGGCAGCTTTGAGGTGTTGCAGTGCAAAAACGGTGTGGATAATATCACCCATGGCACCCAATCGCACTATTGCAACTCTCATCGTCCCAAACGCCCTTTTGCACAGAAATTAGGCAATGGTAGCCAATCTTTGTTTTACCAAAACTTTTGTATAATCCGCGTTCTTATAATCCCTACGAGGAGGCTATCGATGGTCATTCGAGACATACAAAATTTCGCCGAAATTCGCACCAAGGCGCGTGCCTATTTTTGCTATTTGCTCTCCAAAAATCTTCCCAATGAGTTGCCAGAGATTGAGCTAGAGGCGGTCGCTGGACGTTTACGCAAAGTGATGGCAGATGTCCCTGGGGTCGATGGTGTCTATATCCTCGACCAAAAAGGGATGCAAATTTCGCCCACCTATTTGCCCAATGGCGGGCGCGTAGAGGGTGATGTAGGAGTCATTCGCTCAAGCCGTGCCTACTACTATCGCGCCTTCAAAGAGAAGCGTTGTACGCTCACCGACCCCTATCCGTCACTCCTTTCACACGAATTAGCCGTCACCGCGTCCAAGCCCCTTTATGACGAGAAGGGTGAGTTGCGCTATGTTGCATGTGTTGATATGCCGTTGGATAAGGTACTCGAATTTGCACATCCTACATCTGCAGATTCGCTCTTTGGGCGTATTAGCAAGGTGACCTACTCGCTCTTTTCTATTGCGTTGGCGTTTGTCTCGATTTTGCTCTTTATCAAAGGCGTCGAGGGCTTTTTCCATGAAGGTATCGAGGTCTACAACAGTAACGTCAAATCGATTTTCGAATCGACCATTTTGCTTACGCTTTCGTTGGCGATTTTTGACCTTGTCAAGACGATATTCGATGAAGAGGTGATGGGAAGGTCGCGCCTCCATCGCAACGGCACCAACAAAACAATGGTCAAATTCCTAGGCTCTATTATCATCGCACTCTCGATAGAGGCTCTGATGCTAGTCTTTAAATTTGCTATTACAGACCCTTCGATGTTGATTCATGCGATTTATATCATTGGTTCGGTGGCGCTTTTGATTGTAGCGCTGGCTTTTTACATTCATAAAACTAAAATGAATATTCAAGACGACGTATGATTGCGCTTATCGATTATCGTATGGGCAATTTGGCGAGCGTCCAAAATGCCTTTGCCAAGCTCAATGAAACCGTCGTTATCGAGTCCAATCCCGATGCGTTGGTAAAATACGACAAAATTATTTTGCCAGGCGTGGGTGCCTTTGGAGATGCGATGACGCACCTCAAAGAGCGCGGCATGGATGAGGCTATCAAAGCGTTTGCCCAGAGTGGCAAATGGATGTTGGGCATCTGTCTAGGGATGCAACTGCTGTTTGACAAAAGCGAAGAGTTTGGCTCCACGCAAGGGCTGGGGCTTATCGAGGGCGAAGTGGTGGGGTTTGATACGCGTCGCTTTAGCACACCGCTTAAAGTGCCCCACATGGGATGGAACAAGCTCTTTGCCAAGCCCAACGAACCACTTTTTAGTGGTATGAGTGAGAGTTTTTACCTCTATTTTGTCCACTCTTTTCATGCGGTCACGGATGAAAAATATGTCATCGGTACGACCCATTATGGCTATGACTTCGTCTCTGCGGTACGACGTGAAAATATTATGGGTTTTCAGCCACACCCTGAAAAAAGCCACGAAAATGGCTTGAAAATCGTGCAAAATTTTATTAATTTGGAGTAACGCTTTATGGAACTTTTTCCCGCAATCGACCTCAAAGATGGGCAAGCCGTACGTCTGACCAAAGGCCTTATGGAGAGTGCCAAAATTTACAGCAATGAGCCGTGGCAAGTCGCCAAACGTTTCGAAGAGTTGGGGTCTCGTTGGCTTCATATGGTCGACCTCAACGGTGCTTTTGCAGGTACTCCGCAAAACTTGGCGCAAATCGAAAAAATCCGTCAATCGACCCAGCTCAAAATTGAGTTGGGTGGTGGTATTCGCGATGAGGCGACCATTCGACGCTACATCGATATGGGTATCGACCGTATTATTTTGGGTTCGATTGCTGTCAAAGACCCCGATTTTGTCAAAGCAATGGCGCAAAAATACCCTATCGCCGTGGGTATCGATGCTATCGATGGATTTGTCGCTGTCGAGGGGTGGGGAGAGGTGAGCTCCATGCGTGCTACTGAGCTAGCAAAGGCGTTTGCCCATGCAGGCGTAGAGGCGATTATCTGCACCGATGTGGGACGAGATGGCACTCTTAGCGGTGTCAATGTCGATTTCACACTCTCCATTGCCGAGGCTTCTGGAATTGCAACGATTGCCAGTGGAGGATTGCGCGATTTTGTCGATATAGAGTTACTTCAATCGACCCAAAAAATAGCGGGCGCCATCATAGGCAAAGCCTTTTATGAAGGGCGTTTGGATTTAGAAATGGCTTTTAAAGTTACAACAAAGTAAAATGTGGTAAATTTTTGCCAATTTAGGACTAAAGGACAGCTTTGAAACTTTTAGTAGTTGATGATAGCTCCACAATGAGACGAATTATAAAAAATACTTTGTCTCGGCTCAATTACAATGATGTGATTGAGGGTGAGCACGGATTAGAGGCGTGGGAGTATCTGGATAAAAATGCAGATATCGACATGCTCATTACCGACTGGAATATGCCCGAAATGAATGGGCTAGAGTTGGTCAAAAAAGTGCGTGCAGATGCACGTTTTTCAGATATGCCCATCATTATGGTCACCACTGAAGGTGGTAAGACAGAGGTTATTACAGCGCTAAAAGCGGGTGTTAATAACTACATCGTCAAGCCTTTCACTCCCCAAGTTCTAAAAGAGAAGTTGCAAGCCGTAATCGGCGAAGGCTGATGTTTGCAAACCCACTACTATGAGCTGAAGGTAACCCCTTCGCTCCCCCTAGAGTACTACTACGATTTTATTAATACTGTTTTCGACGAAGCTTTTGAAGAGGATGAGAATAGTCTCATTTTGCGTAGCCAAGAGCCCTTGGAGGATATTGCATGGGCGATTGAAAATTTCACCCAAGCACTTGGTCTCAAATTAGCCCAAGAGGCGCATGTCACGCTCGAACTAGAGAAGCGTAAGCACGAAGATTGGATAGCGCAATACCAACAAAGCGTCCAGCCTGTTGAGGTGGGAAGTTTTTATATTCGACCCAGTTGGCATGCACCCAAAGAGGGATTGATTGATATTATTATCGACCCGGCATTGGCTTTTGGGTCAGGGCATCACCCAACAACTGCTAGCTGTTTAGAGGCTATCGATACCTATGTAGATGCTTCCAAAAGCGTGCTCGATGTGGGGTGTGGCAGTGGTATTTTGGCGATTGCCGCAGCCAAAAAGGGCGCTGTTGTTGATGCGTGTGATACCGATGAGGTCTCGCTAGAGCATACACAGCAAAATTGTTTACAAAACTCTGTCACAATGCGCGAGCTTTTCTTGGGTTCAGCGTCAAACGCCAAGCAAACCTACGATGTCGTCGTAGCCAATATTGTCGCAGATGTGCTTGGATTTATTGCGCACGACATCGCACGCGTGACACGCCCCAAAGGGGTGGTAATTTTGTCAGGCATATTGGACAAATACGAAGCGAATGTACTAAAAAGTTATAAAAATTTAGAGCTACTTGCACGCATACAGCGCGATGAGTGGGTCACCCTAGTGATGCAAAAAGGAGAATAGATGAACGATAATAACGAACCACAAAAACCCAATAACAGCAACAATTTTTTCAATAAAAACCCTCTTGTGACTTTTGCCCTCTTTTCGTTGGTGGTCATAGTGCTTTTCAAGATGTTTGTAGGAGAGAGTTCTCAAGGCTTCTCAGGGAGTCAAGCACAACCTGCACAACACAGAGATATCTCCTATTCAGAGCTAAAACAGCTTATTGCGGCAGGACAAATCAAAAAAGTAGCCATTGGGCAAACTTACATCAAAGCTTTGAGCGATGATACGAGCAGTGCGACATCGTATACCGTGCGCAAAGTGGGTGAGGATGCGACGTTGATTCCTATGCTAGACCAAAAGGGCATCGAATACAAGGGCTTTTCGGAGAGCAATTGGTTTACCGAGATGATAGGATGGATGTTGCCTATTTTCCTCATCATGGGACTTTGGATGCTTATGGCCAACCGCATGCAAAGCAAAATGGGTGGCGGTATTTTGGGTATGGGCAGTAGCAAAAAATTGGTCAACTCAGAGCGCCCCAAAATCAAATTCGATGATGTTGCAGGCGTACAAGAGGCAAAAGAGGAGGTTAAAGAGATTGTCGATTTCTTGAAATTTCCAGACCGCTATATCAGCCTAGGTGCCAAAATCCCCAAAGGTGTTTTGCTTGTAGGTAGCCCTGGTACAGGTAAGACGCTTTTGGCAAAAGCCGTAGCGGGTGAAGCGGATGTTCCTTTCTTCTCCGTATCGGGTTCGAGCTTCATCGAGATGTTTGTGGGCGTGGGTGCAGCACGTGTTCGTGACCTTTTTGAACAAGCCAAAAAAGATGCACCTGCGATTATCTTCATCGATGAGATAGATGCGATAGGCAAGAGTCGTGCGGCTAATGGCATGATGGGGGGCAACGATGAGCGCGAACAGACGCTCAACCAGTTGCTTGCAGAGATGGATGGTTTTGGTACTGATACGCCTGTAATTATCTTGGCAGCGACCAATCGCCCTGAAGTATTGGATGCGGCGTTGTTGCGTCCAGGACGATTTGACCGTCAAGTCTTGGTCGATAAGCCTGACTACGAGGGACGTATCGCTATTCTAAAAGTACACGCCAAAGATATTAAGATGCACGCCGATGTCGATTTGGAAGAGGTGGCACGTCTTACTGCAGGACTTGCAGGGGCAGATTTGGCAAATATTGTCAACGAAGCGGCACTCTTGGCAGGACGTAAAGAGCGAAAATCTGTTCATCAAGCAGATCTCAAAGAGTCTGTAGAACGCGCTATTGCAGGGCTAGAGAAAAAATCTCGCCGTATCGACCCCAAAGAGAAAAAAATTGTGGCGTACCATGAGTGTGGACATGCACTCTTAGCTGAGGTGACCAAGGGAGCCAAACGCGTTAGCAAAGTTTCTATCATTCCACGTGGACTTGCAGCTCTTGGCTACACGCTCAATACGCCTGAAGAGAACAAATATTTGGCGCAAAAACATGAGCTTTATGCTGAAATCGATGTGCTATTGGCGGGTCGCGCTGCTGAAGAGGTCTTCATCGAGGAGATCTCCACGGGTGCTAGCAACGACTTGGAGCGTGCAACCGATATCCTCAAAGCAATGGTGCAAGTCTACGGTATGAGCGATGTTGCGGGACTCATGGTGCTTGAAAAACAACGTACCTCCTTCTTGGGCGGCGGCTACAGCCAACCCAAAGAGTACAGCGAAAAAATGGCTGAGGATATGGATGCATTCATCAAAAAAGAGCTAAAAGTGCATTATGAGGGTGTTGTAGCAACATTGCGTGATTATAAAGATGCCGTAGAAACAATGGTCACTGATCTTTATGAAAAAGAGACTATCAGTGGCGAGAAAGTGCGTGAACATATCGAGATGTATGAGAAAGCGCACGGATTGACGACGCGTCTACAACCTCTCAAAGCTGCTCAAGAAGAGGCCAAAGAGCCAAAAGAGGCTTAATCAGTTAGGTGTTTGCGAGCCAATATTGTCGACATCGATATCGAACGTGAAGTGCTTGGAGTGGAAATTGGGTTGGATTACTTTGGCAAATTGAATGCTTGCCGCGCTGTAGTTGCGTTGTTGCAAGTAGAGCAGTCCCAAAGCAAAACGGCTCTCCAAGTGGTAGCGGTTTTTCAAATTCGCCAACTCCAAAAGTGCAATTCCATTGGCGTAGTGCTGGGCACCAATTGCTGCAATAGCTGCATAAAAGAGCGTGTTACTATCTTTTTGTTTGTACTCATCGATGATTTGATTGTAGAGTACAAACGCCTCTTCAAATTTTTCCAAATAGAGATAGCTTTTGGCAAGCGCTTGGGTAACGGGCAAAATATTTTTGTTCTCTACAGCGTGTTGTTGACGCAATTTGATGACCAAGTCGTAGAGTCTTCCTGTCAAAAAACTAAACTCCACAAAGAGCTGTTCGGTGATTTGTGAGCCGTAAAAAATCTCATTAATTGCCAAGTTTCTGTCGCGCAGGTACTCCATGCTTTTGGTGGTGAAGATTTGATTGTCGTATTCACGGAAAAAAGAGTGAATATAAAGCAGATGCGACACAGGGTCTTTGGGGGTGAGTGTGACCAATTTATCTGCCCAAAAATGAATCTGCTCTTTGAGATCGCTCTTTTTGTTGGAGAGTAGCAAAAGCGCAGCATGTAGACTTGTGTGAGGAGTAAACTCCTCCGCCCATGCATTGACCACGCTGTATTGGTGCTCGTAATAGGCCAAAAGCGCCTTCACGAAACCAATCTCTTCGCTCTCAATCTCCTTTTCGAGATTCTCTTTGATTATCTCTTTGAGTTTGGTGGGTTCGCTACTGACAATTTTGCCACTCATGACTGCCAAGACCCCTGCCAAATAATTTTTGGCATCTTGATGATAGCTCTTGACGAAATAGGTGTGTGCTTGACTGAAGTCACCTAGCTTGGCATAGGTGAGTGCCAAATTGTAGTTAAGAATAGAGTGCTTAGGATAGGACTCTTTCATAGCCTCTAGACGTGCCAATGCACCGTGCAAATCGAGCGTCATCGCATCGTAAATGGCCTGTGCAATTTGTGCGTTCACTTTTGATACGTTTGTACTCTTTTTGAGGTACTGGTTGGCGCTCTCGATATCATCGATAAAGATATTGGCACTCCCCTTTTTGATGTAGCCAACGGTTTGTTGGGCATCGAAAATTTTGTAGGGTGCATAGTGGAAGAGAATTTTGAGATTGGTCATATCATCGAAAGTCGCTTCTGCTTTGTAGTGCACCTGTATCGCTTTGAGGTCAAACTGCTCAGGCGCCAAAGAGATTTTGACGGGGTAGAGCTTGTCAAAATCCTTTTTGCCTTGGTCGTAGAGCGATTTGTAGAGGGTACCTGCCTCTAAAACATCCCCTTTTTTGAGTGCCACATGCGCCAATGCAATGGTGGTTTCAAGCGGCAATGCTCCCCCTTGAAGCGCTTTTTGGAGTGTCTTTTTGGCAAAATCGAGATGCCCCGCACGCGCATAGAGCATCCCTAACGTGCTCATATCCTCATCGCTGATCACTTTTTGGAGATAGTCGATGCTTTGCAGTGTGTCATTGACGGCAAAAGCGGCTTTGGCATGTAGGTAGTGACTCTCTTCGACGTAGTAGTCAGAGGTGGGATGAATGAGCGATGAGAGTGCTTCGTAGGGCATGTCGCTGTAGTAATCGATAAGCGTTTTGAAATAGCTATAAAGCGGAGATTGACGCTGTTCATCGAGCGTAGAGCGTGCCAAATCGATGTAGTAGCGGTGCGATTTCTCTTCATTGAGATAGAGTGCACACACAGCGGCATTGATAGCGGAGATGGTGATATTTTCGTTTTGCGCGATTGCCTTTTGGAACGCTTCGAGTGCCGTTTCGTACTGTTCACTCTTCATGCGCGCCACGCCAAGGTTGTAAAACGAAATCGACTCACTCTGAATCGCGATTTGTTTGAAGAGATTGAGCGCTTGGGCTTTGTCCCCTTGTGCGTAGAGGTGGTTGGCTTTTTTGATAAGCTGTTCGAGGGTAGAGGGGGGAATGACTTTGCGTTTTTGGAGGCTTTCGTCAAGCTCTTGGACGTAGTCAGCGACGATAGGCTCCTCCTCTTGGCTTGAGGGCCAAAGCGCCACAATGAGTATGATAACCAAAAGCGCACCCGCTCCACTACCGCCCCAAAGGATGAGCTTTTTTTTGTCCCATACACGTTTGGGTTTGGGTGGAGGCGTATCGAGGGTCGCAGGGTCGATGATTAACCCCGCGGCATCCTCCTCCTCGATGACATTAAGTTCTTCTTCGGCCATCAGAGGTAGCTTTTGAGTGCTTCAGGCAGGGCTATATTGCCTTGCGCGTCTTGGTAATTTTCCATGATGGCGACGAGAGTGCGACCTACGGCGAGTGAAGAGCCGTTGAGGGTGTGCACTAGTTGATTGCCTGTCTCACTTTTGTAGCGAATCTTGGCGCGGCGTGCTTGAAAATCGCGGGTATTAGAGATAGAGCTTATCTCTCGATAGGCATTTTGCCCAGGCAGCCACACCTCGATATCGATAGTTTTGGCGGCACTAAAGCCCAAATCTCCACCGCACAACATCACCAATCGATGGTGTAGTCCAAGTGAGGTCAGCAAATCTGAAGCACATGCAACCATCTCGTCTAGCATCGCATCACTCTCTTGGGGAGTTGTGATAGCTACGAGTTCGACCTTGTGAAATTGGTGCTGACGGATGATACCGCGTGTATCGCGCCCTGCAGAACCTGCCTCTTTACGAAAGCAGGGGGTGTGTGCGGTCATTTTGATAGGCAGTTGTGTAGCGGGCAAAATCTCATCGGAGTAGAGATTGGTCAAGGGCACCTCTGCGGTTGGGATGAGGTAGAGCGATTCTCCCTCGATACGGTAGAGGTCTTCGGCAAATTTGGGGAGTTGTCCCGTACCATAGAGCGCCGCTTCGTTGACGATGTAAGGCAGACTCATCTCAGCAAATCCACGTGCCGCATTGAAATCGAGCATGTAGTTGATAAGGGCGCGTTCGATGCGTGCCGCGTCGTTTTGCAGGACGCTAAAACGGCTTTTGGCGAGTTTGACCCCGCGCTCGAAATCGATCCATTGGTTGTTTTGCCCAAGCTCCCAATGCTCTTTGGGGGCAAAATCGAAGTGCGGCTTGGTCAATACCTTTTTGAGTTCGATATTTGAGCTTTCATCTTCACCGTGTGGGACATCTTCGTCAGGGAGGTTTGGGATGCTACTAGCGAGCGTCAAAAGCGCCTCTTCAGCACTGCGTTGCGTCTCTAGGAGTTCATTAATTTTAAGTTTGTTGGCATCGACCGCCTCTTTGAGTGCTACGGTATCTTTGCCCTCTCTTTTGTACTCCCCGAAGAGTTTGCTCATGCTGTTTTGTTGCGCTTGGGCAGTTTCATAGGCGACTTTCGCCTCTTTGAGGGCTTGATTGTGTGTTTTGAGGCTCTCTAAAAGAGTGGTATCGACACGTTTTTTCTCTAGTTTGCTTGCAACAGCATCAAAATCTTGACTCAACAGTTTGAGGTCTATCATCGTGTAGGGTTCCTGACTATGCCCCAAATGCGGGCGATGTAATGTAAAAGTGGTGCGCGATTATACCAAAGCCAATCTTAGTATCCTTTAACACACCCTTGGTTATAATCCCCAAAACTGTTTGAGGCAATGATGGATTACAGGGCATTAGAGGCTATTTTTGGTGCGATTGAAAATGCCAAGCATTTGCTTTTGATTACCCATATCAATCCCGATGCCGATACGCTGTGCAGTGCGTTGGCTTTTTATGATGTGATGTGGCGACGTCAAAAAAAGTGCACAATTTTCAATGCTCGCTTGCCGTTGCCTGTCGAGATGGGAGCGTTGCCACACGCCTCCAAAATAGTCTCTACACTCCCACAGAGTGCCGATTTGGCCATTGCCTTTGATTGTGGCAGTTTTGATAGGTTGGGTATCGAGGCGCTGTCGATACCCTTGGTCAACATCGACCACCATTTGGGTAACAGCGATTTTGGTACATACAATATCGTCGATGCTTCGCGTGCGAGTACAACACAGTTGGTATATGAGATGCTTGCGGGGTATGGATTCAAGCTCTCATCCACAGCGGCACAGTTGCTTTTTACGGGCTTGATGTTTGACAGTTTGTCGTTTGGGACCAACAAAGTCGATGCCATGACACTTGATGTCGCCTCCAAGCTTGTCGCATTGGGTGCTTCAGCGCAAGAGGCTCGAGCACGTCTCTATGAGTCCTACTCCTTGGCGCGTATGCGGCTTTTGGGGCAGATGCTTGGTACGTTGCAGCTCTTTGGCGAGGGGCGCATTGCGGTGTGCTATGCCACGCAAGCGATGTTTGATGCTACAGGTGCGCACCCTACAGACAGCGATGAAGCGGTTCGTGTGGTGATGTCGATGGGCGTGGTGCATATGGCAATCGTTATGCGCCAAGAGCGTCCCAATTTTGTCAAAGTCTCTTTGCGTACCAAAGGGGACGAAGATATGAGCCAAATCGCTGCGTGTTTTGGTGGAGGTGGTCATGCCAAAGCGAGTGGTTTTGGGCATGAGGGCACTATCGAGGCGTTACAGTCTCAATTGGTAGAAATTTTGGAAAGTGAGTTAGCATGAGCAGAAGAGGAAACAGTAGCAGTATCGTCACCGTACTACTTTTTGTAGTAGCAATAGCAGGAGTTGTCTTTTTGTACAACTCTGAGACCTTCGAGCGGGTAAAACCGACCATCGCTTTGCAAAGCCCCGCCTATTGGAATCTCTCCAAGCCCCTCTCGATACGCATTAGCGATGCTAGCGGGATTAGCCATTACAAGGTCATCCTCAATGCCAACGGCGAAGAGCAGCTTCTTAGCAGTGGTATTTTTGAAGAAAAAGATCGTAAAAAAGAGCTCGATTTGGAGATAAGCTATCCCAAAATTGGGGGCGTACTCAAAACTAGTGAAGTAACATTACGCATCGAAGCGATTGATGGGAGTCGATGGGACTTTTTTGCAGGCAACAAGGCAATCGAATCGCACAAACTCTCCGTGGATCAGCGGCAGCCTAACGTCTCGATAGTAGCGCACAACTATCATATTCAGACGGGCGGTTCAGGTATCGTCATCTTCCATGCCAAAGATGAAAATCTCGATGAGTTATATATAGAAACCTCTTTTGGCAAAAAATTTATTCCACAGCCTTTTTATAAGCCTGACTACTATATCTCACTGCTTGCATGGCCTGTCGATGAGAAAAGCTTCTCTGCAAAAGTCGTAGCTATCGACAAAGCAGGCAATGTGAAGCAATCGAGCATCAATATCTATGCCAAAAAACGCACCTACAAAATCTCCAATATTGCACTCAAAGAGCGTTTTCTCAAAGAGACCATTGCAGATTTGGCGGCGGGGTTTGAGTTGACCCAAGGGGTCGATGATTCGTTGGAGCAATTCAAAATTATCAACGAAGAGGTACGCGCTCAAAACGAAAAATTGATTCATGAAATCACTTCACAAGTGCCCACAACGACGGTACATCACTTCAATCCTGAGGCATTTTATCCTCTCAAAAATGCCAAATCGGTGGCTAGTTATGGCGAAAAGCGTTTCTACTCCTACGAAGGCAAGCGCGTAAGTACCGCATACCATTTGGGTATCGATTTGGCAAGCGTACAAAATGGCGAAATATCTATCCAAAATGCGGGTAATACGCTCTTTGCAAGTTACAACGGTATCTATGGAAACATGCCCATTTTGCACCACGGTATGGGTCTCTATACGCTCTATGGACACTGTTCAGAGATTCGCACCGCGGTCGATACGCAGCACAAAGCGGGTGATGTGATTGCTACGACGGGTATGAGTGGATACGCTTTTGGGGATCACCTACACTTTGGGGTTTTGGTGCAAGGCATCGAGGTGCGTCCTGCGGAGTGGATGGACAAAAAATGGATCAAAGACAACATCACAGGTATCATCGCGCAAGCTAAGCAGATTATCGACAACCTTTAATGCATACACGCCAACTCAAACTCAACGCTTTTGTATTGGCACCTGCTACGCCTACGGAGCTTCACGATTTTTTGACCAAAAACGCGCCACTCCTAGCCGATACGCTCCTGCTCTTTGCTACGCCTCTCACACCCGAAAGTAGGGTGCTACTAGAGGGGCATGGGTTGCACTATTGCGAGAGCATGAATATAGAAAAACTTCCCTCCACAACTACCAAAGTGCAACTGCCTCAGCCAAAAGCCCAAGCGCGCCTCATCGACAAGAGTATACGCTCTGGAGAGCGCATCATGCATGAGGGAGATTTGGTGATAAATGCCAATATCAATGATGGTGCATGGGTCTACGCAAAGGGGAGTTTGACCCTTTTGGGGAGCATCGAAGGGGATGTGGAGTGCGACGGCGCCTACATGATTTTGTCCCCTAGCAAAAGGGGCAAGATACGTTTCCAAGGGCAATTCATACAAGATAAATTAACCTTCAGTGGGCTACAATTCGTCCAATTTGATGAGGGCCAACTCTCTATTAGGAAAATGGATGAAGCAGACCACTATCGCAAAACCCGTTGAAATGGTAGGCATTGGTCTGCACAAAGGCCATCCCGTAACGCTTCGCTTGGAGCCTTTGGAGGCCAATCGAGGCATAGAGTTTTTTCGCAAAGACGTGGGCGTGGTGATAGCTTTGACCCCTCAAAGTGTCGTCGATACGCAAATGGCAACGGTCATTGGCAAAAACGGTCATGTGATATCGACGATAGAGCATCTGCTCTCATCGATTTATGCCTACGGTATTGACAATATTCGTATTACACTCGATAGCGATGAGGTGCCCGTGATGGACGGAAGCAGCGCGAGTTTTTGTATGTTGCTCGATGAAGCGGGGCAAAAAAAACTTGAGAGCAACAAACGTATCATGCGTATCAAAAAAGCCATAGAAATACGCGATGGCGATAAATATGTCAAGCTCTATCCTTCGACCAATTCAGTTTTTGATTTCACGATTTTGTTCGACCATCCTGCTATAAAACGTCAAAGCTATCATGTGGAGCTCACCAAAAGCAATTACAAAAAAGAGATTGCCAAGGCACGTACGTTCGGCTTCACAAGTCAAATACAGTATCTACAGAGCAAAAATTTGGCGATGGGCGCAAGTCTGGATAATGCCATTGGGCTAGATGATACCAAGGTACTCAACAGCGAAGGGTTGCGCTACCCTGATGAGTTTGTGCGTCACAAAATACTCGATGCGATTGGGGATATGTCGCTTTTGGGGATGAATTTCATTGGCTCCTACGAAGCGTTCGCAGGCAGTCACGCCCTCAATCACGCCCTGACCAAAGCGCTCTTGGCAGATGCAGATGCCTACGAAGTTATAGAGCTATCTTCAGCCGTCGATGTGGAGTACCAAAAGGCGTATGCGTAGTGTCGATGTGGTGGTGGTGGCACTCTCTACACCCCTTTTGGTGGGCATTTATGAAGAGAAGCAGTTGATAGAGTCTATTGAGAGTAGCGAACAAAGCAGTGCGCTTTTGCCCAAGCTTTTTGAAGAACTGTTGCAACGCTATACAATTGATTCGATTACCTATGCCAACGGCCCTGGAAGTTTTATGGCGATAAAAATAAGCTACCTCTTTTTGGCGACGTTGGAGATTGTCAAAGGGATTCAACTTTTTGGTGCATGGGCGTTCGCGTTTAACGATGCCTCCCCTATCAAAGCGATGGGAAAACTCTATTTTCACCCAACCCCAAACGGTGTCGTCATGGCACCACTAGGCTCACAACAGCCCAAGCCTTTTGCTCTTCCGCTCTCATGGGAGTCGATTGCCAAGCGTAGCGATGCGCTACCCAACTATATTTTGCCCGCAGTATAACGCCAAAGGATAATAACGTAATGATAATCTCGGTTCCCGCCACCAGTGCCAATCTTGGTCCAGGTTTTGATGTTTTGGGTCTTTCGCTACAGATGCGCAACTATGTCGATGTGACACCTGCATCGATATTTTCGGTCTCGATAAAGGGCGAAGGTGCCAAAAACCCTCGACTCAAGGGTAACAATATGTTCGTCAATATCTTCAACGAACACTACAAAAATATTGCAGGGGAGATGGCAAACTTTCGTTTTGTCTTTAACAACTCTATTCCCCTCTCACGCGGACTTGGAAGTAGCTCTGCTGTTATTGTGAGTGCCATTACAGCGGCGTATGAAGCGGCTGGCGTTGCCATCTCTAAGCGCAAACTACTCAATCATGCATTGGTCTACGAAGCGCACCCCGATAATATTACCCCTGCTGTTATGGGCGGATTCAATGCCGCAGTGGTAGAAAAAGGCAAAGTCTACAACCAAAAAAAAGAGATGCCAAATTTTCTCAAAGCCGTCGTTGTTATCCCTAACAAACCTATCTCTACAGCCCAATCACGCACGATTTTGCCCAAATCCTACTCCAAAGAGACAGCCGTTTATAATTTGGCGCACTCCTCGCTTTTGGTAGCGAGTGTCTTTGGCGAAAATTGGGAGATGTTACGTATTGCGTCACGTGATAGATTTCACCAAAAGCTTCGTATGAAGGCGTTGCCAGAGCTCTTTTCGGTACAAAAAATTGCTATCGACAGTGGTGCTTTGATGAGCACACTCTCTGGAAGTGGCTCCACTTTTTTCAATATGGTCTACGAAGAGGATGCTCAAAATTTGGCACAGAAATTTAGTACAAAGTTCAAAGATTTCAAAGTGATGATTCTCGATTTTGATAATGACGGGGTCGTGGTGAGTGATAAATAAGAAAGAATTGGGTACAATGCGCGCCTATAAACACACCCCTATACGGATGTGTATACAGTGTCGAGAGCGTTTTGCGCAGGACACTTTGATACGCTTACAACACAATCAAGGGATGATTATCCCCTACAGCGGTCAATATCGAAGCTTCTATGTGTGTGGGTCGTGTGCCTCCAAGGCGCGCACGGTAAATGCCATTATGGGGCGCTACAAAATAGACAAAAGCGCGTTTGAACGCGTCAGTCAAACATTAAAGGATAGTATTGTCAATGGATAAAGTTCGAATTAGTGATATCGCAAAAGAGCTAGGTGCGCACAACAAAGATGTTTTGGAAAAAGCCATCGAGATGGGTTTGGATGTCAAAGCCGTTGGAAGTACGATTACGATGGATGAGGCTGAGCGATTAGCGAACTACATCATGAGTGGCCCAGCTACTCACGCTCCTAAATCAGCAAAACCTACCGCGTCCAAAGAGAGTAGCGTCGATTCCAAAGAGACTCCGACCATAGAAGCCGCACCTGCTCTTATTGAGAGTGCACTCCTAGAGAGTGAAGCTGCTATCGATGAGATTGCTTCTGCTGATGAGAGCGGCAAAGCCAAACGTGGTTTGACCATTGTCAAAAAGAAAAAGCCGCTTACCTCTGCTTCTACTTCAAATAAATCCTCCTATGACGACAGCTCTTCACTCACAGCTGAAGAGGCACGTGAAGCGGTACGTGCATCGATGTCAGCTTCAGCTTATGGCAAACTTAGCGAAGAGGCTAAGCGCGAATTGGCGAACAAAAAACGCAAAGCACACAAAAAAGTAGAGCCATCTCGCCATGAGCACGGCGATAAAATCGATATATTTGGCAACGATTTTGGAAGTTTCTCTTTTGATTTAGAAGAGGAGCAAGTACAGCTTATCGATTACCGTGACGAAGAGGCGAAGCTCGATTTGCAAGAGCAAATCCGCAAAGAGCAAGAGGAGATGAAAGCACTTCGTGTCAAGCAACAACAACAGCTTAACGGCAAGAAAAAAGCAATTTATCAACCTCAAACCATTAGCCGTACAAGCCGCAAAAAACGCCGTCGTCCTACCGTAGAGGGTGAAAAAGAGCAGGTCAATTCTATAGAGATTCCTGAAGATATTCGTGTCTATGAGTTCGCTGAAAAAATCAACAAAACCATCTCTGAAGTCATCACCGTCCTTTTTAATCTCGGCATGATGGTGACCAAAAATGACTTTTTGGGCAAAGACGAGATAGAAATTTTGGCAGAAGAGTTCAATGTCGAAGTGCACACTATCGACTTAACGGAAGCCTTTAACTACGTTGATAGCTACGAAGATGCGCAAGAGGATGTACACCTCATTACACGTGCACCTATTGTCACTATTATGGGTCACGTCGACCACGGTAAGACTTCGTTGTTGGACTTCATTCGTAGCTCACGCGTAGCCGCCAAAGAGGCAGGGGGAATTACCCAACATATCGGTGCTTACAGCGTCGAGAAAAATGGCAAGATGATTACCTTCCTCGATACCCCTGGACATGCTGCCTTTAGTGCGATGCGTGCACGTGGAGCACAACTCACCGACATTATTATTATCGTTGTTGCCGCTGATGATGGTGTCAAACCTCAAACCATCGAGGCTATTAAACACGCCAAAGAGTCAGGCGCACCTATCCTTGTCGCGATGAACAAAATGGACAAAGCAGACGCTAACCCAGACATGGTCAAAGCCCAAATGGCAGAGCGCGGACTCAACCCTAGTGATTGGGGCGGAGATATCGATTTCGTAGGCGTTTCAGCCAAGACAGGTAAAGGGGTAGAGGATTTGCTTGAGCATATTCTTATCTCAGCAGAGATTTTGGAACTCAAAGCCAATCCAGCCGCCAATGCCAAAGCAACAGTCGTTGAAAGTAGTATCGAGAAGGGTCGCGGTCCCGTTGCCACTGTCGTCGTCCAAAACGGTACGCTTCGCATCGGAGATAATATCGTAGCGGGTGCGTCGTATGGACGTGTCAAAGCGATGTTGGATGCCAACAAAGCGATGATAAAAGAGGCGGGTCCTTCACATACGTGTGTTGTCGTAGGATTGGACAGTGTGCCTAGTGCTGGAGAGGTGCTTATCGTAACCGACTCTGAAAAAGAGGCAAAAGATTTTGCCTTCAAACGTCACGAGCATGACCGTCACAAAGAGCTCTCCAAATCGACCAAAGCGTCGTTGGATGAGCTTTCAGCGATGATTGCAGAGGGCAATCTCAAAGCACTCAAAGTGATTCTCAAAGCGGACGTACACGGTTCTCTCGAAGCGATTCGAAGCTCTTTGGAAGCGTTGCGCAACGAAGAGGTCAAGGTCTCTATCATTGCTTCAGCAGTGGGTGGAATTACTCAAAACGATGTCGATTTGGCGCGAAACAGTGACAATGTTGTCATTTTGGGCTTCAACGTACGTCCGACTGGCGATGTCAAAGCCAGCGCAAAACAAGCAGGCGTCGAGATAAAAACCTACTCCATTATCTATGAGATGATTGACGATATCACCGCAACGCTCTCAGGCATGATGAGCAAACGTGTCCGCGAAGAGAACACTGGACAAGCGACTATCAGAGAGATTTTTGGTCTACCCAAAGGTGGCAAAGTCGCTGGATGTATGGTAGACGACGGTAAAATCGTACGCGGTGGAAAAATCCGTGTCATCCGCGATGGCGTTGTCATGCATGTCACCAAAGTATCGAGCCTTCGCCGCTTCAAAGACGAGGTCAAAGAGGTCAGCAAAGGGTACGAGTGCGGTATTATGCTTGACAACTACAATGAAATCGCCGTGGGTGATGTGTTTGAAACCTTCATCGAAATCGAGGAGAAACAATCTCTGTGAATCCCGCTCACATCAAGCAGTTGCGAACACAATCGCTTTTGAAAGAGCTGATTCCAGAGGCGTTTGCCCAAATGGGCAACCCTGTGTTGCATGAGCTTATTGTGCTCGATGTGACACTCTCCAAAGGGCGTAGCGATGCCAAAGTCTATTTGGATCCGATGGGCTTATCGCCCCAAGAGGAGCAAGTGATGTTGGGACATCTCAAAAAAGCGCGTATCGCTATCGAAGAGTACATCAAGAACGACCAAGGGTGGTTTCGCTCTCCGCAACTCACCTTCATCTTCGACAGACAACTAGAACAGAGCAACTCCATCGAGGCACTTTTGGCCAAAGTAGAGCAAGAGCTTCACGCCAAAAAGGATTAGTATGAGTTTAGAGCAAGATATTGCCGCGATTGTCGAGAGCCAAGGGTTTCTCCTTTATGACACTGCTATTTCTAACAGCGAAACAGGTGGCAAGCTTTTTGAGGTGATGCTCCAACCCAAAGCTGGCGGTACTGTCACACTCCAAGATTGCGCCAACATTTCACATCTTTTGTCACCGCTGTTGGATGTCACGCCTCCTATGAGTGGTGAATATCGCTTGGAGGTTGGCACCCCTGGTGTAGAGCGCAAGCTCAAATCTCCTAGCCATTTTATGCACTCTATTGGCGAACTGGTCAAAGTGACCATCTCAGGAAGCCAAAGCTACAAAGGCAAACTGCTAGAGGCAAACGAAACCTCTATCACTCTCCAAGATGACCAAGCAGGCATCATCACACTCCCCATCGATACAGTGGTAAAAGCACGCACCTATTTTGAGTGGTAAGCCCTCGTGTCGATGGCTATCTCTCCTGAATTTTATATGCAGTTGGCCATTGATGCAGCGTGGCGCTACGCCTTTTTGACCTATCCCAATCCCGCTGTGGGGTGTGTGGTGTTGGACAAACATGGCGCACTTTTGAGTATCGCCGCACACCAAAAAGCGGGTGGACCGCATGCAGAGGTGTTGGCACTCCAAGAGGCCTACGCCAAAAAGAGTGGCGATAACGCTATCTTGGCACTCCAAAAGAGTGATGAGATTCACGACTATCTCACCCAACACCATGCAGGATTATTGCGAGGAGCGAAGCTCTATGTGACGTTGGAGCCTTGCCACAAAGTGGGTAAAACGCCTGCTTGTTCACGTCTCTTGGCAGAGATAGGTGTGGCAGAGCTTTTTATAGGTGCGCGTGATACCACCTCGATGGGTGGTGGCGCTATTTTTTTGGCGAGCAGTGGATGCAGGGTTACGTACGATGTGCTGGCGCAAAAAGCACAAGCATTACTAGAGCCTTTTTTGGCGTGGCAATCGGGTCGTACAGTGGTGCTTTATAAATGGGCGCAACACCAAAACGGCGCTTATGAGGGTAAGATTGTGAGCTGTGAAACTTCACGCCGACACGTTCACGCCCTACGAAGCGTCATCGATAGGCTCTATATCGGGGGCAATACCGTGCGTATCGATGCGCCTACACTCGATGCGAGATTGGTTGAGGGCAAAGTACCCAACGTGACGATTCTTTCACGTCAAAAAGTTTGGGCGCACGAGGCACCTTTGTGGCATGTACCCCATCGAGAGGTGACGGTAGAAGAGAATTTGTCGACATTATCGTCGTACGGCTTGGTGCTGGTAGAGGGCACCCAAGGATTATGGGAAGCATTTGCTCCCTACGTCACCTACGATTTGGTCTATACTACGCCTCACATGCGTCAAGGAGCCACTATCGATGCGGTGCGCGATGGCACCTATGTAGCTTCGATGGCAATGGGTGAGGATCAATTTCATATTATCAAGAGGAAACCATGAGCAATAAACAATACACTATCGTCGAGATGTTTAACCAAATAGCCCCCACCTATGACCGCGCCAATCGAGTACTAAGTTTCGGTGTCGATACCGTATGGCGCAAAAAAGCGTGCAACAAAAGTTTTGCTCTTTTGGGAGAGAAAAAGGTCAATCTTATCGTCGATGTGGCGTGCGGCACGGGCGATATGATGGAGTATTGGCGCCGTCAAGCCAAGGCAAAGGGCATAGAAGTAGGGCGCATTGTGGGTATCGACCCCTCTGAAGGGATGGTCAATGTTGGGCGACAAAAATTTCCTCACTTTGATTTTGAGATCGCCTATGCGACACAACTGCCCCTAGCAGATGCGAGTGCAGATATTGTGAGTATTTCGTATGGGATTCGCAATGTCTTGGCGCGTCAAGAGGCGTTTGGGGAGTTTAACCGCGTGCTCAAAATGGGCGGATTGGTGGTGATTTTGGAGTTCACACGACAAGCGCGACCCTCGATAATGGGACGTGTCACCTCCTTTTATCTCAACCGTGTTTTGCCCAAAATTGGAGGCTTCATCTCACGCAACAAAGCTGCCTATGAGTACCTTCCCAACTCTATCGAGGGCTTCGTGACCACTGAAACAATGCGCGATGAGCTGATTGCGGCAGGGTTTGAGCCACTCTATATTCGTAGCTTTTCGATGAATATTTCGACGCTCTTCATTGTCAAAAAGGTGCGCTAAACGCTCATGCATACCCTCACTGTCTCGATGCTCAATGACCAAGTCAAGCATACGCTTGAAGCGACCTTTTTGCAAGTCGCTGTCGAGGGTGAGGTGAGTCGTCCCACCTATCACAACAGTGGACATATCTACTTCACACTCAAAGATGCAGACTCCTCGATAAAAGCGGTGATGTTCAAAGGCAACGCCTCCAAGCTCAAATTTCGCCTCGATGAGGGGATGCAAGTGGTACTTTTTGGCGCTATTTCGGTCTACAAACCGCGCGGTGAGTATCAGCTTTTGGCCAGCTCGATTCAAGCATCAGGGGCGGGTAATTTAGCCTTGGCGTTTGAGCAGACCAAAAAGCGTCTGGAAAGCATGGGCTATTTTGACCCCTCGCGCAAAAAGCCCAAACCCACTATCGTAGGCAAAATCGTCCTCATCACTTCAGGCACGAGCGCCGCACTCCAAGATATGCTACGTGTCGTCTCCAAGCGCTGGCCGATGGCAACACTCACACTCATTGATGTACTTGTGCAGGGTGAAAAAGCGCCCATCGAGATAGCCCAAGCCATCGCGCACGCCAACACGCTCGATGCAGATGCTATTGTCATCGCACGCGGTGGGGGGAGTATCGAGGATTTGTGGGCGTTCAACGATGAGCACATTGCCCGCGCCCTTTTTGAGTCCAAAACCTTCACTGTTTCGGCGGTGGGGCATGAAATCGACTGGACGATTGGCGATTTTGTAGCGGATATGCGCGCACCCACGCCCAGTGCCGCTATGGAGATGTTGCTGTGGGATGAGTGGGAGATGCGCCAATATTTGGACGCTTTGCACTCTCAAATGGCGCAGGTGATGGGGCAAAAAATCGCACACCATCAGCATACCCTGCACAATCTCACCCAACAACTAGGAGAGTTTCGTTTCGATAAGCGACTGCTCTATCTCAACGGACAGTTGCAAACATTGCAGGGTCAGTTTGAGTTTTATGCGCGAAATGCACTCAAAGAGCGCGTGCAAAGTGTGGTGACGCTACAAGAGCGTATCGAGCAACGCATGGCGCAAAAATTGGCGCACGCCACTCAAGAGCTAGCACAACTACGAAATCACTATGCTCAAAATGACCCAGCACTACGCGACAAAGCGGGCTTTGCCAAACTCTCTCAAGGGTCGCACGTCGTAGCACTAGAGAGTTTAGCCATAGGCGATAGTGTCACACTCTCGACATCCAAGCGTGCCTTGGAAGCTACCATCACCGCAGAAAAATCACTCTAGTTTTTGTAAAACCACGACACTCTTGGTGTCGATATGAAGCATTTTCAGACCAAATTTACTAGCCAAATAGTCAAAAGTCCGTGGCGTAAAAAAGCCAATATGGGTAGGGTCACGCACGTACCACCATCGACCAAAAGCCTCATCGTTTTGGGGATGAAATTGCGTCATCAATGCAATACGTCCTTGTGGACGCAGATGCGCTAGCCACATTTCAAAAACGCCTAGTACGTCATCGATATGTTCGATGACCTCCGTCGAGGTAATCACATCAAACTGCTCATCTTCTCTTAGCACTTGGGGTGCATAAATAGGGTCGTAGAGGCGTACACGGTGCCCTTTTTGGGCGAGTAGCGTAGCCAATACAGGTCCAGGGCCACTCCCATACTCCAAAATATCCAGAGGTTTATCTAGCGCTAGAGGCTCTAAAAATCGCTCAAACATCGCCACATAGCCCTTATTTTCGAGGCTGTTATTGTGCTGATCGTATTGCATTTTTTGGCGCTCTATTGTGGGGCGAAAGGCGCTATCCAAAGCGATGTAATCACAATGGTCACACATATGGTAGGGCTTAAGGGTGGGGTGAAGATAGGTGCGACAAGGTGTCGCACAGAGAGGGCAGAGCATCTAGATACTAAGCGTGTTAAGCGCTCATATCGTCGTCGTTAGGCTCTTTTGAGGGAGTCTCTTGGGCAGGTGTAGAGTATTTCCACGGCTCAAAAGGAAAGGGAAGGTGTTCTGTATCGAAAACCAAAAAGCGTGTGATGTCATAAAGATAGGTTGCCATTGCCCCACCAAAGGTTTTGAGCTCTACATTCAATTCACCTTTGAAAAGCAGAATAAAAAATTGTGCGATGGCAACAGCATAGATGACAAGCTCGACGATGCCATAAACAATGGCAAAAATGACCATAAAGGCTAAGCGTTTGTAGGTATCCGCGTTGAGCAGATTTTTTTTGAGTTCGGGGTTCATGGGCAGGCTCCTAATATAATGTGGGATTATAGCCAAAAGTTATCGACTTTGATAGCCAAAAGTGCCCTAAATGTGACGCTAGAAGCGATTTACGCTTAGTTTACTTTAACATTAATTGGGGGATAATGGCGCAATTTTACAAGGAGAAGCTATGAAATGGTTCAAGTTTAAGGTTGCGCTAGCAGCCGCGGTCGTTTCGATGTTCATTAGCGGTTGTGGTACAGATTCACCACAAGCATGTGCTTATAAAGTACAACAAAACCTCGATGGTGGGGAGTATGTAGCGGTCATTGCGGAATTGAATAACTCCAGCAGCGTATGCTATCAAGCAGGTGGATTTACGAAAGAAGCTGGGTATGAAAACTTAGGTGCTGCGTATGTAGGTGCGGCAGGATTTGATGTTTCTGGACTTATTAAATTGTTCAGTGAAATCAATATTGAAGATGCCATATCGTTAAGTTCGTCGGGCGATTTTAACCGCTCTAATCCTGATCAAGTTAAGAAGGGTGTGGCACTGGTGAGTACACTTTCCAAACACTTGGGTGCAAACGGTTCAGCATACCTCGACAAAGCGGGTGCAACATACGCTTCGATTGTTTCAACAGCGGGTGTCAATTGTGGTGCAACGTTCGATGCGAAATATACCGTAGCATGTAAACTCAAAGACCTTAACGGTACAGGCGAAAAACTTGGCAACTTGGTCAAACAAGCTAACAGTGCAAGTGCAGTAACTACCTCATTGGGTGATGATTTGGGGGCGTTTTTGTCCTTCACGAGCAAAGTAGAAGCAAATTCAACAACGCCTGACCGTACCAACGTCAATGACAACAACAGTTCAGATGATGGCGAAGTGCTCAAATGTGCCTTTACCGACTCCAATAAAACTGATGGAAACTGTTCTGAGCCAACTATTACCTACAATAATGACCATAATGCAACGTTTAGAACCGTCAATGGAAACGATAATAATTTTACCTATTTGGTCAAAATTTTTGATGTGAATGATACCAATAACGATGATAACGGCAGTGCTACCTATATAAAACTCATTGGTTTTGATGGCTTTGTTTACTCACCTGCAACGACCAAAGATTATTGTGATATCAATTTCACTAGCTGTAAAGATGTGAATATGAGCACTTCACCCAAATGTTATCCATGTCCTGTTGTTAATGATGCAAACAACACTATCTCCTCAACATCAGATGGACTTTTGAGTGTTGTGAATGGTGACGATACGACTTTCATCGAAGCTTTCTTGCCTGCGGATATCAATTTGACTGCATATGAAACCAATGCGACAGATAGTAATAGTACACCGTTGGTAGCTTATATTCGTGACCAATCAGATTCAAATGCGACAGGTCCTTTGACCAGTGAAGAGATTGCATTGTTGCTTGAACTATTTAATGGAGGAAACTAATATGCGTATGATTTCAAAAATAGTAGCAGCAACACTTTTGGTAGCCACAACTGCCTCTGCTTTGACCTATGAGAACAGCACACTCTACAAAGATGTACGCTTTTTGGGTATGGGAAATGCGAATGTGGCAGTGGGTGGTGAGTCAGCCTCACTCTTTCACAATCCAGCAGGACTCTTGGGAATGAAACGCAATGAGGGGTTGGAGTTTGAGATACTCAATGTTCAAGCGATGATTTCGGATAGTACAATAGAGTTCACATCAGAATTGTTGACTTTATTAGAACAAGCACAATCCTCAGGAGATCAAAACTTGAGCATTTACGATGCTTTTGTAACCAAATATATAGGTAAACCTGTATCACTCAGTGTTAGCGATTACACCTCTATTGCCTATCGCGGTAGTAACTGGGCATTGAGTGTTGGTGTATTGGGAAGTGTTTATCTCAATGCGCAAGTGCACAATATTTTGAGCAGTGAAGGAATTCTTGAAGTGAATGGCTTTACTGCCGTGGGAACGGTAGCTGGATTTGGTATGAGCTTTTTGGATCACTCGCTTCATGTGGGCTTGGGTACCAAAGTACTTATGGGAGAGATGGAAGGGATAAGTTTCAATAATGTTATCAATGCAAACATTGGTGCTGAAGCTTCATCTTCAACCGCTGAAAACTATTATGCGGGATATACCTCTGTCGTCTTCGATGCAGGTGTGATGTACGACCTCGATGGACTTTTGCCTTTTGGTGAGTTTTTACGTCCTACGATAGGAGCTTCATTGCTCAATATCGGTGGTATCAAAATGGGTACTATCAAAGGCGAAGAGGTTGGCATTCCTATGACTGCCAACGTGGGCTTCTCACTCTCTCCTGCTTTTGGCGTGACCAATTGGTTCTTGACGGATTTGGTCTTGGCTGTTGATTATGTCGATGCATTGGGTGCCTATGAGACAAGCAATGTAGGCAAAAACCTACGTATGGGTGGAAAATTTAGCGTCATCAAAGGATGGCTAGGTGAGTTAACAGCAAGTGCTGGTATGTACAACATGGACTACACCGCAGGTATGCAACTTCGCCTTTTATTCTTGGAGCTAGATGCTTCTACGTATGCTGAAGAGTTGGGTGCTTATGCAGGCCAACAACTTGATCGTCGCTATCAAATAGCCGTTAATATCGGCTGGTAAGCGGTCGATATAGACCAAAAAAGGGGTAGCAATGAGACATCATCTACTCGCAATTTCTGCACTTATTTCTCTCTTTTTCTTTCAGGGGTGCCAACTCACAGGTGACGCATGTGCGGCACAGGTGGGTATGGATCTCGACGAAGGCAAATACGACCAAGTTATCGCTGCACTGGAAAACAACGGCACCTGCCAAGGTGCTCTGACTCAAGAGGAGGCGTGGCTCGATTTGGGTGCCGCCTACATGGGATTAGCAGGTGTCAAAGTGAGCAAACTTTTCGGAGTAGTCTCTAGCATGCTAGAGGGTGGAATGGATACGGGTACGCTCGTATCCGCCTTCCCTGATGCGGCAAGTGGCGCAGGTCTGGATGCTATTACCCAAGCCCAAAAAGTCTACGGCTATATCCTCGATGGGGTCAATTGTGACGCTTCAGGCAAGAGTGCATTTCAAGAAGCAGCATGTACTTACGATGAGTTTGCCAATACCGTCAAAATGACAGCAGTGATGAACCTCTCGATGGGCAGTGGTGCGGCAAGTTTGACTGAACCTATAGTGCAAGGAAGTGCGCAGGATGTCAATGACAATAATACCTCCGATGAGCTAGAGGTGATGTCCTGCTCGATGGGTGGCACGTGTGCTGGTAGTATCACAACTGTGGCCAGTTCGAATGTTCCCTTCTCTAAAACAGGTTTCTCTGCTACCTATACACCTACGACCTATACAGTAGCCTCTATAGATACTAATGTCCATCCCGATGCTCTTTTTTATCGCCTTATCGACCCCAATAGCACACCCGTAGGACCTGTCACCACCGATGGTATGTGCAAAAACGATTTCACTACCTGTACAGATATCAACTTTTCCCTAGGGTGTTATCCCTGTCCCGTTGTCATCGATGGAGCGGCGGTGCCTACGACGGAAGTGCTACTTGATATCGTCAACACAGACCCAATGTATGTTGCGATGTTTGATACCAATGGCGACGGAAATGTATCGTCAGATGAGCTAGCCGCCGCTATGAGTGGAGGGTGATAGATGCGAAAACTTCTTATTCTCCTCTCATTGCCACTCTTTTTAGCCGCAGGGAGCTACGAATATCCAATGCTCTACAAAGACACCCGTGTCATGGCACGTGGTGGCACTGATATTGCCATCGGTGGGGAGGCAAGTGCCCTTTTTAGCAATCCCGCAGGATTAGCGGCAATGTACCTCGAAGAGGATTTGGAGCTAGAGATTGTCAATTTTGGCGTGGGATTGAGTGGCGGATTTTTGGGCTTTTATACCACCTACAATGAAAATGCCGACCTTTTAGCTACCGATACCGAAGCCTTTATCGATGCGATGACACCCCACAAAAAGAGCAATTTTCACCTAAGCACCAATGACTTTACTTCACTCTCCTATCGAGGCGAAGAGTTTGCATTGAGCATTGGACTTTTGGCGGGTATCGAGGCTAATTTTATTCCCCATCTCTCTTTGGGTGCAGATGGTCTTATCGAGGCGCATCTGCGCACTTTGACCATCTTGGCGATGGGTGCGTCATACGATGTCACCTACGATTTGAGCGTGGGTGTAGGCGCCAAAATTATCAATGGCTTTAATAAAGCCGCTTCGATAAATTTGGTCTCGACAGGTTCAATTCCTAGCGATTTTACGACGTTGGGTGACTATACAGCGGTGGTTTACGATGTGGGTGCGCTCTATTTCCTCGATGCACTTATCGAGGAGTTGCGACCTTTTGAGCCGCTCTTGGGCGTGAGTGTCCAAAATATCGGCGGTATTTCGATGCCGCAGTTTTATGCAGATATTCCCATGACGGTCAATGTCGGTTTGACCTTGCGTCCTGTGTTGCCTCTTTTTGAGGATTGGCGTTTTGCCGTTGACTATATCGATGTGCTTAATGCTTACGACGCCAAACTCGATGCCGATATTTTCAAACGTTTGCGTTTGGGCATGACCGCCAATGTGTTTCGCAACGATATTGTGCAGTTAGCAGGAAGTTTTGGCGCCTACAACAGCGCACCTACCTTTGGTATCCAAGCGCGCTGGGCTGTTTTGGAGCTATCGCTTGCCACGTACGCCGAAGAGATTGGTGCTTTTGCAGGTCAAAACCAAGATCGTCGATACCAACTCTCTATCGTCACAGGCTTCTAGTATCACGCCTTTAGGCGAGAGAAGCCTCCTCTTTTTCGAGTAACTCCAGATAATATTCACTCTTCTCATCGAGATGCGCTTGGAGCGTTTGTAGCTCTTGGGCGAGTGTCGATAGTCCCTTTTGCGCATAGCAATTGGGGTCGCTTAGACACAGCGTAAGTTTGGCTACATCACCCTCTAATTTTTCTATCTCAATGGGAAGTGTTTTGAGCGCATGAAGCTCGGTAAAAGAGAGCTTGGTTTTGGCTTTTTGCACTGTTGTGGGCGCCACACTGGTCGAGGGTGCAGGCATCGATTGCGCAGATTCTGCTTCCATAAGGGCTAGCTCTTTGAGCTCTTTTTCGATTTCGAGGTATTCACTGTAGGCTTGGTAGCGCTCTTCCAAGACACCGTTGCCTTTGAAGATGAGCAATTTCGAGGCGATTTTATCGATGAAGTAGCGGTCATGGCTCACCATGATGATGGCACCTGAAAAATTTTGGAGTTTCTCTTCGAGGATATTTATCGTAGGAATATCCAAATCATTCGTAGGCTCATCGAGGATAAGGCAGTCGACCTTTTTGGTAAAGAGCAGTGCTAATGCCACGCGGTTTTTCTCACCACCACTCAAAACCCCAATTTTTTTGTCCAAGTCCTCTTTGGGGAAGAGGAAATTTTTGAGGTAGCCAAAGACGTGCATATTGGTGCCTTGGACATCGACGCGGTCACCGCCATTGGGACAAAAGGTCTCCATGAGGTTCTTGGAGTCGTCCAACATTTCGCGGTGTTGGTCGAAGTAGCCAATGACAAATTCACCCTGTTTGATGGTGCCGCTGGTGGGTTTGAGTCGCCCTAACAAGATACGCAAAAGGGTACTTTTGCCGCTTCCATTATGTCCCACGACGGCAATAACATCTTTTTGGAGGATGCGAAAACTGAAATTATCGATAAGTTTTTTGCCGCCCAACTGCATCGATAGATGCTCGATTTCGAAAAGCATTTTTTGTTTATTGACACCTTCGGGACGCATGAAATGTTTTTGTTCGCGTTCGAGTTGCAGGGAGACTTTGCGAATAAGCGTAGGGTTGCTTTTGCTCTTTTGGCGTAGATCCATCAGACGCGCTTTTCGTCCTTCGTTGCGTTTGAGACGGGCACGTACCCCTTGGGAGTACCACTCGTTTTCACGTCGCAAAACGCGCAAAAGATTTTCGTGCTCCTTTTGCATATTGGAGAGCATTATCTCTTTTTGCGCCAAGTAGCTGCTGTATCCGCCGCTGAAATTGGTCACTTTGGCATCTTCGACCTCGATGGTGCGCGTGGCGATTTGGTCGATGAAGTAGCGGTCGTGCGAGATAAAGACAAGGGTGAAATTCTCTTTGAGCAGTAGCTCTTCGAGGAAGGAGACCATATAGACATCGAGGTGGTTGGTAGGCTCATCCAAGAGTAAGACGTCAGGTTTTTGCAGTAGGAGTGAAGCAAATGCGACACGGCGTTGCTCTCCACCGCTAAGCAAATGGACGCTTTTATCCTCGAACATTTTGAGGTCAAACTCCTGCAAAATACGCTCGATTTTGTCATCGAGATTCCATGCGTTGTGGTGGTCGAGGTAGGCGCACACTTTGGCGTGCTCTTCGAGGAGTTTGGGATTTTCAAAATCCTCCATAAGCTGGGCATTGAGTACTTCGTAGCGCTCTTGGGCGTGGCGAATCTCGACAAGACCGTCCATAATCGCCTCACGGACATTGATGCCAGCGCGAAAGTGCGGCTGTTGCGCCAACATCTTCACCTCGAGGTCTTGGCGGGTGATACGCTCACCCTCATCGAAATCGAGGATGCCTTGGACGATTTTGAGTAGGGTGCTTTTGCCGCTACCGTTTTTGCCCACGATACAGATACGCTCACCCTCGTTGAGGTGAAAATCTATCTGCGTGAGAATTTTTTGCGCTTCGTAGTGTTTGGAGAGGCTAAGTAAGTCAATAAGCGCCATTAGGTGTGAAAGCTCTCCAGTTCTTGTGTGAGTTGTGATGCACTTTTGACGAGGGTATCGATGGTTTGGACGATGTTTTGGACGTTGTCAAAGTTTTTGCTCGTGATAGCCTCGACGCTGTTGATATTGGAGACGAGGGTATCGAGGTGCGTAATGTTTTGATTGAAATTGGTGCTAGAGCTGTTGGAGAGGCGTGCCGCTTGGGTCACAAGTGTCGTCGTCGCATCGAGAGTTGTGCGTACTTGCGAAGAGGTTTGGCTCAATGTGGTAATCATCTGTGCATTGTGGTGCATCGTTTCACTTGCGTCGTTGATAGCTTGGACGACCACATTGACGGTGCTGTGAATCTCAGAGAGAGAGCGTTGGGTACGTTCAGCCAATTTGCGTACTTCATCGGCGACGACGGCAAATCCGCGTCCATGCTCTCCTGCGCGTGCGGCTTCGATAGCGGCATTGAGCGCGAGGAGGTTTGTTTGGTCTGCTACATCGGAGATAACAGTCAAAATATTTTTAATCTCTTCAGCCGATTGGGTAAGCTCGTTGAGTTTGGTCGATAGCTCATTTTCGGTTTGGGCGGTTTGCTCTACATCTTGGGCGAACTGCGTAATGTGCTTTTGCATGGCAAGTAGATTGCTGTTTGCCTCTTCGACTTTGGCTTTTGCCTCCAAGGTGTGCTCGTTGGTCTCGTGAAGTTTGTTTTTCATCACGCTGCTGGCTTGTGTGATGTCGTGTACAGTGCTTTTTTGCGCTTTGGCATCGACATTAAGAGCTTGCGTGATTTGACCAATTTTTTGGGTAATCGTTGCGGTTTGCATCGCAGAGGATTTGGCGGTATTGAGAACAGTTTTGAGTGCATCGATGAACGCACTAAAAGCGCGTGACTCTTCGTCGTTGCTCTTTTCTAGGAGGGTCAAATCTTTGGAGCGGGTGATGGTATCGACATTTTGGAGTACCTGCATAGAGTTGAGGTATTGTGAGGTAATCATATAAATGACATACCCTAGTACGATGGCTTCTAGTACGACAAACGCGGCATGCAAAAAGGTAATATCCCAACCGCATCCGTAGTTGAAAAGCACGATAGCCGTATCACCCAGCGTGACACCGTTGAGTTGGAGGTAGGTAAAAAGGAGGTGATGCACTGCAATCGTGAGCGCAGCGGCTACGAGAGGCAAAATATCTTTGTAGAGCGACATAAAGGCCAAGACTACGAAGACATGGAAGTGCATTTCAATACGCCCTAGATGCTGTTGAATCATAATAATGGGGAACGCCATAATGAGCATCCCAAAAAGGATACGTGACATCGATGTACCGCCGAAAAGCGCATAGGCACCAAACGCCAAAAGTGTCACCACGCCTCCCCCTAAAATACCCAACATATAGGTACCGTAACTTAACGAGGTCAAAAGACCTACAATAATCCAATTGACGACAAAAATCACCAAGAAGGTTTTGTCGGCATTGCGTGCTTCACGCGTGAGGTTTTGGCTAAAAAGCGGCGAGAGCTGGTGGTATTGACCAAGCAAAGCAGCGAGTTTCATGGGAGTTCCTTTGTGATGTCATCTCTTAGTGAAGTGGCGTTTAACGGACGAGAAATATAGGTGTATTTTAGCCTAAAACTCCCCATATCATCGCGCGTGACGAGGTAAAGATAGGGGGTGTGCTCTAGCGCATCTCTATCGATGAGTCCATCGCTACTGTAGGCTTCACACGCACGCATGAGTGCTTGACGAGGGGTGTTGTGCAAATCGATGCCACGAAAATCGGGATGAAAAAAGCTAGCAAACTCCTGCGCGCCCAGTGCGGGGGTGGAGAGATTGACAAAATAGAGTCCTACATTAGAGGAGATAGTGTGCTCATGGTAGAGTGTGGCTATCTCCTCTAGCATGGGAGTGCAGATGTTTTGGCATCCCACATACCCAAAATAGAGCAGCACCACCGTGTGATGGGGGTCTACGGCGAAAGGAAGCTCGATGGGCGTATCGCGATGGATACCTTGCGTTTTGTCACCCCAAAAGAGCCCCAATCCCAATGCCCCCAAGAGCATTAATGCCGAAATAAAATAGGCGATTTTGTAGAGCCTGTGGCGCATGCAATGCTCCTCGAAAATTTTGCGCATTATAGTCAAAAAGGCTACAATGCGCCTTTCACAAGGGGGATAACATGCTTATGGGATTGACAATAATTTTTACGCTTTATATTGCGCTACGACTCTACATTTCGGTGATGCACATTGGCTATATCGATAGCCAAAAGGAGCACCCTGTACTCATGAGTGCATCTGAATACCTCGTCGCAGCACGCTACGCCATCGCCAAAGAGCGTGTAGCTATGGTGGGAGCGATGCTAGAGTATCTGCTCTTTTTTGTCTGGGTCGGGGGCGGATTGGCGTTCTTGGAGCGCCATTTTTGGCTCGATGGGACGCTCAACGGGGCGTTCTTGGGCGTCATGGCGTTTATGGTGGTCAATGTTATCGTGACGTTGCCCTTGGGTATTTATCAGACGTTTGGTATCGATAGCCGCTTCGGGTTCAACAAAAGTACCGTGGGGCTCTTCGTCAAAGATACGCTTATTTCATGGGTCATTGGGACGGTGGCGATTTATGGCATCGTGGCGGTGGTGTGGCTCATTATCGAGAGTTCGTCGCTGTGGTGGCTCTACACTTTTACCTTTTTGTTGGGGGTGATTGTGCTGCTTAATATTCTCTTTCCTGTGGTGCGCGCGCTTTTCTTTGACAAGCTCTCACCTATTGTCGATGAGACACTCAAAAGCCGTTTGGAGAGCCTTTTTGCGGCTTCTGGCTTCAATGCGCAAGGACTCTATGTGAGCGATGCAAGCCGTCGTGATAGCCGACTCAATGCCTATTTCGCAGGGCTTGGACGTCAAAAACGTGTGGTGCTTTATGATACGCTCATCGCCAAACTCTCTGTCGATGAGATAGTAGCGGTGCTAGGGCATGAGCTAGGGCACTTTCGCCATGGCGATATCTACAAAAATATCGCGTTGACAGGTGGATTGCTTTTCGTGGTGTTGGCGGTTTTTGGTAATTTGCCCTTGGAGCTTTTCTCCTCGATGGGCATAGATGTATCAACGGGAGCGACGATGGTGCTTTTTCTTTTGCTCTCTAATGTCCTCTTTTTTGCGCTGATGCCCATCATGGGACGTGTCAGTCGTGCGCATGAGTTTGCCGCGGATGCGTATGGTTCGCAGTTGGGTGGGCAGGTGCATTTGGTGAGTGCGTTGAAAAAATTGGTGATTGAAAACCGTGCGTTTCCTAGAGCGCATCCTCTCTATAATTTTTTCTATGCGACGCATCCTCCCGTACTAGAGCGCTTCAAAGCGATGGGTGTAGAGGCATAGATGCCTGTAAGCGTCCAAGAGTTGCTCGATAGCGGTGCGCGTCGATTGGCGCACGTAGCGTCTCCTCGCAAAGAGGCAGGCTTGCTCCTTGCCCATGCGTTGGGTGTGGAGCGAAATTGGGTCGTGACACACCCAGATGCGCTTGTAGAGAGTGGTGATTTTGACGCTTTTGTAGCGCGTAGAGAGGCACATGAGCCTATCGAGTACATCGTGGGTGAGGTGAGTTTCTATTCGCAAAACTTCTTTGCTGATAGCCGCGCCCTTATCGCACGACCTGAGACGGAGCTGCTCATCGATGCGGTGTTGGCAAAGGTGCCTGCCGATTTTGCAGGTACCATTGTCGAGGTGGGCATAGGCAGTGGCATTATCTCTATTGTTTTGGCGCAAAAACTCCCATATGCGCGCATCGTAGGATTAGATATTAGCCCTTTGGCGCTGGAGCTTGCCGCCAAAAACATCGCTCGATACGGTTTGACACAGCGTATCGAACTTGGGCAGAGTGATTTGCTCGATAATTATCATGGCGCTATCGATGTACTCGTATCGAATCCTCCCTATATTGCTCTGGACGTAGCGCTGGAAAAACCACTAGGGTATGAGCCGCAAAATGCGCTCTTTGGGGGGTCGAGAGGCGATGAGCTTATCGTGCGACTTTTACAGCGTCTCTACAGCGACAAAATCGCGCTCTTTGCGTGTGAAATGGGCTACGACCAACGCGCAAATGTGATGGAATATTGCGCCAATCGGGACGGCTATGGGGTAGAATTCTACAGCGATTATGCAGGGCACGACAGAGGCTTTGTGATACAAACCAAGGAGAGATGATGCGTCGATATATTGTAATAGGCTATTTGGTGGCGTTGGCTATGAGTGTAGGTGTGGTGCTTGTTTTGGGCGTGATTGTAGCGCCTGTGGTCTTTCATACCGAGACGCTTTTGGCTGTGCCACTTGCGCGCTATGACGCTGGGCTGGTGATGACGGAGATTTTTGTGCGTAGCAACTACTGGTGGATGGCGATGATGATTTTCATCGCGCTGTACGAAGGGTACGACTACAAAATGGGTCGCAAAGATATGGGCGTGATGGGAAGTGCGGCGGTGGCAGTGGCGACGATGGCGCTCTTTGTCTTTTATTACACGCCAGATATTTTGAGCATGCAAGCCGCACACACGACCGATACACCGCTCTTTGAGAAGGTACATTTTGGGAGTGAATTGGATTTCAAAATTCTTTTGGTGGCGCTTTTGGTGCTCTTGTTGCGTCGATTTGGGCAGTTGGTGCGTCCCAAACTATGATACATTTTCGCAACGTCCACAAAGCCTTCGGTGAGCGCCGTATCCTCAAAGGCATTGACCTAGATATCGAAGCGGGCAAAACTACCACGATTTTGGGCGTATCGGGTGGTGGCAAAAGTACCATCATCAAACATATCGTGGGACTCCTCCAAGCCGATAGCGGTCAAATCATCGTCGATGGGCACGACATCAGTCACGGTGGCAACGAAGCGCTGATGAATGTGCGTCGAGTCACGGGCTTTTTGTTCCAAAGTGGCGCCCTTTTTGACTCGATGAATGTGCGTGATAATGTTATTTTTCCGTTGGCTGAACATACGACCATGACACTCAAAGAGATGCACTACGAAGCAGAACGCTCTCTCTCGATGGTAGGGCTAGACCCCAAAGAGGTGCTCTCTCTCATGCCCCATGAGCTAAGTGGCGGTATGCGCAAACGTGTGGGACTTGCCCGTACGCTCGTCTCCAAGCCCAAAATTATTCTCTACGATGAGCCTACTTCAGGACTAGACCCCATCAGTAGCGACCATATCACCCAAATGATCAAAAATCTCCAAGCCCAACTGCGCGTGACAAGCATCCTCATCTCACACGATATGAAAGAGGCTTTCAAAAGCAGTGACAAAATGGCGATGCTGTGGGACGGCAAAATCATCGAGTACGGTGATGTGCGCCATTTCCAAGAGACGCAAAATCCCTATGTACAGCAGTTTGTCGAGGGTACGAGTGAAGGGCCTATTCAGTTTGTGGATTAGGCTGTTACGCGTTAGTCGAGCAGACTCTCATAACGTGCATCTGTCAAGAGTTTCAAAAACGCTACAAGCGCAGCAATATCGCTGTCACTCAAAGGTGCGCTCGCTTCCAAAAGTGTGCGGTTGATAGTGGCATTCACATCAGCGCTTTCCCATGATGCGTTTGTTTCGGGGTTGGTAGCGTGTGAGCCTTGAGCTGACCTATGGTCATAAAAGGCTAAAACTGCTTCGAGGCTTTGGAATACACCGTTGTGCATGTAGGGCGCGGTGATAGCGATATTGCGTAGCGTTGGGACTTTGACCTTGCCGTAGTGACGCGAGTCGTTGATGTCGCTACGTCCGCCCAAGCCTAGGTCGATATGTGAAGTGTTGCCATCACGTGCTTGTAAGGCTACTAGATTGCGCGGTGTACCGATGTTTTCGTAGGCGTAGTTGGTGAAGAGTTCGTGCGACGCTTTTTCGCTGGCGCTATTGATAGTGTGGCACTTTTTGCACGAGAGGGCATTGGAGAAGAAGAGCGCGTAGCCTTGCGCTTCGAGGGTGCTCATGGTGTAGTTTCCCTCTTTGAATCTATCGTATTTGGAGTCAAAGGGTGCGAAAATGGCATTGCGCTCAAAGGTCGCTATAGCATCGGCTACCGCATCGTAGGCAGTGGTGTTGCTATCGAGTACTGTTGCGCCATAGAGTGTTTTGAGCTGTGATACATAGCTAGGATTGGCTTTGACTCGTTCTATGACGGCACCTGCGCTGGGCATCATCATCTCAGCGGTGTCCAGAAAAGGACCTTTGGCTTGGTGCATGAGCGTAGCGGCGCGTCCATCGTGAAACTGTCCGCCTGTGTAGTTGCCGTCATTTCCTTGCGCGAAGGTGGGGCTAAACTGCGCATAGAGCACCGTAGGAGCATTACGACCACCTAGCGAAACACCATCATCGCCTAATGAGAGTGCGCCATTGACAGGGTGTGTGCCGTTCATCGTGTGGTAGCGTCCATCGACGAAAGCGCGAGAGGGATTGTGACAACTAGAACAGGCGAGGGTACGTGTAAGCGAGAGGTTTTTGTCTACGAAGAGTGTACTACCCAAAAGTGCTTTGGAGGTAGCATCACTGCAGACTGTTTGGGTAACAATGGCTGGATTGCTCTGTAGCTGTGCGAGATAACTCTCGATTGCGATGACATCTGCATCACTAAAAAGCGTATCGAAGTCATATCCAGACATTTGTGCTACACCATTAAAAGCCCATTCTATTTGGTAGGCTGTACGACCTCGAATATCCTGATCGCCACTGTAGCCATCATTGGCGTGACATACAACACAGTTTTGGGTGAAGAGTGCACGACCTTGCGTGATATTGGCATCGTAGGCGGTGCAGTTGGCTTCATTATCGATGATGGTGACATTGTCATCGACGATAGTACTGCTTTGGTTGCTCTCTTGAGTCGATGCAGTGTTACTTTGCGTAGAGGGTATACACCCAGCAACGCCTATAATGAGTAATAGTAGAAGTGCTACGCGCATCTATTTGTAGGAGATAGAGGTTTTTATGCCCGTCTCATCGCTCTCGATACGTTTGAAGACGGTATCGTCGAGAGGTTTGACGTGGGCATCGCGTCCTTTGATGAAGCTTTGTTCATCGACGATGATTTTGTACGCTTTGTTAAGCTGCATCGCACGCTCATAAGAGGGGAAGATGAGCTGAGTGATGTCTGCTTTGATAGCCTCTGCTTTGGTGTTGAGTGAGCCGTTGGCATCGAAAAATTTGGCTTTTATCTCATCGTTGCCTCTAAACTCATCGCCTGCTCCGTTGGCTTTGAGATAGTGCACATATTCCGTTTCGCCTTCGATAGAGATATTTCGGTCAGAGATACCTACGAGACCTTTTTGGCTCCAGTGTAGCCAGCTCTCATTGCCATCGAGTTTGCGTGCAAAGGAGAAGATAGTGTCGGTCGTAGCGCCCAAATTACCGTGACAGCCGATGCAGTAGGCAGTTTCTTCGTAGTTTTGGGGACGTAGCTCTCCTTGGGCATCTTCGATGAAGCCTTGATAAATCCAACCCAATCCATTGTAGAGTCCACGCTCTGCATCGCCTTGGACGGTTTTGGTGCGTTCAGGGAAAAAGTGACGCTCTTTTATCTCATTAAAGGCGACATTTTCAAGTTGTCCATAGTTTTGGTAGGCGATTTTTTTTGCCCAGCGTAGCTCTTTTATGCGTGGTGCCATAGCAATAGTGCCATTTTTGTCCGCATCGATGTAGCGT
This sequence comes from Sulfuricurvum sp. PC08-66, assembly GCA_000830255.1. Taxonomy (GTDB): domain Bacteria; phylum Campylobacterota; class Campylobacteria; order Campylobacterales; family Sulfurimonadaceae; genus PC08-66. The sequence goes on along the minus strand of JQIT01000002.1, from coordinate 27,852 downwards.
ACTGAATGTAGGAATTGTGTCCCATCAGGGAAGAGTCCACGCGCTACTTTTTTGAGAGTATTGTCTTGCAGGTAGTTTTTGGCTTTGCCCACATAACGCATTCCTATGCCGTAGGGGGCTTTGAAGGCTACTTTGGTCGCAATGCCCAGTTTCCCACTGCCGTCGATGTCGATACCGCCGATGCTTTTTTCATTGACGGCATCGATAGTGACATCTTTGAAATGTGTGAGGGATTCAACGATAGCGAGGTTGACCTTGTAGACGGTGAGGTTGAATTTACCCGCTTCGTCGCGCATGAAATCGTCACCCAATTTGATAAGCACATCATCGGTAGAGCCGTTGGTAGGCCAGAAAGTCCCCAAGAAGGGGCGATAGCGAAACGCTCTCCATCCTGTGTAGTTGCCATCTGCTGTTCTATCGAACCCCTCTGCATCGAAAGTGAATTGACAATCGGGCACATACCCCTCCCATTTGCCATTTTTGTCTACATCCCACGATGTGGGGAGGTTATGGGTGAGTGTTTGGGCTAGTGTTATCGAGCCATTGGCATCAAAGTAGTTGTCTTGGCGTAGGTACGCGGTGATGTTGACATCGCTAATAGCACCCACAAGCTCTGTTCGGTCAAGGAAGAGATTGGTGAAACGGTTTTCAAAAGCGGGTAATGCGAAATCATATTCGAGTTGGAGTGTATCATCGGCAAAAAAGTTGGGTTTGAAGGCATCGCTTCCATTGTTGATATGGCAAGAGAAGCAGGGATTGTGAATGTTGCCTTGTGCATCTTTGGGTTTGGTGTAGCATTGGGTGGTAATGTAGGGGGTATCATTTTGGACGTAGTAAGGTTGGTCGATTTTAACCGCTACGGCATTTTGGGCGATAGCATCGGCGTAGGCTTGTGCACTCATTGTGGGAGAGAAAGTTTTCTCCTCTTGTGTGGCAGTTTTGTCGTTCTCCTCCATGACCACATTACACCCGATGACGATGACAGGCAGTGCGATAAGAGAGAGGATGATTTTGGTGGTGAGGTTCATAGAGGGACTCCTTCTTTAGCAAATCTTTTGAGGAAAAAGACTTGACAAAGAAGTCTCTCCGGAAGGAGAGGGCTTCTAAGCCAAAGAACCTATTTTGTGACAGGTCCCATTACACCGATAGAAGATTTACCTGCTGTATCAGTTGCAACATCAGGGTGTTGAGTAACTGCAGACATGAAAGAGCGATTTTCATCGATAGCATGCCAGAAGGGTGAAGTTGTTTCAGAACCTGCCGCTGTTGTAAGCATACGTGTCAAAGAACGAGTCTCTACGTCGTATGCCCATACTACGTTGTTTTTGTGTTTACTTGTATCTTCGCCAATGGAGAGGATATTTGTACCTTTGAAGTAGGCAACGTTGTCAGGGTTAGAGATAGCATCAACATCACAAGTGTTGCCGTAGTAAACGTGATCACTTGGGTAGGTTGTAGGACGACCTACGATGATAGCGTTCATATCAGAGACGACATAGCTAGAGTTGATATCTGTACCGTTTGTATCGCGTACTTTGAGACCTGCTACGTTCATAGCAAAGACACCACCACATTTGTTTTGAGCAAGACGAATGTCATTGTTGCCCATACGCTCATCTGAAGTATTGTTCTCCATTGTGCCAGAGATGTCAGACATTGCTACGAAAAGTACATTGTGCTCAGGATCGAAAGTAACACCTTCCTCTTTATTGAACTCAGTAGATGCACCCATCATCGCTGCATAACGGCGAATTTCAAGACGAGCAATAACTGCTGCACTGTAAGAAGTTGTATTGAGCTCTAGACACTCACCACTGCTGGTAGCTGAAGAGAGAGTTTTTGTACCTGTAGTACATGTTTTGTTGCTCTCAGGTGCTGTGTAATTCATGATGGTAGAGAAGCTGATATTTGCATCAACCGCTGTTTTGACTTGTGCATCTGTAGCGTGTCCGAGGTTAATCCAACGAAGTGCTCCACGACCACCTTCAGCGCCATCAGCAGAGAGTTGGATGAATTTTGCTGCGTACAATGTACCTGCAGAAAGATCACGAGCAGTATCTGCTACGAACATATAGAATCCTACACGGCTACCATCATCGCCCATATAGACAGTACGCTCATCTGGCATGACATACGCCATTTCCCATGAACCACGACCCATTGCGTAGTGTTTTGTGTAGGCAGCATTGCCGTTAGTTACAGTAACTTCAGGAATCCAACCCCAGTAGTAAGGGTTTGCCATGCTGCTGTTTCCATCGTAAAATTGGCTAACCATTTTGGTGTAGTAGCTGTTAGTAGAGTAGCTGCGAGAATTTGGCTCATACTCTTCAGAACCTAGGTGTGTACCCCATGGAGTAGTCATACCAGCACAGTGTACCCAGCCACCGTGGTGAGCTGCTTGAGAGACGTATTTCATAGTGTTTGGCACTACGCTTACTTCACCTGTGGTCATGTTAATATCAAATTTGTTCATGTACATTGGTCCAGGTCCACACTCAAATTGTGAAACCATATAACGATCTGTTACAGAACTGTTTTGGTCTTTGATGAAAGAGACATGGTCAAGACCTGAACCCTCTCCGCTGTATCCTACAGCAGCATCAGTACCGTTACAGAGGAGGGGTGTACCATCTGTGTTTGTGATGTTTTTGTCTTGGTAGTTTTTGACCAAGCCGAACATTTCACCATTGTCTGTTTGACCTGTAGTGAGCAAACGTTTGAAAGAGATGTTGCTCTCTTTGTTTGTGACCAAGCTAAACGCTTTGTTTGTGCTACGTGTGACGTTTTTTTCGTCTGTGAGAATAGGTGTAGCAATCTCAGTCATTTGGAGTTTACTTGCAAAACCACCAGGGTTACCAATCATCGCTGCATCTACGCCGTTAGTTCCGTTGGTGCCATTTGTACCGTTAGTTCCATTTGTACCATTACAAACGTACTCAGTAGTATCTACTTCGGCAGTGTCAAGAACGCCGTTTTTGTTGTCATCGATACCGATTTGGATAGAGACACCACCGTTTGTACAGCCGTTTGCACTACCTGTAAAGGTAGATTTACTCACGATTGTAGAACCAATCGTTTCTGTTACTGTACTGGAAGTTGTTCCACCAGCACCACATGCGGCCATTGTCATAGCGATTGCCGAAGCTGCAGCCATTGAGAGAAGCATATTTGCTTTCATCTTTTGTCCTAAGTTTGAATTTTTTGTAAGGCAAATGAGGCAGTGAGGCAATAAGGCGGAAGTTTTGAGGCAAAACGGTGGAATGGTAAATCATAAGTATTACGCGCAGGTTACGAAACGGTAACAAAAAATAGCGTGTGCGAAAATGTGAAGGAGTTTATCGAGGACCGAAACGGCTTTGCCACCAGCTTTGAGGCGTTTGAGCGCGGGTGTGAATAGAGTGTTCGCTCAGATCATAGCGATAGGCTTTGCAAAACTCCATGAGCATTTCATAGGCTTCGTTGATTGCAGTAGCGTGGGAGGTGTCGGTGGCATCAGGACGTTTGTCAGGGTGCCAGTCGTGCATCAAATTTCTGTAGGCGATTTTAATCTCATCGAGGGTAGGGGAGTCGTGCAATCCGAAAAGAGTTTTGGCCTTGATGACCTCTTCGGGAGTAGGGAGAGGCATCTTAATCTTTTTGTTGTCTCATATAAGTAGGAATATCGAGGGTATCTTCGTTTTCGTAGTGTGTGGCACCTACGACGATACGCGCTTTGACCTGTTTGGGTGCTTGGGCGGCTTGCACATTTTCATAGGCGCGGTTGTTGACACCTGCGGCTGGCTCATTGAGTACACGCTCAAAACCTGTAGCGACCAAGGTGACGATGACCTTGCCATCTGGGAGCGCTTCGTTGGTACTCGTACCGAAAATCACATCGGCATCCTCGTGCACGACAGAGCGCACGATGTCGTTCATAGCACCTGAAAGCGCAAACATCGCAACATTAGGGTGCATTTGGAAATGTACCATGACACCCATCGCACCGTTGATAGAGAGATTGTCAAGAAGTGGTGATTCGACTGCGGCTTGGAGTGCTTCATAGGGAGCATTGTCACCTGTGGACTCACCCATACCCATGAGTGCCAATCCTCGATAGCTCATGACGGTGCGCAAATCGGCGAAGTCGACGTTGATATCGTCGCCACATCCTGAGTCTAGGATAACACCAGCCGTACCCATGACCGCTGAACCAAGAACGCTATCGACCATACGGAAGGCATCTTTGAGTCCCATGTTTTTGTCGATGACCGAAAGCAAACGCTCATTGGGGATGACGACGATAGAATCAGACTCTTTTTTGAGTGCTTCGAGTCCCTCTAGGGCAAAGCGTTGGCGTTTGTTGCCCTCAAAAGCGAAGGGTTTTGTCACGACGGAAATCGTCAATGCGCCGACCTCTTTGGCAATTTGCGCGATGACAGGAGCGGCACCTGTACCTGTACCACCACCCAAACCTGCCGCGATAAATACGATATCAGCACCCTCAAGCGCTTCACGTACCGCATCGTAGGTTTCGAGGGCTGATTCACGACCTGTTTCAGGTTTCATCCCTGCGCCTAGACCTTTGGTGAGCTTGACCCCCAATTGAATTTTGTTGGGCGCCAAGGAGGCGTGAAGTGCTTGGCTATCAGTGTTGGCTACATAGAGCTCGATGCCGCGTACACCCTCTTTGATCATGTGGTTGATCATGTTGCTTCCACCACCACCTACACCAATGGCTTTGATTTTTGCGCCCATTTGGGTTTTGTGCTCTTGGATAGAAAAGGGAGTATCAGTCGCCATAATTGTGTCCTTTGGTGATTAAAATAGTTGGGATGCCCACGCACGAAATTTACTAAAAAACGAAGTTTGAGCTTCATTGGGACGATTCATAGGTGTCGCACCGAAGTTCTCTTTGGCGTTTTTGTTGTTGGCTCGTCGCGGTATTTCAGTGGTACTATCGTCACTTTTGTGCAAGTCGTGTAGCGAAATCTCTTCACGCGCCGCGGCTGGCTCTTTATGGTGACGCATATTTTTGTTCACATCGATTTCATAAGGGGTATAACTACCTGCGGCATAGCGGATAAGTCCTAGCCCAGTTGAAAAAGCAGGGTCGTTGAGCTCTTCAAACATCCCCTCCATCTTTTTAGGACGCGCCAATCGTACAGGCATATTGTCAAAGAGTGCAATGGCAAGTTCACGCACACCTTCAAGCTTGGTAAAGCCCCCTGTGAGAATGACACCAGCGCCCAGATGGTTTTTGAGTCCGCTCTTTTCGATAGCGTGCGCCAAAATCATCATCGTCTCTTCGACACGTGCATAGATGACGTTGTAGACTACATCGAGTGAGACCTCTTGGGTAGTGCCCTCATCGCCTAGGACGGGAATCTCGATGAGGTCATTGGAGGAGTTGCGCAGTGTCCCATGAGAGGTTTTGACCTTTTCTGCGACGTTTTGAGGCGTATGCAGTGCCATCGATAGGTCGTTGGTGATGTGATTGGAGCCTACAGCCAAGAAATCAGAGTAGCGTATGGAGTTGCCCGCATGAATAACTAGATTGGAGGTGCTTCCACCCAAATCTATCATGGCGCATCCGAGTGATTTTTCGTCGTCGTTGAGCGTAGCAATGGCGCTAGCGTAGCCACTCAAAATAATATTTTCGATATCGATACCCGCTGCTTTGACCGCTTTGCGGATATTGTTGAGACTGCTTTTTTGGGTGGTGACGATGTTTGTTTGTACCTCTAGTCGAGAGGCATTCATCCCAAGGGGGTCTTCGATGTAGTCTTGCTCATCGACCTTGAAATTGTAAGGTAGTGCATGCAAGATTTCAGACTCTGAAGGGATATTGGCATTGTACAAAGAGGTCTGCATGACGCGGTGAATCTCTTTGAGTCCTATCTCTTTGTTGGGGATATTGACGATAGCGGAGCTTTGGACGTTTTTGGTGTAAGCACCAGAGATAGAGACGTAAGCACGGTCGATAGAGACACCAGCGATACGTTTGGCACCTTCGACGGCTATCTCGATAGATTTGGAAGCCAGCTCAATATTGGTGATGCTTCCTTTTTTGAGACCTGTCGCTTTGGCGATATCGGCTCCCATAATAGAGATAGTCTCATCCTCGATTTTTGCAATGATGGCGCAAATTTTCGTAGAACCTATATCGATGGCCAAAACTGTCTTTTGCAACGAATATCCCTAATGTTGGAGTCTATTTATAGATGGTTGCAGGGTATTTGGCATCGAGTGCTTCCATCAACACCATTTGGCGTGCCTGCTCTTTTTGTTGGTGTACTTGGCTCGCCAATGCCTCTGCACTACTCATTTGGGGCTTCGTGAGCAACTTTTGTGCCACAATTTTGTACAACACGATGCTCTCATCCTCGAGAGGAATTTGTCCAGAGGCGGTTTGGCTCATAAAAAGTCCATTCAAAAACTCTCTGGCTTGGTCGTTTGTCAGGCCCGTGATAGCTTGCGCATCGAGCATAGTGATAAAGCCTGTCGTTTGACCTTGGAAATTCTCTTGGAGTGCGTTGGCTTTTTCGATCAATTTTTGACGCTTCTCTTGCGCTATAAAAAGAGGCGTAGCACTCTCTTTTGCCTCTTCGAAGGTTTGGTTGCGTGCAGGTGTCGATGCGATAAGTTTGATGACACTGTACCCTTGTGCGGTTTTGACCGCTTTGGTGCTTTGACCCGCTTGAAGTGTGGCAAGCTCTTGCATCACTTCGGCATCGAAGGATGCATTACTCTCATCGAAGGTCACGCTTTGGGGTGTAATATCAGCAGGCAACTCACCCTTTTTCCATGCGATATAGAGGCGATTGGCGGCATCTTTGCTCTTTTTGTCATTGAGTGCTTCGATGATACTCTCTTTTGCCGCTTCGAGGGTGAGTGTTGATCCATTTTCATCTTGGAGGGTGAAGCTGTTTTGGGCGTAGTACTCCTCTATCTCTTGGTCGGTGTGTTCATGGCTTGTGATGGGTGTATCGATGACCTCTAGGCTCATAGAGGCTGGCGCCTTGAAGCGCTCTTGGTTGAATTCCCAATAGGTTTTGAGTGCTGTTTCATTGACATCGACGCTGATATCCTCTGCTTTTAGGATGAGGTATTCGATTTTGTCTGCGATTTGCTCCATGATGGCGAGACTCTCACCTTCGTTCGCCAAAGGTGCATTGGCCAAAAGTGCCATCACTTGTTGAAGCATCAAATCCTCTTTGACAGCCTCTTCGAAGTTTTTGATAGAGAGATTATTGCTTTTGAGGAGTTGTTTGTAGGTCTCTTTGTTAAAAACGCCCTCTTTTTGGAAGTAGGACATTTCGCTAATCGCTTTTGCTACTTGCGCATCATCGATGGTGATGTCATAGCTTATAGCCAAATTTTGGAGTTGCGCTTTTTGGATGAGGCTCTTCCACGCTTGCTCTTCTAGCCCCATTTTTTTGGCGCTCTCTTGGTCGAGTTGACCGCCGAACATTTGATTGTAGTAGTTGAAAAGTGTCGTAAATTCGCGATTGAGTGCATCGCCTTTGAGTTCGACGCTGCCTACTTTGGCGATACTGGTGGCTTTGCTACCATACTCGGCATTACCCCAGCCTACCGCACCTGCTCCGATGAAAGTGATGACGGTGACCCACATCACCACGAGCATTGCTTTGCGGTGTTTTTGCATCCATGTAATCATGCGTATTTCCTTGGCTCTTTTAATGGGTGCCATTGTAGCGTGCCTCTATTAAATGCAGATGAAAAGCGTGTTATACTCCCCCGAAAAAAGGGGCTTATGGATGCGTAACAGCGATTTTATTGCGGACGATTTGGCGCATATTTGGCACCCTTGTACGCAGATGAAAGATTTTGAATTTTTGCCACTTACCCCCATTGCCAAGGGCGAGGGGGTCTATCTGGAGGATTTTGAGGGGCATCGATTCATCGATGCGATTAGCTCATGGTGGGTCAATATCGTAGGGCACTCCAACCCTTATGTCAATGCCAAAATCAAAGCGCAACTTGACACGCTAGAGCATGTCATCTTGGCGGGCTTTACGCACGAACCTATTGTGACGCTGACCAAACGCCTCGTGGCTCTCACACCTGCACCCCTGCAAAAAGCCTTTTTTGCGGACAATGGCTCTAGCGCGGTCGAGGTAGCACTCAAAATGAGCTACCACTACTTCAAAAATCGTGGACAAGAGCGTAGTCTCTTTTTGTCACTCACCAACTCCTATCATGGAGAGACGCTTGGCGCGCTCTCGGTGGGAGATGTATCGCTTTACAAAAGCACCTATGCGCCCTTGCTCATTGCCAATATCCAAACGCCCGTACCCCGTGATGCCACACTCGACTCCGCTATCGAGGCGGCAAAAGCGCTAGAGTCGATACTGCAAGCACGTGGGAGTGAGATTGCCGCGCTTATCCTCGAACCGTTGGTGCAGGGTGCGGGAAGCATGCATATGTACCATCCGCACTATTTGGTCGAGGCGCGTCGATTGACCCAAGCGTATGGGGTGCATCTCATTGCGGATGAAATTATGACAGGCTTTGGGCGTACAGGCACGATGTTCGCGTGTGAGCAGGCAGATATTTCACCCGATTTTATGTGCCTCTCCAAAGGTCTCACAGGAGGGTATCTACCTCTATCGGTGGTGATGACTACCGATGAGGTGTATAGCGCTTTTTATTGCGATTACCATGAGCAAAAGGCGTTTTTGCATTCGCACTCTTATACGGGCAATCCGCTAGCATGTGCAGCGGCAAATGCGACACTGGAGTTTTTGGAAAATGAGGCTATTTTGTTCAAAAATCGCGAAAAAATTGCCTACATGGCGCAAAAATTGGCTAAATTTTCGCAATTAGCGCACGTGGGTAATATTCGTCAGACGGGAATGATTGCGGCGTTTGATATTGAAGGGTTTGCGCCTCAAGAGCGTATCGGTCTCAAGGTTTTCACCTACGCCCTTGCGCAGGGTGTGTTGCTTCGACCCTTGGGCAATGTGGTCTATATGATGCCACCCTATGTCATCACAACAGAGCAAATCGACACGATGATGGATGTAGCGTATGAGGCAGTAGCGCGGTTGGTGCCCTAGGGACGCGCTTGCGCACCTAGGAGCAAAATACGGCAGGAGTTCTCCAAAATCGCAATGCGTTTTGCCATTTGCAAACTGTCACGGTCGTAGGCGTAGATGCCGTACCCTTTGATGACCAAAAGCGACGTTTTGCGGTGCAAAAATTCGAGGTAAATTTCACTGCTTGCGCGGTCGTACCAGTCGTCGAAATTTTTGGGGTCATAGACGTGAATAGTTCCCAGAATACGGTGTGCGAAGTAGTCGCGTGGGATGATGATAGAGTTTTCCAATGCATAGGCGGTGGTGAAGGGGGGCATAGCGTAGGTGACGAATTTGGCTTCGGAGATGTGTGAGTAGATTTGTTGATGGATGAGTGAATCCATGCTCGCTTGGTGCCATCGATAGTCTTGGATGTGGGTGAGCTCGATGAGATCTTTGGTGGTGAGATTGTCAAAAATCGCATCTTTGGTGTTGATGATGAAACGATTGTTGGCAATTTTGGCGGAGAGTGCACCGTGATGAATGCCAAAAAATCCCTTTTGAAACATCGCGTGGGAGAGAAGTTGAAGTTGTTCGATGAGGTGTTGATCCAAAAAGGGCTCCTTGGGTATCTTGTGCTAAAATTGTACCCAAATCGACCAAAGAGTCTCAATGCCCCAATCTCCCCATATTCCCGTACTGTTATCGCAAACTATCGCCTCTTTTGAGGGTATCGATGAGGGTTTTTTCATCGATTGTACCTTGGGATACGCTGGGCACTCTCAGGCACTTTTGGAGCATTTCCCCAAAGCCAAACTCATCGGTATCGACCGTGACCAAACGGCTATCGATTTTGCCACACGTCGATTGGCTCCTTTTACAGAGCGTTTTGAAGCGATTCGTGCTGATTTTGCCTCTGGCTTTGCGCGTGCGGTAGCGCGTGCGGGTGTTTTGAATGTCAAAGGTGTTTTGGCAGATATTGGCGTATCGTCACTGCAACTCGATAAACTTGAACGGGGTTTTGGGTTTGAGAGTGATGTGTTGGATATGCGTATGGACCAAGATGCCGCGCTGGATGCCTACGAGGTGGTCAACAACTACTCTCAAAGCGAATTAGAGCGTATTTTGCGTGAGTATGGAGAGCTACCCCATGCACGCAAATTGGCCGCTGACATTGTGCAAGCGCGTCCTATCGAGAGTGCCAAAGCACTTGCAAGCCTAGCGATGCGCTATCGAGGCGGCAAAAAAATTCACCCAGCGACATTGCTTTTTCAAGCTATTCGCATCGAGGTAAATGACGAATTGGGACAGCTTACAAGCGTGCTGGATGCTATCGAAGCGGCTAATTTCGTCGATACCATCGTCTCCATTATCACCTTTCACTCCCTCGAAGACCGCATCGTTAAACAGCGTTTTCGCGCATGGGCGCAGTCGTGCATTTGCGATGCCCAAGCGATGCGCTGTACCTGTGGCAACAATCACGCCTTAGGGGTGGAGCTTCACCGCAAACCCCAAAGTGCCGATAGTAGTGAATTAGCATCCAACCCGCGCAGTCGTAGCGCAAAATTGAGGAGTTTTCGTTTTGGCGCAAGAGAAACTTTTTGACCCTTATGATGATAGCTACACCTACGCACAGCCGCTAGACGAGAGTGACAAAGAGGAGTTGCTCTTTGAGGTGCGCGAGGCTATTGCACCTACCTCACGACTCCAACGCACGACGCTTTTAGTAGCGCTGTTGACATTGGTGCTTTTGGCGTCGATAGTGATGCCCAAAATATTCTTGCGCAATGCGCTTTACTACGACAGCCGCGACGTTGTCAAGCTCGAACATGAATACGACACCCTCCAACAGGAGAACGAGCGCCTCCAAGAGATGGTCGAGACAATGCGCTACAAAAATCAAATCGAAGATACGCTCTTTTAGTGATGCGACTGTTTTTGCTTTGGGGCATAGCTTTGACAGTGAGCCTTGCACTAGAGGGTAAATTTTTTACCTCGATAGACAAAGTGGAGCTTGCCAAAGACCAACGCCTCTACATCACCGTGACCGACCGCCTCGAAGAGAAGCTCTTGGCGTTTAGATGGACACTCTTCCACAATGAGGGGCTGGTCACCATTACGCATTGGGACGGTAATCCTATGCAACACCTCCTCTACAAGCGTTACGACGCCGATAGCATCAAGGTCAATATTGCCCTGCGCAAAGAGGAGGAGTCGCTTTTTCACCCTTATATTCTTATAACCTTTTTGGGGTATGATTACGCCACCAAAAAGGCTACCTTGCGCATCGCCTTTCACGACAAACAGCAGCAAACACAAATCCAAATTACCAAAGAGTAGTGATGATAGAAGCCGTCGAAGCAACCATGTTGTCATGGGTGCAATCGCTTAATGACCCTCGTGCCACCTCTCTGTTTGCGCAAATGCCTGCGGGCAAACGTCTACGCGCTAAATTGGTCATGATGATTGCACCGCGTCATCCTCATGCTGTGACCTTGGCAAGTGTGGTTGAGCTTATTCATGCGGCGAGTCTATTGCACGATGATGTTATCGATGAGGCGCAATTACGTCGTGGAAAACCCTCTGTCAATGCCACGCAAGGGAGCAAAACCGCCATTATGATGGGCGATATTTTGTACTCCAAAGCCTACAAAGAGTTGGCGGTGTTAGGCGTAGAGATTACTCAACGTGTCGCACATGCCGTCACACAACTCTCCTTGGGCGAGATGCGCGATGTGGTCATGGGTGAGGCTTTTAACAGTGACGAGAGTGCCTATATCGAGATGATTTACCAAAAAACTGCCTCTCTTATCGAGGCGACAACCGCGTGTGCCGCACTCTTGGCGGGCAAAGATGTCGATGCACATGCACTCTATGGCAAAAATTTGGGTCTTGCCTTTCAAATCATCGATGATATTTTGGATATTACCTCCGATGAGGCGACCTTGGGCAAGCCTGTCATGAGCGATTTTCGTGAGGGCAAAACAACACTTCCCTATATCTATTTGGCATCACAACCCTCTCTACGTGAGCGCGTAGTGGCACTGCACGGCAAAGCATTGCAGGAGCAAGAGCGCACATGGCTCATGACATCGATGCAAGAGCAGGGTGTCATTACCAAGAGCTACGACTATGCCAAAGCGCTTAGCCTCGAGGCAATAGAGAGCGTCGAGGATGAGGCACTGCATGGATTGCTTCACACTCTTTTGGCGAGAGCTTTTTAGTGCACTACTTTTTATTGAGTTTTTCCTACAAAAACAGCCCTGTGGAGCTACGTGAAAAGCTCGATTTGTCCAATGAAGAGCGCTATGTCGATTTCATGCAGCAGCTCAAAAAAGAGGATGATGTTTTGGAGGTGATGCTGGTCTCCACCTGTAACCGCATCGAGCTTTTGGGGTACGGTATGGAGCTTGATAGGGTCAAAAAAATGCTTTTTGAGACCCTCTCCAAGCGTAGTGGTCTCTCGATAGGGACGCTCAAAGAGCATGCCGATTGGTACTCCAATGAGGGTGCGATTCACCACCTCTTTTCGGTTGCGGCTTCGCTGGACAGTATGGTCGTGGGCGAGACCCAAATCGTGGGGCAGTTACGCGACAGCTATCGATTGGCGTACGATGCCAAAGTGTGCGACAAACACCTCTCACGTGCGGTGCACTACGCTTTTAAGTGTGCGGCATCGGTGCGTGAAACCACCTCGATTTCTGCCAAACCTGTCTCTATAGCCTCGATAGCAGTGATGATGGCACATGAGCTAGCAGGGAGTTTTGAGCGCAAAAAAGCATTGGTCATTGGCGCAGGCGAGATGAGCCGAATTGCCACGCAATATTTGGTCTCCCAAGGGTGTAGCGTCACTATCATCAATCGCACGCTCCACAAAGCCCAAGCTATTGCCAACGAAGTAGGAGAGGGCGTAAGTGTGGAGCCTTTTGAAGCGCTCGATACGCTTATCGATACGCACCATCTGCTCTTTACCGCGACCTCTTCGACGGCACCTGTTATCACTGCATCGATGGTGCGCGAGGTGGGGTATGAGCGCTACTGGTTTGACCTAGCTGTACCACGCGATATTGAAATCGACACGATGGACGGTATCGAGGTGATACGTGTCGATGACCTAGAGGATATCGCCCAACGCAATCGACTCTTCCGTGAAGAGGAGGCCAAAACCTCCTATGGACTCATTGCGCAACACACCGATGGGTTCTATCGATGGCTCAAAGAGCGCGACGTGGAGCCCTATATTAAATCAATGTACGAAAAAGCGACCCACGCCGCCCACATCGAAGCGCAACGTGTCTTGCAAAAGGGGTTTATCCCCCAAGAGTACGCCTACGCCGTCCAAAAAGCGACACTTCAAGCGCAAAAACGTTTTTTGCACGAGATTGCCGCACGTATTCGCACCCTTTCGCAAGCCGATGATGCCCAAAGTGTGCTCGATGCACTCCATACGATTTTGGGTGCACCTGTTTCTGAATCCCATCTATTAAACCCCTAAGGAGCCAACCAAACATGCGTTTTACCAGAGCCTTCATACCCACTACCAAAGAGACCCCCAACGATGCGGTGCTACCCTCACACATCTATTTGACCCGTGGAGGGTTTATCGCGCAAGTCGCAAGCGGGCTTTACAATTTTATGCCCTTGGGGCTACGTGTATTGCACAATATCGAGAATATCGTGCGCGAAGAGATGGCAAATGCAGGGGTACATGAGGTCAATTTGGCGTTTGTAACTCCTGCGTCGTTGTGGGAAGAGTCGGGTCGATTGGAGAAGTTTGGCAAAGAGCTTTTGCGCTTTCGTGACCGCAAAGAGAATCTTTTCGTCCTTGGACCTACGCATGAGGAGATGATGGTTTCACTGGTGCGCAATCGTGTGAGTAGCTACAAACAGCTCCCCCTCAATCTCTACCAAATGACCTCCAAATTTCGTGACGAAGCGCGTCCTCGATTTGGATTGATGCGCGGTCGAGAGTTTTTGATGAAAGATGGCTACAGTTTTCACGCCACCCACGAAGATATGGTGCGAGAATTTCACCTCATGGAGGCGACCTACAAAAAAATTCTCACTCGTTTGGGACTAGAGTTTCGCGTGGTCGAGGCAGACAGCGGTGCCATTGGTGGTAGCGGAAGCAAAGAGATTATGGTGCTTGCCAACAGCGGTGAAGATACGCTAGCGGTGTGCAGTAGTTGTGAATACGGTGCCAATGTCGAGGCGGCAAAACGTCAACGCCTCAAAGCCCCTGCATCGACAGGTATCGCCAAAGCCGAAAAAGTCCACACGCCTGATACGACTTCTATCGAAGCACTCTCACACATGCTCAAGGTCGATAGCTACTACACTATCAAAGCCGTTGCGAAGTTGGCGATATTCAATGAAGGTAGCCAAGTGGTGCTCTTTTTCGTACGCGGATGCGACGAACTCCAAGAGGTCAAAGCCGCCAATGCCGTAGGAGCTAATAGTCTCGAAGATGTCGATGCGGCGCAATTAGAGGCGTTGGGACTCTCAGTAGGCTTTATCGGTCCCAAAGATTTTGGCAAACTTACGGTGGTTTACGATGTTGAGCTACAATCGGCGTCGAGTATGGTGTGCGGTGCGAATGAAAAAGCGTACCACCTCACAGGCTTCGATATGGCAACTGTGTCTAATGCGATTTTCAAAGATATCGCGACCGTGCGCGAAGGGGATGCGTGTCCTCATTGCGGTGCGTCGATGCACTACACCAAGGGTATCGAGTGCGGGCATATTTTCCAATTGGGCGACACCTACTCAAAACCGTTGCAAGCACATTTCCTCGATGAAAATGGCAAAGCCAAACCCTTTATCATGGGGACCTATGGCTTGGGCATTAGCCGTTTGGTTGCAGCCATCGTCGAGCAACACCACGATGAAAAAGGGTGTAAATGGAGCAGTGCAACAGCGCCTTATCGCATCAATATTATGATTTCAAATACCAAAGACGAAGCGCAAAACAGCGCGGGTGAAGCGCTCTATGCGGCGCTTTTAGCCAAAGGGGAATCGGTGATTTTGGATGACCGTAATGAGCGTTTTGGGTTCAAAATCAAAGATGCTGAGCTTATAGGATTTCCCTATACGATTATCTTCGGAAATGCCTTGACCGAGGGCAATGTAGAGGTACTACATCGCCAAAGCGACACCAAACATATCGTACCTGTGAGTACGATTGAATCTTATCTATCGGAGCAGTTATGAAAATAGCATCCCTCTTTTTTCTCTACCTCTTTTTGGAGCTTTTTGCCGTTATTGCTGTGGGCAATGCATTGGGTTCTGTCAACACCTTTTTGCTTTTCATCGCTACAGCGCTTTTGGGCGTAGCGGTGTTGATGGCGTTTAAATCGATATTGAATCAAAGTATCCGTCGATTGTTGCAAGGCGATATGCGTATCGAAGAGCTCATCGCTTCCAATGCGTTGGCAATCGTGGGCGCAATGTTGCTTATTTTGCCAGGTTTTATTACGGATGCCGTAGGTATTGCGATGTTGTTGGGGTTTGTCTATACGACACTCTTTGGCTTTCATGGCACCGTACGCCGTCGTCGCGCTTATACTTCACAAACACACTATCAGAATCAAGGAGAAAATGATGTCATCGATGTTGAAATTGTTGAGTTTACTCACACTCTTAAATAGTACGCTTTTCGCCATTAGCGATGCGCAAATGGTCGAATTTGTTCAAGCCCAACTCAAAAAAAATCCCAGTGTTCTCCTCAATGAGGTCAAAGTACGTGAGAGCTTCCCGCTCGAGGATGATAAAAGCTGGCGTGTTTTTATCGTCGATATGAAGGGTCAAGTCAAACAACAAACAGGTGCACGCGATTTTGAGAGCCAAGATATTTTGTTTGCCAACAACAAGCTCATCGCACCCGAACTGCTCGATGCCAAAACAGGTCAAAGTATCAAAAATGCTATTTCCCCTCTCATCAAAGAGGAGTTTTACCGCAAAGCTAATTTGATTATGGGCAATCCCGATGCCAAACATAAATTGGTGCTCTTTTCTGACCCTTTGTGTCCGTTTTGTACGCGCTTAGTACCAGGGCTTATCGATGAAATTCGCAAACACCCCAAAACTTATGCGCTTTACTACTACCATTTCCCCCTTTTGCAAATTCATCCCGCCTCCAAAACTGTCGTAAAAGCGATGAGTGCGGCTATCGCCAAGGGCAAAAAAGATGTGGTCTATTTGACCTACAAGGCGCAGTTTGATGCCGCAGAAACCAATGAGAAGAAGGTTTTGACGCAATTCAACAAAGCGCTCGATATGGAACTCACGATGGCTGAGATTAACGATGCCGCGATTTTGGCGCATATCGAAGAGGACAAAAAAGTCGCTTCGCAAATGCTTATCAACTCCACGCCAACACTCTTTTTGGATGGCAAAAAAGACCCCACACGCGAGGCGTACAAAAGCGTCAAGCGTATCGACTAAGGAACGTTATGGCTTTACATCAACTTATCATCGCGACGCGCGGAAGCAAATTGGCGCTGTGGCAGTCGGAGCATATCAAGGCGCATCTGTTGGAGCTCTATCCTCATTTGGAGGTCACACTCAATGTGATTGTGACCAAAGGGGATAAAATTTTGGATACTCCCTTGGCGCTTATTGGCGGCAAAGGGCTCTTCACCAAAGAGATTGACGAAGCGATGCTAGCAGGTGAGGCGCATATCTCGGTCAACAGCCTCAAAGATGTTCCTGTAGAGCTTCCAGCGGGTATCGTCATGGCGGCTGTGACAACGCGCGAAGATGTGCGCGACATGATGTTGAGCGAAAAATATGCCTCGATAGAGGAGCTACCCAAAGGCGCTATCATCGGTACTACGTCGCTTCGTCGTCGTATGATGCTTTTGGCGATGCGCCCCGATTTGACCATACACGATTTGCGAGGCAATGTAGATACGCGCATCCAAAAGCTCAAAAACGGTGAGTTCGATGCCATTATTTTGGCTTCAGCGGGTATCAATCGATTGGGACTCAATGAGGCTGTGACGTATGCAACGCCCATCGAAATGCTCTTTTCGATTCCCTCGATGGGGCAGGGTGCCTTGGCTATCAATGCTATCGATGAGCCTGAAATTTTGGCGCTTTTAGCTCCGCTGGACGATGCTATTGCACGTGCAGAGACCCAAATCGAGCGTGAGTTTGTAGCGGCACTGGAGGGTGGGTGTCAGGTGCCTATCGGTATCAATGCCACTGTGCTTGAAAACGACGATATTTTGGTCAAATCGGTCTTGGGATTGCCCAATGGACGCGATTTGATGCGTCAAACCAAAGTGGTCAAAAGGGGCAAGCATGCAGGGTTTGGGACGTTGATGGCGCAAGAGCTTATCGACCGCGGTGCCAAGGAGCTTTTAGCGCAAGCAAGCGCGATTGCATTCAAGGAGTAAGCCCATGCAACGAACCCTAGAGCTTTTAAAAGCGCACAACCAACTGCGTATCATCGATGAACCTCTCGATATCGTCCTAGAGATTCCACATGTAGCCTACATCGAAGCCAAGAAGCCCGACGGCAAGGCACTGCTCTTTACGCATCCTATCGATAGAGCCAATAACAAAACGTTCGATGTGCCAGTGTTGATGAATATTTTTGGCTCTTATGGACGCACCAAACTCCTTTTTGGGCAGGATATCGAGGGCGTCGCTGACCAAATTAGTGAATTGTTGCATATGAAACCGCCCAAGGGTTTGCGTGAAAAATTTAGTCTAGCTTCCAATCTTCTCTCTCTCAAACGTGTTTTCCCCAAGCGTCTAAAAAGTCGTAAAAATCCCTCGCAAGAGGTGGTGTATTTGGGTGATGCGGTCGATTTGACGCAATTGCCTATTTTGACTACATGGAGTCAAGACGGTGGACCCTTCATCACGATGGGGCAGGTCTACACGCAGAGTTTGGACGGTGAGCTTGCCAATCTTGGGATGTATCGACTCCAAGTTTATGACAAAAACCGTCTAGGAATGCATTGGCAAATTCACAAAGATGCGAGCCACTTTTTTGACCAATACCAACGTGCAGGCAAAAAAATGCCCGTATCGATAGGTATCGGCGGAGACCCACTCTATATTTGGTGCGGGCAAGCACCTATGCCGTACGGTATCAATGAGCTTTTGCTCTATGGATTTGTCAAAGGCGAAGCTGCCAAAGTAGCCCAAAGCCTCACCAATCCTATTTGGGTACCGCATGATGTTGATTATGTTATCGAGGGGTGGTTGGACCCAAGAGAGCTAAAAATCGAGGGTCCTTTTGGGGATCACACAGGCTACTATACGCTCAAAGAGCACTATCCAGTACTAGAAGTCACAGCTATCACACACAAAAAAAATCCTGTCTATCTAGCCACCGTCGTGGGCAAGCCACCTATCGAGGATAAATACATGGGCTGGGCTACAGAGCGTATATTTTTGCCTCTACTCAAAACCACAGCACCAGACCTTATCGACTATCATATGCCTGAAAATGGGGTCTTTCACAACCTCATTTTGGCCAAAATTCAGCCCATGTACAAAGGTCACGCCAAACAAATCATGCATGCATTTTGGGGCGTAGGGCAGATGAGTTTTGTCAAACACGCTATTTTTGTGGGTCCTGATGCCTCTCGATTGACCAATTATGACACGATGACCAATTATATTTTGGATCATATCGAACCCAAGCGCATTTTGCTCTCTGAAGGGGTAGTCGATGCACTTGACCACTCTGCCGATGAAAAATTAGTAGGTGGAAAATTGGGAGTAGATTGTACATTAGGCGTAACATCGCAAGAGAGTATCGTGCCGCTTGATGACGCGACTCTGTTAGAGAAACTTCACGCGCTCGACAGCCAAATTGTTGCACTCAAACAATATAAGCTTGAACGCAAAAATCCAGTGGTCGTCGTAGCTGTCGATAAGAGCCAATCGATGCAACATTTCATGCAAGAAGTGCAATCTTTGGAAAAACATCTACGTATTGTTATTATAGTCGATAAAGCCAAAAATGACCTCGATAATCCCTATATGTTGATATGGCGTGTAGTCAATAATATGGACGCACTGCGAGATGTCAAAGTGGGAAGTGTCATTGTGTTGGATGGTACAACTAAGAGTAGTGTCGATGGCTTTACGCGAGAGTGGCCAGACGATGTTGAGTGTGATGCAGAGGTGCTCAAAAGCTTGCAAGAGCGAGGTGTTGTCGATATCGATGAGGCGTTTATCAAGCGCTTCTATCTCTAACGCAATTAAGCGCACTATAACATCTCATCGAGTACTATCAAGTACTTGTTTATAGGAAAAAATGATGCGAATGTTACCGATGCTTTTTTTGTTGCTTTTAGGTGCGAGCATGATGGATGCAGCAGCTTACAAAGGGCAAAAAGCGTACAAAATGCGCTGCAAAGTGTGTCATGACTCTGGTAATAAGATGGCCTTAGTACACACCAAAAAAGAGTGGGAAAAGCTTTTTGCGCAAAAAGGCGAGACATTAGCGCATCATCACGTGCACAGTCCAAAAGTAGAAATGATGCTAGAAAAATTTCATGCACAAGGTGTTGCATTGAAAATTACACCGGAAAAAGTAGATGCCTATTTTGAGAATCGGACTGGTGGGGAGAGTTATGAGTCAAGCGTGAGACACTTGCGCGATTTTTTCTTGGAGTATGCTAGAGACAGTGACTCTGTCCCTGCATGTAATTAAGTAAACTCTTTCCTAAAAGTGGAAAGAGCTGCTTCTTAAAGTTCTGAAGCGTGTTTAGCTAGATAATCAGCAACACCTTTTGTATTTGCTTGCATACCTGCGTCACCTTTTTCCCATCCTGCAGGACATACTTCACCATGCTCGTTGGTGAAAAGCATTGCATCGATCATACGAAGCATCTCATCGATATTACGGCCAAGTGGAAGGTCGTTGATAACAGCGTGGCGGATTGTGCCATCTGCATCGATGAGGAATGAACCGCGAAGTGCTACTCCACCTTCGAGTAGAACATCGTACGCTTTTGCGATCTCTTTTGTAAGGTCAGCTACAAGCGGATAGCGAACTTGACCAATACCACCTTGATTGACAGGAGTGTTTTTCCAAGCAAAATGGCTAAATTGCGAGTCTACAGAGACACCAATGACATTGATACCACGGTTTTTGAACTCATCCAAGCGGTGGTCAAATGCGATAATTTCAGAAGGACAAACGAAGGTGAAGTCCAATGGATAGAAGAAAAGGACAGTACCTTTGGTTCCAAAGTTTTTGTAAAGATTGAAATCCTCTTTGATTTCATTGTTCCCAAGGACGGTTGTCGCGGTAAAGTCTGGCGCTTTTTTTGTAACTAGCATTTTTTTCCTTTTTGATAATTTTTATCCTTGAATCATAACACTCTTAGATTAAAGCAACTTTTGAAAAATGAGTGTGGTTCGCTTTTTTAGGTCACTTCGTTATAATTGCTCACTTTTTTTTGGAGATTATTCAATGCGCGATTATCTTTTTACCTCTGAATCGGTTACAGAAGGGCATCCTGACAAGATGGCCGATCAGGTAAGTGATGCTATTTTGGATTACATTATAGAGCGAGACAAAAATGCACGCGTGGCATGTGAGACACTGCTTTCAAATGGCTTTTGTATTATTGCGGGAGAGCTTAAAACTACTGCATATGCACCGATGCAAGAGATTGCACGCGAAGTAGTACGTGAAATTGGTTATACCGATGCAAGTTACGGTTTTGATTATCGTTCTGCTGCTGTGCTTAATGGTATTGGTGAGCAGTCACCCGATATCAATCAAGGTGTCGATAGAGAAAACGGTGAGATTGGAGCAGGTGACCAAGGATTGATGTTTGGATATGCGTGTAAAGAGACTCCAGTACTTATGCCTATGCCTATCTATTTGGCACATGCCATTACACGTCGATTGGCAGAGGTGCGAAAATCTGGATTGCTACCCTATTTGCGTCCAGATGGCAAGGCTCAAGTGAGTGTGCGCTATGTCAATGATAAGCCCGTATCGGTCGAAACCGTTGTCGTATCGACTCAACACGCTCCAGATGTGACGCAAGAACGTATACATAATGATGTCATAGAAGAGGTCATCAAAAAGGTAATTCCTGCGGAATTACTAAGTGATAATGTGGTCTATCACATTAATCCTACAGGTAAATTCGTCATTGGTGGACCACAAGGTGACGCTGGCTTAACAGGGCGCAAAATTATCGTGGATTCGTATGGCGGAAGTTGTCCTCATGGTGGAGGTGCCTTTTCTGGAAAAGACCCTACCAAAGTCGACAGAAGTGCAGCTTATGCGGCGCGTTATATTGCCAAAAATCTAGTGGCATCTGATGTATGTGAACGTGTCACGATTCAAATTGCTTATGCTATTGGCGTTGCAAAACCTGTCTCTATTTTTGTCAACACGCATGGTACATCGACAATCGATGAGCATAAAATAGAAGAGGCAGTGCAAGCGCTCTTTGACCTTACACCCAAAGGAATAATTACCTCGTTGGATTTGTTGCGCCCTATTTACCGCAAGACGGCTTCATACGGTCATTTCGGACGCGAATTGCCCGAATTTACGTGGGAAAAAACAGACAAAGTAGAGGCAATTCGTAGCTATTTGGGACTCTAATTTTGAGTATAAGCTCAGTAAATATCTAATTTAGTTTACTCTTATAATTGATAGGTTATAGTTCAAGACATTTCAAAAAACAAAGGAAAAAATATGGCAGTAATTATTGGTGACACATGTATCAATTGTGCAGCTTGTATCGATGAATGCCCAGTCGAGGCAATCGTTGACGAAGATGATAATCCAACTGGTGAAGAGCTTTACTACGTTTACCCTGACAAATGTGTAGAGTGTGTAGGTCATCATGACGAGCCTGCATGTGCTGCAGCATGTCCAACTGAGGGTTGTATCACTTGGGATATGCCATTTACTTCGGCGCACAAGTCTCATTTTGAAGGCGCAAACTATGTTGGCGGCAAAAATTATGTAATGAGTGATGCAGATGCTGAAATGCCATTCAGAGATGATATAAGCATTGATGCTCGCAAAGCACATAAAAACGTCGTAGACTAACCTTTTTTACCTCTTTTCCCTCCCCATTTTCTGGGGAGTTCCTCTTTAATCTTCGATATATGTTTTTTCGATAGAATCACGCTTAATTTTCTAATACTAGGAGTGATACGTGGAGCAAACACTATCCATTATAAAGCCAGATGCTGTAAAAAAAGGCGTTATTGGCAAAATCATCGA
This sequence comes from Sulfuricurvum sp. PC08-66, assembly GCA_000830255.1. Lineage (GTDB taxonomy): Bacteria > Campylobacterota > Campylobacteria > Campylobacterales > Sulfurimonadaceae > PC08-66. The sequence continues at coordinate 5,607 of JQIT01000002.1, read as the reverse complement.
TCGATTTGAAAGCAATGGATTACGCATTGCGGCAGCCAAAAAAATGCAGCTTAGTCGAGAAGATGCAGAGACATTTTATGCTATTCACAAAAGTAGACCGTTCTTTAAAGATTTGGTCTCTTTTATGGTAAGCGGACCAGTGGTTGTGATGGTATTAGAGGGTGAAAACGCTGTTTTGAAAAATCGTGATTTGATGGGTGCGACCAATCCAGCACAAGCAGAAAAGGGCACAATTCGTGCAGATTTTGCTGATAGTATTGATGCCAATGCTGTTCATGGTTCGGATTCATTGGAAAATGCATCAATTGAAATAGCATTTTTCTTTTCAGGCAGAGAAATAGTTTAATTTAGATGAAGATTCCTTTTTCTAGAGTACATAATCAAACATTGCCTTTTGAAGTGAAAGAGGAGAAATTTTTTTTCGCGGGTAGTTTGAGTGAATTCAAAAAAGGATTGGCGAAGTTAGAAGCGCAAATTACGTTAGATATGCAAGCAGTGTGCGATCGTTGCGGAAACGATTTTCTACTCAAGCATAGCGAAAGCATCAATCTTCTGGTTAGCGATGGCTCTTATGAGGGCTTTGATACAGAATTTGATGTAGTTGAGAGCGAAGAAGGCTTTATTGATATTGATATGATAGCAAAGAGTGAGTATAATCTCATTCTGTGCGATTATAATTATTGCAACAACTGTATTCAAGGAGAATAATATGGCAGTACCTAAGCGAAAAACAACCCACTCTCGTTCGGCAAAACGTCGTACGCATTACAAAATCACCCTCAAGCGTCCAGTGAAGGATCAAGATGGTACATGGAAAATGTCACACTTTGCAAATCCTACTACAGGTGAGTACAAAGCTTAATGGTGCGAATTGCTGTTGATGCAATGGGCGGGGACTTCGGACCTGAGCCTATCATTGCTGGCGTTGTTACGGCCTTAAAAGAACGCAAGGGCTTTAGTGTAGTCCTTGTGGGCAAAACCGAAGAAATTTCCCTTCTTCTCCCCAAAGAGTTCAAATCACGCGTAGAAATTTTGGATGCACAAGATGTTATTAGTATGTCAGATGCGGCTACGGATGCGTTGAAACGCAAAGAGAGTTCAATTTTCAAAGCCGTCGATTTGGTCAAGAATAAAACATGTGATGCTGTTGTTTCTGCTGGACACAGTGGTGCTACTATGAGTTTGGCAACGCTACGTATTGGTCGTATTGCAGGTGTTTTGAGACCACCTTTGGCTACGCTCATGCCAACCAAAAAACAAACACGCGTCCTCGTTATGGATGTGGGCGCAAATGTAGACTGTGACGCAGAACATTTGTATCAGTTTGCAATTATGGGTGGTGCTTATGCGCACAATGTTCTTTCACTTGAAGCGCCTCGTGTAGGATTGCTCTCCAATGGCGAAGAAGATACAAAAGGCAATGAAGTAACAAAAGCAGCATTTAAAAAGCTAAAATCCAATCCCTATTTCAAAGGAAACTGTGAAGGCAATGATGTCTTTTCGGGTGATTTTGATGTGGTAGTTACCGATGGGTTTATTGGAAATATTTTGCTCAAGACGAGTGAAGGCGTAGCCTCGATGATGGGCTCATTTATCAAAACAAGCGCAAAAAAATCACCACTCTCTTTGGCTGGGGCTTTGATGATGAAAAAAGTTTTCAATTCACTTAAAAAAGAGACTGACTACGCTGAGTACGGTGGTGCACCACTTATCGGATTAAAAGGGTGTGCTATTATCAGTCACGGAAAAAGTAACGCCAAGGCAATAAAAAATGCAATTTTTCAAGCTTTGACTTATGTGCAGTCTGGTGTTAACGATGAGATAGAAAAAAAGATCTCTATCTTGCAAGAAAAATAGAAAGGATCTTTTTTGTACGCATCATTTCGATCAATCGGCGCTTACGTGCCAGAAAATGTATTAACAAATGCCGACCTTGAAAAAATGGTTGATACGAGTGATGAGTGGATTGTACAGCGTACAGGTATTCACGAACGTCGAATTGCTTCTGACGAGGAGACCACCAGTGATATGGCGGTAAAAGCTGCAAAGCTGGCAATCGAGCGTTCTGGTATATCCAAAGAAGAGATTGATTTGATTGTTTGCGCGACCATATCTCCTGACTATTTTAATATGCCTTCAACTGCGGCAATAATTGGTGACAAGCTTGACATTCGTAACGTGGCAGCATTTGATATTAGTGCAGCGTGTACGGGTTTTATCTATGTTTTGAACATTGCCAAAGCTTTTATCGAGTCAGGAATGAAAAAAAATGTCTTGATTATTGGCGCTGAAAAGATGAGTGCAATTACAGATTTTACCGATAGAACGACTTGTATTCTTTTTGGAGATGGTGCTGGTGCTGCAATTATTAGTGCCACAGACAAAAAAGAGGATGCCATTATCGATGTACACATGTCTGCAGATGGTGGATATGCTGACTTTTTGATGACGCCCAATGGTGGCACAGGAAATCCGCATATGTCAGAGGTAGGCGGTGAGGCAGGATGTTTTATAAAAATGCGTGGTAATGAAACATTCAAACTTGCCGTACGTACACTGACAAGTGATGTAGAAAAAATATTGAAAAAAAATAACATAACATCCGAAGATATTAAATTTTTCGTGCCACATCAAGCTAATTACCGCATTATTCATGCAGTTGGAAAAGCACTTGACATGAACAATGATAAAGTTGTATTGACTGTAGGAAAATATGGAAATACTTCGGGAGCCTCTATCCCAATGGCAATTAACGATATCTACGAGTCTGGTCGACTCAAGCATGGGGATATCATGTTGCTAGATGCATTCGGTGGTGGTTTGACATGGGGGAGTGCACTCGTACCGTTCGCAGGTAAATAATCGTGTCATACGCTCTACCACAGCTAAGCTCGTCGTGGCTTAGGGCAGTTGGAGTAGAGTTTGAAAAAGAGTATATGCATGCTTTAAAAGCTTTTTTGGTCGACGAAAAAGCGCACCACACACTTTTCCCTCCGAGCGAAGAGATTTTTACCGCGTTAAATCTAACCTCTTTTGAAAATGTAAAAGTAGTAATTTTGGGTCAAGATCCCTATCATGGTTCTCATCAAGCTCATGGATTAGCCTTCTCTGTTAGTAATCAGACCAAAATTCCCCCCTCACTTGCAAATATTTTCAAAGAGTTAAAAGAGGATATGGGATGCAACGTTTCTTCCGTCGGAAATTTGACTGCATGGGCAAATCAAGGCGTTTTGCTACTCAATGCAGTCTTGACGGTGCGAGCACATGAGCCTAATTCTCATGCAAATCGAGGTTGGGAGATATTCACTAGCAAAATTATCGAAACCATTAGCGCAAATAAAGAGCATGTTGTTTTTATTTTGTGGGGAAAACCAGCACAACGCAAAATCGAAATCATCGATACGAGTAAGCATTACGTCATTCAATCTGCGCACCCTTCACCACTTTCAGCGCACAGAGGTTTTTTTGGAAGCAGACCTTTTTCAAAAACAAATAATTTTTTAATCTCTATTGGCGAGAGACCTATTGAGTGGTGTTTATAAATGGTTTACACCATGTTGTTACCATTCTTTTTCGAGGTGAAATATGAAACGTATATTATTGATAGAAGATGATGTAGAGTTTGCAGAGATTTTGAGTGAGTTTTTGGTTGAGCATGGATTGTACGTGGCACATGAAGAGGATCCTTATTTGGCCTTGAGTCGTGTCAAGATTGACCCTTTTGATTTAGTTATTTTGGATTTGACACTTCCAGGCCTAGATGGGCTAGAGGTGTGCAAAGAGATTGTAAAAGGGGTGAAAATTCCTGTCATAATCTCCTCTGCTCGTTCAGATATCAAAGACAAAATCGAAGCACTAGAGATTGGGGCGGACGATTATTTGCCCAAACCCTACGATGCACGTGAGTTACTAGCGCGAATTAATTCAGTTTTTCGTCGATTGGAAGAGAAGCCCAAAAGTGGCAAAATCAAAGATATAACCATCGAAAAAGAGAAGCGCATGGTGCTTTTGCAAAACAAGCGATTACAGCTCACTTCTGCTGAGTACGAAATAATGGCCTATTTTTTGCAAAAAGAGGGGCACGTGATTAGTCGTCAAGAGCTTATCAATAATATTGAATCGATAGCCAAAGAGACTGGCGTCAAAAGTATCGATGTAATCATTGGTCGCATACGTCAAAAATTGGGCGATGACCCTAAAAATCCCAAATATATTCACTCGATACGAGGTGTTGGCTATCAGCTGATACAATGAAAATACGTTCTCTCTTTTTTTCTGTTATTTTCATTGCACTTTTCTCCCTCGTTGCAATCATTGCTCTTTTTTCGATTTTCGTGCATGAAAATAGCAAGAAGCATTACGACTTAGCTTTTGAACACTATCAAGTTATTCGTTCTATCTTACTTTATAACAACTCAGCCTCCGATGATGAAATAGATAGGCTGATGGCACAATTTTCAATGGTCATCATTCATGATATTGCACGAAAAAATGCTATTGTGCAAGGCGCGACCGTCATGAAGGAGGATAAACGCAAGCTTGTTACGCGAACCCTCTTCCCTGCGCCCGCTATGATTTTTGCACAGCAAGAGCTTGATTTAGATGTTGCATTGTTGGAGTATGAAAAGAGGATTTATTTTTATCTACATACACCTTTTGGGGAGATGATTATCGAGGATGCCTCTTTGGCACCCTTTGATTATTTTTTGGCACTGCTTCCACTTTTTTCTATGGTACTTTTGCAAGTAGGCGTCTTTACATTTATATTGGCAAAACTTTTTCCTCTGCGACAAATCGCTCAAACTTTAGCCCGTTTTGGACAAGGAGATATGAGCGTTCGATTACATATTAGTGGGAATAATGAAATTGCAGAGGTTGCAGAGGCTTTTAATCATGCAGTCATGCAAATCGAGAAGCTCATAGAAAATCGAACACTTTTTATTCGAAATGTTATGCATGAGCTCAAAACGCCCATAGCCAAGGGTCGTATTTTGACCCAAAAGCTACCTGCAGAGCAACAAGGGCGCATGGATGCTCTTTTTATAAGGTTGCAAAGTCTGCTTGATGATTTTGCACTTATCGATCAGGTGAACAGTTTTGTAAACATCGATAAAACAAAACGGTACAGCTATGAAGACCTGTTAGATGAGGCTATCGATTTGCTTATGATTGGCAAAGAGGAGACAAATATTGAGGTTAAACACGACAAAATAGAAAAAGTAGACTTCACTCTTTTTGTTATAGTTTTTAAAAATCTGCTTGATAATGCTCTTAAGTATGGTAAGGGTGAGAAAATTTCAATTATCATCGATGAAAAGGGAATTGATTTTGTCTCACACGGAGCGGCTTTGGCACGACCCTTGAATGAATATATGGAAGCTTTTGTGGGGGAAAAAGTGAAGCATAGCTTTGGATTGGGGCTTTATATTGTGAAGTCAATATTGGACAAGCATGATAAGCATTTGGAGTATTGGCACGCTGAAGGAACGAATCATTTCAAAGTAATTGATAATTCTTCAACTTTAAGCCAGAACTAATTGACATTAAGGGGTTGTTTGACTATAATTCCCGTCCACAAACAAAGGGACCTCAAGTAGAGGCATCTAG
>JQIT01000020.1 GCA_000830255.1 Sulfuricurvum sp. PC08-66 | reverse complement strand
AAAATGGGACAACGGGCTGAATATTGGTGATGGAGCGATCGGTGTCGTTGGACCCTATTCCTGTGTCCCAGTTGTATTGAAACGGAACACTGATGAGCGCTGCAATAGGATTGGAGAGTTGTTTCGCTAAATCTTGTTCTGTTGCGCACAAAGCGCTACTGAGTGTCGCAAACGCTAAAATGGTGGAGTGTATTTTCATTGTTATTCTCCCATATGAGTGTGTATGTCTAAGATATTTGCTTGCATCAGTGTATGGCTGGCAAGCTTATAGCACGCCGATGAGGTGGCGCAGCTTGCAACTTTAGGTGATGCAGTTTCGTCTCGCTTATAGACGGTTTTCCCCTCTTTGATGGTCTCTAGCACTTTGATGGTATCGATTTTGAGAGGGTCGATAGTGGTGGGATTGTGATCTAAAATAACCAAATCCGCCAACTTTCCTACCTCCAATGAGCCTTTTGTTTTCTCCTCAAAAATCTGATAAGCTGCCCAAATAGCTTGTGTTTTCAGACCTACGAGTGGTGTGACGCGATGGTTGGGTCCTAACACTTGATTGGTGCGTGTGGTGCGATTGACGGTAGAAGAAAGGACTCGAATCGCATCAGGCATTGCCACGGGTGCATCATGATGGGAGGTAAATATCATCCCTCTCTCCATCGCCCAACCTGTGGGTGAGATGTTGGGGGCACGATCGGGTCCCAATACAGAATCACGGTGCCAGTCTCCCCAATAAAAGGTGTGCATTGGATAAAAAGAGGGGATAATACCTAGCTCTTTGAACGATTGAACCTGATCTTCTCGTGTGGTTTGAGCGTGGATGGCGACGGTTCGTCTATCAGCCATGCCGTATTTTTTTTCTGCCAATGCTACGGCATGGATAAATTGATCGATAGCAGCGTCACCGTTTACATGTGCCAACACTTGCCATTTGTTTTTAAATGCGGTATCAACAAAACCGTTTACTTGCTCATCACTAAAGGCGCTGTAGCCGTGATAATCAGCTTTTTGGCCTGCTGGGACTTTGTAGTACGGAGTGGTCAGCCATGCGGTTT
>JQIT01000019.1 GCA_000830255.1 Sulfuricurvum sp. PC08-66 | reverse complement strand
AGATCACGGCAACAACAGGGCGTTTGCCTAAATGTTCAGTTACGAGGTCGTAGGCTGCCTTGGCGGTTTCGCTGGAGATGAGGGGATCTAAGACAATCCACCCTGTTTTGCCCTGAATAAAGGTGATATTGGATAGATCGTATCCTCGCACTTGATAGATGGTATCGCTTACCTTGAAGAGTCCTGAGAGGGTGTTGAGCTGGGCATTGCGCCAGAGGCTTGGATTGACAGTTTCGGGGGCTGTTTTGTTTTGTTCGATAAACGAGTAGGATTCCATATTCCAGACGACTTTACCGTTATCATCTTTGATAATGAGCTCTTTGGGGCGGGCAATAAAGCCTCGTGTGGCAAGCTCAAAATCCTCTTTGTTGGCAAAAGGGAGGCTCTCTAGTACCTTTTGCTGGGCAAGTTTGGTTGCTGGGGTTGCCTCTTTTGAGGGAGCCGGTTTGGTTTGCGCATTTGATTGTAGCGCCATGAGTGCAATGATTGTTACCGGTAAAAGAAAAGGTGTTTTCATAGGCTTTGCTCCTTTATTTTGGAAAGATTAGTGTTAGTACAAATCGAATACCCCAATCAGGACCACCCTCGGGGGTTTCGACATATTTGCGATACCCGAGGGCTAGACTGAAAGGCTGGTTCGCTACTTTGAGAACTTGGCTTGCTACGAGGTTGATGGGCACCGTCCACTGATCGGTCGTCCAATCGTAGGTTGATTCGCTCAGCAAGGTTAGAGTCGTCTGCGTTGGGAAAGTGTAGCCCCAAAAAGGCTGTAAAAAAGTAGCGTTGACATTGGCTCGATCACTCTCACCCGCAAAGGACCAGATATGATTGAAGAGACCTCCGTATGTCCAGCCGTTTTCTTGTTTGAGGGCTACTGCTGTGGGACCTGCTCCCCATTTCTCGGTACCCAGCGCATTGTCACTGGCGGTTGGCAGAAGAAAAACGGGACCCGCTCCCCATAACCATCCGCTCGAAGTGGGGTTCTTGGGTCCGACAAAGATACTTTGGACGATGTCACCCACCCCCGAGTGATCCTCGCCGCCACTCACGGGCGATGGGGAGTCGATAACGGGGAGGATGGTTCGAGAGATGATATTGAGATCGTCATTGAGCGAAAATGGGACAACGGGCTGAATATTGGTGATGGAGCGATCGGTGTCGTTGGCTCCTATTCCTGTGTCCCAGTTGTATTGAAACGGAAC
>JQIT01000018.1 GCA_000830255.1 Sulfuricurvum sp. PC08-66 | reverse complement strand
TGATGCTTAGGGTTTCACTACGGCCGGTATGGGGCTCAAGCCCAATGCGTTCGGGCATGGCTAGATTACTTTTTCGTACCCAAGACCTGGCAACATGGCGCTGATTTTTGCGCTTTCGGTTGGAACGATGAAATTTCCTTTCCAGAAATCTCCGCTCGATGAGTTTGTTTTTGAAACTCCTAGGAATTTTTTTCATTCAGTCACATCGCTCAAAACATAAATAACCCTGCTCTTGCATGCCAATTCAAAATAGCTCAGTCCTCAACATCTTTTGTTATCAAAACTAAGCGTGAAACGTGTGGCAAAGCATGACTTCACTGGTAACTCAAAAAGAATATCACCCCAACCCCCGCTCCAAATCCCCAATCAAATCCTCCGCATCTTCCAACCCCACGGCCAGACGAATCAGCCCTTCCTTGATCCCCGCTGCGGCGCGTTGTTCGTCGCTCAAACGGCCATGCGTGGTGCTGGCCGGGTGGGTGATGGTGCTTTTGGCGTCGCCCAGGTTGGCGGTGATGGAGAACAGGCGGG
>JQIT01000017.1 GCA_000830255.1 Sulfuricurvum sp. PC08-66 | reverse complement strand
CTTAAAAGTGGACGCAATCATCATAACGCCAACATGGGTGCCATCGCTGACATAGCCACAGGATTTCCGGGTTACACGAGTCAAATCCCTCAAGCAGTTACTCCTGTCGCTGAGACCTTACGCCTAAACGGTTACAACACGGCGGCTTTTGGCAAATGGCACGAAACCGCTGCATGGGAAGCGAGTGTTTCAGGTCCTTTTGACCGTCGTCCGCTTCGTCAAGGGTTTGATGAATTTTATGGCTTTTTGGGAGGTGAAACCAACCAATGGGCACCGGCGCTCTACCATGGCAATACACCCGTTGAGCCGCCTCACGACCCCAATTATCACTTTATGACCGACATGACTGACAAAACGATAGCGTGGATCAAGCAGCAACACGCCATCACCCCTGACAAACCATTTTTTGTCTATTTCGCCCCAGGGGCGATGCATGCTCCTCACCATGTGCCAGAGTCGTACATCCGCCATTTCAAAGGGAAATTTGATCAAGGGTGGGACGCTATGCGCCAAAACACCCTCAACAAACAAATTGCGCTTGGTGTGGTACCGCAGGGGACAAAACTCCCACCAAAACCACAAGGTATCAAAGACTGGAACACTCTAAGCGAGCAAGAGAAAAAGCTATTCGCGCGTCAAGCCGAAGTGTTTGCAGGATTTTTGGAGATGGCTGACTACGAAATCTCTCGTGTCATTAAAACGGTTGATGAGATTGGAGAGAGTGACAATACGCTGGTTATCTACATCGCGGGAGACAATGGGACGAGTGCTGAGGGGACAATGGATGGTCTTTATAACGAAAATACTTTTTTCAATGGTGTCAAAGAGAGTGTCCCGCAGATGAGTAAAGTAATGGATAAATGGGGTTCTGCTCAAACTTACCCTCATATGGCAGCAGGCTGGGCGATAGCGTTTGATGCTCCCTACACATGGGCAAAACAAACGGCATCTGACTTTGGCGGAACCAAAGTGGGGATGGTCGTAAAATGGCCAAAAGGGATCAGCTCAAAAGGGGAAGTGCGTGAGCAGTTTAGTCATGTTATCGATATTGCCCCCACTATCCTTGAAGCAGCACATCTTCCACAACCGACCATCATCAATGGAGTCAAGCAGATTCCTATGGATGGGACAAGCCTCAACTACAGTTTTGATGACAAAACCGCCAAAGAGCACCATAGTACTCAATATTTCGAGATTATGGGCAATCGCGCCATCTATCACGAGGGGTGGTATGCGCGAGTTTTGCACCGTGCACCATGGTCATACACGCCTGCCAATACCCTTGAAAATGATGTATGGGAACTTTATGACACCAAAAATGACTTCTCCCTCTCGACGAACCTTGCCGACAAATACCCTGAAAAACTGGGCGAGCTCAAAACTCTCTTTATCTCTGAAGCCAAGAAAAACCATGTGTTACCGCTTGATGACCGTACTGCAGAGCGCTTTGTCCCCTCTATAGCAGGTCGTCCTGATATTATGGCTGGACGAAAATCAATGAGTGTGAGCGAGGGGATGATAGGAATGAGCGAAAACACCTTTATCGATGTGAAAAATCGCTCAAGTGTTATCACCGCCGATATAGTAGTGGGCAAAAACAAAGCCAATGGTATCGTCATTGTCCAAGGGGGACGCTTTGGTGGATGGACGCTTTATGTCAAAGAGGGTTTGCCTGCGTTTGATTATAATTTTGTTGGACTTGAACACACTACTATCAAAAGCAAAAAACCACTCAAAGCAGGGAAAAATACCTTGCGATATGAGTTTGCATATGATGGCGGAGGAAGAGGCAAAGGGGGAATGGGAACTCTCTTTGTCAATGGTGAAAAAGTGGCACAAAATCGAATCGAACACACTACAGCAGCCATTTTCTCGCTCGATGATATGACCGATGTGGGAATCGACTTGGGAACCCCTGTCGTTGAGAGCGTCGGAGCAGGTGAAAAATCCCGCTTTAACGGTCGTATCCCAAATGTAACGGTAGAAGTCAAATAAGGTGTCATACTGAGCAGGTAGTCCAATCTGACCTCTGCTCGGTCTGCCCAAATCTGTCTATATGCAGTAATAATGTATAAAACAGAAATTTTAAAAATGCTTGACTGTTCATTCATACAAGAGTATAATTTAACTGTTTTGATGAAGATTAAGTTATCTTGACATAGCATAAATAAGGAAAATCATGTATAAAAAGACTTCTTGTATCCCATTATTAAGTGTGATAACCGCACTTTTGTTAACAAGCACATCTTATGCAAACGAGGCTATTGACAGGACAGTTTTGCCTATCGCCGAACCCAAAGCACCCTTATGTGATGAGGTTGATGTCCGCAACACCAAAATGCCACCTCACTTTGAAGTCAAAGCCCCTGAGGGTGCTCCTAATATTTTTCTAGTCCTTTTGGATGACCTTGGTTTTGCTGGAACAAGCCAGTTTGGCGGGCCTATGAAAACACCCAGTTTTGAGCAAATCGCCAAAGAGGGAGTTTACTATAACAACTTCCACACCACTGCAGTCTGTTCGCCAACCCGTGCAGCACTCAAAAGCGGGCGCAATCATCACGTCAATAATATGGGCTCTATCATCGAGACGGGGACAGGCTATCCTGGTAATACAGGTCAAATCCCTCAAAATGTCACCCCAGTTGCGGAGATGTTACGCCTCAATGGCTACAGCACGGCAGCCTTTGGAAAATGGCATGAAACTGCTGCATGGGAAGCCAATGCTATAGGACCGTTTGATCGCTGGCCAACCAAGCAGGGATTTGATAAGTTCTACGGTTTTCTGGGAGGAGAGACCAACCAATGGGCACCGTTTATCTATGACGGTACTCACGTCGTTGAACCCCCAAAAGACCCTAACTACCACTTCATGACTGACATGACCAACCAAACCATAGCATGGATTAAACTCCAAAAAGCACTTGCTCCTGAAAAACCATTTTTTGTTTACTTCGCTCCCGGAGCGACGCATGCCCCCCACCAAGTCCCACAAGGGTGGATAGCCAAACAAAAGGGGAAGTTTGACAAAGGGTGGGATGTGATACGCGAAGAGACCCTCAAACGTCAAATTGCCCAAGGAATCGTACCGCCTGAGACGAAACTTGCACCAAAGCCTAAAGC
>JQIT01000016.1 GCA_000830255.1 Sulfuricurvum sp. PC08-66 | reverse complement strand
CCTTCGTCGCCCAAGCCTACGAGCATGCACAAAAGCTCTCCTCGATATCGAGTATCGAAGCGATTCGCACCTTGGGCAATGCATGTGCTATCGAGGGGGGATTGGCAGGTGTGTTACATCTGCTGTTGGGTGAGGGCACCTATGAGGAGCGCATGAGAGCCAATGCCCAAGCGGGTGGCGACAGTGCGGCGCGCGGTATGGTAGTGGGAATGCTCTTGGGTGCGGCGGGTGTAGAGATGCCTTTGTCATGGAAAAAGAGTTTGCGCTACGAGTTGGGTACAATGGCACCAAAGTTGCTAGATTAGGGCATTCAAGGAAGAGTAAATGGCACAAATTATTACCGTCACATCAGGCAAGGGTGGCGTAGGCAAGAGCACTACGCTAGCCAATTTAGCGGTCGCATTGGCAGATTTGGGACAGCGCGTGGTTGCTATCGATTTCGATATAGGTCTGCGTAACCTCGATATGATTTTGGGGCTTGAAAACCGTATCGTTTTTGATGTCATCGATGTGATGCAGGGGCGTTGCAAACTCCACCAAGCCCTCATCCAAGACAAATTTAGCAAACATCTGCGCTTTTTGCCTGCCAGTCAAAACCAAGACAAAACTATCCTCGATAAGGATAAAGTGAAGCTTCTTTTGGAGGAGCTATCGACGCAGTTCGACATCATTATGATAGATTCCCCTGCGGGTATCGAGAGCGGTTTTGAGCACGCTATAGCCTTCGCCGACCGTGCCGTCATCGTCTCTACGCCCGATGTCTCCTCGATTCGCGATGCCGATAGGGTCATAGGTATCATGGATGCCAAAAGCGTCAAAGCCCAAGAGGGTAGCACCATCGACAAAATGGTCGTGGTCAACCGCTACAAACCAGCACTCGTAGAGCGTGGCGATATGCTTAGCGTCGAGGATGTACTCAAAATTTTGGCACTGCCGCTTATCGGTGTCGTGCCCGAAGATGAGAAGGTCATCGCATCGACCAACACAGGCGAGCCTGTCGTACGCGACAAAGATTCGGTCTCAGGTGAGGCGTATCGACGCATCGCACGCAGATTGTTGGGCGAAGAGGTGCCCTTTTTGGATCTACGCGCCAAAGGATTTTTGGACAAAGTCAAGGAGCTGTTTCGATGAGTATTTTGAGTCTACTCTTTGGCTCCAAACCCTCCAGCGCCTCCCAAGCCAAAGTACGTTTGGAGTCGATGCTAGCCAAAGAGCGCGCATCCAATCAGTTTGGCTATTTGCCTACACTTCGTGAAGAGCTACTCGAAGTGGTCTCACGCTATGCACGTGTGGCAAATCTGCACATCACCACGACCAAAAACCACAACGCGACCCATCTCAACGTCGATATCACGCTAGGTTAATATGTCCAAGCGTCATCGACACACTCCCCAGCGTCACCCTTTTGCGTCATGGCGACGCATGGGCGTTATGGTTGTTTTACTCTTTTTGACACTCTCGGTGGGTGTCTCTACCCTTTTGCTTATCTACTCGATGGAGGTAGAGCAAGAGGAGCAAGCCCAAGAGGAGGCGTACTACGCCAAAGAGCAGAGCATCCATGAGCGACTGCGCCAAAAACTCCAAGAGTCACCGCCACCCCCGCCCGTCGTCGTAGCACCCCAAGAGGAGTTGCCGCTCATCGAGGAAAAAGCGCCTGTTGAAGAAAAGCCGTCCATCGAGGAAAAACCTACCGTAGAAAAAACGCCCACACCCAAAGCGCAAGTGCCCAAAACAACACCCAAGGTCACGCCCAAAATTCCACCCCTAGAGCGCTACATCCCCAAGCCAAAACTGGCCATCATTATCGATGATGTCTCCTATGCGCATGAGGTAGCGGCACTGCATCGATTGGGATTGCGCCTGAACTTCTCCTTTTTCCCTCCCTCTCCACGCCATCCCGATACGGCACACTTGGCGGCAAAAGAGCCCTTTTATATGGTGCATCTACCTATGGAGGCGATGGGCTATGATAAAGAGGAGGAGCTTACGCTGCGTATCGACGATACCAAAGAGCGTATGCAAGCACGTCTTGCCACCGTCAAGCGCGACTTTCCCAAGCTGACACACTTCAACAACCACACGGGTTCGCGTTTCACCTCTGATTATGGTGCTGTAGAGCGACTCATGCAAGTAGCGTGGTCGATGGGGCTGGATATGGTCGATAGCCGCACCACCGCCCAAACCCAACTGCCCGCACTCTACGATGCCTACGGCAAGAGACTTTTGGCACGCGATATTTTTCTCGACCATGAGTCTGAGGTGAGTTATATTTGTGGGCAGATGGCTTTGGCGGTCAAAAAGGCACACGAAAATGGCAGTGCGATTGCCATTGGGCACCCGCGCAAAAACACCATTGCGGCACTTCAGGCGTGCAAAGATACCTTTGAGAGTGTCCAATTGGTCTGGGTCAAGGAGCTGCACTAATGTCCCACACGTTGCCTCATATCGATGCGCTGGATGCGATGAAAAAATACCCCGAGCGACTCTCCCATCGAGGCAATGTGGCACTACTAGAGCGTCAAAAGGTCTCTATCGTAGGGAGTCGTAAACCCAATCAATACACGCAACATATGACGCAGTTGCTAGCCTCCAAACTCTCACACGTGGGGGTCTGTATCGTCAGCGGTGCGGCGATGGGTGTCGATGCCATAGCACACAAAGGTGCTGGCAGTGACAGTACCATCGCGGTTTTGCCCTGCGGTATCGATGTGCGCTACCCTGCGGTCAATGCCAAGCTTATCGAGTCTATCGAGCAGGAGGGGTTACTACTCTCCCAATTTACCCCCGATTTCAAAGCGACCGATTGGAGTTTCGTCCTGCGCAATGAAATTGTCGTAGCGTTGGGTGATGTGCTCATCGTCACCCAAGCCGATAGCAACAGCGGCAGTATGCGTAGCGTCGAGTTTGCCCTTGCTATGGGCAAAAAAATCTATGTTTTGCCCCATCGCATAGGCGAGAGTGAAGGGACCAACATGCTCTTGGCGCAGGGCAAAGCCGAGGCAATTTATGACATCGAGAGTTTCGTAGCGCAGTTTGGCAGGGTCAATGCTCCTATCGATAAAAACGACGCATTTATGCTCTTTTGCGCACGCACTCCCACCTACGAAGAAGCAGTAGCGGCATACGGAGCGCGGATATTTGAGGCAGAGCTAGCGGGAGAGATTCGCGTGGAAAACGGCAAAATTTTTTTGACCTAATTACCCAGCGTCAAAAAAAAGTCGGGCTTACCCGCGCTAAGGTCAAAATGCGAAAATCGCAACTGCAATGCGCTTGCTTGGAGTGTGGCAAGTTGTGCAAAATCTTTTTGAGAGAGCGTATGGTGTGTGTGAAAAAGGAGGATGAAATTATCCCCTCGAAAGCGAAAAATTTGCGCATCTGTAAAAATATTTTTTAGCTCATGGGCGAACGCTTTGAGAAGTTGGTTGCCCATTTCCCATCCATGTTTACGATTGTAGGCTGAAAAGTGCGCTAGCTCTATGCGGTAGAGGCATCGCACATCATTGTCCGCAATATTATTCATCATGGTTGCCAGATACTCTTCGTTGTAGACATCGGTCAAATGGTCGAGAAAAAAGTAGGCAAATCGACGCTGTTCTAGCTCATTTTCGGGCAGTTGTGTCGTACTCTCGATACTAATATCTTTGAGTACTTCTGCGGCGACACGTGCCACTTCGGGGTGAAATTGCGTACCGCTGTTGAGCAAAATCTCCTCAATAGCATCCTCTATTTTTTTGCGCGGTTTGTAGATACGGTTGGTCGTCATCGCATCAAAAGCATCTGCAACACTCAAAATATAGGCCAAAAAGGGCACTTCATCGTGACTGCTTGTGCCGCCTGAAGTGGGTGGATAGCCTTGCCCATCGTAGCGAGCGTGGTGGAAGAGGATAATCTCGACCAGATTGCGGTACATATCGATTTTGGAGAGCATTTTATACCCTGCAGTGGCGTGCTCTTTGATGAGCTCATATTCGAGTTGACTCAAATGCCCTGGTTTGAGCAGTACTGCATCGGGCGTGACCACTTTGCCAATGTCGTGTAGGACGGCCGCCTTTTCGAGTTTCTTTTGCTCATCGAGAGGGATTTGCATCGCCTTGGCTATGAGCGTACTGTAGTGCGCCACACGCAGGGTGTGTCCTGCGGTATAGCTATCGCGCTGTTCGATGATATTGACAAAAGCCAAAATCGTCTCTTCGTAGTTGGAGACCTTTTCAAGTTCCAGCTCCTTGATAGCGCTACGTTTGTGAATCGAATCGAGCGCTAGCCCAATATCCGAAACCAGATTTTGCAAAATTTTTATCTCTTCACTCTCAAATCCAACACCGTTGGTGGATACGACCGAGATGGCACCGATATTTTCCAAATTGTTTTGGTTACGAATAGGCAGTGTGATAAGCCAATAGGGCTCCTGCATCGAGGGGCTTTGGAAGTTTTCGGTGATGTATTGCCCGCTTTGTATCACCTGCGAAGCGTGCTCATTCAAATGGCTTTGGCTCAAAATCTCTGTCGATTTGAGCACACAAGAACCTTGCGACTCCCCTACGACTTTGAGCGAGCCATCGACGACAAAAGTGATGAGTGCATAGCGGTAGTTGGGCTGTTGGATGAGGCGCTTGATACTGTTGTCAAAAATCATCTGTTGCGAATAGGAGGTGATGAGAAGTTCATTGACATCGGCGATGGTTTTGATGAGGCTTTTGAGGTATTTTTCGCGTTTGACGGTATCGACGAGGTCATTGGTGCGTTTGGCTACTTTGCGCTCTAGGTCATCGTTGAGCTCTTCGATAGCCTTTTTTTGCAGATGCAAAGTGCGATTCATACGTGCGATATAGGTCATGACGGCAAAAACTATTACAAACCCCAAGAGCATCGAGTAGACCAGCCAGCGGTATTTGACGATGAAATCGGTCAGCGTAAAGCTTGTACTTTTGGCATAGGGTCCAATGTGTAGCACTTGCATTAATCGATGAATAGAGGAGTAGTCTAGCGGTATCGTCCACCCTGTGATATTGGCGTCTTTGGCGGCATCGGAGTCGCTAGGCATCTCTAAGAGCGCAATGAGCACGCGGTTGGCGAGCTCTTGAGGCGTATGAGAGAGCTTGGCGAAGGGCCATTCGGGATAGAGTACGGTACTGGTCACGAAGGGGAAAGCGGGGTGATTTTTGGGCGACAAAATGGTGAAATCTTCCAGCGCAATTTTGCCCTCGTGAGCCATGCGCTCTAGCGTGTCACTGCGCACTGTTCCCACATCGACGCTTCCCTGTGCCACTGCCATGACAACGGCATCGTGCGAACCCAAGAAGCTAAAAGAGGCAAAATCGTCAGGAGTGATACCGTGATCGAAGAGCTCTTTTTGTCCCATCACCCAACCCCCAAAGGAGTTGAGATTGACCGCCGCAAAACGCTTCCCTTTGGACTGTTGTAGTGTGGTGATTTTGCTTGCTTTGCGAGTGAAAATGACACCGCCAAACTGTGTCAATGAGGTGCCTTGGAAACTTTTGTTTTGCAGTGTGGCGATACGACTAATACCGTAACGATGTTCTAGCTCTACGTAAAAAGTGGAGTTGGTCAAGACAAAATCGATGGTGCCATCGGCGACGCTTTGGTTGAGGGCTTCGAAGCTCAAGGGGACAATTTCGAAGTGAGTGTTGGGAATTTTGGAATTGAGATAGTGCGCTGTGGCACTCCAATCTTGCGTTGCGATAGCATCTCCACGCTTGGCTAAAACCCCGATTTTGATACTCTGGCTACCCCATGCCCAAAAGAGTGTAAGCAAAAGAAGCCAGAGAAATTTCATCGAAAACCTTTTTGGAGCGTTTAATTTTTACTGTGTTGCAAATAGAGTCCATCGACAATATTTTTGAGTGCCACGAAATCTATCGAAAGGTGCATTGCAATTTTTTGGGCTTCTCGTAGCTCGATACGCTCTAATGCTTGTGCGAGTTTGAGATAACACCCTAGCTCTTTTTCGTGGGATTGGAGTGCATCGGTGATACACGCATCGACACGAAGTTCGCGCAAAATCAGCTCCAAGGGCGATTGCAAAATCGTCTCGATAAGCGAAAGCAATCCCACGAACGAGGCTTGCGCGGCGAAGTGTTTGTCCCTTTTGTGCAACATCGCGATGTGTTGCATCATCGAGGAGCGCATCACCGCTAGGGCAAAGACGGGATTGTTTTGGCTCCCCTCTTGACTGCGAAAGGCAATAAGCAGTAGCCAATTTTTCAAAGGCTGTTTGCCTAGCATCATAATAGCGTGGCGTATCGATTTAATAGCGCTTTTGGACTCGATAGCCGCCGAATTGAGGTAGCGTAGAAGTTGCAGTGAGATAGCGGGTTCTTGTTCAAAAGCCTTCTCGATAGCCTCGATAGGGGCATCGGCATTGAGTAGTTGCGTCAATCGCAACAACCCTTGGTGGCTTGGGTCGAGTGAGGTTTGGCGCAAAATTTGAGGACGTGCAAAAAAGTAGCCTTGGAAGAGGGTGCACCCCAACGCTTTGTAGGCTTCAAACTCCTCTAGCGTCTCTACCTTTTCTGCCAAAATTTTGAATCCATAGGGTGCCAAAAGCTCTTTTTTGGCGGCAAAAATTTCGCTCGTGGTGAGCGTAATATCGATTTTGAGGACATCGATATAGGGCAAAAGCGGGGCAAAGTGTGCCAAAAATGCCTCATCGAAGGTGGCATCATCGAGTGCGAAACGGTACCCTTTGCTTTTGAGCAAAACAATGCGCTCTAGTAGCGCTGGCGTAATGGTGACGTGCTCTAGCACCTCGATGATGAAGCGTTGTGCAGGGATATTTAAAAGCGCCTCATCCATGATAAACGCGGCATTCGCATTGATAAAACCTACACCATTGCCTAGCAAATTGTCGATACCAAATTGGTTGAGCGCGTTGCTAATGACGCGCACCGTCGCCTCTTTGTCATCAATGATAAGTTCGCTTACATCTTTGCCAAAGGGTCGAGAGAGGTCACGAAAGAGTAGCTCATAGGCATAGAGCACGCCTTGAGTGTCTAGTATAGGCTGACGTGCTATATAGACCTCGTGAGCAGTAGACATATCAGGAGCCGTAGCAGTCGCGCTCGATGATGGAGAGAATATCGTCGGGCAGTTTTAGCTCAGCAATGAGTGCCGCACTTTTGGCAATATCGTAGGTCTCGATAGCGAAAATGAGGGAGAGGAATTTGCCTAGTACCCCCTCGTAGTGCAAGAGCGCCATCTCTATCTCTTTGTCGAGTTGAAGCTCATTGAGGATGTGCGTCAAAGGGGCTTGGAAAATATTATCGATAAGCGAGAGAATCCCTACGAAAGAGGCTTCGGAGGTGTATTCACGGTTGTGGTACAAAATATCTGCGAACTTTGCCATAATTTTGGAGCGTGTATGCGCGAGCTGGAAGAGCGGTGAGGTGCGCTCATTGCCCTCGTGCGATTGCGAAAAAGCCAACAAAAAGAGCCAATTTTTGAGTGACGGCTTGCCCAAGAGTGAGATAGCGTGTTTGATAGATTTGATATTGGCTTTGAGCGAGTGGGCGGCAGAGTTGATAAAGCGAATGAGCTGCAGTGCGATTTCAGGGTGTTGTGAAAAGGCAGTTTCAAGGGTATTGATATCCGCATCATCCTCTATCATACGGGTGAGCTTCACAATGGCGGCGTGTTTGGGGTCGAGAGAGACGTGGTTTCTGACCTCAGGTTTGGCAAAAAAGTAGCCTTGGAAATAGTGGCAACCCAGTTTTTTGTAGAGTTCAAAATCTTCGCGCGTCTCGACCTTTTCGGCCAAGAGTTTAAAAGAGTAGGGCTTGAGTGCCTCGATAAAGGCAGGGGCTTTTTCTCTATCGATATTGCTAATATCGAGCTTGAGAATATCGATGAGTGCAAAGAGCGGTGCATATTCAGCCTCTTTGGAGGCGTGAAAAACATAGTCATCGAGCGCGAATCGATACCCTTTGGCTTTGAGCGATTTGATACGCTCCAAAATTGTAGGGGTGATGGTGACATATTCCAAAATTTCGATGACGAAACGGTCATTGGGGATGTTGAAAATAGTCTCATCCATGAGGAAATGGGTATCGGCATTGATAAAGGCGTGGTACTTCTCGACCAAGGAGTTGATACCAAAATGGTTGAGGGTGTTGACCAATACGCGTGAGGTGGCTAGCTGGTCGTTGGTGAGGTTGTTGGCATCGTTGCGAAACTGCTGGTTTTTGAATTCGCGGAAAAGCAACTCATAGCCATAAATCGCTTCATCTGCGTCGATGATAGGCTGTCGAGCTATGAAAATTTGTTGAATCATACATTTCCTCGCACATCAAATAGGCAAACATTATAGTTAGGTTACGATTTGTCGAAGATTAAAAAGTGGCTAAAGAATAAGCATAGCATCGCCATAGGAGAAAAAGCGGTAGTTTTGACGCTTTGCCTCTTCGTAAAGTGCCAAGGTTTTTTCAACACCTACAAACGAAGCGACCAACATGAGTAGGGTCGATTTGGGCAGATGAAAATTGGTAATGAGATGATTGACACGTTGCGGAGGGTTGTGCGGATGCAAAAAGAGATTGGCTTGACCCATATGCTCTTGGGTACGTACATAATATTCGACCGTACGTGTCACTGTCGTGCCCACTGCGATAATGGGTACAGGGCTATCGATGAGCTTTTTCGCCTCATCTGAGAGCGCGAAAACTTCGCTGTGCATCGTATGGTGGCGAATATCCTCATGCTCTACAGGCTTGAAGGTGCCCGCGCCCACGTGTAGCGTGACAAAAGCGTGCGCATGACGTGCCAACGTCGCCTCCAAAAGCTCTGGTGTGAAGTGCAGTGATGCTGTAGGTGCCGCCACTGCACCGATGTTTTGGGCAAAGAGGGTCTGATAATCTTGGGTATCCTGGAGTGTATCGGCACGCTTGATATAGGGAGGCAGTGGCAGATGCCCAATGCGTGCCAAAATCGCTTCCAACGCAACAAAATCGAGCTGCGTATCACCCTGCCAAAAGGTGACGCTACGTGTACCATCTTTATGCAGTGCTTCGACCTGCGCCGTTAAGTCTTCATCGAAGAGTAGTTGCGTGCCTACTTTGACTCTGCCCTTGATATAGACCAAAAAGCGGTTGTCGTTTTGGGGAGAGTTGAGCAGGAGCTCGATAGCACCACCGCTCTTTTTGTGACCATAAAGCCGCGCTTTTATCACCTTGGTATCGTTCAAAAGTAGGGCGGCATCAGGGGGCAAAAACTCTAGCAGATGGGCGAAGGTCGTGTGTGTGATGGTGCCACTTTTGCGATGATAGACCAAGAGCTTCGCACTGTCCTTGGGGTGGGCAGGATGCGTAGCGATGTAGGAGTCATCTAGAGCGTAGTCGTAGGTTTGGGTCAAAAAAAGGCTGTTTTCCAACGCTACGCAGCATCCTCTTCTTTGTAGGGGTTGACCATTTTGGCGATAATAATCGAAACACCGTAGAGTATCGTCAAAGGAATCGCCATAAGGAGCTGTGTGAGCACATCAGGAGGCGTCAAAATCGCCGCAACGATGAAGATAATGACGATAGCGTATTTGAAAAAATCTTTGAGTGAGCGGTCGGTTACCAATCCCAAAAGCGCCAAGAAGAGTATGACAATAGGCAGTTCAAAAGCGATGCCAAAGCCGAACATCAGTTTGGAAAAAAAGCCCACGTAATCTTCAATATTGATATAAGGGGTGAAATTAAAGCTCCCAAACATAAGCAAAAATTGAAATCCAAAAGGGGTGACGACATAGTAGGAGAACATTACGCCGATGAAAAACATCGTCGAGCCACCTAGCACAAAGGGAGTGACCAATTTCTTCTCATTGTCATAAAGCCCTGGAGCGACAAAAAGCCATAATTGCCATAATATGATAGGCATTGAGATTAAGAGTGAGGCAAAAAAGGAGACCTTAAGCGCTACGAAAAAAGCCCCGCCTACTTGGTGCGTGGTGATTTTGCCGTCGTTGAGGAAAGATTTGACATCGGTGGGCACCGTGGATTGGAGTGCATCTTGGAGGGGTTGAATCATCCATGATATGATAGGTTCATGAAAATAAAAGGCGATAAAAAAGGCGACTATGACGGAGGCTACGGCGATACCTAGGCGTTTGCGTAGCTCAATAAGGTGCGGTTTTAGTTCATTAAACATGGGTATTCTCAGTAGCAGAAGGTGTTGAGGTAGATTTTTTTGGGAAGGTTATCGTTTCACGTATAGGTTCAGAGGCACTTTTTTCAACGACTTTGGCGCTCTCATTGATACTCGATACAGCATCACCTAGCTCTTTTTCGATAGAGGCCTCTTTGGAGATTTGTTTGACATCTTCGGTGACGCTATCGAGCTTTTGTTTGTAGCTAAGCATCTCGGCTTTGAGTTCACTGATTTGTAGCTCTTTTTCTATCTCATCTTTGGTGTCGGCAATCGTATTTTTGACTTTTTTGAAAAAACGCGCGATTTCGACCATCGTTTGAGGGAGCTTCTCTGGACCCAAAAAAAGAATAGCGATGATTGCAATGAATACAATCTCCATGAAGCCCATTCCAAACATAGCAAACCCTTTTTTTGGTGGCATTATAGTGTGTCGCAGATTTGGCAGGGCTTATATGTGCGCTTGGGGGAGAACTCTTTTGATTATACGCGACAGTAGAGTAAAATGGTCGCCATATTTATCCAAAAAGGGCGCTAATGAGAGCGGTAGCACTTCTGCGCGGTATCAATGTCGGGGGCAAAAACTCTCTCAAAATGGAGGCACTCAAAACGATGTGCGAATCGATAGGCTTTGAGCAGGTGAGTACCTATATCAACAGTGGCAATGTGATTTTTGAGACTACGATGGCGCTCGATGAAGCCTCTTCGATACTACGTGAGGCAATCGCCAAACATTTCGTCCTTGAGATTCCCACACTTGTCTTGAGTATGGAAACTATTGCCTCTGCGCTTGCACACAACCCTTTCGACCCTGCGACGCACAATCCCTCCTATATACTCTTCTATTTTCTCTTTGATACGCCACAGAGTGCGTCATTGGATATTCGTCATGCCACGATGGGCGAAGAGGTGCGACGCCTTGGCAATGTGGTCTATATCTACTATCCAGAGGGAAGTGGACGTAGTAAGCTCGATGTACGCATCGACGGCAAAAAACTCAGCCTCGTGAGTACGAGTCGCAATGTCACGACGGTGGAAAAATTACGCAATTTGATGGAAAAGGAATAGTGATGAAACCACGCATTAGCATGATTACTTTAGGGGTCAAGGATTTGAAGCGCTCGATAGCGTTTTATGAGGCATTAGGATTTCATCGTCAAAACGACGATGAGGGAGTGGCGTTTTTTGACCTCAACGGCTCATGGCTTGGACTGTATGATTACAATGCACTTGCCGAAGATGCGCAAGTTGCGCCAGATAGTGGAGCTTTTAGTGGATTTACACTAGCGCACAATCTATCGAGTGAAGCAGAAGTCGATGCTGTCTTTGCTCATGCGCTCTCAGTCGGAGCAGTAGCGACCAAACACCCACAAAAGGTTTTTTGGGGTGGATACAGTGGGTATTTTCAAGACCCCGATGGGTATTTATGGGAGATTGCGTACAATCCTTTTTTATGGATTGGGATGAGGGATTAGTGTAAAAAATATACTGATATGATGCAAATTTTGCTTAATTTATTTTATAACATTATGTAAGGAAAATATATGGAACATAATCATGAGAAGCTAAAATTACATATTCTTCCACTTTCTACGTCTACGGATTTTGGCATTGCAAGCAAGGAATGGAAACTTGTTGGTATTGGTCTTGAAGAAGATTGGGATGAATGTCCTTGTGGACATAGAATTAAAGAACTTTGCTACATTGAAAATACATTTAATGGAGGCAAAACATATGTTGGTAATGTATGCGTAAATAAATTTATGGGAATTGATACTGGCAATATTATTGCAGGGCTTCAAAAAATCATAAAAAACAATCAAGCAAACACAAATGATGATTTGATAGTGTATGCCAAACAACAAAATATTATTTCAGAATGGGAGTATGATTTTTTATCGGATACAAAACATAAACGTAACCTATCCGACAAACAACTAGAAGTAAAACAAAAAATCAACATCAAAATCATCAACAATGTTCTTGTTAAAAAAAATCCAAAAAAGCCTAACCATGGCATCTGATTCCTCCTTTATTCACTACGTCATCGACCAAATCCAAGGTGCGGGCAATGTCCGCTATCGAGCTATGTTTGGCGGCTACGCTATCTATTGCGATGAAAAGGTGGTAGCCCTTGCTGATGACACACAGCTCTTTGTCAAGCCAACCGAGGCGGGCAAGGTGTTTATCGGAGAGGTGGTCGAGGCGCGCGCCTACCCTGAGGCGAAGCCATCGTATTTGATAGAAAAGGGGCTAGACGATAGTGAGTGGTTGAGCACGCTTGTGCGCATCACCGCCGATGCGCTTCCTGCCCCCAAACCCAAAAAGAGCAAAAAATGAGCGCATCATCACACCGTATCTACTCGATGCCCTTCGCCAAAGTCTATCCCCTCTATATCCACAAAGCCCAGCGCAAAAACCGCACCCAAGCCGAGGTCGATACGATAATTGCATGGCTGACGGGCTATGATGCTGATGGTTTGAAGCGCGTCATCGAAGAGGGCATCATTTTTGAAGCTTTTTTCGCCCACGCGCCCAGCCTCAATCCCCATGCGCACCTCGTCACGGGGGTCATATGCGGCATCCGAGTCGAAACTATCGAAGAGCCACTGATGCGCAACATCCGCATCCTCGATAAGCTCATCGATGAGCTTGCTCGTGGCAAAACGATGGAGAAAATAGTAAGGAGAAATTTATGAAAACAAAACTACTCATCGTCATTAGCAGTGACAACGCCGATACGATTATGAAATTTCCTCTCTTGTACGGTGGGGTGTCGATGCCACGCGGCTATTGGGAAGAGGTGCATGTGATGTTTTGGGGTGCGTCGATACTTCGCGCGGTCGATACGCCAAGCATTCGCGACAAGGTCATATCGATGCAAAGCGACGGCGTGAAGTTCAGCGCGTGCGTCGTGTGTGCAGGCGAATATGAGGCGACCCAATCACTCGAAGCCATTGGCATCGCGTGTACTCACACGGGCGAACTGCTGACCCAAGCACTCAAAAGCGACGAGTGGTCGGTGATGACGATATGAAGGGGTATTTATGACAATGACTTTGGATAGGACGCCAGAATATCCCTATCTTTTTAGTGTTTGTACGCTAGTGACCCATCACGATGAGTACGCGCAGATGGTGGAAAGTTTTGAGCGTGCAGGATTTTCTCAAGCACAAACGCAGTTTCTCTCTATCGACAACAGCAAGGGTAATATTCACGATGGCTACAGCGGTCTCAATCGCTTTTTGGGTAGTGCCCAAGGGCAATATATCATTGTGTGTCACCAAGATATCGAGCTGAGATTTGATGATAGAGCGACGCTTTTGGCGCGTATCGAGGAGCTAGAGCGCCTCGACCCCCATTGGGCGGTAGCGGGCAATGCTGGGTATGGAGAGTTTAATACCAAGCTCTATTGTATCTCTGACCCTTGGGGAGAAAATCAACGCCACGGAGCGCTTCCTGCACGTACCAAGACGCTCGATGAGAATTTTGTTTTGGTCAAAAACGAAGCAAATTTGGCACTCTCACACGATTTGCGAGGCTTTCATCTCTATGCGACCGATTTGTGCAACGTGGCACATTTTTTGGGGTGGCACGCCTATGTCATCGATTTTCATCTCTATCATAAAAGCGGCGGCAGTTGCAACGAAGATTTCAGAACCTCCAAGCGCGCCTTTATGGATAAATACAGTCGTACCTTGCACTCGATGAGCTTGCGTACACCCTGCGCCATCATGTTCATCACCTCTTCGCGGGTGTGGAATCGCATCATCAATAACAACCTCTTTTACTCCCTGCGCAAACGCTTTGGTCGGTGATGAGGGTATAATGACGCACTTTTTACAGGAGCGGGAAATGAATGTGTTTCAAAACGAAGATATAGGTAAATTGGTGTTGCGCGTAGCCATTGGGGTGTTGATGCTCTTTCACGGTGTACACAAAATGCAGCACGGGATAGGTTTCTTGGATATGGCACTCTCTACGAATGGATTGCCTGCGTTTTTGGCGTACGGCGTCTATCTGGGCGAGGTGCTTGCGCCTATTATGCTTATCATCGGCTACCAAGTGCGTATCGGTGCGGCACTCATCATAGCGACGATGGCAGTGGCGATATACGTGGCGCACAGCGGTGATATTTTCAAGGTTACTTTTGTGGGTGCATGGCAAATTGAGTTGCCGATGTTCTATCTTTTGGCATCGACCGCAGTGCTCTTTTTGGGTGCTGGGCGCTATGTATTAGTGCGCAAATTTTAGCCCTATACAATCCAAACCCAAGTATGATGCGGCTTTTACAAAAACTCAAAAGGAAATTCATGGCACTCAAAATCTATACCCTCACAGATGAGGAAAAAGCGGCGAATCAATACGCCAAAATGACCACCTCAAAAGGTGTGATTTGGCTCAAACTCTATGGCAATGAGACCCCTAATACGGTGGCGAATTTTGTCCATTTGGTCAAAGAGGGATTTTACAACGGGCTTAATTTTCACCGTGTTATCCCAGGCTTTATGGCGCAAGGCGGTTGTCCGCACGGTACAGGTCGTGGCGGTCCAGGATGGGCTATCCCATGCGAAACCGCACTCAACAAATCCAAACACGTCAAAGGTACCCTATCGATGGCGCATGCAGGGCCTAATACAGGTGGCAGTCAATTTTTCATCTGTTTTGGTCCTACACCTCATTTGGACGGTGTTCACACGGTGTTTGGTGGTATCGAGCCAAGCGACAAAGCGTCGATGGCAGTCCTAGACTCCATCAAGCAACAAGACAAAATCGAAACTGTCGAAATCAGTGCAACACGCGACTAACGCGTCACAAAGAGCGAACCAACAAGGGGCAATTTTTTGTACCCTTGTTCCTCCCCTTTTTCTATCTTCGATAGCACTGCTTCTTGATTTATCTGTTTGGCGGTGTGAATAAGCTCATCATTTTTCCCAAAATACTGCGTATAACGCTCAAAAATATTCTTCCAATCGACACTGCTATCATTGGCGTTTCGCTTGATTTGATTGAGATAGGATATACGCAAAAGCGCGGCAATTTTGTCGGCAAAGAGTTCGATATTGCGATAGGGCTCAAAGCGTGCCAATACACCCTCCCCATCCCCTGCAAAGGCCAATCCCAACGCCTCTTTGGAGAGCGTTGCAAAGCTTTTTTCTATCTCTTTGTATTCGGGAAAGAGGCGCAAAAAGGAGAACTCTTTGGCTAGGGCAAAAGCGGTATCGTAATCTTTGGCACGAATAGCATCGAAGAATTTGACCCTGTTCATGAGCTCTACTTTGAGAGGGCGCAGTTTGGCGTGCAGAGGCGTGAACTCCTCGAGTGCCAATAGCTCCTGCTTGGCTTTGCCAAAGTCATTGCGCTTAATTGATTGCACCAATTTGCCCAACTGCTCTTGCCCTTTGTCGAGTAATCGCGTGAAAGTATCGCTCTCTTTGATGGCGCTGTTGGCGCTTGCCAAGGCGAAATAGGCACCAAAACGCCCATTTTTGATAAGCGTTTCGGCTTGGATGAAGAGCTTGATATTTTTGAACAGCGCAAAGACCTGTTTTTGTTTGCCTTCGATACGCGAGAAGGGCTCGAGAATTTTTTGCGCCTGTTTGAAGCTCACCACATCATTGTTCATACAGAGCTGTTTGGCTTGGTTGAAGCTCTTTTGCCAATAGCGCTCAAAAGTGACAGCCGCAGGGGTGTTTTTCAAAAAGTTATATTTGTCAATCATGGCACACGCTTGGGCAAGGCGTTTGTTTTTGACATGTTCGGCGAGCTCTTGGACTTTGGTGGCGTTGGTGGCGATTTTGTCAAACTCTTGTGCGATGGTAGGGTCTTCGCTAAAAGGTGCCATACGTGCTTTTGCACCCTCCAAATCCCCTTTTTCCAGTAGCGCAAAGACATCATCGAAGAGCGGTGCAAACTCTTCGAGCATCGTAGCGTTGTAGTTTTCGTTCAAAAGCAAGAAAACATTGGAGCGTAAAAAGGCTTGTACTTTGGTCATATCGCGCACGCCGATTGCCGCTTCAAAGGGCTCTTGGTTGAATGCCGTATCGATGAGCGGGACTTTGCCTTCGACGGTGTGCACCAAAAGCATCTTGTCCAAAAGGGTGAGATTGACAATGCCACGGTCACTAAATTTGTGTTGCAACACAATGGCATAGTTGAGTGTATCGATGGCACATACGGTACCGTTTTTCATACTCACGAGCAGATGTTTTTTGTCCCAAAAGAGGAGGATTTTGGTAGGCCACGCCACGAAGAGATTTTTGTCGATGGTGATACGACGCTCGACGAAGTCATAAACTTGCAGGTTTCCGTTGCGTGCGATGAAAGCGATTTTGGTATTGTCATCGAAAAAGACGGCACTTTCGACCACATCAAGTGTGTGTAGCATCGCCACTTCAGATTCCAAAATAAGGTCAAAAATTTGAGTGCTTTTGTCATAGGAGGCACTCACGATGTAGCGCTCATCGTCGCTAAAAACGATAGCGCTGATGTAGTCAGGACGCGGTGCTAGTGTCGTGACCAACTGCTGTGTCGAGGCGTCATAGAGCGTTGTGCGTCCAGAGGTTTCACCCAGCGCCAGATAGCGATTTTTGTTCGATACAGCGCAACTTTCCAGTGTCTGGAACATCGAGGTAAAGGTATAAGCCACAGCAAGCTTGGGCACGACAGCAATGAGCAGTGCGCGAGGTTTGTCTGCATAAGGGTAGACGAATTTACCATCGGTGGTAAAAGCAGTTGCTTTGTTGTAGGGGTGAAGCGGCGGCATATCCTTGATAAAGGTGCGCTGGTTTAGCAGAGTATAGGTGCTGTCGTAGATATAAAGCGTGTAGCAATTATCGAGTGCTAGAAGCTTGTCTCCCCATTTACGAATGCTCAATAGTGGATTGTGCGCGTCAAGTACAGCTGTTTCACAAACCATCTATCACTCCTAAAATTTAAAGGCCACAGTCTACCCAAAAGCCCATCTAAATAGTACAAATCGTACAATAATAAAAAAAATTAATAGCGGAGTCTCCTATTTTAGTCCATATCTGTTGTTCCGTCGATAGTCACTTTTTTTTGCAAAAACTCCAAGCTGAGTATCCAGATGAGCCTTTGACGGGATTTTTTTATGACCCCAATATTCACCCGTATGGCGAATACCAACTGCGATTGTTGGATGTCAAGCGCAGTTGTGCGAAATTGGGCATCCCTCTCATCGAGGGGGAGTATGATTTTCAAACGTGGCTAGAGCTGGTGCGTGGACTCGAAAACGAACCCGAAAAGGGGTCACGTTGCGAGGTCTGCTTCGATAGACGTTTTGAGGTGAGTGCCCACAAAGCACTGGAGTTGGGGGAGAAAAAAATCACCACCACACTACTCGTGAGTCCACTTAAATCCCAAGAGCAGCTCAAATGTGTAGGTGATGCTTTTTATGCGTCGCATGGCGTAGAGTTTGTCGCGGTCGATTACCGCAAAAAGGGTGGCACGCAACTGCAATGGAGTGTTGCCAAAGAGGAGCAGCTCTATCGACAGGACTATTGCGGGTGTCTCTACGGATTATCGATGCAGCGCGAACATCAGCATCGACTCATGGATGAGATGTTTTCACCTCTCGATGGGCGCACGTTGCCCGCGAGCATCGAGGAGCGGTTGGCGCTCTATACGCAACGTATGGCGTACGAAGAGCAGGGCATTGCCTACGCAATTGTCAAAGAGCGTTTTGTCAACTATCGTCTCTTAAGTGCCAATCTTTGGGTCGATGGCGTGTGGCAGTGGGTACATGTGCTGCCCTATTCGATACTCCCCAAAGGTCACACCCAAAGCAAGCTAGAGCATCTTATCGATGGCGTAGGGTATTTGGAGCGTGATGAGGTGCGCATCATCGATAGGGCTACCTACAATCGATGGGCATCTGCCCACTATCCATCCATACGTTCGATGCTTTTTTCACCACCCGATTTTGATGTGGAGGTGACTTTGCGTTCGCATATCGACGCTACACGTGGAGAATCTCCTATTATCGTCGTCGAATCGATGCCTGAAAAAGGTGCACACATAGCCCTAAAAATCGATGCAAAAAGCTACGAAGATAAAAGAGAATTAATAGTAGCTTATGTATAATCTTTTTTAACAGTTCACACCCCATCACAAGGAATTCGCCATGTTTGCGAACTTATCCATAGCCAAGAAAGTTCATATACCTCTCATCATCTCAATACTCATTGGGATGGGTATTATTTTGGGCAACTACTACTTCTCTATCCAAGAGATGAAAGAGACCCTCTATGCGCAACAAGACAAAAGCATGCGCACTTTCTTCGATGAAGCAATTGAGCAAAAAAACAGCGTAGCCATTACCAATGCAATCAACATTGCTAAAAACTACTACGTCATTCGCGCCCTACGTGACAATAATCGCCAACTGGCTGTCGATGGACTCAAAAGCGTCTCTACAGAGTACAAAGATTTTACGAAATTTGGCAATGTCAAAATTCATATCCACGATGCCAATATTCACTCCTTTTTGCGTGTCTGGAGTCCCAACAAATTCGGTGATGACCTCTCTGGCTTTCGTCACACTATCATAGAGGTCAAAAAACGCAAAACCCCTTTCAATGCAGTTGAAGTAGGTGTAGCAGGATTGGTGCTACGTGGTTTGGCACCTGTAATGGAGGGTGAGATTTATTTGGGTTCGGTAGAGTTTATCCAAGGGCTTAACAGTGTCATCGAGGATGCCAAACGTGTGCATGGCTATGAAATGGCGATTGTGATGGAGCCCAAATATCTACCTGAAGCCAAAGAGCTCAAAGATGCACGCAGAATCGGTGAGATGGTACTAGCGAACAAGGCAGAGATGAATGATGCGCTTTATTTAAATGAGCTAAGCGACGTCGATTTTCGCCAAACAAAAAGCGAACAGCTAACGGAAAACTATTTTGTTGTTTCGCAACCCATCAAAGATTTTTCGGGTAATGTCGTAGGGTATGCCGTAATAGGATTGGATTTGCATATCGTCGAAGAGCTTGTATCACAATCCAAAAGTGCACTTTTGGGGCAGGTGTTCATCATGGCACTTGTTGATATGATCATCATGGCATTCTTGATTTTCATCGTCAAATACGGCGTGACGGATCCTATTCGCAAATTTGGACATATTGCGGCAGAGCTTTCAGAGGGCGAAGCGGACATGACCAAACGTCTCGAATTTAACTCTCGTGATGAAATTGGTGCTGCGGCAAAATGTTTCAATCGCTTCATCGGTAAAGTCGAAGCAATCGCTATCGATGCACAACAAAAAGCCCAACGTGCCAATGACGCGATGGTAGAAATCGAAGAGCAGATGAAGAAAAATAACCTCAATCTCAAACTCTCTCGTGAGATGATTTCGGGCGCTATCAAAAACGCGGACAATCTTCGCCACAGTATGGAGAACAATATCACTACCGTTCAAGCGGTCAATAAACTCAACGATGAGACATCGGTGGTTATTGGCGAGGTGCGTGAATACACCGATGAGATTGTGCAAACAGTAGAGCAAATTACCCACATGAGCAATAATTCGCATTCGGCTAGCGAACAGCTCAACAGTAACGTCCAAGAGATTTCAGATGTTATTACCCTTATTAAAGATATCTCCGACCAGACTAATCTATTGGCTCTTAATGCCGCTATCGAAGCTGCACGTGCAGGGGAGCATGGACGAGGATTTGCCGTCGTTGCCGATGAGGTACGTAAACTTGCAGAGCGCACCCAAAAAGCGACCAGCGAAGTAGAAGCCAACATCAACATCCTCAAACAAAACTCTGTAAGCGTGCTAGAAAACAGCGAAAAAATCGAGAAACAGACCTTCGAGACCCAAACCAAACTCGAAAAATTCAAAGACATCATGCTTCAGCTTATCAACAATGCTAATACCATCAAAACAGACAACGGTTTTGTGGAGCGTGAACTCTTCCTCAATACCAAAAAATTCGACCACATGATTTTCAAAAATCGTGCTTATTGGGCGGCTTTTGAGGGCAAAGCAGAAAAACTCTCCGACCATCATGGTTGTGATTTTGGTAAATGGTATGAGCAAGAGGGCAAAGCACTCTATGGCAAACATCAAATCTTTAACACTATTCTCACACCGCATGAAAATGTCCACGGTCATATGAACAAAGCGATGGATTTGGTCGCAAAAAGCGATATGAACCTAGCTGACAAAATTGTAGAGCACTTTATGGGCTCCGAAAAAGCGAGCCAAGAGTTGTTCGATTTGCTAGACCAATTGGCCAAAATCCGCTAAGTATTTTGTGCCTCTTTCGCAGGGAGGAGGCACAATTATTTCTTTAGATAAATTGCGTTAGAATTGCCCACTTTTAATCTTTTCTTATATTAGGTGGCTCCCCATAATGATAGATGTCGTAGAAATTCAAAAAATCCTCCCTCACCGTTACCCTTTCTTGCTTTTGGACCGTGTCGATGAACTGCTTGTCGATGACCAAATCACTGCATATAAAAATGTCTCGATTTCAGAACCTATTTTTCAAGGACACTTTCCTGACCATCCTATCTATCCAGGGGTTATGATATTGGAAGGTATGGCGCAAGCAGGCGGAGTTTTGGCGTTTAAATCGATGCAAGTACACAATCCTGCTCTAAATTTGCACGACAAAGTCGTCTATTTTATGAGTATCGACAAGGCGAAATTTCGTCACCCTGTCAAACCAGGAGACAAATTGGTCTACAAGGTAAAAGTCCTAAAAGCCAAAGGCACTGTGTGGATGTTTGAAGGCAAAGCGTA
Organism: Sulfuricurvum sp. PC08-66; assembly: GCA_000830255.1. Taxonomy (GTDB): domain Bacteria; phylum Campylobacterota; class Campylobacteria; order Campylobacterales; family Sulfurimonadaceae; genus PC08-66. The sequence continues at coordinate 3,656 of JQIT01000016.1, read as the reverse complement.
TGTGAATGAGACCTTGGTCTCTGAAGCAGAACTCAAAGCTATGATAGTCGACAAATAGTAAAAAGGGTGGGCATGATTTCCCCGTTGGCGCTTATTGAAGAGGGTGCAACTATCGGCAAAAACGTGTCGATAGCACCGCACGTTTTTGTCTCCAAAGATGCAGTGATTGGAGAGGGTACTACCATCGCACAAGGTGCTTGTATCTATGGCAAGACAACCATTGGAGCGTACAATGAAATCTTCTCTTACGCAGTGCTAGGTTCGATTCCTCAAGACCTTAAATATGCAGGTGAAGAAGTGGAGCTTATCATTGGTGACCACAATAAAATCAGAGAGTTTACGCTTTTCAACCCTGGTACGGCAGGTGGTGGAAGTGTGACGCGAATAGGTAGTCACAATCTGTTCATGGGGTATACGCACGTAGGTCACGATGCCCAAATAGGGGATTATTGTATCTTGGCAAATGCCGCGACGTTGGGTGGACACGTGGAGCTTGGTAATCGCGTGGTCATTGGTGGTTTGTCTGGCATTCACCAATTTTGTAAATTGGGCGATTTTGCGATGCTAGGTGCTGGGTCACTCTTGACGCAGGATATGCCGCCTTATACCTTAGCAGAGGGGGGACGCGCCGTGTTGAGAGGGCTAAATCTCAATGGTTTGCGTCGCCATATCGAAGACAAAGAGTCCATCAATGCGCTCAAAGTTGCCTATCGAGAGCTTTTTGAGCAGGGACAACCGCTCCAAGAGGTAGCACAACGCTTGGTGCAAAGCCCAAATGAGTATGTCCAGAAAATGGCGCAGTTTGTGGTCGATACGACACGTGGCATCCCTTTTGTGCGCAAAGAGCACACAAGCGAAACAAAAAGTAGTTAATCAAAGGATAGTGTTGTGATAGAGAGAAAATGTAGTTTTTGCAAAGCCCCTGAAAGCCCTACCAATCACCTCATAGCGGGAGATGGTGTCTATATTTGTGAACATTGCGTGGTCAATGGATACCGTATCTTTTTTGGTGATGATGAAGAGCATGGGCATATACATACGCATGAAGAGTTTGAGCAAAAAGCGGTTATCCCTAAAGAGTTGCATAAATTTTTGAATGAATATATTATCGGGCAAGAGCACGCCAAAAAGACACTTTCGGTCGCAGTCTATAACCACTTCAAGCGTACTCTCAAACAACACAATGTAGAAAATGACGAAACAGAGATAGCCAAATCCAATATCTTGCTTATTGGTCCAACAGGAAGCGGCAAAACGCTCTTGGCGCAGACAATCGCACGTATGCTTAATGTTCCGATTGCTATTGCAGATGCGACTAGTCTGACCGAAGCAGGCTACGTGGGTGAAGATGTTGAAAATATTTTGACCAAACTTCTGCAAGCGGCAGATGGCGATGTAGCACGTGCGCAACACGGTATTGTCTTTATCGATGAGATTGACAAAATTTCACGTATGAGTGAAAATCGAAGTATCACGCGTGATGTTTCAGGAGAGGGAGTACAGCAAGCACTGCTCAAAATTATCGAGGGTAGCCAAGTCAATATCCCACCCAAAGGGGGACGAAAACACCCCAACCAAGATTTCGTCCAAATCGATACCTCCGAGATACTCTTTATTTGTGGTGGTGCCTTTGACGGGTTGACAGAGATTATCCAAAAACGAATGGGTAGCAATGTATTAGGATTCAATCACGCCAAAAAATCCTCCAAAGAGCGTGAAGCCTCACTCTCGATGGTCGAGCCCGATGATTTGGTCAAATACGGACTGATTCCAGAGTTGATAGGTCGATTGCCTATTTTGGCAAGTCTGAGTGAAATAGGCATCGATGATATGGTGCGTATTTTGACCGAACCCAAAAATTCTTTGGTACGCCAATACAAAAAGCTTTTTGCTATCGATGGGGTCACGCTCACTTTTGAAGAGGATGCGCTCAAAGCGGTAGCGGCAAAAGCGATAGAGCGTAAAACGGGCGCAAGAGGATTGCGCTCCATTTTGGAGGAGATTATGGTCGACATTATGTATGAATTGCCTGAGTACAACGGTTATGAGGTGGTCATAACCAAAGAGGTGGTGGAGTCTAGTACGAAACCTATTTGTGTCAAAAAAAGTACAAAAAATTCAACTAAAAAAAGTGCATAGGAAAATTCAATGATTTACAACAAACTTATCGGTCTCTTTTCAAGCGACTTGGCGATGGACTTAGGTACAGCAAATACGCTGGTATTGGCAAAAGGGCGCGGCATTATTATCAATGAGCCTTCTGTTGTCGCGGTCAAAACGACTCGCAAAGGTGAGCAGGTCATTTTGGCAGTAGGACTTGAAGCCAAAGAGATGGTGGGTAAAACACCAGGAAATATTCAAGCCATTCGTCCTATGCGCGATGGCGTTATCGCCGATTTTGACATGACCGAAAAGATGATTCGACGCTTTATCGAAAAAGCGCACGGTCGCCGAAGCCTCATCTCTCCACGTATTATTGTTTGTGTTCCCTATGGTCTTACGCAAGTAGAGCGCAAAGCAGTACGTGAATCAGCGATGAGTGCAGGTGCACGTGAGGTATTCCTCATCGAAGAGCCTATGGCAGCAGCTATTGGTGCGGGACTCAATATTCGTGAACCTCAAGGGAATTTGGTTGTCGATATCGGAGGGGGAACGACAGAGATTGGGGTTATCTCTTTGGGTGGATTGGTCATCTCCAAATCGATTCGTGTTGCAGGGGACAAAATCGACCAAGCAATTGTTGATTATGTCAAGAAAAAATACAACTTGCTAATCGGTGAGCGTATGGCTGAAGAGATTAAAATCAGCATCGGTACGGCAGTACCTCTCGAAGAGAAGATGAATATGGTGGTCAACGGTCGTGACCAAGTTGAGGGTCTACTCTCCTCTATCGATATGAGCAGTGAAGATGTACGCGAAGCGATGAAAGAGCCGTTGCGAGAGATTGTCGAAGCACTACGCGATGTTTTGGAGCTTATGCCACCTGACCTTGCAGGGGATATTGTCATCAACGGTATTATCTTGACAGGTGGCGGGGCACTTATTCGCAAACTCGATAAATATATTTCAGATATTGTCAAAATACCTGTTTTTGTGGCGGATGAACCACTTTTGGCTGTGGCACGTGGCACAGGAAAAGCGCTAGAAGAGATTGATCTATTGCAACAACTCTCTGAATAAATTCAATGAACAAAGAGTTTATTACACTCTCTGTCATTATTATTGCGCTTTTCATAGCGGGTCTGAACTATACCTCGCTTTTGCATACTCATATGCTCAATCTCCTCAATGGCACCAAAACGCTCTATCTTGAGAGTGTTGAAGCAGTCGAGATGACTATCGATAAGCACTTCAACCAAGCGCAAATGATAGAAAATTTGCAAGCCCAAAATGTGCAGTATCAGCAAGATAGACTCTTTTTGGAGTCGATTGCGACAGAGTACAGTGAACTTTTGGCGGCGAATGAGAGTCGTATGAGTTTTCGTACCCATGTCATTTTGGGACGTGCGGTTTCCTATGCTAAGTTTGGAGAGCGCAGTAAAGTGTGGCTTGAAATACCCGACTACAATCCAGAAAAGATGTACGGATTGGTGGTCGAGGGTAAAAGTGCAGGTATTGTGGTAGAGCGTCTTGGCAAGCCGTTGGCACTTTTGAAT
>JQIT01000015.1 GCA_000830255.1 Sulfuricurvum sp. PC08-66 | reverse complement strand
GGGACTTTGTCCCCCGCCTCCAACAGCACAATATCCCCCACCACAACCGCCTCACCGTCGATAGTGTGACGTTGCCCTGCTCGAATGACCGCCGCATGCGGGGAGAGCATCTGCTTGATAGCTTCGAGGGCGCTTTGGGCTTTGCCCTCTTGAATATAGCCGATGATAGCATTGGCGACCACCACCGCCAAAATCACCATCGTATCGACGAAGTGCCCCAAAAACGCTGTCACTGCTCCTGCTGCCAAAAGTACGTAGATGAGAATGTTGTGAAACTGCAACAAAAAGCGCATAAGTGCACTCTTTTGAGGCGCTTGGGGTAGACGGTTGGGACCGTATTGGGCTAAACGTTTAGCCGCCTCATCGAGGGTGAGTCCCTGCATCGAGGTGTCGCATGCTTGGAGCACTTCTTGGTCTGTCTGGCTATGCCAAAAAGGGGATTTTTCCACGGTAAGACTCCTAACATTGGGGATTTTATGGCGTAAAGCTTAGCACAGTTTGGGCAAACGCTCGATGCTATTTACTGCTAAAAATTCAGCTAAAAATTGTTATTCACGTACTATACTTTTCCCTCAATTGATTGCAAAAAAGGGGCGAAGTGCGATTACTTTTTTTTATACTCATGCTAGTCGCGTCCCTTTTTGCCAAAGAGCAACGCATCGTCTTCTCCTACAGCACGCCGCCCTATGTCTTTACCGACGGTAGTGGCATCGTCATGACCATCGTCAAAGAGGCGCTAGCCTACAAAGGGCACACGGTCACGCCTATTTTTGTCAATATTGGGCGCAGTATCGAGATGTTCAAAGAGGGATACGTCGATGGCTCTTCGATAATCCAAACCTCTTCGGGACTAGAAGCGTTCTACTCCAAACCCTTCATGCAGTATCACAATGCCGCTTTTGCTCTGGAAAAACGCAAACTCGCGCTTACCTCTATCGATGATTTGGCACATTTTCACCTCATCGCGTTTCAAAATGCGACCAAATATTTGGGCGAAACCTTCGAGGCGATGACACACAAAGCGGGCAAAAACTACACAGAGGTCGCTGACCAAAAACAGCAGGTCTACCGAATGGTCAAAGGGCGCACCGATGTCGTCGTCATGGACAGACATATTTTTCGCTACTACTATCATGTGCTTTTGGCAGAGAAAAAAATCACCGCCCAAGAGCGCTACACCCTCTATGAGCTTTTCCCTCCCACCCAATACCAAGCCGCCTTCAAAGAAAAAGCGATGCGCGATGATTTTGACGCAGGCGTAGCACACCTCAAAGCGACAGGTCGATACGAAGCTATTTACGATGAATACAGTCAACGCTATTTTGAAGTGGCTCGCTAAACCATGAATACGCTTCACCGCTCCCTCTCCAAGCAGCTCTTGGTCTCGATTCTACGCATCTACCTCATCCTCACCGTCGTTGTCACGCTCGCACATATCCTCATCGAGTACCAATACGCCAAAAGCGCTATCCAAAAGGAGCTGGTATCGATTGGGGCGATTTTCGAACCTGCACTCAATACAGCGCTGTGGGAGCTCAACGATGAGCAGGTCGCTACCATCACCGATGGGATTTATGCGATGCCGCTCCTCTTTGGGGTGCACATAGCGCATCCTGATGGCAGAGTGTTACACCAAAAAATGGACGAACACTACCCAGCGCTCCAAAGCACCTCATTGCAATACCGCTTCGATATTCACCATACGCTCGATAACACCCATATCTTTTTGGCGACGGTGACGCTCTATTCCAATGAGCAGGCGATTTTTGAGCGTCTCAAGGTCAACTTTTTCATGCTTGTGCTCAACGCCTTTATCAAAAGCGCCGCGTTGCTCTTTCTCTTTTATCTGGCATTTCGCAAATACCTCCAACGCCCTTTGGGGCTTCTCACAGGAGAAATTTCTACTATCAAAAGCGCCCTAGGAGAGAAACGCCTCATCACCAAAAGTTTCCCGCACAACAATGAAATTTCCTTGCTCAAAGAGGAGTTCAATGCCCTTTTGCGCCACCTCTACACACGTGAGCAAAAGCAAATCGATACCCTCAAAGAGTTCAACCGAATGCTAGAAGAGCGCGTACAAGAGCGCACCTTGGCACTGGAAAACGCCAACCAAACACTTCAAATGCTCTCTACTACCGATACGCTCACGCATCTAGCCAATCGTTCTAAGCTCAATGCACTTCTTTTGGAGGCGGAAAAGAGCTTTCACAAAGCGCAAAAACCCTTCGCCCTTATCATGATAGACATCGATAGTTTCAAAGCGATTAATGACACCTATGGACACCTCGTGGGTGACCACGTCCTCACAAGTTTGGCGCACCTACTCACCTCGACACTGCCTGCCAATGTCATCGCAGGGCGCTGGGGCGGAGAGGAGTTTTTGGTCATTTGCAATGGATACGACAGCGCTACTGCCCATTCGCTCGCCCAGACACTCCAACAAAGTGTCCAAAATTACCCTATCGATACGGTGGGACATATTACGATTAGCTTGGGAGTGAGTGCTTTTAGAAGCCAAAGCACCCTCGAAGAGTGCATGCGCCAAGCCGACGATGCGCTCTATGAGAGTAAAAAACGGGGCAAAAATTGTGTGACGCTTTTAGCGTAGGCGCACATCGCTAATGTTTGATATAGCTCGCTTTTACCGCGCGTAACTCATCCAAAAAGAGTTTCTCAGGCGCTTTTCCCACCAGTGCACTGCCTAGTGTCGTCCCATCTGGCGCTAGAAAATAAAAGGTCGGTGTACCAATCACTTTGTACCCCATCGTCTTGGGATAGTCGTGAATATCGACCTCGATTGCCACATAGTGCTCATCGAGATAGCGTGCCACTTGGGGGCGTTCAAACACCTCTTTTTTCATGTAGGCGCACGCTTTGCAGCTCTCCTTGGAGAACATCACCATCACCAATTTCTGCTCCTCTTTGGCTTGCGCTAGACCACGCTCATAGGAGGTCGCCCAATCGACCTCACCCCATGCAAACCCTGCCAAGAGCAGTGCCAAAACTCCTTTTTTCATTTTTGATCCTTTTGAAATTAATAGTGTGCAGGGATATATGCATACCCCTCGTTTTGTTTGTTGATAAGCCCGATGGTCGAGTTGGGGACAAGCTTGACAAAATCATAGACATTACTAGGGTCGATTTTGAGGGTGCGCATCGTCGCTTCACACATCAAAAACTCCACCTCATAGTTCTCTGCCACCGCCGCAATACGTGTGGTCAGCTCTGCATGCATGGCTACGAGTTGGCTCTCTTTGGCGTAGGGAGAGTTTTTGAGATTTTTGAGGAAAAATTTATAGGCATCGCCATGTATCACCACCGCCACCTCCAATGAACCCAAACTCCCCTCATAATGCGCTTTGTGAAACGCAATCCCTTTGAGAATCTTTTGCTCAAAGCTTGCAATATCTCCTGTTTTGAGGTCAAAAACCACACGGTTGCCCTCCTCGTTTGCCCATGCCATGCCCACGACGAGCAGTAGCGCCACTATCCACTGTTTCATAACGACTCCTTTGAATTGATTGGTAGCCATTATAAGCAATGAAGTGTAAAAAATATGTAAATTAGCTAATTACCTAAATACTTTTGCTTTCAACCCATTGAACCTCTGCTGTGTTATACTTCGTGCACTACTGCATCAAGGGTCTCTATGTTGACAATGCAAGAAAAACTCAAAATCTTCAAGGCGCTCGGCAACGAAACGCGCTTTTTGATTTTCAAAAATGTCTTTACGGGGGGCTACACCTGCTCATTGGACAAAAAGCAAGCAGGCGTAGAGGTAAACCCCATTGCCACGTGCGTCACCACGATTGCTGAACACTTCAATTTCTCTCTGCCTACTATCTCTGCCCACCTCAAAGAGCTCAAAGAGGCGCAAATCATTACCCTAGAAAAAAAGGGGAACAAAGTCTACGTCGAGCCCAATATCGAGACGATTCGGCAACTCTCAGAGTGTTTTGCGACGTTGGTTGCCAACTTCGACGAAAACCGCGAACTCTTCTTCTCCAAAACCGTCGCAGTTCACTAAAAAAGGAGCCTCTATGAACGACCAATCCCACTTTTGGAACGAACGCTTTGGCAAGGAGGGGTGGATGTACGGTCAAAACCCCAACGCTTTTATCGCTTCGCAAGCGCATCGATTGGCGCCCCAATCGCATGTTTTGTGCCTAGCAGAGGGTGAAGGGCGCAATGCCATTCACCTAGCGCAATTGGGACACCACGTCACCGCTATCGATGCTAGCGATATTGGTCTTGCCAAAGCCGCCCAACGCGCCCAAGCCTTGGGTGTGGCACTGCGAACGTTGCACATGGATTTGCACCATTGGGAGCCGCAAGAGCACTACGATGCCATTGTGGCTAGCTTCATTCATCTGCCCCAACCCCTACGCACCCAAACATTCACACGTGCACTTGCGGCATTGCGTCCCAAAGGGGTCATCATCATGGAGTCTTTTAGCCAAAATCAGCTCCTCGGAGGCTTCACCAGCGGAGGTCCCAAGGATTTAGAGATGCTCTACAATCCACGCGATTTGGAGATGCTTTTTGCCCAACACCCCTGTGCTATAATCCAACTCACCGAAGAGATTACCCTCCTTGACGAAGGATGGGGTCATCAAGGTGATGCCAGTGTTGTGCGTCTTATTATTCAAAAGGAGTAGCAATGGATTATGTAACGTTAGGTGCAGTAGTAGCAGGTGTAATCGTGGTGGGATTTCTCATCAAGCAGATAAAACTTTTCTTGCTTTTGGCACTTCTAGTCGGAGGTGGATTGTGGTTTTTTGTCCTCGATGAGAACCAAAAAGAGAATATCACCCAAAGCGTCAAAGAGAACCAAACGCTCAATGAGTTGAAAGAAGAGGCGACTCAAACCCTCGATGAAGTAAAAGAGAAGGCTGTCGAAGAGGGCAAAGAGCTCGCCGACAAAGCCATCGAAGAGATAAAAGAGGGTGTCGACACTGCCAAAGAGCAGGTCAAAATCCCTACGCATTAACACACAAGGGTTACGCTACGGCGTAACCTCATAGAGTTTGAACGCCATCCACACCTCTTTGCAAAAAAGCCCCCCGAGTTTATTTCCCTCATCGGCTAAACGCGTTGCCATTTTGATATCACGTTCTACACCATCGCCTGCGGCGTAGCGATTGGCTAGGATACATTTGGCATCGGCATGTCCACCTTCACTAGCACGCACCAGCCATCGAAGCCCCTGCGCGACATCGATTTCCACACCCCACCCTTTGAGGTGCGACACCCCCAAATTGTACTGCGCTTTGGCATCGCCCATTTCAGCCGCTTTGAGATACAACTCCAGCGCTTTTTTGCTGTTTTTGGTCACACCTCTGCCTGTGGCATACATGGTGCCCATATTGCGAATGGCGTTGGGATTCTCCGCTTTGGCGGCTAACTCATACCAACGCAGTGCCTCTTTGTAGTCACGCACTTGCATCGCCCCAAAGAGCAGCAAATCCCCTAGCATGCTCATAGCCGCAGTGTCGCCCTTATCCGCGGCGACCTTGTACCACTTGAAGGCGCTGTAGCTATCTTTGGCTACGCCAACACCCTCTTCATACATACGACCGATTTTTTTGGCACCCTCGATATGCCCCACCTCTGCGGCACTTTGATACCAGCGTGCCGCCTTTTCGATGTTGATATCGGTGGCGAACCCCTGCTCATAATACTCGCCCATTTTGTATTTGGCATCGGCATCGCCGCCATTGGCAAGCTCTAAGGTTTTTTCGTAGGCAGTGTATTGAAGAGCTAGTTCAAAAGGGTCGCGAAGCCCCGATTTGCGCATCTCTTGGGTCCATACGATTTCACCCCACAAAGAGGGGAGCGCAACAAGTAGTAGGGCAAAAATTCGCATGCTATGCTTCCTTATTGACAGCCGATACACTCCTGACTTCTGTCTTGTGTTTCAGCGACCGCTTCAGGCGATTGTCCGCGTAGGTAGTAGGTCGATTTGAGACCATATTTCCATGCGGCGGTGTAGATTTGGTTGAGGTATTTGCCGCTTGCTTTATCGAGTGAGATAAAGATATTGATACTTTGACCTTGGTCTATCCACTTTTGACGAATCGAGGCGGCTTTGATGATGTCGATTTGGTCGACTTCGTAGGCGGGTTGGTAGTACGCCCATGTGTCAGGGTTGAGGTTGGGCACGACCACAGGGATAAGTCCAGAGAGGTTCTCCTCATACCATTTGCGCTTATAAACAGGCTCGACCGTTTGGGTCGTACCTACGAGGATAGAGATAGAGGATGTTGGGGCAATCGCCATGAGATAGCCGTTGCGCATGCCATCTTTTTGGACTTTTTTGCGCAAGGCATCCCAATCATACAGCCCACCAAAAAGCCCACCACGGTCTACCAATTTTGCCACTTCGGCATTGGCGTGATCCATGGGCAAGATACCTTGACTCCATTTGGAGCCTTCGTAATCGGCATATTTACCCTTCTCGATAGCTAGGTCACTTGAAGCTTTAATCGCATTGTATGAAACCATCTCCATAATCTCATCGACTTTGTCAAAGTGCGTTTGCGTACCCCAGCTAATACGAGCTTCAGCCAACATCTGTGCCTCACCCATGATACCTAGCCCGATAGAGCGGCTTTTGAGGTTGGTCTTTTTGACCTTTTCCAGAGGATAGAAGTTCAAATCGATGACATTATCGAGCATACGAATCGCTACAGGCACGATGCGCTCGATATCCTCTTTGGTATGTACACGAGAGAGATTCACTGAAGCGAGGTTACACACCGCAGTATCGCCATCGATTTTCTCTTTTTCGACGATGTAGATACTCTTGCCACCGATGCTATCCAGAGCAGAGATATGTTTGGCTTTGCGCGTGACACCCGAATCGACCTTGACCAACTCCTCCTCTTCGTAGCTTACGGTGCTACCATCATCAAATTTGACGAGGATTTTGTAGCGGTTGGGCGCCGTATTTTGAAAGATTTCGGTACACAAATTAGAGGAGCGAATAATGCCCTTGTGATTGTTGGGGTTGGCACGGTTGGCAGTATCTTTGAAACACAAAAAGGGGCTACCGCTCTCAAAATAGGAGGTCAAGATACGTTTCCACAACTCTTTGGCTTTGACCTTTTCGCGTAAAATCGATTCGTCGCGCTCTAACTCCAAATAGCGTTTTTCAAACGCATCACCGTGCAATTGCGAGAGCTCTGGACAATCGAGGGGGTCGAAAAGTGTCCAAATCTCATCGGCATTGACGCGCTTCATAAAGAGGTCATTTATCCACAATGCAGGAAAGAGGTCATGTGCACGACGGCGCTCTTCGCCTGAGTTCTTTTTCAAATCCAAAAAGTTGTTCATATCGATATGCCACGGCTCGATGTAGACGGCGATGGCACCTTTGCGTGTACCCAATTGGTCCACTGCAATAGCGATATCATTGGTGATTTTCAAGAAGGGCACCGTTCCACCAGCGGCATTTTTGTAGCCGTTGATAGAGCTTCCCATACCGCGTACTTGGTTCCAATCCCAGCCGATTCCGCCACCGAATTTGGACAACAACGCCATCTCTTTGTAGCCATCGAAGATACCTTCGATATTGTCAGGCGTGCTTCCGATGTAGCAAGAGCTCAGCTGATGACGTGGTGTGCGAGCATTAGATAGCGTAGGAGTAGCCGCCATGACTTCAAATTTGGAGAGCATGTCATAGAATTTTTTCGCCCATACTTGCGGCTCTTTTTCGTTTTGCGCCAAGAACATTGCGATACCCATAAACATATGTTGCGGTAGCTCGATGGGTTTATTGCGCGTATCTTTGAGCAAATAGCGGTCGTAGAGTGTCTTGACCCCGAGGTAGTTAAAAAGCATATCGCGCTCAGGCACAATGTAGTTGTTGAGGTCTTGCAAATCGTAACGGTCTTTGAGCCCTACGATGATGCGCTCCTCTTTTTCGCCGCGCTCAAAATACTCTTGGAGCGTGATATAGCCTGAGTAGCCCGATACCATATGGTAGAGATTGTAGAGGAAGAGGCGTGCCGCTACGAAGGTCCAGTTGGGTCTATCGATATCGATTTTATCGACTGCGGTTTTGATAAGCGTCTTTTGAATCTCTTCGGTGGTGATACCATCGCGAAACTGTATCTGTGCATCTACTTCCAATTCACTTTGAGAGACATTGCTAAGCCCCTTGACTGCGGCAGAGGTGTATTTTTGGATTTTGGTGATATCGAGTGGCTCTTGGCGACCGTTGCGTTTTGTAACTACCATGCTATTCATGCTCCTTAGTGAAATTAATGTTTGAAGACGCGCGCGAAAACTTTGTCAACGTTTTTGGTGTAATAGCTGTAGTCGAAGCAGGCGCGGATTTTCTCCTCACCTAGCTTGGCAAACAGCTCCTCATCCGCCAACAGATATTGCAAATAAAGCGACTCACCCTTCTCATTGAGCGCAGGTTTGCCCTGTTGCAGAGACTCCCACACCTTCATGGCGTTGCGTTGCACAATGATGTAGGCATCTTCACGACTCACTCCCTGCAAAGGGAGTTCCAACAATACACGTTGTGAAAAGACCAACCCCCCCGTGAGGTTGAGGTTTTTCATCATGTTTTTGGGGTAGACGAGAAGTTTGGAGATGACACCCTCAAAGCGGTTGAGCATAAAATCGGTGGTGATAAAGGCGTCAGGGAGCCAAAAGCGCTCTGTAGAGCTGTGTGAGATGTCACGCTCATGCCACAGTGCGACATTTTCCATCGCGGGGACGGCGTAGGCACGGATGATACGTGCAAGTCCCGTGATATTTTCGGTCAAGATAGGATTGCGCTTGTGTGGCATCGCGCTAGAGCCTTTTTGCCCCTCGCTGAAATACTCCTCTGCCTCATAGACTTCGGTACGTTGCCAGTGGCGAATTTGCACCGCGAACTTCTCGATAGAGCTAGCCAAAAGTGCCAATGCTGTAGCCAAACGTGCGTAGCGGTCGCGTTGAATGACTTGATTGGAGGCAGGCGCAGGTGAGAGACCCAACGCCTCACACGCATACTCCTCTAGCTCTAGGGGCGCATGAGCGAAGTTACCCATCGCGCCAGAGACTTGCCCCACTGCGATGACTTTCATCGTCTCTTCGAGATGTTGTAGATGTCGCGCCATCTCGTCGTACCACACCGCAAGCACCAGACCAAAGGTAATAGGCTCGCCATGTATACCGTGACTGCGCCCCACTATGAGCGTCATTTTGTGCTCCATCGCACGCACCTTGATAGACTCCATGACCTTGCGGACATCCTCGATAATGAGAGAGAGTGAATCGCGCATCTGTAGCGCCACAGCGGTATCGACGGTATCGGAGCTGGTCATACCGTAGTGAAACCATCGACTCTCCGCCCCCAAACTCTCAGAAACCGACGTCGTAAAGGCTATCAAATCGTGCTTGGTTTTTGCCTCGATTTCATCGATACGCTCGACGCTAAAGGTCGCATTTTTGAGAATTTTTTGGGCATCTTCATCGGGAATAAGTCCTAGTCTATTCCACGCTACCACCACCGCTTTTTCGACATCCAACCACGCTTGGTATTTGGCTTGCATCGTCCATTTGTCACTCATTATCTTACGCGCGTAGCGTTCTACCATTTCACCGTCCTTGTGATGCTTTTTTACAATTCACTCATAATCTATTCACTATTACCAAAGAGCAAGCATTTTAGCATTTGGAGGCTGAAGCAACCCTATCAATAGACATTCTACCTCTACGAATGAAAGAGCCCTTTTTCTACAATTGCACCTATCTACACAGGAGCCAGCCAAATGAGAATAGCGGTATTGGGAGCGGGTATTAGCGGATTGGGTGCTGCCTATATGCTCAGCCAAAAGCACCACGTAGACCTCTATGAAAAAGAGGCACGTTTGGGCGGGCACGCACGCACCACCATCGTCCAAGAGGCGTTTGAATCGTTCGGTGTCGATACAGGCTTTTTGGTCTTCAATCACGCTACCTATCCGCTGCTCACACGGCTCTTTGAAAAATTGGGTGTCGTCATCGAAAAGAGCGACATGAGTTTTGGATTTTGGGATACCCAAAAGGATATTGCCTACAGTGGAGACTCTCTCAAGGGGCTCTTTTTTCAAGCCAAAAATCTTTTGCGTCCTAGCCACTGGCGCATGATAGTGGACATCCTCCGCTTCAATGCCAAAGCGCACCGCGATTTGCAAAATAATCACACCGATTTGGACAGACCCTTGGGAGAGTATTTGAGCACTTACAGCACCCCCTTCAAAGAGCGCTATCTCTTCCCCATGGGTGCGGCAATTTGGTCGACTCCTAGCCAAAAGATGCACGACTTTCCTGCGCGTACCTTTTTGAATTTTTTCAAAAACCATGGGCTTTTGGGCGTATCGACACACCACCAATGGCTCACCGTCTCCAATGGAAGCATCCAATATATTCAAAAACTCTCCCCACACATCAGCGGCACCATCATCACCCAAAGCCACATTACACGCATACGCCGTCTCGACCACGGTGTGGAACTCCTCGATGCGATGGGTAATGCATCCTTTTATGACGCGGTGGTCATGGCGATGCATGCACCCGACGCGCTTAGCATGCTAGAAGACCCTAGTGCCGATGAGCGCGAAATTTTGGGTGCTTTTACCTACACCACCAACCACGCAATTTTGCACACCGATACCCGTGCGCTCTATCCGCACAAGGGCATTTGGACAGCGTGGAATTACAAAACCAACGCCAACACCGCCCAAAAAGTGACCCTCTCCTATTGGATAAATCGCCTCCAAAACCTCGACAAAATCAAGGAGTATTTCGTCTCTCTCAACGAAACAAGCACTCTCACCAACCTCATCGAGCGTATTGCGTATGAGCACCCCCAATTTGACGCCAAAGCCATCGCGATGCAGTCTCATCGAGAGCGTATCAACGGCGTGCGTCACACCTACTATGCGGGGGCGTATTGGCGTTATGGCTTTCACGAAGATGGGCTTTGGAGTGCACACACTATCGCCCAAAAGCTTGGGTGCGACCTATGAGCCACCGTTTTTATGAGGGCGTCATCTACCATCGACGCTTCGTGCCCAAAATGCACACCTTTTCCTACCGTTTTTTCCTCCTCGATATCGATGTAGCTTATATTGATTGCCTCTCCCATCGATTTTTCGGCTACGAAAAGGGCAATCTCTTTAGCTTTACTGCCCGCGACCATTTTGGCGCTAGCGACGATTTCGCCACCAATGTAGCGGCACTTTTGGAGGCTCATGCCCTGCCCAAACCCACCTCGATACGCTATATCACGCTACCTCGTATCGCAGGTTTTGTCTTCAATCCCGCCTCTTTTTTGATACTGCTTGAGGGGCAAACGCCCACGCAAATGTTCGTCCAAGTGCACAACTACAACGGTGGGCGCATCCTCTACCCTGTAACACTTCGTGGCGCCACCCATGGGGGCGTCTACACAGGCAAAGTCCCAAAAGAGATGCACGTCTCGCCCTTTTTTGCGCGTGACGGGGAGTATACCTTCACCCTGCAATACTCCCCTAGCGCTCTGCGTATCAACATCGAATACAGCCGTGACGGTGTGTGTCAGCTTGTCGCCGCTTTTAACGGTGATGCGCTTCCCTTCACTTCGCGTACCGTGACGGCGCTTTTTGCGCGGCACACCTTCTTGACGCTATGGGTCGTGACGCGCACCCTTTGGCAGTCGTGGAAGCTGTGGCGCAAAGGGCTTGCATGGCACACACCCAACGCACTCGATACCACCAAAAGGAGTTAAGATGGAGTATTTTGAACGCATCGGCGACACGCTTTTGAGCGCCATCACCCAAGGTCATCTGCACGTCACCTACAGCGATGGGCAAAGACGCATTTACGGGGACAAAAAGAGCAAGCCTATAACCTTGGTACTCAAAAACGGTCATCTTTTTCGTCGATTGGCGCTCTTTGGGGATATTGGCTTCGCCCAAAGCTACCTCGAGGGCGATTTTGAGGTCGATGATATGACAGCACTGGTGCGATTAGCTCTGGAAAATAGCGCCACTTTGGGCGTACGAAGCAGTGACAAAAAGGGGGGCTTTCGTGCACTCATACCGCACTGGAACCGACTCAAACACGCTCTGCGCAAAAATTCCAAGAAAAAATCGCGCAAAAATATCGCACACCACTACGACCTCTCCAATGAATTTTTCGCCCTTATGCTCGATGAGACGATGCTCTATTCCAGCGCACTTTTTGCCCGTATCGATGAGCCACTGCATGTTGCCCAAGAGCGCAAAATCGCCCATCTGGCTTCCAAACTGCGTCTGCCTCGAGGGGCAAAGGTGCTGGAAATTGGCTCTGGTTGGGGTGCTATGGCGATACATTTGGCGCAAACCTACGACGCCAAAGTCACCACACTTACTCTCTCTCAAGCCCAAAAGAGCTACTGCGAAGCGCGTTTCGCGGCGCTGGGACTCTTGGACCACATCGAAGTGCGCCTAGAGGATTATCGCGACACGAGAGGCACCTACGATGCCATCGTCGCAGTAGAGATGTTCGAGGCGGTGGGGCATGACTATTTTGCGACCTTTTTTCGCCAATGCCAACACCTCATGGCACCGCACGCACTTTTGGCGCTCCAAGTCATCACGATACCCGATTGGCGCTACGACGATTACCGCACTAGCACCGATTTCATTCAAGAATATATCTTCCCAGGGGGACATCTGCCAAGCCTAGAGGCGATACTGCACACCACCAAGCGCCACACGCACCTAGAGCTTTTGCACATGGAGGATTTCACCCCTCACTATGCCGTGACACTGCATCGATGGTATAAAAATTTCATGCATCGTATCGACGATATCAGAGCGTTGGGCTTCGATGAGCGTTTTCTTCGGATGTGGCGACTCTATCTCAACTACTGCGAAGCCGCTTTTGCCACGCGTAACATTGGTCTGGCACAATTGGTTTTTACTCCCGCGAACAATATGCGACTCAATCAACTCTCCACAAAGGATTTCAAATGAGATATACCTCTTTTATTGCGCTCATTTTTGCTCTGCTTTTGAGCGGATGCGACACGATGCAGCTCGAAGATTTTGCACAAACCACCCCTACTTTTGTACCCCAAAAGGTGCTCGATGGTCGCATGACAGCCTACGGTCTGGTCAAGGACTACAACGGCAACATCATTCGCACCTTCAAAGGTCACCTCGTAGGAAGCTGGGATAGCACAACAGGCGAGGGAGAGCTCAAAGAGTACTTCCTCTACAGCGACGGGGAGGAGGAGCGCCGCACATGGCACATCACCCCCACCGCACAAGAGGGGCACTACAGCGGCACCGCAGACAATGTCATAGGCACCTCCCCTATTCGCGTCGTGGGCAACACCATGATGCTCGACTATACGCTTCGCATCCCCTACAATGAGGGGACGCTCGATATCGATATACGCGATTGGCTCCATCTGCAAGAGGATGGGGTCATTATCAACCACTCCAAGATGAAAAAATTTGGCATTACCGTAGGAGAGTTGGTCATTACGATTATCAAAGATTTCCCCCTAGAGGAGCGCGAATAGGATGAAAATAGCACTTAATGGAGCAAGCGGACTTATTGGAGAGGCGCTACAAGGCTATTTTGAGGATCTCGTCCTCTTGGGTCGCAACGAAACCCCTCTCTCACTAGAGAGCAAACTTCAAGGGGTCGATGTCCTCATCAATCTCGCAGGTGCGCCCATCTCCAAGCGCTGGAGTAGCGCCTACCAAAAGGTGCTTTGGGAGAGCCGTATCGAGACCACACGTGCCCTTGTAAAGGCACTTGGGCGTAGCAGTGTGCGCCATTTCATCTCCTTCTCAGCGGTGGGCATCTACCCCCAAGAAGAAGAGTGCACCGAAACATGCGCCCAAAGAGGGAAGGATTTTTTGGCACGCCTTTGCTCCCAATGGGAAGCCGAAGCACTGCACGCCAACATCCCCACTGCGATACTGCGCATGGGCGTGGTCTTGGCACCCCGTGGCGGTGCATTGGCGCAGATGAAGCGCCCCTTTTCGTGGGGATTGGGTGGTGTTCTAGGCGATGGAAGCCAAAAGATGAGCTGGATACATATCGATGATGTGGTGCGCCTTATCGACCATATTATCCAGCAAAAAGCGACAGGCATTTTTAACGCTACGGCACCGCACATCGTCACCAACCGCTACTTCACCCAAAAGCTCTGCGCACTTCTAGGACGCAGACCTTTCCTTGCCCTGCCCAAATGGGCGCTTTTTGCACTTATGGGCAAAGGGGCGCAGGTGCTTCTCTCCTCGACCCACGCCACACCCCAAGCGGCACTTCAAAGCGGCTTTGTCTTTCGCTTTGCCTCGCTGGATGCGGCACTCATGGATTGCGTCGCGCAGTGGTAATCTCTATGCTACACTTTGGGTTGCCACAGGAGGCTGCATTGAACTACCTCAACGAAAGTCGCACCAAAGCGATTACCCAAATTTCCCTTCTCATGCTCGCCTTTTTGGTGGCATCGATGATTGCCAATGCGCTTAACGGTCGAATCACCTTTGTGGGAGTCTATGCCGCGACCTTTATCGCTACGGCACTGCATCTTTGGCGTTTTCGTCGCACCCACGAGAGTGAAAGTGCCGCCCAACGCCTCATCATTATCCTTTATGTACTCTTTTTTAGCTTCTTTTTTATCGGTGAGCATGCTACCTTTGATATTTTGTGGGTGCTGATTTTGCCCATTGTGACCATCATATTGGGCGACTTTGCCAAGACCCAAGCGTGGTTGGTTGCCTTTAATCTCCTGCTTTTGGCGATGTTGGTTTTGCACTATTTTGACCCTACACTTATCCTTTATGAGGGGTTTGCGATGTGGTCGATGCTCTGGGCGGGGATTTTTCTCTCAGGGATGGCTATCTACTACAAAAAAGTCCAAGGCAGACTCCAAGAGTCCATCCAAGAGTACCATACCGACCTAGAGTCCAAAATAGCGCGCTCTGTTGAGCAAATCCAAGATTTGCGTATCCAAAAAGCGCAAGCCGATTATCACCTCGTCCAAAGCCGCCTCGCCTCTCTAGAGCGACAGCTCAATCCCCATTTTCTCTTCAATGCGCTCAACTCGATTGCGGAGCTACTCCACCACGACATCGACAAGGCAGAGACGGCTATTTTGCAGGTCTCTACCTTTTTGCGCAACACCATGAAAGAGCAGACACAACTGCCCTTGGTCGATGAGCTACGCCATGTTCAAGACTATGTAGCATTGGAAAACATCCGTTTTGGCAACGCCATCAAACTGCATCTGCCCTCCTCGATACCCACATGGAGTGTGCCCAAATTTTCGATACAGCTCTTGGTCGAAAACGCCATCAAACATGGCTACGACGCACGCCAAAAAGAGCTCACCATCACTATCGCTATCGATGAAGCCCAAGGCATCATCACCGTCTCCAACGACGGTCTGCCCATGCCCACCACGCAGTTGGGCATCGGGCTAGGCAACCTCGATCAGCGTTTGGGACTGCTGTGCCAAGGCAAATTGGTCATCGTCTCTACTCATCCCCCTGCACTTGCAATTCATCTAGGAGCGTGTCATGAAACTACTCATCGTTGACGATGAAACCTTAGGGCTTGCCCGCTTGGAGCGTATGCTCATTACCCTTGGCTACAGCGACATCGTCAAAGCCAGCGATGCCTCTGCAGCACTCGCAGCCATCGACCAAGAGCGCTTCGATGTGGCACTTTTGGATATCAATATGCCCCAGATAAATGGACTAGAACTCGCCTACGCGCTTCGACTGCGCCAAAACGATATAGCCGTCATCTTCCAAACAGGCTACGACAACCACGCTATAGAGGCGTTTGATTTGGGGGCGTCGGGCTATTTGGTCAAACCCTTTAGTATCGAGAGCCTCAAAAACGCTATCGACCGTGTCGCTAATGCCAGAGCGGTCATGGATACGCAGTTTCGCATCATGAGCAAAAATGGCGAGGATTATTATCTGCTCAAACCCGAAGATATCTACTATATCAAAGCCGATTTAGCCGAGGTGATGCTACGCACCGCCCAAGGCTTCTCCTACTACGTCCAAAAAATTTCTGACCTTGAAAAGCGCCTCCTTCCTCACCAATTTGTGCGCATTCACCGCTCCTACCTCATCAATATCAATAAGATCAAAAGCATCACCACCGTCGAGCAGAGTCGATTGCGTTTTAGCTTCACAGGTATCAAAGAGGAGGTCGAATCCTCCAAAGAGGGAGCCAAAGCTTTTCGAGCACAATTTGGCTAAGGTTCGGCAACAATTGCATCGACATTCAACCGCCTCAAAGCGCTAGCGTCATAAGATAAACAAATTTATCGAAGGGGCAGAGCATGGGTGTGTGGCGCAAACTTCGTCGTTTTCTCTTTCGAAATCGCATCCACCACCACTCCTACATGCAAGCCCTTCGCGCCTACAAAGCCCAATCCAAGCTCCTCCAAGAGTACAAACAAATCGTCGATGAGTCCAATTACATCACCAAAACAGATAAGCATGGCATCATCACCTACGTCAATGAGCGCTTCGAGAAACTCTCAGGCTACACCAAAGCCGAACTCATAGGGCAAAATCACAATATCGTGCGCTCTCCTGACATGCCCACTCAACTCTACAGAGAGCTTTGGAGGGATATTTTGGACAAAAAGGTGTGGCACGGCACCCTCAAAAACCGCAACAAAGCGGGTGAGAGCTTTTTTGTTGAGACCACCATCGCCCCTATTTTGGATGCACACGACAACATCGTAGAGTTTATCTCTATCAAAACCGACGTGACCAAACTCGTACGCCACCGCCAAGCCCTCCAAGAGCAGCTTCACACCGATTACCTCACCCACATCCCCAACCGACTCAAACTCCAAGAGGATTTAGCCACCCTCGATACGCCCACGATAATTCTGCTTAATATCAGTCGACTCAAAGAGGTCAATTCGCTCTTTGGACTCTCTTTAGGCGATGAGATGCTCATCTATTTGGCGCAACAGCTTATCTCCACCTGCCACGACAACACATGGCACTGCTATCGCTTGGGCGGTGATGAGTTCGCGCTCATGCCACACACACCCCAATCGATACACACCTGTGTCAGCCTCATCGAGAACCTCGTAGCACACATCGAGGCGCACCCTTTTAGCTACAACGAAATACGTTTTAGCTTGGAGCTCTCCTTTGGTATCGCGAACGCCAAAACACCCGATGAAAAAAATCTCCTTTTAGCCATGGCAGATACGGCGCTCAAAAAAGCCAAACTTTCGCATACCCTCTATGCCCTTTATGCGCCAGAGCACGACCCCCAAAAAGAGTATGAGCAGAACTTCACATGGACCAAAAAACTCGAATCAGCGCTCCAAGAGAATCGCATCGTACTCTTCTTCCAGCCTATCGTCTCTACCAAAACGGGCAAAATCAAAAAGTATGAGGCACTGATGCGCTACATCGAGACCGACGGTAGCGTCGTAGCTCCCATGGCGTTTTTACATGTGGCGAAGCGCTCACGTCTCTACAGTCGCCTCTCACACCACATCATCACCCAAGCGTGCGCACTTTTTGCCGACCGAGATGAAAAGGTGAGTATTAATCTCAGCGTCGAAGACCTACTCAGCGGTGCCACCATCGAGCACCTCATCCACGCTATCAAAACGTACAACATGCAACACCGCCTCGTCATCGAGATACTCGAATCAGAGGGCATCGACAACTACGACCGTATCATTGGGGTACTTGAACGCCTCAAAGCGCACCACATCGATATCTCTATCGATGACTTTGGGACGGGCTACTCCAACTTCGCCCACGTGGTACGTCTGCCTATCGATACACTCAAAATCGACGGCTCGCTTATTCGTGATATTTGCACCAATCCCAACACCCAAGCCATCGTCGCTTCCATCGTCAATTTCGCTACTACTTTGCGACTCAAAACCGTCGCCGAATATGTAAGCGACAAAGCAATCTACGATATGGTGACACAACTAGGTGTGGAGTGTGTACAGGGCTATTATTTGGGAGAACCCAAAGCGTTTGAAACGCTCTGAAAAACACTCCAAAAAATCACCGCTTTTTGACCTAAAAAAGAGTACTATTTCGCTCAAATTACCTTACGTAGGAACCCATGGCAAAGCTCACCATCGACAAACAAAAACTCAACGCGTTCACCCTCCAATCCAAGCCCCTTTTCGAAAAATACCTCACAAAAGTCGACGTCGTTTTGAGCGACTATACCTTCGCTGCCAACTATATTTGGCTCTCCAACGCGAGTGGCTTCTACGCCATCATCAACAAATGCTACTGTCTTTTCATTATGGTGGGCGGAGAGCTGACCATGCTATTGCCACCGTTGGGCAAAAAGAAAAACGCCATCGATGCGATGTTGCGCTGTTTTGAGGTGATGAACGCCAACAACAGCTCTCCCTACTATTCGCGTATCGATTATGTTCAAGCCTCGATGATTGAGGAGTTTTTGCAAACTGCCGACGAAGCAGAGAGCATGTTCCAAATGCTAGAGTATTACGTCATCGAGAAAAAGCTCGTCGATTACGTCTACGAGGTCGATGCACTTATCGAACTACGCGGCAACAGCTACCACACCAAACGCACCGAAATCAATAAATTTGTCAAATCCTACGCCGACCACCGCATCGAAATCCTCGACCCCGTCACCCACTACGACGCGATTTTGGCGCTTTTCAACAAATGGGTCGAAGACCGTATCAAATATATGCCCAAAGCCGAAGCGGAGAGCTTTTTGGAGGGCATTCACATGGAACGTCACGCTATCAAAAAGATGCTCAAACACTACGAATCATTACAACTCATCGGACTGGTCATCTACATCAATGACGAAATCAAAGGTTTCACCGCAGGGGAGCGCATCAGTGCCGATACCGCCACCGTCATCATCGAAAAGACCGATTTTGAAGTAATGGGATGTGCGCAGTTCATCTTCCGTGAGTTTTGTAAAGTGCTCAAACAGCACTACGAGGGCGTCACCTATATCAACGTAGGCGACGATATGGGCTTTGAAAATCTACGCAAAGTCAAAATGTCCTATCGACCCTTCCAACTCATCCCAAAATATACCATCTACCAAAAATAACCCCTCCAAAGCTTCACGCTTTGGAAAAGCACTTCGTCATTCGATAGGCGCCACATCCATCAGGATAATAGGCCTCTATCTCTTTCCACACGGTGTATCCCAAGTTTTTGTAGCGTCTCTCTAGGGCGCGGTTGTCTTTTCGAATCTCCAAAATAACTACTGTACTCCCTTTGGTTCTTCTAATAGCTTCCACCTCTTGAAAGAGTAGCTTTGCCGCATTCGTGCTGTGATAGGGCTGTAGCACCGCCAAAGAGTTGAACCACACCCCCTTTTCTCCCACCAAAAGTGCCAAGGCATACCCCACAGCGCGGTCGTTTTCATCGCAATAGACAAAAAGTTTTGTCGATTTTTTGCGAATAAGTTTGGCTATCTCCGCCTCTTGCAATCCAAAATAGACTTCATCTTTAAACATCGTTTTTTCGATGTGATATATAGCTTCTACGTCACTACTCTTTGCTTCTCGTATCATCGTTTTTATTATCCTTTATGAGAAAGAATTTTAGCATACAAAAAAGCCTTCGCACCGCGCCAAAACGTATGCGAATCTTGCCCCAAACGCCTAGCCTTGGGCTATAATGGCGCCCACAAAAGGGGTCACCGCTCCAAAAGCTCACTTTTTAGGAGGCCATCATGCAAGAGCGCTCTGCCTTACTGCAATCCCTTCACGATACGATTAAGCGCCTCAATGATGGAACCGATAACACCACCCACCCGTACGATGTCGCTGAAATTTTGTTGGAGTTGCGCGACGAAGATGAACACCTCTACCTCGAAGTGCTCAACGACCTCTCACCAGAGCTACGCGCTCAGGTCATTATCGAGCTACCTTCCTATTGTCACGAAGAGATTATCGAGCACTTCACCCCTAGTCAGCTTGCGGATCTTACCCATACCCTCGATACCGATGATGCCGCAGAGCTGATTCGTAATATCGAGGATGTCGATGAGGATGTCGCTGAAGAGCTCTTGCAAAACCTCCCCGAAGAGGATCGTCACACCCTCCAAGCCCTCATCTCCTATGGCGATTATGAGGCGGGTTCCTATATGCAAACCGAGCTTTTTTACGCCCATATCGATGAGAAGGTAGGCGATTCGATTCGCCGCCTCAAACAGCTCAAAGCCGCCAAAGAGCTAGACAGCGTCTACCAAGTCTACGTCATCAACCATCGCAATAAATTTTTGGGTTCGATTCTGTTGGAAGACCTCATCCTTATCGGTCCCAATGTCTTTTATGAGGAGCTGGTCAAAGAGGGTGTCAACACTATCGCCGTACAAGCGACCGACGATATCAACGAAGTGGTCGAAATCGCCTCCAATTACGACATGAACGTCGTACCTGTCATCGATGCCAAGGGCAATCTCATCGGACGCATCACCGCGGACGACATCTACGACATCATCGAAGAGCGCGCCACTGGACAGCTCTATCACCTTGCAGGGGTCAATGAAGAGGCGGAGCAGGAGGAGAGTTTGCTACGTATTGGGCGACACCGTGCGGTTTGGCTGGGAGTCAATCTCCTCACCGCAATTGCCGCTTCGATTGTCATCGGCTGGTTCGATACGACACTCCAATCCTTGGTCGCTTTGGCGGTGCTCATGCCTATCGTAGCCTCGATGGGGGGCAATGCAGGTACGCAAACCCTCACCGTCACCGTGCGTCAAATGGCGCTAGGAGATATTAGCGGCGACGATGCCAAAGAGACGTTGCAAAAAGAGGTGCTTTTGGCGCTTCTCAACGGTACTATTTTTGCCGTAGCGATGGGGCTTATTGCATGGTTTTGGTTCGATAGGGCTATGCTTGGGGTGGTGATTGGTATGGCGATGGTTATCAATCTACTCGCCGCAGGCTTTTTTGGGGCGCTCATTCCGTTGCTCCTCAAAAAAGCCTCTATCGACCCTGCCATTGGCTCCTCGGTGCTTCTCACCACCGTCACCGATATCGTAGGCTTTTTCAGCTTTTTAGGATTAGCAAGTATCATTTTGTTATAACGTAGACGCCTTATATCCCATGCTAGAGGAGTTTTCATGCCAAAATCGATGGATTTAGTAGCAGTTCACCTGCCCTTTTCGATGAACCGACTACAGTTGCAAGAGTTGCTTGATATTTCGCTCATTAAGAGTATCGAGGCGACCTTCTATGCCCGCGTAGGCAGTGCGCTTTTGACCTACACGCAATTCAATGTTCTCACCTTTATCGACTTTTCACGCAGTGCTATTATCGATGCACTCGAAAAACTCGGCGTCCCCAATGCGCAGCTCTACACCCAAAATCTCCTCACCCAAGATTACCCCATTCGTATCGATGAGAGCATTGCAGGGATGTTTCATATCGATAACAACTCCATCGTTTTGCGCGAAGAGTCGGTCATCCATCTCATCATTATCGCGCATGTCATCTCCCAAAGCGTCGCACTCGAATTTTATGAAAACCGCCTCGTAGACTACTTCGAACGCAGTCGTAACCTCATCGAGCGTGCCGATACGCAGTCACTCTTCCAACGCAACAAACTTGCCCGCTTCTCCAAAGAGCTCGTACTTATGCGTCACGATATTCTCATCGATTTGCACCTGCTGGACAAACCCAATATTTTGTGGGATAACGAAGAGGCGGAGCTACTCTACAATCGCTTGTCATACGCCCTAGAGCTAAAAGCGCGCTTCGATATTATCGAGTACAAACTCAACAACATCAAGGATGATATCGGTATCGTCCTCGACCTCACCCAACACAATCACAGCTCCTTTTTGGAGTGGATTATCATTGTCCTCATTGGCGTGGAAATCGTCATGGGACTCGCGGAGTGGGCGCGGTAAACGCTGTCGGCGCGCTCAAACTACTCCTTGCCGTGACCGATACGTGACCGCTTTATCCCTATAATCTCGCACCGTTTTCACAATTTAATCACATACTATAATCAAATCTTATCTGTGGCAACGGCAAATTTTAAAGGAAAAAGCCGTGAATAATTTCAAAATAAGTAAGCACAATGTGCTTTTTGGTGTCTCGCTCCTCTCTATTGCCGCTGTCATGATTGTCTCCCTACTCTACACACTTCACAGCACCACCGCCGTCCTCGACTCTGTGACTCGGAGTGCTATGGAGAGTATCACCTATGAGAAAAAGGTTCAAATCGACAACCTCGTACGCGACGCCATGACACTCAATACCAATGTCCTTCACCTCACCCATGCAACAACCATCGCCAAGCAATGGACATTAGAGAACAAAATCGATACGCATCTTCGAGACGACATGCGCAACGACCTCCACAATGTTTTCAAAAACGTCAATGGACTCTTCGAAAACTACTTCGTAACCAGCAAAAACAAAATCGTAGCAGATGCACTCAATGGCGCATCAGAATCCTTCGTCTTCACTGACCAATACCCTGTCTGGCCTGCCCTTAGTTCCAAAGAACCTCACATTGGCTTCACGGAGGTCTCTCCTATTACCAAACGCCCCTTTACCTTTGTCATGTCGCCTCTACTGGATGAGCACACTCATGCACTCTATGGGCATTTGATGATACCTGTCGATTTGATCAATCTCATTGGTCACACCATGAAGCTCGAAGATAGCAAAGCGCAAGCCTTTTTGCTCAACAAAAAGGGAATCGTATATGCTGCTACCAAAAGCGACTATATTCTCACACTCGACTTCTCCCAAGAAAAATCGCTCGAATCCTTCTTTCAAGAGACGCGAAAATCTCCCTTTGGCACACATACCTTTATCCTCGATAGCAAGGAGTATATCGCCTCCTATACCAAGGTTGATTTCGACGATTTGACCATCGTAACCGCTACGCCTATCGAGAGCTACATGGTGCAAATAAATTCGATGCGTAACAAACTCATCACCATCTCTGTAGCAGGTATTGCACTCTCCACGCTTATTCTCTTTTTGTTCATCTTTTTGAGCACCAAACCACTCTTGGGTCGCCTCACCCAAGCGATGGTCACCGCTGAAAACATTGCCCAAGGAGCACTCACCAACACTATCAAAATCAGCGGTGAAGATGAGGGTACACGCCTCTTGCAAGCACTCACTACCATGCAAAACTCTCTACGTACTACCGTAGGCAATATCATCAAAACCTCTCAAAACCTATCGAGCAACTCTAATCATCTAGGCGACGTAGCCAATCGCATGGACAAGGGACTGCACGACCAAGACAAAGCTATCGAGCATGTTTTGAGCGTCAGCCAAGCCATACGCGCTACGTTTGAAAACATGAACGACCTTGCCAATGAAGCCACACAAGCCTCTCAACAAGGTAATAACGAGGCGCAAAAAGGCAAAATCAATGTCGAAAAGAGCTTAATCGCTATGGAAGAGCTAAGCACTGGACTCAACGATAGCTCTGAAAAAATCTCTGCTCTGGCTCAACAAGTAGGCTCTGTTTCGACGGTTCTTGAGGTGATTAGCGGTATTGCAGAACAGACCAATCTCCTCTCCCTCAATGCCGCTATCGAGGCGGCGCGTGCAGGAGAACATGGTCGAGGATTTGCCGTCGTAGCCGATGAAGTACGCAAATTGGCAGAGCGTACCCAACGAAGTCTAGGCGAAATAAATGTCATCATCAAAGGAATCCAAGATGGCACACAAAACGCTGTCGATGCGATGCACAGTAGCAATGACATGGCACTAGAGACGCTAAGTGTCGCTAGAGAATCAGGGAAAGTACTCGATTTGATTACACAACTCATGGGACAAATCAATGCCAACAACCAAAAAGTCTCCAAAGTCTCTACAGAACAGACCAAAGCCGTCCAAGAGATAAACCAAAGCCTCAATCACATTCGCACGGTCGCAGAACAAGGTATCGATGGCTCCAATTTGAACAAAAAAATCGGTGCTGAACTCTCGCACCTCGCCCAAGAGTTGGGCACGATTGTCAAAGGGTTCAAGGTCTAAAATTTCTCACGTTTGGTATGTGTAATAGCGCTCTTTTTAAGCAAAACTACTTATAAAATCGCCGCTCTCAATCTCTCCTCATCGATATGACCCGTGTCGTATTTAATGATATAGAGTCCCTCGGTGTCGTTGCGGTACCACTCCACGATTTTGCCTTGCGCTTCAAGGGCAGAGAGTTTGCCGCTGTCAGTACTCATAGCCTCGATATAGAGGTTTTTGAGCCGTGCAGGATTGTGCATCGAGGCGCCTAGATAGAGTAGCGCCACGCTTGCCACAATGACACCCGCCACGACCCACACCATCTGACCCTCGATAAGCGCCACGCCGCCTAATACACCCCCAAGTGCGCCACCCAAAAAGCCAAAACCGTTGAAGAGTCCTAGCACATTACCGCGTTCGTGCGCTTTGGCATATTTTGTGATGAGTGACTGCATCATCGGTTCGAGCATATTAAAGCCGACAAAAAAGAGCACCACGCCGATGAAGGCTACCGTTTGCGATGCGCTTAGCCCAAAGAGCGCATACGAGAGGGCGAAAAGCGAGAGGCTTATCGCCATGACCAATTTATATTTGCCCTTGGCATCCGCCAACATCGATGATATGCCCATCGCAAAAAAGGCGACGATAAAGGCAGGCACATAGAGCGTTATCAAATCGCCTTTCTCCCACCCAAAAGTGCGCACAAAAAGCAGAGGCACAATGACGAAGGTCATGGTAATCAGCCCTTTTTGGAAAAGATTGATCAGTGACATCGTGAGAATCGGTCGATGGGTCAAAAGCTCTCGTGTGGTGGTTTTGCGCGCAAAGGTGTAGTGCACTTTGGCAGGGCTAGGCACAAAAACAAAGAGAATGACCATCTCTACCACGACCAAGACAAAGGTGACCACAAAGAGCATACTCAAATCGTACATCGAGGCTAGCACAGGTCCGACAATCATCGAAACAACGGTACTCATACCGATACCCATACCTACAAACGCCATCGCTTTGGTGCGTTGTTCCTCTTTGACGATGTCACCCACCAGTGCCGAGGTGACGGCGCTAATGGCTCCTGCACCTTGGAGGATACGCCCAAAGAGAAGCATCTCGATAGTGGTACTATAGGCGCACACCAACGACCCAGCGGCAAAAATCGCCAAGCCAATCGCAATAGTAGTTTTGCGTCCGATGGCATCGCTGAGACGTCCAAAAGGCATCACCAAGAGCATTTGCGCGAGTGAGTAGCCTGCGAAGGTAAGCCCTATGAGAAGTTCATTGGCACCCTGCATTGTCATAGCGTAGACCGAGAGAACAGGCATGACGATAAAAAGCCCAAAAAAGCGAACGAACATTATCGATACGAGAGGGAAGACTGTCTTGAACATTAATAGCTCCGTGTTTTGAGGATTTGATGCATGTGCGCCAAGGCTTGGGCGCGGTGTGACAATTGGGCTTTGATACCCTCATCTAGCTCGCCTAGCGTTTGGGTATAGCCATCTGGAATGAAGAGCGGGTCGTAGCCAAAACCCTTGTCACCGCGTGGGGTATCGATGACCCTGCCATGCATCCAGCCGTGCGTGACCAGCTCCTCTTGCGCACCCACCACGGCAATAGCGGCGGTGTAGTAGGCTTTTGAGGTGCTCATACCAAGGGCATGGAGATTTTCGACCACCTTTGCGACGTTTTGGGCATCGGTAGCTCCCACGCCTGCGTAGCGCGCTGAATAGATATCGGGTGCGCCGTCTAGTGCCGCGATGGAGATACCACTGTCATCTGCCATCACCAGAGCATTGGCATCGCCCAAGGCGGCGTAGACGGCACGCGCCTTGATAAGCGCATTGCCCTTGAAAGTAGGCGCATCTTCGACAATCTCAAACGCCTCGATGAGCTGTGTGTAGGGCACCACTTCATAAGGGGCGAAAAGCGCTTGAATTTCGCGCACCTTGCCTTTGTTGGACGTAGCCAAAACCAATCGCATGAAGCTCTCTCTTTTTTAGCGGCGATTATAACGCCTCTAGCTGTAAAGCGTCGCTATTATCGATGCTAATTTGAGACGTTTAGCTTCGTTATAGCACCTAGCGTTATAATGCAAACTTATCTATCGACACAAGGATACACGATGAAAAAATTGCTTCTACTTCTCCTCACGCTAGGCCTCGTATGGGGTGGTGACGCCTATGAATCACTAGGGTATGAGCGTGATTACGCCAAAGGCAAAGCGCAAGCCATCAAGGAGAAAAAGCTTTTGATGCTCATCGTCGTCTCCGACAGCTGTCCGTGGTGCAAAGCACTCGCACGTAGAGTATTGTCCAAGGAAGATATAGCGGCACTCATTGCCAAAGATTTCATCCCCGTACTCGTCAAAAATAATGACACCGTCTCCTATCCTGCCGCCTACCAAACCGACCGCATCCCTGTCATCAACTACATCGACCCCGTTTCGGGCATGGATTTGTGGCAGTCGATAGGGTTTCGTAAAAAAGCAGAATTTTTGGAGGATTTAGCCGAAGCCAAACTAAGCTTCGCCGAAGAGCAGGAGAGCAAATAGCTACACCACTGCCAAAAAATTTTGGCAAAATTTTTCGCATACTAGGTACAATATGCGCCATATAATCCAAGGGAGAAGAGATGCAAACAGTCACACTCAAAATCAGCGATGACTACGCACAAAAACTCTTTTCACTTTTGGAACTTTTCCCAAAAAACAAGGTCAAAATTCTCTCTCAAGAGCCGCAAGCTAAATTTTTGGAAAGCTTCCCTACGCCAGAAAGCTACGCCAAAGAGCTAAAAAACCGCCTCGATAGAGACAAAAAAGCCCCTCACACATCGCTTACAACCCAAGAACTACAAAGCCGAATCGATGCGCGTATAGCCGCTACAAAGAATGCTCGTTAAATTTTCCGAACAGTTTGAAGAGGAGTTTGTAGCTATCTATTTTTACATCGCGCAAGATAGCCAAAACCGCGCAGAAAAATTCCGCAATGGACTCTTCAGCACTATCGACACCCTCCAAAACCATCCCATGAAATGCAGAAAATCACGATTTCATATAGCACTTGCACAAAACGTCTGGTATGATTTCTGATTTTTTTGGCTTGTATTTTTTGACCAAGCAAGGCAAAACAACTACCCAGCATTTAATGATAAATAAAATATTAATGTTTAAGAAGTATATATACAATAAATACCGCTTTTTATGTAAAATCAGCATTTTTGGAGTGCATAATGAATTTAATCAACCAACCTCTTAATGGGCAATTAGGGAACCATCTAATCGAATTACTCGATTCGGAAAAATATCACACTTTAAATATACTTGTCGCATTTGCAAAGAACAGTGGTGTTCTCAGAATCATTAATTCACTCGAAAAGTTCAGAAAAAAAGGAGGAATTGTAAATGTTTATGTGGGCGTTGACCTTGGTGGAACATCGTATGAGGCTCTCACGGCCTTGCTTCTTCATACCAATTCCTTGAATATAGTGCACTCTGAAAAATTCCAGACATTCCATTCAAAGATTTACCAATTTTTAGGAGATGCTAACGGACTGATAATTGTTGGCTCAAATAACCTGACAGGAGGAGGTCTGTGGACAAACTTTGAAAGTTCTATCCTTATCCCATTAGATGGTTCAAGCGACAATGATGCAAAAATACTAAAGGAAATGAGCAGCTATATTAAGGGGTTGACCTCGCTCAAAAACTCTTTCATGCCAATTAATACACAAAAAAGCATAGATGATCTACTCCAAAACGGCTATATATTAAAAGAAGTCGCCGAACAAGTACGCCTTTCAAAAGCTACTACAACTAAAGAAACTCATGAGAGATTGTTTGGTAATGGCGCACAGGCAAAATTGCCTCGTCTAACAACGCCAAAAATAGAGCAGACGGCGGCAATTTCCAAGAGTCCAACACTACCTACCACTGCTATCCTTGTAAACGAGGGGGAGACTGTATGGTTTGAAACTGGAAAGATGACTGGCGGTTCACGAAATATACTTGATTTATCAAAAAAGTCCTTGCTAGTGCGTGGAAACCCTATAGGAACCCGTTTCGACCTCGGCGATCCAAATTTTATACACGGCGGAGTCTGGTTTTTTGATATTGATCCCACTGAAACCGACAAAACAAAAAGTTTCATCCTCAACTTCGAAGGGGTTAACTACTTGGGTAATGAAATAATATATCCAACTGGAAATAATGCAAACGGTACTTGGAGACTCCAGATTAAGGGAATTAGCTCTGATAAAAAAAAGATTACTAAAGCTTTTAGAGATAAAAATATGGGGCAATATTTGGTTAAAAAGGTGATTACATTTACCAAAGTTGAGGATAACTATTACTTCATGTCTGTATACCCAGAGTCTGAGCTTGAAAATTTCAAATCTGCCTCATATCTTTTAGCTCGAAATGGATCCGGTCAAAGTGCAAAAATGCTCGGATTACTTAAAAGCAACTAAGCCATTCTTGATGTTTACTTTTTCGATTTCCACTAATACCGCCATTTGCCCCTCCGAATGTTAACTCCAACGCATTTTCATTCAATGGGATTCCTTCGGAAACAAATAAAGGAACTCGATTTATTTCGCGAAATCGACTTATAAAGGATGCCACATCGAAACCGTGTGCATATCCAGTCGTATTTTGATATGGCGGGTCTACATATACAACAGCGTTTTCGGGAAGAGGAGTGTCAAGAAGAGTTACAATGTCTATATTGAGACTATTTACCCCTTTCATTTTATTTGCAATAGCATCAATTCGACGACGCAACTCGGTTGAAGAGGGTTGCATCGGATTGGCAGGACTTCGACGTATGCTTGTTGCCGTAGGCTCCCAATAGTCTCGAAAACAAGCATTTGACCAGCGATTCCCATTTCGCCAAATTTGCTTCCCACCAAAAGAGCAAGATTGAAGAATAGGATAAAGCTCTGCTTCATGACTACTTACTTCAAGAGATGATAATGCCAGCATGTGAGCTTTCAAATCACGTTTATCACTTGGTAACTCAGACAAAAATTGATTAAAAACATCCATGTTAAAAGCACCAGAGCCAATTGCCGACCAAAATGAACCCCAAGAACTGATATCAAGCATTACAATTCTAGAAGGGTCAATACCTCTATTTACCAACTCTATCGAGATTGCTCCCGAACCGCAACACAAATCATAAAATATTGAGTCTGGCTCTGACGCAGCTTCGAGAAGAATATCAACGATTTGAGCTGAAATGCGCTGCTTTCCACCTTGATATGTACAAGGAGTGCGCATTCGGCTTGTCATAATACTTTCCTACGAATCAAGATTCGTGCATATAAACGCTTGTTGTTTATGATACCAACACCGCCTCTATCTTCAATATGCGGACGATAGTTTACCTCTTGCAGTGTTTTTAAAGGCACATTAGTGCGTGCGTTGCCATTTGCAAGCATGACAATTTCAAATTGATTTGGGTTGTATTTATCGAGAAATGTAATAGGCACGCCCATGACACCTGTATAATCACAAGGTATTTCTTTAACTTTACCGACCTCAATAGCATCGAAATTATCATAGCTTGGATACTTACTTTTTTCCTCATAATATTTTTGATAGAGATTAATATCTTTATGACGCTCTGGGTAATCTAAATTTGTAAACCAACGAATTCCTTTGACGCGAATGTACTTATTACCATCCTCATCAACACGATACCCTGTTGCCTGTAATGGGTAATTACTTGGGACTCTAAATTCACGATCGCCACTGCGAATACTCTGCCCAAGCCAAAGTTTTTTATCTTTAATCAAAGGGAATATTTCTTTTGCGGTGACGGCATTAATCTGTCCAATCACCAAAAATTGCTTATTCAACTCAACCAGTTGTGTAATGAATTCACGGAAAAGTGAAAAAGGTGGATTGGTAACGCAAATGTCTGATTCTGCTAGTATTGCAACTGATTCTGACGAACGAAAATCACCATTTTGTTTCAAGTTTGTTTTTATAAATTTTTTTTCTCCATTTTCATTAACAAACAATTCCTGCTTATATGTTGGGGAAGCTTCGCGATAATGAGTTGAAATCAATTTTTTAAGACCAAGATGGTCGAAATTTATTTCAAAGTAACGCCAAAAGTTACTTTCTTCAGGGTCATCACAATTGCAAAAAACGGTCTTGTCTTTGAAATAAATTTCATAATTTTTCAGCTCTTTTTCGATGTCAGTCATCTGAGTATAAAACTCATCTTTTTTTGCAATTCTTGCTGCATTTAAGCCATCATTGGACATTACTTTTGTCATTATTAAATTTCCAATCTTTTAACTTTTAATACTTTCATACATTTAAAAAAGAATTGAGCTGTAAATGTGCCTCTACTTATCTTGTTGTTAAATGAGGTTTCGATTAAGCTTTCACCTTCTTTAGTAAGCAGTTCGCACATCTCCTTAACAGAAACATTTTTTCGCTTCATTTCAGCCTTAATAATATTCCTTGGTAAAAACTCGACACACTCTTCCAAAAACGTACCTTTAAATATTTCCACAACAATACATAAAAAAATTTATATTGTCAATATTGAGTAGTAAAATGTTTATTTATGATATATTCATACTCACTAGTTCTTGACATTTTATATTCATATATAACACATAAAGACTTCCCTGTGTCTTAATATTTCCTCCCCACCGTGTCACCATCCCCTATTTTTTTGATGCTATCGATGAGACGATTTTCGTACTTGGGATTTTCAATACCAATATTTGGACGCGCTCGTAATTATTACTACACTACAAAAAAGCATATAATATGCCCCACAAAAGCGCAAAGGAGCAGTGCTGAACGCCTACGAAATCATCGATAAGTGGAATCTCCAAGAGAAGCTAGGCGCAATGGAGTATATTTGGGCGACACTGCAAAACGACACCACCATCGCATCACCCTCTTGGCACCAAGAGATACTCGAAAAACGCCTCCAAGAGTTTGAAAACAGTAGCGCTATCGAGTGGAATGAAGCCAAAAAACAACTCAAAAACTTGCAATACTAGACACGCGACAAAACCCCAAAAATCTCTCCAAAAAATTACAAAAATAACTCACACCACAAAAAAGCGTTGTGCCGCCTCTTTGCTGATATAGGGGGTCGTTTCGATAGGCTCATTTCCTTCAATATCCAGAGTGTAGCGCACATGCGGTTGGGTCTTGGCGTAGACGAGGATGAGTTGCAGGGCTAGGGCTTTGTCCGCTTCACTGGCACTACGTGAAAGCAGTGACGTAGGACCAGGGATAGCGCCTGTGGTGATACGCAGGTATTTAGGATTTTCAATCGCGACCAGTTTTTCGTTCTCTTCGTGGTTGCGTCCCATGACGAGTTTGGCACCCTCAGGTAGGCGAAAATGTCTGCCCCATTTGAGTACAGGAATATCTGCCACCTCGAAAGTATCGTGTGCGATAAAATCGCGCATCTTTTTGGCGAAAAATTCATCGGTGAGTAAACATCCGCCCCCTGGAGATTCAAAATCGACCAGCCCATAAGCGCGTGCCATCTCGATTTGACGGTCGCGCGTGCGTCCACTAATGCCTTCAAGCTTATCGATATCGATAAGCCCCTGTTGTTGGGGTATCGTAGGAGGCAGAAGTTTGGCTGACATAGGTCGCACCAAAATCCCCTCGACATCGCCTGCATGGAGTACAGTTTTGAGCGCATCGCCGTTTTGACTCATGGGGCGCTGACCTAGCACCTCACCCGAAATCAAAAAATCTGCCCCCTCCTCTGCCATGAGACGTTTGGCTACCGCGAACATCTTGGCGTGGCAATCGATACAAGGATTGAAGTGTTTGCCATAGCCATAAACGGGGTCGAAAAGCACCTCTTGAACATATTCGTGCTGAATATCGACGGTGCGTAATTTCGCGCCTACTTGGGCACACATACTTTGCATATGTGCCAGCCTATCTTTGGTGCCACCAAAGCCTGTATTGATATTGCAGGCGACCACCTCAATGCCTTGGTCGATGATAAGTTTCATCGCCAAGGTCGAATCCAATCCGCCCGAAAAGAGTGCTATTGCTTTTGCCATACTGTCCTCATAAAAAGCGCCATACTAACGCACCAACAATTGAAGTAGCCTAAAGCTATTGGAGTAGATACCCCACCTTCGCCAAATTGCGCAGAGCACTATCATCACCCATCTTTTTGCGCAGGCGCAGAATAAGATTTTTCAATGCACCGTCGCTCATCTCCTCGTCAAAAACCCTCATCAATGTCTCATAGGTGACCACCTGTCCACGGTGACGCAAGAGTAGCTCGATGGTGGCAATTTCGTTTTTAGTCAGAGCGGTTTGCGTACTTTTGGCATCGACAAACGCCTTGGCGAAGTAGTCGTAGTGGATGCCCTCGCCAATAGGTGCACTCAACTGTCCCTGCGCGATAAGCCTATCGAGGGCGAGATGCAGCATCTTCATAAGCGCATTGAACTCGATAGGTTTTTGGATGTACTCGATGAGATTGAGCGTACACGCTTGCAACAAATCTTGGGTTGCCAGTGAGCCTGAGACGATAGCGATAGGGATTTTGTCGTTTTCTTTGCGTATGGTTTTTGCCACTTCGATACCGCTCGTGCTCCCCATGTGAATATCCAGTATCACGATGTCGATACGATGTGCGGCAAAAATTTTGAGCGCTTCATCACCGCTTCCTACGGCAAAAACAGTTCCCACGACCATATCGAGGGTCTTGGCGGTAATATCTCGCAAGGTGGCATCATCTTCGGCATAAAGCACACAGAGGTTTTTGAATTCGCTAAATTTTGCCATACGCTAATCCCCCAATCGATGTGCAATATCCAAAAAGTGCTCTTGATGGGTCAAAAAGAGCTCCACCAATCGAGGGTCAAAATGTTTGCCCTGCTCACGCGTCACATACTCCAAAATTTGCTCCATCTGCCACGCTTTTTTGTAAACACGTTCACAACTCAGCGCATCAAAAACATCTGCTAGCGCTACGATACGTCCATAAATATGGATATCTTCACCCGCCAATCCACGCGGATAGCCACTCCCATCCCATCGCTCATGGTGCTCATGTGCGATAATGGCGGCGGCTTGCAGTAGTGGTCGATGCGAGTTTTTGAGTATCTCATACCCCAATCGGCTGTGCTCTTGCATGATGCCAAACTCATGGCTGTCGAGCTTGCCGTTTTTGAGTAGCACCGCATCGGGGATGCCTATCTTGCCAATGTCATGCATGGGTGCCGCGCTATAGATGAGTCGTGTCTCATGCGCATCCAGCCCATACAACTCTCCCAAGAGCTGTGAATAGTGCGCCACACGTCGCACATGCTGCCCTGTCTCGTGTGAACGCGTCTCTCCCACCTCGCCCAAAAGTGCCAAAATTTCGTGTTGCGCCTGCCAAATCTCCTCATTGACACTCAGAATCGCCGCTTTTTGCTCGTTTTCGATGATAGAGACCACCTCCCACAATACATCGATGATTTGTTGGGTTTGGATAGGTTTGAGCATGAAGTGCGAGATGCGTAGATTGATAAGTTCGAGCAGATAGCTGCTCTCTTCGCACGCAGAGGTGACGATGCAGTGTTGCGCGGGGTTTTGTGCCTTGATAGCGCGTAGCATCGCCACGCCGTTCATACGTGGCATCAATATATCACTAATGACACACGCATAAGTCCCATTTTGGTACTTTTGAAGCCCCTCTTGACCCTCTTGGGCGACGACGACCTCCCCGAAAATCGACTCCAAAAGCATCTTGGTGTTTTCGCGGATAAGCTCCTCATCCTCGACATACAACACGCGCATCGATTTGGCGCTTTTGGTCAGGGCTGTGATAGTCTCTTTGAGTGTCATCATTACTCCTCATAGGGTAGTGTGAGTCGAAAAGCGGTGTAGGGTGCTTGACTCTCGACCGTAATAGTACCACCGCAATGCTCCTGTACGATAATACGACTCATATAAAGCCCCAATCCCGTCCCAATGTTTTTGTTCTTGGTCGTAAAATAGGGCATAAAAAGGTGCGGCAATACCTCCTTGGAGATACCTCCAGCGTTGTCTACGACTATAATGACGCAATCATTGCCTTGGGTGGCGATGGTAATTTTTATCTCTCCATCGTAGGTCTCATACTCCTCAAAGGCATCGAGTGCATTTTTGAGTAGTGCTATAAAGACCTGCAACAGCTCATTGCGAAAGGTGTAGAGCATCACATTCGCCAAGGCATCGACCTCGATACGAATCGAGCTGTTTTTGAGTGCATGGTCGATGAGCGCCAAGGCGTGTTGCACCAGCGAAGCGACATTAAAGTGCTCCTTGGGTTTATCGGGTCTGAAAAAATCGCGATAATCGTTTATCGTCTGTGACAAATGGGTGCTTTGCTCTTCGATTTTGACCAATTGTGTTATCAAAGCACTTGGCACTTGCTCTTGCATCATCGCTTTGAGGCGCATCTGTGAGGTAATAGCATTGATGATGGCAAGAGGTTGTCGCCACTGATGGGCAATCATGCTTATCATCTCCCCCATTTGGGCTTGGCGGGCATGGAGCGTGAGCATACGCTCCTCCTCGATGCGGCGCGTAATATCCTCTCCTGCACTCAAAATCCCCACCACAAAACCTGCTTCATTGAGCAACGGCGTATTGCGCCATGCGATGAGACGCTCTTGACCGTTTTTGTTCACAATGGGATTTTCAAAAGCACGCACACCATCATAGGCAAGCAATCCATGCGCAACCTCACGCAGTTCATCGCGCATACGTGCAGGGATAAAAAGGTCGATGAAGTTTTGCCCCACCGCCTCTTGGGGAGAGTAGCCCAATATTTCGCTCCCTTTGCGATTGATAAGTCCTATGGTCATATCGGGATGGATTACCAGCACCATCGTCTCGACAATATCGAGGTAGTTTTGTGCACGCTCTTTTTCGACACGCAGCGCTAGTTCGTTGGCTTTGCGCTGTGTCACATCCCACGACGAGGCAAAAATATAGCGCTCCCCGCCCTCTTCCAACAGTGTCGCCTTGATACTCACATCGATGAGCTTGCCGTTGGCACGTCGAAAAATTGATTCTGTTTGGATGGGCGTAGTTGAGAGAGTTGAAAACATCTGCTTTATCTCTTGTGGGGTTAGCTTCACCTCCCAGTCAGTAATACGCATCGCGTGCATCTGCGCCATCTCATACCCCAACATCGCCGCAAAGCTTGGGCTACACCCAATGAGCCTGCCCTCCATATCCATCACATGAATACCATCTACGGCGGTAGCCAAAAGCTGTTTGAGCCATGTATTGGCACGTGAAAGCTCCTCGCTTTGGAGTTTGTAACTGTGTCGCGCACGTAGCAACTCCGCCACAACCAATCCAAACCCCACCAGCGCAAATACTCCCACCAACCCCCACAAAAAAAGTTGCAAGGTATAGCGAGTAGCATTAGCAAAATAATCGAAATAGCCTATGATGCCCAAAGCGATTGCCACAGCACCCAAAAGAGAGAGGATACCCATACGCCACGCCCAAGGCAGAGGAGGTACCGCAGAGACTTTACGACTTACGAAAAGGGTATCGACAAAGCGTTGCATCTAAAAAAGCTCTATCTCCCCACCCTCATCGACGCTGTCGTTAGAAGGGGCAATCATCTGAATAATCTGCTCGATAGAGAGCGTCGTGGGTTGGTGAATATGGTGGATATTTCGCATCGCCATACTCTCCACTGCAAAACGCTTGACATAGAGTCCCAAATCGATACATACCGCATCGACGAGAGCCAACATATGCTCTGGTTTGCTTTGCACCATGGCGACGAAGCGCTCATCGGCTTTGATGGTATGCGCCAAACTCTCCATGCTTTTAGCCAAGGGATCCATAAAAGGGGTGTATCGAAAAAGAAGATTGGCAATTTTGGCGACATCATCCCCCACGCGCTCTATACGAGACGCATCAGCATCTTGTACATAGAGCGTCAATTGGTCTGGAATCTCATCGAGCAAATCGACCATCTCTTCACTGTCATCCTCCAAAAACAAAACACTTTCGTTACCTTGATCCTCATCCTTGGCGAAATACTCTTGTAGCACCTCTTGGGTTTGGTGCGCGATGGGTGCACTCAAGGTACCCAACTGCTCATTTTTGACCTCGATGGTGTGTGTCTGCGCCGCCAATTGCGTCACCATCTTCTTGAGCTTGTCTCGCTCTTGGTTGAGTGCATCAAAAAGCTCCTCGTTGATACGTTGGGCGCTGGCATCACGGCAGACGGGATAGAGTACCGTTATCATCTCATCGAGGTTGATAGGTTTGAGCAAAAAGCTGTTGACCCCTTTGCGCATCACCGTTATCAATATTTCAGGCTCATCGTGCGCAGAGATAGCGACGATTTTTTGCTCTGGGTTGATTTCGTGGATTTTGCCCATCATCTCCACCCCGTTCATACGCGGCATGTTGATGTCGGTGATGACCAAATCGTAGAGGTTTTGATTGTACATCTGTAGCCCCTCGACACCATCCCGCACCCACTCGACACGCGCGAAGAGGAGTTGGAGCATCTTATGCGTCTCACGCCCTACGTTTTCATTGTCCTCTACGTAGAGTATGCTCATGTATTGTGAAAATTTTTGCAACTCTTTTAGGGTAGCCATCTTTAGCTCCTTTTTTCTCTATTGCACCATCGTACAGAGAAAAAATCCCAAAACAATCACACCGAAGCTGTCACACACAACGCCATCACAGGGTGATAGAGAGAATGCTAAAATGCTTTACTGTATACTTACCTCTCAAAAAAGGGGATATTGTGGTCAACATCGAAATGTTAAAACATGAAATTGTCGAACGCCTAAAACCTCTGGAACCTGAGAAAATTATCCTCTTTGGCTCGTATGCGTATGGCACGCCTACGCAAGAGAGCGATATCGATCTCTACGTCGTCACCAAGGACGATTTCATCCCTCAAAGCTGGAGAGAAAAAAGCAATCTTCATCTCAAAGTGACACAACTTATCGATTCTCTACGAGACCATCTACCCGTAGACACCATCGTCCACACAAAAGCGATGCACCGCAAATTTGTCGAAATGGACAGCATGTTCAGCCGAAAAATACTCACCCAAGGCGTATCACTCCTATGAGGGCTTTTACCAAGGAGTGGATAAAAGCGGCTTACGATGACATCTTGACTATTCAAGAAATCATCGATAATCGTGCTTTGACGCATATCGTCGCTTTTCATGCGCAACAAGGCGTAGAAAAAACACTCAAAGCCATTCTCGAAGAGTATGAAATCGATACACCCAAAAGTCACTCACTTATAAGGCTCAAAAAATTACTTCCCTTTGAAATGCCGCAACTTGACACAACTCTCCTAGAGAGGCTCGATGAACTCTACATTGAATCGCGCTATCCAGGGGATATGGGGCTACTTCCTTACGGCAAGCCAACCACTGAAGATGCGCAACAATTTTTTGATTTCACGCAAAATATCTTTGACGAAATTTGCACACTTTTGCATCTCTCTGTCGATGAGATTCGATGTACCCCTCCCCAAAAACTAGACCAAAAGTAAGTTGATGGTTTCTGCTAAAATCGAAGCAGGAGTTTCAATAAAGAAGAGTATAGTTATGTCGATTTAATAAAATAAAGGATTGTTCATGTTAAAGATAAAAAAAGCATTTGTAATTTTATTTTTAAGTGCTCTAGTTTTATATGCAAAGTCTGATATAAATAGTACAGAAAAAACTAAATTCAATGGTGCTATATCTGCTGGATATTCATCCTACCATACTGGATTATTTGGGTTAGCAGAGTATAAATTCCAAAAAAATATTGGTGCAATAGCCAATATGTCAATGTATATAACTAATAGCGATATCTCTTTTGAAAGGTTGGATTATGGATTAGATTGTGTATATTATTTTAAAGAGGATAACTTTCTCTACGAGGGAGTGTATATAAGCTATCTTGTAGATATTCAACAATATTTTTTGCCAACCAAAAATACAATAATGCTAACAGGTGTGAGCAGTGGTTATGGATGGCACTTTTTTGATCATTCATTATTGTTGAGTTTTGGAATAGGCTTAGTGTATAAAACGGGTAATATTTGGGATGTCCCCTATAGAGGGAACCTATCATATATCTTTTAATTCGCTATCCTCTATTTTTCAAAATAAAATTTTGTCTTACAATAAACTTTCAACTTTGCTTTCGATAAAAAGTAATACTGTTCATCATACATCTATAGCTTATATTTTTTCAACATCTTTATGGTAAATAGAATAAATGCAAAAACAGAAGTGCTTACAAATGAAAAGACAAAGCCCCATATGAAAACGAGATTCCTACCTGTATCATTTATAGCTATATTGAAATATTTTTTTTGCTCTTCTGTCTGTTCAATAATTGAAAAAACTGTATCTTTATCAATATCAAAAGATGAAAGCTTAATATTTATATATGTCTCATAAAATCGTACATCAAGAATCAGCATAATGTATAAAATAAAAAAATGGGCTAAACATACTGAAGCAATCTTTAGTTGTGATTTTTTTATTAAAAAAATGCTAATTATCCATGTATCAACTACTAACAAAAATACTGCATATACATCCATATTTTCCATTCTTGTATGAAGAACAAAAGAAGCAAGGAGTCCAATGCCAATCAAGAAAACAAAAGGCAAATATTTCATTACTTCCGTACCTTTCCCATTTTTACCAAGGTTAAACCGATAATTTCTTCGTCAGAGTATACCCCTAACACGCTTCGATAATTGCCTTTGCAATACTCTGTAGAGGCAATTGTTGCACAACAGCTCCTAGCTCATAGGCGACTTTGGGCATGCCGTAGACGACGCAGCTTTGCTCATCTTGACCGATGGTATGTGCGCCACTGTTACGCATCGCAAGCAATCCTCGTGCGCCATCGCTCCCCATGCCTGTGAGTATCACGCCAATGGCATTGGCACCTGCAATTTTTGCCACCGAGTTCAAGAGCACATCAGCACTTGGGCGGTGTCCTGAAACCTTATCGCCACTGCCTATCTCGACATAGTAGCGTGCGCCTGAGCGGCGCACCACCATATGAAAATCCCCTGGTGCGATGAGCACCACCCCTGGCAAAATCGCATCGCCGTTTTTGGCTTCACGTACCTCCATGGCGCACAATCCATCCAGACGCTGTGCAAAGGGACCTGTGAAATTGGCAGGCATGTGTTGCACCACCACCGTCCCAGGCGCATTGCGTGGCAATCCCATGAGCACCTCTTTGAGTGCTTCCGTGCCCCCCGTAGAGGCACCAATGGCGAGAATTTTGTGCGTAGTTTGCGCCAATGCCGTGGTATTAGCCTGTACTGTGGCGACCAAGGCACGTTGACGCACCCGTACACGCGATGCCATCTTGATTTTGGAGAGAAGCTCCTCGCGCATCGACTCCACGCCATCGTAGATATGTGAGTGGGGTTTGCCCACGAAATCGACCGCTCCTGCCTCGAGCGCTTCGAGGGTAATTTTGGCACCGTTTTGGGTGAGGGAGGAGACCATCACTACGGGCAGAGGCATATAGTGCATGAGCTGACGCAAAAAGGTGATGCCATCCATACGCGGCATCTCCACATCCAGACACACCACATCGGGGCGTAGCTCCACGATTTTGTCACGCGCCACATAGGCATCTGAAGCCGTAGCCACGACCTCAAGGGCACTGTCACTCTCAATAATTTCACGCAACACCGCTCTAGCTGTAGCACTGTCATCGACAATCAAAACGCGAATAGCCACTCTTTGGCTCCTATGTGAAAATATTACTCTGCTCGCAAAGCGTACTTCATAAGCACTTTGCCTTGTGTCAAATCGAACTGAATTTTACGACCGTTGACGCCCCCAATATCTTGTGCCACGATGGGGATACGATACTCACGCAAAATCTCCTGCGCCACCAAAATATTTTTTTTGCCTATCATCATAGTATCGTCTCGCATCGCCTGCATCGAGGCTCCCCCAAAAATTTTGGCTTGAAGCGCTCTAGGATTGGCACCTTGGGCGACCACCGCATCGATGAGCTTGGGTATGGCAATATTGCCAAACTTGGGCGTTTGCAACCCGTTGTTATTCCAAAAGGGCAAGAGATAGTGATTCATCCCCCCGATGTGAGTCGTAGCATCATAGAGGCAGACCGCCACGCAGGAGCCTAACACGGTCGAGATAGCTTGTGGAGCGACATCGACGTGGATTTGCCCCACGTGAATAAATATCGAACTCCCCGAAATCATCGCTATAACTCAATAGCATCGTCAAACGACTCGAACAAAAACTCATCCGAACCGCACGCAGAGATGGTCGTATCCTGCACCGTGATGGGTAGCTGTACCACGAAGGTGACCTTGCGATCGCTTACAAAAAAATCGACGCTTCCATCGAGCATCTCGCAATAGCTACGCACTATCGATAGCCCTAGCCCCAAGCCATGCGCACCCTCGGCACTAGCGGCAAAACGGGTAAATATCTGCGGTTTGAACTCCACCTTGGGGGCGTCGCCCACATTGTGTACGATAATCTCCAAGGTGTTATTGGCTTTTTTGAGCGCTATTTCGATGTCCGAATTGGTGTCACCGTATTGGCATGCATTTGCCAAGAGATTGAGAATGATACGATAGAGCTTGGCGGCATCGGTGACGATACGGTGCGCCACTGCATCGTCGATGACGACCAGCATCTCTTTGGCATCGAGCATATATTGGAGTGCCTCTAGTGCCTCATCGACCAAGCTTTTGATATCGACCAAGGTCGCAGAATTTTCACAACTCCCACTCTCGATGCGCGCAGTAGCTACGAGGTTTTGGATACGAAAATCGAGCTCCAAAACCGCCTCGTGCACCATCGCAAAAATCTCATGCTTTTTCTCCCCCTGCGCAGGCTCTAGGTGTTTTATCAATCCCAAGAGCGTCGTCATAGGGTTGTTGAGCTGATTAGCTACCAACGAGACGAAGTGCGTTTTGGCACTTTGACTCTCGACCAATTGTTGATTGAGTTCCAAAATTTTGCGGCTCAAAAAGAGAATTTCGGGTTGTGTTTCCATTATGCTGCCTCCTG
This sequence comes from Sulfuricurvum sp. PC08-66, assembly GCA_000830255.1. Lineage (GTDB taxonomy): Bacteria > Campylobacterota > Campylobacteria > Campylobacterales > Sulfurimonadaceae > PC08-66. The sequence continues at coordinate 17,630 of JQIT01000015.1, read as the reverse complement.
ATGGTGAGATGGAATCGATGCGACACATGCACCAAAGCGCTGTGCCATTCGTTGGGTGAGGTCGCTTTGGGCGACCAATTGCGCTATCTCGACGCTAAAACGTTGCATTTGGGCGTACATCGCCTCTACCTCTTGGGCGGTTGCGGCGATGAGGGTTTTGAGCTGCGAAAATATCTCCTCAAACCCCACGCTCTTATCACGTGCCGCGGCGGCTTCGATGATGCCGTAGATTTGGACATACCCTAGGTAATTGACCTGCTGTTCGAGATTGCGCATCACCTGCAACGCCTCGCCTATCTGCTCTACAAGCTCACCCTGCGCCTCCTCGATAGCACTGCGGTAGCTCTCTACGAGCAGTGCTAAGAGCGCGATATTTTGGGGTACATCGTGGGTATCGACACAGTGACGCATGAGCACCTCCTCGATGAAAAAGTTGACCATCTCGATTTGCAAATAGACCGCTTGGGCAGAGAAGATGAGCGTATTCAAAAGCGTGGTGAGTGCCCCTGCAGTGCGGTGCAGTGCCTCTACGAGTGCATCGTTCTCTTTGACATTGATACGAATATTTTGCGCCAACACCCCGAAGGTCTCTCCGCCACTTTGCGCTTTATAAGAGGCTACAGAGGCATTGAGTGAGAGGAATATCATATCCTGCGCTAGCGCTTGCAAGCGCGCTCCTCTGGTGTCGAGCATCGCATTTATCTCTCCAAAAAGCCCAATTTTTTCAAACCACACGGCGTAGCTTTTTTTCATCGCTTGGGTCACTTCGTAGGTCTCCAAGAGTCTCTGGTCAAGGCTGTTTTCGATGATAAAAGCATCACGTGTAGCTATCTGAGTACTCCCCAAAAGCGCATTGCGACTTCCTAGCTCCTGCAAAAGAGCATCGACCATAAAGGCATCGTACGATGCGTACCCCAACTCTTGCAGTGCCCCCTCCAATGCGGTACTTGCCGCATCGACACCGCTTTGCTCTTCGAGGGTTTTGAGCTCTTTGTAGAGATTTTGCACCGTCATGAAGAGGGGGCTAGTAGGTTTGAGACGCATCGATACGTAGCTATCACCTTGGGGGAAAACCGCCGCGACGACCCAATAGTGGCGCCCATCTTTGGTGCGGTTTTTGACATAGGCTATGACCGCTTTGCCTGCGTTGAGATAGTTCCAAAAGAGTTTGAAAACGCTTTTGGGCATATCGGGATGGCGAATAATATTGTGTGGTTGCCCAACAAGCTCCTCTTTGGAGTAGCCACTGATACGCACGAAAACTTCATTGCCAGAGACGATAGTGCTGTCGCGACGGGTAATCGAAAAAAAGAGCTCATTGAGTTCGAACTGCGCCTCACGTGAAAAAGGTGTAGATGTAATGCTCATACGGCGAAATTCCTTAAAGTCGTTGATAAATCGAAGAGCCCAAAAGCTTCAGGCTCTCACGGTGTGAAGTGAGTGACTCAGAGCTGCCCAAAAACAGCGGAGCACCCTTGGGCAGAATCGACGTAAAGCGTCCTATGAGGTCGTGCCGCGTTGGCTCATCGAAGTAAATCATCACATTGCGACAAAAAATCATGTCAAAAGGTTTGTTCAAAATAAAAGGGTCTGTGACCAAATTGAAATGGCGAAAGAGCACCTTTTGGCGTAATGCTTGGCTAATTTGGTAGTGCCCTTGGGCGTTGAGCTTTTTTTCAAAAGCACCCTCGATGATGGAGGCGGGCAGACCCTCTACTTGCTTGGGTTCATAGACCCCCTGCATGGCGTGTTTGAGCACCTTGTGCGAAATATCGGTCGCCAAAATCTTGATATCCCACGCCTCAAAATCGTGCAACATTTTTTGCAAAAACATCAAAATCGTATAGGGCTCTTCACCGCTAGAGCACCCTGCTGACCAGATGCGCAGTTTCTTGGTCGTTTTGGCGGCTACGAGTTGGGGCATATAGGACTCCAGCCACTTCCACTGTGCACTCTCACGGAAAAAGGAGGTGACATTGGTAGAGATGGCACTCACAAAGGTCGCCAACTCCTCGCCACTCGTATCAGCGACCAAGTAGTCGTAATAGGCACCAAAACTAGAGAGTCCCAAGGCGTGCAGACGCTTGTTGAGTCGCCCTTTGATGAGCGTCGTTTTTTGGGGCGAGAGCGCGATACCTACTCTCTCGTAGATGTAGCTACGAAAGAGCTCGAACTCTTGGGGGCTGAGTGCTATTTCATGCATGGCTCATCTCGATTGCGTGCGGAGAGAGGGCATCGATATTGAGAATGAGCGCGATGTCACCACTGCCCAAAATCGCGCCGCCAGAGATTTCACGCTGACGCGCTAATGCTTTGCCTAGCGGTTTGATGACCACCTGTTGGCGACCCACTAGCTCATCGACCATGAGCGCAATACGTCCCATCTCTGTCTCGACACAGACCAATATTCCCTCCCACGGCTCGATGCGTCGCTCCTCATGTCCGAAGTACGCACCCAAGCGCACAATAGGCAGATGCTGACCGCGTAGGCTGATAAACTCACCCTTCTCTTGAAACGCATGAACAATTTCACGCTCAGGGCGCAACGACTCTACGACACTTAGCGTAGGGATGATGTAGATTTCGCCTGCGGCTTGCACCAACATCCCATCGATAATAGCCAATGTGAGAGGTAGCACCATCGAGAAGGTGGTGCCTTGCCCCTCTACCGATTCGATTTCGATTTTGCCGCGCAATTTTTCGATACTTGTTTTGACCACATCCAGCCCTACGCCACGCCCTGAAAGGTCGCTAATGGCATCTGCTGTCGAAAAACCTGGTTGCATAATGAGTGCGAAAATTTGAGAATCGGTGAGGTTCTCATCGGCGGTGACGATTCCCTTGGCTATCGCTTTTTGGAGCACTTTGGCTTTGTTGATACCGCGTCCATCGTCGCTCACACTTATGACTATCGAGCCGCTTTTGTGAAACGCACGAAGCGTAATCGTCCCCTCTACACTCTTGCCTGCGGCGATACGTGCCGCGCTGTCGGCTTCCAGCCCGTGGTCGATAGCGTTGCGGATGATGTGAATGAGAGGGTCAGAGAGACTGTCTATCATCGTCTTGTCGATTTCGGTCTCTTCGCCTAGGACATTGAGATGCAGTGCTTTGCCTGTTTTTTTGGAGGTGTCACGCACTACACGCTTCATCTTGTCAAAAGTATCGCGAATCGCCACCATGCGCAGACTCATAACGCGGTCTTGAATACGTTTGGTGATTTTGGAGAGGGTCTCGATAGTGCGACCTATCGACTCATCGGCGATGGCGTGAATCTTCTCATTTTGCGCGATGAAGTTTTGGGCGATGACCAGCTCCCCTACCGAATCGAAAAGCTCATCGAGCTTGTTGGTATCGATACGTATCGTCGATTTGGCACTCGATGCGACCGCAGTCGTCGCCTCTACGGGGGCTTGGGCTACTGCTACGGCTTGCGTCTCTACTTTGGGCGCGGCATCGATGGGGGTAATACGGTACTCGTGCGCTTCCAAAAATTCGAAATTTTCCTCTATCTCCACACGACTTTGTGCCGTCAATACCACGATACCGATGTGCTGCATGAAGTTTTGGTCACAGACGAAGGTTTCCAAGGCAGGAATTTTTTCGCAATCAAAAACAGACTCGATACCCTTAGCCTTTTCACCCAAGAGCGCGATGAAGACGAAGCAATCTACACCACGTCGATACGAATCGCTATCGAGCGTCAAATCGATACGCCAAATACGCTCATCGCCCTCTTGTGTCGTAGCCATCAGTGTCGCGGCTTGCGTCAAGAGCTGCTCATATTGGTCTGTGCACCCTAGCCCAAATTCACTCGCCAAATCGCCCAACACCGCAGGTGCCGTGGTAGTAGCGGTAGGTTCTACTGGTTTGCCTTTTTTGAAGGCGATAAGCGCCTTAATCGCTTCGAGATTGCTCTCGTACGCCGCAGGAAGCGTAGGCAAAGCATCCAACTCACACGTCATCGTCTCCTTGATGAGATCGACGCTGTTGACAATAAGCTCCAAAATCTCTACCTCGATAGACTCTTTGGTCGAGCGGTAGTGATCCAATACATCCTCAAAGTGATGCACGAAGCCCCCCAAGCGGCTAAAACCAAACGCATTGGCATTGCCTTTGAGGGTGTGCACGCCCCTGAAAACTTCATTGAGAAGGGCAAAATCGGTAGGGTTCTCCTCGAAGCGCAAGATATCGACATCGAGTTTTTCGATAATCTCCCCTGCCTCTTCGATGAAAATCGCTTTGAGTTGTTCTTGTTTGGTGCTCATGGTCTCTCCTTGAAGCGCTCTTCTCGTAAATTAGGCGGCACAGATGAAGTGCATCGTGCCGTAGTGTTTGTTGTGCATTTTGCCCGCTTCCAAGAAGGGGATGACTATCTGGGGTTTGGCGCGTTTGATACTCACCAACACCGCCAAAAGCGCGCTCCGTTTGAGCGTGCTTCCTTCGAGGGCTTCGATGCGCTCAATAAACTCCAAGCGCGGGCGCACAAAGGCAGCAAATTCGGCAATCTCTTGCATGCTCATCGACAAATCTATCGTGAGTGCGTCGCCATCGAACTGCATCTTAGAACTCTTTGAGGTCGTGCGCACTCAAGGGAAATACCTCGCTAGGTTTGGGCGCAGAGGCTACCTTTTGGGGTGTGCTTTTGACCGTTTGCACTGTTCTAGGCGCAGTGGTAGGCACTTTTTTGGCATGCACAGGGGCGGCTGTAGTTTGCATCCCTACCATCGCGGCAAGCACGCGCACCGTCTCCATCATCGAGGTCGCTTGGGCGTTGAGCTCTTCTGCGGCAGCGGCTGCCTCTTCGGAGTTGGCGGCGACTTGTTGGGTTACTTGGTCTACTTGACCCATCGCTTGGTTGATTTGCGCCATCCCTTCGCTTTGCTCTTTGCCTGCGATAGAGATTTCACCGATAAGGTCAGAGACTTTTTTGCTTTGCTCTACTATCTCTTGGAATGCTGTGTGGGTCGCTAGGGCGATTTGGTTGCCCTCTTTGATTTGCACTACGACCTCTTCGATAATAGTCGAGGTCTCTTTGGCGGCACTTGCGGCGCGTTGGGCGAGGTTACGCACCTCATCAGCGACCACGGCGAAGCCTAGACCATGCTCACCTGCACGTGCCGCTTCCACTGCGGCATTAAGCGCAAGAAGGTTGGTCTGGAAAGCGATTTGGTCGATGGCTTTGATAATGCCAGAGATTTTTGCCGCCGATTCGGTGATGGCGTGCATCGAGTGAGAGAGTTGCTCCCCTTTTTCGTACCCTGCACGCGCTGAATCGTTGGCATTTTTCGCCAATATATCTGCTTGACGTGCATTGTCGGTGTTTTGGTTGTTGATCGCCGTAGACTCTTCAAGCGTCGCACTCACCTCTTCGACACTGCTGGCTTGTTCGCTAGCCCCTTGTGCCAATGAAGCTGAAGAGGAGGCTACTTGGTCGCTAGCAGAGGTGATTTGCATCGCACCGTCACGAATCGACGTCACACTAGCCGTAATGGCTCGGGAGATAGAGCGGATAATCAACGTTGCCAAGAGTATCGCTACGGCAAAGGCAATCAACATAACAACGACAGTTAGCTTCGTGTCACTGTTAGCCTCTTCTTGTGAAGTTGTTACGACTTCATTTCCCACATCGATATTGATTTGAGAGATTTTATCCATACTTGCCAATGCAGCCGAACGTGGAGCACGGCTCGTCTCGATAAAAGTCTTCATTTGGTCAAAATAGACAGCTTCCATCTCTGGGTTGGTGTTGTTGATCAAAGGCACAAGCGTATTGGAACGAAATTCCAAGCTCATCTCTTTCCATTTTCCAAACGCCTCTTCGAATTTTTTCCATTCGATTGCCTCCTCATCGGTCTGAGGGAGTGGCGCGTAGATTTGGTATCCTTTATCAAAACGTTCAAAACCAGCGACAAGTCTTTGTCTTGCATCTTCAAGTTTTTCATTCATCTTTGAATCACCTCGAAGTAAACGAACACGGTTTTGTTGAATAACGACTTGATTGATACCTGTGCGCATCTCCATAATTCCGACAATAGACGGGAGTCTCACTCCACCCAATTCATTGACCGAGCTTTTCCATTGTTGAAGATTCGTATACCCCATAAATCCTAACGTTGCAAGCGCAACCATCATCACCACCGTAAGCAGGATAAGTTTACTTTGCAACACCATATTGTCCAACCATTTCATTTTTTGCTCCTTGAGTTAATCTTTTTTTTGAATTTGCTCTATATTGAAAAGCTCTTCGTCTTTGAAGAGTTTCACCACGTCCAATATCATCACGACGTTTTGCTCCATCTGCGCCATCGATGAGATGAAATCCCCGTCGATGTGATTGCCAAAACGGGGCGGCTCGCTCATAGATGCGGCATCTATGCTTGCGACCTCTTCGACGCGGTCGACGATGAAACCGATATTGATTTTTTGTACCTCGATAATGACGATGGCCGTATGCATATCCACCTCACGCTGTGCCATCCCAAAACGCAATCGTGTATCGACTACGGGGATAATAGAGCCTCGTAGATTGATGACACCACGTATATAAGCGGGGGCTTTGGGGACATTGGTCACCTTCATCATGGCGATAATCTCTTTGATTTGGTCGATGGCAATGCCATACTGCTCTTCACCCAAAAAGAAGGTCAAATAGCGCTCACGACGGCTTTGTTGAGTCTCTTTTGCCATCCTAAACTCCTAGTACCATGCGAACAGTCTTGACCATTTTTTCGTTGTTAAAGGGCTTGACCATCCATCCTGTCACCCCAATCTCTTTGCCGATTTTTTTCATCTCTTCGCTGCTTTCGGTGGTGAGAATGATGATAGGTTTGGTGGAGTAGCGTGCATCGCTTTTGAGTGCACGGGCGAGCTCTAGACCATTGAGCTGGGGCATATTGACATCGCTAATAAGCAAATCAAACGTCTCACTCCCTCCTTGCAACGCCTCCAAAAGCTCTGCTGGATTGAGGTAGGCTTTGACCTCTAAGGCGCCACTGCCCACGAGCTCCTCCAAGGCTAGCTCTGCGGTAGCAAGTACCGTCCTAGAATCATCTACTATGACTACGCGTTTTGCCATTTTTTCTCCTTTGGTGTAAAGATTCGAATTTTTCGATGCACCATCGTAGGAATAAAAAATCTCAAAAGAATCTCAAGAAGAGTGATTGTCAAAAAAAGGGGAGAGTTGGGGGCATGCAGGAGCTTGACACTCTCACGGGACTCTACTATTATGGTGCGCGATATTATGACCCTAGAACGAGTGTGAAGGAGTGAAACCTTATGAAAGCATTTAACATATCTATTGACAAGCTACAACCTGTAAAGTTTTTAACATTAACTTTTCTCCTATTTTTTATATTTGAATTTTTTTTTCTTTTAAATTCAAATGAAGGAGGAGGAGAAATTTTTCTATACTATTTTAGCTTTTATTCTGGTTTCGTATACCTATTTTGGCTTTGGATGATGGGTGTGAATTTGATTTCTCTTCGAAATACCAAAAATGTTAAACTGTTTCATGTAAGCTTTCTAATATTAATGTCAATGTTCGCCATTCATTTATTAACTGTTTCATACTACTTGATGAGTGAACCAAAGTATCATGATTCAGTATTTGAGTTGCTAATGTTGATAGATGACAAGTTCATGGTAGATGATTGGAGTTTTGTTTTAAATATTGCAATAGGATTTATTTCCTTCTTTTTGGCAAAAAATTTAAGAGAAATTGAGGAGGGACGCGCTTTGCGTTTTAGGGAGTATTATGGAACGTTTTTATTGATATTTTTATTTCCTGTAATAAATATATTTTTTATCCAACCTAGAATCAAAAAAGTTATGGATAGATACAATGTAAAAATGATTAACTATACTAAAATAGAAAATATTTTTATAGAAATACTAAGTGAAATAGATACTGAATTTTCTCAGGATGAAATTGTAAAAGTGAATGAGTATTTAGAACATTGTGAGTACGGACTGGCTTTGGATGTAATAGTTGCAATAATAGTTGAAGAGCAAAAACAATTTTCTGATAGTGTTATTCAATTAATCAAAAAATTAATGAAAGAAATGTCCATGGAAGTTAGTTCAGATAGTGGTGTGTATGAGTATTATTTGAATCTAAATTTATTGTCAAACACTTCACCGCAAAAATAGTAAAGATGCTCATGAGAAAAGTGCAATTGTCGATGACTTCTTGAATGAGCAAAATTTACTTGGACATTTCCAAATATTCGACTACTGCAAAGCTCTGTTCATCGGGAAACGTATCGTAAAAATTGCACCCACAGGGCTGTTTTGTACCTCGATGGTGCCTTGGCAGTGCTCTTGAATGATGGTCTTGCTCATGTAGAGTCCTAGTCCTGTACCATTATCGCTTTTGGTAGAGACGTAGGGCAAAAAGAGCGTATCGATGACCGCAGGGTCTACGCCGCCGCCATTATCTTCGACACGTATCACCACTTCGCGCTGCTCTTGGGTGGCACTGATGCGTATCCACCCTTGCGCGACATGACGCTCTTTGAGTGCGTCGTAGCCATTCTTGACTAAATTCAAAAGCACTTGTATGAGCTCACTTTCGTAGGTCATATACACCTCATCGATACCGATGTGCGTCTCTACCGCAATATTGTTTTGCAACAGTGTATGCTCGATAAGCTCCAACGCTTTGGCGACCATCCACGCAGAGGTGGTTTCGACCATCGATTTGTCAGGTTTGAAGAAATCCTTGAAGTCGCTAATGGTGCGCGAGAGGTGCTGTACTTGTAGCTCTATCTCATCGAACGTCTGCGCCATCTCTTCGAGTGTCGCACTCTCCATCATGATTTTGATTTTTTGGCGACCCATAAGCGCACTGATAATCGCCAAAGGCTGGCGCCACTGGTGTGCAATCATGCTGAGCATCTCACCCATTTGGGCTTGGCGCGTCTGCATCAAGAAGAGTTTGTCTTTGATATTACGCTCGGTAATGTCATCTTGGAGTGTGACATAGTGGGTAATGGCACCGTGCGCATCTAGAATAGGGAAAATCGTCGATGCCATATCGCGGTGTGCGCCATTTTTCATGCGATTGATGCTAGTGCCACGCCAAAATTGACGCTTTTGGGCGATGGTGTGCCACATCTGGACATAGAACTCTACAGGGTGGAGACCCGAAGAGAAGATGCGCATATTTTTGCCGAAAAGCTCATCGAGAAAGTAACCCGTCGTTTTGAGCGTGTGGGCGTTGGCGTAGACGATTTTGCCTTCGTTGTCTGTGACTAGCACCGCCAAAGGTGTCTGCTCGATAACGTGAGAGAGCATATCGACGCGCGTTTGGACGCTGGTCTGCTCGGTGATGTCTTGAATCGTGCCCGAAAAGATGAGCTCTCCCCCCTCCCAAAAGCCTTGGGCGCGTTGGCGCACCGTACGCACAAGCCCCTTATCGGTGATGATACGATTGACTGTTTCGCACGTGGGCTGCCCTCCTAGGAGCTTTTCGTAGCTTGCCTGCACGATAGCTCTGTCGTCAGGATGGGTGTGCGCTACCATCCACGAGACACTCAACGCAACGGTATCAAGCGGTGCATCGTAGATACGGTAGGATTGGTGTGACAGCGTAGCCTCTCCTGTGCTCGCACGAATACGCCAACTGCCGAGCTTGGCAATCTCTTGGGCTTGGGTGAGGTGGTTTTGACTCGTTTGGAGCTTCTCATAGAGCGCTATGGAGCTATAGACGATAGCCGCTTGGGTGAGTAGGAGTCGCAAGGTCTGTAGCGTCGTAGCATCCAGAGGGGTAGGGATTTGGCTGTTTTCCAAGTAAAGCACCCCTTGAATCTCCCCCTCGACCAAAACAGGCAGTGCCATCGCAGAGGCGGGCGTGTTGACACGTATATAATCATCATAGACAAAGCGCCCACTCTTGGCAGGGTAGCTTTCGATAACTTTGTGGCGGGTCTGTAGGGCGTGCATCACCATGTGATAGGGGATGAAGGGGGTCTGCCCCAACTCCAACGCATGAAATTTCGTCTGGTTTGTGCCCAAATCGATAGAGGCACACGTGATGAAATGCTCCTCCTCTTTGAGCACCATGACCGCCTTGCTCGCGGTGGCATTTTCGAGAATAGTACGCATGAGACGCTCTAGCAGCACCTTTTTGTCACTGCTTTGCGCTAGGGCATAAAAGGATTTGAGCAATACACGGTAATTGTTGGGTTCGTGACGTAGCAGTGAACCGCTCGAAGAGTCGCCACTTTGTCCGCTGGGTGCGTGTGTATCGATTTTGGGTTTTATCGCATCGGCTTGTGTGTAGGCGCCCCATTGATTGAGTCCTACCATCGCCTCTGCAAAATAGAAACGACTCATATCCCCAAACCCTTTGCTCTCCCAAAAGCGCCCAGCACTCAACGCGATTATCGATACCACAAAGGCATTGGCACTTTTGCGTGCACTCTCTAAGGCTCTATCGAATGCCTCTGCGCACTCCCATTGCGTATGCGTAGAGCGTTTGGCAAGCGCCTCTAGCCACAAGGCATAGGGCTTATAGAGCGCGGGGGCGTTTTGAGCCAAATGCGCTACTTTGGCTTGGTCGTGCGCCAATTGTGCCAACTCCTCACTATCGAGCGACCCTTTCTCTAGTAGCATCACTGCACGCCAAATGTGCACCATAATAGCGGGGAACATGACGACCTCATTGGCATCGGTATGCAGTGTGCGTTGGAGCAGTTCATACGCTTTTTGCGGCTCCTCTTGAAGCCACAAAGAGTGCGCTTTGAGTACGCCGTACCATGCCAACGCGGGGTAAAAATGCTCACTCTCCCACATACTAAGCATGGCGTGCTCATCGGTGCCACTCATTGTTTTGCCCGATTGATACGCCTCGACCAATTGCGACAAAAAGGTGAAAATCGCCACCATTTTTTTGTCGCCTGAGTAGTATATCCATTGGTTTTCATGGAGAATCTCTTCGCGTAGCTCCTCGAGGGGGTCACCTTCGAAGAAGCTACTCAAATGCATCAAGAAATTAGCCCACGTCCCAAAAATAATATCCCCATTTTTTTTGCTCTGCTCTAGACTCTTGCGGTAGAGTGCCTTGTTGTGCCCGAACCCTTTGGTATAGGGCGCGATGAAATTCGCCATGAAATTGTAGACTTTGGGCACCATCGAGAGATCCCCAAAGCGATCCGTCAACGCCAAAGCAACTTCGCCAAAGCGGTACGCCTCTTTGTAAGCGCCCTCTGAGACCAACATCCCGCCATAGAGCACAAACCCAAAAGCAGAACCACTCGTATAGCCATAGCGATGAGAGCGCTCGACTATGAGCAAAAAACTCCACTGCATCAGCGCAATATCTGCTAGATAATAAGCCGCCTCCCAAAAGGGCACCAAAATATCGATAATGTAGCGCTCTTTGGAGCGTGTCATCACAGGCACTTTTGCCACATCAGCACGCTGATGTGGGAGTGTAGCGCGCTGAAGGCTCTTCTTGAGTGCCTCGACGCTACGCTCCAAGGCTACACGTTCGTGCGGCATCTCGACACCCACTGCGCCCAAAAGCGCTTGCGCGTAGGTGACGACCTCCTCAAACCCTCTGCCATGCGTGACACAAATGGCGTTGAAAAGTCCAAACGCTTCGATACGCTCAACAGAGGTGTGCGCCATGCGCAGGAGGTGTCGCGCTTGCTTCATCGCCTCCTCATGCATCCCTGAATAGTAGTAAATTTTGGTTTTTTGCACACCAAAAGACCACGTTTTGGAGAGCCCCTCATCGATACCGTGCGCTTGCATCCACTCCAACAGCGCCAATGCCCCCTCATAGGAACCAGAGGAGACTAACAGTGCCAACGCCTCTTGATTGTAGGCGAGCAGTCGCTTGTGTGAATTACCCCCTTCGTGGGCGCGGTTGAGGTGCCATACCATCGCGATGAGATCTTCAAAAGTACCCTTGCGATAAGCACTCTCCACGTAGCGCCCTATCTCCCAATGCAATCTACTCTTGGTACTCTCCTCTAGCCAAACCAACGCGCTGTGCTGTACCTCATCGTGCACGAAAATATAATAGGCACCGTACATATCGATAAAGCCCTGCGCTTTTAGCTCCTCCAAGAGTGTCGTCGCCATGCCCATTTGGCGCAAAAGCGCATGCGCATGCACCACCGCAAAACGGCTCCCCAAAAGTGCCAAGAGCTGCAACGCCGCCAAATGCACCGCGTCTAGACGCTCCAACTCTCTCTTGAGCATCTGCGCGATATTGTCACTGGCATGAAACGCTACGATTTGCTCCCACACAAAATGCCATCGACCCTCTGCGTAATAGATGGCTTTGTGCTCGACCAAATGGGTCAAAAATATCACCGCGAAAAGCGCATTGCCCGCTGTTTTTTTGGTCACTATCTCGCCCAAAGCGTGCGCAAGAGCAACCTCCACGCCAAAAAGCGCACCCATCATCTCACCCACTTCCTCTTGCGTCAACGCCTCCAAAGGAAGGTCGATGTTTTGGACGTGGATAGCGTTTTTGAGTCCTGCCAAGAGTCGAGAGGCGCTTCTATTGCCCTCCAAAGGTCGATAGCTCACTATTTTGTGTACATGAGGCATGGCGTGTTGCGCAAAAACTGACAACATCAAATCCACCGCCGCATCAGAGCTCCACTGAATATCATCGAACCAAAGCACCAACGGTCGCTCTTTACAAGCCATACACGCCAAAAGCTGACCAATCGCATAGGGCAAACGCTCTCGCCCTCCCCCTGTCGAGAGATATTCAGGAGGCAATGGGGGTAGAATCGAGGTCAACTCTCCAAAAAAGCGCCCCAAAATATCGATACTTTGGGCATCCATCGCGCAAGGCAACGTGCTCATTCCTGTGCGTATCCACTGCTGTTTGAGCTGGATAAAAAGCGCCCGAAAAGCACTGTAGGGGTGTATTTGTACCTCTTGCTCAAATTTGGCACGCCCTATAATGGCTCCTTGCAGATACCCCATATACTCTTCGATGAGGCGCGTCTTGCCCACGCCTGCTTGCCCCCAGACAAAAAGCTGTGTCGATTGCCCTTGTGCGACCCAACGTGCACTCTCTTGGAGGTGTTCTAGCTCCTTGTGTCGTCCCACGAACACCTCGCCAAACCCCAAGCGCGGCACATCAAAACTGCCCAACACAAACCTCTCGCTTGGCTTTTTGTGTGCCAATCGCTCCAGCGCCTCTTTGAGGTCATGGATAAGTGCATCGTCGCTTTGATAACGCTCCATCGGCTCTTTGTCGATGAGCTTGCGCACCAACGCCCCCACATAGGGGTCAAACCCCTCGATACGCTCCTCCAAAGGGGTAGGATAGAGCGCTATTTGTTTGTGAATAAGCTCATACTGCTCCTCTACCTCAAAAGGCTCACATCCCGCAAAAAGGTGATAGAGCGTCATCCCAAAGCTGTAAAAATCGCTACGAAAATCTATTTTTTGGCGCGTGCGACCTGTTTGCTCAGGGGACATATACATCAAATTCCCCGAGGTGCCAATATTGACTTGGCTGTTGTAGCGCAGGCGAGTATCGAGTATCGAATAGCCATAATCGATAAGCTGCACCACTTTGGTGTGGGGATTGTAGATGATATTTTTGGGATTGATATCGGCGTGAATGATGTGCTTTTGGTGCAAAAGCTTCATTGTTTGGGCAATTTCAAGGGCGATTTTGAGCTTTTGCTCCATCGAAAAACTGTTTTGGCGCAGAAGATGAAAAAGCGAAAAGCCTCCAATATCCTCGAAGATATGGGCATATTCATGGGGAGAGGTGTGCGTGGCAAGCAGGGTAGGAAAATGTGCGCCGCTTAGTTGCAACAATATTTGCGCTTCGTTCATCATCTGTACGATGTGGCTTTGTGCCGTCTCGTGCGACTTGACGCGCTTGATAATGACCTGTTGACCATCATTCAAACGTCTTGCGCGTGTCACCACCATAAATGCATTTTCGTGTAGCGTATCGATCAGTTCATAGTGACGACTCAACATCTTAGGCTCCTTTACTTTTGTACTCCATCCATTTGGTGCGGTACTCCATCGAGCGCGCTTTTTCTTTGGGGTCGGTGAGGCTGTTTTTGAAAAGCTGCTCATAGTAGCGTGCCAATACTACACACATTTGCGCCTCCAAATCTTCCCATTTCACCGCGTGAATCTGCTCATTCATCATGATAGCCACGAGTGCGGGATGCTCCCACTCCTGCGCCAACGCTAGCTCAAACTCACCTCGGTGCACGCGCATCATCGATGCATCGATATACTCCAAGATATGGGTGGACATCGTAGGAGTTTCTATGAGTGTTTTGACGATGCTTAGCTCCGCCATATCTTGGTGCTCTTTGAGTTGTAGCTCGATAGGTTTGGCGCGATTGACGATGGCATTACCTAGCCCCAAATAGCTCAACGGTATGCCTAGCATCATCGCCGCTTTGGCTTTGTACGCCTCTTGCATCAGTGGTGAAAGCTGCACGAGATACTTGCGCACCTCCTCTATAGCCTTGGTCTTATCGACGACATTGCGCAAATCGTGCTGTGCGATCATCGTCTGCAAGACGAAATCGACAAAGGGCACAGGCACGCTCAAAAGCGTATTTAGCTCCTCGATACGCGACTCCTTGACCATATCCGCAGGGTCCATCCCCTGCCCAAATAGCACCACACCCCCATCGAGCGTATATTTTTGAGTGGTGCTCAGCAGTATCGCGGCTTTGAGTGCAGAGTTTTTCCCTGCGCTGTCCCCATCGTACGCGATAATGATTTTGGCATCGAGCTTGCCCAACAGAGGCAGATGGTAGGGGGTGAGTGCCGTACCCATCACCGCCACCGCGTTCTCAAACCCCGCTTGGTGTAGCATCACCACATCCAAATACCCCTCGACGATGATGAGTTGCTTGCGCTTATTCGCCGCCATACGCGCCAAATTATAGGCGTAAAGCAGCGTCGATTTTTCAAAAAGCGGCGTATCCCCCGTATTGACATATTTGGCGCCATGCCCCGTGATGGTACGCCCTCCGAACCCCACGATAGCACCATTGCTGGCAAAAATAGGAAACATGATGCGCTCGATATGGCGTGCATAGCGTCGATGACCCTCTGTGTCGAGAGCCAAAATCCCCAACTCCATCGCATTTTGCTCGCTAAATCCATTGCTACGCAAAAAGGTAAGCGTCTCTTGCGAACTAGGCGCATACCCAATCCCAAAACGCTCTATCGAGGAGTCATAGACCCCACGTTCACTCAGATACGCCAAGGCATTTGGATGCTCTTGGAGGCGTTTTTGATACCAGATGTGCACCGCTTCGAGGGCTCTAGCATCAAGCTTAGGCGACTCATCTTTGACCTCGTACTCCAGAGTAAAGTTGGCGTGTTTTGCCAATCGCTCTAGGGCTTCGGGATAGGTGAGTTGCTGATGGTCCATGACGAATTTGACCGCATCGCCGCTGGCTTTGCACCCAAAACAGTGGTACATTTGACGCGCAGGACTCACCGAAAAGCTTGCAGATTTTTCGTCGTGAAAGGGGCAAACTGCTTTGTAATTGGAGCCACTTTTTTTCAGCTCAATATAGTCGGTGATGACATCGACGATGTCCAAGCGCGCTTTGAGTGCATCGATAGAGGATTGTTTTATCATAAAAAGTTTAGAGTTCTAATTTGATTTTACCTGTGGCGTACTGGTGCACAAGTGTCTGTATGATGTTTTGATAATTGATACCCATCTCTTTGGATTTGGCTTTGACCGCCGCCAAATCGCTCACGGAAAAACGTATCGTCGTCTGCTTTTTCTCGCTCATGGCTAGTGTATGTCGCGCATACGATTGCCACTCCTCTTGGGCTTGAGGCGTGAGAGGTTGACTTTGCCACTCACCCCTCTCTATCTCCTCCAAAAGTTTCAACTCTTCAGGAGCGTATACGATTTGCTTTTTCATTTTTTCTCTCCCCATACTCGGTTTAACTTGCGACTTGGAATAATCGTCTTGAGAAAGATACTCTCCTCATCTTCGACATACGGCACATAGCAGATATACCCTCCCAACTCCAAGACCAAAATCTCTTGATTGGGATAGCGCACCCTATCGGGATGGCTTTTACGCTCTAGGATGGCACCTTGGAGGATTTTGTCCACTACCGCTTCAAAAGAGAGACCACGTTGAAGTATCAGAAGCTGATTTTTCTCCTCACTCCATCGAATCTCTTTCATTTTTGCGTGCCTTTGTATTTACCAGAGCATTATAGCATGGGGCATCTCAACGCGATAATCAGCACGCATCATTTCAATAGTGATAGCGGCACTGTGCGACGACTATCAACTCCCCCAAAAGTTTGTAGACCAATCGATGTTCTGCGGTGATACGGCGTGAAAAGTAGCCCTGAAAATTCTCCTTGAGGCGTTCGGGTTTGCCTAGACCATTGGAATCTTCGGGGTTACGTTTGATATCTGCTAGGAGCATGTTGATGCGCTTTACCATTTTTTTGTCATTGTGCACCCAATTTTCATAATCTTCCCACCCTCTATCGGCAAAGCCAATCATCATAGGGCGAGTTCCTTGGTGACGAACTGCGCACGCTCGATTTGGTCTACAGCGTCGTTGAGGCGGTCGCGGTTGCTCTTGGAGGAGAGGAGATACATCGTCTCTTTCATCGCGCTGTACTCTTCGTAGGAGATGAGCACGGCGGCTTTGTCATCCTTGGTGGTGATGACTACCTCGTCGAAATCGTCACACACTTTGTTGATGAGCTCTCTGAGGTTGTTACGCGCTTGTGAATAAAATAGGGCTTGCATGGGTGCTCCTTTTGACAATATGTTGTCATTTTAGCCGAACCACCTCGATGTGTCAATCGCTATTTCAAAAGATGAGAAACATCTATTTTTTTGAACTCATTTCTCTTTTCTTCCCATAGCATTGTCCCGATTGTATTTTTATCGACCCAAAAAACGCCCCACGCACTTGAATCTTTTACTAAATCGTGTATGACTATCGAGTTATCTTCATGAACTATCATCAGATGAATACCGTCAGAGTCGTTGTAGGCAATATGTCCCGTATAGGGATAAACATCGAAATGTGACTCTCCTGAAGAGCCTATGATTGTTAGTTTAGTTGTGTTTCCATCGTGAACATTAAGCACATCGAGCCTAGCAACAGCTTCAGCTCCATATTCTGGATCTTGATACGCAATGAAAACCCTATTCTTATCCAGCATACCATAGCCATAAAACAATTCTGCTCTTTTTATTTCTATGTATTTATCTTCGTAATAGAGATTCAGAACTATGCCCTGCACGAGAATCAATTTTTCACTTCTATCGTGGGCGAACAAAAGCGTAGAACTACTAAAGCACAAGAAAATCAAAACAGAGATTTTAAAAAGTGTATTCATTTTGCCTTCTTATAAAATTTTTCACCACAAATCATCAATTACAGCATATCCAACGGTATCTTTTTTAAATTGCTCTTCTATATTTTTGCCTCCAAAATATATCATCACATTATCAAAACCTGAAAAATTATTCAATTGTATAATCTCATTTTCTTTTATTTCATATTTGTTACCATCGTGATTTACATAAACTTTATTTGGAGGTATATATACCTTAAAATTATTTTTTGAAATTGCAATATACTCTATACCGCTCTCCAATAGTTGAATATAAT
>JQIT01000014.1 GCA_000830255.1 Sulfuricurvum sp. PC08-66 | reverse complement strand
CCCAACAAGCCAATCTCGATTTGGTACAAAAACTCTCCACTCTACCCATCTGGCTCAAAATAGGCTTGCGTAGCTTCATCCGCGATGGCAAGCCCTTCATCGAGGCTATCAAAGCTATCAATCCTGATTTCAAAATCTTCCTCGATTTGAAGCTCTATGACATTCCCAATACGATGGCAGATGCGGCTGAGTCGATTATGGAACTTGACATCGATATGTTCAATGTCCATGCTAGCGCAGGCAAAACCGCCATGCAAACGGTCATGCAACGCCTCTCACACTATCCTCGTCGTCCACTGGTGTTGGCAGTAACCGCGCTCACCTCTTTTGACGAGGCGCAATTCCAAGCCGTCTACGAAAAACCTATCCTAGAAAAAGCGACACAATGGGCGCAAGATGCCTACGACTCTGCGCTCGATGGTGTGGTGTGCAGTGTTTTTGAGAGTGACGCTATCAAGACCCAAACGCACAACTCCTTTTTGACTCTCACCCCTGGGATTCGCCCTTTTGGTGAGGAGGCAGGTGACCAAATGCGTGTAGCCACCCTCGATACCGCACGTCAAAACCGTGTCGATTTCGTCGTCGTAGGTCGCCCCATCTACGAATCTAGCGACCCTTTGAGCGTCGTAGAGCGGATTTTGCGCGAAATTTAATATTTTGGCATGCTCCTTGCTTTTGGGCAGATGACCTAAAATCAAAAGGAGTCATCATATGAAAGTGCTAGATACCGTAGAAGTCATTGTGCGTCTCAAAGAGAAGATTGCAGATGCCAAAACCAAGTCGAATAACTCACTGGTGCACCGCCTTGAAGCACTGCTAGAAGAAGTTCTGCGCGACCCCAAAAAATCGCACATCTAAGCCGCTCGCGCCGCTTGGCGCATTAAGCGCAATATTATAAAAATCCCGTTATTATGCGACCTCTAAAACAAACACGGATAGATGGGTGAGTTGGCTGAAACCACACCCCTGCTAAGGGTGCGTCGGGGAAACCTGACCGAGGGTTCGAATCCCTCTCTGTCCGCCACTTTTCCCACAAACTCAAATCTTTCCTTATGTTATTTTTACTTTGAACTTTATTTTGATACTACACACAATAAAATTTTATGTATTCGTAATTGTCTTTTTAAGCTTTTTATTTTAAATTCGGTGTATTCTTCAGCAATAGAACAAAGATGAGGAGGATTATCTAACATGTCAAATCATATTAATTATCACGGTTTTTTTGAAGCTTACCTAAATGGAATAGCAAAATCAGTTGATCCTCGCAACGAGATAAAAATCAATTCTAAAAAGAGAAATATTGATAACATTTCTACAGCTTGGCAACAAGTAGGGCAAAGTCTCTCTTCTTCCATGAGTAAGGTATCTAGCCGTGTCGATGCCTAAAGAAGAATCAAGTAGCAAGGTAACCTTATCAAAAAAAGAGATTGAAGAAATCAAAAATAATTTGCTAAAGGATTTAGCAAAAGATTTTGAATTTGAAATTACTCAAAAAACACAAAAATCCGAACAATTTAGTGGACCCGTTCCCCATCCAGAACATATGCAGCAATACAAAAATATTGACAAAACACTTCCAGATAGACTGACAAAAATGGCAGAAAGCAACCTAAAACATATACATTTTATTGACAGAGTACAGGTATTTGGTGAGCTTTTCATGGGTTTCTTAGGTTGGTTAACGCCAACTGGACTAGGTTTTTACACACTTTATAAAGCATTTGAGCTATTAGACAGTGGCAAAAACATAGAAGCTCTCATATCTCTCGTTGTTGCTCTTGGCGGACTTGGTACAGCTTTTTATATGAAGAGAAGAAACCCTTCGTAACCACCACAATAATATGAAGGTTCACGACTAGTCTAGCACTACAAAAAGTCTGGAATTATCGTCATACAGCCAAACAAAAAAATTACCACTTACCACTAGCGCCACCGCCACCAAAACGTCCGCCACCACCGCTAAATCCACCGCCTCCTCGACCGCCACGTCCACCCATGAACATTGTCACAGGCAAATAGCCTGCCACGAAACCCACTACAGAGCCTACCAACCCTAGTACAATGAGGAGCAAAAAGGAGTTGAAAAAAAAGAGTCCCACGCCTGCACCTGCAACGGCTCCTGCGACAGAGGCAATGGGTTTGTTGATACGTGAAAGTATCGAGAGTATGAAAAATATCACGCCCAAGACCACCCACATAAACTCCTCTTCCTCTTCACTCATGGGTTCTTCGGGCGTATATTCACCGCGCGTAGCGGCATCGATAGCTTCGATTGCCGCCTTGACCCCTTTGTAGTAGTGCTCTTCCTTGAAGTGCGGCACCATTTCACGCCGAATTATCGTACCTGCAAGTCCATCGGGCAGTGCACCCTCCAGACCATACCCCACCTCGATACGAATATCGTGGCTATCTTTGACGATGAGAAGCAATACACCATTATCTTTTTTGGCTTGACCCAATTGCCATGTGGAGGCGACTTGGTGCGCATAGTTCTCCAGATTTTCATCTTCGAGAGAGGGGATAGTCAAAACAGCGATTTGATGGGTGGTGTTGGTTTCAATAGAGGAGAGTTGAGCGGTGAGTTTGGCACTTTGTGCAGCCGTGAAAAGCCCTGCCGTATCGACGACTCTACCTGTGAGAGGTGGCACCTCCAATGCCCAAAGCGAGGCGACAAGCGCCCCAAGGAGAAGCAGGCGTCGCATCGACTAGAAAGAGACTTTGGGGAGCGCTTTTGCGGCCTCTTCGACCTCAAAATAGCCCATTTTGCCGTAGCCCAAGAGCGACGCGACTATCGATGAGGGGAAAATAGTCACTTTGTTGTTCATGATACGCACTTCATCATTGAAACGTTTACGCTCTACTGCTAGACGGTTTTCGGTACCTGCTAGCTCATCTTGGAGTTTCAAAAAGCTCTCATTGGCTTTGAGGTCAGGATAGCTTTCGCGTACCGCAAGGAGTCGCGCCAATGCACTGCTAAGTTGCCCTTGCATTTTGGTAAATGCCGCCATCTGCTCTGGTGTAGCATTGGCGATGTCGATACGCATTTGCCCTGCGGCGGCTCGTGCCTCTGCCACACCCATGAAGAGCTCTTTTTCGTGTGCCGCGTACCCTTTGACCGTTTCGACGAGGTTGGGAATGAGGTCAATACGACGTTGAAGCTGATTCTCGACCTGTGCCCATGCGCTCTCGACCGTATTGAGTTGGGCTTGCATACCGCGCATCGTCGATATGCCGTAGAAGAGTGCCAAAAGCACCAGACCTAGTAGAGAGTATTGTGTGAGTTTGTTCATGGATGGCTCCTGTTTCGCAAATGTTTGCGCATATCATAAGCCAAAAAGCGTTAAAACAATTTATTTATTTTTCAAAAGAAGAAAATGACGATAGAAGCTCTCAAACTCATCCTCTGGCATCGGTTTGGCGAAGTGATACCCCTGCACCTCATCACACCCAAGCATCTCTAGCACATTAAGCACCTCACGATTTTCAACCCCCTCTGCAATCGAGACGAGATTGAGGCTCTTTGCCATTTGTATGATGGTGCGCACGATGACAGCATCTTCGGGGTCGCGTAAAATATCGCGTACGAAGGATTGGTCAATTTTGAGCTTATCGACGGCAAAACGCTTGAGATAGGACAGCGATGAGTACCCCGTCCCAAAATCATCGATAGAGAGCCTCACCCCTATCTCTTTGAGGGCGCGTAAAGTGCGCAATGCATTGTCCGTATCACTAATGAGTATAGACTCGGTAAGCTCCAGCTCCAAGAAATAGGCAGGAAGCTTGGAGTGATGCAGTGCATCTTTGACGATTTTTTCCAAATCTCCGCGCTTGAACTGCACCGCTGAAATATTCACCGCAATCGTAATAGGAATGTTTTGACGATGCCATCGCACCGCTTGGGCACACGCCTCTTCGATGACCCACTGCCCTATCGAAGCAATAGCACCCGTACTCTCTGCCAAAGGGATGAACTCTGCAGGTGAAATGATGCCCAATTGCGGATGATTCCATCGCAAAAGCGCCTCTGCACCTACAACGGTGTGCGATTCCAAATTGATTTGAGGCTGATAGTGCAAGAAAAACTCTCCACAATGCAGCGCCCATTTGAGGTCGTTTTGGAGACGCAATTGTCCTTTGAGGTGATGGCTCATCTGCTGGGTATAGAGGCAATAGGTGTTTTTGCCCTGCTCTTTCGCCTTGTACATGGCGGTATCTGAATTTTGCAACAGTAGCTCGAAGCTCTCTCCATGCATAGGAAAAAGCGCGATACCAATCGAGGCTGAAATAGAGAGTGCTTGTTCATTGATGACGAAGGGCTGTTCAAAGCGCTCGACAATATGCTGTGCCGACGCGATGGCATCCTCTGGCGTATCAATGTTCGCCATGAGGAGCAAAAATTCATCGCCCCCTTGTCGTCCTATGGTATCGATAGGACGTATCCCCTCTGCTAGACGATTGGCGACCATCTTGAGCATACTGTCGCCCACGGTATGTCCCATCGTGTCATTGATGATTTTGAAGCCGTCCAAATCAATGAAGAGGAGTGCCACTTGTGTGCCTGCCAAAGCGGCACGCTCAATCGCTTCTTGGGTGCGTTGACGTGTCAAGAGGCGATTAGGTAGTCCTGTGAGGGCATCGTGGTGCGCCAAATATTCGATTTTTTTCTCGACTGCTTTTTGGTGGGTGATGTCTTGGACGGTGCCAAAAGAGCGTAGTGGCTCTCCCTGCTCGTCGTAAAAACTCTGTCCTTTTTCATGCACATATTTGATACGCCCATCTGCCATGAGGAGTCGATGGACGATGTCATAGGGGGTTTTCGTAGAGAGTGACTGCGCGAAAGCGACATCGACCATTTCACGATCTTCAGGATGAACAGCATTGAGAAAATGGTCATACGATGGCTCGAATAGTTGTGGCTCTATCTCAAAAATCGTATAGATATCACTCGACCACAAGAGCTTCAAGCTAGGAAATTCCAGCTCCCAGCTCCCTATTTTTGCGATGCGTTGCGCCTCGATGAGACGTTTTTGGCTCTCTTGAAGCTCTTGGTGCATGCGGTGTTGTTGCGTAATATCGCGTCCTACCGTCAATACACTGATGGGCTCATTGTTGGCATCTTTTTCAAGAATTATTTCTACAGAGTGATAGAGCATACCCCCTTTGCCATCGGGTAATGCCATTTGGTGGGAACCATTCTCTCCTTTTTGGATAAGCCTCTCCAAAAGGTCATAATACTCTGCCAAAAATGGGAGCATAAAAGCGGGGGCGGTCTCACGCACATTTTTACCCACTATCTCCTCGTAGGGTCTGCCAAAGAGCTCTACAGCACTAGGGTTTGCATACTGATAGACTCCATTGAGGTCGTATCGGATGATAACATCGGGAGAGTTCTCTGCGAGAGAGCGAAAATGGCGCTCTTTGGCAATGAGCTCTGCCTCTTGCGCTCTTTGAGCGGTCACATCTTTGGCAATTGCTAATATATAATTTTTGACATCGTGTTTGACAAAACTTAAGCGCAACTCAACAGGATAGATATCACCCTTTTTGGTGCGGTGCTCGGTGTACATCGTAATGTCGCCAAGCTCCTTTAGCCGCGCAACGAAGCTATTCCAACGCTCTGGGTCTTTGAGGTGGGGATCCAAATCATAGACCCCCATCCCACCAATAAGCTCTTCATGGGTATAGCCCAAATGTTGAGAAGCTACCGTATTGGCATAGACAAACTGCGGCACATCGGTACGCAAAAGAAATATCATCTCCGACGCGCTATTAATCGCGTGTGAAAGAAGCGCAAGCTGCTCCTCTTGGATTTTACGCTGTGTAATATCTCTACCGATACCCAAGACTCCCATGAAGGTTTTGCCATCATAGACAGGTACTTTTCGCGTCTCCAAGATAGCATGCTGCCCATTATGGGCAAAAACTATCTCCTCTTCATTGATGCGCATTTCACCCGCTTGCATCGCTTCTCTATCTTTTTGACGGAAGAAATCTGCCTGCTCTTTGGCGATGAAGTCATAGTCGGTTTTGCCCAAAATCTCTGATGCAGGTGCACCGAAGAAGCGTTCAAAAGCCTCATTGCACAGTAGATAGACACCCTCTGCATCCTTAACCCAAACCAAATCTGGAATAGTGGCAATAACCGAAGAGAGTTTTGCTTTGGTCTCTTGGAGTTTTTGCTCTTGGGCTTTACGGTCGGTAATATTGATGTTGTAGCAGGTAAGCCCCACGATCTTTTTGCGCTCATCGAGCACAGGAGCATAGTAGGTTTCCCAATAGCTACGCGAGAGTCTCTCCTCTCCGTATTGCGCCTCATCGATGAAGGATTCTCCCACGAGTGTTTGGTCGAAGAGGGCTTTGGCTTTTCGTCTATCCTTGGCATCGGTAATACACTCGAGCATATTCATCCCGACGGCAATTTCACACCCCCACATCACCTGCATCCCTCTAAAATGCTTTTGATTGAACGCCACATAGCGATAGGAGCTATCGAGGGCGAAGACAGCCACATCGGGTGAACTCTCTAGTACAGCCGAGAGTAAATTGCTACTGTTACGGTAGTGTGTTTCACGCTCTTTGAGTGCCTCTTGGAGCTGGACAATTTGGGTCACATCTCGACCCAGTCCCAAGAGACTCACGATAGTTCCCTGACTATCATATTCGGGAGTGACGGTAACATCGTGTATCGTAACGCCACCCTGCTCATCTACGACATGTTGACGTACCGTTTTGGTCACACCCGACAAAGCCTCATTCATAGCTGCCCAAACCTCTGTGTGCGAGGGTGGAATTGGAGTCCCTACTATCTCTTGGAGGCTTTTGCCTATAGTCTTTTCATGCGTAGGATTGATATAGAGATAATGTCCTTGGGTATCCCATCGCGCAATATTGTCAGGGACATTCTCTGCCAAGGAGTAATAGGCCTCTTTTTGGGCTTGCAACGCCATCTCTTGCTCATGTGCTTGCGTCACATCCATACCTATGGCAAGCACGCTCACGAGATTACCTAGCCTATCTTTTTCAGGGACAAAGCGCACAAAATGGTACTGCATCGTTCCATCTGGACCATGAAGCGTCATCTCCAATTCGCACGTCTCACCACTCTCGATTACTTTGCGTATCGAGGCTTCATAGTCGAGGTATGCCGCTTGTGTATCGTCCCCCTCCAAAGGGGTCTTGCCCAAGAACTTTTCGAGTCCACCCTCCCCAAAGACACGCTCCATCGAAGGACTCACATAGATAGCTCTGCATGCCCTGTCGTAGCGCACGATATGATCAGGAATGTTTTCGATAAGCATACGCGCATTTCGCTCTTGTGTCAGTAGTGCCTCTTGGAGTTCGATACGTGCAGTCACATCGCGCCCAAACGCCAACACCCCGATGATTTTGCCACGCAGTGTACGCTCAGGCGCACAGACGATTTCCTGATAGACGATATTGCCTTGCGCGGTAGGGTAAGAGAGGATGAGTTGTTCGAGTCTGCCGTTTTTGAGGACATTTTGGATGGTTCTATCGAGTACATAGAGGTTGCCACTCTTGGAGAGTTGTGCAGGAGTGTGCGAAATAGCATCACCTTTGCCAAGACTCTCTAGCAGTGTAGTCAAAGGAGGATTGGTATAAAAAAGGCGCCCTTGACTATCGAAACGCGCCACATAATCGGGTGCATTCTCCATAATCGTGCGGTACTCCTGCTCCTTGCCCATGAGCGCCATCTCCTGCTCTTTGAGCGCGGTGATATCACGTGCGACACCTACGATACGGTAAATTCGCCCCGATGCATCACGAATAGGAGAGAGGGTAGAGTGATAGGTACACGACGAGTGAGAGAAGCTGTACTGCGCGATATAATCTACCTGCGTTCCAGCCTTCAAACAGCTGCTGTATTTGTCCAAGAGCGTTTTGCGAAATGAAACATTCTCTATCTCATCGACATAGTGTCCTACAATTACTTCATAGGGCATCCCAACTGCCTTAACATACGCCGCATTAACATCGAGGTGGATGAAACGCCCTTCGGGTGTCACCTCTACGAAATAGATGATATCGACGCTGTTGTCAAAAATTTGTTGAAATTTCGTATTGCTCTCTTGGAGAAGTTTTTGGCTGCCATTGAGCTTTTTGAGCATAGAGGAGAGGAAAAGCGGTGAGAGATGCTGTGTCAACTGCTCTTGTGCGTGTGTCGCAAAGAGCGGTGAAACATCTTGCACTTTGTGCGAAGCACTCTGTGGTGTTTGCTCTTCCTTGAGTAGTTTCATAGCCCATCCCGTGACGAATAATTTGAGGGCTAAATAGTACCGAGTAGGCGGTCACACTTTGGTCACGTTTGCAAAGAGTCTATGAGACACTCATATGCTTGAAACTTCACCCCTCTCTCGTCAAGCCGATGATGCGTACCACACGTCCCGAAGTATCCTTGATAGGAATGAGTGTCGAGTGGTAGGTTTTGCGTCCTGCGGGGACATTTATCACCGCTACTTCCTCGATAGGTATCTGCTCGGCGACACAGCGGTCGTATTTGGCAGTGCTTGCGCGTACACTCTCCTCGTCCCCGAACTCATCGACGTATCGCCCTACGAGTGCCTCTCTAGGGATGCCCGTAGAGCGCTCAAAAGCGGCATTGAAAGCGACATTGCGGTAGCGCCCCTCAGGTGTTACCTCCAACAAATAGAGCGCATCGGAGGTGTTTTCAAAAATTTCACGGTAGCGCGCTTCACTTTCACGCAGTGCGATATTGGTCTGCATCAGCTGAACTGTACGCTCTTTGACCTTCTCTTCGAGGGTAGCGTTTAGCTCTTTGATGTGCTCTTCCGCTTTTTTGCGCTCGGTGATGTCTAGGACGGTGCCTATGGAGTAGAGCGCCCTTCCCTCATCGTCATAGAAATTTTCACACCGTTCGATGACATATTTGAGCTTGCCCTTAGCAGTCACTATGCGGTGCTCTACTTGATAGGGTAGCTTGGTTTGCAGCGATTCGATATAGGGCGCTTCCACGCTCTCTCGATCCTCTGGATGGACATGCTCGTAGAAGGTTTTGTGCAAATCCTCTATGCCCTCTTTTTCGAGTTCGAATATACGATAGGTCTCATCTGACCACGTGAGAAGACCGTTAGGAATATCAAGATACCAGCTACCTGTATGGGCAACTCGTTGTGCATCGACAAGAAATCTACGCTCTTTGTCCAATTGCGCCTCAAGTACTTTGCGTACCGTAATGTCACGCGAGAGGGTGATATAAGTACCTGTCGATTTTTTCTTGGTCACCGATAGCTCGAACCAATGTGTCCCATCGGGCAACTCAAGAGCGTAGACATTGCCTAGCGAATGTCCCTTCTCATCGACCTCACGCATGGTGCGCAGAGAGGTTTCGATTGCATCGGGGGGCAGTATATCTTTGAAATTTTTGCCCAAGAGTGTCGCGCGCTGTGCTACAAGTATCTCCTCGTTTTGCGCCCACACACCCACATAGGTACCATCGGGTGCGATTTCGAAGAGCAAATCGGGAATGGCATTGATGATGTCTTCGACGAACGAGAGACTCTCTTGTAGCTCTTGGGTTTTAGCTGCGACACGTGCTTCTAAGGTTGTTATGAGTACTTGAAGCTCGTTTTGTAGACGTTTGAACTTACTCACATCACGTGCTATACCAAGGATACTTACCATCTTACCCTGCGCATCGAACTCTGGAATGAGACGCGACTCCACGACAAAAATCCCTCCGTCTGGCATGGGATACTCTATCTCGATACTTTGGGGTGTAGCCGTTTGAATCGTATCGAGAATTTTTTGGTGCAAGAGCACACTGTGTGGATGAGGGTCTGTTTCGACAACGGTACGCCCTAGGAAATAGGACTCCTCGACACCATAGATACGTAAAATAGCTTTGTTGACGAAGGTGTGGCGACCCTCTAAATCGAGTCGGCTGATGTAGTCGGTTTGGTGGTCGACGAGGGTGTTGTACTTGAGGAAGCTCTCTTGCAAGGCACGCTCTTGGGCTAGCTGTGCCGTGATGTCACGCACGCTAGAGACGGCAAAGAGTATATCTCCAATCATAAAATTACGGCTACTGATACGCACATTTATCTGCGTGCCATCTTTGCGCGTATGTACCGCATCGAACGAAACAGGCACATCCCGCATAGATGTCTCTGCCATCACTTGAAGTTGCTCTTCGTTTATTGTATGGTCAAAGAGAAGTGCATTATGTCCTATTATCTCCTCTTCGCTGTAGCCTAGCATCTCTTGGGCTGCACGGTTGGCTTTGACAATGACTCCATGTTCACCGAAGATATAAACAGCATCCCCCGCATTGTCCATTGCTTGGAAGGTGAGCTTGAGTTCACGCTCTTGGGCTAGCTGTGCCGTAATATCACGTGCACTTGTGACACCGATGCGTTCACCTTCGTATTCGAAATAGCGCACCGATACCTCTACGTCGATTTCATGACCCTCCTTGTGGCGATGACGACCGCGAAAATTGGTCTGCCCCTCACGGTAATTTTGGCGAAAACGTTTGAGCTCTTCGTCGTTCATATCTGCCGTCACAAAGGAGAGCGGTTTTCCCACTAGCTCCTCTTTGGTGTAGCCTAGCATTCTGCACGACGCCTCATTGACATAGGTGATGGTGCGATTATGGTCGGCGATATAGATGGCATCCCCTGCATTGTCCATTGCGGCGATGAGTTGATGTATCTCTTTTTCGGTTTTGAGTCGTTCGCTTATCTCCTCGACAAAGGTAATAGCGTACTGCTTACCTTGAAAATCAAGCACACTCCCTACAAGCTCCACAGGCAAGAGCGTGCCATCCTTGCGACGGTGATAGCGTCGCATAGGGGCAATATTGTAGGGATTCAGCACCCCCTCTCGCTCTTGCATAAATGCTTCAAAATCGGGGTCGATGTCGTGTAACGTCATCCCCACTATCTCCTCCCGCGTATAGCCCAACATTTGGCAGGTAGCCTCATTGACGTAGTGAATATTCCCCACTGTGTCACTCAAAAAGACCGCTTGATGGATGTGGTTGATTGCGAAGCGTTTAAGTTTGAGTAGCTCATCTGAAGCTTTTTGGTCACTGATATCCCACACATTGATGATGTGATAGAGCACCTCTCCTTGGGTATCTTGGGCGACCATCACCTCGATATGGACAGGAAAAAGGGTGCCGTTTTTGTGTCGATGGAGCGATTCGAAGGTGACATAGCCTTGCGTAGCCAAGATGGCGTATTCTACAGATAAGTGCGCTTGCTCAGAGGGTGCGGTGAGCCCCATGAGATTCATACGCACCATCGTACGCTCTTCGTAGCCATAGAGTGATGCAAAGGCGGGATTGATAAGCTCGAAGCGCTCTTCACGCACCAAATAGACAGCAATTCCCCATCGTGCCTGCGCGAAAATATCTGCCCATTTTTTCAGTGATGCCTCCAGCGAGAGACGCTCTTTGAGGGCTTGTTCTAGGGTACTGATACGCTTCGCCTGCACCTCCTCGATAGCCTCTGTGAAGCTAAGGGCAGAGAGTTTTTGCCCTTGCGAGAGTGGAAGCTCTATGGTAAAGATAGCGCCATGGGGACCGTTGGCGACACCAATACGCCCATGCATCGAGCGCTCGACAAGCATCTTGGTCATATAGAGTCCTATACCTGTACCCTCCTGCTTGGTCGAGACATAGGAGACGAAGACCTGTTCGATAGGGGAGAGTGTGATACCTCCTGCATTATCCTCTATCCTTATGACAGCCGCTTTGGGAGTGGCATAGTAGTTTACCTTCACCCACGGCTTGGCAATAGCACGCGCTACGAGTGCCTCTTTGGCATTGAGCACGATATTCAAGAGTGCATGCGCGAACTCGTTTTTGTCTCCATGGGCATGGAGAATTTGGTCAAAATCACAGATAAACCGAATGTGCTCTGTCTCAAAAGAGTAGTGCACCATGCGTTGGATATTGGCGATTTGCTCCCCTATCTCAAAGGCTTGGTTCTCCTCTTTTTTGTAGCGGAAGAATCGATAAAAGGTCTCTATCGTCTGGGAGAGGTGATGCAAAATCGTGTAGCTCTGCTCGATAGCACCTAGCACCTTTTCACGGCTAACTCCCCCACCCAAAAGTATCGAGGCTTTGAGATTAGTCTGAATAGAGCCTATCTCTCCCAAGGGTTGTCGCCACTGGTGTGTGATATTGCCGATAAGCTCTCCCACCCCTGCGTAGCGCGACTGCAAAAAGAGCACCTTCTCTTGGGTAGCGGCTTTGACGAGGGCACTGTTGCGCTCCTCTTGCAGGTGTTTGATTCTACCCCCTAGTGCAAAGGCTAAGAGCAGCATCTCCCATGCCGCACCCAACACCATTGCTGAATGGGTGTAGCGCGTGTATGCCCACCACCCTAGCACCATCCCCACAAGAATTACGACCCCTACGAAAAAGCCTCCCGATGCTATGACATAGTACTTGGCGACACTACAGCCACGAAAATGGCAAAAAATTCCCACGAGAAGATTGAAAAGCACCATCCCCGTCGATACCATCAATCCCGTCTCGACACACACCCATCCTTGCCCCATGCCTATGAGCAGTAAAAACCCTACGGCGCTTACCCACACTACCGTCCAATAGAGAGGTCTATTGTGCTTTTTGATATTCAAAAAGTGTAGAGTGAAGAGCTGTAGTAGGAATGCGGTCGTCAAAAAGGTTGCTGTTTTTAAGACATTTTGCCACTCTAGGTGCGATTGGAGCCATACGGCAAAATACCCACCTGTTGCACTCATCCATGCAAAGAGCGAAAAAATGTAGAGGGTATAGAGTCCATAAATAGACTCTTTGGTTGAGAAGAAGAGGAAAAGATTGTAGAAAAAGAGCCCGACAAAAAGCCCGACAAAAAGCAGATGCACCGCATACTCTCGCATCTTCATCTGCAAAACATAGGACTCTCTGGCTATAACAAATGAAAAAAAGAGAGGACTCGAAGCGCGAATCGAGAGGATATAGGTGAGAGGTTTTGTCTGCCCTGAGAGAAGAAAGCTAGGGTAATAGCTCTGGTACTTTTTGAGGTGCTGTGGTACGAGTGCACCACTACGCTCCACCTCGATGAGTCTGCCCTCCTCATAAACATAGAGTGTCACCTCCTCTAGAGCACTGTTCATGAGGGAGAGTAGTTGTGGATAGAGCGCGTGATGGATACCCTCAATGGCTATCCATACAGGTGCCTCTTGGTACCCTAGACTCTGCGCTATAGGGGGCAATGGGGTGAATTTTCCCTCCACATAGCGTGTATACATCTCCTGCGATGTACCCTCTCCTACCCAGTAGCCAGCGGGCTGTACCACCTCAAAGAGTTGGGATGCAGGTAACGTAACGCTCTCATACCCCCACGCAAAAAGGACAAAAAAAGAGAGCGCTGCTACATAGCGGCTCATGAGGAGGCACGTGAAGTATCACGTGTATCCAAACGGTAGCCAATGCCACGAACAGAGATGATGATATCGACCCCCATTTTTTTGCGCATACGCAATATGAGGTTTTTGATAGCCGAATCACACACCTCGTCCAGAGGCCACAGCACACGGGCTATCTCCTCCTTGGTGAGGGTGCGACGGCGATTGTTGATGAAGAGCACCAAAAGCTCTAGCTCTTTGATACCCAAGGGGATCAACGTCCCGTTTTGGTAGAGCTCCTTGGTCGAGGCGTTGTAGTAGAGCTCTTTTGTGAGCTTGACCAATCCTACGCTGCGCTCCACACGCTTCATCGCCTTAGTAATAGCACCGATAAGTGCGTCAAGATCGACAGGCTTGATGAGATAGCCATCGATAGAGAGATTGGCTGCATTGATTAACAGCTCTTGCTCTGCGTAACTGCTCATCAGCAGTACGGGAATCTTGTAGTCCTCTTTGCGAATCGCCGCAATGAGTTTGAGTCCGTCACGTTTGGGCATCTTGATATCGGTGATGACGATATCGACGTGTTCCTCTTCGAATACATGCAACGCCTCTTCACCGTCGCTCGCTACATAGACCCGCCCGAAAAGCATCCTAAGCACCTCTGACATCTGCGCTCGCATGATGGCATCATCCTCTGCAAAGAGAAGCGTCTTCTCTTTTAGAAACCCCAAATCGGTGTGCATAACCTCTCCAATCTTCTTCCTCATACCTCACCCTATGACCCGATTTATTGTTACTCTCTCCACTTTTATGGAGTCTTTTTAGAGTAACAAACAAATAGTCACACATTACTCTCTCCCATGATACCAAAAAGAGCGCTACCTTTTTGTAGAGTTCACCTTCGGAAATTTCCCAAGGAGCATTTATGTCCAAAACGCTACTCATAGTTGACGACTCAGCGGTAATGCGCATGACCGTTGGTGCCATTCTCAAAGAGGCAAACTACACCGTCGTCGAAGCGGACAATGGTCAAGTCGCACTCGAACGTGCCATGGCAAACGCTATCGACCTTATCATCTGCGATGTCAATATGCCCGTCATGGACGGACTCACTTTCGCACGCCTCATCAAAGAGCAACCCAAATACCGTTTCGTCCCCATCATCATGCTCACCACCGTCACAGGTCAGACAGAGATGGAGGCGGGCAAAGCCGCAGGGGTCAAGGCGTGGATGATCAAGCCCTTTGACAAGACCAAACTGCTTGGCGCAGTTGCCAAGCTCCTAGGATAGCGGATGCTCACACTAGAGGAGTCCCTACTACACCTAGCACCGTCGGGTGATTTGACTATCTATGAGGTAGAGGAGCTACACAAACAGCTCATCGCACACCTAGGTCAGGCGCAAAGCATTCGCATCTCTCTCGACCAGACAGACAAAATCGACAGTGCAGGTTTCCAGCTCATCGTGAGTCTGCTCAAAACCGCCAGTGCACAGCAAAAAGAGAGCTTTTTGGGTGCGCTCTCTCCCTCTGTAGCAAACTTTTTGGCGCTCTACTCCTATACATGGGAAACTTCTCAAGGAGGTGTTCAATGACAGGTATGAGTTTTAGCGATATTGCCAAAGAGTTCCGTGAGGAGTCGTTGGAGCTACTCGAAGCGATGGAAAACTCCCTGCTTCAAATTCGCCAAGAGGGTATGGACGACGAGGCTATCAATGCGGTCTTTCGTGCGGCGCACACCATCAAAGGCTCTGCAGGGATGTACAAGCTTGACTATGTGGTGACCTTTACCCATATCGCAGAAAACCTCCTCGACCAAGTGCGCAACGGCACCGTACCCATGACCGAGGCGCTTTCAGAGCTGTTGCTAGAGTGCAAAGACCATATGCAAAACTTGGTCGAGTTCGCCGTCGCCACAGGCAATACCCAACCTCCCACCCCTACCCTAGAGGAGGCGACCGCACGTCTAGGCGGTGCCCTCAAGGCAAACCTAGGTGCCTTAGCCACCGACCATGCTCACGCCCCTACGACGGCACCTACGGTAGAGGTCTCGATAGTGCGCCAATGGACAATGCGCCTTTCGTTTGGGCGTAGTGTCATGGAGCAGGGATTTGAGCCTGCGAGTTTCTTGGCGTATTTGCGCAAACACTCCCAAAGCTTCAAAGCGGGTGTCGATACGCAGTACGTGCCGATGCTAGAAGAGCTTCGCCCCACCGAGAGCTACCTCAAATTCACTATCGAGTTTGCGACGCACCTCAACCGTGAAGAGATTCTCGATGTCTTTGAGTTCGTACGTGAGGAGAGTGATATTGCGCTAGTGGAGCTGGTCGATGCGCCCGTAGCACCTACGACTGAAGTAGCCAAACCTATCAGCGCGGCACAAGCCAACACCGCACTCAAAACAGCGCCTGCGGCACCCACATCAGCACCTGCACCTACTGCTGTAGTCGCCCAAAACAACTACTCGATTCGTGTCGATGCCGAGAAAATAGACCAACTCATCAACCAAATCGGTGAGATGGTTATCGCCAATGCCAACGTCGTCCAACAGTCAATCGATTTGCAAAACAGTGAGCTTATCGAGTCGGTCTCTATCGTCTCACGCATGCTCGAAGATATTCGCGAAAGTGCGATGCAAATCCGCATGGTACAAATTGGTGAGACCTTCAACCGCTTCAAGCGTATCGTCATGGATCTCTCCAAAAAATTGGGCAAAGAGATTGAGCTAGTCATCCACGGTGCAGAGACAGAGCTAGACAAAACGGTCATCGAAAAAATCACTGACCCCCTCGTGCACATCGTACGCAACGCTATCGACCACGGTATCGAGATGCCCCAAAATCGCGGCACCAAAAACCCCAAAGGGACATTGACCCTCAATGCCTACCACGATGCAGGCACCGTCGTCATCGAGATAGCGGACGATGGCAAGGGTCTGGACGAAGAGGTACTCTACGCCAAAGCGGTCGAAAAGGGACTCATCGATGCAGGTGCACACCTCTCCCAAGAGGAGATATTCAAACTTATCCTCGCCCCTGGATTTTCAACAGCCGCGGCTGTGACAGACCTCTCAGGACGTGGCGTAGGCATGGACGTGGTCAAGCGCAACATCGAAGCGCTACGCGGCACCATCGAGATCAAAAGTACCAAGGGCACAGGCACGACGCTTGCCATTCGTCTACCTCTCACCCTAGCTATCATCGATGGCTTCTTGGTGCAAGTGGGCGAGACCTTCTTCGTCGTGCCACTGGATATGGTGGTGGAGTGTATCGAACTCTCTGATATCCAAAAAGAGGCGATGCATGGCAACAACTACATCGATTTGCGCGGCACCATCCTTCCTCTGCTCAATGTCGGTACCTTCTTCGGGGAGAGCCACTCTGAAGAGGCAAGAGCCAATATCGTCGTGGTGCACTATGCAGGACGACGCTATGGATTCATCGTCGATGCGCTCTTTGGTGAGTTCCAGACGGTCATCAAACCGCTGGGCAAAATTTTCGCCCAACTCAAAGGGGTCAGCGGTGCCACTATCCTAGGCTCTGGCAAGGTCGCCCTCATCCTCGATGTGCCGATGCTGGTCTCCTACATCCTCACCCTACGCAATGGGAGTGAGTCATGAGATGAAGTACAACGATAAACCCTCTGCAACGAATAGAGCTAGCGTAGTCAAAGAGCTTTGCTCTTTTGGCGTATAAATAAATCAAAACTCAAGGAGATAAACCATGTCTTTAGCAAGTATGGGAGTGAAAAAACAACTTACGGTGCTTATTATCAGCGCCATTGTCGGCCTTCTGGCTATTCTAGGTCTTTCTGTCGTACAGATGGATCGGGTTTACGAAACAACGAATTTTGCCAATGAAAATACGGTTCCAGCCCTAGAACTTGTGGGGGATCTTGATTCTGAAATTGGAACATTTCGTCGTCTAGTCTATGAGCATCTTATTGAAGCCCATCCAAAGGACAAAGAGCGGATTGAAAAGCGGATGAGTGAGAGTCAACTTCTAGTCTACTCTCTTCTAAAAAAATATGAAGGACTCTGTGTCAACGACGAAGATCGCTCTTCACGAGATCGCATCGAAAAGCTTTTTCAGCAATATGAAACACATGTGAATCAAATTATAAAACTTTCCAATGAAAACAAATTGGAAGAAGCGACAGTAGCTACTGAAGCACTTCAAGAGATTGGTAGAGAACTTCGTAAAGAGGTCAAAGGCAAAATTGATGGAGACATCGGAGAAGGGAAAGAGGCCTCAGAAGAAGCATCCGAAATCAAGAA
Source organism: Sulfuricurvum sp. PC08-66 (assembly GCA_000830255.1). Classification (GTDB taxonomy): domain Bacteria; phylum Campylobacterota; class Campylobacteria; order Campylobacterales; family Sulfurimonadaceae; genus PC08-66. Next base: position 20,879 of record JQIT01000014.1, on the reverse strand, counting down.
AAGTGCCATGCTCATTCAAATTCTCATTGCGCTAGGAGTTCTTATTGCACTCATAACCATGGGAATAATGATTGTAAAAAACATTATGGTGAAATTAGGAGCAGAACCAGCGGAAGTGGCGGAAATAGCTGACCAAATAGCTGCAGGAAACACAGGAGTATCCATCACACTCAACCGTGGCGATACTACGAGTCTCAAAGCCTCCATGAAAACCATGGCTGACACTATCAAAAATATGCAAACCCAACTAGGCACCCTTATCGAGAGTGCCAAGGATGGCAAGCTTAGCGCCAAAGCGGGCGCTGATAAGTTCCAAGGCGATTGGAAATCGATGCTTGCAGGCGTCAATGAGATGCTAGAAGTTATCAACAACGCAGTCGTAAAAGATGGTGTAGGTGCACTGGTCAAAGTTGCCAACGGAGACTTCTCTACACGTATCACCACGGCGTACAAAAACGATTACGATGTCTTCAAACGTGCCGTCAACGATATGGCGTCCAACGTCCAAGCGGCTATTGGTGAAGCAGGCGAAATCCTAGGCAAAATCGCTGAGGGAGATTTGCGTGCACGTATCCGTAGCGATTTCAAAGGCGACCTCGTCGCTATCAAAACCTCTACCAATGATATGGTCGAAAAGCTCCAAGAGATTGTCGTAGAGGCACAAAATGCGGCACTTCAAATCACCAGTGCTAGCGAGCAAGTAAGCGGTACAGCACAAAGCCTCTCTAACGGTGCTACAGAACAAGCTAGCAACCTCGAAGAGACCGCCGCGGCTATCGAAGAGATGACAGGCTCTATCAACCTCAATGCTGAAAACGCCAAACGTACCGATGAGATGGCATCAAGTGCTTCTCGTATGGCAGAGGATGGCGGCAAAGCGATGGATCTCACCGTCGATGCGATGAAAGAGATTGCAGGCAAAATCAGCATCATCGAGGATATTGCGTATCAAACGAATTTGCTCGCACTCAATGCCGCTATCGAAGCGGCACGTGCAGGGGAACACGGTAAAGGCTTCGCGGTCGTAGCAGTCGAGGTACGAAAATTGGCGGAACGTAGCCAAGTCGCGGCACAAGAGATTGGCAAAATCACAGGCGACAGCGTCAAGGTCTCTGAGCGTGCAGGCGAACTCATTAAAGAGATCATCCCAACTATCCAAAAAACCGCTGAATTGGTACAAGAAATTGCTGCGGCATCTGCAGAACAAAATGCAGGTATCGAGCAAATCAACGGCTCTATGGCACAGCTAGACAGCGTCACTCAACAAAATGCCGCTGGCAGTGAAGAGCTTGCAAGTGCATCAGAAGAGATGACAGCACAAGCCGAAGGACTTCGTAGCATGATGAGCTTTTTCGTCGTCAATGACAACAGTCAAAGCGAAACACAAGAGATGCATGCCATGCCTGCACCCAAAGCCAAAGCAAAAGCCAAAACTGAAACCGTAAACAAAAAAGATTTCAAAACCTTTGCGTAAATTGCATCACCAAACCCACCTCATGCACAGGAGAAACCCATGGCAAATATAACTTCCAAAAATGGGGAGGGGAATCAATTCCTCTCCTTCTATCTCAAAGATGAGATGTTCGCTATCAATGTCGCCTATGTGCGTGAGATTATCGAGTACACCCACATCACGCGCGTACCGATGATGCAAAATTTCGTAGCAGGTGTCACCAACATCCGAGGCAATGTCATCCCTGTGCTAGAACTGGCAGGGAGATTGGGACTCAAACCTAGCCCTGTGACCAAAAAGAGCTGCATCATCACCCTAGAGACACACGCAGAAGGTGAGGAGATAGCCATAGGGCTTATCGTAGATATGGTCGACCAAGTCTATGACATCCATGAGTCACACAAACTCTCTGCCCCTGAGTTCGGTGCCAAAATCCGCAAAGAGTTTATGCAGATGATGACCAAAGTAGAAGATAAATTTATGACCGTTTTGGATTTGGAGGGGATACTCAAAATGAGTGAACTCTCCAAAGTAACCTTCAAACACACACTCTAAGGCAAACACAATGACCAACACCACCACCTCTCAAACAGGCACTGCGGACAGCACCGATGAGCTTATCCGTCTGGTCACCTCCAATGCCGATGTGACCAGCCAATATGTCATTTTTCGCAACGGTTACGATGAGCTCTTTGCTATCAATGTCGCCAAAGTAGAAGAGCTTATCGTCAACGATGAATTGCTCATCGCCTACAATCACCTCTCGACCAGTGCCCTCATCGGTACGGCAAAAATTCGCGAGGAGATGTGCTCGATTATCCACTTCGATAGATGGCTAGGACGCAATGAAAAAGAGGGGTGTACCTATGAACTGGTCGTGGTGTGCAATTTCGGACACCAACGTGTAGGCATCATCATCAAAAACGTCATCGGTATCCAAAACATCGAAGCGCAAAGCCTCATCGAAAACGCCTCACGTGACAACAAAAGTGCCCAAATCACCCACCTCACTATTGCAGGCGAGAGTCGATTGTGCTCGATATTCAACTCCGATGCTCTATTAAGCGAGATTTTTGCACAAGCGCACCAAAACGAACTCGACAAAATCGGCTCCCTCAAACGCCTAGGATTTACCAAAAAGGTGCTCTTCGCCGACGACAGCAAAATCGTCCAAAAAGCGGTCGAAATGGCGCTCTCACAAATGGGGATTCCTTTTGAAATTTTTGACAACGGGCGTACCCTTTTTGAGCGCCTCAAAGTCATCGATACCCAAGAGGTCGCACTTATTCTAAGCGATATCGAGATGCCTACGATGGACGGCATGGCACTGCTACGTGAAGTCAAAAATCAGCCTACGATGCGCACTATTCCGTTTTTGATGAATACCAACATGGCAAACCCCTCTATCATCGACCAAGCCAAACGTCACGGTGTAGACCACGTCATCCACAAACTCGATGTCGAGGATTTGCAAAACCAAATCCAAAAATACGCACGTACCTAGTCGACTTCATGATTACCTCTCATACGTTTGAAAAACTCGCCGCGCTGGTCAAAACCCACAGCGGTATTCACCTCACTGAAGCCAAACGCCAATTGGTCGTGGGGCGCTTAGCAAAACGCCTACGTCACCACAACCTAGAGAATTTTGACCGCTACTATGAGGTGTGTACTTCGTCACCCGACGAGCTGCAAATCATGATCAACACCATCACCACCAACGAGACCAGCTTTTTTCGTGAACAACACCACTTCACCTATATGCGCACCCATATTTTGCCCCACATCAAAACAGGGCATCTACGTGTATGGAGTGCGGCGGCTAGCATCGGTGCAGAGGCGTACAGCATCGCTATGGTGCTCGATGAGATACTCACGCCACACGCTATCACGTGGGAGGTCATTGGCACCGATATCAACACCGATGTAGTAGACCAAGCCAACGAGGGACTCTTCCCTATGCGTTTTGCAGAGCAAATACCTCTGGAATACCTCAAAGCCTACTGCCTCCAAGGGGTCGATACGCATGAGGGAGAGTTCATCATCGATGACTATTTGCGCTCCAAAGTGCACTTCGAAGTAGCCAATCTTATGGAGCCTATTCCCAACGATTTGGGGCGTTTCGACATCATCTTTTTGCGCAATATGCTCATCTATTTTGACAATCCAGCCAAAGAGCATATCCTCAAAAATGTCCTCAAAACGCTCAAACCCAATGGCATGCTCTTCATAGGGCACGCCGAGAGCATCGGGCATCTCACCGATGAAGTGACACAAATCAAACCTACCATCTATCGCAAAGGAGCACGCTCATGACCAAAACTATCGAAGTCTTTATCGTCGATGATTCGGCTATTGCGCGTACCACCATCGCAGGGCTTATCGAAAACGAAGCAGATATTGTCGTCATAGGTACCGCCGCAGACCCTATCCTCGCGCAACAAAAATTCGCCCGCATAGGCATGCCCGATGTCATCATCCTCGATATCGAGATGCCGCGCATGGATGGGCTGACCTTCTTGCGACACATCATGCGTGAATCACCAACCCCTGTCATCATCTGCTCCTCTGTCGCCCAAGCAGGGAGTCGCAATGCCATGGAGGCGCTCTCCCTAGGGGCTGTAGAGATTATCACCAAGCCTGAAGTAGGACTACGTAGCTTTCTGGAGGAGTCGCGCTATTGGCTCATTCACGCTATTCGTGCCGCCTACGCCTCCAAAACCTCCCTGCGTGCCAAACGCCCTGCATCTGCACCTATGACACCTCTAGAGCTTCCCCCCTCCACCACCCAAAAACTCACCGCCGATGCTGTTGTGGCGCTCAAACCAGCACTGGGACACACCTCGACCCATACGATTTTTGCCATTGGCTCCTCGACGGGTGGAGTGCAGACCTTGGAGCGTATCCTGCCACAGCTAGGTGCCAAAACGCCCCCTATTCTCATCACCCAGCATATGCCCCCTGGTTTCACCCGCTCGCTCTCAGAGCGACTCGACCGTGTCTGTGCCATGAGTGTCAAAGAGGCGGCAGACGGGGACAAACTCCTCCATGGACGTGTCCTCATCGCTCCAGGGGACAAACATATGACGCTCAAACGCAGTGGCAACTCCTACCACGTCGAGATCAAAGATGGTCCCAAAGTGAGCCGTCACAAACCTAGCGTCGATGTGCTTTTCCGCTCTTGCGCTAATGAGGCGGGGGCAAATGCTGTAGGGTTTTTGCTCACAGGTATGGGGGATGATGGCGCACGCGGTCTCAAAGAGATGCGCAACCAAGGCGCCCTCACCTACGCCCAAGAGGAGGCGAGCTGTATCGTCTACGGCATGCCAAAAGCGGCTATAGAATCGGGTGCCGCCATCGCCGCACTCTCCCTCGACGCAATTGTCGAGATACTGCAAAAAGGGTAATGCATGATGCATCACAAAACACTCAAAGAGAGTGCTGGTTCACTCTCTGTATTGGTTCTCGATGCCGATGCCGCTTCACGCGCGCAATTGCACGACAGTCTTAAGCACACCTTCAAAGAGATATTTACCGCAGCTACTCCTGAAGATATCAATATGGTGATGAAAGCCTCGATGGCACACCTGACCCTTATCAATCTCGATACGCTTGAAGAGCCTTTTGCTTACGTGCCACTCTTGCAACGTCACGACCCTTTTCACCCTGTCATTGCACTTACATCGCGTCATGACGATATGCAACTCTTGCGCACCTACATCGACCATGCACTGTGTGGACTTATTCCACTTCCCTTGCAAAAAGAGGAGCACCACACGATTATGGTACGCACCCTCGCCAAGGTGACCCACCGCGTCTACGAAAACCTCGTACTGTTGCACTACGTAGAGTCTCTGGAATCTCAACACACTCAAGCACTCGATGTCTCGTGCAAGAGTGATTGCCCTATGGCTGCTACGCTTAAAAAACCTTTGGCACCTTTGGCAACTATAACACCCCCTGATGATTTTGCCTTTTTCCCTGTATCAATACCCGCACCCGTCGCGGCACCCACTGTAGACCACAGCATCTATCGCGACTACTTTAGCCTCCTGCAAAGCGACGACAAAGAGGAGCTTTTGGATCAACTCAGCGATATCGATGCGGCACACGCTATGGCGTTCCCCAATGGTGACCTAGGTGATGTAGCTGCCATTGCACGACTGGGCAATTCACTCATGCGTTTTGGCAATGTTCTCTTTCACTACCAATTCTTCTGTGATATGGGGACAGCGATATTGGAGCTGGGCAAAATGCTCCAAGATGAGGCAGACAAAGTAGCCCAAAATGCTTCGACGCTGGAGCTTTTTGTGAGTGGCTTTTGTTCGGTACTCCAAAATTATATGAACGATGTGTGGGAGGTGGAGTGCGCCAACCCCAAGTTTTTCAATGACTCCATCATCAACGATGCCGCACTCATCATTGCACAGCTCACCCCTGCGCCCGCCTCCACTGCTAGCGACGACGATTCGTTGCTCTTTTTTTAATCTCTCAACTCAAGGTAACCTACAATGAAAAACATTCAGACTGAAAACACCCTGCTGTCGCTACTGGATATTTTGCGCCATATCCGCCATGTCCAAACCGATGTCATGGGGCTGTGCGACCGCTCAGGGATGGCTTTTCATGGCTATTTCGAGAGCTCTGCCACGCCACCTCCACCTAGCGTCATCGAGGCGTTTCAATACTATGACATCGTCTCTCAACAGCTCCAAGGCGTCCAAGAGGTGATAGGCAATATCGACCGTCTCATTTCGGTCTATTTGCACGCTGTCAAACATGACCAACATGCCCTAACAGAAAGCATCGAAAAGCTCTCAGGTAAGCTCATAAAGTCATTAGAATCTGCACGCTCCAAACGTGATGCCTTCAGTGGAAACGCCCTCAACCCCACTCACGGTGAAGATATCTCCTTTTTTTAAACCCTCTACCCTCTATTACGAAGGTCATACAACGGTCACACAATGCGTGCCTTTGCATGACCGTTTGAGCCGCATTATTTTTGTACCATTGCCACACGAAGTAACAGCGTTTTTGCATCACAAAATTATCACCAAGGAAACTTACCATGGCACAAATACATATGGACGACCGTATGCTCATCATCTCCGAGACGGATGAACGTGGCATTATCACCTTCGCCAACGAAGATTTCGTCACCATGAGCCAATACGATTACAATGAGCTCATCGGAAAACCTCACAATGTTTTACGCCACCCCATCATGCCCAAAGCTGCTTTCGCAGATCTGTGGAAACATCTCAAAAGTGACCAAATTTGGAATGGCTTTGTCTGCAACCGCACCAAGAACAATGACTACTATTGGGTCTATGCCACGGTAGCTCCTATCACCACGCCTACAGGTGAGCGTCACTACATCTCGATTCGCAAAAAGCCCTCCGAAGAGGAGGTCAAACACTACACAGCACTCTACCAAGGGATGCGTCAATGAACGACGATATTGCGTTACTCAAAATAGTCATCGAAGATATACGTCTCTTCGTACGTGGCGAGATCAATGAACTCCCCGAACATGCACGTCCCAAAACCGCTCAATGCCTAGAGCTCTACACCCAAATGATGCAGAGTGCTCTTGCCTACAAAGAGCGTCGTAATATTGAGAATATTCTCTTTGGACAGCTTGGATTGGGACTCTTTGCACTGCAACAGGGTAATTTTGTCTCGATTGTCCCCTATACGCACCCTAGTCAACCTAGCAACAGCATGGTCGCTGAAACCATCGCCTATTTCAATCGATTTATCACTACGATGCGTCGTACGAGTGACGAAATAGAGCACCTCTCGACCAAAGCCCAAGAGGGAGATTTCACCACAGCTATCGATGAGTCACTGTGGCGTGGTGATATGCGTCTAGTCACGGCTAGTATCAACCGTCTCACGGCAAACATTCGTCATATGTTGAGCGACTCCTATAATAACGGTCAAATCCTCTCCCACTCTGCCAACGCGCTCAAACGCTCTACACAAACGCTAGGCTCTGCTACCACGCAACAAGCCGCCGCACTCGATGAGACGGTAGCCGCACTAGAGGAGCTCACCTCACAGGTCACAAGCAATACTGAGCATACTCAAACGATGCGCACCATCGCACAACAATCTCAAGAGTTTGCACAAACGACAATGGCATTGATTCATGAGAATGTCAGCGCGATTGAGGCTATCGCCAAAGCGACCCAAGAGATGCACAGTGCACTCAAAATCATCGATACGATAGCCAGTCAGACCAATATCCTCAGTCTCAATGCCGCTATCGAGGCGACGCGTGCGGGTGCGGCGGGACGTGGGTTTGCCGTGGTGGCAGTTGAGGTGCGCAAACTTGCCGCACGTAGCACCACCTCTGCCAAGAGCATCCGAGATCTTAGCAATGAGACCTTCCGCACCTCGGAAAACGCGCGTACCCTCTCTGCACAGATGCTCAAAAGTCTAGAGACCCTCCATGCGCACATCGCCCAAACTGCCACCCTCGTCGAGGAGGTCGCACAAGCCTCCAATGAGCAGATGGTGGGTATTTCACACATCAATAACGCCATGGTAGAGCTAGACAAAGTAACCCAAGAAAATGCTGTCGTCGCGCAGGAGAGTGATACAATCGCCCAAGAAGTTGCCGCACTGGCCCAATCAATCGCTCTAGAGGTCGCCTCAAAAAAATTTAAACAAAAAGGAATCTAATGCGTCACACAATTCATCTTACAGCACTTTTGTGCATATCTACTTCACTAGCTGCTGCCTCCATCGATGAGGCATTTAGCGCAGGTAGCTTTGAGGGGGAACTTCGTACTCCCTTCATCGCCAACGCCTCTGCCCTTGGCGCTATCGACTACGCCACGGCTATCGGGGGAGTAATACACTATGAAACTGCCCCTTGGGAGGGTCTCTCGTGGGGAATAAGTAGCTACTTTTCCCAACGCCCCAGCATCGGTGTAGGGAGCGATGAGCGCTACAACGGCGACTTTTTCGATGAGAACAACGCCTCCTATGCCTATTTGGGTGAGTTTTATCTCGACTATACGTATGAAGCACTTGCCCTTCGCCTAGGACGTATGGCGCTCGATATGCCCTATATCGATACCGACGATATTCGTATGCACCCCAACACCTTTGAGGCGTTGCACGCTACCTACGCGCTTTCACCCACTACGACGCTCTTTGCAGGGTATGTGACACAATGGGCAGGGTTCGATTCAGGCGAGGACAAAAGCACCTTCAAACCCTTCACGACCGACTCCTATGGTACGCGCTTTGGTGGTATCACCGATGAGAGTATCGAAAATCTCACACTTGGCATTTGGTATGTGGGTATCGACAAAAGCGCAGATATTGGCTATGCCGATGCTAGCTATACCTACCACATCACCAACGACATACGTATACTCATCGATGCCCAATCAGCCTACTTTTTGCAAAGCCAAGCTTCAGGCATGGAGGGACTCATGCTAGGGGGTGCACTGCATCTAGAGATGGGTGCATTCACACTCGAAGCAGCGCACACACGCACCTACAACCCAAGCGGCACATCGGTGAGCAACGGTCAAGGGGGCGGTCCCTACCTCTCCTCAATGGAAGAGTGGACGATTGCTGATCTGGAAAATGCACGCGCTTATGTCGCAGGGATGGCTCTCTCAGGGGAGAGCTTGGGAGTGGAAGGGTTGGAAATAGCACTGCATGCAGGACGTTTCGCAGATGGTAGTGCTACCGTCTCTATCGAAGAGTGGGATATGGGACTCGCCTATGCACCTACTCCTACACTCTCTTTTGAAATGGTGCTTGTCAATGTCATAGACAAACTCCAAAATGCCGATGAGGGCAGTGATGCATCACACCTCTCACTTTTGGGACGTGTACAGTACACCTTTGCCAAGGCGCAGTAGATGCATATTGTGATGGATATTGCGCTTTGGATACTTGACGTTGTTGCCATCGTCACCGCCGTGATGCTTTGGCAAGCCAAAAAGCGTCAAGCCAAAGCACAAAAAGTTCTCGAGTCCCATCTCGATGCCTTTTTGGAGCTAATTAGTTTCAAGCGCAACCGTCTAGAGAGACTCGATGCCGCACCCCACTCTATCGAGGAGCGCTTCAATGGGCTCATTTCGACCTACCACGAAATGCTTTTGGCAGATACCAAAGTGGCAGGCGAAATAGTAATGATTGTCGATGGTGTGCGACACGGATACTACGATGGACGTATCGAAAATGTGACACGTACCCCACACGTGCATGTTTTGGGCAAGAGTATGAACGCCATGCTAGAGACCATCGACGGTACGCTAGACAATATCATCGCAATGTTGGGTCAACTCACTCACGGTACCTACAGTGCACGACTACCTGTAGCGGTGGAGGGCAAAATGGGTGCGCTTTTGCGCCAGCTCAATGCCCTTGGAGAGGCGCTCGCCTCCATGCAAGCACAGACAACCCAAGCCAATGCTACCTTAGAGAGTAAGGGTGCGCAATTCGAAGAGGTACGCGCCACCAAAGTAGCCGCACTCAACACCACCATCACCTCTACCGCGCAAAAAATTCAAGCTGTCGCCACCAAAGAGCAGACTCTTTCACGTGACCTACTCACCTTGAGTGACCACGCCAACCAAACCAAAGAGATTTTGGTCACCATTGGAGATATTGCCGAACAGACCAATCTCCTCGCACTCAATGCCGCCATCGAAGCGGCACGCGCGGGTGAGCATGGCAGAGGATTTGCCGTGGTCGCAGACGAGGTGCGCAAACTTGCCGAACGCACCAAGCAAAGCCTCACCGCAAGCAGTGACACGATTACCCTACTCATCGAGGCTATCGATGTCAACAACACGGTACTCGAACAAAATATGAAAGAGATGCAAACCTTGGTCACGCATGTCGATACGCTCCACACCGATATGGAAGAGCTCGTCGGGGCTATCGACGCACTACGCTAATATCATCTAGGATAGAGTCCCTCACACTTCTCACTTTTAAGATGTGCACCTAAAAAAGTCATAAAATTGTTGCTTTTTTAAGCATAAAATGACTGAATTCTGACCACATTCCCGTTATGATTCTTTTACACTTTTTTCATAAGCGAGGGTAAAGCAATTCGTAACGTTTCAATAAAAACACGCTTAGCTGTTTTGGGGCTCTTTTTTTTCGGGCTTCTTCTCATCAACGGTACCGTAGGCATCTTCTCTCTCTCCAAAACAGATGCCAATATAGACTCTATCTACAATGATCGCGTCATACCACTCAAACAACTCAAAGTAGCTGTGGACATGTACGCTGTCAACATTGTCGATACGTGTCACAAAATGAACTATGGAATTCTCACCTTTGATGAGGGAAAAATCGCCATCCTCCAAGCCCAAGAGAGCATCCAAAAACAGTGGGATAGCTATATGGAGACCTATCTCACTCCCCATGAAAAAGCCATTGCACAATCTGCCTTGACGCTCATGCACGATGCAGACAAGGCAACCAAAAAACTGCTCTTAATCGTAGAACACCAAGACCGTACAGAGCTTGCACGCTTCGCCAAAGAGGAGCTCTATGGCGCTATCGACCCTGTAAGTACCAAATTCACTGAGTTGGTTGATTTGCAACTCGTTGAGAGCCAAAATCTCTATGAAGCCTCACGCGTCACCTACACAACCGCAAAATGGTTGCAGCTAAGTGTGATTGGAGTTGGCATTGTTGTGGGTATTTTGACCCTGTTGCTCATCGCACGCTCCATTCTTTCCGCCATCGAAGAGATGACCACAATGGCTGATGAGCTCTCTAGCGGCAATGGTGATTTGACCAAACGTCTCTCGATTCAAGGGCGCGATGAGCTTAGCCGTACTTCGCACTCTCTCAATGCCTTTATCCAAAAGACGCAGACCATTGTAAGCGATGCCAAAATGAGTGCCTCTAGCAATGCCTCTATCTCTCAAGAGCTCTCCACCACCAGTGCACACATCGGAGAGCGAGTCGAACACTCTGCCTCTATCATCATGACCACAACAAACGATGTCGAAAAAATCACACAAAAGACCTTGGAGATTGCACATACAGCCCAAGGTGCGACGCATGAAATCGTCCATGTAACCGAGGAGCTTTTGAGTGCCAAAAGTAAAATGGAGAGCATGGTGACCCAAATCACCAAAAGCGTCCAAGTCGAAGAGGAGTTCGCCCAACGCCTCAATGCGCTAAGCCAAGAGGCACAAGGTGTCAAAGAGGTGCTCTCTGTGATTGGTGATATTGCTGACCAGACCAACTTGCTCGCACTCAATGCCGCTATCGAAGCCGCACGTGCAGGTGAGCATGGCAGAGGCTTTGCCGTGGTCGCAGACGAAGTACGCAAACTTGCCGAACGTACCCAAAAAAGCCTCTCTGAAACCGATGCCACTATCAACTCTATCGTGCAAGCCGTCATCGATGCTAGCCAACAAATGAGCCACAACAGCCAAAATATCGCAACAATTGGTCAAAACAGTCATGTAGTAGGTCAAAACATCTCACAAGCGACCCAACTCATGCAAGATACCCAACGCCTCTTCGATACGCTCTACAAAGCGTTGAACACCAATGCCAACGATGTCAAAGTGCTCGGTGAAGATATGCAAAAAATCAATACTATCTCTGCCGAAAATGCTCGTAGTGTCGAAGAGATAGCCTCAGCAGTCAATCACCTCAACACCAACACACTCAAACTCAGCAACCAACTTGACCAATTTCACACCTGATTGACTCAAAAACTAAATTTTTGCCCTTTGACGACGAAGCCCGCAAAACCATCCGCGATAGCATCTGGAAGAGCACCAGGCTGATAGTGATAGAGCCACATTTTGGCTTTTATCTCATCGGAGAGGGTGAGCAAATCTTTGTAATTGGCGTGCACCCCACTCTTATAGGGACTCGTTTCGCAATCTTGGAAGATAATATCTGCCATTTTGTAGAAGTCTTGGATTTGGTTGGGGGCGTGTTGGGTGTCGCCTGTGAAAAATATTTTTTTATCGCCTAGTTTGAAAAGTAGCCCATAGCTAGGCACGATAGCAAAGCCGTTCATAATATGCACCGTCTGCACCAATCGGAAAGTGACCCCACTCCACTCAAAAGCGCCATTAGCTTCGACAGGATGAATCTCAAAATAGCTTTGGAGATTGACAATATCGCCTTGGATAGAGCCCATCGCTGCTTGTAAGCCGTTTTCCCACACTTGTTGCACAAGGCTTTTACTCAAAAAGAGATTGGGTTTTTTCACCGTTGGGTCAAACATCGAGGTAAACCCAAAATACTCCAACCCCTGCGCATGATCACCATGACAGTGTGAAAGATAGATACCATTTTCAGGTCCACAAAAGTCGCGGTAACTCAACCCCTGCTCGTACATCGCGTGACGTACATCACTGCCTGCATCGATGAGCAGACGATTGCCCTTTTCGTTCTCGATAAAAAGATTGGATTGCCAATTACCACCTACTGTAAACGCGCTACCTGTACCTAAAAATGTCAATGTCATATGTGCTCTTTTTGAAAGATATGAAACATTATAGCTTTTTATTATACGTGTGGACGAGGGAATTATTGACCGTTCAATTTCCTTTGTTGTAACTCTTTCTCTACCCTATTTGACAAAGAAGTAATCTTAATTAAACTACTTTTTACCTGCATAAATGTAATATTTTGACAAATTTGTCTAAAAGGCTAAATAGTGATAGTAAAATTCGGCGCTCGGAATTTTTACTCCTTCAAAGAGGGCTTTGAAGTTGATTTGACCCTAAGTGACAAAAAAACGGGTAAAGAGATTAGCAATGTTTTGGCCATCAAGGGTGCAAACGCTTCGGGCAAGACAAATGTGCTTAAACTACTCTCTTTTGTAACCTCATTTGCAAAAAACTCTTTTAGCAATATTATGCCAGATGAAAAAATTCCCATTCGCTCTTTTTTCTCAAGCACCGATCCTGTTGAAATGTTCATTGAGTTTTTGGAGGAAGGCATTGAATACAAATATGAGTTATCTTTGACTCAAGAGCAAGTAATTTCTGAGAAATTATCTAAAAAAGAGAAACGATGGACTCCCATAATTTGGAGAAACAACAACAATGTTGATTGCATTAGTCAATACAATGAGATAAAAACAATAAGCGTAAGAAAAAATGCTTCTATTTTTAGCACGAGTTTTCAACACAAAATGTATTCTATTATAGATTTAGAAAATATTTTTACTATTACTAAAATAATCACAAATGTAAATGCACTTGGAAAAGATGAATTACCAATAGACCAACAAGCTGCTTCAAAATTTTATTATCTCAATGAAGACGTTTTTGAATTTGTAAAAGAGATATTAAAAAAATCTGATACAGGTATAAAAGATATCAAAATTTTTGATAAAGAAAATGCAGAAACAGGAAAGAAAGAGTATTTTCCAGTTTTTTATTTTTCGCAAGAAAATACAGAAAACATGTTGACATTTCATGAACAATCAAGTGGTACAAAAGAGTTATACCGACAACTTGGACTCTATAAAATTTCATTAGCAACAGGAAACACACTAGTATTGGATGAATTTGACACCAATCTTCATCCCGATTTATTGCCAATGCTTGTAGATTTGTTTGAAAACAAAGAGACTAATCCACACAACGCACAAATGATTTTTACGACACATCATACGGAAATTATGAACAAACTTGGAAAATACAAAATTGTATTGGTAAACAAAGAGGATAATGAGAGTTTTTTATATCGCCTCGATGAAATTCCAGGAGATATGATACGTAACGATAGAGCAATTACACCTATCTACAACGCAGGAAAAATCGGCGGAAAGCCAAAGATAAGTGCATGAGCAACTATAAAAACTCTAAAAAAGAATCTTTCTTAGCTGCCATACCTACTGCGTCATTAGATAATGACGATGATACTCTGTCAGAAAAATGCAAATTCAATTTTGGATATTTCGATGTACAAGAGGGTATAAGTCAAGACTTTAAACATTGGTCAGATAATGAGTTAATAAAACTTTTTGAAAAATTAAAGCACTATTCAGAATTTTCTTTGGCTCATTGGAAAAAGCACAAAGCTAGAAAGTATCCTGTTTTTGCAGTTTACGAAAAATTCCCTACTAACACAGATTATATACAACCCAAACATATTCCTCATCAGGTGTTGTGGTCTAGATTTCATTTGGAAAACAAAGTGCGCGTTATTGGTTTTGTAATTCCTGATGAGTATAAAGACAAAGCGCATCAAAAAACAGGACAACGGTTTGATACTAATACTTTTTATGTTGTCTATTTAGACAAAGAGCATAAATTTTATAAAACCGAAAAATAAATTCAAGATTTCGTAATCATCCTACGAACATTTTCTCAAATATCCGCTTCCCAGTAGAAATCTATCCATGTGTCGGCGATTTGGGCGAAGTAGCGAGGGCGTACAAGCGCGGTAGGTTTGTAGAAAAGTGCGGCGACGTCGTAGCGCAAATCGGGATAGCGTGTTTTGAGCAGATGTTCGAGTGCCATCATGCTCTTGCCGCTGTCTATAATATCCTCTACTACGAGCAATCGCAAGGTAGCATCGACATGAAAGCACTCCTCGATGGTAATCGTCTCTAGCTGTTTGGTGCCATCGTAGGAGATCATATTGACACTGAAAACTTTGCGAATGCCAAGCCCCTGCGCCAACAAATGCGCGAAGCTCAATCCTCCACGTGCCACTGCCAAAATCGCATCGTACTCCCCGTCCAACTGCGCGATGATTTTGCGCGTATCGACGAGCATCTCTTCGTATCGATAGGGGCGTTTCTCTACCATGTGCGTAGCTCGTTGTAGAGACTGTCGCGCTCTACGGGGATAAATCCTGCATTTTTGATGAGTCCTACCATCGCGGATATATCGATACCGTTGGCACTTTTGGCACCTGCGGCAGATTGTATCGACTCTTTTTCGATGGTACCGTCCAAATCATCGGCACCGAACTCTTGAGCAACAAGTGCGAGATTGATCGTCGAGGTGACCCAATAGGCTTTGAGGTGCGCGATATTATCGAGCACCAAGCGGCTAATCGCCATGGTTTTGAGCACCTCTTGACCTGTGATAGCATGGGGGACGTTGAGGTAATTGTTCTCCATTTGGTAGACCAAGGGAATAAAGGCGTTGAACCCACCTGTTTCCTCTTGCAATGTGCGCAAGCGTATCATGTGGTCGATACGTTCACGTCGCCCCTCGATATGCCCAAAAAGCATCGTGGCGTTGGATTCGCGTCCCTTTTTGTGCCACAATCGATGAATCTCTATCCATTGGTCGCTGTTGACTTTGCCCTTGCAGATGACATTGCGCACCTTTTCATCGAAAATCTCTGCCCCACCCCCCGGCATCGAATCGACACCGTTGGCAATCATCGTATCGAGCACCTCATCGTAGCTCATGCCGTAGGTCGTAGAGAGGAAGTGTATCTCTGCGGCGGTGAGTGCTTTGATATGGAGTGTCGGATATTTGGTCTTGATAGCTTTGAACATATCCAAATACCACGCCAACCCCGCCTCACGGTTGTGTGCAGAGACGATATGCACCTCGGTAATGCCACGTGCGACGACATCATCGACGATTGCCATCACCTCTTCATGACTCATGGTGTAGGGATTTGGATTTTTGCGCGTAGCTGAGTAGGCGCAAAATTTGCAGATATCGACGCATACATTGGTGGGATTGATGTGACGATTGATATTGAAAAAAGCTTTTTTGCCATGCAGTGCTTGGCGTTTGGCGGAGGCTAATTCCCCCAGCGTAAAAATGTCCATATCGTAGAGTGCGACACCCTCCTCGAGCGTGAGACGTTTGCCGCTTTGGATTTTGTCGATAATGCTTTGCATGTGACTCCATTATGTTTGGCGCATTATAAAAAAATCCTCTTTGAAGCGCCATTAAAATCGCGGCGCTGTTATAATGGCGAAGTTCAAAGGAAGCATCATGGAACTCAAAGAGCAACTCGAAGATTTATTCGAAAAAAACGCAACTGATTTTGAAATCAGCAAAGCCTTTCGCGAGGCGATAAAAACCTACAAAACGCAACTACGCGCCATTCAACACACCAACATCGGCAAAGATTTTTTAGTCAAACACACCTCGACGTTAGACAGTTTTATCACGCTGATGTACAAAGCCGTTTTGCGCAAATTTTTTGGGATGTATATGCCCATGCGCAACTCTATCCCCATCGCATTCATCGCTTTGGGCAGTTACGGGCGCGAGCAGTTGGCCATTTACAGCGACATCGACCTCTTCATTGCCTATGAGGATGTCGAGGGATTCAACACCAAAGCTATTATCGAGAGCTTCATTCGTATCGCATGGGATGCCAAGCTCGATTTGGGGTATCGCGTCCACGAAATACGCGATATTACTGTCGTAGCGCGCGAAGATATCACCATTCGCACGGCACTTATGGAGTCGAGATTTATCACGGGCAGTCAATTCGTCTGGGATGGCGCGACCAAAGAGCTAAGCCGCATGCGCAAAGAGGGGCAAAAAGCGTATATCTTGGCAAAAACCCAAGAGGCGCAAACACGCCGTGCCAAATACCCTCGAAGTATGCAACCCAATCTCAAAGAGAGCATGGGCGGATTACGCGATGCCAACTACCTCTTCTGGGTGGCGATGACGCTCTTTGGGGATGGCGATTTGCGCCACTATTATGGGCGCTTTTTCAGTGAGCAAGAGTACAAAGAGTACCGCATCGCCCTAGAGTTTTTGTTTCGCGTACGTACCGCTTTGCACCTCAGCGCGGGCAAAAAGCAGGACCAACTTATCCTCGATTTCATCCCTGATGTGCGCAAAATGTTGGGTCTGCCTAATGACAGAACCTTGAGCTACAAACTCCTAGAGGCGATGCATACCATCAATCTCTTTAGCACCATCACGGCGCAACGTATGATTAGCACCTTTTACCCCTCGATGCTCGATTTCACCGCGCGCAAAAGTGCACGTATCGCCAAAGGCATCTACCTCATCGAGGGCAAACTTTTCGCTACCCACCATCTAGCACCGATGAAACTCACTGCGCTCTTGGAGCTTTTGGGGCAACTACCCGATGTGGCGCTAGTCGCAGACCCCTCGATGTTGGCGCATCTGCGTGCTACCATCATCCCGTCGCACCTTTCACGTCGCAATGAGCTAGCCATCTACAAGCTCTTTCGCAAAGCCCACACGCACGCGCTTCTATCGATACTCTTTGAGGCGGACATCCTCGATGCACTCATCCCGCAACTCTCCAAAGTCAAACATTTAGCCCAATACGACGGCTATCACCACTACCCAGTGCTGATTCATTCGCTCAAAAGTGTCGAAGCGCTCGAATCGATAGAAGATACCAAAATCGCGGCACTCTATGATGCATTGAGTGTGGAGGAGAAAGCCTTCTTGAAACTCGTCGTACTTCTGCACGATGCAGGCAAAGGGCGCACCCAAGACCACCATGAAGTGGGTGCCAAAATTTTCGCCCATGTCGCAACCCACTATGAGTTGCCACCGCATCTGCTCAAATGGGGTATGCACCTCATTCGCTACCATACGCTCATGAGCAATGTCGCCTTTCGCGAAGATATCTATCACGAAAAGACGCTCTTTACCTTTATGTCGATAGTCGAAGAGCCCAAACTGCTCGATTTGCTCTTCATCCTCACCTACGCGGACATCAGCGGCGTGGGACCCGATATGTTCACTGTCTTCAACAGTCGATTGTTGCACAAACTCTACGCCAACGCCCTAGAGATTAGCGACCAAAAAGAGCATCTGGATGAGGCCGCCAAACGGCTCAAAAAGGAAAAAGCGCTCCAAAAACTCCCTGCCTTTTTGGAGCTACCCAAAATCCGCCAAAAACATATTCTCGATATCACCTCCAATCTTTTCTTTATCAAATACAGCACACATGAGATTTTGGAGCTGGCACAAAAGGCGAGCGATATCGAAAGCTACCGCTTTTTTGTCCATAATGAAGGGCATCTACGCATCGAAATTTTCCGCAAAATTCCACTCAATATTGGCTTTTTACTCGCCAAACTTAGCCGTCTCTCTATTGTCAGTATGGATATTTTCAAACTCTACAATGAGATGAAATATTTTTGTATCGACTTCGATACGACGCTCTCAGAGGATGACCTCGCCCAAATCGACGACATCATCGCTCAAGCCTTCGATATGAGCAAACGTAGCTCTATCCCCAACGTCGAAATCCTCCCCAAAGAGATTACGCTGGATTGTCACCACTCCAACAGCTACGCCCTTATGGAGATACATGCACGCGACCAAAAAGGGCTTTTGGCCTTTATCATGTCGATATTCGAGCGTGAGAGTATCGATATTGCCACTGCCAAAATTCACACCCTCAAGCACCGTGTGCGCGATATCTTCTTAATCGAAAAAACGGCAAACCTGTGTCAAAATGAGACCAAAATTATCCAACTTCTCACCCAAAAGGCATCCTAATATGTGCGGAATCGTAGGCTATATAGGCCAAAACCCCTCCAAAAAAATCCTCCTCGATGGACTCAAAGAGCTTGAATACCGTGGCTATGACTCAGCTGGTATCGCGGTACTGGAAGGCGACGATTTTTCTATCTACAAAGCGTTGGGCAAACTGCACAATCTCGAAGAAAAAGCGCACGATTTTGAGACACATGACTTTGCCATTGGCATAGGGCATACACGCTGGGCAACCCACGGCAAACCTACCGAACTCAACGCCCATCCCCACTTGGGACAATTCTCCTATGTCGTACACAATGGCATCATCGAGAACTACCAAGAGCTCAAATCAATGCTCCAAAGCAAAGGTGTCACCTTTTTGAGTCAGACCGATACAGAGGTAATTGTGCACCTTTTTGAGCATATGCTTTTGACGCACAAAGAGCCTAGTGAAGCCTTTGCGCGCACTATCGAGCAGCTTCATGGGGCGTATGCGACACTCCTTATCACCAAACAATCCCCTGATACTATCTATTTTGCCAAACACGGTTCACCGATGATTTTGGCCAAAAACGCTACACACGGTGAATATTTCTTCGGCTCTTCTGATGCTGCGCTTATTGGCAAAGCAACCCAAGCCTACTACCTCGAAGATGGCGATTATGGATATGTCTCACCCCAAGGTATCGTGCTCAAACACGCCAACCGTACGATAGAAAATCCCGCTTTTACCACACTCCCTTCCGATAGACTCTCTGCCCAAAAAGAGGGCTTTCGCTACTTCATGGAAAAGGAAATCTATGAGCAGTCAACCGTCTTGGCAGATACGCTCATGGGTCGATTGCGCGATGACTCTGTCTATTTTGAGGAGCTTGCAGGGCTAGATACACGCCGTTTTAGCCAAATTAAACTCGTCGCATGTGGCACGAGCTACCACTCGGCCCTGACTGCAAGCTACCTTTTTGAGCGCCTCGCCAAAATTCACACCACCGTCGAGGTGGCAAGTGAACTACGCTACCGTGAGCCGTTGCTAGACAAAAATGCCCTTTTCATCGTCATCTCCCAAAGTGGTGAAACAGCCGACACACTCGAAACACTCAAAATGGCAAAGGCGGCAGGATTGACCACATTGGTCGTGTGCAACGTCGATAACAGCTCGATGGTGCGCCTAGCGGACTATGCTATTTTGACCCGTGCAGGTATCGAAAAGGGCGTAGCTAGCACCAAAGCCTTTGCCACACAAGTAACCGTTCTATGGATGCTCTCGCTCTTTTTGAGCGCACTGCCCAAAGAGCGTATGCAAGCCGAAATAGCAACACTTCGCCAACTGCCCGAAACAACCAAAGTGAGCGATACACTCCACGAAAAACTCAAACGCCTCTCCAAACGCTACCTCTATGGACACGGCTTTTTCTTCATCGGACGCGACCTTTTTTATCCCTTGGCACTCGAAGGGGCGCTCAAACTCAAAGAGATTAGCTACCTTCACGCCGAAGGGTACCCAGCTGGAGAGATGAAACATGGACCTATTGCGCTTGCTGACCCAGAACTCATCACCATTGCACTCATGCCACAAACACTTCTCTATGAAAAGACCAAAAGCAATGTCGAGGAGCTAAGCGCCCGTGATGCAACTATTTGTGCTATTTCTCCACTGGAATTTGACAAGAGCGATGACTTTATTCGCACCCATGCACATGCCCATCCGATGCTTGAATTTTTTGAGATGATGGTTATTTTACAGTTGCTTGCGATGGAGATATCCATAAGGTTAGGCAATGATGTCGATATGCCACGAAACCTTGCCAAAAGTGTCACCGTCGAATAATCTGTTTTAAGTTGTGACATACACTTAGTGTGCTCTTATAATCCCCCTCGTACATATTTACTCTTCTTTCGATTTGTCGATATGCGTTCTTTTTAGATGATTCCCCGTTACTTTGGTTGTGTGCTTACGGCTTGACCGTGTATTGTAGTTAAAAGGACGGGGG
>JQIT01000013.1 GCA_000830255.1 Sulfuricurvum sp. PC08-66 | reverse complement strand
CCCCGCCAATCTCTACATGGAGTGGCTCGGTGGAGTGTGTGGTATCGATGATTTTTATTTTGACTTCAAAAACTTCTCCTACGAAAAGTTTTTCAGGTAATTGGGTATAGGAGAGATAGAGGAGTTGTTCGCTGTTACTGCTGTTCTCTTCAGTCGCCCATAAAATGGGCGCAAAAAAGAGAAAAAAAGCAAAAAACGTGCGTATGAGTTGCATCATAGAGATGCGAAGCCTTGAAGCATTTTGATACCGTCGTCGCTACCAAGAAGTATTTCTATGGCGCGTTCTGGGTGAGGCATCAATCCAAAAACATTTTTTGTTTCGTTGCAGATACCAGCTATGGCACCTACTGAACCGTTGGGATTGGAAATAGCGCCTGATGCATCACTGTAGCGCAAGAGCACTTGACCCTTTTGTTCCATTTGTGCAATGGTTTGCGCATCGGCGTAGTAGTTGCCATCGGCGTGAGCGATGGGCAAATTGAGCACATCACCTACCTTCAAAAGGCGTAAAAAGTCATTTTGGTTATTCTCGACACGCACGTGCTGATGTTTGGAGATGAAATGCAGGTGTTCATTGCGTTTGAGTGCACCTGGCAGGAGGCGTGCTTCGGTGAGAATTTGAAAACCATTACAGATTCCCAATACTTTGCCACCTTTGTTCGCATGAGCAATCACACCCTCGACGATAGGAGAGAAGCGTGCGATAGCACCTGAACGTAGATAATCCCCATAGCTAAAGCCTCCTGCAATGACGACTAAATCGGTATTTGCAGGGATGGTACGCTCTTTGTGCCACAGAATAGTGGCTTTGTGACCTAGTTTTTCAAAAGCGTATTGAGTATCTGTATCGCAGTTGGTGCCAGGAAAAAGCGTGATGGCTACATTCATTTAACAAGCTCGATGGTGTACTCTTCGATGACAGTGTTGGCCAAAAGCGCTTCACACATTTGTGTCACCTCTTCACGTGCTTTTGCTTCGTCGTTGGTCTCTAGATTCAAAACAATTTGTTTGCCGATACGGACATTTTTGACACCCTCAAATTTGAGCGCATCGAGTGCATGATGCACTGCTTTGCCTTGAGAGTCCAAAACACCGTT
The DNA here is from genome assembly GCA_000830255.1 of Sulfuricurvum sp. PC08-66. Classification (GTDB taxonomy): domain Bacteria; phylum Campylobacterota; class Campylobacteria; order Campylobacterales; family Sulfurimonadaceae; genus PC08-66. The sequence continues at coordinate 37,635 of JQIT01000013.1, read as the reverse complement.
TTTGAGTGAAATATTGACGATTGCTTGCATATTATTTATCTTCTCCCATGATGCGTTCGAGTACTTGTTCGTAGGCGACTTTGAGACCGCCTAGGCCTTGGCGGAAACGGTCTTTGTCCATTTTTTCACCCGTTGTCATATCCCAAAAACGACAATTATCGGGGCTAATTTCATCTGCTAAAAGGATGTTGCCTTGAGCGTCTCTGCCAAATTCGAGTTTGAAATCGACCAAATTGAGCCCTTTTTTGGCGAAATAGGGGCGCAAAATGTCATTGACTTTGCGTGCGAGGGTGCGCAACATCTCTAGTTCTGATTGGTCTTGGACGAGATTGAGAATGAGGCAGTGTTGGTCGTTGAGTTTTGGGTCACCCAGCGCATCATTTTTGTAGTCAAACTCCACCAAGGTAAAAGGCAAAACAGTACCTTCGGTAATACCAAGGTTTTTACTCAAACTTCCTGTGGCGATATTGCGTACAATCACCTCTATCATAATCATCTTCGCTTTTTTGTGCAACATATGATTCTCATCCAGAAGTGAGACAAAGTGTGTAGGAACGCCATTCGCCTCTAGCAGTTTGAAAAGCTCTGCTGAAATTTTGTTGTTCAAAGCCCCTTTGCCTTGCTCTTGCGCTTTTTTTGCACCGTTGAATGCGGTCAAGTCATCTTTGAATTCAGAGATGAGCAAATTTGCATCCTCAGTCGCGTAGAGTCGTTTTGCTTTGCCTTCGTAAAGTAGTGCACCTTTTTGCATTTACATCCTTTATTTTTGGGTTAAAATCAATACTTTGACAATATCGAGAGCCGATTTGAGTTGGCTGTCATTGTCGATACGCTCTTGTTTCATGACAAGCTCGGTATCAACCTCTTTTTTCTTTTTGGGTGTCGCTTTTTTATCTACCTTTTCTAGCTCACTCTCGAGACGATTTTTGAGTTCGGACTCTTTGATGGCAAAGCCATTCTCTTCCTCTTTGACCACTTTGCCAAAATCGACTTCGACATCGGGTGTGACTCCTACGGCTTGGATAGTGCGTCCGCTAGGCAGATAGTAGCGTGCGATGGTGAGTTTGACCGCCTCTTGGGCACTAATAGGCATGATGACTTGTACGCTTCCTTTTCCGAAGCTCTTTTTGCCGATGACGACAGCGCGTTTGAGGTCTTGGAGTGCACCACTCACGATTTCGCTCGCACTTGCACTTCCTGCATTGATGAGTACGACCATGGGCGTTTTGGTGTCACTGTTTTTGCTGGTCGCTTTGAACTCTCTGTCTTCACTCTTTTCGCGCCCTTTTTGGGAGACGATAATGCCCTTATCGACGAAGAGGTCGACAAGTCCCACGGCTTGGTCGAGCAATCCACCTGGGTTGTTACGCAAATCGAGGATAATTCCTTTTTTGTTGGGTAACGTTTTGGCGAGGTGCTTTTGTACCTCTTCGACCACCTTTTTGTCGAAGCTTACGATACGCAAATAGAGGATGTCGTTGTCGATGACTTTGGCATAGACGGAGTCGATTTTGATGATGTCACGAATGAGCTTGACTTCGAAGGGTTTTTCTTCTCCTTTGCGCACCACGGTGATGGTAATAGGAGAGCCTTTTTTGCCTCGCATGAGATTGACTGCATCATCGATGCTCATGCCCAAGGTTGATTGACTCTCGATTTTGAGGATGATGTCCTCTGCAAGTAAGCCTGCTTTGTCCGCAGGTGTACCCTCGATAGGGGCAATGATAGTAAGCGCACCATCTCGCATCCCTACCGTGATGCCCAATCCGCCGAATTCACCTTCGGTTTGGACTTTCATGTCTTGGAAATGTTTGGCATCCAAAAAGCTCGAGTGTGCATCAAGATTGGTCAATAAGCCTTCGAGTGATTTTTGAATAATCTCATCGACGGTGAGCGGGTCGACATTGTATTTTTCGACCAAATCCATCACATTGGCGAACTTGGTGAGGGCTTGGTGACGTGAAGCGATGGCTGCTTCGTTAGTAGGGGCTTTTGCCGAGAGTAGGGTAGGAAGTGTCGCAAGGAAGAGTGTGCCAGCGACAAGGAGCGTACCAAAGAAACCTAGCGCGATAAAGAGCTGTTTTTTCATAAGTGAGAGTCCGATTTTTTGGTATGTAGAAATAGGTGCGAATTATAGTTGAGTTAGACTGAAAAGGGACTAAAAAGTCCATGGGGCAGGGATGTAACATTGCGGCATTTTTGTAAAGATACTTGACACAGATAGACTAAAGGTGTATAATTTATTCACTTTACTTAGAGGAGAGATTTTATGAATATTTTTGAAAAACTAACCCATCAAATGACCAGTACGATTGAGTCAGCTGTTTCGTTGGCGTTGCATGCCAAAAATCCTGAGGTCGATGCACGCCACTTTGTGTGGGCGCTTTTGACCAATACGCAATCGATACTTATACAAGCACTGAATAAACTCAACATCGATAAGGCGGCGTTGGAGCTATCCGTCAAAAGTGCCGCAATGAAACTGCCCACGGCTAGTAGCGTGACTAAAGAGAGCATCAAGCTTTCGCAATCTTTTGTGCGCACACTCGAAGCGGCACAAGGGGTCATGACCCAAAATGGCGACCAATTTTTAGCTGTGGACAGCTGGATAGAGGCAAATATTGCGCAATCACCGCTCAAAGAGCTTATCTCGCCCTACGTCGATGTGATGCTCTTGGTCAAGACACTTAAACAGATGCGAGGCGGTCAGACTATCGACAGCCAAACCGCTGAAGAGCGTATGGAGGCACTGGGTAAATATGGTATTGATTTGACCGATGCGGCACGTGCAGGCAAGCTCGACCCCGTCATTGGGCGCGATGAGGAGATTAGCCGTGTGATGCAAATCGTCATTCGCAAGACCAAAAACAATCCTATTTTGCTAGGAGAACCTGGGGTGGGTAAAACCGCCATCGTTGAGGGTCTAGCGCAACGTATCGTGACCAAAAGTGTCCCTACGAGTCTGCAAAACAAACGGCTCATTGCGTTGGATATGCCCGCACTTGTAGCAGGTGCCAAGTATCGAGGAGAGTTTGAGGATAGACTCAAAGCGGTCATCGAAGAGGTGAAAAAAAGCGGCAATATTATTTTGTTTATCGATGAGATTCACACTATCGTGGGAGCAGGGGCTTCAGAGGGGTCGATGGATGCGGCAAATATTCTCAAACCTGCCTTGGCGCGTGGAGAGCTGCATACTATCGGTGCGACGACGCTCAAGGAGTACCGCAAATATTTTGAAAAAGATGCGGCACTGCAACGTCGATTTCAACCTATCAGTGTCGATGAGCCAAGCGTGAATGAGTCACTCCAAATTTTGCGCGGTATCAAAGAGAAGCTCGAAACACATCACAATGTCGCCATCACCGATAGCGCACTTGTCGCGGCAGCGAAGCTCTCGAGTCGCTATATTGCGGATAGATTTTTGCCTGACAAAGCTATCGATTTGGTCGATGAGGCGGCAAGTGAGCTCAAAATGCAAATCGAATCAGAGCCTACCGAACTTAGCCGTGTCAAGCGCGGTATCGAGCGTCTGGAGGTCGAAAAAGCGGCACTCAAAATGGAGTCCAAACCTGCCAATACAGAGCGATTGGTAGAGATAGAGGGTGAATTGGCCAATGCCAAAGAGGAGCGCGACCGACTCAATGCGCAGTTTGAGAATGAAAAGGCGATTTTCGATGCTATTGCGGCACTCAAAGTCGATATCGAAAACCTCAAACGTGAAGCCGAAGCCAAAAAACGCGAAGCAGATTTCGCCAAAACCGCCGAGATTGAGCACAGTCTCATACCCGCCAAAACCAATGAACTACGTGCCAAAGAGATGCAGTGGGAGTCGATGCAAGCCTCTGGAACCCTGCTACGCAACAGCGTCGATGAGGAGGCGATTGCCAAAATTATCAGTCGATGGACGCGCATCCCTGTGACCAAAATGCTCCAAGGCGAAAAAGCCAAAATTTTGGGTGTCGAAGAGGAGCTAAAACGTGATGTGGTAGGTCAAGATGAAGCTGTGCACGCCGTAGCTCGCGCTATCAAACGCAACAAAGCGGGACTCTCAGAGAATAATCGACCCATCGGAAGCTTCCTCTTTTTGGGACCCACAGGCGTGGGCAAAACCCAAACAGCCAAGACGTTGGCGAAATTTTTGTTCGATTCGAGTGAATCGATGGTGCGTATCGATATGAGTGAATATATGGAAAAACATGCCGTTTCACGCCTCGTAGGTGCGCCTCCTGGTTATGTTGGATACGATGAGGGTGGACAGCTCACAGAGGCCGTGCGTCGCAAACCCTACAGCGTCATACTCTTCGATGAGATAGAAAAGGCGCATCCTGATGTCTTTAATATTTTGTTGCAGGTGCTCGATGATGGTCGATTGACGGATAATAAAGGTGTCACGGTCGATTTCAAAAACACCATTATTATCATGACCTCCAACATCGCAAGCGATAAAATTTTTGAGCTTCAAGGGCAAAAAGAGGAGATGCGAAGTGCTGTCATGGGTGCACTCAAAGGGTATTTCAAACCAGAATTCCTTAACCGTCTCGATGATGTCATTATCTTCAATCCCTTAGGAGACAGTGAAATTGCTTCGATTGTGTCGCTCTTTTTTGCAGATATTGAGGCTAAAGTGGCAGAGCGAAATATTACGCTGGTGCTCACCGAAGCGGCGAAGATGGTTATAGCCAAGGCAGGTTTCGACCCTGTTTATGGTGCGAGACCCCTCAAACGAGCACTCTATGAAATCGTCGAGGACAGATTGGCGGATTTGATTTTGGAAGAAAAAGTCATCGAAGGCAGTACGGTCACCTTCGATGCCAAAGACGATGAGATAGTCGTATCGGTGGCATGACAAAAGTAGGGTAGATTATTAACCAAACTGTGCTCTAATTACGTCAAATTTTCCCAAGGTTGTTTTGTATGCGACATTTCGTAATAGCCTTAACATTTGTAGCTTTTTCGTGGGCGTGTTCGGGGGATTGCCTCTCTTGCCATCCCAAACTCCAAGCGACAATTTTGGGAGACCCACGACACGAACCGATGCTAGGATGTATCAATTGTCACCGTGAAGAGACGAGTGGTGTCGATGCGTGTGGCAAGGATTGTTTTACATGTCATCCTGCTGATAAAATCTCCCAAACCATCGTAGAACACCGTGTGATACCGCAATGCAGGGAGTGTCATCTCAAAATTGTGGCACCTATGGATATCGCACCTGTAGAACCCAGCTCGACACAACTAAAGAGTTTTATTTTTCAGTAGCTCTTAAGTGCATTAAAACTAAAATTGCGCTTTAATTTTCCAAAAGATTTCGAAGGAGCGTGGCACAATGAAACGTACGTATCAACCCCACAACACCCCCCGTAAACGTACTCACGGATTCCGTAAACGTATGAGCACAGCAAATGGACGTAATGTCATCAACGCGCGTCGCGCAAAAGGCCGTAAACGATTGGCCGTCTGAAAAGATTTCAATCCCTCAAGACCCAGCGAGAGTTTTCGCAGGTCTACAAAAATGGGCGTTACGCCCACTCTCTCGCTTTTGTCCTCTATTATTTGAAAGACTCCAACGATTTTTTTAGTGTAGTAGCGAGTAAAAAAGTGGGAAACGCGGTGTTGCGCAATCGTGCCAAACGTCGCCTAAAGGCTGTTTTTCTCGATTCGATGCAACTACAACTCAATGAAGGGCGTTTTGTCTTGGTGGCCAAACAAGCTATCGATGCGATGCCCTATTTGGAACTCCTCGAAGAGCTCAAAACTGCTCTCAAACGTGTAAATGGGATGCGATAGCATATGCGAAAATTTGCCCTTTGGCTTTTAGCACTCTATCAACGCTTTTTTACCCTTTTGGGCTATGGCTCTTGCCGCTACTATCCCTCCTGTTCGGAATATGCCAAATGGCACTTCCAAAAGACTCCCATCCATCGTGCTTTTGTCGCTTCGCTGTTGCGCATTTTGCGCTGCAATCAGCTTTTTGAGGGTGGTATCGATTATCCCGTCGTGAAGTGCTCAAAACCAACAAAGTTTAAAAAAATATCGGTACAATTTTGGCTCGTTCCTAAGGATGCGCAGAATTGTTATTTGATCAAAACTTTTTCAACGTAATTTAGGTAATTTTAATCCAAGGTCCAATGAATGATAGATAAATTAAGTGCCCAACAACGTATGCTTTTGGCTTCGGTCATTTCAATCCTCTTTTTTGTGGTGTACATCGCATTTTTCGCCCCCAAACCCGCACCCGTTGCAACAGTCGAACAAAATCAAACCCAACTCTCTCAACAAGCACCTGTCGTCCCACAAGCCCAATCGACTGCACCTGCAGCGCAAAATGTGGCAACGGCTCCAATAGGTAATGCCGAAGCGACCTTAGTGACGCTCAAAAGCGCACACTATACCCTCAAAATCGATGCGCTTGGACGTATCAGTAGCAAAGAGCTTTATGAAAAACGCTATTTGCCTGAAGGCGCGACGAAATTAGAGATGATTAGTCAAACCCTGCCCAAACCCCTTGAAATGCGTTTTAACACGCCTGAACTTAACAATGAAGCTTTTAAAGTTGCCTATACGGCATCGATAAGCGAAGCTACAATCACGGCGGATGCGCCTGTTGATGTCGTATTGACACAACAGCTCTCAGGCGTGACAGTGACCAAAAAATTGCGCTTTTATGAGGCAGGTAATTACGATATCGATGTGAGCTTGAGCGATGAAAAAGCCTACAGCATTGCTACAGGCTTCCAGCCCAATATTAACCTCGACGGTTTTACACTTCACGGTGTGTTGGTAGAGCAGGGTAATGATATTTTGACCATTATCGAAGATGGCGAGGCGGGTGCGACACAAAGTTTCAACGATGTCAAATTAGCCTCTTCGTTTGACCGCTACTATGCAAACCTCTTTTTTACAAACGATGCCAATATGCGTGCCATCATTGCTCCGACACTCGATGGACAAGAGAATCCGATGCTCTTTATCGAGGGCAAACCTGCGATGCAGTTTCACGGCTACGTAGGTCCCAAAGAGTACCGCACGCTCAAAGCCATCGACCCGTTGTTGGTTGATTCACTTGAATACGGCTATTTTACCTTCATTTCTGCGCCTATTTTTTGGCTTCTCGACCAAATTCACAGTGTCGTAGGTAACTGGGGTTGGGCGATTGTTCTTTTGACCATTATGATTCGTTTTGTGCTCTATCCGTTGAGCCACAAAGGGATGGTCTCGATGCAACGTCTCAAAGTGATCGCACCTCAAATGAAAGAGCTTCAACGCAAACACAAAGGCGAGCCGCAAAAACTCAACGCCGCTATGATGGAACTCTACAAAAAACATGGAGCCAATCCACTGGGTGGCTGTTTGCCGATGATTTTGCAAATTCCTATCTTTTTCGCCATTTACCGCGTATTGCTTAACTCTATCGAGCTTCAAGGTGCGCCTTGGATTTTGTGGATTGAAGATTTGGCAGTCATGGACCCCTATTTTGTACTTCCACTTATCATGGGTGCGACGATGTACTACCAACAAAAAATTACACCTACCAATTTCACAGACCCCTTGCAAGAGAAGATGTTCAAATACCTCCCTATCGTATTTACCTTTTTCTTTATCATGTTCCCTGCAGGTTTGACACTCTACTGGGCAGTCAATAACCTCTTTTCTATTTTGCAACAATGGGTTGTGAACAAACAGTTCGCATCGGCACAAGCCAAAAAGAGTGTGCATGATTAAAATCGAAGCCAAAACTCTCCACGAAGCCTACGAAAAAGCGAGTCAATCGCTAGGGTGTTCGGTGACACTTTTGGAGATTGAAGTGATTCAAAACCCAAGTAAGGGATTGTTTGGGTTGTTCGGAAAAAATGCCATTATTGTTGCGACGCAAAAGCGCCAAGAGTCTAAACCTGCTCAAAATGTGCGAGCAGAGAGTCCAAAGCCGTCCAAGCCAACGCCCCCCAAAGAGGTTGTACTACCCAAAGAGGAGAGCCCTGTTAAAGAGCCATCCTCTGCAAAATCCCGCAAAACAGTAGAACAACCCTCCAAACCACAAAGCACCTACACGCCTTCGATTGGTCCAAAATCGATGGTCACAGCCCAAGATGAGTATGAAGACGAAGTCGCTTTCGATACCCCTGTAATGGTCAAAGAGAGTAGTCAAAAAGCGCGTCAAGCTACCGTCAACAAGACGCGTGAAAATGAGACTATCAAGCGCGTGGCACCAAGTGTTTTTGGTGAAGAGATACTCAATGACTTTTTCCATGCGCCAGCATCACACGAAAATATGCTAGAGGATATTGCGCGCGACATCAATGCCCTTTTTGCAGTATCGTGCTTCAAAATCGACCCCATCGCGGTCAGTATGCACGATGAAAAAACAGTTTTGATAGAGTTCAGTGGCGAAGATGCGGCACTCTTGATAGGCAAAGAGGGGTATCGATACAAGGCACTCTCGTATATGATTTTCAATTGGATAAATGCCAAATACGATGTGCAGTTGCGTTTGGAAATTGCCCAATTTTTGCAAAACCAAGAAGAGATGATTGCCAAATATCTCGTAGGTATCGTATCCCAAGTGCACAGCGAAGGGCGCGCGCAAACCAAAATCCTCGATGGTGTGCTAGTCCAAATCGCACTCAAATCGTTGCGTGAAACCTTCCCTGAAAAATATGTCGCCATTCGCACCAACCGCGAAGGTCTCAAATATATCATCATCAACTCTTTTAGACAAAATGGGTGAACCTACCATTGCCGCCATTGCGACGGCACATGGCGTAGGCTCGATTGCGATTGTGCGCCTCTCGGGTGCAAAAGCATTGGAGATTGCCCAAAAACTCACCCACGCTACACTCACTCCTCGCGTAGCACATCTCAAAAAACTTTTCGCTCTCGATGGGTCGCTCTTGGATGAGGCGATTGTCCTTTTTTTCCAAGGTCCCAAAAGCTTCACAGGGGAAAATGTCGTCGAATTTCAGTGTCATGGTGGCGTGATAGTAGCCTCGATGGTGTTGGATGCAGTATTGGCGATGGGTGCGGTACTCGCCAAAGCGGGGGAGTTTTCCAAGCGCGCTTTTTTGAACGGTCGTATCGATTTGACCCAGGCTCACGCCATCGCTGCACTCATCGATGCCAAGAGTGAAAATGCCGCCAAGCTTTTGACGCGACAGCTCAAAGGGGATTTGGGACGTTTTGTCGAGACTCTACGTGACGCACTTTTGGAGTTAATCGCCTATGCAGAGGTGACGATTGATTATGCCGAAGAGGATTTGCCCACCAATCTCATCGAGCAGATGCAAGCCAAACTCTCTCATATCGCATCGGTGTTGCGAGAGACCCTGCGAAGTAGTCAAGAGCGTGCGGTGCTCATCGATGGATACCGTGTGGCAATCGTGGGACGACCCAATGTGGGCAAAAGCTCGCTTTTGAATGCTCTGTTGCGCTATGAGCGCGCTATCGTGAGCGATATTGCAGGTACGACGCGCGATACCATCGAAGAGAGTATGCGTGTAGGTACACACCTCATTCGCATCGTCGATACGGCAGGCATACGCCAAAGTAGCGATGCTATCGAGCAAATAGGCATCGCCCGATCACGTGCGGCAATAACAGAAGCGGATATTGTCCTAGCCCTTTTCGATGGCTCGATGCCTCTATCGAGTGAAGATGAAGCGTTAATAGCGCTTTTGCACGAGAGTAATAAACCTACATTGACCCTCATCAACAAAAGCGATTTGGGGCTGCATATCGAGCGTGAAAAACTCCCCGAAGATGCCATCGTATTGAGTACCAAAAATTCTTTGGAGTCATTGCATACGCGGTTGATTGCAATGATGGATATACAAGGGCATGCTGACGATACGATTTTGGTAGCAAAATACCAAATCGAAGCGGTCAAAACCGCCTTGGTCGATATCGACGAGGCAAAAGCACTACTGGAGGAGAGCCAGTTGGAGCTATTCTCGTTTCATCTCAACAGTGCGGTGCAAGCGATGGCATCGATAACGCGACCCATTGCCTACGATGAGATGCTTGACAAGATGTTTGGCAATTTTTGCGTGGGTAAATAGTGCGCTATTTGTCTATCGATTTGGGGCTCAAGCGTATTGGGCTTGCCTATTCTCCTGATGGCGTGATGGTGACACCGCTTACGGCAATTGAACGTATCAATCGAGAGCAAGCTTCCCGTGCAGTCCAAGAGACTGTAAAAGAGTGGAGCATCGAAGCCATTGTGATAGGTGTCCCGATGAACGGTGACAGCGAAGCAGAGATGCGTCGTCGCATAGCGCATTTCATGGGATTGGTCGCGTTTGAAGGGCCGATATTTTTTCAAGACGAAGCCGAAAGCTCTATCGAGGCCAAAGAGCGCATGCAAGGCGCGATACGTCAAAAGCGAGATGGACGTATCGACTCGATTGCGGCACAAATCATTTTGGAGCGCTATTTGGTTTCGATACCGAAATAGTCTAGCGCTTTGCGTTGGTCGCTATCGAGGCTATTGGGAGCGTAGTTGGCATCGTGGGCTATTTTGTCGTGGATGGTATCGATGCAGTATTGGCGCAAAAGTGCACGTGCTTCTGTCAAATCCTCCAAAAATCCTAACCCTGAAAAGTGATAGGGCTCTTCACGCTCGATACACAACAATACCCCTTTGGCATGCGCCTCCAAGTGCTCGACCATGCTACGATAATCGATGTCAAAATCGGTCGCGTGCCACCCAATCGATTCGAGCTCGTCATCCCCAAATTCGCTAATACCATCTCCTGACGCATCGTCGTAGCTGGCGTTGGGTAGGTTGAGCGTGGTGATGGTCTGCCACGCCATACTGCAATCGATGGCTATTTGTGGACCTTGGAGGGTGAGGGTGTAGGAGGGTCCAAGGGTTTGAGTAATGGGGGTAGGTTTGCCTAGCGCGGCATTGTTACGAGCGCCAACCCCATGAAAAATCGAAGGCACCTGCAAGGGTGTGAAGCTAAGAGTGCCATCGAGGGCGATAGTGAAGGGCTTTTGGCTGTTGACTGCTTGGATGAAATCGACTTGAGGAATGAGAATTTTGTGCGAGAGTAGATTGATTTTGGTCATGAAGTGTCTCCTCTTTTGGGTGCGATTTTAGCGGCAAAAACTAAAAAAAGGGAGGCTCTTTTTTTCAAGTGATTGACAGTAAAAAAAAACTATGATTTGCCATTTCCAAAACGAGGTAAACAATGGCTCAAAACCGCTACAGATTGGTCACACGCAGTGATATGGATGGATTGGTGTGTGCAGTACTGCTCAAAGAGCTAGATATGGTCGATGAGATTTTATTTGTCCATCCCAAAGATATGCAAGATGGCAAAATCGAAATTGGCGCGCGCGATATCGTCACCAATTTGCCCTATGTAGAGGGGTGCTATTTGACGTTCGACCACCATTTGAGTGAGACGATTCGCAATGTTGCAAAACCCAACCACATCATCATCCCCGATGCCCCATCAGCGGCACGGGTGGTTTTTGAACATTTTGGTGGCTATTCACGCTTCCCACAACGCTTTGAGCCGATGATGGTTGCCGTGGACAAGGCGGACTCTGCGCAGTTCTCCAAAGAGGATATTTTGGAGCCAAAAGGGTGGGATTTACTCTCTTTTATTATGGATGCACGCACGGGGTTGGGACGTTTTCGCGAGTTTCGTATCTCCAACTATCAGCTTATGATGGATCTCATTGACTACTGCAAAGACCATCCTATCGAATCGGTCATGGCACTGTCCGATGTCAAAGAGCGCACCGATTTGTACCATCAACAACACGCTCTTTTCGTAGACCAAATCAAGCGCTGCAGTAAGGTCTATCAAAATCTCGTGGTGTTGGATTTGCGCGAAGAGGAGACCATCTATGCAGGTAATCGCTTTATGATTTATGCGCTTTTCCCCCAGTGCAATATCTCGATTCACCAATTGTGGGGCTTCAAAAAACAAAATACTGTTTTTGCCGTAGGCAACTCGATTCTCAATCGCACCAGCAAAACCAATATTGGCGAGTTGATGTTCGACTACAATGGTGGTGGACATGCCAACGCAGGCACCTGCCAAATCGACAACGATAAAGCCGATAAGGTACTCGAAAAACTTATCTCTGTTATTACACGAAACGGCTAAAGGGCTCACTTGTCGGTCGTAGCACTCACCAAAAAACTGATTCAAATGCCCAGCGTCACACCCAACGATGGGGGGATTTTGGCGTATGTGGTCTCACTATTGCCTGACTTTACGCCATTGTGGCTAGAGAAAAATGAGGTCAAAAACCTCTTTTTGTATCGACGCTTTGGCGAGGGCGAGCATCTGTGCTTTGCAGGGCATGTCGATGTGGTGCCAGCAGGGCAGGGGTGGGGGACACCTCCTTTTGAAGCCGTGGAAAAAGAGGGCTACCTCTATGGACGTGGCGCACAAGATATGAAGGGTGGCGTGGCGGCATTTGTGCAAGCCCTCATCGATACGACCCATTTTGCAGGGACGCTTTCGCTGTTACTCACCAGTGACGAAGAGGGTGCGGCTATCGATGGGACGTTGGCGATGCTAGAAGAGCTAAAGGTGCAGGGGCTTTTGCCCGATTGCGCTGTGGTGGCAGAGCCTACGTGTGAAGTGCGCATGGGCGATGCTATCAAGGTGGGACGACGTGGCTCTATCAATGCTACCTTGACCATCTTGGGCAAGCAAGGACACGCGGCATACCCCGAAAAAGTGACAAATCCGTTGGATATTTTGGCGCCCAAACTCACTCAACTCTCTGGTTATCGATTGGATGAGGGGGATGAATTTTTTGCACCCAGTCAAATTGTCATTACCGATATTCGCGGCGGCATGCAGGTGACCAATGTCACACCCGACAGCGTCACCATAATGTTCAATGTACGTAACAACACGCTCACGAGCGTCACATCGATAGAGGCGCATATTGCTACGCTTTTTGCACCGCACCAATACCGTCTAGAGATTGCGCCTAGTTCACGTGCTTTTGTCACTTCACGCGAGGCGAAGATTGTCACACAAATGGCTGCATCGATAGCGCAGGCATGCCGTATCTCACCTGTCTTTTCGACCGCTGGCGGTACAAGCGATGCACGCTATTTCGCCCAATACGGCATCGATGTAGTGGAGTTTGGGGTGCTAAACGACCGTATTCACAAAATCGATGAACGCACTTCACTCGAAGAGTTACACCTTTTGTATGAGACCTTTAGGCATCTCATCGACCACCTCTAAAACTTTCAAGGAGAAAAAATGCAATTCGTACACACTACACAAGCCCCACAAGCTATTGGACCCTATTCGCAAGCCGTTGTTCATAATGGACTCGTTTATACTTCAGGGCAAATCGCATTGACACCGCAAGGTGAAATGGTCGAAAATGATTTGGAAGCGCAAACCCACCAAGTGCTCAAAAACCTTGGTGAAGTGCTCAAAGCCGCAGGCAGTGATTATGACAAAGTGCTAAAAACAACCATATTTTTGGCAGACATGGAGAGTTTCGCACAGGTTAATACTATCTATGCCTCCTATTTTGGAGCACATAAACCAGCGCGCTCTACTGTAGCGGTCAAAACCTTGCCCAAAAATGCTTTGGTCGAAATCGACGCTATTGCAGTGGTGTAATGTAGCATGGCAACAGCACAAATTGTTTTGGGTGGAGGCTGTTTTTGGTGTATCGAGGCAGTCTATTCACAAACCATCGGTGTCATAAGTGCCTACAGTGGCTATGCGGGCGGGGCGGCTTTTCAGGCCAATTATGAGGCAGTTTGCACAGGCGTGACAGGGCATGCGGAGGTGGTGCAAATCACCTACGATGAGGAGCAAATCGATCTCGAAGAGTTGCTCGAAATTTTTTGGGTCATTCACGACCCCACCTCTCTCAATGCCCAAGGCGCGGACAGAGGTACGCAATACCGTTCAGTTATCTATTATGAGGATGAAGAGACGCACAAGCGTATTCAAGCGAGCATTGCAAAAGCACAAAGCCATTTTTCAAAGCCTATCGTCACCGAGGTTTCTAAACTAGAGAAATTTTTTATGGCAGAGGGGTATCACCAAAACTATTTTGCTAAAAACCCTCTACAAGGGTATTGCCGCATGGTAGTCGCGCCCAAAGTAGATAAATTCAAGAAATACTTTTCTGATCGTGTACGATAATTGTGCTTTGTGGCGATACTTTAAATAAATCTTTAATTAGTTTTCGATACAATTCGCGACACTATTGAAAAAATGCCAAGGGAAAACAATGTACGCAATTATCAAAAATGGCGGCAAGCAGTATAAAGTCCAAGAGGGTGATATTCTCCTCTTCGACAAAATGAGTCTACAGCCAAAAGAGTCAATTCAAATCACAGAAGTGCTTGCAGTGAATAACGGCGAGCTAAAAGTAGGCGCTCCATTCGTAGCAGGTGCTGTTGTAACAGCCGAAGTTATCAATGAAGGTCGCGGTCAAAAAGTCGTAATCTACAAAAAACGCCGTCGTAAAGACAGCAAAGTCAAACGTGGTTTCAAACACAGCTTTACACGTGTTCGTATCACTAAAATCGCAGCATAATTTAGCAAAGGAGTAAAAAATGGCACACAAGAAAGGTCAAGGTAGTACTCAAAATAATAGAGACTCAGCTGGACGTCGTTTAGGTGTAAAAAAATTTGGTGGTGAGTTTGTCCGCGCGGGCAATATCATTATGCGCCAACGTGGTACACAAATCCACCCAGGCAGCAATGTAGGTATGGGCAAAGACCATACTATCTATGCGCTAATCGATGGCAAAGTTGCTTTCCAACGCAAAGATAAAAAACGTCAAAAAATTTCCGTAATCCCTGCATAACCCTCTTTTGCCCTCCTTCGAGGGCACTTCTTTCTTATCCACAACACACAAGTTTTAAGGCAAAAATATGTTCACCGATCGCGTCGAAATTGTAGTCTCATCTGGCAAGGGCGGCCCTGGCTGTGCTTCGTTTAGACGTGAAAAGTTTGTCATCAAAGGGGGACCCGATGGTGGCGATGGTGGTCGCGGCGGTGATGTCTTCTTTCTTGTGGATAACAACTCTCACACCCTAGCCGCTTTCAAGGGCAACAAACACCTCAAAGCAGACAATGGAATGCCAGGTATGAGTCGACGTAAGTTTGGTCGCTCTGGAGAGCCACTGGTTGTTGTTGTCCCTCCTGGAACCTCTATCATCAACAGCGACACAGGTGAAGTCCTTTTGGATTTGACACACGAAGGTGAAAAAGTCAAACTTCTCGAGGGTGGAAAAGGGGGATTGGGTAATTACCACTTCAAATCCTCTACCAATCAACGCCCCATGCACTTCCAAACAGGTATGCCCGGAGAGACGCTCAATCTCACGCTAGAGCTTAAACTCATTGCAGATGTGGGATTGGTAGGGTTCCCTAATGTAGGCAAATCGACGCTTATTTCAGTCCTTTCCAATGCCAAGCCAGAGATTGCAAATTATGAATTTACAACCCTCACGCCAAAATTGGGCGAGGTGACTGTAGGCGATTTTGACTCTTTTATTATGGCGGATATTCCAGGTATCATCGATGGAGCTAGTGAAGGCAAAGGGTTGGGGCACGACTTTTTGCGTCACATCGAGCGTACAGGTGTGCTGCTTTTTATGATAGATTTGGGCAATTATCGTACTCTCATCGAGCAATATACGACGCTCAAAGAGGAGTTGGAACGCTTTTCAGAAAAATTAGCGACACGCACCTATGCAATAGCTTTGACGCGCAGTGACATGCATGAGGATGAGGCGGCTATCGAGCTTATTAATGAATTTTTTGGACATCTTGGACTCAAAGCTTCATCGATATCACGTTTTGGTATCGATACAACACTTCCCTTTTTCGAATCGACAACAGCGACCTTTGTAGCCAATACAAAAGTGCCACAGTTTTGTTACGCTATTTCAGCCTCGACACATCGCAATGTCAAAGCGTTGCAATACGCTCTTTTTGATTTAGTACAGGCCTCAAGAGCGGCAAAGTAGGCACGATGGAACGTATCGTCATCAAGGTAGGCACCGCCGTTTTGACAGAACAAAATCGTATCGCCAAAGAGCGTATGCAAGCCCTCGTCGAATTTATCGTAGCGCTTCGCGTGCGCTATGAGGTGATTTTGGTCTCATCGGGTGCTGTAGCGGCTGGCTATACGCAACTGCAACTTGACAAAAAAGAGTTGGCAAACAAACAAGCCCTTGCCGCAATTGGTCAGCCTATTTTGATGAGTCGATACAAGAAAAAATTGGAACCTTTTGGGGTGCTCTCAGCACAAGTGCTTTTGACCAAGGCCAATTTCTACTCATCCGAACAGATTAAACGTGCCAAAGCAACGATGGAAGTTTTGCTAGCCAAAGGTGTTTTGCCTATCGTCAATGAAAACGATGCAACCGCTGTAGAAGAGCTTGTCGTGGGGGATAATGACCAGCTTTCGGCTTTTGTCGCGCACCATTTCGATGCCAATATGTTGGTGATTCTCTCAGATATCGATGCCTATTATGACAAAGACCCTAATCTCCATGCAGATGCAAAACCACTTAAAAAAGTGCATGAAATATCTGCGGAAGCGTTAGCGCAAGATGCGGTAGGGCATAATGCTTTTGCAACGGGTGGCATCGTGACCAAGCTCAAAGCGGCGCATTTTTTGCTCCAAGAGCAACGCTCGATGTTTTTGACCTCTGGTTTTGAATTGGCACATGCCAAAGCCTTTTTACTCGAGGGAGTACAAGAGCACGGTACGCTTTTCACGCCAAGGATTGCGATGTGATTCGTGTCGTTTTTATGGGGACACCTGATTATGCGAAGACCATTTTAGAAGCGCTTTTTCGCGATGATGCTATCGAGGTGGTGGCTGTTTTTACGCAGCCTGACAAACCTGTAGGACGACACAAAACGATTACCCCTTCGAGCGTAAAAGTAGTAGCACAGCAGTACAATGTACCAATCTTTCAACCCACCTCTTTACGCCGCGAAGATTTCAGTGAGACAATACGCAATCTTCACCCTGACTATATTGTCGTTGCCGCTTTTGGTCAGTTATTACCTCAAGCGATATTGGATATCGCACCTTGTATTAATCTGCATGCGTCGATTCTGCCCGCCTATCGAGGGGCAAGCCCTATTCAAGAGGCGCTTTTGCATGGAGATAACCGCACGGGTGTGACGGCGATGCTTATGGATGCGGGTATGGACACAGGGGCAATACTTGCTATTGAAGAGGTAGCAATCACACCAGAAACCATGGCGCAAACGCTTTTTGTGGAGCTAGCCGAAGTTGCGGCGCAGTTGACGCTCAATGTACTTCACAGCTACAGTCGGTACACACCTCATGCACAACACTCTTCAAAAGCTTCCTACTGTACCAAAATCACCAAAGAGCAGGGTGCGGTTACCTTTGACAACGCGCAAGACCTTTTCAACAAATATCGCGCTTTTACACCGTGGCCGGGGCTTTTTTTGGAGAGCGGATTGAAACTACTTTCGTTGGGATTGATAGAGGTAGGTACGCATCACAGCGAAGGAGAGATTGTGGCAATCGCTCCTGAATATATTGATGTAGGGTGTACTTTGGGTCTTATTCGCCTTTTTGAGGTACAACCTCCCTCCAAAAAAGCGATGAAAGCATCAGATTATATTCGTGGCAAAAGGTTGGGCGTTGGAGATAGAGTACTTTGAAACAGTGCCATCGACACAGCTTTATGCTATCGATGCGCTAAAAAATGGGCATAAAAGTGCACCTTTTTTGGTCTGGACACGCCACCAAACGCATGGCATTGGCAGTCGTGGGAACAGCTGGATAGGGCACGAAGGGAACCTCTTTTTGACCTTTGCGCTTCCCAAGGAGCAGTTGGTCGAAGATTTACCTCTCACTGCTTGCGCTATCTATTTTTCGATGCTCTTCAAAGAGGCGCTTGAGGATAAAAGTGTATGGGTCAAATGGCCAAATGACCTCTATATCGAGAGTGCCAAAGTTGGCGGTGTTGTTACCTCTATCGTGGGGTCGACCCTCGTTACAGGTATCGGTATCAACACACACACTGCACCTGATTTCGCTACAGCACTTACGATGACTCAGTCGCATGAAGAGCTTCTTGAACGCTTTATAGCGCTACTTTTAAGCGGTAGACCGTGGAAGAGGATTTTAAATAACTTTCAGATAGAATTCGACAAAAGTCGCGCTTTTTTTGCCAACATTGACGATAAAAAAGTCTCGATGCGTGAGGCGACGGTGTGCGAAGATGGAGCCTTGATGATAAACGGTCAAAGGATATTTAGTTTACGATGAGCGAAGTAATTGCAATTGCAAACCAAAAGGGCGGAGTAGGCAAAACTACTACAGCCGTCAATTTAGCCGCATCTCTTGCCGTAGCAGAGAAGAGAGTTCTACTTATCGATGCAGACCCACAAGCCAATGCTACAACGAGTCTTGGCTATCACCGCAACGACTATGAATTTAATATTTATCATGCGCTCATCGGTACCAAAAAAATCACTGAAGTAACACTCAAAACATCACTGCCAAAGCTCTTTTTGGTGCCTTCAAATATCGGTTTGGTGGGTGTGGAAAAAGAGTTTTACGACACCAACACCAAAAACGAGCGTGAGCTTATTTTGAAACGCACTATTGAGCGTGTTCGCAAAGATTATGATTATATTATCATCGACTCTCCGCCAGCACTTGGACCTATGACGATCAATGCTTTGAGTGCGGCAAATTCGGTGATTATCCCTATTCAGTGCGAATTTTTTGCGCTTGAGGGATTGGCGCAGCTACTCAATACGGTCAGATTGATTCGTAAAACAATCAATCCAAAGCTGAAAATTCGTGGCTTTTTGCCTACGATGTTTAGCCCTCAAAATAATCTTTCACGTCAAGTCTTTTCTGATTTGACAGCACATTTTCAAAGCAAGCTTTTCAAAGAGACAAAAAGCGGTGAATATATTGTCATTCCACGCAATGTCAAACTCGCAGAGTCTCCAAGTTTTGGAAAACCAGCCATTTTGTACGACGTCAAATCTCAAGGCAGTATTGCGTACCAAGATTTAGCTCAATCAATCATGGAATCGTAATGGCAAAGAAGAAAAATGCATTAGGTAGAGGTCTGAGTGAGCTTTTTGGAGAGATTACGCAATCCTACGAAAATGAAATTCCTACCGAGCATGAGACCTCTTCGATTCCTATTGTAGAGATTCGCCCCAACCCCTATCAGCCGCGAAAACACTTCAACGAAGTCTCTCTCAAAGAGCTTGCACACTCGATTCGTGAGCATGGATTATTGCAACCCATCGTTGTCACAAGAGAGATGGATGGCTACATTCTCGTAGCAGGTGAGCGACGTCTGCGCGCTTCCAAAATCGCAGATTTGACCCACATCAAAGCGACCATTTTGGCAGTCGATAATACCAAACTTCATGAGATGGCACTCATTGAGAATATTCAACGAGAAGAGCTCAATCCCATAGAGTTGGCTAAATCGTACCAGATGCTTTTGGATGACCACAATTTGACACACGATGAGTTATCTCAACGTCTACAAAAAAGTAGAGCACAGATAACCAACACATTGCGATTGTTAGCTTTGGATGAAGAGGTGCAAGAGGCGTTGGTCGATGGTCGTATTACGCAAGGTCATGCGAAAGTCCTTTTGGGAGTAGATGCTGTTGATCAACGCAAAATCGTTGCTTCAATCGTAGGGCAAAAACTTTCCGTCAGAGATGTTGAAGAGCTTGCCAAAGGCTATAAAAAAAGCAATCAATTGCCTAAAAAAGAGGCAGTAAAAACCCAAAAAAATCTGGAATTTTCGCAACTTTTAAAACATTTTGAAGCGCTAAATTTCTCTCCGAAAGCCCATAAAAACGTGCTTTCGATAGAGTTTCATGACCAAGATGAGATAGATGCATTGGTCGAGTCTCTGACATTTAACAAAGATTTATTTAACAGATGATAGAATTTCGAAAATTTTGGGAGGGGCTATGTTAGAGATAAATCCAAATCTTTTGGGCTTAACAATCGTACTTTTTTTGGTGATGATTGTATTGTTGAACAGTTGGTTGTATCGACCAATGCTGTCGTTTATGCAAACTCGTGATGAAAATTTGAAAAAAGATTTAGCACGCGCAGGAAGTAATGACAGCGAGATCATGGCACTACACAAAAAAGCAGAAGAGGTTGTGCATGAGGCAAAAGCTGAAGCAGCAGCACTACGCAAAAAAGTGATTGAAGATGCAAAGATGCTTGCACAAAGCAAAATTGATGCAAAACGTGTTGAGCTTGATGCCGCTTACAAGGTCTTCACAACGCAACTAGCAAGTGAAAAAGAGAGTTTGAAAAACAATCTTTTGTCGCAAATGCCTCTCTATCGAGAAGCATTAAAAGCTAAATTTAGCAAGCTATAAAGGGCAAAAGATGAAAAAAATACTTACATTAGTACTTCTTGCCTCGTTTGGTGTAGCTTCTGAGGGTGAAAATTACGACATAATCGAGCGTACGCTTAACTTCGCACTTTTCGTAGCTATTTTGTACTACTTGATTGCAGACAAGGTAAAAGCTTTTTTTGTCGGTCGTACACAAGGCATCATCGATGAGCATGAAAAGGTTCAAAACCGTCTCAAAGAGACTAAACTAGCCAAGCAAGAGGCTGAAAAGCGATTGGAAGAGGCGAAAAAACATGCTGCTGACATTTTGGCAACATCCAAAAAAGAGAATGCCATTTTCAATGACAAAATCGTAGCCCAAATGGAATCAGATATCAAAGCGCTTGAGCACCAATACGTTGCGCTTCAAAACTTCGAACAACGAAAAGTGACATCAGAAATTGTTGATAAAGTGATGCGTGATGTCCTTTCCAATGAAAACATGCCTCTCGATAACGAACTTATGACGCACATTATTTTGAAAAAGGTTGCCTAATGAAAAATATAGCAAAGCGTTATACGGCAGCACTTATCGAAGGCGAAAGCGAAGCTAACATCACGACGTATGCAATGGTCTTTGATGCTATTAGTGAATCACTCGCCAAATCAGCAAAAGGGCATCTCTTTTTCTCTCCTTATATGGACGACGAACAAAGAGTAGCTATTTTACTTGCGGCAGTAGCTGGACTCAAAAGTGAAAAAATAAACAATTTCATCAAATTACTGGCAGAGAAAAATCGCTTTTTTGCGATGAATGAAATCGCGCAACTTCTCAATGAGACTTCAGCAAAACTTCGAAAAGAGTTCAAAGGAACCATTCAAAGTAATCAATCTGTGGGCACAAAAGTGGTCAAAGAGCTTTCAGATGGATTTAGCAAGCGAAACGATGCAAAAGTGACTTTCGAAGTAGTAGAGAATGGGTATGAGGGTATAAAAGTTGAAATCGATGCTTTAGCAGTAGAGGTCGGTTTTTCAAAAGCGGGTGTTCGTGAGCATATGATAGAACACATTCTAAAAGCAATTTAATCTTACAAAGGAGACAAAACAGTGGTTGGAAAAATTCAAGCAGATGAGATTAGTTCAATAATCAAAGAGCGTATTGATAATTTTGAATTAAAAGTGGATATAAATGAGGTAGGTAAAATCGTTACTATCGCAGACGGTATTGCACAAGTACATGGTTTGTACAACATCATGGCTGGTGAAATGGTGGAGTTTGAAGATGGTACGCAAGGTATGGCACTTAACTTGGAAGAGAGCAGTGTTGGTATCGTAGTACTTGGAAAAGGTGAAAAACTTCACGAAGGTACAAGTGTAAAACGTCTTGGACGTCTACTTAAAGTACCCGTTGGTGATGCAATGCTTGGTCGTGTTGTCAATGCTCTTGGAGAGCCACTAGACGGCAAAGGCCCTATTGAAGCTGCGGAAATGCGTTTCGTTGAAGAAAAAGCACCTGGCATTATGGATCGTAAATCAGTACATGAACCGTTGCATACAGGTATCAAAGCAATTGATGCCCTTGTGCCAATCGGACGTGGTCAACGCGAGCTAATCATTGGTGACCGTCAAACTGGAAAAACTACAGTTGCTATCGACAGTATCATCAATCAAAAAGGACGTGGTGTTCTTTGTATTTATGTTGCAATTGGTCAAAAAGCTTCTACAGTTGCACAAATTATGCGTAAACTCGAAGAGCATGGAGCTATGGAGTATACAATCATCGTAGCTGCAAATGCATCTGAATCCTCTGCAATGCAGTACTTGGCACCTTATACAGGTGTAACGATGGGTGAATACTTCCGTGACAATGCACGTCATGGTTTGATTGTGTACGATGACTTGACAAAACACGCAGTAGCTTACCGCGAAATGTCATTGATTCTTCGCCGTCCTCCAGGTCGCGAAGCATATCCTGGGGATGTTTTCTATCTACACTCACGTTTGCTTGAGCGTGCTGCAAAAATGTCAGATGAGAAGGGTGCTGGTTCATTGACTGCACTTCCAATCATCGAAACACAAGCGGGAGACGTTGCTGCGTATGTCCCAACAAACGTTATTTCAATTACCGATGGTCAAATCTTCCTAGAGACTGATTTATTCAACTCAGGTGTACGTCCAGCAATCAACGTAGGTATCTCTGTATCACGTGTTGGCGGTGCTGCACAAATTAAAGCTACAAAACAAGTCGCTGGTACATTGCGTCTCGATTTGGCTCAATTCCGTGAGTTGCAAGCTTTTGCACAATTCGCTTCAGATTTGGATGAAATTTCTCGTCGTCAACTAGAGCGTGGGCAACGCATGGTAGAAGTTCTCAAACAAGGACCTTACGCTCCACAGCCTACTGAGAACCAAGTTTTGATTATTTTCGCTGGAAACGAAGGCTACCTCGATGACATGCCAGCTTCTAAAGTGGTGAAATTCGAATCTGAACTTATTCCATTTGTACAAGCTAAATACCCTGAAATTCTTGAGAGTATTCAAACAAACTTGAAAATCGAAAAAGATATTGAAGACTTGATGAAAAAAGCTATTGAAGAGTTTAAAACTACGTTTTTAGCGTAACTAGGGAATCCAATGGCAAATTTAAAAGAGATTCAAAGAAAAATAAAAAGCGTTTCAGGCACGCAGAAAACAACGCGTGCGATGAAACTCGTTTCTACGGCGAAGCTTCGTCGTACGGAAGAGTTGGCTAAACGCTCAAAAGTCTATGCAAATAAATTGAATATGCTTTTGTCTGATATTGCCAATAAAATTCAGCACTACAAAATTGGTGGTCTTGGTGAACACAAAACGTTTTCACTCAATGATACACCCGAAGTAGTAGATGTTATTTTTGTCACCGCTGACAAAGGTTTGTGCGGTGGTTTTAACGTCCAAACGATTAAGGCTGTCAAGAGACTTTTGGCAACGTATAAAAATGACAAAGTGAAAGTACGTCTTAAAGCAATTGGCAAAAAGGGAATTGAGTATTTTCGATATAACGGTTTAGAGCTTATAGATGAATCAGTTGGTTTAAGTTCTGCTCCTGATTATAAAAAAGCGGCGGATTTTATTCGCTCTTCTGTTGAAGATTTCATGAAGGGCAAGACAGATCGTGTTGTCATTGTCCATAACGGTTATGTCAATATGATTTCACAAGAGATGCGCATCGATCAGGTACTTCCTGTAGATGTAACAATGGTTCCTTTTGACACAGCAAAAGCTACATTGCTAGAGATTGAAGCGCAAGACGAAGAAAAAATGTTGGAAGAGCTTGTTGCGAAGTACGTCGAGTACAATATGTACTATGCACTTATCGATTCGCTTGCAGCTGAACACAGTGCGCGTATGCAGGCAATGGATGCAGCGACCAACAATGCTAAAGAGATGGTTAAATCGCTCAAAGTTAAGTTTAACAAAGCACGTCAAGAATCTATCACTACTGAACTCATTGAGATTATCAGTGGTGTTGAATCCATGAAATAAGTAAAGAGGAGAATTATATGAAGGAATTGAAAAAAGGCAAGATTGCGCAAGTAATCGGCCCAGTTGTCGATGTCGATTTTAGTGGAGATTTACCTCCAATTAATGATGCCCTTGAGGTACGCTATGAAGTGGATGGCAAAAATGTGCGTCTCGTACTAGAGGTTGCTGCTCATGTTGGTAATGGTCGTGTGCGTACTATTGCTATGGACATGAGTGAAGGTTTGGTTCGTGGCATGGAAGTAGTTGCTACGGGTGGACCTATTCAAGTACCCGTTGGTGAAGAGGTACTTGGACGTATTTTTAACGTTATCGGTGAGACTATCGATGATGCAGGTCCGCTCAATGTAAAACAAACATGGGGTATCCATCGCGATGCACCTGCTCTTGTTGACCAAAGTACAAAAACAGAGATGTTTACAACAGGTATCAAAGTCGTCGACCTTTTGGCTCCTTATGCAAAAGGTGGAAAAGTTGGTCTCTTCGGTGGTGCTGGTGTTGGTAAGACCGTTATTATTATGGAGCTTATTCACAACGTGGCACATGGACATGATGGTCTTTCTGTATTTGCTGGTGTTGGTGAAAGAACACGTGAAGGTAATGACCTTTACCACGAGATGAAAGAGTCTGAGGTTCTTGACAAAGTTGCATTGTGCTATGGTCAAATGAGCGAGCCCCCAGGAGCACGTAACCGTATCGCACTTACGGGTCTTACAATGGCTGAATATTTCCGCGATGAAAAAGGGATGGATGTGTTGATGTTTATCGACAATATCTTCCGTTTCGCTCAATCAGGTTCCGAAATGTCTGCACTTTTGGGACGTATCCCATCAGCTGTTGGTTATCAACCAACCTTGAGCCGTGAAATGGGTGCATTGCAAGAGCGTATTACATCGACCAAAAAAGGTTCAATTACATCCATTCAAGCGGTATATGTACCAGCAGATGACTTAACTGACCCAGCTCCAGCTTCGGTTTTCGCACACTTGGATGCTACAACGGTTCTTAATCGTAAAATTGCAGAAAAAGGTATCTATCCAGCGGTTGATCCATTGGATTCTACTTCTCGCCTTTTGGATCCCAACATCTTGGGTGAAGAGCACTACAATGTTGCTCGTGGTGTTCAACAAGTGTTACAAAAATACAAAGACTTGCAAGATATTATTGCAATTCTTGGTATGGATGAGCTTAGCGAAGAGGATAAATCTACGGTTGAACGCGCGAGAAAAATTGAAAAATTCTTGTCTCAA
The DNA here is from genome assembly GCA_000830255.1 of Sulfuricurvum sp. PC08-66. Taxonomy (GTDB): domain Bacteria; phylum Campylobacterota; class Campylobacteria; order Campylobacterales; family Sulfurimonadaceae; genus PC08-66. The sequence continues at coordinate 12,520 of JQIT01000013.1, read as the reverse complement.
CCCTTTTTCGTTGCAAAAGTTTTCACGGGAGCAGATGGAAAATTTGTTGAGCTAGATAGCACAATCAAAGGTTTCAAAGGTATTCTAGAGGGCCAATACGACCATGTTCCAGAAGCTGCATTTTATATGGTTGGTGGAATTGAAGAGGTATTGGAAAAAGCTGAAAAGCTCAAAAACAAAAGTAAGTAATTACCCTTCAAAGGAATCAGATGGAGACATTTGAATTAGAGATAGTGACACCAAACGGTGTCATCTATAATGGCTTGGCAAAAGAAGCGACGCTACCTGGCGCAGAGGGTGAGTTTGGTGTTCTACCAGGTCACGCGTCTGTCGTTACACTTTTAGATGCAGGTGTAGTTGACTTCGTTCGTCAAGATGGTATCAAAGAGTCTGTTGTTATTGACTGGGGTTATGTCAATGTTTCCAATCAACGTGTATGTCTCATAGTCCAAGGCGCTGTGGCAATTGTTGGAGCCAACGAAAGTGAAGTGGCTCGTGCACTTTCACAAGCGAAAGATCTCCTCCAAGGCGTCGCAGATTCAAGTTATGCAATGGCATCGGTGGTTGCTCGTATGGAACAAGCAGCCAAGAATGCAATAGGCTAATGCAAGCATTTATCCACCAAATGCACCCAGTTTCCTTGGGTGCTATTTCCCTTCTTCTTATCTACTTTATTGCTATTACATGGGTCTTTTTTTATCGCTATTTGCTTTTGCACAGTTGGATAAAAAGAGAGAGTGACTCTCTTCAGGCTCTTTTGACAGGTGAAAAAAGTGTATCTGTCTTCTCCTATTTGTACAATTTTTTGCGTACAAACAGTGTAAGTGCGCAATTGTTGAGTTTGAGTGAAATCTCGGCAACTAAAGAGAGTACACGTATGCTTGCATTTGTCTCTTTGGTTGCATCGACATCTCCTTTTATTGGTCTGTTTGGAACTGTCGTTTCACTTTTGGATACGTTTGCACGCATGGCTGAAAATAGCACTGGAACGATGGGTGTCGTAACTATGGGCGTAAGTGATGCGTTGGTGGCAACTGCTGTAGGTATTTTTGTGGCCACATTCGCGTATACTTTTCACCAAATACTTAAGCGAAATGCGTATGAGTTAGTAGAGCTAATTCGTATGCAATCGCAAGCACTTTTAACAAAAAAAGCCTCCTCTGATGCAGTGGGATGAAAAACCAGAGTTAAATATCACACCGTTGGTGGATATTATGCTGGTGCTACTTGCCATAATGATGGTGGTTTCACCCGCCATCATTTATGAAGAGAAGGTCACGCTTCCACAAGGCTCACAGCAGTCAACTGTCGTTAAGCATCACCCCATAGAAATAGTGGTCGATAGAAATAAGATTATTCATATTAAAGATCAAAAGTATACTTTTGACACCTTTGCAGACGATTTTTTGCTCTACGCTCAGAGCTTTCCTCGCGATACAACAGTGATGATTTTGGCAGATAGAGTACTCCTTTACGATAATGTAATTTGGGTACTCAAAAGTGTCAAAAATGCTGGATTTACTCACGTTTCTTTGGCGACCGATGGTTGATGAAAGACGTTACGCAGTTATCAGCTTTTTTTTGACACTTTTATGGAGTCTCCTACTCATGGGGTTACTCTTAGGGTTGGTCTATAAGCACTCAAAAAGCAAACATTACAGTATGCAAGAGGATAGTGTAATAGAAATATCTCTAGAAAACATATCAAAACCCAAAGCGCTCGAAGAGCCTCTTCCTCCCGTAATTGTGCCTCCAGAGCCTGTTGTCGAAGAGCCAAAAAGTGAAGAGGATTTGTTTGGTGCTGTTGAAGCTCCCAAAATAGCGTACACCAAAGAGCAAGTAGAAGTATCTGTGCCAAAAGTGGATGAAAAGGTACTGACACTGTTAAAGACGAAATCACAACCCGTCCAAGAGAGTGTAAAGCAACGAGCACAATTAGAGGTTAGTTTAAAACAGGCAAGCGTAGAGACAAATTTAAGTGTAGAAAATAAAAATCGCGCTGGGATAAAAGATGAATATATTGTCAAAATCAATGCACTATTAACGCAAAGATGGCAGAATACCACTGACATTGTAGGTGGTGTTTATCGAGCAATTGTTCGGATTTTCATTTCTCTGAGTGGAAGATTTGATTACAGTGTACTACAGTGGTCAAATTATGCCCCTTTTGATCAGCAGTTGAAACGTTTTTTGGACGATCAAAAAGAGCGGCTTTTAGATGCTCCACCTACGGCAACGTCGATAGAGTTGGATGTAAATTTTATTTCAAAGGATACATAAAATGCGATTTTTAGCATGGATAATGATTGCTCTTGCCTCTCTTTGGAGTGCAGATGCTACGATTGATGTCATCAAAACAACACAAAAGCTTCCTATGATGAGTGTAGAAGATGCATCTATCAACTACACAAAATATTTGAGCAAAAAATTTCATAAAGTGCTTGCAGGTGATATGCATGTGGTTTCTCAATTTAATGTAGTCGATGAATATATTCAGAGTGATTATGTTGCAGATATGCCAAATAAAGGCGCTGAACAGAGCGATTTTGTTCTCAAATATCGGCTCAAAGAGAGTGCAGAGGGATTGATGCTGTGTGATATGAAGCTTATTGACACTAAAGCGCAACGTTCTGTTTTTACGCGTCAGTACAAAATCACACAACAAGATTTATATGTCTTTTTGGCGCATGAAATTGCGGCTGATATTAATGATTTTTTCAAATTTGAACCTATTGGCTGGATAAAAAAAAGGGTACTTTTTGCGCGTTATATCAATCCAAAAGAGAGTGAAATTGTAATTTCGGATTACACCTTGAGTTATCAAAAAGTCATTATTCGTGGAGGGCTTAATATTTTTCCAAAATGGGCAGATGCAAAGCAGGTCTCCTTTTTTTACACCGCTTACAAAGATAAGCCAACACTCTATCGCTATAACATATTAACGGGCGAAGAGGAGCGCATAATTGACTCTGATGGGATGTTGGTCTGCTCTGATATCGATAAAAATTTTGAAAAAATAGTTTTGTCGATGGCACCTAAAGGTCAGCCCGATATCTATATATACGATTTAAAAAATAAAAGCTTAGAGCAGGTCACGCGCTACAACGGCATTGATGTGAGCGGACAATTTTTGGACGATGGCAAGAGGATTGCCTTTGTATCGGATCGATTAGGCTACCCAAATATTTTTGCGCAAGTCATTGGGGAAAACAGTGTTGAGCAGTTGGTCTATTACGGTAAAAATAACAATTCATGTTCAACGTACCAAAATTATATTGTTTATACGTCACGCGAAAGTGACAACGAGTTTTCGCAAAACAGCTTTAATCTACATCTCATTTCGACAAAAACAGAGTATGTGCGCCACTTGACTGCAACAGGGGTCAATCAGTATCCAAAATTCTCCGAAGATGGAAGTGCCATCATATTTATCAAGCACTTTAAACGCCAAAGTGCATTAGGAATTATTCGACTCCACGCGAATAAAAGTTTTTTGTTTCCGTTAAAAGTAGGGCAAATACAGTCACTGGACTGGTAGGGATAGCGGGTTACAATCGATTAAGTCGCATGTGCTAGAATACGGCCGCATTTATTTAAGATGAAGGAAAATACCATGACAAAACTAACTCTTTCAGCAGCATTTCTTGCTTCGACGCTCCTATTTTGGGGATGTGCTGGTAAAACAGAAGTATTAGATGAGACAAAAACGCAAGAGCCTACTACCGTTCAAGAGGAGACAGCGCAAAGCGTCGCAAAAGAAGAGGTAATCCAAACAGAAGTTGAAAAACTTGTCGAAGAGAAGCCAGTAGAGGCAAAACCATCTATTGCTGATATCGAAGCGACGCTTGGCACAATCTATTTTGATTATGACAAATTTGCTGTACGTAGTGATATGCGTCCTATTTTGGAAAAAAACAGTGAAATTTTCAAAAAAGCTGAGACCCAAAGCTACCGAATCAAAGTAGAGGGAAATTGTGATGAGTGGGGTAGTGATGAGTATAACTACGCATTGGGGCTTAAGCGTGCAGCGAGTGTCCAAGAGGCACTAAAAGCGGAAGGTATTTCAGAAGAGCGCATTACATTGGTGAGTTATGGGGAAGCTAATCCTCTTTGTGCTGACAAAACACAAGAGTGTTGGTCACAAAATCGCCGTGTTGATTTCAAACTTTTACCATAATCTTCTCTCTGCGTGAAAAAATATACTCTCTCTCTTATTTTGCTTGTGCTTTGGGCACATGCAGAACCCTCAGCCTTTTCAGCAGGTGATTTGAGTCAAGAAAATCCGTATGGTTTGACCAAAAATGAAGAGCTGTTGCTGCAAAATATTCAAACAGTCAAAACGCTCAAGCGTGACAAAAACACACTCTACAGTGAAGCAGAGATGCTCAAAAACGATTTGGACGGTTTGCGAAGTGTCGTGGATGGTTTGAACGCGCAACAGCAAAAACATCAAAAAGAGTATCTCGAACTCTATGCAAAATTTAGCGATATGGTTGAAGAGCAAAAGAAGGTGCAACAATTAAACCGTACGCTTGAATCGAACGTGACACTGCTTTTGCGCACTATAAAAGATACGGCTGATGTGCAAATGCAAAATTTTCAGACGCTACAATCGACCATCATGCTGCTGGATGGAACTATTACAAAAATCGAGACACATTATACGCCTCTTAAACGTGTAGAAGCGCTTGAGCAGGAGTTGGCAACACTCAAAAAAGAGCTGCTAGGTGAACTCAAAAAAATAAATGCTACGCCTGCAAAACCTGCATTGAGCATTGCGCAAATTTACGAGAATGCCGTAACAGCATTAGAAAAAAAAGCGTATGACGATGCTATCGAGGGATTCAATCAAGCCATTGCCTCAAAATACAAGCCAGCAGCGTCACATTACTACGCGGGTGAAGCCTATTACCATTTAGAAAATTATCTACAAGCGATTGCCTACTTCAAAGAGAGCTATGCTCTGCACAAAAATGGGAGTTGGAATAAAACACTCTTGTTACATACGGCAATTTCGTTATACAAAACGGGTAACAAAAGTGCTGCAGAGGGATTTTTCAAACGTGTCATTGAAGAGTATGCAGGTAGTGCTGAGGCAAAAGAGGCGCAAAAATATCTATCGAAATAGTCTTAGATGATGGATGTAAGAGTGTGCGAAGTAAAGTAGCGATACAATCACCCAAAAAATAAGGAAAACTTAAATATGGCAATTACAGCAAATCAAATCGTATCTATCGAGTATGAAGTCAAAGATACACAAACTAACACAGTTGTAGACAGTAATATCGGTGGCGCACCTCTTACTTTCATGATGGGTCGTAATCAAATCATCATCGGTTTGGAAAACGGTATCAAAAATATGAACAAAGGTGACAAGGCTGATGTACTTGTAAAAGCAGCTGATGCATATGGTGAATACGATAACGAAGCACTTCAAGAGCTTCCAATCGAGCAATTTGCAGGTATCGAATTGGCTGAAGGCATGGCGCTTTACGGTCAAGGTGAGCATGGGGAAACTGTCCAAGTTACTGTGAAATCATTCGACAATGAAAAATGTACTATCGATTTTAACCACCCGTTGGCAGGTAAAGACTTGATGTTTACAGTGGCTATTACAGCTTTGCGTGATGCGACACCAGACGAAGCACTCAGTGGAATTCCTGCTGAAAATGCTGTTGCATCTGGCGGTAGCTGTGGAACAGGTTGTGGTTGCCACTAATACCTTTTTAGCTAAATCAAACAGTGCATTACAGGCGCTTCGTTCTACAACTCTGCTAAAAAGTTTGCCTGTAAATGCACTGATTACAGGCGAAGCGGGTACAGGGAAGAAAACCTTGGCTCGCTCTGTTTTTAGTAATACTCCTATTATTCACGCCTCTAATTTTGATGAAATTTTGCACTCACTCTATGAGTGTGAAGATATTATCATCACCGCTTTTGAGGCTATAAGCAATTATGACACGCTTCAAAAAGCACTCGAAGAGTCAAAAACACGACTCATAGCAATCACAAGTGTCTCTTTGCCACAAAAAGTGTATGACCAATTTTTCACTACAAAAATTAAGCTTTTACCCTTACGTGAACGTCATGAAGATGTGATGCTATTGTGTGAAAAGTTTTTGCGTGAAAACGGTGACTTGGTTGGGGGGCATGATAAATCGATATGCCAATCTAAACATCTAAATTTGGAACAAAATGCTCACTCTCTCAAACGCTCTATCATCATGCAATCGCTCTTTTCTTCACTGGAAAAGCGTGAAATCATGCAGCTTTTTGAGGAGTATTTAGAGAGTAAAATCGAGGGTGAAAATGCTTACAGAGATAATTTGGAGATATTTGATATTCCTATTATCAACGTTGGCATGCGTAAATATAAAAGCCAACTACAACTGGCAAAAGTTCTAGGACTCAATCGCAATACACTACGTAAAAAAATTGTTCAATACGAAAAGGAGTTAGATATATGAGTAAACGTGTCGCTTTTATTTTTCCTGGACAAGGAAGCCAATCTATTGGAATGGGAAAAGATTTTTATGATAATGACCCTTTGGCAAAAGAGATTATCGATGCAGCATCTGCTTCGATGGGGATAGATTTTCCATCACTGCTCTTCCAAGAGAATGAAACCATCAACGAAACAGCCTATACGCAACCAGCAATACTGCTGGTCAGTATGGTGGCACATACTCTTTTTAGTGCACGTAGCTCGATTGTCCCTACGCTCTTGCTTGGGCACTCTTTGGGTGAGTTTAGTGCGGTGTGTGCAGCGGGTGCCTTGAGTATCGAAGACGCTGTTAAGCTGGTCAATATTCGCGGTCGTGCGATGCAAGAGGCGTGCAGTAGTATCGATGCAGGCATGATGGCAATAGTCGGCATGGAGGATAGTGGGGTGGAAGCGGTATGTGCACAAGCGCAAAGCCAAGGCAAAAAAGTTTGGCCTGCCAACTACAATCAAGAGGGTCAATTGGTTATCGCTGGACTCAAAAGCGATTTGCAAAGCTTAGAAGCAACGTTCAAAGAGGCAGGTGCAAAACGTGCACTTTTGTTGAATATGTCTGTTGCGAGCCACTGTCCGTTGCAACAAAGTGCACAAGTGAGTTTGACACAAGCGCTTGAAAAGATGCTCAACGATAATTTTATCGCGCCCATTATCTCCAATGTAACGACCAAACCCTATCAATCAAAAGAGGATGCCATTACACTTTTGGCTCAGCAATTGGTCAAACCTGTATTGTATAAACAATCCATCGAAGCCATAGCAGGCGATATCGATGTCGCAATTGAGTTTGGGAATGGCAAAGTGCTATCGGGACTCAATAAACGTATCGCCAAAGATTTGACAACTTATAATGTCTATGATATGGCATCGCTCCAACAAGCTATCGACGCTCTTGCATGAAACTCGCTCTTGCGCAGATAGCTCCTGTTTTAGCCAAGCGCAATATTGCATTGCATCTACAAAGCCTCTCGCACGTAAAAGAGGCTGATGTCGTACTCTTCCCTGAGTTGTCTCTCAATGGCTATTTTTTGCACGATAAAGTGTACGAGGATGCTTATACTCTTGAGGAGCTAGCACCTCTTATCGAGGCAAGCAAGAAGCAAGATATTGTTGTGGGATTGGCGCTACGCCAAGGACGCGAGATTTTTAATGCGGCGCTCTATCTCAGCCAAGGCGAAATTGTACATATCCATCACAAAAACAGTTTGCCCAATTATGGAATGTTTGAAGAGGCACGCTATTTTGTGCGTGGTCAAAGTATCGAGGCTTTTCAAACCACATGGGGAAAAGCAGTGATGTTGGTGTGCGAAGATATTTGGCGTGCATCGACGATGCAACGTTTGGCGCAGTTGTCTCCAAATATTATCTATATTTTGGCGAGTTCGCCAGCTCGTGGCTTCGAGGAGAGTGGGCTAGAAATAGCCCAACAGTGGAATGCGCTCTTGCAAACTACAGCACTTTTGACCCTCTCTACGGTGGTTTTTGTCAATCGCGTCGGCTTTGAAGATGGTGTAGGATTTTGGGGCAACAGCAAAATTGTCAATTTCCAAGGCAAAATCATCGAAGAGTTGCCCTTTTTTGAGACGAAAATAGGTCTCATCGATATGGCACAAGAGGCTTTTTTGGCTCAACGAAGTGTCGTAAAATACCAATAAAAGAGTGAAAATGAAAATAGCAATCATGGCGGCAATGCCTGAAGAGTTGATGCCTATTTTGGCACAGTTGGGTGAGTATACGCAAGTGGAGTATGCAAAAAATCGCTACTATTTTGCCAAGTTCGGTGGACATGAGTTGGTTTTGGCCTATAGCAAAATTGGTAAGGTTTTTTCTACGATTACAGCTACGACGATGATAGAAAAATTTGGAGCGCAAATGCTACTCTTTTCGGGTGTAGCGGGAGCTATTTCGCCCAAACTTAGCATTGGTGATCTCATCATTGCAACACAATTGGCACAACACGATTTGGATATCACAGCATTTGGACACCCTTTTGGCTATGTTCCTGAAGGTTCAGTCATGATACCCAGCGATGCAAAACTCAATGCCATTGCACGTGACGTAGCCATTCAAAAGGGCTTGAAACTTCACGAAGGCATTATTGCCACAGGTGACCAATTTGTAGCAAATGCACAACGCAAAAATTGGATAGCAGATACCTTTCAAGCGGATGCATTGGAGATGGAAGGCGGTAGTGTGGCAGTTGTTTGTAATGCTTTGTCTATCCCCTTTTGTATTTTGCGCGCTATTAGTGATAGTGCTGATGGAAGTGCGGATGTCGATTTTGATACTTTTTTAGCCTCCTCTGCCCAAGAGAGTGCGCAGTTCGTGCTTGCCATGGTCGATGCGATTGCATAGTAATCACAGAGGTCATGCGTGATAAAAAACGCTTCGATTAGTAAAAAAATCATGAAACAGGTGGGACAAACCAATGCGCGGTTTGGGCTCATCGGTGAGGGTGATAAAATTTTGTTGGGGCTTAGTGGTGGCAAAGATTCGCTGACACTTGCGCATGTACTCAAAGAGCAGCGCCGTCGCGCGCCTTTTAATTTTGAATTTATTGCGGTGACCATCTCCTACGGTATGGGAGAGGATTTGACACGCTTGCACGACTATTGTCTCGAGCACGGTATTGAGCACCATATTTACGATACCAATATTTATGAACTCTCCAACGAAAAAATTCGTCAAAACAGCTCCTATTGCAGCTTTTTTTCACGCATGCGTCGTGGTTCACTTTACAGTGCGGCACAACATTTTGGGTGCAATAAGGTCGCATTGGGGCACCACATGGATGATGCGGTAGAGAGCTATTTTATGAATCTCTTTTACAATGGTGCCATGCGCACACTGGCGCCCATTTATAAAGCGGAACGTGGAGTGACAGTGATACGTCCACTTATTCAAGTACGAGAGCGTCAGCTTATTGCCGCCGCACTGGACAATGCAATGCCCACAGTAGGCGATGAAGCGTGTCCATCGATGCGTTTTGATGTGAAACCGCCGCATGTGCGTGCCAAAATGAAGACGATGATGGCTTCATTGGAGACGCAGTTTCCTGACCTTTTTGTATCGATGAATGCCGCTTTTGGCAATCTCCATGTGGAGACCTTTTTCGATACGCACTACCACCAAAAGTAGTTAGAGTTTAGGACTAAACTCTGTTTTGAGATCGTCTAAAAACGTCAAAATGTGGCGCTGATAGTCAAGCGTATCAGGGTCATTGTGGCACTCCAAAAAGTGTGCGAGTTGTGCGGTATCGATTTTGGTGACAAAACGAGAATTATTCTTGGTCAGTTTGGCAATATCTGCCGCTAACTCATTGACCCCTAATCCATTATCTTCTAGCACTTTATCGATATATTCACGCGTTGCAAACTGCAAAGTGCTTGCACGATTGCTCTCTGTGTAGATTTGATGAGAGAGCTTTTTGATAATCTCATATTCGCACTCACCAATCTGCTCATTTGCTCCCGCTACCAATGCTAAAAGCTTGGCGCGAAACTCCAGCGAGCTACTGTGATAGACAAAAAGCTCACGGAACGCAGAGATAAAATGGTGCTTGAATGCGTGTAAAAAAGCCATCTTATGAATGTATCTTAAAACTCATCGTTGGTGTAATCTTTTGCTGTAAAGCGAACGACTTGATTGCGACCACTGTTTTTGGCTTTGTAGAGTGCCGTATCAGCAAATTTTATAACTTTCCAAAGCGAATCTGCATCCGATGGGAAGAGAGATACACCAATACTCGCTGTTTTGTTGATTTTTTCACCTGCAAGGTCGAAGGTAATAGCTGCAAAGGATTGGCGAATTTTTTCAGCGACTTGCATTGCACCCTCTTCGCTAGGATTGTGAAGCATGAGCAAAAATTCTTCACCCCCAAAACGAATCGCCAAATCTGCATCGCGAATAGTTGAACGTAACACTTCAGAGAGTCGTTTGATGACAATATCTCCTGCATCATGCCCAAAGGTGTCATTGACCATTTTGAAGTAATCGATATCGACCATCATGACAGCGTAGGTTTGCGCTTGGCGTGCAGATTGCGCAGAGATTTTATCGATGAATTCATCGAGGAATCGACGATTATAGAGACCCGTTAAACCATCTTTGACCGAGGAGTCTTTGAGAATTTCCATCAAGAGTTTGGTCTCAATGACGGGTTTTGCCACATCAAGATAGTTGTGGATAGGTGCATCCAAACTTGCAAGGCGTTGGTACTCTTTCTCATCTTTGGTCGAGATGGAGAGTACGAGCGAGTATTGGTCATTGATTTGGTAAGGGATACAAATATAGCCAATATCATCGCGTGTACACTCTGCGCACAAATTGGGGAACTCTTCAGAGTAGACATCTTGTTTGGTGCGAAATGCACGGCACTCGTTGGCGTTGTTGACGCTCATTGGGCTACAGAAGGGTTCACCGTTACTGATATGCACCAGTTGGCGTTTTTTCTGTACATGGTTAACTTCATAGAGCGCAAAATGTTCGATTTTGAATTTATCGTGCATCAATTTAATAATGCGTCCGTAAATATCTTTTTTCTCTTTGTCGAGTTCGATAGTTTTTTTGAATCGATAGACATCTGCAAGTTCGTGGATAATGATATTGGCCTCGGCAAGAGGGTCTTTGTTGTCAGAATCCATGCGACTCACAAAAGAGGAGAGAGAGTTTTTGACCTCTCCAAAGGTATCATCCATACGCTCGATAAGGTCGTTGTAATTTTGGGCAACACCACGTGCCTCTTTGGGAATGGTGTGTCCGTTGATTTTGAGAGAAAAGTCACCTGTTTTGGCGCGGTCTGTAGAGGCTTGAATCTGCTCAAAGAGACGCATAAAGGGGCGTGTATAACGATTGACGATGAAGAGTGCAATGACAATAAAGAGGAGATTGATGCCAAAAATTTTGACCAATGCCATAGTGCCCTTTGTGCGCACATCCCCAATATCGAACTCCATACTAATAGCACCTAGGACATCGCCCTCTTTGGCGGCGTGACAATTGAGACAGTTGGGGTGACCATAAGCTGTAGCGATATAGGGAATGGTGACGCGGATGGTGGCATGTTCAGAACTCTCTTGCACCTTTTGAATCTCTTTGCCACTAGCGAGAACTTGGCGGTCTATATCATCACGTGGGGTTTCATTGGTGAAGCCCATGCCATATTGGTTGCTTACGATATCAGCACGTACAACCCACAAATTTTTGACGCTCTTCGCACTAGCTACATTCTCCAAAAAGTCCAAGCGTTTGTCCATGATGCCATTGACCATATGTGCGGTGAGTCCATCACGCACAATGGAGGCGGTCATTTGTGCCTTCTCTTCAGCGCTTTTAAAAGCATAACCTCGGAAATTGAGACCGACATTGACCATCGTCGCGGCTGCCAAGACAAGCAGCATTCCTGTGACTGTAGCGAGAACTTTTTTGTTTGAAATCATGAGGCAACCCGATTACTGAAATTTTTAGGAGCGAATGGCTGTCAATATAGTTTATCAGGTTCTTGTCAAGAGGTAAAGAGATTATTTTGAGGAATAGTGCTCTTTACGCAACTCTTTTAACTCATGATAAATAGCTTCGAGCTTTTGGTCAAGATGAGAATAATAATCATCTTTATCTAGCTTTTGAATATCCATACGCTCAACACGTATAACAAGACGATAGAAAAAGTAAACCAAAGGAATTACAACTAACTCTAAAACGTCTTTAATCGTACCTAAATATTCCATAAATCAGCCTTTAGAGCTTTAATGTAGGTATCGATGTTATGACCCACGTAACGCTAGTCAAAACGACCCAAGACATCTTTTTCATTGTGCTCATACCCAATCATAGGAAGCATAGGAACAACGTCAAAAGGAAGCGTAAAACGATAGTTTTTTGCAAAGATTGAACAGAAGTTTAAAGTACTTGTATCATCACCTATCTTAGGAGAGCCAAAAGTTACGCAAGTGGACTCAATAGCATGATTTGTGAGATACTGCGCTGTGAGTTGAGCAAGAGCACCACCAAGAGAATGACCAG
>JQIT01000012.1 GCA_000830255.1 Sulfuricurvum sp. PC08-66 | reverse complement strand
CCCCCGTCCTTTTAACTACAATACACGGTCAAGCCGTAAGCACACAACCAAAGTAACGGGGAATCATCTAAAAAGAACGCATATCGACGAATCAAAAGAAAAGTGAATATGTACAAGGGGGATTATAAGAGCACACAAAGTGCACTACCATCGAGCAAGATAGAGGCGTTAGGTGGGATTTGAAGCGGTGTGCTCTTTGACCAAATTGGTCAAGAGGTCGTGAAAATCATCGTAGATATATTTTTCACCAATGAGGTCGGGAATGAAGCGGATATTGCGCATCATGTCCAGAGGCTGTTTTTGCAACCCAGAAAAGTAGACACCAATCTTTTTTTTGCGTAGCTCCATGACAGCATCTTCGATAGCGTAGAGTCCACTTTGGTCGATGTGCGGTACAAATTTCATGCGAAAAATGACGGTTTTGACCTCGGGAAGGCTGCGCATAATCTCTTTGAATTGTGCTGTAAAGCCAAAAAATATGGGTCCCTCAAAACGTTGAATATAGACCGTGTCATCGAGTTTTTCGACGAGAACTTTCTCTTCGGGTGTGAGATGGTAGTGACGTGTATGACCTGCTGAGTGACCCGTCGATTGTGCCTTGATAGTATCGCCCATCTGTTTCATAAACCACAGTGAGGACATCACCAATCCTACGGCGACGGCTTGAAGTAGGTCTACAAAAACGGTCAGTAGTAGCACTACAACCATAATAAAAGCATCGATACGGGGAATATTGCGAAGGTGACGCATCCCTTTGTAATCGATGATGCCAATACCCACCGTAATCAAAATACCCGCTAATACAGGTAGCGGAATGAGTTTGGCATATTCACCTGCACCTAGGAGTACGATGAGCAAAACAATGCCGTGAATGGCACCTGAGAGTTTGGTGCGACCCCCTGCATTGATATTGACCACGGTGCGCATCGTAGCACCTGCCCCTGGTAATCCACCGATGAGTCCTGCTACGGTATTGCCGATACCTTGCCCTATGAGCTCTTTTTTGGAGTTGTGTTGCGTTTTGGTCATATTATCTGCGACGATGGAGGTGAGCAGTGAGTCGATAGCTCCCAAGGATGCAAGCGTGATGGCAGGAATGAGAACAATCATTGGGTGATACAAATCGACACCTAAAATCGTATCCAGATGTATCTCGGGCAGACCTTGGGGAATGTCACCGATAAGGGGTATTTGCATCTGTGCTACCGTAGCTATGAGTGTCAAGATTACAAGCGCAACCAAAGCAGAGGGAATTTTGCGCGTTACACGGGGGAAGAGATAGATGATGGCTATGGTGGCAGAGGCGAGCAGTATGGCTTGCGCATTGAAAGTGCTAGGAATATGCCCTAGGGAAGAGACGATATCGATGATACTTTTGGGAGAGGAGAGCCCGAAAAAGGGAAAAATTTGCATCAATATGATGATGAGACCAATCCCACTCATAAAGCCTGAGATAACAGGGTAGGGCATGTAGCGTATATATTGTCCCACGCCAGAGATGCCCAAAATAATTTGAAAAATGCCTGCCAATACAAAAGTCGCTATGATAGTCCCAAAGGCAGCTTCCAAAGAGCCTAGATAAGCCACTTGTCCCGCGACTACTACAGCGGCTACGACTGCCATAGGACCTGTAGGACCACTGATTTGGGTGTTGGTACCGCCAAAAAGTGCGGCGAAAAAGCCCAAAGCGATAGCACCATAGAGCCCTGCGATGGCTCCCATGCCCGATTGCACTCCAAAAGCCAAAGCCAAAGGAAGCGCCACAATAGCTGCAGTAATGCCGCCGTACATATCTCCCGCGAGGTTTTTGGTCAATCGTTGCATGGTTGTACCTCTACGCTTCTAAGTCGTGGAGAGACTTGAAGCTTGAGTCATCGGGGTCATAGTACTCGATAAGCCCATTTTCGACGTAGTAGAGCCAGCCGTGTACATACAAAGTACCATTATCGACACGCTCTTTGACCAGCGGATAGGTGAGGAGATGCTCGATTTGAGAGATGATAGAAAATTTTTCGGTCAAGCGTAGCAAATCGTCAAGCTTTGCCTCTCTGCCCAGCGCCAATTGCGCTGCTTGTTTAGCTTTTTTGCCTAGAGAGAGCCATTTGCGTGTATGGATGAAGGGTTGCTCTTCGAAATTGGAGTAGAGAGCTGAGATGGCACCGCATTGGGTGTGTCCACAGATAATAATCTCTTGGACGTTGAGTGCCGCTACGGCGTACTCGATACCTGCCGCCATCGCGTGAAAATCCTCATCGGGGCGGTAAGGCGCGACAAAATTGCCTACATTGCGCAAAACGAACAAATCCCCTGGGTCTGATTGGGTGATGAGATTGGGCAGGATGCGTGAATCGGCGCACCCTATGAAGAGTGCCTTGGGGTGTTGCCCATTTTTGGCCAAATCGAGAAGCTCTTTTTCGTGTTTTTTGAAGTAGGTTTTGACAAAAGTCTCATTGCCTTCGAGAAGCTCGTTGGTCATCATTGTGCTTTCCTTCGTTTGGGGTGGGCAAAATTATAGTGTTTAGATGGTTAATCGACGGTTTGCTGTAACAATACGCTATGATTTGCCCCAAAAAAGGAGTCGATAATGGCGAAATACGAAGCACTTTTCGAAGATGAAGAGGATATTTTTGGAGGAACTCCTGCCTCAAAATATTGGGATATTTTGGGTCAAGTGAGCAGTGAGAGTGCCCGTGAAGAGTTCGATGCACTACTGACTCGCATGGCGGCAATGGAGCAGATGTTGATGCCTATTCATGGAGAGGAGCAGCTTGACCGTGCAGTGCAAAACTTTACTTTCGCGCACTCAGATGTGATAGAAGCACACAAAAAGTCTCTCTACATGGAGTTGGTAGGACGACTCATATACAAATTGGCGGATTGAGAAAATAATATAGATGACAATGATGATTTTAGATGCCCTAGCTGGCTTGGGGCTATTTCTGTTTGGGATGCACATCATGGAAGAGGCACTCAAATTAGCAGCAGGCAATCAATTCAAAAAGCTTTTGCGTAACTTTACAAGCACCACACCCAAAGCCCTTGTGACAGGGGTCGTCTCTACGGCGGTATTGCAAAGCTCATCGGTGATAGCGTTGATGACGCTTTCGTTTATCAGTGCGCAACTCATCACACTCAAAAGCGGTATCGGTATCATCTTCGGTGCCAATATCGGTACGACGATGACGGCATGGATTGTGGCACTGCTAGGATTCAAGGTCTCTATCGGAGGCTTTTCACTTTTAATTATGGGGATTGCCTCGCTTTTGACACTGCTCTTTTCGAGTCGTCCGCGCGTGTCGGCTATCATGCAAACGTTCGTAGGGTTTGGGCTACTCTTTTTTGGATTGGACATCATGAAAGAGGCTATCGAAGGGCTGACCAAAGATGTCGATTTGACCACCTTCAAGCAGAGCTGGATTCTTATCTATGTCTTTGTAGGGCTCTTTTTGACCGCGATTATTCAGTCAAGCTCTGCGGTGACAGCCATCGCACTTTCGACGTTGAGCGCAGGGGCGATTAGCTTCGAGCAAGCGGCGATGGTAGCCATTGGCTCAAATGTCGGTACGACGATGACTATTGTATTGGGTGCGTTGGGAAGCTCCAATGACAAAAAACGTTTGGCAATTGTGCACGTAGGGTTCAATGTCATTACAGCAGTCGTGGCAATTGCCCTTTTTTATCCCATCGTGGCGCTTATCGACAGTGTTGTTTCGGTAGCAACGATGCCTATTATCGCTTTTGCGCTTTTCCATACCGTCTTCAATCTATTGGGCGTGATGATGCTGACTCCTTTTATAGAGCGTATTCACACTATGGTCTCACGTCGTTTTGCTACACCTGAAGTGACGGTGATGAAGTATATTCACAACATCGACCCTGCGATTATTGATGTGGCTATTTTGGGGACGCAAAAAGAGAGCGTGCGGCTCTTGAAAAATGTCGTCAAATTTGGGCTACTTATCTCCAATGTCCAGCCCGCAGAGGTGCTCAAAACCAAAATCGACGTGCAGACTATTTTGGCGAAAAACCCTGAGCCTATTACCTTTGACTTCCAAAAAGCGTATGAAAAAAATCGTGATATCGAGATGGGCGTTATCGCATTTCTCAACAGTGTCACGCAACATCAGCTCAACGAAAAAGATTCCAAAACCCTCGATGCCTTGCTGCACAGTGTAGAGCAGCTTGCGTATGCGAGTAAAATTTACAAAGATATCTATCGCAACATGGACCATATTGCGGCACTCGAAGGTGAATGGGCGTTGCAACTCTATACACGGTTGCGTACTACCGCCATACTCTTCTTCCGTGAATTGGTCGAAGGGGTCAAGGGCGAAAAAGAGCTGGATGTAAGTGCAATGTTGCGTGCAGCTACCCAAGAGCACGATTTTCTCATCAAGCATATCACCCAAGGGTTTCAATCCCACGCGATGGACAAACAGAGTGTCGCCATCATGCTCAACGTCAATCAAGCCTTTTATCTAGCGACCAATGCATTGTGCAGTGCGGTAGAGATGATGTTCCCACACGCGCCTGAGGAAAAAGTGCTCTAATAGGGTTACAATCGCGACACAATTTCGTTATACTCTGCGCCAAAAATAGAGGGTTTCATCGATGTATCTAGAAGCGTCAAAATTTTCGTTGTGGGTCGATTTTATCGAGCGCCATTTTATTGCTAGCACAATGCGCGAACTCATTGCAAAGGGCATTATCAACGGTGCTACGAGCAATCCAGCGATTTTTAAAAACGCTTTTACAACTTCACCTGCTTATACGCAAATTATCGAAACCTACCGTGGCAAAATCTCCCCCAAAGCTATCTATGAGATGTTGGCAACTGAGGATATCAAAGCCGCCGCGCAAGAGTTACTCGGCTGTTATGAGAGAGGCGATGATGGGTATGTGAGTATCGAGGTAGACCCTACATTGGCGAATGATGCCAAAGCGACTATCGAGGAGGGCAAACGCCTTTTTGCCACTATCGGACAGCCAAACGTTATGATAAAAATTCCTGCTACAGAGGCGGGCTATGTGGCGATGGAGACGTTGGTAGCGCAAGGAATTAATGTCAATGCGACACTTATTTTTTCACTCTCCGAGGCGCTTTCGTGTGCGCGTGCTTTTGCCAAGGGTCAAGAGCAAACCACCGCGAAAGTCGATACGGTTATCTCCGTCTTTGTCTCTCGTCTAGACCGCGCCATCGATGCCAAATTGCCCCATGAACTGCAAGCACAAGCAGGGATTACCAACGCTGCCTATATTTATAACGCTATCGAAAAGATGCAAGTCAAAAACAATCGCATCCTCTTTGCAAGTACAGGGGTCAAAGGGAATACCCTTATCACCTCCTACTATGTCGATAACCTTTTGGCTCCCAACAGCGTCAATACGGCACCCCTAGAGACTATCGAGGCGTTTGTTGCCAACGGTCAAACTGAGATGGCTTTGCCCCTGTCAAAAGAGGAGATTACAGACTTTTTTGCGACGCTTTTGGAGTATGACATTGCACTTGACAAAGAGTTGGTCAAGCTCAAACAAGAGGGATTAGTAGCGTTTGAAGAGGCGTTTGCCGCGATTTTAACTGCATTGGAGTAGAGCATGGAACCCTCGTCGTCGACCACGAGCGTAAATGTAAGCGAGCTAACGTTTGAGACCTTGAATAAAATCAGAGGCTACCTCAAACGTATGATTTTGGCAAAAGGGTCGGACTTGCATGTCAAAGCCAATGCCCAAATTCGCGCGCGTATCAACGGCGAGATTATTCCGCTTTCGGGTGAGATTTTTTCCAAAGAGGAGGCGCTGCTCTTTGCCAAAGAGCTTTTGCGTAGTCGATTTGGGGAGTTTGCACGTGAAAAAGAGCTAGATTTGGTCTACCCCTACGATGAAAATACCCGTTTTCGTGTCAATATTTTTTGGCAGATGGAGGGTGTTTCGGCGGTTTTTCGCATCATTCCTGTCAAAATTCTCAATATCGATGAGCTCAATTTGCCTGCAATATTGCACGATTTGTGTGCGCTAGAGCGTGGATTGGTTCTCGTGACGGGGGTGACAGGAAGCGGAAAATCGACCACATTAGCCTCGATGATAGACAAAATCAATCGTACAATGCGCAAACACATCATCACTATCGAAGACCCTATCGAGTTTGTCCACAAAGATCGTCAAAGCATCGTCAACCAACGCAACATCGGTCAAGATACGATAAGTTTTTCCAATGCTTTGCGTGCGGCACTACGTGAAGACCCCGATATTATTTTGGTGGGAGAGATGCGCGATTTGGAGACTATCGAAATAGCGTTGCATGCGGCAGATACAGGGCATTTGGTCTTCTCGACGTTGCACACGATGGATACCAAAGAGACCATCAATCGCATCATCTCGCTTTTCCCAAGCCAAGAGCAAAATCGCATTCGTACCACGCTCTCCTCGACACTTCGTGCTGTGCTTTCACAACGACTAGTAGTGACCAAAGAGGGTGGCAGACGCGCCGCTATCGAGGTGCTTCTCAATACACCCCGTATCTCTCAGCTCATTTTGGAAAACAAAGATTATGAGATTGTAGAGACGCTGGAAGCGGGTAAATCCAACTACAAAACGCAGACCTTCGATCAAGCATTGTTGGATATCTATTTTGAGGGTGTCATTACCAAAGAGGAGGCGTTGCGTCACGCTACCTCACCTTCGGATATGAAGCTCAAAATGGCAGGCTTGGGTGAGGCACTCAATCGTGTCTCACAAGAGATAAAAGCAAACCCTAGCGTCAACGATGAAGATGTGTTTGATTTGAAATTGTAATTCCTTAAAGCAAAATCAAATAATCGTTTTGCTACAATCGCGCTTCATTTTATCGTCAAAAGGACATCCATGCTAGAAGGTATCGTTAGAGAGAGTAGCACAAAGGGTGCTGTAAAAGCACTTCGCCGCGATGGTTATCTAATTGCAAACATTTACGGAAAAGGTTTTGAGAATATCAATGCCGCGTTTAAAAACAACGATTATATCCGTGCTGTTCGCAATAAAGAGAGCCTCGCATTTGGTATCAAAGTCGGTGGTAAAACTATCGATGTAGTCGTCAAAGAGTACCAATCTCACCCAATAACAGGTGACTTGGTTCACGTAGATTTGCAAGTAGCCCCAAAAGGGTATGTAACAGATTATTTGGTACCTGTAACAACTTCAGGTACACCTGTTGGTTTGAAAAACAAAGGTATGTTGCACATTTCTAAACGTCGTTTACGTTTGCGTGGTGCTATCGAAGCGATGCCTGCGGCATTGGTTATCGATGTTACAGAGATGGATTTGGGTGATGCTAAATTGATTCGTGACCTACAAGCACCTGCGGGTACACAATTTATGGATAATGATCGTGTCGCTGTTGTAGGTATCATCAAAGCGAAGTAGTTATTCTGATGGCATTGATTGTCGGACTAGGAAACCCTGGCTCGGCCTATGCCACTACGCGTCATAACATCGGATTTGGTGTTATCGACGCTCTTTTAGCCTCCCAATCTCCCCAAACTATCACCAAAAAAGAGTTCCAAGGCGAACTTTTCAAAACTTCCAAACACTACTATCTCAAACCGACCACCTACATGAACCTCTCAGGTCAAAGTGTTTTAGCGGTCAAGCACTACTACAAAATCGATGATGTGGTGGTGATTCACGACGATTTGGATTTGCCTTTTGGAGCTATACGCTTCAAAAAGGGTGGCGGACATGGGGGACACAACGGGCTAAAATCTCTCGATGCGCTTATAGGCAGTGACTATGTGCGTGTGCGCATGGGTATAGGCAAACCTACCTTTGGGAGTGTGGCAGATTTTGTGCTAGGGCAATTTACCCCCGAGCAAGCCCTCTTTTTACCCCAATGGATAGCATTAGTCAGAGAGGCTATCGAGGCAATGGATGGGATGGATTGGGAGCGCGTAGCTTCACGCTACTCGCAAAAAGAGGCACCGCAACGTGTTTAACTACATAGCCTTTAAATATTCGCGAAATTTTGTCGTTCTTTTTATTTCGCTGATACTTTTTTATGTTGGCTTCGATTACATGAGCGCGAGCAAAGTGCTGCCCAATGCCGCCAACTTAAGAACCCTCTATGTCTACTACAATACGCTCTTTGCCAGTGATGTGCTCTTTCCTGTGGCGTTGGTTTTGGCGATGATTGCTACGAAAGTGGCACTTATTCGCTCCAACGAGCTGGTGGTTTTGTACGCCATTGGCTACACCAAAGAGCGGGTGTTGCGACCCTTTTTTACGGTGGCGATTCTTTTGACGCTTGTCTATATTGCACTGCACAATACGAGCTACTCCTACTCCGAAGAGTTTGTACGTAGCATCGCGGACAAGGGTAAACTCTCTCGAAGTACGCGAGACCTTTTTTTCAAGCACAATAATTATTATGTCCATTTCGCCACCCTCTATCCAGCGGTCTACAAGGCGGAAGATGTGCGTGTTTTTCGTAAAAACGATGAGGATATTATCGAAATTGTGCATGCAAAAGAGGCCTATTACCGTGATAATGCATGGTATCTACCCACGGCGCAAATCATGCGAAAAGAGCACTTTTTGGAGTTCCACAAAGACCCTTTGGTACTCTATGAACAAAAAGATGTGATGATTTTGGAGGGGTTTCGTCCCGATATTCTCAATCACATTTATGAGGGACAAGTCCACTACTCCATCGATGATATTTTTATTGCGTTGGCGCTTTTGGAGGAGCAGGGGCTCGATGATGCCAAGGTGTTGAGTTCGCTTTATAGTATGGTGATTTATCCCTTTTTCGCCCCTGCATTGGTGGTGATGTTCTTCTTTTTCTTGCCGATTACGACGCGAAACTCTCGATTGGCGCTCAATACGTTTGTGATGATTGTAGGGACGTTGGTAGCGTGGGGATTTTTGTTTGCCTTGGCGCGTATTACACACAGCGGGACTTTTACCCCCTATTGGGGGATTATTTTCCCTGTCTCGTTGGTCGTGACTACTGCAATGATTGTGTGGTACTACAAGAAAGGGTGATATTCCCCCTTGCAGGGGTGTCTGATTAAACTTTTTTTTGGTACCAGTGCGCTAAAATCCATGAAATTTCCCGAGGATTTTTGATGAATATCTCCGCGTTGGCGCCAACACTTGCGCAAACCTATGGCACTCCCCTTTATGTCTACGATTTTGATGGCATTACGACACGTTTCAATCAACTCAAAAATGCTTTTAGAGCGCGAAAATCAATCATCGCTTACGCTGTCAAAGCCAACTCAAATCTCTCTACCCTTGCACACATGGCAAAATTGGGCGCAGGTGCTGATTGTGTCTCGATTGGCGAAGTCAAGCGTGCCCTTTTGGCTGGCATTCCCAAATATCAAATAATTTTTTCAGGCGTGGGCAAACAAGACGAAGAGATTCGCCAAGCCCTAGAAGCCGATATTTTGTTCATCAATATCGAGAGCGAAGCGGAGATGTACCGCATCGAGCAAGTAGCCCAATCGATGGGCAAAGTGGCGCGTCTTTCGGTACGTGTCAATCCCAATATCGATGCCAAAACGCATCCCTATATCTCTACAGGCTTGCAAGAGAATAAATTCGGTGTCGATATCGAGACCGCAAAACGCATCTACCTCTATATTAAAAACTCTCCCGTATTGGAGCCTGTGGGGATACATTTCCACATTGGTTCGCAACTCACCCAACTAGAACCTATCCGTGAAGCCGCAGTCATTGTGGCCAATTTGGTACGCACGCTTCAAGCGGTCAAAATCGAACTTAAATTTTTCGATATTGGGGGTGGAATCGGTGTGGTCTACAGCGACGAGACGACTATCGACCCTGTGGAGTATGCACAAGCTATTTTGAGCACGATGATGGGACTCGATATGACCATCATTTGTGAACCAGGACGCTATATCGTGGCAAACAATGGCTATTTGCTCACGCGTGTGTTGTACGAAAAAATGAGCGGAGCGCGCCGTTTTGTTGTCATCGATGGCGCGATGAATGACCTTTTGCGCCCTTCACTTTACAAAGCGTATCATCGTATCGAGGCAGTAGAGCGAGCAGGTGAGCCTACCAATGCAGATGTGGTAGGCCCTGTATGTGAAAGCGGCGATTTTCTAGGCAAAAACGTCCCCTTGCCACCGATGCAACACAACGATATTTTGGTGGTGCACAGTGCGGGTGCCTATGGTTTTAGCATGGCAAGCAACTACAACACACGTGGTCGTGCCGCAGAGGTGGCAATCGAGGGTGATGCGCATCGACTTATTCGCGCACGTGAGAGCTTTGAAGATATGATTGCTAATGAATCCAAGTACCTCTAAACCGATGGTTTTTGTCGACGTTCAAGGCACTCTCATCAGCGACGAGGATAAATCGCCTATCGAGGGGAGCGTCGCTTTTATGCGCTTTTTGCGCGAAGAGGGCATCCCCTATATGGTGGTGACCAACAACACCAAATATGCCAGCGCGACCTTCATCGAGATGCTCAATGCACGAGGCTATGGCATCGACAAAGCGCACTATCTCGACCCTCTGATGATGCTCGATACCCTTATCGCACACAAAAATGTTGCCGTTTATGGCAACAGCGATTTCTTGGAAAATATGCAGGCATTGGGGTATGATCTCGATTTTGAGAAGCCTACGGCGGTGATTGTAGGACTCAAACCTGACTATACCAACGAAGATTTCGCACAGATGATAGAGTTTTTGCTCAAAGGCGCCAAGCTCATCGGCATGCATGCTACGACACTCTATGCCAAAAACTCCAAACGTTACCCTGGAACTGCGGCGATTTTGGAGATGCTCAAAACCGCTACATCGGTGCCCTATACCATCGTGGGTAAACCAAGTGTGCCTTTTTATGCACAAGCCAAAAAGATGCTAGAGGATGTCACGCACAAAACTATCACCTACGAGGATATTTTGATGATTAGTGATGATGTCAAAGGTGACTTGGTAGGGGCAAAAGAGTTAGGCATGCGTACGCTTTTTGTCCTCTCTGGCAAATACCGTCACGCCGATGAGATACTCCCCAAACTCCCTATCCATGAGCACCCCGATGATATCAAAGCCCATTTGGGTGAGGTACTCCAACATATGCAAGGAGTTACACGATGAAGCTAGAGACATTGCAAGAGTGCCGTACGGCTATCGATAGACTCGATGACAAACTTTTGGAGATTCTCAATGCACGCATGAAAGTGGTGCACCGCGTAGGCGAAATCAAAAACAGTGCGCATGAAGCTATCTATCGACCTGAGCGTGAAAAAGAGATTATCGATAGGTTGGTCGCACTCAATGCCACGCAAGAGTCTCTGCTCAACCGTGCCGCTATCGAGGCTATCTATCTCGAAATTTTTGCCGTAGCGCGTAACCTCGAGCGAGCAGAAAAGGTGAGCTTTTTGGGACCTTTGGGGAGCTTCACGCACCAAGCCGCAGAGTCGCGTTTTGGGGCGATGAGTGAGTATGTTGCCAAAAGCTCTATTCGTGCTGTTTTCCAAAGCTTAGAGACCAAACGCGCCAAATATGGTGTGGTACCTGTCGAAAACTCTACCGATGGTGTAGTAGGAGAGACGCTCGATTTGCTGGCAAAACACGATGTCAAAATCGTCGCAGAGATGAATCTATCGATACATTTGGCGTTTGCTTCGTTGGCGGAAAATACGCGCGAAATTACCAAGGTCTACTCCAAAGACAAAGGCTTTGGGCAGTGTCGAGAGTTTTTGGTGGAGCATGGTCTCAATGAGGTAGAGCATATCCCTGTAGAATCGACTGCAAAAGCGGCGATGTTGGCAGCGGCAGACCCCCATGCTGCGGCAATATGTTCGCATATCGCGGCCAAACTCTATGGCGTGCCAACGCTCTATGAAAACATCGAAGACTCCAGTCAAAACCATACGCGTTTTTTGATTTTGAGTGATTTTACCAACGCGCCAAGCCCTGAAGCCAAAACCTCGATATTGGTCAAACTCTATGACGGGGATAAACCTGGGGCATTGGTACATTTTCTACAAGATTTGTACGAAGCCAAAATCAATCTACTTAAAATCGAGAGTCGCCCCTCCAAGGATGACAGTGGGTATAAATATTGGTTTTTTATCGATTTCGAAGGACATTTTGAGGATGCGCATATCGCGCCAGTGATGCGACGCCACCGTGATGAGATCAAGTGGCTAGGAAGCTATGTAAAGGGATTTGATGCAATTTAATTCGGTTTTGGAGAGTCTGGATATTTATGAGGCGGGTAAGCCTATCGAGTTGGTCGTGCGTGAGTATGGCATCAATCCCAAGGATGTAGTCAAGTTGGCTTCGAATGAGAATCCTTTTGGGTGTAGCCCCAAAGTGCAAGCCAAAATAGCAGAGATACTGCCCAAAATGGCGCTCTATCCTGACGACTCGATGTATGAACTCAAAGAGGCGTTGGCGGCAAAATACAGTGTCAATACGCGTCAAGTTATCATCGGTGCAGGGAGTGACCAAATTATCGAGTTTGCGGTGCATGCCAAACTTGGTAGAGGTCAAAAGGTGCTGATGAACGGTGTCACCTTTGCGATGTACGAAATTTATGCCAAGCATGTAGGGGCAACGATTCTCAAAACCACCTCAAGAGAGCACGATTTGGGGCAGTTTTTGGCGCTTTACAAAGAGCACAAACCTGAAATGATTTTCATCTGTACACCTAACAATCCTACGGGTGACGCACTCGATAAGACCCAGCTGTATGACTTCTTGGACCAAATCGACGCCAATACCTTGGTCGTCGTCGATGGCGCCTATATGGAATATACGGCGTACGCTGACCCCAAGAAGGCGGTGATGGTCGATGATATTACCTCGCGTTACGCCAATGTACTCTATCTTGGTACTTTTTCAAAAGCGTACGGCTTGGGTGGTATGCGCGTGGGCTATGGCATAGGTGCACGCAACATCATCGAAGCACTCTACAAAATTCGCCCCCCTTTTAATATCACGACACTCTCACTGCAAGCCGCTATCGAGGCACTCAAAGATGAGGCTTTTGTGCTCATGAGTCTCAAAAACAATTTCGAAGAGATAGAGCGCTATTACGATTTCGCTAAAGAGGTAGGATTTGAGGCAATCCCATCCTATACTAATTTCGTCACACTTTTGTTGCCATCGACGCAATCGAGCAAAAAAGTGGCTCAAACACTACTCGAAAAGGGTATGATTGTACGCGATTTGACAGGGTATGGACTCAACGCCATTCGCGTAACTATTGGCACACTAGAGCAAAATAGCCAATTTTTTGAGCGTTTTATGCAATATTGTAGATAGGTAGTAGATGGATTTCAAAGCCCTTATTTCTCAACTGGTTGCTCTTTTTGGACGACTTAATCGCAATCAGCAGATAGTTATTGTCGCTACCGTAGTGGCAATAGTGGGTTTCATTGTTTTTATGATTTTGTACAACGCCAAACCCGCGGGCAAAGAGGGGTATAAAGTCCTCTTCGATCGCCTCACCCCTGCGGATGCCGCTATCGTCGTAGAGCAACTCAAAAAAGATAAAATCGATTATGAATTGCTCAATGAGACGACCATTGCAGTACCCGAAGCAGAGGTCTACAAAGAGCGTATTGCCATCGCATCGTTGGGTATTATCAAGGACAACAAAGTAGGCTTTGAGCTCTTCGACAAACAGGAGTTTGGCGCGACTAGCTTCGACCAAGATATCAAATACAAGCGTGCGCTAGAGGGTGAATTGGCGCGTACCATTGCGGGATTGCGCCCTATCAAAGAGGCGATAGTGCATTTGGCTCTGCCCAAAGAGACGCTTTTCGTCGCTAAGCAAGAGGAGCCTACGGCGTCGGTGCAGGTGACTTTTGAGGAGTCGATGCGTCTGACCCGTCAACAAATCGTTGGTATCAAAAATCTCGTCTCTGCCGCAGTACCCAAACTTCATCCTGAAAAAGTTTCGCTTATCGATGCCGATGGTGTACCCTTGGGCGATGGCGATGAGTTTGAGCAATCCAGTGAACGAGCCAAACTTCAAACACGCTATGAAACGCGTCAAGAGGAGGCTCTTGAGCAAAAAATTGTCAAAGTATTGGCACCCATTATCGGTGGAGATGACCGTGTACGCGCACAGGTCAATATCGAATTTGACTTTTCACAACGTGAAATGACCCAAGAAAAATTCGACCCCGAAAACGTCGTGCGCAGTGAGCAAATCATCGAGGAGAAACGCGAAGGTAGCCGCCCCAAAGAGATAGGTGGCGTACCAGGTGCTGTAAGTAATATTGGCCCCGTTGAAGGGCTCCAAGGCAACGAAACTATCGAAAAATACTCCAAAAATGAAGCCTCCACCAATTACGACGTATCCAAAACAGTCACACAAGTCAAAAGCGAATTTGCAACGATTAAACGTATTACAGCTGCGGTTTTGGTCGATGGCAAATATGAGCCCAAAAAAGATGAAGAGGGCAATCCCACGGAGGAGTTTGATTATATCGCACTTGACCAAGCGAGCTTGGATCAAATCAATAACCTAGTCAAACGCACCATCGGCTACAACGAGGCGCGTTTGGACGATGTGACCGTGAGCAATTTCGCCTTTAGAGCGCCTGCTGGCAGTATCCCTTCTGCTACAGGATATACCGCCTTTATGCAAAAGGTCGAAAAATATGTGGGACCTTTAGCGCCAGCGCTGAAATATCTCTTTGTAGCGATTATTCTCTTTATTTTTTACAAAAAAATCATCGTCCCTTTTGCGGACAGAATGCTAGAGATTCAAGAGAGTCAAGAGGAGCTAAGCCGTCCTATTTTGAGCATTGATGAGGATGAGGGCGAAGACTTGGTAGGCAAAGTCCAAGCGATGCGCAAAAAGGTCGAAGAGCAGTTGGGTGTCAATGAGAATTTCAACGAAGATGCGCTCAAATACGATGTATTGCTCGAAAAACTCAAAGCGATGGTCGAGAGCAAGCCTGAAGATGTGGCAAACTTGCTCAAAGTCCTTATCGAAGAGGAGTCAATAGCAATTGCAGAGCTAGAGCTTGGCAAAAGAGGGAGTAAACCGTGAATCTAACAACAACACAACAAGCACAGCTCGATGAGATGAGTATGGCAGAGAAAATTGCGGTATTGTTGGCGCAGTTTGGCGAAGACGATACGGCACTACTCTTCACGCACATGGATGTGGAGTCCATTACCACCATCTCCAAGCATATCGCACACAACAAATCGGTGGACAAGACCATCGCTACGGCGATTTTGGAGGAGTTTTATGCCATCTTCCAATCGACGCAGTACCTCAATACGGGTGGTATGGAGTACGCTAGAGAGATTCTCTACAAAGCATTGGGACCTGAAGAGGCTAAAAAGGTACTCGATAGACTCTCCAAAAGTATGCAAAGTTCTCAAAACTTCGCCTACCTCTCCAAAATCAAACCCGAACAGCTTTCGGACTTTATTATCAACGAACACCCGCAAACCATTGCCCTTATTTTGGCACACATGGATGCTAGTGATGCCGCTGAGACACTCACCTATTTCACCGATGAGATGCGTTCAGAGATTGCTATGCGTATGGCAAACCTTGGGGATATTTCACCTGCGATTATTAAACGTGTCTCGGCAGTACTAGAGAGCAAACTCGAATCGCTTGCGACCTACAAGGTCGAAGTGGGAGGACCACGTGCAGTGGCAGATGTCTTCAACCGTTTGGGTGCCAAAGCCTCCAAAGCGACCTTGGCGCAAATCGAGACGGTGGACGAAGAGTTGGCCGCAGCTATCAAAGAGATGATGTTTACCTTCGAGGATATCATCACGCTGGACAACACCGCAGTGCGCGAAATTCTCAAAATGGTAGACAAAAAAGAGCTGATGTTGGCGCTCAAATCTTCTCCCGAAGACCTCAAAGAGAAATTCTTCTCCAATATGTCTCAACGCGCCAAAGAGGCATTCAACGAAGAGATGCAGTTCTTGGGCGCGGTGAAGGTCAAAGAGGTTGAGTCAGCACAACGTAAAATTGTCGAGGCAGTTCAACAGCTAGCAGACCAAGGATTGATCCAACTTGGTGAAGCGGATGAGATGATTTACTAGCCATGAGCGTGATTATCAACAAAAGCAATGAGAATCGATACACCATAGCGCACTACTCACTCAAGGTGATTCAAGCAGATTTACCTGAAGATGAGAGCTTGCGCAAAGGTATCACCAAGCATACGTTGCGCAATTTTGATGATCCTGCACCCCATCCCAAAGAGTTTAAATACAGCGAACCTCAAGAGGAGGAAGAGTCTCCCCAAAACGACCAAAGCGAGCTTATAGAGTCGCTGTTGCAAAAAGCGGACGATTTTTCGAGTAAATACCTCAAAGCCCAAATGGCTCTTGAAGAGCTTCAAGAGCGTCACGCCAAAGAGCTGGCGCGCCTCAAAGAGGAGTCCTATGCCCAAGGATACGAAGCGGCAAAAGTAGTCTCCCAAAAAGAGGCAAAAGAGCTCTACGAAGAGAAGCTAGAGCTGTTAGGGCAGGGTGCCAAGATGCTTGCAGAGGAGTCACAAAAGTTTGAGGGGGCGCTGCATCGTATCGAAGAGGAGTTGATAGGAGCAGCTTTGGATATTGCACATGAAGTGATTATCAAAGAGGTCTCAAAACATGCCAATGAGGTGACTGCAGCCCTAGCGCAATCGCTCATGCGTGAGGTGGAAAAAGCGACACAAATTACGTTGCGTGTCCATCCCCGCACGATTGAGTACCTCAAAAAAGCGGTCGACGAAAACACGCGGGTTCACGTGGTTGCAGACAAGGCTGTAGCAGAGGGGGGTGTCGTATTGGTAAGCAATATTGGCACTATCGAAGGGGATATTTTAGAGCGTTATGAGCAAGTAAAACGTATTGCATTACAACCCAAAGGAGAGGCGTGAATATCAAGCAAATGAGTATCGATGAGCTAGAGAAGCTAGCCCAAAGCATACGAGAGCGTATATTGGAGGTCGTGAGCAAAAACGGAGGGCATCTGAGCTCTACGTTGGGCGCCGTTGACTTAATCATTGCGATGCATTACGTTTTTGATGCGGCAAATGACCCTTTTATTTTTGATGTGAGCCACCAATCCTACGCACACAAACTCTTGACCGATCGATGGGAACTCTTTGCGACATTGCGTCAATTTGAGGGTGTGTGTGGCTATACCAAGCCTAGCGAATCGCTCTACGACTACTATGTGGCAGGGCATAGCTCGACCTCGATTTCGCTGGGTGTAGGTGCCGCCAAAGCTATCGCACTCAAGGGTGAAAAGCGTATCCCCGTTGCCTTTATCGGCGATGGAAGTATGAGTGCTGGGATGGTTTATGAGGCGCTCAATGAGCTAGGTGAGCACAAATACCCGATGATTATTATCCTCAACGACAATGAGATGAGTATCGCCAAACCTATCGGAGCCATTAGCCGTATTTTGTCGCAAGCGATGGCTTCACCTTTTTATCAACGTTTTAAACGCAAAACAGAGCTTCTTTTGGAACATCTGCCTGAGGGGGCGCACTATGTGGCGCGTCGTCTCGAAGAGGGATTGCGTATGCTCACCCCTGGTATATTGTTCGAAGAGATGGGGCTAGAGTATATTGGTCCTGTCGATGGACACGATATCAAAGGTCTTATTTCGACCTTTGAGCTTGCCAAAAGCATGGGCAAACCTGTCATCGTACATGCCCAAACGCTCAAAGGCAAAGGGTATGAGATTGCTGAGGGTCAGCATGAGCATTGGCACGGCGTGGGACCGTTTGATATTAGCGATGGCAAAGTGGTCAAAAAGGCGACACAACGCAACGCGACGCAGGTCTACAGCGATGCCCTTTTGGCATTAGCGCAGGAGGATAGTCGCATCGTAGGTGTCACCGCAGCGATGCCTAGCGGTACGGGTATGAGCGCCTTGATGGAGGCGTATCCGAACCGCTTTTGGGATGTGGCAATTGCCGAACAACATGCAGTGACCTCGATGGGTGCGATGGCAAAAGAGGGGTTCAAACCCTTTGTCGCAATCTATTCGACCTTTTTGCAACGTGCCTACGACCAAATCATTCACGATGTGTGTCTTATGAATTTGCCCGTAGTTTTTGCTATCGATAGAGCAGGGATTGTAGGTGAAGATGGCGAGACGCACCAAGGTGCTTTTGATATCTCCTTTTTGCGTGCTATTCCTACGATGACGCTCTTTGCGCCGCGTGATGAAGCGACCCTCATCGATGCGGTGCGTTTTGCCGCTTTGATGCCAACGCCGTGTGCCTTTCGCTATCCGCGTGGCGTGCTCTCTTCACCTGAAGTTTTTGAAGCCATACCGTTTGAGCTTGGCAAAGCACAGATGCTTGTAGAGCATGACGGCGATGCACTTCTCATAGGCTACGGTGCAGGTGTGGGTAGAGCTATCGCGGTCAATGCTCTTTTGCAAAAGTCTCTCTCGGTATTGGATTTGCGTTTCGTCAAACCTCTCGATGAAGAGATGCTCTTGGCGTGTAGCCAACGCTACACTACATGGTATGTCATGAGTGATTCAGCGGCGATGGGTGGCGTGGGAAGTGCGCTTATGGAGTTCTTGCACGCACAGGGAGTGGCGCATGTAAAGGTCATCACTTTTGAGTACAGCGATGCGTTTATCACGCATGGAGCCACCGCACGTGTAGAGGAGTCATTGGGGCTTTTGCCCGCCCAAATAGCACAAAAGATAGAAGGAAAATAGTATGGACAAAATGTGGTCAGGACGTTTCACCCAAAAGAGTGCCTCGATATTGGAGGCGTTTAATGCTTCGATAATGTTCGATAGAGCGCTCTATCTCGAAGATATCGAGGGCTCGATTGCACACGCCACTATGTTAGCCCAACAAGGCATCATCGCCAAAGAGGACGCGCTCTTTATCGAGAAGGGGCTTTTGCAAGTACGCACTGAAATAGAGTCAGGCGTATTTGAGTGGCGCATCTCTGAGGAAGATTTACACATGGCTATTGAGAAGCGTCTCACGGCTATCATTGGCGATGCGGGTGCACGTCTGCACACCGCACGTAGTCGCAATGACCAAGTTGCGGTCGATTTTCGCCGTTTTGTGTTGCGCAAAAACCGCTCACTCTCCTCGCAGCTCAAAACCCTTATGCAAACCCTCGTCGATATTGCGCAACACCATACGACGACGCTTATGCCAGGTATGACACACCTGCAACATGCACAACCTATCAATTTCGCCTTTCATCTTTTGGCGTATGCCAGTATGTTCAAGCGCGATATCGAGAGATTGCTAGATAGTCATGCACGCAACAATGTCTCGCCTTTGGGATGTGCGGCATTGGCAGGGACACCACACCCTATCGACCGTGAAGCTACTGCAAAAGCGTTGGGCTTTGACAGTGTAAGTATCAATTGTCTCGATACGGTAAGTGACCGCGATTTTGCGCTGGAGTTACTCTTCAACGGTTCGATGGTGATGATGCACATCTCTCGATTGGCTGAGGAGATTATTTTGTGGTCAAGTTATGAGTTTGGGTTTGTGGAGCTGAGTGATGCCTACTCTACAGGTAGCTCTATCATGCCCCAAAAGAAAAACCCCGACGTTCCAGAGCTACTACGTGGCAAGACAGGGCGTGTTTATGGCAATCTCATGGGACTTTTGACCGTGATGAAGGGATTGCCATTGGCGTACAATAAAGATACCCAAGAGGACAAAGAGGGAGTTTTTGACACCATCGAGACCTTGGAGATGTCGCTAGAGATTCTCTCTCAAGCGTTGGCGACGATGACGGTCAAACCGCACAATATGCAAAAAGCGACCCTTTTGGGACACCTCAGCGCGACCGATTTGGCGGATTACTTGGTCAAGCAGTGCGATATCCCCTTCCGTAATGCGCACCATATTACAGGCGCGGCGGTGGCACGTGCGCAAGTGTTAGGCATCGATTTGAGTCAGATGCCTTATGAGGAGCTTCGTGCTATCGATGAGCGCATTGGGGAGGATGTGATGCGCTTTTTGGAGCTAGAAAACAGCATGAATGCCCGTACTAGTCAAGGGGGCACATCGACGTTGCGTACCCAAGAGCAGCTACTCTTTTTCCAAAACTACCTCAAGGAGCTTGACCTATGAAAGTGACACTTACCCATTTAGACGCGATGCGTTTTGAGGCGGCTACAGCGACGCAAAGTTTTATTATCGATGCGCCTGTGATTTCACCTATAGAGATTTTTTTGAGTGGCATCATCGGATGTACCGCTACCGATATGGTTCAACTGCCCAAAAATGCAGGGTTTGAAGTGCGCAATTTACGTATCGAGGGCGAAGCGGTGCGCAACGAAACAATGCCACGAAAATTCAACGAACTGCATCTGCTCTATAGCTTCGACAGCGATGCGCCCGATGCTAAAGCTGCACAATGGGTGATGGGCTCTATCGAGACCTACTGCTCTACGCTCAATACCATTCGCGATACGACCAAAATCAGCTACACCATTGTCCACAACGGACAGACGATAAAAACCAATGTGCCTATCATCTCTGGACAAGGCGGTGGTGTCGATTTGGGCACTATCGACGCTTGCGGCGTCTGATACGCCACAAGCGATAAGTGCAGATTAAAAATTATCTTTGGTATTAGCGTCGGTGAAGTGACCAAAACGCAGTTTTGCACCGCCCAAAAGGTGATAGTGTAGGTGTGCGACCTCTTGTCCGCCATCTTCACCGATATTGGTGATGACGCGGTAGCCGCTTTGGTCGATGCCCATAAGTCGCGCGACCTCTTGAGTGAAGAGAGAGAGTCCCTCTAGCGTCTTGGCATCGGCAGTAGCGAAGCTGGCGGTGTGGGCTTTTGGGATGATGAGAATATGGATGGGTGCTTTGGGATTGATGTCGTGAAAGGCTAAAAAATCGTCGTTTTCATGGACGCGGTTTGAGGGGATTTCATCACGCACAATTTTGCAAAAAATACACATAGAGAGACTCCGAAAAATGAGGTCAAACAGTGTAGCGTGCGAGGCTTAGAGATGTGCTTAAAAAGCGCTATAGGGCTACCCAAAAAGGTAAGTATAATGAAGCTTTTACTACAATTGCCCCACAAATACCCCCTCCTTTAGGACGCATTGTGACAGACTGGTTAAAAGAGATCGACAAGGCTCAAGATTTAGAAATATTAGAGTCAATTCGTATTGGCGCATTGGGCAAAAAGGGTGAAATCACGCAAGCATTTGCAGCGCTCAAAGAGGCAGATGAGGCACAAAAACCTTTGATTGCCAAGAGTCTCAATGAACTCAAAAACAGTTTTGCACTCGCTTTTAGTGCCAAAAAAGAGTCGCTAGAGATGGTGGCACTCAGCCAAGCACTCCAAGCTGAACGTATTGATGTGAGCCGATTCGCACCACGTAATGAAATAGGCGCACTGCATCCTGTCATGCATGTGATGGATGAGATTATTGACTTTTTTATGCAGCGCAATTTCACCATCGAAACAGGTCCGATGGTCGAAGATGATTTTCACAATTTTGAGGCGTTGAACCTGCCCAAGCACCACCCTGCACGTGACATGCAAGATACCTTCTATTTTGGGGATGGAAGATTGTTGCGCACGCACACCTCTCCTGTACAAATTCGTACGATGCTAGGCAAAAAGCCACCGATTCGTATGATTGCCCCTGGAAGTGTTTTTCGCCGAGATTTTGATATCACGCATACACCGATGTTTCACCAAGTCGAGGGATTGATTGTCGATGGCAAAGACAAAGTCTCTTTTGCCCACCTCAAACATATCCTCGAAGCTTTTTTGACCCATATGTTTGGTGATGTCGCGGTGCGTTTTCGTCCTAGCTTTTTCCCTTTTACAGAGCCTAGTGCGGAGGTCGATATTTCGTGCCATTTTTGCAAAGGCGAAGGGTGCCGTGTCTGCAAACATACAGGTTGGCTCGAGGTACTAGGGTGCGGCATGGTTGATGGCAATGTTTTTGAAGCTGTAGGCTATGAGGATGTCTCTGGATACGCCTTTGGGCTAGGCGTAGAGCGTTTTGCGATGCTCTTGTACGGTATTGGCGATTTGCGTTCGCTTTTTGAGGGTGATGTGCGTTTGTTGGAGCAATTAGTATGATAATTACCAAATCGTGGCTCCAAGAGTGGGTCGATGTCAGTGACAAAAGTGCCGCAGATATTGCGCTACGCCTCAACCAAATAGGTCTGGAAGTAGAGAGTGTTACATCATACCGAGTGCCTCAAAATGTCGTCGTGGGGTTTGTCCTCTCGTGTGAAAAACACCCAGATGCGCAAAAACTCTCCGTCTGTAAGGTCGATGTGGGTACGGGTGTGCGTCAAATCGTGTGCGGTGCATCCAATGTTCGTGAGGGTATTTTCGTCGCAGTAGCCATGATAGGCGCGCAACTCTCCAACGGTATGGCTATCAAACCTGTCAAGCTTCGAGGTGTTGAGAGCGATGGAATGATATGTTCTGCTACTGAAATCGATTTGCCTGCGATGGGTGAGGGTATTTTGATTTTGGATGACTCAATTGGTGCGCTCAAAGCGGGTACACCCTTGTCAGAGTATGAAGTACTCAATGATGATGTGATTGCTATTGAGCTTACCGCCAATCGAGGTGATTGTCTAAGCCACAAAGGTATCGCACGTGATTTGGCGGCAGCCTACGGCAAAACGCTCACAAAACAGGACATCAAAGATTCAGATTACCGTCGTCAAGGCACAGGTCGTGTGATGCATCTCACGCACCAAAACGACATTCAAGTCGATGTCATCTACAAAAGCTTCGATTACCAACATTTTGCACTCCCTTTGAAGTTGCGCTATCGATTGCAACTTGTGCAAGAGCAGCGTGTAGACCCACTGGAAAATGTATTGCACTATGCGATGCTCTCGACAGGGGTGTTGTTGCGCGCCTACAATCATCACTATTTTGTGCGTAACGAAAGCGACATTGCAGAGATAGTGTTGTACGAAGAGAGTAATGGCGTAGTCTGCGTAGGTGCAGGCGGTGATGCTACGCCCAAAAATGCTTCGATGGTTGGTATCGTCAAAGCGCAGGGTGCCAATGTCACGGCCATGGGTGAGCGTGTCATCATTGAAGCAAGCTACATTGAGCCAGAAAAAATTGCCAAACAGGTCTATGCGCTTGGGCTAAAAACCGATGAGCTTTATAGCCGTGCATCACGCGGAAGCGAGCCAGATGTGAGCTTGGGGATTAAATATTGTGCTGATATATTGATGCGCTATTGCAAGGTAGAGATTATTCCAGGAACCTTTGAATATCTCTATGTACCTGCGGAAACAACACTCAATTTGGATGTCTGCTCTATCAATTCGCTCATCGGCGATGAAGTGGACAAGGTCAAAATCGTCAAGGTGCTGAGTGCTTTAGGGTTTGAAATTGTCAAATCCCATGAGGATAATATTGTCGTCAATACACCTCGATTCCGTCACGATATTACGCGTGAGCAGGATGTTGTAGAAGAGATTGTGCGCATGATAGGCATCGATAATATCCGTGCCAAGCCGCTTGCCTTTTTGGAGCAAGCTACACACAACAGTGCCTATGCAGCATACGCGTACAAACGTACAATTCGTCAACGTGCCGCAGATGCAGGATTTTTTGAGGCAATCACTTACCTTTTTGCCAATAAAGAGCGTGCATTGGCGTTGGGCTTTGAGCAGGTCAAAGAGCAAGTAGCACTTTTGAATCCTATCGTAGAGACAATGGACTGTATGCGTCCATCCATAGTGATGGGATTGCTAGAAGCCGCGAGCAACAACAAAAAAGTGGGACGCAAAAGTGTCGCGCTCTTTGAGTATGGTGCGATTTTTGATGCCCATTTAGCTGAATCGACACAACTGATGCTCCTTTTTAGCGGTGATAGCGCGTTGGAGTCTCCTGCTAATCATGGACGTCCAGCCCCAATTGATTTTGGTACGTTTGTAGCCAAAGTAGGGCGTATTTTGGGAGATATCTCTCTAGAGCCATTGAGTCATACAGCACTCTTTATGCACCCTTTTCAAGCGGCAAAACTCTTTGTCAAAGGTGTGCATATAGGAGAGGTCTTCAAGCTTCATCCTACGGTAGCGCAACACTACGATTTGGATGATACCTATATTGCACAAATAACAATGGATGCTTTAGCGTGGCAACGCCCTCTTGTGGCACCCTATTCACGTTACCAATCAGCTGAGCGTGATATTAGTATTATGGTGCCTCAATCGTATGTGTACAGCCAAATTCAAGGGTGTATCGATGCGTTAGCGTTGGAGTATTTGCAACACTATTACCTTATCGATAGCTATAGCGATGCATCGATGGGTGAAAATGAGAGTATCACCTTGCGTTTTGTATTGCAGTCGATGGAGCGCACCTTGACCGAAGAGGATATTGCAGGACATATGCAAGCCATTATCGATGCCCTAGAGAGTCAATTGGGATACAAATTACGATGAAAACCTATACTGTTTACGCCACCAAAAATTTCGATGTAACTATTTCAGAGATAGCCTCTGATAAATCTATTTCCCATCGAAGTGCGATGTTTGCGATGTTGGCGGCAGGCACAACACGTATTCGTAACTTTTTGCGTGCGGAAGATACGCTCAATACGCTCCATATTGTCCAACAACTCGGAGCTACGGTCGAGGACAAAGGTGAAGAGATTTTGGTCACCTCCAATGGCATACAAGAGCCAAGCGAAATTTTGGATTGTGGCAATTCAGGTACAGGGATGCGTCTCTTTTGTGGATTGTTAGCGAGTGCCGAAGGCTCTTTTATTTTGACAGGGGATATCTATCTCAAACGTCGTCCGATGAAGCGTGTCACTGCCCCTTTGCGTAGCATCGGAGCCGCTATCGATGGACGAAACGGTGGCGATTTAGCGCCTTTGCATATTCGAGGTGGTAGTCTCAAAGCCTTCGAATACGACTCCCCAATCGCCTCTGCACAAGTCAAAAGTGCGATGATTTTAGCCGCACTCAAAGCAGATGGCATATGTCGTTACAGCGAACCTGAATTGACCCGTGACCATACGGAGCGCATGCTCAAAGGGATGGGGGCATCGGTAGTTACGCAAGGTTTGACTACCTACATTACACCGATGAAAGCGCTACTCAATCCGCTGGATATTCGAGTCCCAAGCGACCCGTCAAGTGCCTTTTTCTTTGCAGTTGCTGCGGCAATAACACCCAACAGCCGTGTCGTTTTGGAAGGTCTCACGCTCAATCCTACACGTATTGAAGCCTACAAAGTATTAGAGCGAATGGGTGCCAAAATCAGCTATATCGAGCGTGAAAATGCGTATGAACCCATAGGGGATATTATCGTAGAGCATGCACCTCTGCTTGGTGTCACGGTGCGCGAAAATATCTCATGGCTTATCGATGAGCTACCCGCGCTTGCGATAGCTATGAGTGTAGCAAGTGGTAAAAGTCGTGTCGAAAATGCCCATGAACTGCGCGTAAAAGAGAGCGACCGTATCACGACGGTGATGACCAATCTCAATCGATGTGGCATTACCACGCATGAGTTTGAAGATGGGTATGAAATCACAGGTGGCACACTGCACCAAGCTACCGTTGAGAGCTTTGGAGATCACCGCATCGCTATGAGTTTTGCTGTTGCAGGGTTGGTATGTGGTATGACTATCGAAGATGTAGCGTGCGTGGATACCTCTTTTCCTAATTTCTTCACTCTTTTGGAGCGCCTCGTATGAAGATTACTATGGCCGAAAACTTTGGGTTTTGTTTTGGGGTGAAGCGTGCTATTAAAATTGCCGAGAATACACCGCATGCGACGACATACGGGCCATTGATTCACAACAAAAAAGAGATCGATAGACTTTGGCGCACCTACGATGTCTCCTTGGGTGAAGATATCGAAACATTTAAAAGCGGTGACACTGTCATCATACGTACGCATGGTATTGAAAAAGAGGATTTAAATTACCTCAATCAAAAAGGGGTGGTTTTGGTCGATGCGACCTGCCCCTTTGTGACAAAACCTCAAGAGATTGTAGAGCAGATGAGCAATGAGGGGTATGACATTGTCATCTTTGGGGATGAGAATCATCCAGAGATAAAAGGGGTACGTAGCTATGCCAAAGGCGCTGTCTGTGTGGTGCAAAACATAGAGGATTTTGGGAGCAAGCGCTTGAGTAACAAAATAGCCTTGATAGCGCAAACGACGCGCAAAATGGAAAATTATCAACGTATCGCGAGCCACCTTATTGCCAATTATGGTGAAGTACGAGTTTTTAACACGATTTGCAATGCAACGTTTGAGAATCAAGAGGCGACGCGCAAATTGGCACAAAGCTCTGATATTGTGATTGTCATTGGAGGCAAAGACTCCTCCAACACGCGTCAATTGCTCTATATTGCAAAAGAGTTTTGTGTTGAGAGCTACTTGGTAGAGGGATTAGAAGACATTGACCCTTTGTGGTTTAGAGGCAAAAAAATGTGTGGAATTACTGCGGGTGCATCGACGCCACAGTGGATTATCGAACAGATTCATACTGCGATTTCAACCCTTCCTACACAATCATAAAAACCGTTTTTCGCGCCTCTTTATAAGCTTTGATAGCTATAATAAACAGATTTTTTTTTGCAAAAGGGATGGAATGAACCACGAGGATGATATGTTAGAGGGGCTGGAAGAGAACTTTGCCGAAATGTTTGAGGAGTTCGAGAAGCAAAGCAGCAAAAAGAGCCGAAAAACGGTCGGCGAAATCGTAGAGATTCAAGAGCAAGAGGGTGTTGCTCTTGTAGGTGTAGGAGATAAGCTTGAGGGTATTTTGCCCTTAGATGAGATTCGTGATGCCAAAGGTAATTTGCTCTACAAAAAAGGCGACACCATCGAGGTGCTCGTAACAGGTCACAAAAATGAGCGTCCTGTTATTTCACACAAGAAAATTCTCGAGCAAGAGAAAACGATTGCCTTTATGGATGCACACAAAGATGACTTTGAAGAGTTGGTCATCGAAGGTAAAATTACGAAGAAAAATAAGGGTGGTTATGTTGTTGAGGCTGACAACGTCACCTTCTTTATGCCACGCTCTCTTGCAGCACTCAAAGAGACCGAAGAGAACATTGGCAAAAAAATCAAAGCCAATGTGGTCAAGCTCGATACCGATGAGGGTTCGATTGTATTGTCACGCAAAAAATATTTGGGTGAAGAGCGCAAACGCAAAAAAAGCGTTATCGATGAGCTTATGGCTGAGGATAGAGTTATCCAAGGTACCATCAAAAAAATTACCAGTTATGGTATGTTTGTAGATGTCGGCGGTGTCGATGGATTGGTGCACTACAATGAGATCTCCTACAAAGGACCTGTGAACCCTTCGAAGCTCTACAAAGAGGGTGATACTATCGAAGTCAAAGCGATTTCGTATGACAAAGAGAAACGTCATTTGTCACTCTCTATCAAGGCTGTAATGAGTAACCCTTGGGAAGAGATTCAAGAGCAATTGGATGTCGGTGATACTATCACGGTTACCGTCAGCAACATCGAACCGTACGGTGTTTTTGTTGATTTGGGCAACGATATCGAGGGCTTTTTACATATCTCTGAAATTTCATGGGATAAACATATCAAGTCACCTCGCGAATACCTCGAAGAGGGTCAACAAATCGACGTAGAGGTTATCGAAATCGATCAAAAGAAACAAAAACTTCGCGTCTCACTTAAAACTTTGTTGGCAAAACCTTTCGAAGAGTTTATGAAAGAGCACAAAGAGGGCGACGTTCTCAAAGCAACAGTATCGACGTTGACAGACTTTGGTGCCTTTTTGCGTATTGGCAAAGTAGAGGGATTGTTGCATAACCAAGACTTCTCATGGGACAAAAACAAAACCTGTAAAGAGAGTTTGGCTGTAGGCGATGAGCTTGAGGTCAAAATTACGAAAATCAACGCTGAAAACGAGAAGGTCTCTTTGAGTCGAAAACTCTTGGAAGAGTCACCTATCGATAAATTCGCTGCAACACACCATATGAACGATGTTGTGACAGGTACTATCCGCGATATCAAAGATTTTGGTGTTTTCGTCTCTCTAGAAGAGGGTGTCGATGCACTAATTCGCTTGGAAGATTTGGAGCCTTTGAAAGTGGAAGAGCTTCAAAAAGGTCAATCGATTGAGGCTGTTATCGTCGCTATGGATTCCAAACGTGACCGTATTCGCCTATCGATTCGTAAGTTGGAGCGTATCCACGATGCGAAGGTGTTACGTGAAGTGAACGAAAAAGAGGATAGCTCTACTACATTAGGTGATTTGTTGCGAGACAAATTAAGCTAAACCCATGAATAAATGGCTTGTCTACGGGGTCGCTGGTGGCTTTTCGCTACTGGTGATGCTCTTTGTTGTCTATTTTTTAATAGATATCAACCGTGTAAAGCCTGCACCCTTTGCAAAACAAAAAGATCCTATCGAAACCAACAAAACGTCAGATACTACACGTGACTGGCGTTTGGCACTTGATGAGCGTACGATGAAAGAGAACTACTTTTATCCGCTTACAGAGATTTCTATTGAGATGCCCATGTTACACGACGTGCATCAAAAATTTCAAAAACGTATTAGACATTTTAAACTCACCACACAAGCCTTGAGCCAATACCACTATTTTTGCCTCAAGCAGGTGCTAACCCAATCTGCCGTAAAACATAAAATCGAACGCTATTACAATGAAGTGGGCGTTCTTCTCTACAGTAATGACGCAGAGAGTTTACAAACAATTGTCAAAGATTTGGCCCTATATGGCATAGAGAGTACCCTAAAAGAGTTGTAAGGAAAAAAGATGAGCAAACATAAAATTGTGGTGTGTGACCACATTCATGAATCGGGTTTGGAGATTTTGCGAAATGACCCCGAAATCGAGATGGTTATGGCAGCAGATGTCGATAAGGTTAAACTTCTTGATGTTATCGCAGATGCAGATATTGCTATTACCCGTAGCTCCACCGATGTGGATACGAAATTTATCACGGCAGGCAAAAAACTCAAAGCCATCGTACGTGCAGGCGTAGGCGTTGACAACGTCGATATCGATGGATGCTCCAAAGAGGGTGTCATCGTTATGAACGTTCCTACGGCAAATACCATTGCAGCAGTTGAGCTTACCATGACGCATATTCTCTCTTGTATGCGCATGTTTCCCTATTCGCACGACCACTTGAAAAACCAACGCATTTGGAAGCGTGAAAAATGGTACGGTTATGAGCTCAAGGGCAAAAAACTTGGCATTATCGGCTTTGGAAATATCGGTAGTCGCGTAGGCAAACGCGCGTTAGCTTTCGAGATGGATGTTATTGCCTATGACCCCTATATTTTGCCTAGCAAAGCTACCGATGTTGGCGTGGCGTATACCAAAAATTTTGAAGATATTTTGGCGTGTGACATTATCACTATTCATACACCCAAAAACAGTGAAACGGTCAATATGATCGATGCGCCAGAAATCGCCAAAATGAAAGATGGCGTTGTACTTATTAACTGTGCGCGTGGAGATTTGTACAACGAAAAAGCACTCTACGATGGACTCAAATCGGGCAAAATTCGTTTTGCAGGTATGGATGTATTCTCAAAAGAGCCAGCTACAGACCATCCTCTTTTAGATTTGGACAATATTTGTGTCTCTCCACACTTGGGCGCTAATACGTTTGAGTCGCAATACAAAATTGCAGTTCAAGCGGCAGAAAATGCGATTGCAGCAGCCAAAGGAATTGGCTACCCCAATGCACTCAATCTTCCTATCGATGAGAGCACGATTCCCGCCTTTGTCAAACCCTACTTGGAGTTGGGACAAAAATTGGGCTTTATGTTGGCGCAAGCGAGCAAATCACCTATCGAATCGATCAAGATTGTCGCTGAGGGAGAGATTGCACAGTTTTTAAAATCGTTGGCAACGTTTGTGACAGTGGGCGCCCTCAAAGAGTCAATCGGTGACAACATCAACTACATCAATGCAGAGTTTGTGGCGCTAGAGCGTGGTATCAAAATCGAAGTTGAAGAGCGTAGCAATAACAGTGGCTACAAAAACCGTATCGGTGTCAAATTGACAACGCAAAAAGAGACGCTTAGTGTCTACGGTACTATCTTCGATGAAGAGCGTCAGCGCATTGTCAATTTCAATGCGTTTGAACTCGATATCGAACCAAAAGGGCATATGATTTTGTTCAAAAATTCAGATGTTCCAGGGGTGATTGGTCAAGTTGGCACCATTATGGCAAAGCATGCGGTCAATATTGCAGATTTTCGTCTTGGACGTAATGATAAGGGGCAAGCACTTGCCATTATCATCGTCGATGAAGCAGTAAAAAGTCAAACACTCCAAGAGCTAGCAGCACTTGAAGCGTGTTTGAGCGTCGCCTACGTCAATCTGTAGGCTTCGTTTTTTGATACTACGCAACGCCTATTTTTTGGCGTTGTCGATAGCCTCTTGGAGTATTTTGGTTGCAGCAGCTTTGTTTGCGAACTCTTTTACTTTTACCCATTTGTTAGGCTCTAGCATTTTATAGGTCTCAAAAAAGTTTTTGACCATTGCCAACGTCGCTTTGGGTAGATCATCGATATCTTTGATCTCTTCAAAGCGTGGGTCGATTTTGGAAACAGGCACAGCCAAAAGCTTCTCATCAATTCCACTCTCATCTTCCATAATCAACACACCAACTAAACGACAATTGATAACACTGCCTGCTTGTAGAGGATACTGGTTGAGTACGAGTACATCTGCTGGGTCACCGTCTTGTGAAAGGGTGTTGCTTACAAAGCCATAGTTTGCAGGGTAGAACATTGCTGAGTGTAGTACACGGTCTACTACGACAGCGCCGCTCTCTTTGTCGATTTCATATTTGATGCTTGAGCCGTAGGGGATTTCTATAACCGCTTTTACTTTGTCAGGGTTTTCGCCATAGCCGATTTTGTCGAGATTCATCTTCGCTCCTTAAAAATTTCGCGAAGTGTAACAAAGCATTCGTAAAAAACTACTAATTTTCGTAACACTTTTTAATATTACACCTTTTTTGTCCCCTTTTTTGTGCCCCTTTAAACTTTGTTACACTACTATTACACACACCAAACGAGAAGGAGAATGAATGGAAGTCAATCTGGTAGTGGAAGCTACAAAATTTATGATTTTAGGAATGGGAACGGTCTATCTGTTCCTCTATTTGATGATTATTGTCATGAATATTCAGGGTGCAATTTTGCAACGCTATTTCCCTGATAAAAAGAGTTCTACCACACACACTGCTACTCAATCTACTTCATCCAGTAAAAATAGAGTGGCAGCTATTATGGCGGCGATTTTACATCATAACCAACACAAGGCATAAAGGACTCCGATGGCAAAAAAGTTTATTGATGTAATGGATACGACCTTCCGAGACGGGTTTCAATCCGTTTTTGGTGGGCGTGTATTGATGGAGGATTTCTTTCCTGCTGTCGAAGCGGCAAAGCGTGCAGGTATCACGCACTTTGAGTTTGGGGGCGGAGCGCGTTTCCAAAGCCTCTATTTCTACCTCAACGAAGATGCCTTTACGATGATGGATCGCTTTCGCGCCATTGTTGGCCCTGAGGCGAATTTGCAAACGCTTGCACGTGGTGTCAATACGGTTATGCTCGATACAGGTGCTCCTGAGCTTATCGATTTGCACGCCAA
Source organism: Sulfuricurvum sp. PC08-66 (assembly GCA_000830255.1). GTDB lineage: Bacteria > Campylobacterota > Campylobacteria > Campylobacterales > Sulfurimonadaceae > PC08-66. Next base: position 59,876 of record JQIT01000012.1, on the reverse strand, counting down.
AATGTTCAAAAAACATGGTGCAACCACCATCCGAAATTTTGACGCACTTAATGATATAGAGAACCTCAAATACTCCGCAGAACGTATCGTACATCATGGTCTCAAACACGAAGTGGTTGTGACGATGATGGATTTGCCTCCAGGGTGTTATGGTGCACATGACGTAGCCTTTTATGAGAAGACGTTGCGTGCAATTCTCGACAGCGGTATTCCCTATAGTTCGGTCTGTTTCAAGGATGCATCGGGCACAAGCAGTCCACACAAAGTACACGAAACTATCAAAATGGCACGTAAACTTCTACCCGAAGGAACACATCTACGTCTACATACGCATGAGACAGCAGGGGTTTCTGTAGCGGTCTATCTCGCAGCTCTTGAAGCGGGTGTCGATGGTATCGATATGGCAGCTTCACCTGTATCAGGTGGGACAAGTCAGCCTGATATTTTGACGATGCTCCACGCGACCAAAGGGATGAATTATGACCTTGGTGGCTTGGAAATTGACAAAATTTTGGTCTATGAAAAAGAGCTTGCACATGCGTTGGATGACTATTTTATGCCACCAGAAGCGACGATGGTATCGCCACTCATTCCCTTCTCACCTATGCCAGGAGGCGCACTTACAGCCAATACGCAAATGATGCGTGACAATAATATCCTCGACCGTTTTCCAGAGGTCATCGATGCGATGCGTGAAGTGGTTGAGAAGGGTGGATACGGTACCTCTGTGACACCTGTATCGCAGTTTTATTTCCAACAAGCGCTCAACAACGTCATGCAAGGTCCTTGGAAAGCTATCGCTCCAGGCTATGGCAAGATGGTTTTGGGCTATTTTGGTAAAACTCCTGTGGCACCAGACCCTGAAATCGTCAAAATCGCTTCAGAGAAATTGGGTCTAGCACCTACTACCAAACATGCTATCGATTTGGCGCAAGAGGATGAGACGAAATCGTTGGGGTATTGGAAAGCCGCGCTTGAAAAAGAGGGTATTGCCACCAGCGAAGAGAATATTTTTATCGCGGCGGCGTGTCAAGAGAAGGGTATTACCTTTCTCAAAGGTGAAGCAGTTGTCAATGTACGTAAAAAAAGCAGTATGAAAAAAGAGGAGAACACAACAGTGGCAGATGGGAATTACACCGTAGTTGTAAACGGCGAAAAGTTTAGCGTTCAAGTAGCACAAGGTGATGCGAATATTCAAGTTATCTCTAGCAATGGCGAATCTACAAGTGCAAATAGTTCAGGTGGAGAGAGCGTAAAAGCACTCCTACCAGGCAGTATTTGGAAGGTTATCGTCAAAGCGGGACAAAGTGTCAAAGAGGGCGATAAATTGGTCATCATCGAAGCGATGAAAATGGAAATTGATGTTGTAGCACCTCGTGGTGGTGTAGTCAAAGCAGTGCACGTGAATACTGGCGACAAGGTCACTGAAGGTCAAGTCGTCGTCACTATGGAGTAGTAGAATGAAAAAAATCGTATTACTCTTTTTGTTGGCGTTGAGTACACATCTCTTTGCTGTGACAGCAGAAGAGGCGGCTAAATTACAGCAACCTTATGAGCAAAAACCGATGTTGGAGATGATTGAAAACTTCATCGAATCGACAGGTATCAATGCTGTTATTCACCCAAACCCCAATGAGTTGAGTGCGCATGGTGAACCGATGAGCGATTTCCACAAAGGATGGGGTCGTGTCATTATGATTTTGGTCACCTTCCTCCTCTTTTATCTCGCCATTGCCAAAGGATTTGAGCCACTCTTGCTCATTCCCATTGCCTTTGGTGGATTGCTAGCCAATATTCCCGTCGCTGGAATTGCAGGGCACGATGGCTTTTTGGGCATTATTTATCAAATGGGTATTGCTAATCAGCTCTTCCCGATTCTCATTTTCATGGGAGTGGGAGCGATGACCGATTTTGGACCACTCCTCTCAAATCCTCGCACAGCACTTTTGGGTGCGGCGGCACAATTTGGGATTTTTGGGACGCTCATTGGTGCGGCGGCACTCTCGCAATATACCGACCTTTTCGATTTCACACTGCAACAAGCTTCAGCCATTAGTATCATCGGTGGGGCGGACGGTCCGACTTCGATTTACATTGCATCAGCGTTGGCACCAGAGCTGTTGGGTGCGATTGCAGTGGCTTCCTACTCCTATATGGCGATGGTGCCTATCATTCAGCCTCCGATAATGCGTGCTTTGACGACTCCCGAAGAGCGCAAAATTCGTATGACGACATTGCGTCATGTCACACGTATGGAAAAATTGGTCTTTCCTTTGACCGTGTTGGTGCTCTCGATTATGATTTTGCCTGAGTCTACTCCGCTTATTGGGGCGTTTATGTTTGGTAACTTTATCAAAGAGTCAGGTGTAGTAGAGCGTCTCAATGACACCTTGCAAAACGCGATGATAAACATCGTTACCATTTTCTTAGGTCTTGCTGTAGGCTCCAAGTTGGCAGCGGATCAATTTTTGGTCGGTGAGACATTGGCTATTATGGTTTTGGGTGTAACTGCTTTTGGAGTAGGAACAGCGGCTGGTGTCATCATGGCAAAAGTGATGAACAAATTTTCGACCAACAAAATCAATCCGCTTATTGGAAGTGCGGGCGTATCAGCAGTACCTATGGCGGCACGTGTATCCAACAAAGAGGGGATGAAAGCAGACCCTACCAATATGCTTTTGATGCATGCAATGGGACCCAATGTCGCTGGAGTTATTGGGTCTGCCGTTGCTGCAGGTGTTATGATCTCTATTTTTGCCTAGCCCAAAACAGCTATGACACACCATACCGCCTGCCCACTCGACTGTTATGACGCGTGTCATGTCGTCGTCGAGGGTGACGCACTCAAAGGCGGTAGCGATAGTTTCACACAGGGTGCATTGTGTGAGCATCTCTATACAAATATCAAGCATCGACCACCCCTCTCTTCGCATATTGAGGGAGTCTCGGCAACAGCGCAAGAGTGTGTTGGCCAGCTTCTCTCCTATCTCTCTACCACACCCAAAGAACGAACACTTCTCTATCGAGGCAGTGGCAATCTAGGAGTACTGCAACAATCCTTGGAATATTTTTTTGCACAGCACGGTGGCGTGACAACGCATGGCTCTTTGTGTGATGGAGCAGGTGCCGCAGGCATAGAGGCAGGACGAGGCAAAAATTACCTCGTAGAGCCAAGTCAAATAGCGCTCTGCGATACGGTAGTGGTATGGGGACGTAACATCGATGTGACCAATTCTCATATGATGCGCCTTATCGAGGGCAAAAAACTCATCGTCATCGACCCCCGAAAAACCAAACTTGCCCAAAAGGCACATTTGCATATCCAAATAAAACCGCGTGGAGATATCTATCTAGCACTTTTGTTGGCACGTTTTGCACACATGGAAGAGTTGGTAGATATTGCTGACGTAGAGCATAAAAGTGAAAACTATACGTGGTACTACGATTTCTTGCGTTCGATGCGTATCAAGCGCGCCATAGAAAAATCGGATGTATTGCCTAGCCAAATTTATACTTTTTTGGAGATGGTGGCGCACCAAAAGGTGGTCTATCTTGTAGGTCGAAGCGTGCAAGCGTACAGTCACGGCGACAGTGTGCTTCATGCTATCGATAGCTTGGCAATGCTCTTGGGACATATGGGGCGCGAAGGGTGCGGTGTCAATTTCCTAGGCGATAGCATGGTCGATATCGACAATCCTCTAGGCATGCGTGCCAAAAGCGTGAGCAAAGTGACCGTCGATTTTAGCAAGTACGATTTGATAGTGGTACAAGGTGCCAATCCTTTGGGGATGATGCCCAACAGTGCGGCGCAAGAGGCGGCAATGGCGGGCAAAAAAGTGGTCTATTTTGGTCTGGATGAAAATGAAACAGCCCAAAGAGCCAATGTTGTCATCGCAGGGGTAGATTTCCTGAGCAAAAAGGATGTGCGAATTAGCTACGGTGACAATACACTCAAAACGATGCTCCCACTCAAAGAGAGCACGCAGGGTATAAGTGAATATGATTTGGCGCAACAATTGTGTGCGCACTTTGGGTATGCTCCTTTGCCTAGCCAAGAGTCTATCATCGATAGCCTCACGGCACAATCGACACATCTGCATGACAACGTCTATCGCATCAACGGTCGCTCTGAAATACCCTATGCTGAGGGCTTTTTTACCGAGGATGAGAAGTTTCTCTTTATCGAGGAGATGCACGATGATTTCATACAGGAGGGGTTGTGGCTTATTAGTCCCAAATCGAGGCACAGTCTCAATTCTCAGTTTAGGCGCTCAAAGGCACTCTATCTCTCTCCAGAGTTAGGCATTGCCCAAGGCAGTAGAGTACACATTCAAAGCGAGGTAGGTGCTATCGAGCTAGAGGTACTTCATGACGAACAGTTGCGTAGCGATACCGCTATGATTTACTCTGGTACGCCTAAGCTTAACTATTTGACATCCAATCGTGCGAGTGCGCAAGGAAACAGCGCTATTTTTCAAGAAATCTCAATAAAGGTAACAACACTATGAATCTACAAACCATCGACCAAACGTACGTAATGCCCACGTATAAACGCAACTACACCAACTTCGTCAAAGGGGACAATGCGACCCTGTGGGACGATGCACAGCAACACTACATCGACTTCACCTCTGGTATTGGGGTGTGTAGCGTAGGGCATGCCAATGCGCGTGTAGCCACAGCCATCGCCCAACAAGCGCAAAAAATTTTGCACATCTCCAATCTCTATGTCATCGAGCCACAGGCTAAATTGGCCCAAGCTATCAATGCGCTCTACGACCAAAAGGTCAAATGCTTTTTCGCCAATTCAGGGGCTGAAGCCAATGAGGGCGCAATCAAAATCGCGCGCAAATATGGTGAAAAAGATGGCGTGCCCAAACGCTACAAAATTATCACGCTTGACCATTCGTTTCATGGACGTACCATTTCAGCGCTCAAGGCGACAGGTCAGCCAGACATGCACACCTATTTTGGTCCCTTCCCCGATGGATTTGTCTATGCCAAAGATATCGATGCTATCGAGAGTCTCATCGATGAGCACACGGTCGCGGTGATGATAGAACTCGTCCAAGGCGAAGGCGGGGTCGAAGCGCAAGACAAAGCAAAGGTGCAAGCACTTGCCAAGTTGTGCAAAGCGCGCAATGTTTTGCTCATCGTCGATGAAGTCCAAACAGGTGTCTATCGCACGGGCGAATTTACGGCATCGCAAACCTACGGCATCAAGCCTGATGTCATTACACTTGCCAAAGGTCTAGGTGGCGGTGTGCCCATCGGAGCGATTTTGACACCGTTGGATGTACTGCATGGGGGTGATCACGGCTCCACGTTTGGGGGTAATTATTTGGTCACTTCAGCGGCATTGGAGGTGTTGTCGATTCTCAAAGAGGCGTACGATGCCAAACGTATCGACCAACTTGCGCGTGCTTTTGATGCACACGTAGAGGCACTTTTGGTCAAATTTCCTGCAATTTTTACCAAGCATGTGGGCATTGGACTTATCCAAGGATTGCGTGTCAATCCTGACATTCCCGTGGCAAATGTTATTGCCAAAGCGCACGCACACTATCTCTTGGTGCTCAAAGCGGGTCGAAATACGTTGCGCTTTTTGCCTGCATTGACGATGACCGAAGATGAGATGAGTCAAGGTTTCGCACGTTTGGAAAGTGCGCTTTTTGACCTCTAACGCTTCGATGGCGCTCGAACCTTTTAACGACTATATGCATGCGTGGCTCTATGGAGAGCGTGGGTACTACACCACCTTCGCGCCTATAGGCAAAGCGGGGGATTTTTACACGGCGGTAAGTACGAGTAAATTTTTCGGCGGTAGCATTGCACGCTATCTCATTCGTCGTATCGATGAGGGGGCGTTGAGCGAGCATACGTGTGTGTGTGAAATTGGTGCGCACAAAGGGTATATGCTTGCAGACATGATAGAGTTTATCTATACGCTGCGACCTGCACTTTTGGAGACGCTCTCTTTTGGTATTGTCGAGCGCAAAGCCGATGTCGCCCAAGCGCAACGTGACTATTTTCGCGACGCTTTTGGCGATGCCGTGAAGCTTTTGCATTTCGATTCGATAGAGTCGATGGGTGAGGCACCTCTGGCAGAGGCGTTTTTCGTCGCCAATGAAATTTTCGATGCATTCCCTTGTGCATTGGTCTATGAGGGCAAAACCGCGCTGGTCGATGAGGCGCATCACATCCTTTTCGAGGGAGACGATAGCTATGCGTTGGAGATGGCACATCGATACGGACGCACCAAAGGTGAAGTAGCAATAGGCTACGAAGCCTTCGCATCGGCTATGGCGCGTGCCGCACACAAAAGCGAATTTGTCACCTTTGATTATGGAGATATTACCCCTCGATACGACTTCTCGATACGACTTTATGCCGCGCACAAAGTGCATCCGCTTTTTGAAGAGGGTTTGGATCTAGGGGCGCATTTTGGGCGAAGCGATATCACCTACGATGTGCACTTTGACCATCTTATCGAGGCGTATCGAGAGGCTGGATTTGGCACACGGCTCTATGCGACACAGCTCAAAGCTTTGGTGGAGTTTGGACTTTTGGAGTTGTTGCAGATGGTCTTGGATAATGCAGGTTTTGATGCCTATACTTTGGCGCTGACCAAGGTCAAAACCCTCATCGACCCTGCCATAATGGGCGAGCGGTTCAAAATGGTACATTTTATCAAGGAGTAACCGATGCGAAAAATTCTCTTCGTGTTGTTGAGTATGGCAATGGCGTGGGGTGGGTTTGCGCCATTGCACGATGCGGTGATGTACGGGCATCTCGATGAAGTCAAAGCGCATCTCGCTAAAGAGCCAAACGATGTTATGCGTCCTACCTCGACGGGATTGACCCCACTACATATCGCGATAAAAATGAGAGATGTTGTGATGGCAGAGTATCTGCTATCGATGAAGGCGGACATCGATGCCCAAGATGATTTTGGGATAAGCGCACTGCATCTAGCAGTCAAACAAAAGCGTCTCGATTTGGTCAAATTTCTCATCGATAGAGGTGCCAATATCAATATCGCCAACGAGAGTGGTATCACGCCCCTGCACCAAGCCGCCTTCACGGGAGAGCTTGCTATCGTAGAGTATTTGGTCCAAAAGGGAGCAAACCCAAGAGCCAAAAATCTTAACGATGCAACACCTTTCGATTTGGCTATGGCAAAAGAGAACAAAGATGTCGCAGCCTTTTTATACCACGCCCAAAAGGAGAAATAATGCACATAGTTATTAATGGCACACCCTATGAGATGCCCGAAAATACGACACTTATGGCGATGATGCAAAAGCTAGGCATCGAGGCCAAAGTAATGGCGGCGGCTGTCAATATGGAGATTGTCAAAAAGGATAAGTGGGAGCATTTTGCCCCCGTCGATGGAGACAAAATTGAGCTATTGCATTTTGTGGGTGGCGGGTGATAGCTTTTAAATTCCCTGCATGAGTAAAAATTCAAAAGCACTTTGGTCTTGGAATCCCATCACTCGGCTGTAGCGTGTAGGATTTTTGGCATCGATAAAAAAGTGAGCAGGCACCCCTGGTGCTTCGAGATATTCTGGATAGGGATCACTGTCACGGTCGAGTACGAGCGGAATATATTGAGCTTTGATTTTGGCATCTAGGGCTGGAATAGGCAGTACCTCTTTGGACATTTTGTTGCACCAAGGGCAATGTTGTGTCACCATAAAGAGGTAGATATTTTTGTGCTCTTTTTGCGCCTTGGCGAGAGCCTTTTCATAGGAGGTTTCGTATCCCATTTTGTTCCCAAAGGTAGCAGGATCCAGACCCCACACCATCCCCATCAAAAGTACCCATCCTACAAATTTACGCATAACAATCCTTGAGAAAAATTTCGGCTCAAAGTATACTTGATGAGCCTTAATAACCATAGATTAAGAGCCTCCAAAGTACAATATCAAAATTTTTAACAGGATAAAAAATGCCCAAACGTACCGACATAAAAACCATTTTGCTTATAGGCTCAGGCCCCATCGTCATTGGTCAAGCGTGTGAGTTTGACTACTCAGGTACGCAAGCGGTCAAGACCCTCAAAGAGCTTGGGTATCGTGTCGTACTTATCAACTCCAATCCTGCTACTATCATGACAGACCCTGAGTTTGCCGACCGCACCTACATCGAACCCATCAACGAAGATATCATCCACCGTATCATCCAAGAGGAGAAAGTTGACGCAATTTTGCCTACGATGGGAGGGCAAACTGCACTCAATATGGCAATGCGTCTCAATGAAAAAGGGATGCTCAAAGGAGTCCACTTCCTAGGTGCCAAACCCGAAGCGATTAAAAAGGGCGAAGACCGCCAAGCCTTTAAAGAGGCGATGATAAAAATCGGTATGGATTTGCCCATCTCCAAATACGCCTACAATATGGAAGAGGCGATGATTGCCGCTGAAGCAATTGGCTTCCCTCTCATCATTCGTGCCTCTTATACCCTTGCAGGTGGGGGCAGTGGAGTAGCCTACAATATCGATGAGTACAAAGAGCTTGCCAAACGTGGACTCGATGAGTCACCTATCAATGAAATCTTGGTCGAAGAGTCGCTCTTGGGGTGGAAAGAGTATGAGATGGAGGTTATCCGCGACAACAAAGATAACTGTATCATCGTCTGTTCTATCGAGAACTTCGACCCCATGGGCGTACACACAGGCGACTCTATTACCGTCGCACCTGCACTCACCCTCACCGACAAAGAGTATCAACGTATGCGAAATGCTTCGTTTGATATTTTGCGCGAAGTGGGTGTCGATACGGGCGGTTCGAATGTACAGTTTGCTATCAATCCCAAAACAGGGCGCATGATCGTCATCGAGATGAACCCACGGGTTTCACGCTCTTCTGCACTCGCTTCCAAAGCTACAGGCTATCCTATCGCCAAAATCGCCACGATGCTTGCCGTAGGCTTTACGCTCGATGAGCTGACCAATGACATCACAGGAACCGCGGCGAGTTTCGAGCCAGTGATTGACTATGTGGTGACCAAAATTCCTCGCTTTACGTTCGAAAAATTCCCTGAAGCTATTAGCACATTGAGCACCTCGATGAAGTCTGTGGGTGAGGTCATGGCGATAGGTCGTACCTTCAAAGAGTCGATACAAAAAGCACTCGTCTCTTTGGAAACAGGATTGGCTGGATTTGATGTGATGGAGGGGGAACTCGAAGAGATTAAGCGCGAGATTCGCCGCCCCAACGACAAACGTATCCTCTACGTAGCAGAGGGATTCCGTCGCGGATTGAGTATCGAAGAGATTTTCGGACTTTGTGCCATCGACCCTTGGTTTTTGTATCAAATCCAAGAGTTGGTTGCGTTTGAACGTGAAGTCGATTTGGAGATTCTCAACGACGAAGTACGCTTGCGTGCCGCAAAAACCTATGGCTTTGGTGATGCAAAACTAGCGCAACTTATTCGTCAAAAAGAGGGTATCGATTTCAGTGAAAACGACCTCTACAATGCCCGCAAAAAGTTTGAAATTTCACACGAATACAATGAGGTCGATACCTGTGCGGCGGAGTTTGAAGCACTCACACCTTACCTCTACTCTACGACCAATATTACGAAGCTTCCACGTAAACTACGCCCAAGTGATGCCAAAAAAGTGCTCATTTTGGGTGGCGGACCCAATCGTATCGGTCAAGGTATCGAGTTTGACTACTGCTGTGTCCATGCCGCTTTTGCTTTGGGCGAGATGGGTATCGAGACTATCATGTACAACTGTAACCCTGAAACGGTATCGACCGACTATGACACCTCTGATGTACTCTATTTCGAGCCTATCGATTTTGAACATGTACGTGAAGTGATCGAGCGTGAAAATCCAGATGGCATTATCGTGCACTTTGGTGGACAGACACCACTCAAACTTGCCAAACCTCTCACAGCGATTGGTGCCAAAATCGCAGGTACCAAAGCCAAAGTCATCGACCTAGCCGAAGACAGAGAAAAATTCTCTACCTTTGTCAAAGAGCATGCACTTCGCCAACCCGAAAACGGCACGGCAACGACCAAAGAGGAGGCGTTTGCCATTGCACACCGCATCGGCTATCCTGTCTTGGTACGTCCTAGCTATGTACTAGGTGGACGTGCGATGCGTATCGTCTACAACGACGATGAACTTCGCGCCTACATGATTGAGGCGGTTAAGGTTTCGCACGATTCACCTGTCTTGGTCGATAAGTTCCTCGACCAAGCTATCGAGCTGGATGTCGATGCTATTTGTGACGGTACAGAGGTCTATATCGGTGCCATTATGCAGCACATCGAAGAGGCGGGTATCCACTCTGGTGATAGCGCATGTAGCTTGCCTACGGTCTCTATCAGTGAGAAGCTTATCCGTGAGGTTGAAGAGCAGACCAAAACCATCGCGTTGGGATTGGGTGTCGTGGGATTGATGAATATCCAATATGCTATCTATCGTGACGAGGTCTATCTCATCGAGGTCAATCCTCGCGCTTCTCGTACCGTGCCTTTCGTCTCCAAGGCGACAGGTATGCCATTGGCAAAAGTAGCGACACGTGTCATGATGGGTGAAGCACTCCGTAATGCGCTTACCTACTACGACAAATATCGCATCGTCGAAGAGGCAAACGGCATCCTCAAACCCAAATTACGTGGACACGTATCGGTCAAAGAGGCGGTATTCCCGTTCAACAAACTCTACGGTGCCGATGTGGTTTTGGGACCAGAGATGCGCTCTACGGGTGAGGTTATGGGTATTAGTAACAATTTTGGCACCAGTTTTGCCAAATCACAATTGGCAAGTGGCAACAAAATCCCCACCTCAGGTCGCGTCTTCTTGAGCTTGACCAACCTACACAAACCTTTTGCCGCGGATATTGCGAGCAAGCTTATCGCCAAAGGCTTCACTATCGTAGCGACTACAGGTACGCACAAAGTGCTAGAGGAGGCGGGCGTATCGAGCAAGGCAATCTTGAAAATCTCTGAGGGTCGCCCCAATATTGAAGATAGCTTACGCAACGGCGAAATCGATATGGTTATCAACACCGCTGACAGTCAAAGCAGCAAAGAGGATGCGCGTCTCATTCGCCAAACTGTCTTGCGCCAAAATATTCCCTATTTCACCACCATCGCAGCAGCTCAAGCGGCTATCGAGTCGCTCAATGTGATGCAAAGCGATGAGCTCTATACGCCAAAAGCACTCCAAGATTATTTGGTTTAAGTGATGCTTTTTTTGGCTCAGAGTGATACGACGGTGGGCTTTTTATCCCAAGAGCCTACGCCTATCAATCGCGCCAAAGGGCGCAACGCCACGCAAAAAATTCTCCAAACCATCACCTCCTTCGTCGATATCCAAGGTCGCGTCCCCAAGTCTCATCGCAAGGGCGTCCGACGTGCACAAAAAACCACCTTTGTCCTACCCAATGGCTACGCTTTTCGACGTGTCGATGCCAACTCGCTACATGGTCGATGGCTACGCGATGTGGGTCCACTCTACTCCAGCAGTGCCAATCCCACGCAAGGAGCATTCGATAGTGATTTTGCCTACGCAAAAGCTGATTGCGTGGTCACAGATGCACGCGGATTGTTCGAGGGAAAAGCCTCGCGTATGGTGCGCTTGGGCAAGCATAAAACAAAGAGGCTTCGATGAGTAGGGTGCTATCGGTAGTGGTCATGGGCGGTATTATGGGGCTTTTCCCGTGGATACTTTTGGGGATTGGGATAAAACTGCACTACTTCGATGCACTTGGATTGGGGCAGTTTTATAACGCTCTTTTTATTCGTCATATGCCGTGGGAGTGGTATGCGCCGTTGGCACTCTTCATTGGGGTGCTTTTCGTCTACCCACGACGACAACACTTTGTGGTCTTTTTTTATATCGCGCTTTTAGCGGCATCGATGAGCACACTGTGGGCGCCTTATGGCTTTGCGGTGGGGCAAGCACTCTTTGAGACGCCCCATTTTACGATTAAACATAAGCGTTTTTTGTATCAAGGTGTACTACAGTACGAGGACAAAAATTACTACTATTTGTTGGACGATGAGGCAAATCGCACCATCAAATTTGCAAAAGGAGAGGTCATTGAAGCATATTAGAAGCTATTCACACGGCGCAGTCATTGGGATAATGGGGACGGTAGTCGCATCGACATTGGCAGGATGTAGCCAAGGCGAAGAGGCACCGCAAGAGGAGCAAAACAAAAAAATCTATATCGAGCAACTGAGCAACGGTAAATATGTGGTCACCGAAGAGATTCCTACCTCTGGACCCACCGAAGCCTTCATTACCGAAAAAGATGGCACGATTCGCAAACTCTCCCAAGAGGAGCTTACCGCTTTAGCCCAAGAGGAGTATGCTCGTGTCCAAGATGGCTCGAGTGAAACTGTCCAATCCAACGGCGGTGGCGAAGGCATGGGGCTTGGTGGGACGATTTTGGCCGCCGCCGCAGGTGCGCTGCTAGGAAATATGGTCGCCAATGCACTCATGGGCAACAAAAATTTCCAACGCAATCAATCCGCCGCAACTTCACGCAGTCGTAGCTTCGACCGTACAGCCCCTAGCAATACCTCTCCTACCAAAAAAAGTTTCTTTGACAAAAGTGGTCCCTCCAAAACGGGTGGCTCTGGCTACTACGGAGGCTAAAAGGTGGTAAAACTTCGCGAGGTAAAACCTCTAAGTGCAGGTGTGCTTGAAGAGCTAGGCATGGCGTGGCACACCGATGGCGATGGGAGTGCCTATATCGCCAATGAGATAGTGCAAGTGACACACGATGAAGCCAATGCCTACTATGAGGCAGGCAATACACTCTATGAGATGTATGTCCAAGCGGCACAACACGTCATTGAGAACGACCTTTTTTTTGAGATTGGTATCCCTTTTAATCTTGTCGATACCATCAAAAAAAGTTGGGAAAACGATGTCCATTGGCATTTGTACGGTCGATTTGATTTGGCAGGCGGCATCGATGGTACACCTATCAAACTTATCGAGTTCAATGCAGATACCCCCACAGGAGTATTTGAGACGGCGATTTTGCAATGGGCGCTTTTGAAGCACAACGGCATGGAAGATGCCCAACAATTCAACAATCTCTATGAAGCGCTCAAAGATAACTTCAAACGTTTCGTGATGCTTTTTGAGGATATCGAGCAGTTCGATAGCTACTATGCAGGGTGGAAAATTCTCTTTAGCTCTATCGAGGGCAACAACGAAGAGGAGGCGACTACGCGGCTACTCCAAACCATCGCAGATGAGGCTGGGTTTGCTACGAATTTCGCCTTTTTGGACGAGGTGCAGTTTAGCCCAGAGGGGATTTTTGACCGTGACGATACGCAATATGAGTATTGGTTCAAGCTCTTTGCATGGGAAGATTTAGCCACCGATGAGCCTGAATTGGTGATGTTGCTGGATCAAATTATCCAAAACCAAAAGGCGATTATCGTCAATCCAGCCTATACATTGCTCTTCCAAAGCAAAGGGATGCTCAAAATTTTGTACGACCTTTTCCCCGATTCGCCCTATCTACTCGAGACCTCGTTTGCGCCTTTGAAGGGCAAAAAGCAGGTGCAAAAGCGTATGTTCGGTCGAGAGGGTGCCAATACCGCTATCCTCGATGCCAATGGCGCGATACTCCACAGTGTCGATGGACCTTATGCGCATCACAAGAGTATTTACCAAGCTTACGCTACCTTCCCACAAGATAGCAAAGGTGACTACTATCAAGCGGGGCTCTTTTTCGCCTACGAGTCGTGTGCACTTGGCTTTCGCAAAGGTGGCTTGGTCATCGATAATATGAGCAAATTTGTAGGGCATATGTTGGTAAATGCATGATTTTTGAGCAAGATATTCAAGGTCATTTGGAGCATTTGACCCTTTTGTGTGTCGATGAAGATGTGACGCTGGGTTCACTCTATAAAAATCTCTTTTCGGTACTCTTTCGTGAAGTGGCGGTAGTCACTTCAGGGCGCAGTGCTATTAGCTATGCACAAGCGCATGCTGTAGATATATTGCTCATTGATTACGCGATAAGCGATATGAGCGCGCTAAGCTGTATCGAGACGATTCGCGCAGGTGCCAAAAATTTGCCTATTATTGTCACCTGTGCCAAACAAGAGCCCAAAATTTTGATGCAAATTATTGCGCAACGCGTCCACCATTTTCTCTACAAACCTTTCGAGCTAGATGAGCTCAATGAACGTATCGAGAGCTGTGCGCGTATTGCGATTGCCAACCAATTTTTGATCAAAGAGCGCAAAGAGAAGCAACGCCTCGAAGAGGAACGCGCCTACAAACTCCACCAAGAGGAGATTTCGTTTCGCAAAGAGCTGGTCATTTTGCGCAATGACTTTTATTACCAACGCCACTTGGGCAAGCGCGAACTGCTTATCGATTTCCTCTATATGCCATTGGATACGCTCAGCGGTGATGCCTACAGCGCCCGTCGCGTAGACCTCAATCGTATGTTTTTTTTCATCGTCGATGGGATGGGTGCGGGACTCTCGGCTTCACTTTCAGCCATGATGCTCACCACCTATGTCAATCACAAAATCGATGTCATGATGGCAAGTCAGACGCCTTTTACGCTTGAAACATTGGTGCGTGATTCGATTGCTTTTATTCAAAAAGCGCTTTTTGACGAGGAGGTCATCAGTGCAGAGTTTATCTGTATCGATGAGGCGTCGCAACGCATGTACTATGCGCTCTTTTCGATGCCAGCGCTATTGCTCCAAGAGAGCGATACGACACTGCACCGTATCTACTCCAACAATCCCCCTATCAATAAATACCACAACGAATTTCGCATCGATTTTGTTGAGTTGCACAACATCAAAAAGCTTCTCTTTTACAGCGATGGACTTATCGAGAGCGCTGTCAAAGAGAAGGAGTTTAGTCAATATATCGCCGATGATTTTGTCCACTCTTTTACCCGTGAAGCCTTTAAGCAACGCATGTTTGAGCGCGTCACGCAACAAAAAGATGATATGACTTTTATCTTTTTGAACTATCTCGATTACAACCAGCATGTCATTCAAGAGTCCTATTTTGATGCGACCTTGGCGGGATTGGATGAGGCAAATGCGTGGTACGAGGCGAAATTGCACGCATTGGGTCTATCGACCAAGAAGCGAGAAGCGGCGCTCTTGAGCTTTTCGGAGCTCTTTATGAATGCCTTTGAGCATGGCTCTTTGGGGGTCGATAGTCTCCAAAAAGAGGAGCTTATCGCGCAGGATATCTATCTCGAATTTTTGCAAAATGCCACCCAAGACTCCAGCAAAAAAATTCTCGTAACGATGGCACGCTTGGAGTATCTCGACCACCAAAGCTATCTCATTACCAATATTACAGACCAAGGCAGGGGATTTGATACCCAAATACTTAGCACGATTTTCCGCAACCGTGAAAAGTTCAACGGCAAGGGTGTCTACATCTCTCGCAAAGCCTCACAAGGTATCTACTACAATCGCAAAGGCAACAGCGTACTCTTTTTGCATCCGCTCAACTAGCGGTTGTAGCTACGCTCAATAGCGCTCTAGGCTAGCCTTCTCTTTATAGGCGTCAAGCGCATCTTGGGTACTCGTGCGATTGTCTAGCTCCATGTATTTATCGAGTTGAGTTTTGTTTTGGCGTAGCATCGCATCGAAGTTCTCTTGGGAAACAGGTGCCTCATCGCCAAAGGTATCCAGCAGCACATTGGAATTACCCACAAGTGCCAAGTAGTGCTTGGTTCCCACCTCTATCATCACCACGCGATTGTGTGCATCGAGATTTTTTTGGAAGAGTATACGCACCTCATTAGCTGCTTTTGTGCCTGCCGCAAAGAGCCACGAATTGCCCTCTTTTTGGACGCGTCGTTTGACCCAAAAGAGCACGCCAACCCCGATAAAAAGAAGCGCAATCACAATAATATATTGCGTATTTAGCATCGAGGGGGCATTTTCATTGGTGACCAGAGGCGTAGTGGTGGAGAGTGCAGTGGACTCTTTGAGCGTGGGTAGGGCACTCGTTCCCGCCTCAAAACGTAGCCGCAAGCCATAATTATCGACCGTTTTTGAGACGCTTAATTGCGCAGTTTGGGGCATTTGGATACTCATAAGCGCACTAGTGCCTTGCGAGGCGAGGGTAAAAGCAGAGATAAATTTACTGTTGACAGTTTTGGTGATGCTTTGGTCGTAGGTCGCATCGTTGAAGGTGATATAGGTGGTGGTGTCACTGCGTTTTTGCGAGATACGCCCCTCATAGGGGGTGTCAAAGGTCAAAAGCACATCGACGCGGTCATCACGCTCGTAAAGTTTGAAGGTCAAAATAGTAGAGCCAAAAAGTAGCTGTGCGAGCACCGCTAGAATGAGTAATGCTCTCATCGATGCTCTTTGGCGAGGTAGTAGACGACTCCGCTGGAGTCAAGAATTTCATTGATACGAATAGCGAGATTTTTTTCGTAGACCATCACCTCTCCTTTGCCCAATATACGCCCGTTGACGAAGGATTCGACGCTCTCACCTGCGGGTTTGTTCAAATCGATGACGGAGCCTTTGTTGAGTTTGAGAATTTCACCCAAAGAGAGCTGTGTCTGCCCCAATTCTGCTACAAAAAGAATCTCCATATCCTGCAATCCGTCATACTCCATCCAGTGGAGATCTTCTTCGCTGATATCGTGATTTTTGGGTTTGTACTCTTTGGCCATACCAAATGTTCCTATTTAGAGGGAGATAGCAAGTGCGAACGCTTTATCGATTGCTATAGCATCTGTTGTTCCATTTTGTGAGGGTGTCGCGACGCCCTCGTAGACGGGCAGTGCAATATCAAATCCACTCTTTTCGCGCTCTTGTGCAATGATTTTGGCACTGCCTGCGATGAGATTGGTGCACTCTTTTGCCATATCGATGAGGGTCGCTTCATCGGGTGCCTCTTCGAAAAGCAGCGCCTCGCACACTTTGGTCAAGTAGCTCAAATCGAAATAGAACATGGCTCTATGAGAGGCGCCATCTTCACCAAAAAGCGTAATACTACACGTATGCAACGCATCAGCAGGGAGTGTTGCGTGCGGTGTAGCTTTCAAGCGTAACTGGTGATAGATGAAATTTTCACTTGCGGTAATGAGTGATTCAAGCATGCCGTTTCCTCGAGAATAAGGGCAATTATAACCAAGATTGCTCTATACTTGCTCCCTTTTTTAGGATGAGGAAACGCCGTGGAATATTTAATAGTTTTTGGTTTTTTGGTAGGGGTGAGCTCAGGTTTTTTTGGTATCGGAGGGGGGACGCTTTTGGTGCCGCTTTTGATGATGATAGGTTTCACCATCAAAGAAGCGGTGGGTATCTCTATCGTGCAAATGCTTTTCTCTTCGATATCAGGTAGCACAATCAATTACCGCAAAGGGCAGTTGGAGGTCAAAATCGTCTTGCTCATTGCCTTGGGGGGATTGGTAGGGGCGTATTTGAGTGCCTATTGGGTGCCGCACGTCTCCAACGAATTTTTGGAAGGGCTCTTTTTGGTGGCAATTCTTTTTGCGACCTTCAAAATTTTCATGGCACCGCACAGCGCAGGCGAGGTCAAACAGCTACCTTTTTGGGCGCTGTTGCTTGTGGGGGCGGTTATTGGTACGATTGCCATAGCTATTGGAGTAGGGGGGAGCCTCTTGGTGACGCCTTTCTTGAATGCCTATTTGGGGTACCCCATCAAGCGTGCTATTAACGCCGCGCTTTTTTATGTGCTTTTTTCCTCTTCGGCGGCTTTTGTTTCGTGGGGATTATCTGGACAGCTACTCTTACATGAGGGGCTAATCGTAGGGGTCGTATCGATGGTGGGTGTTTGGGTGGGCATCTATCTAGGCTCTCTCACCTCTTCCAAAAATCATAAAACCCTTCTGCTGATACTCAATATTTCGGTCATTGGCTACATGGGATACCGCTTTTTAGGGTAGTTTTACACACCTACAGCTATACTCTGCGCACTTTTGATACAGGAGAAAATAGCATGACATGGATTGAAAAAAATATTATCCCCTTTTGTTTCAAGCTCAATCCAGCACCGATGCGCTTCAAAGAGCTGCTCAACGCCAACAAAGTCTACAACGACGGTATGGATTATGAGCATACGATTCAGGGATTCAAACTGCGTTTGGGGCGTACCTATTTACTTTTTATTCTTCTTTTTATCCTCGTCAACATCCCTGTTTTGGGTGTGTTGCACTCGATTTTGGTGCATGTCAATACGCATGTCTTGATTTTGCTCACGGCGTTTATTACGGGGGCGTTTTTTATCTCTTTTACCCTTTTCAAAGAGTATCTCATCGATAAAGCCGCCCGCATCATCATCAAAAAAGCGTGGCAAAAACATCTGAGTCTCTTTAGCTTTCAAGAGGATTCAGCGTTGGTCGCGCAATATTACGCCCAAGCCATCGAAGATGAGATTCCCATTGGTGATTTACAACGCTATATTTTTGACAAACTCTCCGCCAAAGAGGTGTAATCGATGAAACTCTACGCTCCTTGGGAAAAAGCCTTCAACAAAATCATCACCCCTTTTGAGCACTTCCTCCATGCGCAAACGACGACAGGATTGGTGCTCATGGTCACGACCGTTTTGGCGCTCCTCTTGGCAAACTCTCCGTGGGCGCTAGCCTATGCGCACTTCTTTCATACCAAACTCACCATTGTTTTTGGTTCTTGGAGCCTCTCACATACGGTGCACCATTGGATCAATGACGCACTCATGGCGATATTTTTCTTCATCGTAGGATTGGAGATAAAGCGTGAAGTGCTCTTGGGCGAACTCTCGGATATTCGTGCGGCACTTTTGCCCATTCTAGGCGCTATTGGGGGCATGGTGGTTCCTGCGCTTTTGTACATTTCGATGAATCACGGTACCCCTGCGGCAAATGGCTGGGGGATTCCTATGGCGACAGATATCGCCTTTGCTATTAGTGCATTGGTGCTTTTGGGCAACCGCGTACCTGCGTCGCTTGTCACCTTTTTGGTCGCATTGGCAATTGTGGATGATTTGGGTGCGGTTTTGGTCATTGCGATTTTTTATACCCACGAAATCGCTTTTGGCTATTTGTGGGGCGCTTTTGTAGCTTTTGGGGTGATGGTGCTTTTGAACCGTGTGGGCGTGCACAATGCGTGGCTCTATTTTTTCGTGGGGCTGGTGATGTGGTATTTTATGCTCCAGTCGGGTGTGCACGCCACAATTGCAGGCGTCATCGCTGCTATGAGTATTCCTACACGTCCCAAGCTCAAGCCAGAAGGACTCTCCCTCTATACGAAGCGACTCTTGGAACGCTATGACTCCTATGAAGCACCCAAGGATAACATGCTACACGAGCAACAAAAAGCCATTTTGCAAAATCTCAAAGACAAAGTAGATGGGGTAACCTCGCCTGCGACCAAACTAGAGCATGCACTGCATCTGCCTGTGAGCTTGGTCGTTATACCGCTTTTCGCATTGGCAAATGCAGGTATTGCACTCGATGTGGATGCGATTGGTTCGGTACTTTTTGAGCCTATTTCGGTAGGAATTATCGCAGGTCTCTTCGTGGGCAAGGTGCTAGGTATCGCAGGCATAGCGTGGCTAGCCATCGCGCTGGGTATCGCCAAGCTACCCAAAGAGAGTACGCTCAAGCAACTTTTTGGTGTGGCGTTTTTGGGTGGCATCGGCTTTACGATGTCGATTTTCGTAGCAGATTTGGCATTTGTAGGCGATGATGCGGCGCTTTTGCAAGCCAAGATGGGCATTTTGGCGGCATCTTTGCTCTCAGGCTCTGTGGGCTATTTTTGGTTACGCTTTTTTGCCTCTGCGAGCCGCCAAAATGCAGAGGAAACAACGACAAAAGCGTAGCTTTTCGCCGCAAGAGAGAGTTACACTTTATTTACTGCCATCTGACATACTTCCGCCATGAAGATTACACGCGTAGGTTTGGTTACGTTGTTCATGGCATTGAGTCTTGCACTTTTGCCCACCTTGGTCTCTTTGTCTGGTGATACGCTCACCTCTTCAGCGGTAGAAATAGCCGCAGAAGAGAAGAGCTCTACGGCAGAGATAGAAAAAGAGGGGTGGATGCAAGCAGCGTTTTACAGCTGGAATATTTATGTGTCATCGTGCAATGCAACCTATGCAGTCGATAATTTTCATCCGCAACGCTTTATCTCCAAGATTTACAAACCTCCTATAGTTTCGTAAGCGTCAATTCCCCCTTTTTTCATTATTTTTCGCACGCTTACGTTGCCCATGCGGCTAAAACTATTTAATCTATAGAAGGAATATCTTTATGAAAACAGCTACAAAAATAGTCGCAACATCACTTTTGACACTTTTGGCTTTTGCTCCCCATGCCACAGCAGCTACTATCGAAAAGAGCTTCGTGCAACCACGTGAAGTTTCAAGCGTATCGACTGCTATTACGAGTGCCGCTTTGGCGCAAGAGTGGAAAATCCTCTCGGCTTCACCTACACACATCGTGGTCAAAAAGGTTTACAAAAAGCGCACTATTACCAATACTAAGCCTATACGTCATGTAGAAAATCGCGTTGTAGCGCACATCGATTTCTCTGGCGATGCGTTTAGTGTCCAAAGTAGCAACGACAAAGCCAAAGCACAATTGAACGCTTTGACCGATGCTATTATCCTCAACCTCGCAAAAGTTTCACTCTAAATCCCGTAGCTTTTGGCTACGGAATTGCCCTCATTCCCCACCTAAAAACCCATCGATACGCAACGAAATTTAGCTACTATACACACCAAAGTCTTTCTCTCGACATCGGAAGTGGGACTTTAGTCCCGCCAAAAGAATAACAATGGTGAGCTTTGTGGTGCAAGAGACAAAAACAAAGAGAGGTAAAAAATGAGTACATTTAGCTCTGAAAATGTGATAAATAGGCATATTAATAATGCTGACTTAAATGTCTATTTTGTTGGGTTCGATGGAGGTATATATCGTGATTCACACTTAACTGATTACATAATGGACGCATTGGTGGATTTCGCTTATGGTTATCATACAGGTATATTGAAAACATACGATAGACGTATAATGGTTGAAGCCGCAAAGTCATTGTATTCAATTGATGAATTTAAAAGTGCATTTCAAAAGTATGTCACCGAAGATTCAGAGTTTGATGATTCTAGTTCAGATAAGTATCTAAAGCGTGGAGAATTTGGGGAGCTAATTCTCCATCTTTTGTTAAGAGATTTTTTTGAAACTGTACCATTGTTATCAAAAATACATTTCAAGGATAGCTATTCTATGACAGTGCATGGATTTGATGCAGTTCATGTTGGAAACTTTAACGGAGCGGATAGTTTATTTTTGGGTGAATCAAAGTTATACCAAAACGGGAAAGATGGAATAGATGCGTTGATGAAAGATATTGAAGAGCATTTCACAAAAGACTATTTAAATAAAGAATTTACAATTGTTGGTAAGCGGTCTTCAGACTTTAAATATTTTGACGAGATTTCTGATTTGAATACAAAAAAAGCGTATGAAGATTTTTTAACAAAAAAAGATGATTGGTTTAACAAAATTAATGGCTTACAGTCAGGCAAGCAAAAGCTCAGTAGCTTGCTTAGCTCAACCACAATTCCACTTCTATGTACATATTCATCAGAAACATTTACAAAGCACAATGACGAAACAACACAAGAATTTCGTGATGAATTTGATAAAGAAATTAATCAATTAAAAACTTATTTTGATAAAAAATTTGACATACACACTTCTGCAATGGGAGCGAATCTCAACATTATTCTTTTGCTCTTTCCCGTTCCTAGCAAAAAAGAACTTGTTCGATTATTGCACACAAAGCTAGAAGCACAGCAAAGGGCATAAATGGAATTTAAAGAACAAATATATAGTAGTGAGTCGCCTCTATCTGTTGAGATGAGTTTTGATATTGCGAATCATATTACTTCGCTTGTCTTGACTGATAAATTAGAGGCACACAAACTAATTATTTATATACTTGACAATTGGCACAAAATACCGACAGAAACCCATAAACTCTGGACGGATATTATTGAAATTGTTGGGTTTTATCCGTATGTTGAAAAACAAAATTTAGATTTAAATAATTTTGCAGGCGAACTACGAAAAGCGAGACATTTGTCAAAGTCAATATCTGGCAGAAAAGTATATTTTCATGAAAAACAAAAAGAATTAGATGAATACATTAAATCGGGTAAAAATATCATTGTGAGTGCGCCAACAAGTTTTGGTAAAAGCTTGTTGATTGAGGAGATTGTTGCAAGTAAAAAATATCAGAACATACTTATCATTCAACCAACACTTGCATTATTGGATGAAACTAGGAAAAAACTAAGACAGTATTCGGAAAGGTATAAGATTATTTTAAGGACGTCCCAAGAACCGTCTGATGACAAAGGGAATATCTTTTTATTCACATCGGAACGAGTATTGGAATATCATGAATTTCCTCAAATCGACTTTCTTGTATTAGATGAGTTCTATAAACTTAGTCTGACAAGAGATGATGAGAGAGCAGAGCATTTAAATAATGCTTTTTATACTATATTAAAAAAACATAACCCGCAATATTATCTATTGGGACCAAATATTGAAGAAATTTCATCTGGTTTTAAAGAAAAATATAATGCAGAATTTCTATCATACGATTATAAGTTAATAGAAACAGAAGAAATTGACCTATCTAATACTAAAGACGAGGAAAAGGAAAAGGTATTATTTGACAAGCTACTTAAATTTAAAAATGGGCAGAATATTATCTATTGCTCCTCTCCAAACCGTGTTATGGAATTGTCAAACAAATTCCATAAGTACTTACTTCAAAACAAAATTATTGAAGAAATAAATATACCGCTAATTGAATGGGCAAAAAATAATATTGACAAAAATTGGTTTTTAATCAGAATACTTAGTAGTGGTATAGGTATTCATAATGGTGTCATGCCAAAACATATTAACACTTCAATTATTGATTACTTTAATACAAAAAAAATTAATTATTTGTTTTGTACATCAACCATAATAGAGGGGGTAAACACAACAGCTAAAAATGTTTTTGTATTTGACAAGACAAGAGGAAATAATAAGCAAATTGATTTTTTTGACTATTCAAATATAAAAGGTAGAGCTGGTAGAATGATGGAGCATTTTATTGGTAATGTTTTTCACTTTCACCCAACACCAGAAAAAAAAGAAACAAAGGTTGACATTCCTTTTTTTGAACAAAACGAACAAAGCTTTACCAAGGAAATTGAAATTGCAATGGATGATGTAGATATTAAGGATAAAAATAGGGAGCAATACAGACAATTAAAAGCGCTTAACGATGATGAGCGTAGCCTATTAAAACAAAATGGTCTTTCTGTTGATGGACAGCTGGAATTGCTAAAGTTATTAACAGACGCTGTTAAATCCAAGAATGAATTATATGGCTGGAGCGGTGCGCCCACATATGAACAGTTAAAAAACATTTTAAATATAGGCTGGAAGTATCTACTAAAAAAAGGAGAGTCTAGAAATGGAATGAACCCAAATTATCTTACTTTGCTTGTTTGGGAATATGCTAGAGGAAAAACATTTAAATCATTGCAAGAAAAAATTCAAACTCAACTACTTGAAAAGAAACTTGCCATGGATTCCAGCGAAGGAGTGAAGGCAATAAAAATACAAGAAGAATACAAAAAACTAAAGAAGTCTGATAAAAAACAATTTAGAGAAGAGCATAAAGACGAATTTACGCATTTAAAGTATTATCAAGATTATCAAAATAAATCAGACGACGATATATTGCAAGAGAGTATCGTTACTACATTTCAAATACTACGGCATTGGATACAGTACAAAATCCCAAAATGGCTAAATGTTATAAATAATATACAACAATACGTTGCCATAAAACAAGGCATTAAATCAGGTGAATATTCATGGTTCGCCTCACAACTAGAAAATGATTTTGTTGCAAGCAATTTATCAATTCTCAAAGAATATGGGGTGCCAAAATCGGCGGTAAATAAAATATCAAAGCATATTGATGATAACGTAAATGAAGAAGATGTGTTGCAAATGATAAAACGAATGGCAAAAAACTCAAAGGGTATGTTTGATTTGTATGAACTTCAACATATTGATGAAATATAAATAAATTTAAAAGGTTAAGTTCTTCTTTTCCCTCCACCTCGATAGTGCCACGCATGTGTGGCATGTACTTGAAGATTAGGTTGGTGTGATAAAATCTAATAATTTATTTTTGGAGCCAAAAATGACAACAGCCAGCCAAACCCTAAGCACAATGGTCGAAGCCCTTCCGCTCGAAGTCCAAGAGGGTGCAGTCGAACAATTCCGCACCGTCATAGCCGATATCATGGACGACTATAACTGGGACAAGTCTTTTAAATCCACCTCGGCATCACTCGAAGCTTTTGCGTCTAATGTCCGCAAAATGGAGAAAAAAGCATTTGACGAAACGCGATTATGATTGAGTTGTTTACCACGGTTCAAATCAATTAACACCGCTCAAAATATCTGGTCAGCTCGTATCACACTAGGTCTAAGGGTGTTGTGTATTTTTGAAAACAACCAAGCGACTTGGTTTTGGATTGGCAACCATGACGCTTACGAAAGATTTTTTGGTTGATGCTTCCTACTTGATAGACCATAATTAGCACATAAGTTGGCGAAAGCCTCACTTCCAAAAAAGTACAGCAAAACCAAATCGATAAAATTCCTCTCCTCGATAGCACCACAGTCACCGCGCTAGGCTGTACCGAAAAATCTTGGCTATAATCTCCTCCTATTCCAATCGAGGAGAGTCCCATGATACGAGAAGTCATCACTCCGCAATCCACTGATTTTTACCTCAAAATCCCCCAAGAGTATCTCAACCGCCCCGTCGAATTTTTGATGTTCGCCCTCGATGAGCAATCGGTGATGCCCACTTCGTCCAGCGACATTGCCTCACTTGCAGGGAGCTTGAACCGCTATGCAGACCCAACCAAGATAGCACTAGAAGATGGGGCTTGGGAAGCACACGTCATAGAAAAATATCGACTTCGTTGATTGTGTCTTGTGTGCAAAATCCAAAATCTTTACCGTCAAAACTTTTGATAAAAATTTACAAAAGTGCCTCAAATCATAAAGACCTAAGCAGGCGAGGCTAAAGCCTCACTTCCCCAAAGCTTCCAAGCGCTCTAGCGACAACCGCTACTCTCTTTTCTTAACCTCGCTCTAACACGATATAAGCTAGTATCGCCGCGCTCTTACCTCATACTGTCAGGTCTTACATGGACGAAATCAAAATCCGCGGTGCACGCGAAAACAACCTCAAAAATATCTCTCTTTCGATTCCCAAAAATGAACTCATTGTTTTTACAGGGCTAAGTGGTAGCGGCAAATCGACGCTTGCCTTCGATACGCTCTATGCCGAGGGACAACGCCGCTATATCGAGTCACTCTCCTCCTATGCGCGCCAATTCCTCGACAAGGTAGGCAAGCCCGATGTGGACAAGATAGAGGGTCTCACCCCTGCTATCGCCATCGACCAAAAAACCACCTCCAAAAATCCCCGCTCGACCGTGGGCACCATCACAGAAATTTATGACTATTTGCGCTTGCTCTATGCGCGTATCGGCAAACAGCACTGCCATGAGTGTGGCAAACCTATCACCCAAATGAGCATCTCTGACATCATCGCCGAAGTGCTCAAACTCCCCGAAGGTGCCAAAATCGTCCTCATGGCGCCATTGGTACGCGAGAAAAAGGGTTCGTTCAATGATTTGCTCGTTGCGCTAGGGCAAAAAGGGTACGTGCGTGCGGTCATCGATGGGGTGACGGTGCGTCTGGATGAAGAGATAGAGCTAGGCAAGACTAAAAAACATACGATAAAAGTGGTCATCGACCGTCTAGCTATCAAAGAAGAGAACCGTGAACGTATCGCCGATGGCATCGAAAAGGCGCTCAAAGAGAGCTACGGTGAGATGGAGGTGGAGGTGCTCAACTTCGCTGAGTATGAGAACGTCCCGCAACATATTCACTACTCGCAACATTTGGCCTGTTTTGACTGCAAAATCTCTTTTGAGCCATTGGAACCGCTTTCGTTTTCGTTCAACTCTCCCAAGGGTGCATGTCCTTCGTGTGATGGTCTAGGGATTCGCTACGCCATCGATATGGAAAAAATTCTCGATCCACATTTGTCCATCGATAAGGGCGCGGTCAAAATCATGTACGGCTTCAACAAAGGGTACTACTCCACCTTCCTCAAAGCCTTTTGTGATGCGCAAGGTATCAGCACCAAAGTCGCTTTCGATGAGCTAGAGGAGTATCAACAAAAGGCAATTTTGCACGGCGGTATCGAGGAGGTGGAACTCGTATGGAAGCGCCATCGACTCAAACGCACATGGCCCGGGGTGATCAAAATCGCCTACGATATGTTCAAGGATGAAAAAGACCTCACCGAATATATGTCCGAAAAAAAATGCGATGTGTGCGGTGGTAATCGTCTCAAAAAAGAGTCGCTCTCTGTCAAGGTCGCCAATCACGGCATCGCCGATATCATCACCATGCCTATCGAAAACAGTCACGCCTTTTTTCAAAACGGCGACAATTTCAGCTACCTCTCTAGCCAATATACGATGATTGCAGAGCCGATTTTCAATGAAATCAAAGAGCGTCTCTTTTTCCTCTACGATGTGGGGCTAGGGTACCTCACGCTAGGACGTGACACACGTACGATTTCAGGGGGCGAGGCACAGCGTATTCGTATCGCATCGCAAATTGGTAGCGGGCTGACAGGGGTGATGTATGTCCTAGATGAGCCAAGTATCGGACTGCACGAGCGCGACACGCTCAAGCTCATCCGTACCCTACGAAGCCTCCAAGAGAAGGGCAACACCGTCATCGTCGTAGAGCACGACAAAGAGACCATCGAAAATGCCGACTTCATCGTCGATATCGGTCCAGGGGCGGGCAAATTTGGAGGTGAGGTAGTTTTCGCAGGACGCAAAGAGGCGCTGTTCAAAAGCAATACGCTCACCGCGCAGTACCTCAACGGCACCAAAAAAATTGAGTATTTCTATCGACGCGCACAAGAGAAATGGATAAGCATCAGCGATGTCGTCATCAACAATATCGAAAACATCAGCGTGCGTATCCCGCTAGGCAATTTTGTGTGTGTCACAGGGGTGAGCGGTAGCGGTAAAAGTAGCTTGATTTTGCAGACGCTTCTGCCTGTGGCACGCGAATCGCTCAACCACGCCAAACGTATCACCAAAATCAAAGGGGTCACTATCGAGGGTCTCGAAGCGCTCGATAAGGTCATCTACCTCGACCAAAGCCCCATCGGACGCACCCCACGCTCCAATCCTGCTACCTACACGGGCGTGATGGATGAGATACGTGAACTCTTTGCCAAGACCAAAGATGCGCAAGTGCGAGGCTTTACCGCGAGTCGATTCAGCTTCAATGTCAAAGGCGGCAGATGCGAAAAGTGCCAAGGCGAAGGCTCTATCAAAATCGAGATGCACTTCCTACCTGACATCATGGTGGACTGTGATGCGTGTCATGGCAAACGCTACAACCCCCAAACGCTTGATGTCCTCTACAAAGGCAAGACTATCTCTGATGTCCTCAATATGTCAGTGGGCGAAGCCAATGAGTTTTTCAAAGCGATCCCCAAAATCCACGCCAAACTCGATACGCTTAGCGCGGTGGGGCTGGACTATATTACCTTGGGACAAAATGCTACGACGCTTTCAGGCGGTGAAGCGCAACGTATCAAACTCGCCAAAGAGCTAAGCCGTCGCGACACAGGGCAGACGCTCTATATCCTCGATGAGCCTACGACGGGATTGCACTTCGATGATGTCAATCGCCTCACCAAAGTGCTGCACTCCTTCGTAGAGCTAGGCAATACGGTGCTGGTCATCGAGCACAACCTCGACATGATCAAAAACGCGGACTATATCATCGATATGGGTCCTGAAGGGGGAAGCAAAGGAGGGCGCATCATCGCTCTTGGCTCTCCCGAAGAGGTGGCAAGCACACACGCAACGACAGGTAGCTATACAGGGCAATTTTTGGCTAAAGAGTTGAAACTATAAAAGAGGGTAATCCATGCGCAAAACCATCACCATCATCGATACCTTCGGCTTTTTGTTTCGCTCCTTTTATGCCTTGCCTCCTTTGACCAATGCGCAGGGGTTTCCTACGGGGCTTTTGACAGGGTTTTTGAATTTCATCTCTCAAATCGAGCGTGATCACAAAACCGACTATATTCTTTTCGCTATCGATACCAAAGGGCAAAGCGTACGCAAAACCCTCGATGAGAGCTACAAAGCCAATCGCGAAGAGGCACCCGAAGAGCTGAAAAAACAGCTCCCTATCGCCATGGAATGGATAGAGAAGATGGGCTTTGCGATGTTGGGCAAGGAGGGCTACGAAGCCGACGACATTATCGCTACCGTGGCGCAATTAGCCAAAAATGCAGGCATGGATGTGCGCATCGTCAGTCACGACAAAGACCTCTATCAGCTCATCGATGATGGGCATATTGTGGTGGTCGATGCTATCAAACGCAAGGTGATGAACGAAGCGGCGTGTATCGAGAAATATGGTGTGACACCCAAGCAGTTCGTCGATTATCAATCGCTCATTGGAGATACGGCGGACAATGTCCCAGGGGTCAAGGGCATTGGCAAAGTGACGGCGCAAAAGCTCTTGGCACAGTTTGAGACGCTCGATGCGCTCTATGCACGTATCGATGAGGTGACACCGCCACGTATTCGTGAGCTTTTGGTCACCTATCGAGAGGATGCTTATCGTAGTCGAGAACTGGTACGTCTGCACAATAGTCTCTTCGAGAGTGTCGATTTTCACACCTACGATTTGCCGCCAGAGCCACTGCTGGGGATTGTCGATGACCTTTTCGCCTACGATATGAACGCGCAGATACGACAGCTTCGCGCCCAAGGCAAACTCGATGGGCATGCTACTTCTGCTTCAGTACCTACCAAAAGTAGCCCAAAACTTTCGCAAGAGAGCACACCGCTACAGCAGGCTTTGCACTTTGAAGCCATTACGCTCGATACGGCACAAAAACTTTTTGCCGTGGTCGATGCGATACCCATGGATACGCTTATAGCACTCGATACCGAGACGACGGGGCTAGAGCGTGGGGATGATACGCTGGTGGGGTACAGCTTCGCCATCGATGAGACCCGAGGCTACTATGTCCCCTTCGCGCACAGCTATTTGGGTGTGGGTGAGCAAGTCGCCATCGAAGATGCCAAAGAGGGTTTGCGTAGAATCTTGCAACGCCCTATCGTGGGACACAATCTCAAATTTGACCTTGGGTTTATCTACGATTGGCTAGGGATAAAACACCAATATATCTACGCCGATACGATGCTCTTGGCGTGGTTGCTCGATAGCAGTTGGCGTGTGGGATTGGATGCGTTGGCGGAGCGATTTTTTGCCCATCCGATGATTCGTTTTAGCGCGACGGTCAAAAAAGGGGATACCTTCGCTAGCGTCGATATCGCCGATGCGACGCGCTACGCCGCAGAAGATGCATGGATGACCTACAAGCTCTATCTCCATCTCATGTCGCTACTGCCTACACGTGGAGGTGAGCGCTTGCTAGAGGTAGCACGCAGTGTAGAGTATCCTTTCGTCGATACACTCATACGCATGGAGCATGCAGGTATTTGTGTCGATGTGCCCTTTTTGCAAAATCTGTCCATAGAGTTCAAACACTCTTTGGGGGCATTGGAACAGGAGATTTATGCCCTTGCAGGGGAGAGTTTCAATATCAATTCGCCCAAACAGCTAGGGGTCATACTCTTTGAAAAATTGGGACTAGATACCCAGAAAAAGAACAAAACAGGCTACAGCACCGATGAAAAGGTACTCGATGCGCTTGTCGATGCGCACTCTATCGTGCCCAAACTCTTAGAGTATCGAGAGCAGTTCAAACTCTATTCGACCTATATCGAGCCGCTTATTGCCTTGGGCAGTGCACACCCAGAGCACGCCATCTTCACCTCCTTCATTCAGACAGGTACAGCGACAGGACGATTGAGTAGCAAGAATCCCAATCTCCAAAATATCCCTACCAAAACTGCCATCGGACGACAAATTCGCAACGCCTTTGTCGCACGTGAGGGCAAAACCTTCATCGGTATCGACTACTCTCAAATCGAGCTACGTCTACTAGCGCACTTTTCGCAAGACCCTGTATTGGTAGAGAGCTTCCAAAAGGGGCTAGATATTCACACCCAAACAGCACGTACGCTTTTTGGGGAGGAGGCGGCACAAGCCAAACGCGCTGTGGCAAAGACGGTCAACTTTGGATTGCTTTACGGCATGGGACCCAAAAAACTGAGCGAAACGTTGGGTATCTCTACCTCTGAAGCCAAAGGCATCATCGAGCGCTATTTTGCTTCGTTTCCTACGGTCAAGGATTTTTTGTCAGGCATTGCAGAAGCTAGCGAATCGCAAGGGTATGTCGAGACACTCTTGGGGCGACGTCGATGGTTTGATTATGCTACGGCGGCACCGATGCTTCGCGCTGGATTCAAGCGTGAGGCGGTCAATACGGTATTCCAAGGCAGTGCCGCTGATCTCATCAAGATGGCGATGATTGCGATTTCAAAAATTCTAGAAGATAAAAGCGATGCTGTGATGCTCTTGCAAATTCACGATGAGTTGATTTTCGAGGTCGATAGCGACAAGGCAGATGCCTATGCGCAACACTTTCGCCACATCATGGAGGGGATTTATACCCTTCGTGTGCCTCTAGAGTGTAGTGTCGCCATCGCGTCGCGTTGGGGCGAGCTCAAATAAAAAATTAACGCATGGTTTAGGCTCTTTAAGTACAATACTCCACTTTACCAAATAAGGAAAAATTATATGCCGATTCTCAAAAAAATCGCCTCACTTTTGCTCTCGATGCAAGCTATGGCAATAGGGCTTTTGCTCTTTGCCGCGGCTATTGGGACAGCTACCTTTATCGAAAACGATTACGGTACACCAACAGCAAAGGCGCTTGTCTATAACGCTCAATGGTTTGAGCTACTCTATGTGTGGCTAGCGGCAAATCTCATTGCCAATATGGTGCGATTTGGAATGTTCAAAGAACCCACGCGTATGCGTACCGTTTTTCATGCGGCATTTTTGATTATCTTGCTAGGAGCGGCTATCACGCGCTATTTTGGGTATGAGGGGACACTACATATTCGAGAGGGCGCTACCAACGATACGATGTTCTCTCAAGAGTCCTATATCCAAGCCAATCTCTTCACGCAAGATGCTTCAGGTGCTCTTGTGTCGACTCCCTACGAAAAATCGATGCTCTTTTCCAAGCTAGGTGGCAATAGCTTCGATGCGACACTCTCTGGCGAGGGTAAAAGTGTGGAGGTAGAGCTTGTAGGGTATATGCCAAGTGCCTCTTATGCCCTTATCGAAGAGCCATCGGGTATTCCTATGATAGAGATGATGATAGCAGGTACACAAGGTCCTCAAAACATTTTGTTGGGACAATCCCAAACGCATATCCAAGAGGGTTTGACGTTTGATTTTGAGAGTAACAGCTCGATGGGTGAGGGCGTGCGTATTATGGTGCAAGAGGGCAAGCTTGTCATGCAACACCTCTCACCGCTATTTAGTATGAGTATGGATACCCAAGAGCAAAAGGTGATCGAACCTGCACTTGCTACACCGCTAGAGTCACGTATGCTCTATGCCCTAGGCGATGTGCGCTTCGTACTCAAAAATTTCACACTGCATGGCACCAAAAAACTCATCTCCAAAGAGGATGAGGTGCGCGGTAAAAATGGGATGAATTATCCCGACGCCTTGACCTTTCGCATTACATACGGTGCACTGTCGAAGGAGATCGTCGTCATGGGAAGTGCCGATAGCGTAGGTACACCTGTACGAGCGGTGTTGGGCGATGTAGGCGTGGAGATTGCGTATGGCGCCAAACTTATCAAGCTTCCTTTTGCGCTACGACTAGACGATTTCGTGCTAGAGCGCTATGCAGGGTCGATGGCTCCCTCCTCCTATTCAAGTCACGTTACCCTTATCGATGAGGGGGCGAATGTGACGATGCCCTATCATATTTATATGAATCATGTGCTTGATTATCAAGGGTTCCGATTTTTTCAAAGCAGCTTCGACCAAGATGAGCTAGGTACGGTTCTCTCTGTCAATAATGACCCAGGTACCTTTGTGACCTATATTGGGTATGCGCTTTTGGCGTTGGGAATGTTTGGGATACTTTTCGTGAGTAAAGGGCGTTTTGCGTCACTGCGCAAAAAATTGGCACAGGTACGCCAAGCGCGAACTGCCGTGGCGATTGCGGCATTGCTGTTGGCGTTTGGATTGCCAACGGCAAGCTATGCACAACATACACACGATGAACCCATCGTGCGCAAAAGTGTCGATGCGGCACACGCCAAAACCATGGGCAGAGTGCTACTGCAAACCGCCGATGGACGTTTGCAGCCTTTTGACTCTCTCGCACGTGATATTTTGATAAAAGTCTCCAAAAAGAGCACCTTTGAGGGGCAGGACGCTGTACAAGCGGTACTCTCGATGATGCTCACCGACAATGACGCATGGCATCATGCGCCTATCATTCGCGTCGAGGATGGCGAGGTATTGAAACTCTTGGGGCTTGATGCGACCCAAAAATATGCCTCTTTTGTAGATTTCTACCCCAACGGTATCGAGGATGCTTATATCCTCGAGCAGTATGTCAATGACGCACGCCGCAAAGCGCCCAAAATGCAAAATCGCTTTGACAAGGCGTTGTTGAAGGTCGATGAGCGTGTCCATATTGTCAATCAAGTCTTCGGCTGGCACCTTTTCGCGATGTTTCCTATCGTGGGGGATGCCAACAATAAATGGGTGAGTCTACCTGCAGCGTATGAGATGTTCACTCAACATGTCATGAAGGAGGAACAATTTGTACAGATGGTGCAGCTCTTCCGTGGACACTATTTGACCTTCAACGAAGCACTCAAAACCGACAAGTGGGAGAGTGCCAACAGCGCGCTAGAGGCACTTATAGCACACCAAAAAAGTAGCCCTATCTATCCCGATGAGATGCGTATCGATTGGGAAATCGCCTACAACTCGATGAATATTTTTGTCAATTTGATGGTGGGTTATCTCATCGTCGGGGGGATTTTGCTCATAGTCGCTTTTGCGCACATCCTCAAACCTACCTTTGCGATTGGGCGTATTGCTCAAGTGGGATTGATACTTTTGGGCGCGCTCTTTTTGACACATACGTTGGGATTGGCGATGCGATGGGTTATCGCGCAACATGCCCCGTGGTCCAATGGCTACGAAGCGATGATATATATCGGATGGTCAGCGGCATTGGCGGGATTGCTCACGGCACGCAGTTCACTCTTGACGCTCTCTGCTACGGCTCTGATGGCAGGTGTGACACTTTTGGTCGCGATGTTGAGCTCCTTTGACCCTCAAATTACCAATCTTGTCCCTGTACTCAAATCCTATTGGCTCACCATTCACGTATCGATGATTACGGCGAGTTACGGATTCTTGGGACTTTCGGCGCTCTTGGGAGTATTGGTCTTGGTGCTTATGTGGCTGGTGCGCGCAGAGAATCAGTCACGTATCATGTTGGCTATCCAAGAGCTCAATCTCGTTAACGAGATGAGTATCATCATCGGATTGGTGCTTTTGACTATCGGAAACTTCCTCGGCGGTGTCTGGGCAAATGAGTCATGGGGACGCTATTGGGGATGGGATGCCAAAGAGACGTGGGCATTGGTATCGATTCTCATCTATGCGGCTGTGGCACACATGCGCTCGATTCCCAAACTC
The DNA here is from genome assembly GCA_000830255.1 of Sulfuricurvum sp. PC08-66. GTDB lineage: Bacteria > Campylobacterota > Campylobacteria > Campylobacterales > Sulfurimonadaceae > PC08-66. The sequence continues at coordinate 26,056 of JQIT01000012.1, read as the reverse complement.
TACAACGATTTTCGCTTTGCGATGATTTCGGTCGTATCGTTTGGGTCGATTATCATGACCTTTTTTGGGGTCAACTACTACCTTTCAGGGCTACACTCCTACGCCAAAGGTGACCCTGTGCCTGTGCCCTCATGGGTTTATTATGCGTTGGTGCTACTCGCGGTGCTTATGATGGGTGCTTATGTGAAATACCGCAAAATTAAGGAGGCGTAATATATGGCTGGTGAGCGTGTATTGATTGTCGAGGATGATGAAGTCACCGCACTTCATCTGAAAATGGCACTTGAAAAGATGCAGTACGATGTGGTCTCTGTCGCCTCATCGACGCTTCAAGCGCGCAATAAAATCAAAATATATGAACCGCAAGTGGTCATCATCGATATTGCTTTGCAAGAGTATGACGATGGCATTATGATTGCCAATTTTCTCAAAGAGAATTTTCCTATTCCTTTTATCTATCTCAGCTCTCATACCGAAGTGGAGCTTATCGATAAGGCGAAATTGACCCAGCCCTACGGCTACATCGTCAAGCCTTTTGTCATAGAGTCCCTGCACACGACGATTCAAATGGCACTCTATCGATTCCAAGAGGAAGAGAAACGTAACCGCGAGCTCAAACAGCTCACTATCGAGAAGCTCGATTTGGAGAAACTCCTCTTTGCCAAAAAAGATGCGCATAAGCCACAAGTCGATTTTTGTACCCATTTTTACCTCGATCTCAATACCAATGAGACCTATTACAAGGGCAAAAAAGTGCGCCTCACCCAAAAAGAGAATCTCTTGATGGTCCTCTTGGTGGCGCAAAAAAACAGCACTGTGACGTTTGAGCAGGCGATGAGCTATGTGTGGAAAGAGGAGGGGGCTACGGAGAATAGTATTCGTACGTTGGTGTGGCGACTGCGTGCCAAACTCCCTGAAGATATCATTCAAAACGTCTCTGGCGTAGGGTATACGATAGAGGATTAATACATTTGTCGCACTTCATGCGCAAGCGTGGCGATGTAGGTGGCGTAGTCGTAATTTTTGTCTGCACTGCGTGCGGCGGTTTCGAGATTTTTGGCGATGATTTCGATGGTCGTGAAGCGGAAATTTGCCGCAGAACCCTTGATAGAGTGCGCCTCTTTGGCGATGGCGGCTAAATCTTTTGCCTCCCAATAGTGCCCTAATTGCACGATGCTTTTATCGATTTTTTTGAAAAACACCCCCAATAACTGCACAATATCCTCATGGGTGAGTCCCAATTCACGCTCCAATCGCTTCACATCGACCCTCGAAGGCACAGAGGTGGTATCGATAGTATGCAACTTTTGTTGCGCTTCGGCTTCGACCAAATAACGGGCAAAAATCTCCTCTAAGGCATCTTGCGAAATGGGTTTGGTCAAAAAAGCGTTGTATTGGTTGAGCGCATCGTTGGCGAGAGATTCATTGTGCAAATTGGCACTGATACCTACAATGGGTGTGGTCGTGTCAAAGGTGCGTATCGCTACGAGTGCTTGTGAACCTGTCATAACGGGCATCTGCTCATCCAAAAAGATAAGGTCAAAGCGGTCACGTTGTGCCAAATCGACAGCATCTTTGCCGTGTGTCACGAGGCGCGTATCCAGTCCGTAGCGTTTGAGCAGTAGCAAAATCAGCTCTTGGTTGGCAATATTGTCCTCTGCGATAAGCACTTTGCCTTGAAAACGGCGTTGCCAACTCTTTTTGGAGTAGCGATTGTTGGGGGTCTCTAATTCAAGCGCTTTGGTAAGCGTCATATAGATATTTTCGCAATGAATAGGGTAGTGCAAAGAGGTGATATTAGGGAGGTGTTCGTAGCGTTGATGGGGCTTTTTTTGTAGCACTATTGTAGGAACCGTATGCGCGTGTTGCAAGATAAAGGCGTGATGCGCCTCATCCAAGACGACCAAGACATCGATGTCACCCGTTTGGTGTATGCCCACATCGATGACACGCATCCCAAAACTCTGCCAATAGCGCTCCAATGGTGCGTAGTGGAGTTTGTCGTTCTCATGCTGTATCAAAAGTCCAAAACGCAGTCGTGCAAAAAGATGCGGGTCGAAAGGGAATAGGTCACTTGCACTTTCGCTACGTAGAGGAAGTGTGAGCGCAAAAATACTCCCTTTGCCAAAATCACTTCGCAACGTAAGCTCTCCGTGCATGAGCAGGGTAAGCTCTCTGGAGATGGTCATCCCTAATCCGCTACTGTTGGGCATTTGGGCGGCTTGTGTGAAAGCCTCGAAGATACGCAGTTGCTGCTCTTGGGTCATACCGATGCCGCTGTCTTGCACCTCGATATGCAGATGCTCATTGACGTAGGTGATGGTGACATTGATGGTGCCATTGGTGGGGGTAAATTTGATGGCATTGGAGAGAAGATTGGCGAAAATTTGTTTGATACGCAGTACATCACCGATGAGCTGATGCGGCATGAGTGGGTCGATAAAGGAAGAGAGCGTGATGTTTTTTTCATACGCACCCCGCGCAAAGAGCTCCAAGACATGCGAAAAATTGCTGTGCGGCATGAAGGGTCGATTGTCGATGGTGAAGCGTCCACTTTTGAGTTTGGAAAAGTCCAAAATATCGTTGATAATGCCTAGTAGATGTTCTCCGCTGTTGTTGATGATTTTGAGGTAGTGACGAAATTCACGGTTTTGCTCATGCTCGATGAGGATAGGTACGAAGCCCATAATGGCATTGAGAGGCGTACGAATCTCGTGGCTCATCGAGGTGAGGAAGGTATCTTTGGCTTTGTTGGCTAAGAGTGCCTCTTGTTGTGCCAAAATCAAATCGGTTACGTTGTAGCCAATGGCAATATATTCGCGCCCCTCATCCAGATGGGTGTGTAATGGCAATACCGTCAAATCGAGGTAGTAATCTTCGCCTGTTTTGGAGCGATTTTTGATGGTGCCTTTGTAGATGTGATTGGTGCGTAGTGTCTCCCAAAAGATGCGATAAAAATCGAGCGAAGTGTCAGGATGGCGCACAATATTGTGGCTTTTGCCTAAAAGCTCCTCTAGCGTATAGCCAGAGAGTTGACAAAAGGCATCATTGGCGTAGGTGATAGTGCCGTAGGCATCTGTTTTGGAGACGATGTTGGATTGGTCGATAGCGTTTTTGTACTCATTCAAGAGTGACAAACTCGCCTCGACCAGTTTTTGTTTCTCAAAAATCGTGTCATTGTAGAGCAAAAGAACAGAGCGAAAATTGGCATCGAAGATGATAGAGAGCTGGCTAAAGACCTCTTGGGAATTGAAATCGTGTGTATAGGTAAACTCAATCATCGTTTTGCGGAAGAGATTACAGACGATAAAAAGCTCATCGGAGGAGATTTTTTTGTCACTGAGGTAGTGCAAAAATTGTTGCATCATAGGGCAACTGCCTATCTCATTGTCACCATGCAGTATCGAGATAAAATAGTCAAAAATGCCCGATGCGTAGTAGGACTCAAAGTGGTTTGGATTGATGTCATGCAGGGTAAAAATATCGCTGTTGGCAGGGTGTGATACCCAAATGTGAAGAATCGAAGATTTGTGCCTCACATAGGTCTCTACGTGAGGCAATAGGGCAAGAAGGGAGTATTCTCTAATCATGCCCTATTGTAGCATTTTAGTGGTGTGATTTAGAGACCACTTTTATCATTTTGAGGTTGATAATGACAAATCGAAAAAATTGCCAAATGGCGCAACTGCGAAAAAATTTCGTCGTCGCAGTTGGGATGGGTGGAAAATAGTCCTGTTTATAAGCACGTGTATTAATTACTTTTTTCTCTAGCATAGGAGCTCCTTGTTACTCTGGGATGAGCGTCCAGCCTGGACGCAATTTGGCTTTGTGTAAGAAAAGGTGGTGCAAGGTGTGTTTGATCCAGTGACCTGCAAGTCCCACTTCACCGAAAGTAAGATCCGTATCTCGACCGAAATCTGGGTATTTTTCAAAGTCAGGTACCACAGGGAAAACCGTCATTGCCGCTGCGCCACCTTTGAAAAATCCATGTCCGACCGATGCGACACATGCCGCACCCATCTCTGCCATCGATGCAGTGTGTGTAGGTTCTACAGCACCATTGACCATATCGCGAATCGAAAGTGCAACAGCTTTACCAATCATGCCTGAAGGCATACCTGTGCGTGGAGGTGTAGGGTTGATAGGGGTGCCGTTGACACTTTGCATCGGTTTGGAGATGAGATGCGGTGGTGCGAAGGCAATACCCGCTGCAAAGATGTTTTTATAGAGAGGTGTTTGGTAGGTTTTGGGCCAATCAGCTGCTCTCCACTCTTCGTACGGTTTGGGCGTATAATCTGCATCGACTTTCATAAAGCCATTGGGCGCAAATACCTTATCGGTAATCTCTTCACCCGCTTTGTTGAACGCTTTGAGTCCTACACCTGCAAAAGGAGGAATCAACATCGAGAAATCGAATGCCAATTTACCAATCGTACCGTCGAGTTGTTCGTAGTGAATGATACCTTTTTCGACTTTGGAGACGTGTGCTTGGGTAATCCATTTGATGCCGCGCTCTGCCATGATAGATTCGGTGAAGACTTTGCCGTTGGTGATGTAGCCACCACGTTTGATGTGCATACCGCCCATACCAAAATCGCCCATTTCGTACTCATTGGAGAGCCAATAAATTTCAGCGTTGTCGCGTACACCCGCTTCGCGAATGACCTGCTCGACGTTGAAAATATACTCAAATGCGGCACCTTGGCACGTACACATACCGTGACCTGTTCCGATAACAAATTTGAGTTTTTCACCCTTTTGCATACGCTCTATTGCCGCTGCAAGCTCTTCGCTAGCGTGCTCTGCGTGACCATAGGTACAAACAGAGACAGTGTGACCGTTGTCAGGTCCTAGACCCTCCGTCGCCGCAAAATTGAGTTTGGGACCTGTAGCATTGACGAGGTAGTCGTACTCTACCGTTTCAGTAGTACCCTCTTTGCCTTGACCTGTATACTCGATAGTGACAAAGCCACCTGCATGGGATGCATCACCTTCGGGGTGAATCGTAGTAGCTTTGGCTTGTTTGAAATTAACATTGATTTTTTTATAGACAGGCTCAAGCTCAAAAATAACATCTTTGGGTTGCATCGCGCCGACACCTACCCAAATATTCGATGGAATCCAGTTCCAATTTTTGTTAGGCGATACGACGATAATTTCGTGTTTTTTGCCTAGCCATTTGCCCAAAAATGAGGCGGTTGTGTGTCCTGAAACACCCGCACCCAAAATGACTACTCTAGCCATAGTTGCTCCTTGATTTTTTCTTTTATATCAAGTTTTATTGTAACACGTAACTATCACGTTTGTATCACTAACGCTAATAAAACATATAATATTTTTGAATTCGCGAGAGGCTTAACTAAACCACCCTTTTACGCGGTCAAATACCGATTCAAAAGCACTTTCGTGAGGCTTGCTCTCGATGCCGAAACTCTCTGAAAGCTTGTGCAAAAGTTTCTCCTGCTCATCGGTGAGTTTTTTGGGATAGGTGAGCTTGACTTGCGCGATGAGATTGCCTCGACCTTGCCCATGTACATTGGCTACGCCTTTGCCTCGGAACGTGAACTGCTGTTTGTCGCGTGTGCCTATTGAGAGTTGAAGTTCTAGTTCACTGTCGAGCGAAGGGATTTTGATCGTTTCGCCCAAAATAGCTTGGGTGAAAAAGACGGGTACCTCTAGATAGATGTCATCGCCATGACGTTGGAAGGTGGCATCTTCACGCACGCGGAAGGTGATGTACAAATCACCGCGTTGTTTGCCAAAGCCGATATTGCCTCGTCCTGCTACGCGCAGACGGTTGTCGTTGTCGATACCAGCAGGGATGTCGATGGTGACGCTCTCTTTGACATCGGTGAAACCTTTGCCTTTACAGTCAGGACATTTCTCCTCGATGGTGCTACCTTCGCCATTACACACAGGGCAGGTTTGCGAGAAGGTCATAAAACCTTGGCGTGTGTAGACTTGTCCTTGTCCACCACATTGAGGACAGGTTTTGAGCTTTTTGTTTTTGGCGCCTGTCCCTTCGCACGTATGACAGAGGTCTCTGTAGGTGAAATTGACCTCTTTTTTGCACCCAAAAACTGCCTCTTTGAAGTCTACCGTCATCTCGATACCTAAATCGAGGTTGTATTTTTGTTTGGGACCGCTGTTGCGACGACTTCCTTTGCGACCGCCTCCGCCGAACATCTCTTCGAATATCGAGCCTAAATCGTCAAAGCCGCTGAAACCACCGCCACCACGTGACGCGCCACCTTGGAGACCCTCTTTGCCGTAGCGGTCATAAATTTGACGCTGTTTGTCGTCGCTGAGCACTTGGTAGGCTTCATTGACAAATTTGAAATTCTCTTCGGCTTGTTTGTCCCCTGGATTTTTGTCTGGGTGCCATTTTTTCGCCATTTTGCGATAGGCTTGTTTAATCTCTGTACCGTCGGCGGTTTTGGAAATTTCTAGGATTTCATAGTAGCTAAGATGTTGCATATTTTGGAAAAACCCCTTTCGTTTTTGCGCGGATTTTACCACTAGGAGGGTAAAACTTTGGTAAAGTTCCATCCATGAACAGAGGTCTAGATAAATACAATCGATTGGTCGAAGCGCTCGAAGCACTGCCTACCATAGGCAAAAAATCGGCGACACGTATGGCATACCATATATGCATGAATGACCCCTATACAGGTATGCAAATCGCACACGCCATCGAATCGGCTGTTGCCTCGGTGAAACGATGCACGCGATGCGGTGGTATGAGTGAGCATGAGGTGTGCAATCTTTGCGTCGATGAGATGCGCGATACGCATATATTGTGTATCGTACAAAGCGCCAAGGATATTCTCATCATCGAAGAGAATGCGCAATACAAAGGGCGCTATTTCGTCCTAGAGGCGCTCGATAGCGATACGATTGCGCGTCTGGTCGAGGTGGTAGGTGATGGTATCGAAGAGGTGATTTTCGCTCTCTCACCCTCGATAGCCAATGATGCACTGATGCTTTTTGTCGAGGATAAATTGAGCCGCTTTACCTTAGCCTTTACCAAAATCGCCCAAGGTGTCCCCACAGGTGTGAGTTTAGAAAACATTGATATGCTCTCTCTCACACGCGCACTTGAAGATCGTGTGAAGCTCTAGCCATGCCCCAACTCTCTCTGACAAGCGCTATCGCAATGGTGTTTGCGATGATATTTTGGGCGGCTGGATGGCCTGCGCTCAAAATAGTCTCCGAAGATGTCTCGTTTGAGGTGGTCACCTTTTGGCGTTTTGCCATTATGTTTTTGGCGTTTATTCCTATCCTCTTTTGGGTGCGTCGCCCTTTGGTATGGGGCTACAAAGCGGTATCGATAGTCGTGGTCAATGCCATACTCAATATACTCTTCATGGTTTTCGCCTTTTTCGGGGTCTACTACGGTACGGCGAGTGGTGGGGGTGTCATTGTCACGACACTTTCGCCGCTCATGACCTTCGCGTTGGGTGCCTTGTTTTTGGGGCGTACGATTGGTCGATGGCAAGCTATTGGGCTTGCAATAGGTCTAGCGGGTGGAATGGTGATGTTACAGCTCTATGGCGATTTGAGCGACTTTTTTGCTCTAGGAAATGGCTACTTTTTGGCAGGGGCACTCACGTGGGCATTGGTGACACTCCTGAGTCAACACGCACATGCGCATCTGCATCCCATTCACTACTCCTTTTTGATAGCGTTGGTGGGAGTGGTGGTGATGTCATTTTTCACCACGCCTAGCGACGTCATGGTGGTGTTTGAGCAGGATGGACGATTTTGGAGCGCGTTGCTTTTCTTGGCAATTTTCGGGCAGACGGTTGCTACGACAATTTACTATATCGTAGCGGGTCGTATGGGCGCGCAGTACGTTAGCGGCTATATGTTTTTGGTGCCCTTTTTTGCCTTGCTTTTTAGTGTGATATTTTTGGATGAGGCGCTGACGTGGCCTATCGTCATTGGTGGCGTTTTGACGATGGTGGCGGTCTATATGCTGAGCAAAAAATGATACCCAACGTGTATAGCGCAAAGCCAAAAAGCTTTCGATATGCACACATTTATCTACCCATTGGTGTGCTCATTTTCCTCGTACTTTTTATCGACAGTGCCTCCCTCGCAGCGCAGTGGGCGCATACGCAATGGCTCTCCAACGTGCTTGCATTTTTTGCCTATGTGTGGCTCTACGTAAGCGTGCCACGCTATTTGCGTCGATTAATGCTCTATGGGTTGGCGGTAGCGGTTTTCGGGGAGAGCCTCTTTTCGTTGGTGCTAGAGATGTACACCTATCGACTGCACAATATTCCTCTCTATGTCATTTTGGGGCACTCATTGCTCTATGTGGGTGTCTATTACCTCGCCAAAGAGCCGTGGGTAAAAGCCCATCGAGAGACTATCGTACGCGTACTTTTGGTCGCGGCGGTTGGCTACAGCACACTTTGGCTTGTTTGGGGGCATGACCTTTTGGGCTTTATCCTCATGGTGGCATTGGTGGGTGTTCTGCGCAGGTATGTCGCAAGCCGACTTTTCTTTTTGATTATGTTTTTCGCGGTTGTCTATTTAGAGTTGTGGGGCACCTATTTTGGGTGTTGGGTTTGGCCTGCGGTGTGGTTCGACACGATTAGCGTCGTACCTAGCGCCAATCCTCCTAGCGGCATAGGCGCTGCCTATTTTCTCTACGATGTTGGGTGTTTGTGGCTTTACAAGCAATTCCATCCACGCCAATGGCGCATACTGCGACGCATCCATCGACATATAAAAATCTCCTATCGATAGAGGAGGTGGGGGATTTAATCTCGCATATTGGCAAGGTTAAAGGCTTTCTTTCATGGTCGATTGGAGTGTATAAAAGAAGCTTTTTTGAGATTTTTTTTGTTTAAAAAAGCTACAATTCAAGCGAAAATTTCAATAAGAGGTTATGTGTGATGAAATATGAAATGCTTAAAAGCAAGAAAAAGGAGAACGCTAATGGGTGTGTTTGATTATGTGAAAAGTTTTTTTAATCGTAAAGTAGAATTAGAAATGGAGAAAAAAAAAGTTGAGAAAGTACTATTGGTTGAAAAGTTAACAACTGAAAAAGTATTTAAACATGTTAAAGACGTATTATCAAAATATGTAAAAAATATTTTGATAAAAACTATTATCTTGTTGAGTCCTATTGTGTTATTAATTCTTGGAATAATTGATGTGAAAATAACTGCAGTGATTGTGAGTATTTTTTATTTAGCAATTTTAGGGTTATTCCTTTATGTGGTAGTCATTAGTTTTGTGCATATAAAAAGTTTAGTCTTGACTCATAAATTTAATGTTAAACAATTTGTACATCAAAAATTGTACGATGAGATATTATTGGAAGCAAAATTAAAAGCAAGTGAATCTTTTAGTGTAGTAGATAAATTTCTTATACGCTTATCTAGCTATAAAGAAGAAGATGTCAAACATAATACTTCAAGCAAAATTGCACACGAGGCAGCGCAACGTTCAACTAATCGCTTATTTGCAGAAATTACACCATTACTAGTGAAGCCAGTTGCTTCTTTTGCACTTTATGTTATCACTTTTGAGTTTTTTGTTTTACCTCATATCATGGAAAATGCAGAAAAATTCGATGATTTGTCACTTCACTTAATGTTTATTGCTCCTGTGTGTATATCGATAGATACGCTTTTTGGAACAAATTTAAGTGAAGTGATTCTTCATGCCTAGCTTCGAGAAAAACTAAGTTTTAGTTTTTCAAAAAATGTTAGCTCATTTGTCGTCTCCATTTGAGCACCACATTTGGGGCAGACAATCAGCACATCTTCAAGAGTAAAGGCATCACTTTTTGGTTGATGTACTTTGGTGAAGTGGCATTTCGGGCAACGATACTTTTGTGCTGCTGGCTGTATCATGTATAATCCTTTAGTGTTAATAATTTACGCTCCACTTTCCTTGGTCGGTGACAACATCGATTTGAGAAAGTGTGCATCCAGCAACAAAGCCAAATTTGATTTTTTGACCATATTGCAGTTTTTTTGGAAGCAATTGCTTATCAATAGAATTTATTTTACAATTGCCACGATTACCAATGAGGTCTTGAACTTCTACTTCATCGACGATGGCTGTTAGTTCTACGACAGGAATTGTGACACCCCCAAACATTGTACTTGTAATGACCTTCGATTCGATTTTGACAGGTGGTGTATCATCACTACAGCCTCCCAACGAAAGAAGAGTGACCAATCCAAGACCTAGATATGTTTTGACGCGCATTTGAACTCCTTTTTTTGTTTAGAGTCAAATGATAATAGAGCGTTGCGACAGGTTGTGTCGTGAAATCTAATTGGAAGAATGTATACTACAAAAAATATAGTTAACAAAGGACAAAATTGGAAGCAATTATAAAACTCAAAGACTCAGTTGTTTCATATTTTATAGAAAAATATCTTCCAAAGATTGTAAGAGAATATATAAGCAAAGAGTTGAAATTTAAAATAGACTCAATAAATAAAAAAATTACTTTAGAAGTATTGCTAAAAGGTGAATCAGAAATCATCAAGATTGAAGTATACGGCTATAAAATTGTAGAAAAAAACAAGGCAATTTTTTTTGAATTTGACAAAATAGTTACATCGAGAGAGTGGCTAAATGTTTTGATAGAGAACTACAAAAGTCATATACCTTCTGAAATACCAAAAGAGTATGAGCTATATGCTAAAACGGTAAAAACAATAGTTTAAGATTTTTGGGTATGCAAAAGTTTTTTGCATGATAGCATTGTGTTGAGAGTGCTCGATTGTCCGATGCCCAATAACACATCACGTACTTTTTGACACTCAAATTTGTCAGTGCTTCCTCGATGGCTGGCGCTGTTGCGAATAGTTTGAATTATTGAGATACTCTCTTTGAATTCAAATTTCAAAAAATTGAGTAAAAGAGCATATTTTTTTCTATCGTTGAAATAGGTAGTGTATGCATCGAATATTTGATTTTGGGAGAGTAAAAATTTGTTGGTACCGACGCTAGGAAAATCTCTGTGATAATCCGCGAGCGTAAGAGTTTTGTTTTGAGCTTGGTATGTAATGGATTTTAGAGCGTTGTTTTTGTCTATCAGTAGTGTGAAAAGTTCACTCAAAAAAGCATGACTCTCCAGCTCGAAAACTTTGCCATAGTTCACTACAATAGAAGAAAAGTCGTAGGTTAAATTCTCTTTGTTGTTTTCATACTCTACCTCTGCTTGGAGTAGAGATTCTATGGTGTCAGGATGAAAAAGATAAAAATTTTCTTCACCGAAGACGTAATTGATGAGATTACTTGCAGTTGTGATGTTTTGGGCACTTTTGAAGAGCGTGTTGTAGTGCCTTTTACCTTGGCTGTACTCTACGAAATAGTCGATTCGTTTTTTTTGTTCGACGATGAGTGGATAAACATATCTGTTTCCATAGAGAGCATAGGTGTGATTGCCGTAGTGTGGAGTAGTGAAATTGGCTAAAAACCTATCACGAATATAGGTGAAATTGTTACGCGCTATTTCTCTTATGTCATTTATGACAAACCAATACTCAACTTCATAGTTGTCATAGTAGCTCGGATATTCGATACCATCCAAAGATTCGACGATTTTTTCGATATAGCATACATAAGCATTTGAAAAATCAGTCAAAAAAAGTTGTAACGGGTTTTCAGATTTCACACTTTCAAAAATTTTCAGTAAATCCGCAGTGTTTGCGTGTTCTTGGTCACGAATCTTTGATTTTATTTTCCCGAAGCCTACTTTGCCGTAATTGCTTTTGCGTAGTACATCTACGTGCTCTTCTATGACCTTGTTGTTGTAGTATGGGTTATATAGAATGATGATTTCTTGCAATATATAACTCCAAATAAATATGTTTTGTAGAAACTAAATGCAAAAAAATTATATATTAATTATAAATAATGATAATACTATGCATTGCATGGTATTAAAAAAATAAAAATTTTTTTGATTTTTTTATAATAGAATTGTCTTCATGGAAGATTATATCTATTCGTAGTTTGTGTGTATGAAGTAAATCTTTTTCACTATTTTTTTCTTCTTTGAAATCCGCTTTTATTTTAATAGGAATCTTTATTTTTGAATCTACTATTGCTGAAATATCATTTTTAATCTTATTTATACTAGTACTTTGATTTGTGAAATCTATTTCACATTTGATGCTTTTTTGTCCACCATTAAGCTGAACAATCTCATGTAAAATATTGTGTTGCTGGTAATTTATACCATCGTTAACAAGCTTTTCTAGTGCATGTTTTAATGGTAATCGTAGATCGTTGAAATGTCGTTCGTCATATGTCAAGAGCTTGTCAGTACTAGTGTTCTTTTCAAACTCATCAGCAGAAAATTTTGCTTCAACAGCACCAATGCCATTTGAACTAATTGTTGAATCTAATAATGTTTGTTTTTGACTTTTTTTTGCATCATTATTGGATTCAAAATAAGATATTTTTATTTCAGAAACACCAAATATAGGCGCATAGATATAAAGCAATTGAAAGTATTCATGACGTAATTTTTCTTCCAAGCCTATTGCTGGATAAAAAATATTGCTTTTATACGGTGAAGCAACGAGTATTGTTCCTGATGAGTATCTATCATCATTGTACTTTGTAATAGTTTGAAACTTTTCACTCTGAATTTCAACTGGTTCTAAGTCGGCACTTTCTAGAGCCTCACGTGATTTTTTATCATTTTGTGCTTTATATATATCAAATTCATCTAAAATAATTACCTTATGCATCGATAGCCTTTTTTATTGATGTTAATAACCGTTCTGAGCTTTCATTTGAAGATAAATTCCCAGAAAGAAAGCTCAATTTTGCTTTATTTCTTTGCTTGAAAATTTTTGATAACTCATCGATTATGTTTATGTCGGATTGTTTTTTTAGCAAATCTGAATGTGTGCCTACAGCAATCATCTTTTTTAGTTTTGATTTATCATCTATCCAGTCAGAAAAAAAATCTATTTGCTGTCTTGCAAGTTTTGCATACTTTTCTTCAGAGACGTATTTGTTTAAATCAAAAAGATATAAAAGGAAATCAGATTTTTTAATCTTTTCTTCTTCGTCTACTTTGTGTTCATTTTCTTCTTTTTTTGAAAAATAATTTTGTATTGAATTCAGAATGCCTTCTTCGGAAGGTTTTGGGGCGTTTTTAAATAAATTTGTGAGTGTAGTCACACCAGAGGATTCTAGTCCTATAATGGCTAATTTTGTAGAATCTGAAAAATAGTTATATGCAACGACCCCCATGGGTCCTGCAATTACTGCAACTGGAACAAGTAGAGGTAGTGCCATATTATTTCCTTTGTTCGTATTTTACTATAAAAAATTCATTATTTCTTTTTTAAAATACGTACTAGTATAAAAAATGTTGCTATTCCTGCCAAAATTAAAAACAAAGATAGAGGTGTTAAACCTAGTTCAATATATATAGAATAGGCAAGTGAAATAAAAATGATTAATGATATAAATAGTACCCAATTGAATATTGCTATGATTGACGCAATTGTGGCAAAAATCAAATAAAGCATACAACATCCTTTAGAAATTTATTTCGTAGAAAAGAGGCATACCTCAAATCTACAAAAAATATGCATAATTACTCACCAAACCATTCTGCGAGTTTTGCATTTGCTTTTGCTTTGATATCGTCTGTGACGCTTGAAGCTACAACAGCAAAAGCTGCAACCATAACACCCAAATCATCTGAGAAACCTACGACAGGTACGAGGTCAGGAATCGCATCGAGGGGTGAGATGAAGTATCCTAATGCACCAATGATTGCACTTTTTGCCCAAATGGGTGTACTTTTTTCTTGAAGTACATAGTAGAGGATAAGTGCTTTTTCTACTACTTCTTTGCCTGCTTTTAGAGCAAAGTTTTTGATTTTTTCCCAAAAACCATCCTCAGAAAACGCTTTTGCAAATTCAGATTCTACGGAATTTTGTTCTTCAATTTTTTCACTCATTTTTTGTCCTTTGTGCTTTGCGTAGTATGAGTTGTTGTCCAGTGACGCGAACTCTTCCAAGTATTTTTTAATGCCTTGACCTGTTGCAGCCATGGCAATACCACCTAGTATGAATCGTATCATTCCCGCTTCTTTTGTTTGGGATGGCACAGCATATCAACCCTCCGCGTCAGGTGGTGTCGCAGCCAGATAGGTGCGTAACAGATGTGAGAGTTTTTCGCGTAGAGGCTGAGGCGAGAGGATGCGCACATGAGGAAGCCAATATTTGACAACGCCCAAAATCTCCTCGTCGTATGCCACGGTTGTCGATAGCATGAAGCTTGTAGGGGTGTTTTCGAGGATTTTTTTGTTGGGGAAAATCTCTTTGCGCAGGAAATAGTCTCGGACGTTCACATCGATGTCAAGCACCACTTCGATAGCTACATCGGAGAACCAATTGGTGTCGTTTTGGGCGATTTTGTCTAGGAAGGGTGCATGCGGGGTAAAGGTACTCTTCTCATCGATGTGAAGTTCGCTGATTTTGGAGAGGGTGAAGTTTTTGAGTTTGCCCTCTTCATCGGCGAGCAGATACCAAACGCCATTGTTGTTGATGAGTCGATAGGGGTGGACGGCTCTTGGTTTGTCATGGTAGACGAAGGTGATTTTTTGGAGTTTGACGATGGCAGTACTTATGGCTTCAAACCAATCGTATCGATGAGAGATATCTTCAAAGCCTTGGTTTTTGATGAGAAAGGTTTTGTTGATATTTGCGTTGAAGAGGTCGACGATAAAATCTTGGCTGAGTTTGGGGTAGAGACCCTTGATACCACTGAGTACCGCGAAATTGTTGATATCTTTGAAGCTCAGTTGTCCTAGTGCGTAGCTCTCTAGGGTGAAGTGTTCGTCTACTTTTTGGATGGGCAAATAGGAGAGTCTATGGTACAAATCGCGTTGTATGGTACGTGCAGTGACACCGAACTCTTGGGCTAACTCTGCAATGGTGAAACGCTCACCTGAGTTGAATTTGGTCAGAATCAAGGCGAGTCTCGTGGCTATCTTGTCGCGTTCTTTGCTCACCTGCGGCGTTCCTGATTGGGATGGATGAGCATAGCCGATGCTGACTTACAAAAGTATTATTTCACAATAAGCATTTGTTATATTTTGAGTGAAAATCTAGGCAATTATACCTAAGTGTGCAGGAGGTGGGTGGTTTGGACTTTATGTGTTTAAATCGATTCGATATGTCTACTGTCAAGATAGAGCGTCTCTGGTGAGATGTCTATTTCATTTGACCATGCGACAGTTCCCAAAACAATTTTGGCTTGATTGAAAAAATCACGATTATTGAGTGCTTGAAAAGGCTTTTTGTCCAAAAGCGCTTTGCAATCAAACTCTCTTTTTTCACCATTTTCGAAAACCAAATCGAGTACGAAATTCTCTTTGGGCTTTACTTCTATTACATCTATTAGCATTATTGTCTCCTAGTGCAAAGGTTCAATTTTGTAAGGCTGTTCACCTGCAAGTGCCAACTCCCAATTCGCGATGAGTTCATCATGGTGAATTTCCATCCAAGCCTGGACGAGTTTTTGCTGTTTTTTGGGTAGGTTGCCTTCGATTATTTCGCATGTTGTGATGTCAAAAATCGCTTTTGTATCTTGGTATCGTACGTGAATATGTGGAGTATTGTGCTGTCGATTGTCATAAAAATAAATGGTAACGACGACACCGTAGAACATCGATATGGTTGGCATATTTTGAACTCCTATGGCGATTTGCTGATTTGGCTAAAAATCTAGGCAATTATACCTAAGTGTGCGAAAGGTGGGCGCGTATAGTAGGCACTCTTTTTGCTTTGTATAGCCATTCGTCCAAAGGTATTGTGTGAACTCTCTCAAGCGTTTCGTATTGTTGTTGGTGGGATTGCCCGCACTTTTGCTCGCTATCGAGCATGAGCAACACTACGATGCCATCGCGTTTGAGATGAGTCGCTCATGGCAGATGCTCTATCTCATCGATGCCTACACGCCTGCACCTACACTCTTCACCCCTGCGCATCGCTCCACGCAACTACGTCAAAGTTTTTTGCCCCTTTTTGCGCCGAGTATCCAGACGCATGGGCTGGAAAACATCGCTATACACGATGCCAAGGGGGAGTTGCTTTTCGCCTATGACGCGAATTACGCCCCACGAGATAAGGGCTGGACGCACCCCATCTACGACCATCTAGGCACGCTCAAAGGGCATCTGACACTCTGGGCGCCCCCAGAAACTCCTGATCTCCCATCGATGCCAACGAGCACAACTGACTGGTCGATGTGGAGCGGATGGGGTGTGGCGCTTTTGGTGCTTCTGGCTTGGGGCGTGTGGGTGCGATTGCGTCCCCAAAATAGCGCGCAAACACTAGTGACATCATCTGTGACATCAGCACCTCGTATCGAAGAGAGAGAGCGCATACGAGAGGTCGAGGTGCCCAAAATCGTCGAGGTCATTCGCGAGGTAGAAGTACCCAAAATCGTAGAGGTCGTCAAGGAAATCGAGGTGATAAAAGAGGTCGTCAAAGAGGTCAAAGTACCTTGCCCAGAGTCGGAGCAAATGCCCTCCATCGAGGTGGAGCGCATGACGGTGCAATGGGAGACGATACGTGAACAAAGCCGCACGATTCATGGGCGTATGGCGCATATCAAGGATATTGCCGATTCGACGACGCTTCTGGCTTTCAATGCCACTATCGAAGCGGCACACGCCAAGGAGCACGGCAGAGGGTTTGCCGTAGTGGCAGATGAGATGCGCAAACTCTCCGAGCGTACACTCAAAATTTTGGGCGAAATGACCCAAGAGAATCTCCTCCTAGAGCGCTCTATCGACGAGGGCATTACGCTGTTGGGGGATAAAGAGGCTTCGACTAGCTAGCTTAAGCGCGTATGGGCTAAAATCCGCACAAAGAAAAACAATCACGCAAAAGGTGAGCACAGTCGATGGTCATGACGCAATACGCAGCACTTTTGGAGGACAAAACCCGTCTGGTCACGGAGGTCTATTTCGATTTGCAGCGTCTTTTTGAGGCCAAATACGGTCCCAAAACGGTCGTCTTTATGGAGATCGGCTCCTTTTTTGAGGTCTACGAAATCGACACAGGACCAGCTCCGATTGGCAAGGCCAAAGAGGTGGCGCAACACCTCAACATTCAGCTGACCAAAAAGAACAAAACTATCCCCGAAGTGAGCGAAAAAAATCCTCTCTTGGCGGGGGTGCCTTCGGTTTCGTTTGACCGCTATCTCAATCGGCTCATCGCCACCCAAGAGTACACCATCATCTTGGTGCGTCAGCGTGGCAATCCACCCCATCTCACCCGCTACATCTCGCAAATCCTCTCCCCTGGGACGAATTTCGACTACACCCAAGACAACGATGAGAACTATCTCGTCTCCTTGGTCATCGATAAAAACCGTGATATTTACAGCGTGGGATACGCCGCTATCGATGTCACGACGGGGCGCACCTATCTGCACGAGGCGCACGGGACATTGGCGGACAAGAGCTATGCGCTGGATGAAGTTTTTGGGCTGATGCAGACCTACCGCACGCGTGAAGTGGTACTCACCTTCGCGCCTAGCATCACCAACACCAAAGAGATTGTCAAATATCTCGAAATCGAGGAGCATTTCCACTACAGCGTGAACCACGATATGCCCGATATCGAGTACCAAAATGCCCTTTTCGCGCAGGTCTATGGCATACAATCTCTGCTTTCGGCGGTGGAGCATCTCGATTTGGAGCGTATGCCCTTGACCAGTGAATCGCTGGCTATTTTGGTGCACTTCATCATCGAGCACGACGCCAAAATCGTCCAAAAGCTCTCACGTCCCCATATCTTGCAAAGCCATCGATTTGTCTATCTAGGCAACAACGCCTTGGAGCAGTTGGGCGTGGTCTCGCACGATGCGCATGAGATGACGCTATTGCGCCTCATCGACAAAACTTCTACGGCGATTGGCAAGCGACTGCTCAAAGAGCGCCTGCTCAATCCTATCAAAGAGCCGTCGGAGTTGACGCGTCGGTTTGATTTGAGTGACAAGCTACGTGTCCATGCCCAATTTTTCCAGACGCAATTGGCAAACGTCTACGATATGGAGCGGATATTGCGACGTATGCGCTTGGGGCGGTTGCACCCTTTTGAGGTCAACTATCTGCACAGCTCACTGCAATCACTGCTGACATTGGCGGAGTATGTCAAACAGCACAAAATTACCAAGCTCACCTTCACCCCACAAGAGATAGAGAACTTCATCCGCGATATCGAGCGCTCTATCGATTTGAGCGTCACTTCGGCTTTTACCTTTGCGGCTATCGAGGAGAATTTTTTCTATCGAGGGGTCGATGTCGAGCTAGACAGCGTGGTGCAAAAACATCGAGAGGCGTATGCCCAACTAGAGCATATCGCGCACGCTATCGATGCACTGGTACAAGAGCATGGCAACAAGAGCGAAACGCAATTTGCGATGATAAATTTTCTGGACAAAGAGGGTCACCACCTCTCGCTCACCAAGAGTCGATTTGCCCTTATCGAGGAGCATTTGGGCGGTGAGATGACATTGTGGGATGGGACAGCTTTGGCGTGGAAGAGCATGACCTTTCGCAAGCTCACCAACAGTGTCAAAATCACCTCGCCCCTTATCGAGGAGCTAAGCGACACCATCACCACGCTACACACACGCGTCATCGCACTGGTCAAGGAGCGGTTTCTCGCCAAAGAGCAGGAGTGGGATCGCAAATATACCCTCATCGTCGAGCGCCTCATCGACTTCACCGCCGATATCGATGTTGCCATTGCCAATACCAAACTCTATGAGCTATATAACTACGCGCGTCCTACGCTTCTCGATACACCCAACGGCGATAATTTTTTGCAGATTATGGGACTACGCCACCCCATGATAGAGCGCCAAGAGCGTCAGGGTATCTACGTCCCCAATGACATTATCATGGGGGATCCAAGCCATTTGGATCTGCCCTTTCCCAAGAGCGTCATGGTCGAGGTCAATGAGGGCAGGGGTATCGATGGGGTGCTTTTGTATGGGATAAATTCTAGCGGTAAATCCTCACTCATGAAGAGCGTAGGCATCGCGGTGCTCTTGGCGCAATCAGGCTTTTATGTCCCTGCCAATGCGATGAAGATGACGCTTTTCGATGCGCTATTTACGCGTATCGTCTCACGCGACAATCTCTCCAAAGGGCTATCGACCTTCGCAGTGGAGATGCTCGAACTCAAAAATATCTTCGCACGCGCCACGGCAAAGAGTCTCGTACTTGGCGATGAGATTAGCCACGGGACAGAGACGCTCTCAGGCGTGGCGATTGTGGCAAGTGCGATACTGCAATTGGCACGTATCAAGCCCTTTTTTATCTTCGCTACACACCTGCATCAGCTAGCCAACATGACCGAAATCGAGGCACTGCCCAATGTGGTCAATCTCCACTTGGAGGTGACCTATGATGAAGAGAGGGATAGATTGCTCTTCAATCGCACCCTGCAAGCTGGAAGCGGAAGCTCCATCTATGGACTGGAGTTCGCACGCTCTCTACATATGGACAAAACCTTTTTGGATACGGCAAACAAACTACGCAAACGTCTAGCCAACGAATATGACGAGGTGGAGCTACTGGTCAAAAAGCGCAAATCCAAATACAACACACAGCTCTATATCACGCGCTGTGTCATTTGTGGCGCACCTGCCGAAGATGTCCACCATATCAAAGAGCAACAAAACGCTGACAAAAAAGGGTTCATCGACCACTACCACAAAGACCATCGATACAATCTCATGCCGCTGTGCAAAGAGCACCACAAAGCTATCCATGAGGGCAAACTACGTATCAGCGGCTTTATGATGAGTAGCCAAGGGTTGCAACTGCATTATGATGAGAAAAACTAATGCAAATCCAAGGAGGTGATGCATGACATTAGAGAATAAGCTTGGCATTACCGATCAAATAGAACTGGCTCGTGCCGAAGAGAAAATGAGCAAGCAAAAAGCTAGAGAGCTTTTTGATTCGGGTGCGATTGATAAGGTGCAGGTGGGAACATTCGCGGGGTTGGCGTTTATTCATGCGTATCTCTTCGGAGAGATTTACCCTTTTGCGGGCAAAATCCGTGATGTCAATATCTCCAAAGGGGATTTTCGTTTCGCGCCGCTAATGTATCTGGAAGCTTCGCTCGCGCATATCGATGCCATGCCGCAAAGCAGTTTTGAGCAGATTATCGAAAAATATGTAGAGATGAACATCGCTCACCCCTTTCGCGAAGGTAATGGTCGCGCGACGCGTATCTGGCTCGATTTGATGCTTAAATATGAGATCAAAGCTGTAGTAGATTGGAATCAAGTCGACAAAGAGGAGTATCTTTCGGCAATGCAACGTAGCGTGGTCAAAGATATCGAGATCAAACACCTGCTCAAACTCGCTCTCACGGACAAGATAGATGACCGTGCGCTCTTCATGAAAGGAATCGATGTGAGTTATTACTACGAAGGTTACAGCGAATTCAAGACCGAAGAGTTGTAAGGAAAAAGGGTAAA
Organism: Sulfuricurvum sp. PC08-66; assembly: GCA_000830255.1. Lineage (GTDB taxonomy): Bacteria > Campylobacterota > Campylobacteria > Campylobacterales > Sulfurimonadaceae > PC08-66. The sequence continues at coordinate 5,536 of JQIT01000012.1, read as the reverse complement.
AAAGAGGAGAAGTTTTCACCCCGAGGGGTGAAGAGGATTACATTGTGATTTGGATACCTGCAACGAAACCTTGGTAGCCGTAACCTACGACCACTTTCATACCGTTGTCGAGCATATATTTAGCTTGCGCTTTGTAGTTGTAGAAGTAAGGCCATGGAGTATTAAACAGAGTGTATTGGTTATATCCCAAACCAAAAGCACCCATAACTTCAAGACCTTTGACTGCAGCAGCTTCGATTTTGTAGGTATAAGTGAGGTTTGCATTTGCGCCTAAACCTGCTGTTTCGATGTGTGCATCTACTTCCCAGCCAATATTACCTGGTAGACCGTTGGCAAATTTCTCTACAGGGAAGAGTTGATCACCGTACATTGCTTGTGCACCTACGCCAATAAAACCAAAACTCACCATAGCACCTGCATAAGCCGTTTTGGCGGGCATGATAGCATCCTTGACCGAAGCAACAACATCCTCTGCCATAGCAGAGCTAGCTAATAGAGAGGCAACGACTAAAGCACGTAGAACTTTTACACTTTTCATGTAATTCCTTTTTTTAAGATAGAAGATTCTAAAGGAAAAATCATTAAATGGTCATAAGTCGGTCACGTAAAAAGATAGTAAAAATCGTGGAGTGCTTGCGCGGTGGCGCCATCGAAGGCGATACGTCCCTCTTGGAGTACCCATGTGCGCGTCCCCAAATGCGGGGTGAGAGAGAGATGGTGTGTCGCGGTGATGATGGTAGCATCGAGGGAGGCGAGTTTTTCGATGAGCCATGCGGCACTTGCGGCATCCAGATGCGCCGTAGGCTCATCGAGCAAGAGCAGTTTGGGATGGGTAATCATCACACACGCCAATGCGACCTTTTGTTGTTGTCCCCCTGAGAGGGCATAAGGGGCTTGGGTCAAAAGTGCCTCGATACCAAACTCTCTAGCACATTCGCGTACACGTGCATCGATGTCAGAGGCTTTTTGCTGGTGCAGTCCAAACGCCAACTCCTCATAGACCGTAGGGTGGAAAAACATTACGCTAGGCTCTTGGAAAACCAATCCCATTTGGGTGCGTAGGCGGTAGCGCAGTTTTGGGTCGCGTAGGTTTTGGGGTGTGAGTGCGATACCCTCGAAGGTGACAGTGCCATTACAAGGGGAGACCAGACCGTTGATAAGCGCTAAGAGCGTCGATTTGCCACTGCCATTTTCGCCTACGAGGGTGATTTTTTCTCCTTGGGCGACAGACAACGAGAGCTCATCGAAGAGCGTTTGGTTTTTGAATCCGTAGGAGATGTGTGAGAGTTCAAGCATCGAAAACTCCGCGTGAGCGCATCGCTTGGGAGACGGTGTGGCTTTGGTGAAGTGCTTTATCAAGCACCTGCAATACCAACGTCGCGAAAAATCGCCACTGTGCAAAATAGGAGGGGGAGAGCGCATTGCGGCTTTGCCATGCACGGCGCGCTTGTCGTGCTTGGTGTGTGAGAAGTGTATATTGTCCATAGGCTATGGTGAGTAGCATTTGTGCCGTGGGAAAAGGTCGCAGTGCCACGATAAGCGGTATGCGGTAGATTGCTACAAATCCCCATGTACTCATAGCAAGCATACGCAACGCCATACTCCCAATATGGGGCGCCCAAGCATCGTAACGGTAGGCATAGAAAAGCGCGTAGCTTGCCAAAATAAATCCTCCCATAAGCACCACAGGCAGGAGCGCTTTGAAGATTTGGCGATGTTTGGGATAGCCAAAGAGCAGTGCCACACCCCACGCCACGGCTAAAGCGGTCACATCGTGCAGGGTACTGACGATGACCACCAGCACCATGATAGAGCCAAGTGCGAGGAGGGGAGTGTTGATATTTTTATACTTCATCTTCAACTCTCTTGTGCCAATAGGGTGCGCTATAACGTGTGATGATCCCCTCGATAAGTGCGACAATGAGATGTGCACCCAGCATCGTAGGCACCACTATCTCCCAGCCGAAAGGGAAAAAAAGGGGTGCACCTTGCTCATCGACAGCATAATAGCTTTGCGCACCTAATAGTAGCGCACTCGTGAGTGCCGCGACCAAAACTGCCACACTTCCAGCGCCAAAATAGCCCCATCGATGGTGATGCGTGAGGCGTAAAAGCGCTTTGGCACTGCCTCCTCCCACGACGCCGATACTAAAAAGCGTCACGAAAAAGGTGCTCAATCCCCCTTGCCCTAGCAAAAAAAATTGCATCAAAAGCACCATCGTATAGATGAGCAGACTCATGCGCCACCCAAAAAGCGCGACCAAGAGTCCAATGCCTACCAAATGCGCTGATGTCCCAAAAGGCAATGGAATCATAATAGAGGAGAGGACAAATATCGCCGCACTCATAAGGGCAATCATTGGAATACGCTGAGGCGTGAGCAGGGTGCGCAGATGGCGTGCGCTATACCACAATAGGGCACCATCGATAAGTGCCAAGGGGATATAGGTACTAGGTGCGATAAAGCCTTCAGGGATATGCATCAAAAGAGACTTGAATAGGTCAGTACTGCACGGTAGGCTTCGCCACCTTCAGCACCTTGTTGGGTGGTCGCTTCGTTCAGATGTGTCCATGCAGGGATTTTGACCCCCAATGCGATGGAGCTATTATCTTTGTAGATGCGTGTCGCTATCATCGTATAGAGGATGTGTCCCCCTGTGCCACTCTCACCCACGCCATCGACCACATCACGCCCTAGGTAGAGATAGTGCGCTTCGATATCACCATCGATGCGTAGTTTTGCCTCGGCATTGGTGTAGAGCTTGTAGGTGGCGGCGGTGTTGAAGCGTATTTCGTCCCCAAATTTGACCCTCTCCCCTGCGAAATCGTGCGGTGTGAAGGTGATGTAGTTGGCATCGAATATCGCGGTGATGTCAGAAGAGAGCATCTTGGTCGCGGCAAAGCCTATGCTGTAGGAGAACTCTCCAAAGCCTAGTTGTGACCCAGCATCCAGTGCAGTACCGTTGGCATCGGTCAATGCACTGTTACCTGTAGGGAGTGTCGCACCAGCATAGAGTGCGAAGTGCCACTCCTCCATATCATCGAGGCTCTCATTGGCTTTGACCAATCCATCGAGGGTAAAGGAGAGTGTCGCCATCACGCTCATATCTGCAAAGCCAGAGGTACCTGTATGGCTCTCGTCGATTTTGGTGTGCGTGGGCAAAAAGGCGTAGAGCGAGAGATAGGGTGTCACACCGTAGCCTAGCCCGTACATCGTATAGGTGTTGTATAGCCCTTCTAAATCGGTAGCCGTAGCGGTTTTGAGGGTGTAGCTGCTGTAGTCGAGCTTGGAGTAGAACAAAACAGAGTTTTGTGGAAGTGCCGCTGTCGATGTCGTCTCCAATGGCGCTCCTGCTCCCTCTAGCCCAAAAGCCCCCAATGCCGCCACGCCATGATGCGCCCAAAGTGCGGCAGTTGTCACGATAGCTATCGATAATAGTTTTTGCATTTTTTTGCCTTTTTTATTTGGATTTTCGAGAGAAAAAAAGTGCCCATGTCCCAAAAAGCGCCAACACGATACCTACGCCCAAGAGGAGGCGGTCGAGACGTGTATGGGTTTGGGGTGCTTGAACAGAAGAGAGTGAATGGGTGTAGCTGATAGTCGCGCCATGCCCATCTTCGCTCGCCGCTGTGATACGCCAAACGCCACTGCTATTGGGCACGAAGACAATCGACCCATCTTTGGCGGTGTAGCCACTCTGAAAAGGCACGGTTTGGTCGGGTGCATAAATCGTATAGGGCTCATAATCAAAAGGTGCACCATCGCCATAGGTAATGAAAATTTGCGTAGCGTTGGTTTCGCTTACGACATAGCGTACTTCGTGTGCATAGAGTCCCATGCCCAAAAGTGTCAAAAGGAGGAGTCGTCGCATCAGTCGTGCTCGAATTGCAGGGTGATATTGGTGATGGCTTTATCGAGAGCAGGTGTGGTCGATGGGCGTGTATGGGTCGCGGTGAAGTGTTGGGTGCCTGCATGACGTAGGCGAATATTGATACGTCCTTGGGCATCGGTGATACCGCGCGTTTGGTCGTCGTAGGCTACAGGTACATTTGCCAAAGGCTTGCCGTCGTAGAGGAGTTGTAGTGTGATACGCTCACCCATAGCGATGCTATGGGGCGCTTGCAAGGGCAAAAGCATATAACCCTTTGGGACTTTCGATGTGGGCTTTTCGTAGCGATAAATCACCTCACTGCTCTCCCAAGCGCTCAGTGCTTGGGGGTGCTCTATTCGAGTGCCTTTACGTGTGCCTTGGAGGGTTTTGACCCATTGTCCTGTATCGAAGGCGGCACCGTAGAGATGACACGCTTGCCATGAGGTGGTGATGTTGTAGTCGGTGACACAAAGGGTCGAGAGATTGCTCATAGGGGTGTCGTGGTTGGGAGTGCTGGATACCGTGTGACCGTAGGAGAGTTGCATGCCATTGGGGGTAGCGAGGATAGAGGCTTCGTGTGCCATGAGGGGCAGTGCAAAAAAGAGAAGTATCCAAACAGGCATGGCACTACTTTGCTATCGAAGATGGAGAGCCATAGTAGCGAATACCCATTCAGTTTGTCAAGTTAACGAAGCCCAAGAAGTGCCTAAAATAGGGCTACGCTGTGCTACAATGGCACACTTTTTTGCTGGAGTGCACATTGATGGATTTTTTTACCAAGTTTTTGAAAATTTTTAACTCCGCCGCGCGCTCGTGGCAAATCGCCTTAGCCATCGTACTGGGTATGATGATAGGCATGACCCCAGCCTCAGGCGTGCAAACATGGGTGCTTTTGCTTATCGCTTTTATCATCAATGTACCGCTGGGATTGATGTTTTTTATGGCGGCACAGTTCGTCCTTATCGGGTATCTACTCGACCCTTACATGGAGCAGTTGGGGTACGCGCTTTTGACGACACCCTCGCTAGAGGCGTTTTGGACGACGCTTTATAACAGCGGTGTGGCGCGGTTGAGCTATTTTGACAATACGATTGTCTTGGGTTCGACCCTCGTGAGTTGGTTCTTGGCGTTGCCGCTCTTTTTTCTCCTCAAATTTCTGCTCGATAAATACCGTGAACCTATCAAAAATCTTTTTAGCAAATTTCGCTTCCTCTCATGGCTAGGACTCTTCAAACAGCCTACTAAAAAACAAAGCCCGATTCGCATTTGGGGTGCGGCACTTTTCGTGATACTCGTAGGAGGTGGATTGACCTTTGGGTACTTTTTTGCCGATTCTCTCTTCAAAATGGGTATCGAAAAATCCGCCTCTGCCGCACTGGACAAAGAGGTCTATGTCGATGAGGTCAATGTCAGTTTCGCTACAGGTAGCCTCACCATCAAGGGTCTAGAGATTGCCGATAACGGGGCGCAAAAGAGCGTCATCTCCATCGATACGATGCAAGCCGATATCGATTTCAACGCGCTACTCATGATGCGTACCCACATCGAAAACCTCGAAGTGAGTGGCATCTCTTTTGAACGTGCACTTAGCGATGCCTTTTTGGCGGCACGTAAAACCCAAGCGGTAGAGGCGGCGCAAGCCGCACAAGAGAGGGCATCTGCCG
>JQIT01000011.1 GCA_000830255.1 Sulfuricurvum sp. PC08-66 | reverse complement strand
CGCGGATGAAGCTACGCAAGCCTATTTTGAGCCAGATGGGTAGAGTGGAGAGTTTTTGTACCAAATCGAGATTGGCTTGTTGGGTGGGTAAATCGAGAGCGACGCACAGTTGCATGAAAAAAGCCTTGGACGAAATGGGGCAATGATAACCAAAGGAGGGTTAAATTTTTTAGAGTCCCTCGAGGACAATCTCATAGAGTCTATCGACTTCGTCATCCTCCAAAAGCAGTGCCTGACCTTCGTGCAGGAGCATTTGGAGTCCTTTGAGCGGGAAGGACTCTTGGTACGCGCATGCAGGATGTGCAGGCAAAAAGGCGCGGGTGAGCGTGACAGCCTCATCGAGGGGCATTTCACACAAAAAACACTCCATGTGTCGATGAAGTCGCCCCTCGAACGCGAGGAGTTTGATGTAGCTCTCGATGACGATGCGTTTGGGGTTTTTGAGTTGCCACAGTGTCGCGGCATCTTCTAGGAGGGTGAAATAGAAGGGGTCGATTTCACTGCTGTCGCGCAGATGTGAGGCAAAAAGTGCCACAAAACGTTGCCATATATGTAAGCGTTCACGGTCTCGAAACCATCCCATAGGCAGTTGCCACACATGGCGCAGGCGTTCGATGGTCGTTTTGGGGTTTTGTTCGATTTCAAAATCGATTTTGTAACCGATGTTGATAATGCTGTGGCGTGCCCCATAAAAGCGGTAGAGTCGATGTAGATAGTCGGGGGTCAAAAGTGTCACAATGGTATCTTCATCTCGTACGCGATGAATTGCCAAAATATACCCCTGCATGAGACTCCCGCGTAGAAAAAGTGGTGCGGTACTCTATCAAAAGCACAATTTAGTCTCGATGAAGCCCTGTTGCGTTACACTAGCGCACTTCAAAAATTACTGCAATTGTTATACTAAGCGTAACAATCTCTCAAATTTATCTCGAAAAACTTATCATATTTATTCGTTTTTTATAAATCACAAGCTACAATGAAAACTTCCATTTTCAAAGCTTATAGTAAAATTTAGTTTAAATTTTGCTGAAATGAAAAAGCTTTAGGCCAACCAAAAAGGAATAGCGTGGATTTATTGACCTCTTTTAAAGACAATTGTGGTTTTGGACTCGTTGCCAATATCAAAAATCGTCCCTCGCACAAACTACTCTTGAGTGCTATTACGGCACTTGAACGCATGATGCACCGTGGTGCTGTCGCCGCTGATGGCAAAACAGGTGACGGGAGTGGATTGCTTCTCTCGATGCCTGACAAATTTATGCGCAAAGTGGCACTCCAAGGCGGTGTAGAGCTTCCTCGAGAGTATGCTGTGGCGATGATTTTTGCCAAAAATCCTAGCTATGTCGAAGCCTTCAAAGAGCGCTGTACTGCTAATGATATGGAGGTGCTTTTTGAGCGTGTAGTGCCTACGGATAACAAAGCCTTGGGAGAGCAAGCCTTGGCTATTTTGCCCCATATTATGCAGGTTTTTGTGACACCCAAATCGCTTATGGGCGAGAAGCGTTTCGAGGCGTTGCAATATCTCGTACGTAAAGAGACAGAGCACCAATTTGAAGCGGCAGATGATTTTTATGTAGCCTCCTTTTCTGCAAAAACCATCAGCTATAAGGGTCTGGTGATGCCTACGCATTTGGTGGAGTTCTACAAAGATTTGCGTGATACCGATTTTGAGATCTCTTTTTCACTCTTCCACCAACGCTTCTCGACCAATACCCTTCCACAATGGCGTTTGGCGCAACCTTTCCGTCATATCGCGCACAACGGCGAAATCAACTCTGTCGATGCCAATCGCTTCAATGTTGCGGTCAAATCAGAGTCGATTCAAAGCAAAGTCTACAACCAAGAGGAGTTGGAGCGTATTTTGCCCATCGTCCAAAAAGAGATGAGTGACTCTGCTAGCGTCGATAACTTTTTTGAGTTCCTCATCATCAACGGCATGGATTTTTTCAAAGCCGCGCGTGCATTGGTGCCTGCGCCTTGGCAAAATGCGCCCTACATGGATCCAGAACTACGTGCTTTTTATGAGTATCTATCGACTACGTTTGAGGCGTGGGATGGACCTGCGGCGTTGAGCTTGACCGATGGACGCTATGTGGCATGTCTACTCGACCGTAACGGTCTGCGCCCTTCCAAATATATCATCACCAAAGATGATAATCTCTACGTATCGAGCGAATACGGAGTCAATGAACTCACCGCCGAAGAGATAGTAGAGCGCGGCAAACTCCAAAGTGGAGAGATGATAGGGCTAGACCTCAAATACGGCAAAATCCTCAAACAAGAGGCAATTAACAGCTACCTCAAAGCCTCCAATCCCTATATGAAATGGCTCAACGAGCGCATGGTCTATCTGCAAGAGCATGTGGAGAATAATTTCAGCCGTGTCAAAGATTACGAAGAGCATGAAATCGTCGCACACCAACGCTTCTTCAATGTGACCCAAGAGGTCGTAGAGCAGGTCATCGAACCGATGTTCAAAGATGGCAAAGAGGCAGTAGGCTCGATGGGCGATGACACCTCATTGGCGGCATTTTCGACCAATCAACGCAGCTTCAGTGACTTTTTCAAGCAAAAATTTGCGCAAGTGACCAATCCACCTATCGACCCCATTCGAGAAAAATTGGTGATGAGCCTCAACACAGGCTTCGGTGAGGTGCACAATATCCTCGATGAAGACCCAGACCACGCGCTTCGTCTCAAATCGGTTTCGCCTATTTTGACGCGAGAAAAGCTCGATGTGTTGCTCTCTTTTGGTGACGAAAAAAATGCACGCTATCAATCGTGCTACAAAAATCGCACCTACTCTACAGCGATGCATACATCGCTAGAGGAGACACTCGAAAAGTTGGTCGCAACGGTTATTCGTGATGTCCAAGAGGTGGGCGTGCGTATCGTGCTTTTGGACGACAGCGCCTTGGATGCCAAAACACCCGTCGTACCGATGGTCATGGCAGTGGGACTGCTCAACCAACGCCTCCAAAAAGCCAAAGTGCGCCATCTGGTCTCTATCGTGGCAGTGACGGGGGAAGTGGTCGATTCGCACGGTGCGGCGACACTTATCGCGTTTGGAGCGGTGGCGCTCTATCCGCATCTACTCTATGCGACAGTAGCGCAAAAGGTAGGTGCAGAGGGCAAATATGGCAAAACCTTTAGCGAAGCACTCAAAAACAGCTATATGGCGCTCAACGGTGGATTGCTCAAAATCATGTCAAAAATGGGTATCAGTACCATCGCTTCCTACCGCAATTCAGGACTCTTTGACATTATCGGTCTGAGTGAGCGAATTGTACGAGAGTGCTTTGGCAAAGAGTATGTGCTCATTGCAGGGCTCGATTACAGCGATATCGAGGCACGTATTCGCGCCTATCACGCTAGCGCTTATGACCCACAAGTGAGCAAAATTTTCCCTCTCAAAATGGGTGGATTTTACAAATATTACAGCGAAGATGAGTATCACGATTTTGGACCCAAGGTCATTCATGCGATTCACCATTTGGCGCGTGAAGGTAAAGAGGAGGGGTACGATGCCCTCAAAAAGCTCATCGAGAATCGTGGTCAACGCTTTATTCGTGACTTTTTCGTCTTCGCTTCAGACAAAAAAGCTATCGATGTCGCACGTGTAGAACCCAAAGAAGCGCTATTCAAACGCTTCGCTTCAGCGGCAATGAGCTTGGGTTCTATCTCTCCAGAGGCACATGAGGCACTTGCCATTGCGATGAATACCATCGGTGGACAATCCAACTGTGGCGAGGGTGGTGAGGACAACAGTCGCTATGGCACCATCAAAAACTCCAAAATCAAGCAAGTCGCATCGGGACGTTTCGGGGTGACACCTGCCTATTTGCGCAGTGCCGAAGAGATTCAAATCAAAGTCGCCCAAGGTGCCAAACCAGGAGAGGGTGGGCAACTCCCAGGGCATAAGGTAACACCCCTTATTGCACGATTGCGCTATACGACACCAGGGGTGACGCTCATTTCGCCACCACCGCACCACGATATCTACTCGATAGAGGATTTGGCACAGCTGATTTTTGACCTCAAGCAGGTCAATCCCAAGGCGAAAATTGCTGTCAAATTGGTCTCGACTGCGGGCGTAGGTACTATTGCCGCAGGTGTGGCAAAGGCGTATGCCGACAAAATTATCATCTCTGGAAACGACGGTGGGACAGGTGCCGCACCGCTCACCTCTATCAAATTCGCAGGTAATCCGTGGGAGATAGGTCTGACTGAGGCGCACAATGCCCTCAAGGTCAACAATCTTCGCGCAAGCGTCGAACTCCAAACCGATGGTGGACTCAAAACAGGTATGGACGTAGTCAAGGCGGCAATGATGGGTGCGGAGAGTTTCGCATTCGGTACGACACTCTTGTCAATGCTAGGGTGCAAGATGTTGCGTATTTGTCACCTCAATCGCTGTTCTGTAGGGGTCGCTACCCAAGATGAGCATCTACGAAAAGAGTTTTTCGAGGGAACAGTCGAGCGTGTTATTAATTATTTCAATTTCATGGCAGAAGATGTACGTGAAATTTTGGCTTCGTTGGGCTACACCTCTTTGGGTGAGATTATCGGACGCACCGATTTGTTGGCAGTCATCGATACACCTATGGCGAAAAAATTTGACTTTAGCGCCATATTGCGTCGCGTCAATGGCATCGATACATGTCAAATGGAGCACAACAATCCTTACGATGACAATGCCTATGAAAAAGCAATTTTCGAAGAGGTAAAAAGTGCCATCAAACACCCTGGCAAAGATGTAGAGCTGACCAAAGCGATTACGAACCAAAACCGTAGTTTCGGGGCATTTATATCGGGTGAAATAGCACAGTACTATGGTGATAACGGTCTGGAAAACGATGCAATTAAGCTCAATTTGCACGGAGTTGCAGGGCAATCGTTCGGCGCCTTTTTGAGCAAGGGTATGACACTCTATCTCAACGGTGTAGCCAATGACTACGTGGGCAAGGGCATGAACGGTGGCAAAATCATTATCCGTCCTGTGCACCAAGGGTACGAATTTTCCGCCGCTGGAAATACCTGTCTCTACGGTGCTACAGGAGGTAAACTCTTTGCCGCAGGTGGCGTAGGAGAGCGCTTCGCGGTGCGCAACTCTGGTGCATTAGCCGTCGTCGAAGGTACAGGTGACCATGCGTGTGAGTATATGACAGGTGGTGTCGTGGTCATTTTGGGTACGACAGGTGTCAACTTCGGTGCGGGTATGACGGGTGGATTTGCCTTTGTACTAGACGAAGAGCATGACTTCTTTGAGCGCATGAACAATGAGCTTATCCAAGCGACACGCTTCGATACCGACGAGGGAGATGAGGCACGTCACATCTTGAAAAAACTTCTCAAAGAGTATGTCAAAGAGACAGGCAGTGTCAAAGCGGCACAGATTTTGGATAATTTCCGTGTGGCTGTTCGTAACTTTTGGCTCGTTCGTCCCAAAGAGATGAACAAACTACCCCTTAACCCTGCGCTAGGAGACTGATGACTATGCAAAATTTTATTTTTACTGAGCGTATCGAACCCGAAAAACGTCTTGTAGGGGAGCGTGTCAAAGATTTTTCAGAGATTTATGAGAGCTTTTCGCCTAGCGAAGCCTCGAGTCAATCGGACCGCTGTATTCAGTGTGGTGACCCCTTTTGTCTCAACAAATGTCCACTGCACAACTACATCCCACAATGGCTCAAATCGATAGCGGAGAAGGATTTATCTTTTGCCTTTTCACTCTCTAATGAGCCGTCACCTTTCCCTGAGGTGATGGGGCGCGTCTGCCCACACGATGTATTGTGCGAGGGAGATTGTTCACTCAACGATGGGCATGGTGCTATTACGATTGGTGCCATTGAGACACACATCAACGAAGAGGCGTTCAAACAAGGCTTGCGTCCCTATTTTGGGGGCATTACCACGGATAAACGTGTCGCTATTATCGGTTCAGGTCCTGCAGGACTCTCGGCGGCGACCTATTTGCTTCGCGCAGGCATTGCCGTGGATATGTATGAGCGTGCTGATAAAGCGGGTGGGCTTTTGACCTACGGTATTCCCAATTTCAAACTCGATAAAAAAATCATCGATAGACGTGTAGAGTTTTTGCTCCAAGCTGGACTTACCTTGCATCTCAATGCTGAAGTGGGTAAAACCATCAGTTTTGACGAAGTGACCCAAAACAGCGATGCGGTTTTCATCGGTATCGGTGCGACCAAAGCCAAAAAAGCGGGTATCGAGAAAGAGAATACGCCGCATGTCGTAGAGGCGATGCAGTTTCTCAACGATGTCCAAAAACGTCTCTTCAAACTACCCCATGAGGAGTCACTTTCTGTCAAAGAGAAACGTGTAGTGGTCATCGGTGGAGGTGATACTGCGATGGATTGTCTACGCAGTGCCATTCGTGAGGGTGCACGAAGTGTCACATGTCTCTATCGACGTGATGCTGCAAATATGCCTGGCTCCAAAAAAGAGTACAAAAATGCCGTCGAAGAGGGGGCGAATTTCGAATTCTACGCCGCGCCTAAAGCTATCGTGACCAATGAAAAGGGTCAACTCAAAGGAGTTGAATATCTCAAAACACGCTTGACTACGCCCGATGGAAACGGTCGCCAACGTATCGAAGAGATAAAAGGAAGCAACCAAAAAATCGAAGCAGATATGGTCATTTTGGCGTTGGGATTCAACCCTGAAGTGCCAAGCTTTTTGGCGCAAAACGGCATCCAAACCAATGAGTGGGGCGGTATCATCATTGATGAAAATTACCAAACTACTACCGCAGGTATCTACAGCGGTGGAGATTGTTATCGAGGCGCTGATTTGGTCGTACGTGCGGCATTGGATGGTAGAGAAGCGGCACGCGCTATTATCAAGCAACTTTTAGGAGCTTAATCATTTCCCACGCACCTCTCATCGAGCGATTTTTTGCGGTTTCACGCGCTACGGCACTTGTAGCACAAGCACGCATCGTGTCACGAAATCCATCGAGTGACTTTGTGGCACTGCACCGTGGGGTGGGTGGAGATATGAGCTTGGCTATCGATGAGGCGGTTGAAGTGCTCTTTGTAGAGGCGTATCTGCCCTTCGCAAGTCTCTACAGTGAAGAGTGCGGCGTAGTAGGTGAGGGTGCATACCGTGTGGTACTTGACCCTATCGATGGGAGTGACAATCTCACCGCGTCGTTTCCCTATTATGGTGTCTCGATGGCATTGCAGTATGACCAAGAGACCATTGCCGCAATGGTGGTCAACTATGTCGATGGGAGCTATTTCTTGCGTCAAAAAGGGGGTGTGCTTTTGCGAGGCAACCTTCACCACGACCGTTTGGAAGGCGTTTTTCCTAATCCTTGGGCAAAAGTGGGACTCTTCGAGAAGGCATCGCTTCATACCGATGTCATAGGAAAATTAATTAAAAGTGCGTTAAAATTCCGCAGTCCAGGTGCCGTGGCACTCTCATTGGCTTATGCGTATGACGTAAGATATGTCCTATTCATAGGTCAAAAACGCCCTTTTGATGTCGATGCAGGCCTTTTTTTGGTGGATGCATTGCCCCGATACGAAGATGAAAATACCATCATCGTAGCGCAGACACAAGAGTGTGTTGACAGGATAAAATCAATCGTTTTTGAGGATAGATAGTATGGGTTTGATGGATCTTTTTTCACGTTCCAAGTCCGAGAGCAATAGCGCGCAACCGAAGCTTACTGAAGCACCTACACATTGGATTAAATGTAAATCGTGCCAAGCGTTGATGTACTACAAAGAGGTCGAAGCGCAAGAGCATGTCTGTCCCAAATGTGGCTATCACATGCGTATTGGTGTAGATCAGCGTTTGGCAATTATCACCGACCAAGGCTCTTTTGTAGAGTTCGATGCGTCTTTGGCGCCTACGGATCCCTTGACGTTTGTGGACAAAAAGTCCTATAAAAAACGTATCGAAGAGGGTATCGCCAAAACAGCACGTCACTCCTCTGTGGTAAGCGGTGAAGCACTTATCGATGGTGTCCCTACGCAAGTAGTCATCTTTGATTTCGCCTTTATGGGTGGGAGTCTGGGCTCTGTTGAGGGTGAAAAAATAGTACGTGCAATTAACCGCGCCATTGCCAAACGTCAAGGGCTTGTTATCGTGAGTGCTTCAGGTGGAGCGCGTATGCAAGAGTCTACCTTTTCACTCTTCCAAATGAGCAAAACCTCTGCGGCATTGGCCAAATTGGGTGAGGCAAAATTGCCCTATATTTCGGTGCTTACTGACCCTACCATGGGGGGTGTGTCCGCCTCGTTTGCGATGCTAGGGGATATTATTATCGCTGAACCAGGTGCTTTGATAGGATTTGCAGGTGAGCGCGTCATCAAACAAACTATCGGTTCAGACCTACCAGAAGGGTTTCAACGTGCAGAGTTCTTGCTCGAAAAAGGCTCTATCGATATGGTTGTGACACGCGGACAAATGCGTAAAACCTTGGGCGATTTGCTTAGGATGATGACAGCGCACTAGATGATACTCTATGCCCTTTGCGATGCCCAAATGCTCCAAAAACGTGGCGTGACGCTCGAAGCTTTTGTAGCTATTGCCGCTCAAAAGGGTGCGCAAATTATCCAATACCGCGACAAAGTGGGAGACGATGCTAGCGTCTCTCAAGCACTCCAAAAATTGCGTCTTCTTTGGGATAAAACCCTTCTCATCAATGACCGTATAGCTTTGGCATCTCTGTGTGATGGTGTTCATATTGGGCAAGAGGATTTAGCCGCACTGCACAGTGACCCCAAAACTGCTATTGCACAACTGCGCCAAACGTATCAACCCAAAATGATTGGATTGTCAACACACAATTCTCGAGAAATTTCTATTGCCAATGGACTTGCTATCGACTATATAGGATTGGGTGCCTATCGGGATACCTCCACAAAAGCCGATGCCAAAGTGTTGGGTGATGCACTCGATACGCTAGCCTCTCAAAGTCGCCACCCCGTAGCGGCAATCGGTGGGGTGCGTTTAGAGGATAGATTTGCGCATGTGACCTATTGGGTCATTGGGAGTAATCTCCTATGAACATTCAAGTCATCTCAATAGCCAAAAAAGAGCACGATATGTACGACCCTCTTATCCAAGAGTTTCGCAAAATGATTGGGCGTTTTGCCTCTATCGAAGATACAGTACTCTTCCCCAAAGCCATTCAGCAAGCACACAATGAAGGCGTAGTGGCGTCTCAATTGGCGTATGCCAAAACCTTGGAGCCTTATAAAACAAAAAGTTATAGTGTAGTGCTCCATCCTGACGCAAAAATCATCGACAGTTTTGAATTTAGTAAGCTTCTCAGTGATAAAATGGCACTCAATTTTTTTATCGGCGGCGCGTACGGTTTCGATGAGACCTTTGTGCGTGGTTGTGATAAAGCAATCAGTTTAAGTAAGCTCACGATGAGTCACAAAGTGGCAAAGGTGGTTTTATTTGAGCAGATATATCGAGGGTTTTCGATTTTATCTAATCATCCATATCACAAATAGGAGCATGCGTGCACGCAAATGAGATTAAATATTTTGAGGAGATTTTGCGCACACGTCGCGCGCAAATAATCCAAAATATTACGAGCGTAGAGGCAGAATTGGTCCAGTTGCAACAAATGGAGCTCAATGATGAGGGTGATTACGCCGCAGCTAGCAATGACAACATTGTAGAAAATGCGATAGGCATGCAACAAGAGCAGGAGTTGCGAGAGATTGAAGAGGCACTTGTGCGTATTGGTGACGGTTCCTACGGCTCTTGCGAAATGTGTGACGATGATATTGGTATTCACCGACTCAAAGTCAAACCACATGCGCGTTACTGTATCGTGTGCAGAGAGATAATCGAAAAAAATCGTCAATAAGGAAGGCTTGCCATGACGCTTAAGTTCTATACGTTGTTGACGCTACTTTTTATAGTAGTGTTGGGGAATTTTGTCTATTTTTTTGTCACCCAAGAGAGTGTAGAGCTGGTGTTGTGGGGCGTGCACTATCCTGCCTATCCTGTAGCGGTATGGGTGTTGGTACCTTTTGCTTTTTATTATGTGATTCACATACTCGTGATGTCTGTGGGTTCGATTCAAAATTATCTGCGTCAAAAAAATTACGAGAGAGATTTTGAGCGTGTACAAGAGGCTTTTTATTTGGCGTATTTGCAAAAAGAGCGTGATTTTGAGTTCAAAACGCCTCGTTACAAACTTTTGGGTGAGCTTATCGAAAAGAGCACACTCACACCCAAATCGGGACAAACCATCGAAGGCAATACCAAAATTGATGCAGTCTTTCAAGCCTTTAGTGCATTGGAATCTGGGCAAGTGGTCGAGCTCAAACGTTTTGGTCTACCCAAGGGTAGTCCGATCGTGGTCAAAAACCTCTCCAATGCCATGAACAAAGAGCCCAAAAAAGCTGAAGAGATTTTAGGCAATGCGTCGCTTTACAATCGCTCCTTTTTGGAAGAGGCGTTTGCCAAAATGGCTACCTATGCATCACTACCTGCACTGTTACGCTACAAAAATTACGTAACACTCAAAGCCATCGAAAATATCGTTGCACGTGTCAATAAAGAGGATGCAAAAATAGCGTACCAATTTGCGCACCTTTTTGAGTTGGTCAAATCACTCAATGTAGAGGGTAATGGCTACGTTAAATTAGCAGGGATGCTCAAAACGGTGTGTGTTCCTGAAGAGCGATTGCATCTCTTTAAAACACTCAGTGACGCCAAAGAGGCGGCAGTAGAGGGAATGCTCTACACCTATTTCGATTTGGTGATGATAGAGCAAGCTAAAGAGCTTTTGGACAATTACGGACCCAATGATTACCCCCTCTACCGTGCCTATGTAGTTTTGAAAAAACACAACCACACCTGCAAGCTTGACAATCTTCTAGGACGTTGATGAGCAATCCTCTCACCTTTGAGGTGCCTATTTATGTATTGGCACCTTTGGCAGGCTTCACCGATTTGCCTTTGCGTAGCGTGGTCAAAAAATTTGGTGCCGATTTGACGGTATCGGAGATGCTCAGCGCCAATGCGTTGGCGCACCACTCTGCCAAAACCTTCAAAATGATAGAAAAATCCCCCCTTGAAAATCCCTACAGCGTTCAAATTGCAGGTGCTGATGTCGATGCTATCAGAGCTGCGGTGGAGATTCTCAACACCTATGAGGGTATCGATGTTATCGACCTCAACATCGGCTGTCCCGTCCCCAAGGTCGTAGCCCAAGGCGCAGGCAGTGGACTTTTGAATGATTTGGATACGATGCAAGCACTTTTGCGCACTATCAAAGCAACCTCTACCAAACGCTACACCTCCGCCAAAATGCGCATAGGCTTTGGCAGTGACAACGGCGTCGATATCGCCAAGCGTATCGAAGATAGTGGTGTAGATTTTTTGGCGGTGCACGGGCGTACACGTGCGGGTAAATTCAAAGCGCAAGTCGATTACGACTCTATCGCACGTATCAAAGCGGCAGTTTCTATTCCTGTCATTGCCAACGGTGATATCGATTCGTATGAAAAAGCGCAATATGTTTTAGCGCATACGCAATGTGATGGTGTCATGATAGGACGCGCGGCAGTGGGAAGTCCGTGGATTTTTTATCAGCTCAAACACGGTGTAAACGATGTGAGTATGGCGCTAAAGCAGGAGATAATTATCGAGCATTATGACAAGATGATAGAGGTGTATGGTGCACACGGGGCGGTGGCGTTTCGTAAGCAGCTACACTCCTACTCCAAAGGACTCAAACAAGCCTCTCATTTTCGTGACCAAGTCAATCGCATGAGTGACCCTATCGCAATGCGCGACTATATTGTGGAGTACTTCTCACCCCATTTTCAAGAGAGTTAAATACAGCGAATATCCAAAATCGCTAATAGCTCTTCAAACACTGCACCTGCTTCTCTATCATAATCATCTTGGTACTCTACGACGACAACATGACGGTCATGCGAGAGTGAAGAGGTGTATATTTCAGGAGTGAGAGAGGCTTTTTTCATGGCAATTTCAAGCGCTTCATCGATTCTTTTGCGGTCTTCTTGGGTCTGATACGCAATAGAGAGTTTGCTGTAGCGCTCCTCTCCTTTGTATTCGGCATCGATGGTGCATGTGGACATGGTTTTAGCTCCCAATTTTTAAAAAAAATTATACTTGCTTTGGCTTGAAAAGCAGATTACTTACCCAAAGCGCTTTGCAAAAGCGTTTGCAGGCTCTCATTGGTAGGCACATCAGGATAGTAGTTGAATGTGCCATTGGGATGTAGACTAAATTCGGTTCCGCGATAATTGAAATAGAAGTAGTTTGCGCCGCTCTCATCGAAGAGTTTTAGCGTATCGCTTATCCACCCTGAGGCATTTTTGTCTTGGAATTTTGCATAGGTCTGTCCAAACTCACTCACGTTGAAGGCTTGATTTTTGCCTATATAGTGTTGCGCCAAATCGTAAAAGAGTGTACGCAGTTGGGTGTAATTCACATCGACACCGTAGACGGCAGAAGCGTGGTTTGTATATTCATTCCACGGGTCATAAAAGTGAAAATCGTAGAGAATATTTGTGCCGTTTATGTCCATGTATGTGCTGTAGGTGGCAAAACTGTGTTCCACATTGCAGATGTGATAGGTATCGATTGTACGAATCGCATCGACGGTTTTTTGTGCCAAGTCGATGTAAGCACTCTGGGTATTGGGGCAGGGTTCGTTGAGTATGTCGTATGCGGCGATGGCACTCTCGTAGCGGTAGCGTTGTGCTAACGCTTTCCAGAGATTGATGTAGCGCGTTTGATAGTCAGTCGTATTCCAAAATGCGGTGACATTGCTAGGCCCTTGGAATCCTCCTCCTTGGGGTGCATGCATATCGAGCATCACATAAAGCCCCGCCTCTTTTGCCCATCCGATGATCGTATCGAGCCAATCAAATCCGCGGTCGAGGTAAGCACCCGTATTGTTATCCTCTTCGAAATAGGCGTACCAGAGATTCAAGCGCACCGCATTGAAGCCGAGCGCTTTGATATGCGCGAAATCCTCTTTGTCGTAGTTGTTGTAGGTGTAGTTCATAAAGGTTTCTGGATTGGTCGATTGGTCGTCATCGTAGGCGTTGAGATTGATACCTTTGAGACGCACTGTCGCACCGTTGGCATCGACGATGTGGCGACCGCTGATACCCAAGGGTTTTGTACCTAGGGTTTGGGGTGGAGTATAGGCGCTTTTGACGAGGGTAATATCATCGATGTAGAAGTTACTGGTGTTGGTGTCACTGGTGAAATAGAGCGTGATATTGGCGTCGATGTCGCTTTGGGAGAAGCGCACATAGGAGCGGAATTTGACCCATGCACTGCTAGAGGCATTGATGCGTCCATAAGGGCGATAGGTGTATGTGCCTATTTTGGCATTCAGGGTGTAGGTTTGGTTGGTGTCAGCTACGCCATGACGAATATAGCCGCGTACGACATAAGTAGTGTTGGCTTCGATAGAGGGTTCGATACGTGCACCTGCGCTGAATTCTTGACCTATTCGATTGTAGATATGCAGTGCACGGGTACCTTTGTGGGCATGTGCGGTGGTACTGTTGGCTTCAAAGCCATAACTCATTGCATCCCAACTATCGATACCACTCTCGAAATCGTAGGCTACGACGGTGGATTCACTCACGAATGAGGGTGGCGGAGGTGGAGTCTCACACCCTACCAAAAGCAAAACCAACAGACCCAATACTACATTTTTCATTTTTTACATCCAATCGACAATTTGAATTACCTCTTTGACCTCGAAGCATTTGATAGGGGACTTTTCTAACGGCTTTTTGGGCAAGATCGCTTTGGTAAAGTGGTGCAGACTCGCCTCTTTGAGCCGCACATCGGTGGAGAGCACTTCACGAATATCCCCCGTGAGGCTCACCTCTCCCAAAAATATAGTCTCTTTGGAGAGGATACGGTTACGAAAACTGCTCAAAATCGCGGCAATAATAGCCAAATCAGCGCTAGGTTCCATGATACGAATACCGCCCGTGATATTGATAAAAACATCATATTGATTCAGTGGAATATCGAGCTTTTTCTCTAGCAGGGCTAGAAGCATCGTGAGGCGATTGGTATCGAACCCTGTCGTGCTACGTTTGGGCGCGTGTGCCATGCTTTGGCTCACCAATGCTTGCACCTCTACGATGATGGGGCGACTCCCCTCCATGATGACGGTGAGTGCAGAACCTGGTTGTGCAGAGAGGGTAGAGAAGAATTTGCCGTAGAGTGTTTTGGCGCTCAAAAGCCCACGTTCACTCATCTCAAAAATCCCTACTTCGTTGGTGGAGCCGAAGCGGTTTTTGAAGCCGCGAAGCATGCGTATCTCTTTGCTCGCGTCGCCTTCGAAGTAGAGCACCACATCGACCATATGCTCTAGGACACGTGGCCCTGCGATACTTCCCTCTTTGGTGATATGTCCGATGATAAAAATCGAAATATTGTGCTCTTTGGCAAAACGCATCAGCTCGAAGGTAATCTCGCGCACTTGTGAAACAGATCCAGGAGCACTAGCGATCTCTTGGGAGAACATGGTCTGAATCGAATCGATGACGATGACGCTGTAGGGGCGTTTGCGAGCTTCTGAGAGGACGGTGGCGAGTTCAATTTCTGCCAAGAGGTAGAGGCTTTTTTCATTGGCATCCAGACGATTGGCGCGCAGTTTGATTTGGCTAGCGGACTCTTCGCCTGTGACATAGAGACTCTCGAGTCCCTGCTTGGCGACATTAGCGGCGATTTTGAGCAGTAAGGTCGATTTGCCAATACCAGGACTTCCCCCAATGAGGATGAGAGAACCTGGGACTATGCCACCCCCTAGCACCAAATCCAGCTCGATATCGTTGGAGCTGAAGCGTGAGATGGTCTCCTCGACCACATCGGTGATGGCGATGGCGTTGGAGGGTTTGGAGAGTTGGGTCGCTTGCTCTTTGAGGTGGGCTTGTTGGGTGGCGTTTAGCTCTAGGAAATTGTCCCACGCCCCACATTCAGGGCATTTACCTAGCCATTTGGCGGTGGTGTAGCCACACGCTTGGCACTCAAAAACGCTCTTTGCTTTTGCCATTAGAGGTACATCGCATCGAGCAGACTATCGACAAAAACTTCAGGCTCAAAATCGCGCAAATCTTCGACCCCTTCACCTACACCGATGTAGAGAATCGGTAGCGTGCTTTGTGCCGCGATAGAGAAAAGCGCGCCCCCTTTGGCGGTGCCATCGAGCTTGGTGATGATGATGCCATCGATGGCGACCATCTCATGAAAGGCGTGTGCTTGCGCTATAGCAGAGCTACCTTGCGTACCATCGAGCACGAGGAGCTTGCGGTGGGGTGCGGAAGGCATCGCTTTTTGGATGACGCGCACGATTTTTTTGAGTTCGTTGGCGAGATTGTTTTGGGTGTGTAGTCGTCCAGCGGTATCGATGATGACATGGTCGTACCCTTTGGCGAGTGCCTTGGAGACGGTATCGTAGGCTACGGCAGAGGGGTCGTGGTCTTGTTGGGTGGCGACGATATCGACGTTTAGGCGTGTTGCCCATCGACGTAGCTGTTCGATGGCGGCGGCTCTGAACGTATCAGCGGCACCCAAGAGCACTTTGGCACCTTGGGCGGTGTATCGATGGGTGAGTTTGGCGATGGTGGTGGTCTTGCCTGCGCCATTGATACCGATGATGAGTTCTACGAAGGGTCTCTCATTTTGGGTCGATTCAGGACTTTTTATTTGAGAATTCAAAAGTTCTAGCAGTTTTGGACGTAGTTTTTCACGCGAGACACTGCTGGGTAGAGATTCGATCAGTGGCTCTACAATGTCATAAGCAATATCCGCTTCGAGTAGCAACTCTTCGAGACGCTCACGCTCGATTTTGTCGGTTTTGGTAAAGGCGCGTTTGAAAAATCCTAGCACGGTTATTGTCCTAGGAGTGTTGCCACATCACGCTCTATCATCTCTTCGGGCACCGCCCCTACATAGTGGCGGAAATATTCGCCCTTTTGGTCATACATCACGACCAACGGAATAGGAAAACTACGCGGTTGGCGCATATCCGCGGCGATACGACCAGCCAATTCACGGTTGTCTTCGCTGTTGGAGATAGGGTAGGTAGCACCATATTTTTGGGCGAACTCTATGGCGTAGCTGTGAGGTTTGCCCTCTTCGATGAGGATGCCAAGCACTTGTACCGAATCACCATATTTTTCTTGGATGTGTCCTAGGTGTGGCGCGATGACCTTGCACGAAGGGCACCATGTCGCAAAAATATCAAAAATAAGCACCTTGCCTTTTGCCTCATCGATAGTGATGGTGCGACCCTGTTTGTGTACGGTGTACTCTTTTTGGGTGGTGTCTTCGAGGGTGAATTTGACGCTAGGAATCTCGCTGTTTTCTTGGGGTTTGTCACTGCATGAGGTCAAAAAAAGCGCAGACAAAAGCAGCGTAGAAAGGGTAAAAAGGGGGGCAAATCGCATCGAGGGTCCTTGGAAATTTTTCGCTATTATACCAAGTATGAGAAACATGACGACCAAATCCCAGATGCGCACCTACGCCAAAAAACGCCTCGACAAAGAGCGCTTCTACCGCTACCAAGCCAGCAAAAAAATCAGCCTCAAAATCGCCTCGCTCATAGCCCAGCACAACCCCCAATCGATACTCTTTTATCTGCCTATGGCACACGAGGTCGATTTGCGTCCTCTCATGTGGGCGTTGCGCCCCTACAAGCGCATCTATGTGCCCTTTATGGAGCACGACAGCTTCAAAATGGTACCATTTGCACTGCCCTTTTTTAGGTCGAAGTACGCGATACTCCAGCCCAAAAAGAGCCATCGAACCGTAACAAAGGTTGATATGGCGATTGTGCCCATATTGGCGTTTGACAAAGCCTATAAACGCATCGGTTTTGGCAAGGGGATGTACGACCGCTTTTTTGCACGACTGACTACGAAACCTATCACTATTTTCGTGCAAACCAAGCGCATCGAATCTCCCCATATCCTCACCGATGCTTATGACATTCGTGCCGACTATGTCGTCACCGCCAAAGATTTTTTGATACTTTAGGAATTTCATCATGATAGAGACACTCTTCGTCGCCGCAGTGGTGGCGCTGATCGTAGGCTTTTTGAGCGTATTGATCACACGTAAAATCGTTTTGAGTCGTATGGATATCTATACCAACAAAGCCCAAGCCAAAGCCAAAGCCATCGAGCATGAGGCGGAGTTGCTGCTCCACAAAAGCAAGCTGGCTATCCAAGAAAAAGAGTTTGAAGCCAAGCGCAAATACGAAGAGCAGTTAGCCTTGGTACGCAGTGAACAGGATGCACATCGATGCGAGATAGAGAAAAAAGAGCACGCTATTTTGCGCGATATCGAGCGTCGTGAGGAGCAAATCCTCCAAAAAGAGCGTATGACACTCATAAAGGCGGAGCGCATCGAGCGCGAAATTGCCTTCTATGAAAAACTTCAACGTGTCTACGAAGAGAAGCAAGTGCAATTGGTCTCACAGCTAGAAAACTACACAGGCATGACTGCTGATGAGGCGCGCAAACTCCTCATCGCACATGTCGAGGAGCTATCCAAAGCGGATTTGGCAAACGCCTACCGCAAGATAGAGCAACAAGACAAACAAAAACTCCAACGTCACGCCGCATATATCTTAGCCCAAGCAACGACACGTTATGCAGGGGAGTTTGCCGCTGAGCGATTGGTCAATACCATAGTGTTGCCCAACGACGACCTCAAAGGGCGTATCATCGGCAAAGAGGGTCGCAATATCAAAGCCCTAGAGCAACTTATGGGCATCGATATTCTCATCGATGAGACCCCCAACGCCATCGAGGTGAGCAGTCACAACCTCTATCGACGCGCCATTGCGACACGCACTATCGAGCTACTTATCGAGGATGGACGTATTCAGCCTGCACGTATCGAGGAGATTTTCGAGAAGGTCTCCCAAGAGTTCGAGGAGCAAATCCTACACGAGGGTGAGCAAATCGTGCTCGATATGGGTGTCACAGGTATACATCCTGATGTGGTCAAGCTCATTGGCAAGCTACGCTACCGTGCAAGCTACGGTCAAAATGCTTTGGCGCATACGCTAGAGGTGGCGCACTTTGCAGGTATCATCGCCGCTGAGCTTGGGGGCAATGAGATGTTGGCACGTCGCGCAGGGCTTTTGCACGATATTGGCAAAGCGATGACGCACGAAATAGGCGGAAATCACGTCGATATCGGGGCAGATATTTGCCGTCGATACAGTGAAGACCCTGTCGTCATCAATGCCATCTACGCTCACCACGACCAACAAGAGGTAGGTTCTATCGAGTGTGCGGCGGTGTGTGCGGCAGATGCCCTCTCAGCGGCACGCCCTGGGGCACGTCGAGAGGTACTCGAAAATTTTGTGCGCCGTGTCAAAGCTATCGAGGAGATAGCACTATCGAAGGAGGGGGTCAAACACGCCTACGCTATCAATGCAGGGCGTGAAGTGCGCGTCATTGTCAATGCACAATTGGTCAATGATGCCCAATCTGCCACCCTCGCACACGATATCGCGCGTCAAATCGAGCAGACCTTGCAATACCCTGGTGATGTCAAGGTCAATGTCATACGTGAAGAGCGCTTCGTAGCGGTGGCTAAATAATCATCGCATAAAGCAACGCGCTTGTGGCAAACGAAGCCAAAATCCCATACCCCACTATCGAAGTAGCCAGACGCGGGGCTAGACCCGCCACTGAAGCTACCACTCCCGCCGTTATCATCGGCGCCATTCCTGCCTCCATGATGGCTACATGCGCCGCCATCCCTTGCCAATCCATCGTCGCACAAAGTCCTATCGCAATAGCAGGAGCCAACGCAAGTTTGATGAAGAGCGCCACGCTAAACGCCCCCAACTCCTCCTTGGGCAGGCGTAGCTGTAGCTGTAGTCCTGCGGAGATAAGCGCCAAGGGGATGATGGTCGCTGACAACGCCTCCAAGGTCGCATCCAAAAAGGCTGGATACCCTCTATCGATGAGAAGCAGTCCCACCACCACCGCGATGAAAGGGGGAAAGGTGAGGATTTTGCGTGCAATAGCGCGTGGACTTGGGTCGCCTTGGTGCGCATAAAGCGCCACGACCAAAGCCCCATAGGTACTGAGCGCGATAGCTGTACCCAATTGGTCGTACATCATGAGATACCCCAAAGACTCCTCGCCTAGATAGGCGGTAATCATCGGAATACCTACGAAGGAGCTGTTGGTGAGTACCGCTACCAAGAGCAACGCCCCCTCGACACTACGAGAAAATCTCATCAGACGTGAAAAAAGCAGCACCGCCAAAGCAGAGAGAACCATGACGACCCATGCGATGATGGGCGGGATGAACATCTGCATCGAGAGGTCGAGCTTGGGCACTTGCGCCAAAATGAGCGCAGGTAGCGCGATGGTAATGACAAAGCGGTTGAGTATGAGGGGCATATCGAGAGGAAAAATGCGCAATTTTTGTAGCACATACCCCAGCGCGAAGAGTGTCCCAATGAGTGTAATATTTTCCATGCGCATCCTTGCCAAAAGCGGCACTATAGCGCATGCACTCTTAGAATTTTCGCTACACTCACAAGCAAAAAAAGTGAGGCTTCGATGAGAGGTGTTCCCCCAATGATTTATGGTACCGCATGGAAAAAGGAGCGCACCGCCACACTCGTAAAGGAGGCTATCTTTGCGGGGTATCGAGGTATCGATACGGCGTGCCAGCCCAAACACTACGATGAGGCAGGTGTAGGAGAGGGTATCGCGGCTTGTGGCATCGCACGTGAGACGCTCTACCTACAGACCAAATTCACGCCACTTTCAGGTCAAGATCCTCATGCCATTCCCTACGACCCCCACGCACCCTTGGCACTTCAAGTGGCACAATCATTAGAGGTATCGCTACGCAATTTGCGTACAATCTACATCGATGCGTGGATTTTGCACTCACCGCTCTCGACCTTTGCCGATACGCTCACCGTCTGGAATGCGATGCAAAAGGGCGTAGAGGAGCGCAAAGTGATGTCTCTAGGGATAAGTAACTGCTACGATTTGGGAATTTTGCGCCGTCTCTATGATGCCGCTACGGTCAAACCCACGATCCTGCAAAACCGCTTTTACGCCGATACGCACTACGATAGAGAGATTCGCGCATGGTGCAATGAGCACGGCATCATCTATGAGAGCTTTTGGAGCTTGACTGCCAATCCCTTTTTGGTCGCTAGCGATACCGTGCGCTCTATTGCTATTGTGCACGTGACTACCCCTGTGTTGGTGTGGTACGCCTTTTTGCGTGCATTGAAAATAGTCCCTCTCAATGGCACCACCTCGAGAGAACATATGCTCGAAGATTTGGACTTCGTAGCCATACAGCTCGATGAAGCTGAAATGGCAAAACTCACGATGCTGTTGGAGTAATCAAGCAAAGCATCGTAAGTTGGTAAAATAGAGATATAATTTATTCTTATATTTTATCTCTTGCGTAAGTAGGTTCCTCATGGTCTCAAAGCACATTTCTTGGCTTGTTTTTCTTGTATTATATTTATTAGTATTGACACCTTTCGCAAATGCTGGTACTTCTTCCTCTTCTGGCACAATAACAGCTAAAAGCAATCCAAGTAGTGACGGAATGGTCTATACAAGTCAATTTCGCTGGCACATCTATCAATGCTTTGGTGCACCTCAAGTCAATATTGGTGAAGTAAAAGGCAGTTCTGTACTGTTAGGTGCGAAGGTGAACTCAAAGTTTTATCCAGCGAGTGATCCTATCTTTGCAGGTATTAAACTACGCAGTGAACCAACAGGCATCATAAAGGCAAGTGTATTTGAGGGATCATCGAGACTGGGTAGCTTTCAACTAAACGGGCTTTATTCAGGTACTGGCTGTTATGGGGGGTCTGACGTAGTAGAAGCAAGTTCGTTACTCCGCTCGCGTTTCGGAAAAGACGCTAAACAGATGGCTGAGAAATTAGATCAGTTGTCTATTGGAAGCCTAGAGATCATCGATGGTGGTGGATTGGATTTTTCTGATCTTAAATGGGCGTTAAAAGCTCAAGAACAAAAGAAAGTTGATGAAGAAAGAAGAGCTAAAAAAGTTAAAGATGCACAGGACGCTAAAAAAGCTCTAGAGGCTAAAAAAGCACAAGAAGAGAAAAAGAGGCAAAATAGTGCACAAAATACGACTAATAGTACTGCTTCAGGGAGAACATCTGATAGTAGAGGGCAATATACACAGTCTTATAATCGTGATGAGGTAGAAAAAAGACGAAGATATGAGGAAGAAGAGCGTAGAAGAGAAGAACAAGCTCAAGCCCAACAAAGGGCAGAGCAAGCGCGTATACAAAGTGCAAAAGATCAAGTTGAATATAATGAAAATAGAATGCAGATGAAACTTGACACGATGGATAAATTAGGCGATATCGCAGGTGATTATGTCGCAAATGGCGGAGATCCAATGGTTGCGCTTATTGGTCTTTTGATTGGGGGATATTATATATCTACATATGATGATAACAGTTCTAGTAGCTCGACTTCCTCTACCTCAACAACCGTCGAAGAAAAAAAGTATGAAAATAATACTGTATATGACATTCTTATCGGAGCAACTATTGGATTTGCAGCCTATTTACAGTTGGACAAGCAAGCAAAACATACGATAAGTATTGCATCAAGTAATTACAATATAGAAAATTCGCAACGCTTTGCTTTGTCTTCATCCTCTGGAAGTTTTAGTGGTTTTGCAATCACGAGTGGTGCCTATAAAGACAATATTGTCTTTTGGGTAGACTATTTCAATCAAAGTTCAAGTGCGCAAGTGAGTTATGCCGTGGTAAATAATGGCAACAATTTCAATTATATTACTACTGCAACGCAAGGAGTGAGTGGGGGTATTGGGTTTTATATCGATGTAGATAAAGATATCAGCGTCGCATTTGGAATTACTTTTGCAGAAGTACGCTTTTTTGATGAGCACAACTTCTTCTCAATTTTGGGTGAGACAGCAGAACTTGATTTAATTAAAACGTCTACATCGACAAATGGAAATTATATTCCTATTAGATTTGAAGTGTTAATACAAAAGCTCAGCATTAGTTCCTCATTAGACATAGGTTCAGGTGCAGGTTCTATTGGTATTGGATATGTTTATTGACCTCGTTCCCACGCAGAGCATGGGGAACAAGTAAAGCTGAAATGGCGAAACTCTCGATGCTGTTGGAGTAATCAAGCAAAGCATCGTAAAATGTGTGAAAATTTACCCATACCAACTACATGCAGGAGCAAAAAATGAACGAATCCACCAATGCAAAAGCGACACCGTTTGCCCAGACCTATTTTCATGGAACCAAAGCTGATTTGAAAATAGGAGAGAGTATCGACATCGCTTTTCGCTCCAATTTTGCAGAGGGTAAAAAAGCGAAATTTATTTTTCTCACGGCAACGTTGGATGCCGCTATTTGGGGTGCGGAGCTAGCTTTTGGAGAGGGGCGCCAAAGAATATATTTGGTAGAACCCACAGGACCTATCGAAGATGACCCTGATTTGACCGACAAAAAATTCGCGGGAAATCCGACCCAATCGTATCGCTCCATACATCCGTTTCGCGTGGTGGGTGAGGTGGCACATTGGCAAGGGCACGCCTTGGAGCAAGTGCAAGCGATGAAAGAGGGACTCGAAAAACTCAAAGCGCAAGGCATCACTTCGTTAAATGAGTAACAATTCCCAAACGAGCCTCATCGATGCAATTTGACCGTGATGTCGCAGGCGCACACGCTGAGCTATTTTTGAGCGTCAGAGCCGCCATCATGGAGCGGTTGGGCGCAGAGGTGCACGAAAAACTCTCCGAAAATATCACCTCCTATTTTCTGGATAATGAGGGGTATTGCTATCTACGCACCCAAGAGGGCGGCGTGCGTATCGGCTGGTTCCGAGGGGTAACTATCGAGGACAGATTCGGTCTGCTGCATGGCAAGGGCAAAATTTTGCGTGGACAGCTCATCACACACTGGGACGCGCCAACACAAAAGGCTGTGGCATACTACATCGATGCCACGGCACAAGCCCTCGTAGAGCGTGCCATCGAAAAAGAGATGTTGAAAATCGTACACAAAAAGGGTCATCGATGAGTAGAGTTTTGTGGATATTTTTGGCAACGGCTTTTATACGCTTGAGCGCCTACGAGATGACGGGTCTCATCGTCGATATCGACACCCATGCTACGACCACCTACGGCACGCGCCATGCGCAAAGGCTCTCGCCCTGTTCGACCTTCAAAATCCCCCATTCGCTCATCGCACTGCACACCCATGCCGTCGATGACGAAAACCAAACCATCGCATGGGACGGCATCGTGCGCGAGTACGAGGTGTGGAATCGCACCCACTCGATGCGAAGTGCTATTGCGGTATCGACGGTGTGGTTTTATCAGGCATTGGCGCGTCGTATCGGCGCGGTTCGTATGCAGGAGATGGTTGCCCAAATAGGCTATGGCAATGGCGACACCTCCAGCGAGCTGACCCATTTTTGGCTTGGCAATGGAAGTCTCAAAATTTCGGTTCAGGAACAGGTGGCGTTTTTGCGACGTCTGGTACGCTACGAGTTGCCCTTTTCACGTGCACACATCGATACGGTCAAAAATATCCTCTCTTTGGGCGACAATCTCTATGGCAAAACAGGCACGTGCGCTGATACAGGGTGGTTCGTGGGGTTTGTCATCGAGGGCAATGTGACAAAAATTTTCGCTTTTAATCTCCTCGGCGAGGGTGCTAGCGGCGTAGAAGCCAAGAGAGTGGCGAAGGAGTTTTTATGAAAAATATTTTGATGGTGTTGGTTCTTTTTCTCTTTTGGGGATGTGACTGTATCGTACCGCCAACCTACACGTGTCCCAACCGCACCTTTGAGAGTTCGTTTGAGAGCCAGAGTGATTTCGATGGATTTTATGTCGAAAACCGAAGCGAATATGCTAGCGCCCAAGAGCTTTCTCCCGAGCAGGTCAAAAGCGGCACCTACGCCCACAAAGCGTGGATTACGCAAGCACGCGACACCGATAATGAGAGCACCCCGACCTACCTACCGCACCGAGCCTATCCTACGGTGCAGTTCCAAAAAACCACACATGGCATCTATCGCACCCCCGCGCTTGTCACGCTTTGGGTCTATCTCGATATGACGTTGACCGATAGAGCATCTGGACAGATTGATGATTGGTTCAGTTTCATTACACTTTCGCCCGATGCGTGTGACAGCTGGTCGCGTACAGTTCTGGTCAATATCGCCCCTGATGGATTCGCACGACTCGTGCATGTCCCCAAACAAGGGGAGCAAAACTACATCTACCAAACCTCGACGGCAGGGGAGAAATTCCCCTATCGACAATGGGTGCGACTCAATGTCTACATCGATTTCGATGCGACCAATGGCTATGCCAAAGTATGGCAAGACGGCACGCTCATCTCTCATGCACGTGTAGAGGGTGGCAAGGGAGGCTTGGCGCAGGCGCATTTCGGACTCTATGCTTCTGCGGCGCTCTCTAACGGAACCATCTACAATGACGACCTACGCATCAAAGAGGTCGCCAACGAAGCAGAGGCGCAAACGCTCATCGATGGTGGGAATTGAGGATATTATTTGACATCGCGTACATAAAAGCGTACAATCTCCCAAAAACAAGGAGTGACGATGCCACACCATGCCGTATCGGTTTCGCAAGCGCGAGCCAATATCTTCAAGCTCATCGATGAGACCGCCCAAAACCACACCCCCATCATTATTACGGGCAAAAATCACGACGCTGTTTTGCTCTCCCTCGAAGATTACAACGCCATTCAAGAGACGCTCTTTTTGCTCTCGATTCCCACCATGCGTGAGTCGATTATCGAAGGACTCGATACGCCCATCGAAGCGTGTGATACAGAGCTTGCATGGTAGAGTGGAAGCTCGTCTACACCAAGCAAGCCCAAAAAGATGCGCTCAAAATTGCCAGAGGTGGACTCAAACCCAAGACGCAACAATTGCTCGATGTTTTGCGCATCGACCCCTATCAAACGCCTCCGCATTTTGAAAAACTGGTAGGCGATTTGAGCCGTGCCTATTCACGTCGCATCAACATTCAGCATCGCTTGGTGTATGAAATTTTTGACGACATTCACACCGTCAAAATTATCCGAATGTGGACGCATTATGAATGAGCTGGCGCGGACTCTTTCCATCAGCTTTTAAAGGAGCAAAATGTTTTTCCTCACAATCATCACCATCACACTTCTCATTATCATAGGTTTGATGCATCTTTATTGGGTTTTGGGTGGCACAAAAGGGCTAGATAAAGCTCTACCTACGAAAGACGGAGTGCGATTGCTCAATCCTCCTAAGGCTTTGACCTTTTTGGTCGCCATAGTGTTGTGGGGCTTCTCGTATGTAGCTTTTTCGCTCTATTTTGATACAGCGCATACAAAGAGTATGGTCTACATGGGATGGATGATTTCGGCTATATTTTTTCTTCGAGCTATTGGAGAGTTCAATGCAGTTGGCTTTTTCAAAAAGATAAAAAACACCCCTTTTGCAGTGTATGACACCAAATATTTTTCACCCTTGACACTTTTTTGGAGTATCATTTTTGCGCTTTTATCGATTCAAAAAATTTAATTTCACCTACCTCAAAGGAGCAATAATGGGCAAACAATACAAACAACTCACACCGCAAGACATTGCGTTTATCCAAGCGCAAAAGCTTTTTTATCTTGCGAGCAGTTCAGGTGGTGAGGTCAATCTCTCACCCAAAGGGTACGACTCGATTAGGGTGCTAGATGCGCAGACATTGGTCTTTCTCAATTACCCCGGCAGTGGCAATCGTACCCATCGTGACACGGTACAAAACGGCGAATTTACCCTCGTCTTCAACGCTTTTGAGGGAGCGCCCAAAATTTTGCGCCTCTTTTGCAAGTCGAGTATTATCGAGCGAGAGAGTGAGCGTTTTCATGAAAATGTGGCACTTTTTGGCGCAAAAGCTGAAGTGGTTCGCGACTTGTTTGAGTTTCGCATCTACGCCGTCGAGTCAAGTTGCGGGATGAGCGTGCCGTACATGCAGTTCCAAGGCGAACGAGATGAACTTCGAGACTGGGCGTACGACATGGACGCCAAAGGCAAACTCGAAGAGTACAAAGCCAAACGGTTTAATCCACCTGATTTGTCGAAAATATGAGAGATAGCCGCTGGATTGCACTTCATCGAGGTGGGCAATTGAGCATAGAGCATCATCGGGCACTTCAACTATGGTCGATAGGGTGTGTAGAGGCGTTGCTCGAAGCGCTCTCACTGCAAGCCGATGATACGATAATGGAGGCGTTGGATGTAGCCTCGGCGTGGAGTGAGGGCAGATGCAAAACGGGAGCATCGATGCAAACCGCGCGTGCCCTGCACAAGAGAGCCCGAAGCCAAAGCACGCCTGTGGAAATTTTGCTCTTGCGTGCTACCGCCCACGCCGTCGCCACCGCTCATGCGGCTGACCATTGCCTAGGTGCCATCATCTACGGATGCAAAGCACTCCAAACGCAAGGCATGAAATGCGACGCTTTTGTCCAAACATGCCGTGAAAATTTGGAAGATTTGGCACCCCAAATGGTAGACTTTGTCTTCGAGCAACTGACCCTCAAAACCCAAGGAAAACTCCCATGAAAACAACGATGAAGTATTGGAATGCGCTTTTGCCAGAAAATTTCGCGGCGTGGACTCCTATCGAGGCTTCGCAGGGGAATTTGTGGTATATCACATTGGCGCACGCCCTGTGTCAGGGGACTATACACGGCTGACGCTTTTCAAAGATGGCTACGATACGCAAAGCTTCGGTGCCAAAAGTCACGACTACCCCGAAGAGATTTTCGTGGTCAAAGGGCGATTGTACGACAAAGCTTTTGGGGTGTGGCTGGAGGCTGGAGAGTACGCGAGCCGTCCCCCTTTTGAGGTGCATGGACCCTTCATCGCGCAGGGTGACGTGGTGATTTTGGAGATGTCGTACCCGAGTCAGAGTGTGAAGTAGTAAAAGACATAAAGTGACCATTCGGTTCGAAAAATTCATGTAAAAATATATTAACTTTTTGACATGGTCTCTCAATTATCTAAACATAAAAGCAAATAGAAAATAAAAAGATAATGTGTTTTATTATATTTCTTGCTAAGGCAAAACTATGCGATATCTAGCAATATCTTTTTTGTCTTTTTTTATTTTTTTAGCCATATGGAAAGCTTGGTTTGAAGTCATTATTTCTGTAAGGATTCCTGCTTTACGCAATACTGTGACCTCTTGAGTAAATTTTTCGGTCTCTGTATTTGAAATATTCAAAGCTCTAAATATATCATTAGGTGCAATATCCCTATTTCCAAGCCCAAGAAGTACAACTTGTTTTTGAAGCTTTGTTAAATTAAATTGTTCAAAATTATTTAGCCATTCGATTTCTTTTTGATTAAAAACTGTCTTGTTTAAAAGCGTAACTTTAAACCATGACCCATTTGAGTATAATTCTGGTTTAGTAAGTTCTTGCTCTTCCATTAGCCCAAAAATTCTTTTCATTCCCTCGCCAAGTTCTCGCATCAATTGATTCTCTCTAAGCACTTTTGCAATGAGAGAATTTCTCGATTCGTGTGACCCTTCTAGCTCATATAAATTCTTAATTGTTAGAGTTGACAATAATGCCCCTGGACTTTTGATTTCCATTCTGTCATCAAAAATATATATTTCAATCCCATTCATAATACTGTAGTCTCTGTGTGCAATTGCATTGAGGATAGTTTCCCTTACAGCATCTTCAGGATAAATATATTTTTGTTCAAATCTTGAATTTGATCCAAATTCAGTTTTATATGCAAGATAAGATCGTAAATTTTCCCAAGCCTTCATAATAAGCTCAAAAATATTCCCTTTAACGCTATCATCACTTATAACATTATATTTTTCTCCCGCTTCAAGAGTGTTGCCATTTATTTTAAGAAATCGTACTTGGCTTCTAGGATGCCATTTATCAATGTCAGATGCGAAAAGCAATACTGCTGCCATTTTAAGTCTAAGCCCAGCAATTCCGTATTCAGCTAGTCCAACTTGTTGCAAATATCTTTCAATACTTAGCCCCTTAATATATTTGTCAGCGATACTCTGTAGCAATGGTAAATCTAAATCTGAGACTGTTACTCCATCAACGAAATGTCTATCATATTCTCTCGATTTTACTTCTTGTCTTTCAAATTGTATTTGGTTTATTTCTGCTGGCATTGTTGATTTATCTTTTCTTCTGACGCATCTTCCATCAGGTAGTTGATAAATCATAGTAGAGCCCTTGTTGACTGAAAAATATAGTATGACTTTGTCATCCAAGGTTATTTTGTTTGCACTTACAATCGGTAGCTGTTGCTTTTGATAAACATGTGTATTGATTGCATTTAACATTGTTTGTATATCAGTATCATCATGAGGAATTCCTGTAATTGTTCCATTGTCCTCAACGCCAATTAAAATTTCACCACCATCTGCGTTTGCAAATGCAACAAGAGCTTCTCCAATGTCCGAACAAATGGATTTCACCAAGCGAGGTTTTTTATTATCCGGTCTACCTTCAAAAGCTGACTTAAATTCTCTGAAATGACTTTCGCCAAGCACAATAGTATTTTTTACTTTTTCCGTCAAAACCAACACATCAACCATTTGTAACCTTAGTATTTATATTTAATTCTTGAACTCGACATATTCACATAACTGTTGATTGGAGTGTAACGAAAACAAAATAAATATATACAAATTTTAAGTGCTTATCAAAAGCATATATGCCCTCTTCGCCTAGGTTAATGACAAGACAAATGAATTCGTCTATAGTGACGTATTTCAATTGTAGTCACTGCTTCCCCCTTGACATTCGCCCGAAGCTCTAATATACTTTGCATCACAAAGTTCTTTGTAAAAGGAAGTCAAATATATGAGTGAGCAATCCGCAGAGGTGCAGTCGCAAATCAATCTTATCAAACAAGTAGTCGTAGGCAAAAGCCACTATCGACCCTACAAACGCAGTTCACTGATGGTGTGGGGCGTGCTTTCGGTGGTATTGATTCTATTTCCGCCTATGGTCTTACAGCATTTTGGGCTAGGGGCGATGGGGCTATTTTTGGTCGTTTTTCTGGGTATTGGGATAGGTTTTGAGGTGCTCACCTTTCGTCGTACCAACAAACGCCATGAGATTACCGCTACGCCTACACAGCGTTTTATTACGACGTTTTGGATTTTGGGTTCGATTTTTTCGCTCTTGGTGACGGTGTATGCCACGAAGTATGAACACATCGAATTGATATATCCCATGTGGATTTTCACGGTGGGATTGACCAATTTTTTGATTGGATTTTTCTTTGATAGCAAGGCAAAAGCGATAGGGCTGGTCTCGATAGCGGCGGCTTTTGGAGTGCTCATCGCGACGCTTTTCGTCGATGGCATGACGGCGTACACGTTTGGCAAATATACGGCATTGCTCTTTTTGAGCGGTAGCACCATCGCGATGGGGTTTTATATGCCTAGGGAAGAAGCGCGTGTTTGATTCGATTTTGCATCAGCCTGTAAGGACGCAGATTATCTCTCTCTTGGCGAAGGAGGATATGGCGAGTTTCAAGATGCTCAAAGAGCGTTTCGAGCTGACCGATGGCAATTTGGCAAGTCATATCAAGAAGCTTTTGGAGGCGCACTACATCGAGGAGATTAAATTTTTTGAGGACAAAAAACCCAAGACGGTTTACAAAATAAGCCCTCTAGGGATGCAAGCGTTTTTGGACTATATCAATGCACTGAAGGAGTTTTTGGATGCGCGGTAAATATTTGGGGTCGATAGTTTTGCTTTTGAGTTGCCTTGCAGGTGAAGAGGTAGAGATGCTAGATGCCATCGAGGTCAAGGAGAGTGGCTATATCGAGCAGGGGGATTATATGAATCTAGCCCCGATGCAAAAACGTCTCTCGGTCGATGATGCACTCGAAATCCCCGGTACCAATGGCGACCCCCTCAAAGCGATCAAGACCTTCGCAGGGGTGACAAGCACCGACAATGATAACGGTGAGATGATTATTCATGGCTCCAAGCCACGTGAGACACGTTTCGAACTCAATCACTTGCCGTTGGGGTATGTCTTTCACCTTGGTGGGCTTCATTCGGTCATCTCCCCTGAGGCGACGCAACAAATCGATGCCTTTTTGGGGGCGTTTGACGTGAGTTACTACGGCATGGGTGCGGTGGTCGATATCACGCCTCGCTATCCCACAGGGGACAATGCAGTCAAAATTCACATCGGACTCTACGATGCAGACATGAGTGGTGATATTCGCATTACCGATACTATCTCTCTTTTTATCGGAGCTAGACGCAGTTATTTTGACCTTTTTGCGCCCTCTATCATGACCTATCTGGACGATGAAGAGACGCTGACCTTTACGCTCTTTCCGCAGTTTTGGGACCTCAATACGATTTTGAGCGCCGATTTTGGGGCGCACCAACTCTCTTTTGAGCTTATTAGCAGTCAAGATGATTTGAAACTCCATGACAATAATGCCTCACTTACAGACCCACTAGCCAAGGGCAAAATCGAGCAATCGATGGGCTTTACGACCGCAGGGATTCGATGGAAATATGAGGGGCAAAACTACACGGCGAACACCTTGCTCTATCAGCTTCGCGAGCAGTCGCAAACACAGCTCTTTGACAACGGCTACTACGTCACGAGCAGCACTACCGAGAGCGCATTGCAGCACGATTCGATTGTCGATTGGAGTGGGCATACAAGCACGCTAGGGTTTCATCTCATGCTCAACCAATCTGCCGTCGATGCCAATATCACACGACCACCTGCTAGCGACGGCGTGGGAGGTTTTATAGTCAGTGGCGCTGAGATTATCACTATCGATGATACCTACCTCGCCCAAGCCCATGTGCTCTACCTCCAAGATATTTGGAGTCTAACCGACACGCTTCGAGTGCGCTATGGGGTGCGTGCATGGAATACGCTGTTCCAATCCTTCGGCGTAGTGGCAAACCCACGTGGTGCTGTGGTGTGGGATATCACGCCTGATGTGTCGCTCTCTTTGGCAGTGGGGCAATATTCGCAACTGCCTTCTATCACCACCGTCATCGACCAGTTTGGCAATCCTGACATAGGCACCTATGAGAACTCCAACCACTATGCCATGAACCTACGGACGGTTTTTGCGGACAACTCTGATTTGAGTATCGAGCCGTATTACAAAACCTTCGATACCTTGGTCATCGAGGATGGCAATGGAAGCTATTGCAATGTCGGTCGAGGCGAAGCGTACGGTGTCGATGTCACCTACACCAAAGAGATAGGCGATTGGCAACTCGTGGGTGCCTATACCTTTGTGCAAGCCAAACGCCAAATCTATGGCAACGACAGCACGTGGTACCGCTTTTATGGGGAGATTCCGCATACGTTGCAACTGAGCTCCATTTATCGATGGGGTGATAGCGGATGGAGTGTGGGAGGATTGTTCAAATATTCCGATGGTAAGCCCTACACCCCTGTGACAGGCTATACCAGCACCACCTATAACGGCACGACCTACAATGCCGCGACGTATGGCACGCCATGGAGTATGAGTCTGCCTCGTACGTTTGACTTGGATATGAAGGTGAGCTTCAAGCGCAACCATAGCGACACGCTACGCGAAGAGTGGAGTTTGGAGCTGATGAATCTCACGACGTTGGTACGCAAAAACGTAAGCGCTATCAAATACAGCGACACCTATGAAGAGGAGGGGTACTACTATCAGATGGGCTTTTTACCCGCGTTTCACTATACAGTGTGGTTTTGAAAAGAAGCTTCACTCAATATACGATTGAATTACAATAACGTCTTGAGGCTCTCGACGAAGTCCAAAACTCCATATCCTCTCGATGTTAGGGGGGGCTTTGCAGGCGTTACATAAACTCAAAAACAAACAAGCTGCTAAAAAAATAGTTTTACTCATACTTTAATCATTGCAAATCTATACTACAACAAATACTTAACCTAAGGTCTTGGAATGCATTGGTATGAACTTCATGAAGAATTATCCAAAAAATTAGAATTATTCTACGAAGAGAACAAAAACAACGAAAGTGGTAAAGGTGTTGGTGAGCTTTTTTATGAAAAATGTATCGTCAATGACGAAGAAAAATTTCACAAGCTTTTTAAATGGAGCAAAAATCTAACCGAGCGTTCCATTGACCCTTTTCATATCTTTGCCTCTTTTAACAATAGTGGTACATCTATGGAGTCAAAATGGGAGAGATTGCAGTTTTATTTTGATATTTTAGAAATTAAAATTGACGCAAAAACTGAATTAGAAGACAACAGATTTTCTGTTCCCCATATTGCGATAGTTTACGTTGTATCGAATAGAAATAAAATAAGTCAAGAGCAAATTTGGGATTTTTTTATAGGGGTTAGAAGTAAAAATACCAAAATGATTCAAGACGGGTTTGAACAGGTAGAGCACTGGTTTGGTATTGGATTTCCTGTAATGACTGTATTTTTGTTTTGGATAGACTCAGACAACTACCTCTCACTTGATAAAAATACCAAAGCACTATTAAAAAAATATGACTATAAATTTGAAGAAAACCATAAAAGCTACAGCAGTTTAGTCGCAACCATCAGAACCAAGTCGCATAATGCACTCAACAACTTTAGGGTACTTGTTGAATATGCTTACAAATATAAAATGCCAGAAGATTCTGATAACAAGTATCTATTGTTAAGTATTGTAGCAATCAAGGAAAAGGCTAATGAGAATAGCATAATACGTTCGTTGGAGAAAAAGTATGGCATTGAACTCACACAGATTGATGCTCAAACTGAATTAAAAAGAAACACTTATAAGACAAATGACAATGGGGAAGTCATCGCGCTTAGTTTGGAGGCTGGCATAGAAGAGATTCCTAATTTTCAGGGTTTAGAAACACTTACAATACTTCATCTAGCTAATAATAAAATTGTAAGAATTGAGAATTTAGAATTACTTAGTTCACTTCAATCACTACATTTATCTGAGAATAAAATTAGAAAAATTGAAAATCTTGAGAAGTTAAGCTCACTGAGCGAACTTGATTTATATGGGAACGAAATTGAAAAAATCGAGAATCTTGAGAAGTTAAACTCACTTACAACGCTAATTTTATTTGCCAACCAAATTGCAAAAATAGAGAATCTTGAGAAGTTGAACTCACTTACAACGCTAATTTTATTTGCCAACAAAATTGCAAAAATAGAGAATCTTGAGAAGTTGAACTCACTTATAACGCTAATGTTATATGGCAACAAAATTGAAAAAATAGAGAATCTGGAGAAGTTGAGCTCATTGACTGTACTCGATTTGTCTGGCAATAAAATTGCAAAAATAGAGAATCTGGAAAAGCTAAATGCACTGACTGAACTTGATTTATCTAGCAACAAAATTGAAAAAATAGAGAATCTTGAGAAGTTAAGCTCACTTGCAACGCTAAATTTATCAGACAACTATATTGAAAAAATCGAGAATCTTGAGAAGTTAAGCT
>JQIT01000001.1 GCA_000830255.1 Sulfuricurvum sp. PC08-66 | reverse complement strand
AACGCTAAATTTATCAGACAACTATATTGAAAAAATCGAGAATCTTGAGAAGTTAAGCTCACTTGCAACGCTAAATTTATCAGACAACCAAATTGAAAAAATCAAGAATCTGGAGAAGTTAAGCTCACTTGCAACGCTAAATTTATCAGACAACAAAATTGAAAAAATCGAGAATCTTGAGAAGTCAAGCTCATTAAATGAGCTTGACTTATCTTTCAACGAAATTGCAAAAATTGAGAATATTGAGAAGTTAAGCTCACTTACAATTCTTGATTTATCTTACAACAAAATTGCAGAAATAGAGAATCTAGAAGCACTAAATTCACTAGTAAATCTTGATTTGTCAAGTAACATAATTAAGTCAATAGATGAACTTAAAAATATTATTTTTTTGCTAAAAAAAATAAAGATTGATAACAATCCATTTGAAAGTTATACATCTAATATAAAACTATATAGTAGCTTAGAAAGAAATCATATCGAGGCAATAAAAAATTATTTTGAACTCTTGCGTGCAACAGATATTGTGCTAATTAAGGAAATAAAAAAAGTGATGCTTGTAGGCAATCATGCAAGTGGTAAAAGTACGTTTTTAGACTATTTTATGAATGGTATAAAAACCAATCATTCAAATGACAGTACACATATATTAAGCATTGAACGATATCCAAAAGACAGTGAGCCAACTGCAATTTTTTATGACTTTGGCGGACAGGACTATTACCATGGTATCTACAAGGCATTTATGACCAACGATACAACAAATCTCATCTTTTGGAAACTCAAAACAGATAAAAATAAGATTGGAAATGATTCAAAAAGCGAGAATGGCACACTAATGTTTAATCGTCCATACTGGATTAGGCAGGTTAAGCACTATGGAAAAGAAAATAAAAGTTGGCTGATTCAAACGCATCGAGATAGAGATAAACGCTTAGCACTTTCAAATCCTCTGCTTCAAGAGGATATTGAAGACGAATACAATGTAGAGTTAACAATGCCTGAAAAACCAAATCTGGAGGCATTGCGCAAGAACCTACTAGAAGAGATAAACAAGACAAAAAACATCGAAATGTCAAAAAGCTATGTTGACTTTATAAACGAACTGTTTAATATTGGTGTCAATGAAGGGGCAGATGAGCTCGAAACGATAGAAAAACAGTTTGAGAAGGTAAAGACTCAATCTAATACAAACATCACACTTAGTTCAACGCTTTATCAACTAGCTCAACAAGGGC
This sequence comes from Sulfuricurvum sp. PC08-66, assembly GCA_000830255.1. Lineage (GTDB taxonomy): Bacteria > Campylobacterota > Campylobacteria > Campylobacterales > Sulfurimonadaceae > PC08-66. Next base: position 22,620 of record JQIT01000001.1, on the reverse strand, counting down.
AAGTGCTCTATTATCCAAACAATGAAGCACTCAAAGATAAAGTGTGGCTCAACCCCCAAGAAACCGTAAAAGAGATTCACAAAGGAATTTTAAGCAGAGAACATATGGAGGGATACAAAGGGAAGGTGCCAAAAGAGGAGTTTGAAAAAATTGCACAAGATGATATTCGTCTATTATTGCTTGAAAATAAAGTGGTCTATTTTGATGAGACTTCTCAAAACTATATCATCCCAAGTTATCTACCTTTGGTAAAAAGCGAAACCGATGATTTCTTCTTCTTTTCTGCGTTTGGCATACCACAGCTAACTTTGAAGTTTGAATACTTTATACCATTTGGCTTTATCAATCAGCTTATTTGCCACTACGGTCAAAACCCTGATCTCAAAAAATACTGGCGAGATTCACTTCTATTTACACTTGATAAAAAACAGATAAAAATTAGTATAAGACTCAATTTTGAAGAACTCAAAATTGAGATATATGTTTCCTCTAGTTCTCAAAAGTATAAAGAGACCGAGATTATAAAAAGTATCTTTGATGATATTATGGCTTTTTATTATGATAAGCCTGAGTGGCTAAGTAATCTAATTTCGAGAAGTGGCTATGCAGACGTAGAAGATATTAAAATAGATTACACTAAAGGAAAAGTTATCTATCCTGATGATTTATATATATCGCTCGATAACAAACAATTTGTTCACTTTAATACACTCAACGACTCATCACAGACACATGAAAGTGTCATAGCACACCTCCTTGATGAAAACTATACTATCATCAAAGACAAACAACTATCCAAACTCTCAACAAGACCATTCAAATATCTTGTACCTAACAACAAAAAGGTAAACGAAATGAAAAAAATTTTTATCTCCTACTCGAAAAAAAATATTGAGTATAAAGAGCGTTTGGTTGAGCACATGAGGCTCCTAAAGGTATTTGACATTGCTGATAGTTGGGATGATAGCCGACTAGCGGAAAATGGCGGAAAAGAGTGGCATGATACGATTCAAAAAGAGCTTGAAGAGAGTGATATGATAGTTTATATGCTGTCTATCGACTTTTTTAATTCATCGTACATACTTAACCATGAAGTTGCAAATATACTAAACAAACAGCATGGTAAAAAAATTCTATGTGTATTGGTTTGTGACTTTGCTAACATCTTTGAGCTAAGTAAAAACATACCATATAATCAATCTAGGTCAAATTATTCTTTAGGAACATTAGAGCTAAATAATTATCAAATTGCCCCATATGATTACGACTTTGACAACCAAACTGGTAATAAATATAAATCATCAAAACCACTATGCAGGTGGGAAGTCAACACTAGAGATAGTGCCTATGCGCAAATCGTGCATACCATCGATACGATATTGAAATCATAAAAAGAGGAAAACTTATTGAAAACATTTTTTGGAGAAGCATGACACCCTATATCAAAACCTTCACAGTTGAGCCTTCTGACATCGATATCAACGGTCATGTTGGTAATATCCGCTATTTGGAGTGGTTTATTCAATCCGCTACCGAACACTCCGAATCTGTAGGGCTTGGCTTCGAGACACTCAAAGCTCAAAACCGCTCATGGATAGTCAAAGAGCACCACATCGAGTACAAAAATGGGGCATTTTTGGGTGAGGCGCTGAGTCTACGCACATGGATAGAGAGTGTCAAAGTCGCCCAATCGGTGCGTCGATACGAGCTACTTGCCGATGCGACAGGCAAGGTGATTTGTACAGGTTACACGACTTGGGTTTTCGTCGAGTACCCCTCACTACGCCCTGCACGCATACCACATGAGATGATAGAGCTTTATACGCTTCACTTAAGTGAATGACAAAACGCGCGGACTCCTCTATAGTGACACTTTTCAAAAGGAGTCATTATGCAGTTTGTGGGTTCACTCATCTACATCGTGTTGTTCGGTGTGGCGCTTTTGCCACCGTTGTTGGGGCGTAAGCCTTTCACCTACTATGTGTCACGTTCACGCTATCCAGAGGCGATAGTCAAAAGTGCACTCTTTTTGCGCATCAATCGACGGTTGAGTTTCGTATGGGCGGCGATTTTTGCATTGGCTTTTGTACTGGCTAATTTGCCCTACAGTGATACCCCCGCGACCACTATTGCTCTCTCGATCCTCATCCCTTTTCTCCCGCAAATTTTGCTTGGGATACCTTTGTCGATACTCCTACCCAAATACCTCATGCAAAAGCCCACCGTCAAAATGCATTTCCTCTCCAACCGTGAAGCGTTTGAGGCGATGCCGTTTGGTCTGAATGTGGCTATGGCACAAGGGGTCGATGCGGTTATTGGGTTTGACCTCTCAGGTGAGGAAGCGGGTGAGCATACCTTGACCATTCGCGACAATCAATGCCACTACCATGTGGGTCTCGAAGCCAATATGACACTCCTTATCGAGGCAGATTCGGCGCTGTGGCTAGCAATCGTCAATGGTGATATCGATGGGACGCAGGCGTATTTGGCAGGGGAGTATAAGGCAAGCGGAGATTTGGAGCTTTTGGCACGTTTTGAGAGCTTTTTTGACGCGCATGCGACACCGCAAATCATTCCTGATAGAGTCCCTGACTACACCTATGCGAAGCTACAAAAGCCTATTCGTACCATTGCTATCTTCGATGGAGGTGTGCGCAAAAAAGCCTACAGCAAGACGACGCTGATGGTCGATAAGTTCATCGAGGGGGCGCGCAGTGCAGGTGCGACGGTGGAGCTGTTTCGTCTGGATGAAATGCAACTCAAACAGTGCGTGGGGTGCTACACCTGTTGGACAGCGACCCCTGGGACGTGTATCCACAAGGACGATATGCCTATGCTGTTGGAAAAACACAAAGCCGCAGATTTGATTGTCTATGCGTCGCCACTCTATATTTTTAGCGTGACAGGGGTGATGAAAACATTTTTGGACAGACTTTTGCCACTATTGGAGCCGTATATGCAACAAAACGCATCTGGGCACATCATCCATCCTAGCCGCTATGCACACCTAGGCGAGCAGGGATTTGTGGTCTTTAGCGCGGGAGGATTTCCCGATGTCGAGGGTAATTTCGATGGACTGAGTGCGATTTTTCGCGCATGGGATAAGCACAATGCGCTGATGCAGATGATGGGAGAGTTCTATATGCCTGCTTCTGAAATCATCGCACAGCCTTTTTATCGCACCCGTAGAGAGCGCGTCGAGCAGGCGTGTTTTGCCGCAGGGGTGCAAGCAGTGCGCGAGGGGCGTATCGACTATGCGCACATGGCAAAAGTCTCCAATCCTGGCACTACGCATGAGACCTTCAAAAAGCAAGCCGATAATTTTTGGGCAACTCTGGATGGACAAAAAGCCTATCTACGCGCAGTACCCAAACTCTAAGGATGTGTTAAAATCGCACCATGTACGAAAACTATAAACATTTCATGGACAAATATGTCAAGCTCAACCGTGTAGAGTGGGGACTCTTCCGCTCCAAACTCCAAACCCTACACTACGCCAAAGGGCAAATTCTGCACTATGCAGGTGACGTGATGGAGCGCCTTATGTTTATCGAGAGCGGTATCATACGTGCCTATATCATCACCGATGAGGGCAAGGATGTGACATGGTATATCTATTTCAACGACCCCAACGCCCAAATGGTCAATCTCTATGTCATCGATTACGACAGTTTCATTCATCAAATCCCCTCCGAGCTAAGTTTCGAGGTGCTTGAGGATTGTCAATTGACATCGATAGCCTATAGCGATGTGCAGTTTTTTTACAATTACCGCAAGAAGGGCGCGACCTTTGGACGGCTCATGGCAGAGCTAGCCTACACCAAAGTGCATCGACTCTACCAATCGATGCTCAAAGATGACGCGGCTACAAGGTTCGAAAAATTCATGCACGAGACACCGTACTTGCTCGATAAAGTCCCCCAATATCATATCGCCTCGATGCTAGGAGTCGCACCGCAGACGCTAAGTAAGCTCAAAAGCAGACACGCTTCACCTAAGTGAATGACAAAAATTTCTCAAAAGATTACGATGCTCTCATCATAAAAGGAGGTTCGTATGCGAAAAGTTTTACCGTGGGTCATTGTGTCGATGTTGGGAGCAGGGGAGATTGAGATAACTATCGAAGGGGTCAAAAACGCCAACGGTGAGCTATCGATAGGTCTCTATGATGAAGCCAAAGCGTTTGCCAAACCCAACGCCAAAGTGGTCAAGGGAGTTTTCGTCAAAGCCTCCCAAGGCACAATGGTGGTGAAGCTTGTGAATATTCCTGATGGGGTTTATGCAGTGTCGCTTTTTCATGACCAGAACAGCAACCAAAAGCTCGATACCAATTTTTTGGGTATGCCCATCGAAGGGTATGGCTTTAGCAATAATGTCTATCCGATGTTTCGCAGTGCCTCTTTCGAGGAGGCGCGTTTTGAGCTAATGGGTACAAAAGAGATGAGCATTAGCGTACACTACTAAAAAAAGAGGGATTTCTATGACTATCGAGACCGTTTTATCCGCACAGCGCGCCTTTTTCGCTACCAATGCGACCAAATCGATTGCTTTTCGCAAAGCTCAGCTAAGCAAGCTTCGCGCACAGCTCAAAGCCAACGAAGCGCTACTTTTCGAGGCAATTTATGAGGATTTTCACAAAAGTGTCTTCGAGACCTATGCAACAGAAATAGGCTTTTTGTACCACGAAATCGACGTCGCACTCAAAAATTTAGCGCGCTGGTCAAAGCCCAAACGTCTTTGGAGTGACATCGCCAATTTCCCCTCTTTTAGTTACATCGTGCCAGAGCCGTTGGGGTGTGTGCTCGTGATTGGGGCGTGGAACTACCCCTATCAGCTCTCCTTGGCACCTGCTATTGCCGCGCTTGCCTCAGGTAATACCGTCGTGCTCAAACCCAGCGAAATTGCCCCACGTACCTCTAGCGTCATGGCATCACTCATCAATAGCGCCTTTGAGCCAAACACCTTTTGCGTCCTCGAAGGGGGCGTAGAGGAGACCACCGCGATATTAGCGCACGCCTTTGACAAGATATTTTTCACAGGAAGTACCGCTGTAGGGCGTATCATCTACGAGGCGGCGGCCAAACATCTCACCCCTGTGGTGCTAGAGCTTGGGGGCAAAAGCCCTACCTTTGTCCTAGCAGATGCGCACATCGCATTGGCGGCAAAGCGTATCGCATGGGCGAAGTTCCTCAATGCGGGGCAGACCTGTATCGCGCCCGATTATATCGTCGTCGATAAGCGTATCAAAGGGCTCTTTATCGAGGCACTCAAAAGGGAAATAGCCACCCAATTTCAGGACATCGAGGGTGAAAATTATGTCCAAATCATCAATGAGCGAAACTTCAAGCGTCTGCACGACCTAGCCCAAATCCCTCTCGTATCGGACAAAACCAAACGCCTCATCGCACCGACGCTCATCGAGGAGGCGCAATGGGAGGACTCCATCATGAGCGATGAGATTTTTGGTCCCATCCTGCCCATCATTGCATTCGATGATTTGGAGGAGGTCATCGCTACGGTCAAGGCACGCCCCAAACCGCTGGCTTGTTATGTTTACACCCAAAGCAAAATAAACGCCCAAAAAATCATCGATGAACTCTCTTTTGGGGGAGGGGCGGTCAATGATTCGGTCATGCACCTGACCAACTCTCGATTGCCTTTTGGCGGTGTGGGGGCGAGTGGTATAGGGAGCTATCACGGCAAATATGGTTTCGATACTTTCTCGCACCATAAAAGCGTATTGGTGAAGTGGAGTCGCTTCGAGCTATCCCTCAAATACGCCCCCTACACTCGATGGAAATACCGCGTGATGCAAAGGATTTTTGGGTAGGAGTGCTTCCTACAACAACGCCTTGGCGCTCTCGACGAAATGCTCTACAGTTTGCGCTGAGGCAGATTCCAATAGCATCTGCGCGCTGGCTTCGAAGCTTTGCATCGCATCGAGGTAGACCTGCTCGCCGTCACTAGAGAGCTTGACCAGACTTACGCGTGCATCGCGGGGGTTTTGCTCTTTTTGGATGAGGTGGAGCTTCTCCATGGGATTGAGCAGGCGCGTCACACCCGATGCGCTCATGCCCACCGCCTCTGCCAAATCGATACGGCGTAGCGTGTGTTGGGGCGCTCCAAAAAGGGTATGCATCACATAGAACTCCGAGAAGGAGATGCTGTGTACGCTCAAGCGTCTATCGACGAACTTGAAAAACTTGGTGTGTAGTTGCGCTAGGGTGAAGAGGAGTTGGGTCTCTTTTTGCATGAGGTATCCTTGATAAATATTTGAGTGCGCAACTATATCGCAAGTAATTGCAACTGTCAAGGCACTTTCAATCTATCATTAATCCTTATACTTTATCATTGCACCCAAACAAAGGAGATGTGATGAAAATAGGGCAATTTGGTCGATGGGATGCGACGCTAGGGTATGCGGTGGTCGATGAGCGCACGATGCGCGCGAGTGCTGGGCTGATGCTTTTGCTGGGTGTGATTGCGATGATAAACGGTTTTGTCCTTAGTAACTATGAGGTGATTCCCTATATTTCGGGCTTTATGATGACGAATTTTCTCATCGGAATTTTTGTGAATTTGGAGTGGGCACCGACCTATTTTATCGCCAAGCGTATCGTCGCCAAACAAACCCCACTCTACATCGGAGCGGTGCAAAAGCGCTTCGCATGGGGACTAGGACTGTTGCTGACCACGGGCGTTTTTGTCCTCTCGTTTTTCCTCCTCCAAGATGTGAGCTACTTCGAAAATGTCTGTTCGCTGTGTCTGTGGTGTACGATTTTTGTCTATTTGGAGAGTGCGTTTGGGATTTGCGTAGGGTGCAAGCTCTACTTTTTGGCGATACGTCTACGCCTACTCAAAGAGCCTGAAATTCGTCCCAACTGCATGGGCGATGCGTGTGAGGTGAAATAATCGATGAATCTCTCCACGCTCCAAGAGGCGTGAGAGGGATTTTGAAGAGAAGATGGTATTGAATTTTGCTAAAATAGCACCATTATCGATAAAGGATTTCTCCATGCAAACTTTTACCTTGGAAGTTCAAGATAGTTTTGTACCAAATTTTTTGGATTATTTGAAACAATTTAAAAATGAAGTAACTGTCCATAAAGATAAAAATATCGAGAGTGACCCAAACTTTTATGAGAGACAAAAAGAGCTTCAACAAATAAGAGATGATATAAAAAGTGGTAAAATCGATATGGTTCCACATGAAGATATTTGGGGAAATATCAAAAAGCATTTGAATACATTTGAAAATAATTAATGAGAATTATTTACAATCCAAGTTTCGAAAAACAACTCATAAATATCGTAAATTATATTGCGAATGACAAGCCAAGTGCAAGTATCTCTTTTGCTTTGGAACTTGAAAAATTAATTTTAGAATTACCAAACTTTCCTTTTAAATATCAGCAGTCCATTTATTTCGATGACAAAAACATGAGGGATATGACATATAAAAAATATACTGTCACTTATGAAGTAAATTTGGAAAAAAATACGATAGAAATTTTGAAAATATTTAATCGGAATAAGCAAGGTAGTTAAGCATACTTCATAGTCTCAAAAAGGAAAACCGATGAATCTCACCACGCTCCAAGAGGCGCAAGATGCCTTTTTTCGCCGCTTCCCCCAAGGCTTCGATGACCCACATATCCAAGCTATCGTCAAAAAGCACAACACCCCCAAAGTGAGCGAACAGTTCCAAAGCCTCTTTGCGCCTGATAACTTCGCCAACCCAGAGCTAATTGCCTCCAATTTTGCCAAAGCTATTGGTAAATCCTCGATGATTAGTGTCTTTGAAAAGCCCAAAACCCGCGATGCTATCGCCTCGATGAGTATGGAACAAAAAGATATTTTGACCATCGCGCTGTATGAATTGCTCTATGGCGACCAAGAGGAGGGCTTCACCTCGTTGGTAGAGGCGCTGGGGCGGTATGGACTTGCGAAATGGTCGATGGTGACGGTGGTGCCCTACTATGTGGCGCGCGACAGAGAGCTATTCGTCAAGCCCACCACGACCAAGGATATTATCCGTATCTTCGAGCTGACGGATATAGTCTATCGACCCACACCCACGTATGCATTTTATACCGCGTATCGAGCGCACATCGACGAGATGAAACGCCACATCGACCCGCAATTCACCTACGACAATGCAGGTTTCACAGGGTTTTTGATGATGGCGATGATATAGATGAACACCATCGATTTTGACCATCAGAGTTTGACACCCTCAAAAATAGTGTGCGTAGGGCGCAATTACGTAGAGCATATTCACGAACTAGGCAATGAAATCCCCGAAAATCTCGTCCTCTTCACCAAGCCTAACAGCGCCATATCGACACAGCTTTATGATTTTGGGGAGCAGACACGCTTCGAGGGCGAAATCTGTTTCGTCGTCATCGATGGCGCATTGGCAGGCGTGGGATTTGGTCTGGATCTCACCAAAGCGGACATCCAAAACCACCTCAAAGCCAAGGGTCTACCGTGGGAGCGCGCCAAAGCGTTCGATGGTTCGGCGGTTTTTGGGAGGTTCGTGCCTTTTGGTCGCGTGGAGGCATTGAGTCTCAAGCTCTACAAACACGGCACCCTCGTCCAGCACGCACTCTATGCGCTCATGATGTACAAACCCGCGCAGGTGTTGGCGGAGATAGGGACATTTATGACTCTCAACGATGGGGATATTATCATGAGTGGGACACCCAAAGGGGTAGGGGGATTTGCGGCGGGAGACCTATTCACCTATGAACTCTATGAAGGGGAGCGCGTGATTGTGTCGGGGAGTTTTGAGGTGGTAGCTTCTCCTATCGATACGACACGTCCCCCACAATGAATTTAGGAATAACAGCATACAATAGTCGAAATTGTGTCAACTGGTAAAAATTTGCTTGGATGTTTCGAATATTCGAGGTTTTTTTTGAATGAATAGTTAGATAGATGTTCATATAAATTAAGCGAGGAAATAATGAAAATCGAATTAGATAATCTCGAGTCGTTCTTAACGCGTAACCGTATTTCAAACGGTGACTGGGATAAAGCAAAGATAACAATAGATGAATTACAAGCTATCGTCGCAGACTACGAAAGTCAGATTTCTCATCTGAATGAATCAGCTGAATTTTTGGCTAAGGTTCTACAAAAATGTCCACAGGTTCACTCTGTACGATGGCGAGTAAAAGATACTGAACATTTACTAGAAAAAATTATCCGAAAGCGAGCATCAGGTTCTGATAAATATCTTGAGATTAATGCAAGTAACTATTCTCAAATAATTACAGACTTAGTCGGAGTTCGAGTTTTACATCTATTCAAATCTGAATGGCTTAATATACACTCTTATATATTGGCATATTGGGAACCGATTGAGGGTGTAAAGGCTTATATTCGAGAGGGAGATGAAGGAGGGATTGTCGATAGCTATAGTGAAAATGGATGTGTTGTTGAGACTCATCTTTCGGGATATAGATCTATTCATTACATAATATCAACACAACCTACTATTAAAAAAATCCTTGCTGAAATACAAGTCAGAACTATTTTCGAAGAAGGATGGAGCGAGATTGATCATAAAATCCGATACCCAAATTTTTCTGACAATAAATTAATTGCTTACTTTTTGACTATTTTTAATAGGATGGCAGGAAGCGCAGATGAAATGGGAACATTTGTGAAAGACTTGACTTCTGAAATAGCTTTTCGGGAGTTGGAGAATGAGAAATTTAGGAAAAATCAAGAAGTGCATTTGTCAAAAATTGAAGCTTTAGTATCAGAATTAAGCAATGAGAAAGAGCAAAGTAAAAATAAAGATCAAAATCTCAAGAAACTGAATGCTGAAATCAATGAGCTTAGAAATAATACAAAGTTATCACAGAAAAATGTTAATTCAGATAACTGGTTGTCTGTGCTTGATGGAGCTTCTGTTGCAGCACTAGCAGCCCTTGGTAAAAATAGTGCGTTTAACCCTTCGATAGTAGCATTCGCAGGACTTGACAAGGTACACTTGTTTGGCCCTTCGATAGAAGCAATGGCAAGATTTGATAAGCTAAGAATGCAAGGCATCTCGGATGCAGTTCTTCCTCAACTGAAAATTGACTCTTCGCATACTCATAATTCTATAAATAAAACCAACGACAAACCTGACGACGACAATTTAAACAAATAAATTCTTGCCTCTTCACTAATTTATCTCTTCATCGATGCAGGATGTGGCATCTTCATATAGACCCCGCCTTGTGAGAGTTCATCGAGCATTTGCGTGAGGCGTTTTTGTCGTGTCGCGTCGGTTTTGGCTCCCGCAATCCAGCCTAGATAGTCGTTTTGCTGATAGGCGGGACGCGCGTAATACTCCTCCATGAGATTGGCATTTTCAAGGGCACTCAGTACGAAGTCTGGCATCTCGTGGATGGGCTTATCGACGGCTATGGTTTTGCTCTCGACAGAGGCACTCACCGTGTCGATACGCTCTCTCACGATATCGATGATGACCTCACGAGGCAGTGGTCGCTCAAAGGGGAGCTGCAACGTGGTGCCGCTGATTTTGTACCCTGCAAGGCGCGGTTTGTAGCGCTGCAAAATTTCGCTATCGGTGGTGACAAAGCTGATGTGATGGGTGGCGACGCTGTAGACGCAGAGGGGGCGTTTTTTGCCCTTGACCATGAAGGTGGGGAGGTTGTAGTAGATGACCTGCTCTATCTCTGGGGTGAGGGCGGACTCGATGAGGGTGTGTAGCTCGATGAGTCGCGCTTGGGTGGGGCTGTCGAAGGCGTCGATGTAGGCTCGGATTTGGGGTGTCATGGTCTGCCCTTTGTGTAGAGTGATAGGCATTATACAGTAGGTGTCAAGCCTCATTAATCCCAATAACAGCCCTCGGCAAGTACAATCCTTTTTAAAAAAAAGGTGCGCAATGCTTTTGGCTTCGTTGGCGATTATTGGCGGGTTTGTGTTGTTGGTGTGGAGTGCGGATAAATTCGTCGATGGGGCGGCTGCAACAGCGCGTCATTTGGGGATGCCATCGCTACTCATCGGGATGGTCATCGTAGGCTTTGGGACCTCGGCACCAGAGATGGTGGTCTCTGCAATGGCGGCAATAGACGGTGCGCCGATGCTAGCATTGGGCAATGCTTTTGGCTCTAATATTGTCAATATTGGGCTTATTTTGGGGGTGGCGGCGTTAGTGGCACCGATGTTGGTACACTCCAAAATCGTGCGCAAAGAGTTGCCTCTTTTGACGGGCATCGTCCTTTTTTCAGGGGTGTTGATGTGGGATGGCAACCTCACGCGTATCGAATCACTCCTTTTGGTTGGGGGCTTTTTCGCTCTCATAGGATGGTCTGTCTATTCGGCGTTGCGCGACCGTCGTGATACCTTGGCAAAAGAGACAGAGCAAGAGCTTATCGAGCACCCCATGACACTAGGACGTGCAATTACGTGGATTGTAGTGGGGTTAGTGCTTTTGATTGCTAGCTCACGTCTCTTGGTGTGGGGTGCGGTCGAAGTGGCACACTTTTTTGGCATCAGCGATTTGATTGTAGGGCTTACAATTGTCGCGTTGGGGACGTCGCTACCAGAGTTGGCGGCATCGGTCATCGCCGCACGCAAAGGCGAACATGATATTGCTATCGGAAATGTCGTAGGCTCTAATATGTTCAATATTTTGGCGGTAGCAGGTATCGCAGGGGTGATAATGCCTGTCGAGGGTATCGAGAGTGCTTTTATGAGCCGCGATTTTGTGGTGATGCTGGCGTTGACGCTATTGCTTTTTGTCATGGCAGTAGGCTTGCGTGGTAGACAAGGGCGCATTGGTCGAAGAGAAGGGGCTGTGCTTTTGCTAGCCTATGTCGCGTATAACAGCTACTTGGTTGCAGGCGTATTGTAGAGATGAAAATCTTCGATATTCTATGGCGCGATGAGATGAATATCAAAGACAATACAAAATTGACACAGTTGATTACGCGCTATTTGGCGTTCGCACTCTTGGCGAGTGCCGCAAATTTGAGCGTACAAGCAATAAGTCAATCGCTCTATACACAACACTATTCGCTCTATGTGGCAATGTTTTTTGGAACACTCGTAGGGTTGCTTGTGAAATACAACTTGGATAAGCGCTATATTTTTCGTTATATCGCATTGCATCAGTGGGAGAACAGTATTTCGTTTGTTTTTTACTCCTTCATGGGGGTCTTTACGACGCTTATTTTTTGGGGAGTAGAGATACTTTTCGATCGATTGATTGATGCATCATGGGGAAGTTATTTGGGTGCCACTATCGGTTTGGCTATAGGCTATTCCATCAAATACCAACTGGATAAACATTTTGTTTTTAGGAGTCGTAATGCACATTGAGAGCTGGGGTCGTTATCCTATAGTAGATGCGAAGGTCGAGAGTGTCTCGACGCTAGAGGTACTTCAAGAAGTGATGCAAGAGATGCCGCGTCCGATGATAGCCTATGGCAATGGGCGCAGTTACGGTGACAGTGCCTTGGGTGCGCACATCATCGATATGCGAAAAATGAACAAATTTTTGGCGTTTGATGCCCAAGAGGGGACGATTACGTGCCAAAGCGGCGTGCTTTTGAGCGAGATTCTCGATGTGGCAGTACCGCAAGGGTGGTTTTTGCGTGTCACCCCTGGCACCAAACATATCACGGTGGGCGGCGCAATCGCCAGTGACGTACACGGCAAAAATCACCACGTCGAGGGGTGCTTCAGTCAAAGCGTCGTATCGATGCGTATCATGCATCCCGATGGGCGTATCGACTCGACGCACGCGGGCGAGGAGCTTTTCCATGCGACATGCGGAGGCATGGGATTGACAGGTGTTATCGTCGATGCGACGCTAAGCCTCAAAAAAATTGCCTCTAGCACCATCGAGCAGACCACGATAAAAAGCCCCAATCTGCGCGAGACTTTTGATGCGTTTGAGGCGACAGCGCACATGCCCTATTCGGTGGCGTGGATAGATTGTCTAGCCAAAGGTGAGGCAATGGGGCGCAGTCTGCTTATGGTGGGTGATTTTGCCAAAGAGGGGAGTCTAGACTACACCCCAAAAGCGTCGTGGCAATTTCCGCTGACACTGCCCTCGTGGGTGCTCAATGGATGGAGCGTACGCCTTTTTAATATGCTCTACTACGCCAAAGCGCCACGCGGTACTTCACACCAATCGACCTCTATCGATAGCTTTTTTTATCCGCTAGATAGTATCGGAGCGTGGAACCGTATCTATGGACGCAACGGCTTTACGCAGTACCAATTTATCCTGCCCAAAGCGACAAGCTATGAGGGGTTGAGCGCTATTTTAAACGCGATTGCCAAAAGTGGTAAAGGATCGTTCTTGGCGGTGCTCAAACTCTATGGAAAAGCGAATGAGAACTATCTTTCGTTCCCTATCGAGGGGTATTCATTGGCGTTGGATTTCAAAATCGAGCCTACATTGTGGGCACTGCTCGATACACTCGATGCCTTAGTCGCGCACTATGGTGGGCGTATCTATCTTGCCAAAGATGTGCGTGTCTCCCAAGCCCACTTCGAAGCGGGTTATGAACATATCGATACCTTTCGTGCCTATCGACATCGTGAAAAGCTAGAGAATACATTTGCGTCACTTCAATCTCAACGCGTAGGAATTTAATCATGCAATATGTCGTCATCATAGGGGCAAAAAGCCTCATCGCCCAATCTACCGCACTCTACTATGCACAAGCAGGTTTTGGCATCATCGCCTGCGCACGCGACACCCAAGCCATCGCACTTTGGGCTACCGATATGGCTATTCGCAACAGCGTCGATGTGGTGCTAGAATCCTTCGATGTAGAGGCGCTAGAGAGCCATGCGACATGGTGGCAAAACCTCTCTGGACGCTACGACATAGCAGGCGTCATTACGGTCGCTGGTTTTATGCCTAGTCAAGCACAAGCCCAAGAGGATTGGAGTTTGGTACAGCGTGCAATAGTGGTCAATTATATGGGATTGGTAAGCCTGCTCAATCATGTAGCCAACAGTTTTGAAGCACGCAAAGAGGGCTTTATCGTAGGGGTAAGTTCAGTGGCGGGCAATCGAGGACGTAAAACCAACTATCTCTATGGCAGTGCCAAAGCGGGATTTAGTGCCTATTTGAGCGGTCTGCGTAATCGATTGAGTGCGAGTGGTGTGCATGTGTTGACCGTTTTACCAGGGTTTGTCTATACGCCTATGACACAAGGATTGGCACTACCAAAAGCACTCACCGCACACCCCGATGAGGTAGGTGCGGCAATTTATCGTGCACAACAAAAGGGGTGCAATATCCTTTATGTGCGTAGTGTGTGGCGTATTATTATGCTCATCATTGCGCATATTCCAGAGACAATATTCAAGCGCATGAGCCTCTAATCCATGCTAAATAGTCGTAGTGCGTGGTCGATAGTTGCGATACTTACCTTTGCCAAGTTGCTCATCATTGCAACCTTTCCGCTTACAGGGGATGAGGCCTATTTCATTCGATGGGCGACTCAATGGGAGTGGGGCTATTATGACCATCCGCCTATGGTGGGGTGGCTCATTGGCGTCATGCAGTGGGTGAGCGATTCACATATTTTTTATCGCGCTTTTGCCGTTGTGACCGCTTTTGTCGTGGCGTGGTCTATCTATGCGATGGCGCGCTATTACGTCGATAGCACACGTGCACGGTTTGCGGCGCTTCTCTTTTTGGTTTCGCCCGTCGATGTGCTCATGGTCTTGATGACCAATGACATTGCACTGCTCTTTTTCGTAGCCCTTGGCTCTTGGATGTGGGTAGCGGCACTGCATGAGGCGCGCTGGGGTCGGTATGCTTTTGGGGCTGGGCTCTTTTTGGGGCTGGCATTTTTGAGCAAATATTTTGCCGTTTTTATTGTATTGGCTTTTGTTTTGCACGCATTGGTGCATCGTGTGCCGCTTTGGCGCGTAGTGGTGCTGGTCGTGGTGTCGGCAACTATCGGGCTGGAAAATCTCTATTTTAATTACACTTGTTGCTGGAACAATATTCTTTTTAATATGGTCGCACGCACCCAAGAGTCTCTCTCTGCGTGGAGCGGCTTTTCGCTCTTTGCGCTTTTCGTGCTCTACTATGTGACACCTTGGGGTGCTTATTGGGTGTGGCGCTCTAGGGGTGTGGGCGAGTTGGGTGCACTGCGCACATTAGCGTGGTGGGTGTTGGGTGTTTTGGGTCTGGTGCTAGGAGCGGTGAGTCTTTCGTCAAGCGTAGGATTGCACTGGTTTTTGGTGGGATTGCCTGCGTTGTATCTGCTATTTGCGACGATACCTGCGGCACGCATGAAGCTCTTTTTTTATACCAATGCGGCATTTGCACTGCTGCATGCAGTGGTTTTGGCTACCTTGGCATTGGCACCTTTGCATTTTTTTGAAGGGAGTAAAAGCTACACCGAAGTGGCACTCTTAAAAGAGCATGATGCTGTTTGTAGGGCGCTTGATAGTGTAATCTATCCACTTTTTGCCACGGCATATACTCCTGCATCGATATACAGCTACTACTGCAATCGTCCCCTATCGACGCTCTTTAACACCGCCAAATACGGTCGTCAAGATGACAAATGGGTCGATGTGAGAGCGTTAGAAGGGCAAACTATTGCACTTTTTGATTGGGATGCATCGATGGAGCAACGCATCGAGGGGGTATGTCAAAGCGTCGATACGCAACCCTTCCCCATCGCCAAAGCGCAAGGCTATATTTTTACCTGCCACCATTTCTCCTACGAAAAATACAAAAATCTCTACCTCGATACGATACGAAATGCCTACTATACGCCTCCTGCATGGCTGCCCAAAGGGGAGTGCTATTTCGATGATATGTACTATTTGCAAGGAGAAATGCCATGAGATTGGTGTTGTGTGATTTTGACGGGACGGTAACCTACCGTGATAGTATGGGAGCTTTTTTGCGTTATGTTGTGGGGTCGTGGCGCTATTATCTCAAGCTTGCTTTTTTTGCCCCCTTTTATACACTTTTTCTCCTACGAATTATCGATAACAGCCGTGCCAAAAATGAACTTTTGCGACGTTTTTTGGGTGGCATGGAGGTGGAGAAAATTCGCCTTCTGGGAGGGCAGTTCGCAGTGCAAAAACTCCCCTCGATGGTGCGCCCTCAAGCACTTCAAGCGCTCTTGGAGTATCAAGCCCAAGGTGACACAGTCGTCATTGTCACGGCATCGATGCAGACGTGGATGGAACCGTGGTGCAATCAGTACGGTTTTGAGTGTATCTCTTCTGTGTTAGAAGAGCATGATGGCGTCTTGACAGGTCATATGACAGGGAAAAATTGTCATGGAAAGGAAAAAGTAGCACGCATCAAAGCGCGTTTTGAGCTCTCGACATTCGATGAGATTATCGCCTATGGAGATACGCGTGGGGATTTGCCGATGTTGGCGTTGGCGCATCGTGCGTTTTATAAGCCATTTCGATAGATAGGCTCGTTATAATCGCCCCAAAAAAGTAGTGATATCCCATGATACTTATGATTGATAATTACGACAGTTTTACCTACAACATTGTCCAATACTGCCTTGAGTTGGGTGCCGATCTCAAAATCATTCGTAACGATGAGCTTACCATCGATGAGATTAGGGCGCTACATCCTGAAAAAATCATCATCTCCCCTGGTCCTGCTACGCCCAATGAAGCGGGTGTGAGTTTGGAATTGATAGAGAAGATGCAAGACGAAGTGCCTATTTTGGGTATCTGTCTAGGGCATCAAGCCATCGGTCAAGCCTTTGGCGCGCAAGTCGTACGTGCCAAAAATATGATGCACGGCAAAACTTCGACGATGCACCTAGAAAAAGAGTCTAAGCTCTTTGAATCGGTGCCAGACCACTTTACGGCGACGCGATACCACTCTCTCATCGTCGCGCCACAACAGCTACCAGAGACTATCGAAGTGCTCGCGACCAGTGAAGATGACCACGAAATCATGGCACTCAAAATCAAAGATAAACCTATCTACGGCGTCCAATTCCATCCTGAATCGATTATGAGCCAACACGGTCATACGATTTTGGGTAATTTTTTGCGTTTATGAAAATTTCCGCACTTGCAGGTTGGTCGATAGGGTTTATGCTCTATTTGGCAGGCTTGCTCTATTTCGCAAGTTCGCTCTCTATTTCACCTTATGAGACCAGTCTCTATTTTGGAGAGTGGCCCTCCTTGCTCTACTACCCTATGCAGTGGTCTACCGCTCTTTTTGGACGCAACGATATAGCGCTTCGATTGCCGATGATTGTGTTGCATTTTGCGTCACTCTTTTTGCTTTACCGTATTGCCAAGCTCTACTTCACAAAGCCTATCGATATCGCATGGACGATGGGAATTTTTGTCCTCATCCCTAGTATCAATATCACCACCGTACTCATTCACTATGCAGGGTTGATTACCTTTTTGGTGATGCTTTTTGTCTATCTTTACCATCGACATGAGCGTATTGCATGGGGGTTGATGCCTATCTATATCGCTATCGATGCCTCCTTTTTTGTCCTCTCTTTTGGGGTAGGGCTTTTGGCGCTCTTGCAAAAGCGGTATGGATTGGTAGGATGGTCTTGGAGTTTGACCGCATTGGCATGGTGGATAGGCGATATCTACACAGTGGGCGAGATGCATACGATGACGCTTCAGACGATGGGGCTTTATATGGTGCTTCTTTCGCCCATACTCTTTTTCTATTTTTTGTATGTAGTGCTTTTTCGTATCCCTACGCGCGGCTCCAAAGATATTTTGTGGGCCATTTCCGTAAGCGCGCTCTTTTGGTCGCTTCTGCTTTCACTGCGTCAAGGGATAAAAATCGAACTCTATGAGCCCTATGTTGTCGTCGCATTGCCTCTTTTGGTGCGACAATTTATGAACACCTATCGTATGCGCATTCGACCGCATCGTGTACGGCTCAAGCTACTTTTTTGGACGGCAATGACGCTACTGATGCTCAACAGCATGGCGATATTTTTCAATAAAATCGCGTTTGCATTTTTGGAAAATCCGCAGTCACATATTTTTTATCAGCACTATTTTATACGAGAGCTTTCCGATGCCCTCAAAGCCCAAGGAATCGATGCGGTTCATGCGGACGATTGGCTCTTGCAAAAGCGATTGAGCTTTTATGGAATAGGGCACTCTTCGACGCTAACCTTAAAGTATGGACGCCTCAATAAAGCTTATAAGATTGTTTCGATAAGTTACATGAGCAGACCTATTATGGAGTATAGTGTTACAAAATAGGACATAATTTCTTCGAAACACGCACATTTGGTCTCAAATATTAAATTTTTTTGCGTCCCTAATGGTATACTCCAACAAACATTTCTTAAGGAGTTGCAATGGCGCAAAGAGCGATTCGTGAATACGACGGTAAAGCAATTTTCTCAAAACACTGGGAAGAGTATTTTGGTGGATTTCACTATGGGTTTAAATCGGTATTGGTTACAAGCGGTGCCGAGCTAAAAGCAAAAGCACAAGAGCATGGTTTTGAGTGGTTGAAGCGAGAGCCATTGGTCGCCAAACCAGACATGCTTTTCGGAAAACGTGGTAAAAATGACCTTGTTCTTTTCAAAACTGCTAAACCAGGTGACGTTACTCTCGATGCTGCTGCTGCATGGATTGATGCCAAAATGGCAGGCACGACTACACTTCTTTCTGGTCAACATGGTCAATTGTCACACTTTATCGTTGAGCCATTCACACCCCACTCACAAGCTCAAGAGTATTACATCTCTGCTACTACTGTAGGCGAAGATGATGTACTTTATATGTCAGCCGAAGGTGGTATGGAAGTAGAAGAGGGTTGGGATGAGAAGGTCAATCATATAGCTATTCCCATCATGATGAGCGATGCAGATATGGAGCACGCTATCAAAGCCAATGTCCCCAAAGATATCCCTGCCAAAGATAAAGAAAAATTTACCTCTTTTGCCATTCAATTTTTTAAATTTTACCGCGATATGAACTTCGCCTATTTGGAAATCAATCCTATCGTTATGCTCGATAACAATGAAATGGCGATTCTTGACCTCGTGGCACGTCTCGATGACACAGCGGGCTACTTGATGGCAGAAAAATGGGGCGAAATTGAGTACCCAACTGCATTTGGTATGGAAGACCAATCTCCTGAAGAAAAAGCGATTGCAGAAGCCGATGCTAAATCGGGTGCATCACTCAAACTTACTATTCTTAATCCTCTCGGACGTATCTGGACGATGGTCGCAGGCGGTGGTGCATCGGTGGTCTACGCTGATACGATTGCAGACCTCTCTGGCGATGTCAAAGATTTGGCAAACTATGGCGAATATTCAGGTGGACCAACTACTGGCGAGACTAAATTTTATGCTGAAACTGTCCTAGATTTGATGACCCGTCACAAAGACCCCAAAGGGCGCGACAAAATTCTCATCATCGGTGGTGCGATTGCCAACTTCACCGACGTTGCCAAAACGTTCACAGGTATTATCCAAGCCTTTGAAAACTATGCAACAAAAATGAAAGCGCACAATACACGTATCTATGTACGTCGTGGTGGACCCAACTATGAGAAGGGTCTCAAAGATATCAAAGAGGCAGCAGATCGATTGGGTCTCTATATCGAAGTTTATGGGCCAGAGACGCATGTCACAGACATCGTTCGTATGGCATTAGCGAAGTAAGGAGAGGTTTATGGGAGCACTATTTACAAAAGAGACACAAGCAATTTTTTGGAACAACAACACCAGCGCTATTCAACGTATGCTCGATTACGACTATACCATTAGTCGAACCAAGCCCTCTGTAGCGGCTATTGTTGCTCCAACATCCAACAATAAATTTGAGAAATTCTTCTACGGTCCAGATGAGATTATGGTACCAGTATTTCGCAATACAAAAGAGGCATCTGAAGCATTCCCGAAAGCGGATGTACTACTCAACTTCGCGTCGTTTCGTACAGCCTACGATGTGACAATGGAAGCTATTGCCATCAAAGGGCAATTTAAAACCATCATGGTAACCGCAGAGGGTATTCCAGAGCGTCTTGCACGCAAAATGAACCAAGCTGCACGTGATGCAGGTGTCATTGTTATTGGACCTGCAACTGTTGGTGGTATCTCTCCAGGTGCATTCAAAATCGCCAATGTCGGTGGAACAATCGAAAATATTGTAAACTCTAAACTTCACCGTGCTGGCTCATGTGGTCTTGTGACACGTTCTGGTGGACTTTTCAACGAACTTAGCAACATCATCGCTATCAATGCGGACGGTATTTCCGAGGGCGTTGCCATCGGTGGTGACCGTTTTGTGGGTTCAGTATTTATCGACAACCTTTTACGTATGGAGAGCAATCCAGACGTAAAATATATGATTTTACTTGGGGAAGTGGGCGGTACTGAAGAGTACAAAGTTATCGATGCTGTCAAAAGTGGCAAAATCAAAAAACCTATCATTGCGTGGTGTATTGGTACGATTGCCAAACATTTCAGCTCTGGCGTACAGTTTGGTCACGCGGGTGCAAGTGCTAATGCAGATGCTGAAACAGCCGCTGCGAAAAACAAAGCGATGGCTGAGGCAGGTATCTTTGTACCTGAATCGTTCAATGACCTTCCAAACAAAATCAAAGAGGTTTATACAAACCTCAAAGCCAAAGGTGTTATCAAAGATATCGTCGAACCAGAATTGCGCACCGTGCCCAAAGTACGCCGTGCCAAAGAGTTCATCTGTACTATTTCAGATGATCGTGGTGATGAAGCGACGTATGCTGGTTACCCAATCTCTTCAGTGGCGACACCTGACACTGGATTTGGTATCGGTGATGTTATTTCACTTTTGTGGTTCAAAAAACGCTACCCCAAATGGGCTACAGAGTTTATCGAGACGGTTATTAAAACCGTTGCAGATCATGGTCCTGCCGTTTCGGGTGCACACAATGCCAAAGTTACAGCGCGTGCAGGCAAAGATGTAATTAGTTCATTGGTTACAGGTCTATTGACTATTGGACCACGTTTCGGTGGTGCTATCGATGATGCGGCAAAATATTTCAAATACGCTCACGACCACAATATGACGCCTGCCGATTTTATCAACTATATGAAAAAAGAGGGTAAAACTATCTCTGGAATTGGTCACCGTATCAAATCGGTACGTAATCCAGACCTACGTGTAAGTGGATTGAAAAAATTTGCGGCAGGAAACTTTCCAGCGACTCCGTTGTTGGATTTCGCTCTTGAAGTAGAAAAATTAACTACTTCCAAAAAAGACAACCTTATCTTGAACGTCGATGGTACTATTGGTATCTTGATGGTCGATATGTGGCGTGCACTTGGTTACCCTGAAGATGAAATCGATGGATTTATCGATGCAGGTACACTCAATGCATTCTTCGTTGTAGGTCGTTCAATTGGATTTATTGGTCACATCTTGGATGAAAAACGCCTTGGTATGCCAATGTATCGTCACCCAATGGATGATATTCTTTATAACGTAGAAAAGGCAACTGACCTTTAGTTTTTCCCCATTGCCTTGTGCTATAATCGGTGCGATTTTAGTACAAGGCTCTTTTTATGAACTACTCCCGCGCTTTTACTTTTATCGAGCTTTTGGTTGTCATTGTACTTTTGGGTATTTTGAGCGCCGTGCTTGCTCCCCAACTCTCTCGAGACGAACTCAATGAAGCACAACAGCAAGTCATTCAGCATCTACAACTCACCCAAAACCAAGCCCTCACACATCACACCTATATAGGAAGCTCGGATAGCTCGATAGAGACTAATATCAATGCCACGCGCAAAGCCGCTACGTTGTGGTTCAAAGGGTATTGGCAGATGCAGTTTAATACTGGGACGACAGAGTTACCTTATTCAGTTTATAGCGATACCCCCTCAAATAGTCTTTTGCCTCAATATAGTGACAAAGCCGACAAGGGAGATTATTATTTATATGATTCATTTACACGTCTCTTTATTGCTAGAGATGGGACGGATATTCCAGAGTATATTTTGAAATATCGTGATACAGGGGTTGATTTGGCGGATACATATGGTGTTACAAATGTAAGTGTTGTTTGTCCGTCAATGGCAGCTACAAATGCAAGTACTCGGTCAAGAGCACATATTCTTTTTGATGATATTGGTAGACCTTATTGTTCCTCAGGTGCCGAAGATAGCGGAGGCGTTGGCGTACGCAATTCTTTCGATTTTATGGCAATTGACACGATTCGTGTAACTTTGAGGAAAAATAGTCAGAGTGCAGTGGTGTGTATCGAGCCTCAAACGGGTTATATTCATGGATGTAGTTAAAGTTTTGCAATCTTTTTCACTTTAAGCCAGAACTAATTGACATCAGGGGGTTGTTTGACTATAATTCCCGTCCACAAACAAAGGGACCTCAAGTAGAGGCATCTGGAAGCGGTAATTATACCGAAAAAGGGTGAGATTGTTTGAGATCATTGACAACTAAGCAGGTAGATGAGAGATTATCTATCGCAACAACAATTGAATACAAAACGTTCAAGATTTTCACGAATCTTGGACACAATGTTTTATCTATATTTATATTAGGTAGAACACCCAAATATTTCTAGCCAGAGATTTTAAATCTTGGGCATAGGATACAAACAATCAACTACGGAGAGTTTGATCCTGG